>CALFZH010000001.1:0-22856 GCA_937952215.1 uncultured bacterium
ACGAGATCTAGTACGGTCTCGTGGGCTCGGAGATGTGTATAAGAGACAGGTCGACGAGGCGCTGTTCGTTCGTGCGCGCACCGGGTTCGACGTGGTGGCCGGCACCTTGCACCAGTTCGGTGAGCAGGGCGTGCGCTTCCAACCCACGGGCGCGGACGCGGCGCGGTGGTACCGTCTCGACGAATTCGCGGCGCTGCGCTTGCGCGATGGCGCCGCGCGCGACGCCGGGCCGGGCACGCGCCTGCTGACGCGCGCTGGCGACCGAGTGCTCGTCGATGCGCTGCAGTGGACCCGCGACGGCGTGCGCTGCCGGCTAGAAGGGGGCGTCGAGACGGTGTTGCGTGCCTCCGATCTGGCGGCCGCCGCCTTCGCGCACGATGTCGTCTTCCTGGCCGACCTGCCGACGACGAAGGTGGAGGAGAGTGGCCACGACGGCGAGGTCGTGCACCCGTTCCGTCGTGACCACAGCGTGCTCGGCGCTCCGTTGGTCACGGCCGGGCGAACGGCGGCCAAGGGCTTCGGGGTGCATGCGCGTAGCCGGCTGACCTTCGTGGTCCCCGAAGGCGTGGCGCGGTTCTGGACGCGCGTCGGCTTCGACGACAGCGCCCTGCGCCTGCCCCTCGAGCCGCACGTCGATCTGCGCGTCGTCGTCGACGACCGCGTCGTGTTCGAGCGCCGCGACTACGCCGCGGGCGGTGTGCCGCTCGACATCGGTCCGCTGCCGGTGCGGAGCGGCGGCACGGTGACGCTCGAAGTGGATCCGGGCCGCGGGCGCGATCTCGGCGATCGCATCAACTGGTTGCTGCCGGTGTTCCTGCCGGCCGCTTCGCGCCGGCCGTGATCGTCGTCGTTCTGGTTCTGCTCGTCGTCGCCGCTGGCGGCCTGTTGCTGCGCCGGCAGCTGGCGGCGCCCGCGCGCTGGACGGCGTGGAGCGTGGCGCTCGCGTTCGCGGCGGCCTGCCTGCTGCTGCCCGAGTCGACGTGGCGCTCCGCGACGGCGGCCCCGGCGGGCTCGGAACTCGCCGGAACGGTGCCGGCGATGCGCACGCGTGCTTTGACTGCGAGTGCCGCTGCCGGTCCGCGGGCCAGCGACGTGCGCCTGTACTGGCAACGCGGGGCCGTGCCCGCCGACGAACGTGGTCTCGGCGCGCTGGTCGCGATGCCCGAACCGCTGCCGCTGCAGCCGGACGCCATCCAGGTGCGCTGCCTCGGGCTCGCGAGCCAGGGGCGGCCCGTGCTGCTCGAGTTCGTGTCGCCGGCCTTGGCGACGCCGATCGCGGGCGAACTGCGCGTGCTCGCCGAGGGTGTCGTCGTGGCCCGGGGCGCCATCGGCGCGGGCGACGGCGCGCACACGCTCGAGTTCGTACCGAAGACCGCCGGCGTCCATCGCCTCGAGTGGGCTGCAAACGTCGCCGGGCACGAACTGCGCGCGGTCGGAACGCTGGCGATCGCGCCGGCGACGCCGGTGCTGGTCGTCGGCGGCGATGCGGCGCTGGCTGCCGCACTGCAGGTGCAGGGCGTCGACGTCGTTTCGCTCGAGACGTTGCCCGAGTCGCTCGAGCCGTTCGCGGCGATCGTCGTCAGCCGGCCACTCGGCGCCGCCGAGCAGCTGATCCTCGCCAACGCGGTGCGCGACGGGCGCGGTGCCTTCGTGCTCGGGCCCGCGTTTCCCGCGCCGGGCGAACCGCTCGCCGAACTGCTGCCGGTGCGTCCGTTGCCGCGGGCGACCGGGACCGGGCGGCCCACGGCCGGTGGTCCCGGCGTCGGGGGTGGCGATGCGGGCTCGAAGCCGCCCGACGGGCCGCCGCGCGGCGACGTTGGCGCCCGCACCACGCCGAGTGCGGAGCCGATCGTAGTCGACAAACGCGCGATCGCGATGGTCCTCGTCGTCGACCGTTCGGGCAGCATGGGCGAACGCGTCGGCGGCGGCGTCACGAAGATGAGCCTCGCCAAGACCAGTGCCCTGCGTACCGCGCAGGCACTCGGCGAAGGCGATGCCGTCGCGGTCGTCACCTTCGGCAACAAGAACCAGCCGGTCACCGTGCTGCCGATGACCGACGCCGCCGATCTGGCGACGGTGCGCGCGGGCATCGAGCGGCTCGCGCATTCCGCCGAACAGACGTTCCTGCTCGGCGGCCTGCGGCGCGCGCACGAACTGCTGCAGCCGAGCAAGGCCGCGGTGAAGCACGTCGTCGTGATCACCGACGGCGAGTTCCGCATCGAAGAGGACGTGGCGCTGGGCGCTGAGGCGCACCAGATGCGAAGCAACGGGATGACGCTGTCGATGATCTCGATCGTCGACCAGAACACCGACTCGCAGTTCCTGGTGGTCGCGGAACGGGTGACCCAGGACGGCGGCGGCCAGTTCTTCCAGGTGCGCGACGCGACTGCGGTACCCGCCTTGGTCAGTGCCGAAGTCACGCGCTCGTTGACGCGCGCCGGGCGCGCCCCGAAGTCGGGCGACGGTGGTGGACCCGGGGCGGACGGACCGCGTGGCGCACCGGATCCGTCGCCTGCACCAGCACCGTCGCCGCCGACGACGGAACGGCCGCGGCTGGTCGTGCGCGCCGTTGCGCAGTCCGCACTGCTCATACCCGAGCCCGCAACGTGGCCGACGCTCGGCGACGCGGTGCCCGCCACCGCTCCGCTCGACGCGCAAGTGCTGTTGATCGCGGGCGACGACGGCTGGCCGTTGCTCGCGTTCAGCAACCGCGGTCTCGGGCGCGTCGGCGCGTTCGCCGCGGATCTCGCCGGCGAAGCGGGCGCCGAGTTCCGCCGCGAGACGGCGTTCCCGGCGCGCCTGGCGAGCTGGGTCCAGCACCTCTTGCCGTCGCGGCTGACGAGCGCGCCCGTGCCGCTGCTCGTCGAGCACCTGGTCACGCCGCCGGCACCGACGCCGCGCGATGCCGAAGCGCTCGCGGTGCTCGCGGGGGCTGCGCCGGTCACGCCGAGCGCGTGGCCCGAACCGACCCCGGTCTGGGTGCGCGAACCCGCGACTGCGGCCGACTTCGCGCCGTGGCTGATCGCCCTGCTCGTGCTGCTCGCGGTGGTGGAGCGGCTCGTCGGCGTGCGGTTGCGGCGCGCCTAAGGCCGCCGCGCGACCTCGACCGCCCACGTCGTCTCGTGCCGCCAGACCTCGGTGCCCACCGCATTGAACTCGCGCACCGCATGGTTCTCCGCCACCAGCGTGTTGCCGTTCGGCAGGCGATCGGCATCGCTCGGCGAATGCAGCCCCGCAAGTTCCCAGACCACATTGTAGACCGAGTCGATCTCGACGACGCGACCCTCGTTGCGCAGCGTGACCAGCGTGTTGCCATTGGGCAGCCGGTCAGCGTCGTGCGCATTGGGCAGCCCGGTGAACTCGCGCACGACCAGCCCGAGCGGATCGACCTCGATCACGCGGTCGTGCTTGACGTCGGCGATCAGGGTCCGGCCGTTGGCCAGCCGGTCGACGTCGAACGGCCGGATCGACTCGGCGAACGACCAGACGATCGTGCCCGCGGCATCGACCTCGATCACGCGGCTGCCGAAGGCGTCGGCGATCAGCGTGTTGCCGTTCGGCAACCGGTCGGCGTCGTAGGGGTTCTTCAGGTCCTCGAACGACCACACGGTCTGCCCGCTCGGCGACACCTCGCGCACCCGGCTCACCGAGAACTCGGTGAGCAGCACGTTGCCGTTGGCGAGCGGCTCGACGTCCCAGACACCGAACACCTCGTCGAGATCCCACAGCACGTCGCCCGACGCGTCGATCTGCAGCACGCGGTTGTCCGAGTAGTCGGCAATCCACGTGGTGGGCACGGCAGGCGGCGCCGGCGTCGGCACCGGCGTCGGCGTCGCGGGTGCGTTCGCGTCGCGGTCTTGGCCCTGCAGGGCGATCACGGCGACGACAGCGACGCCCGCGGCGGCCAGCCCGACGATCCACCAGTTCGCGGCCGCGCGACGCGGTGGTGCGGCAGATGCGGCGATGCGGTGCGGCAGGTCCGGATCGTGAACGTCGCCGTGCAGTTCGTGCAGGGCGGCCTCGAGTTGCAGTTCGGCGGCGCGTTGCCGCGGGTCCACTTCGTCGGTCATGGGAGCCTCTTGTCGATGCACGCGCGCAACGACTGCCGGGCGCGCTGCAACAGGGTCTTCAGGCCGTTGGGCTGCAGGCCCAACGCTGCCGCCGCGGCCTCGCGCGCCGCGGGGGCGTCGGCAGCGAGGCCGTAGCTGCGCACGACCGCCTGCCGCGCGCGTTCGGGCAGCGCGTCCAGGCACTGGCGCAAGGCCGCGAGCAAGGCCTCGCCGTCGTCACCGCCGCACTGCCGTTGCCAGAGTTCGTCGACCGCGTCGGCCAGCGCGACAGCACCTCGATCGTCGCGGTGATGGCGCAACACCAGGAAGCGCGCCGTGCGCCGCAGGAACGTCGCCACCGCGGCAGCGGGCAGCGCCAGCACGCCCTTCTGCAGGGCGATGACGAACGCCTCCTGCGTCAGGTCGTCCGCCGTGTGCGGTCCGACGCCGTGCATGCGCAGGTAGCGGCGCAGCCCCGGCACGTGGTCGCGCACGAGCGCGTCCGCGGTCGGCGGAGGCGTCTCGATCGGCGTCGCAGCGCTCGTCGGCATGCCGTCTGATGCCATGGATCGGCACAGGCTATTCAACGAAACCCGCTTCGTGCCGCCGATCGGTGCTTGCACCCGCCGGACGGATGCGTAACCAACGGGCCCGCATGCACGTTCCCGCTGCCGCGGACTTCCGGCGCGCGGCCGACGCCCGCTACTGGCGCGCCGCCGTTCGCCTGACCGTCGCCCTCCTCGTGGTCTGGGCCGCGCTCGGGCTCGGCTGCGGCGTCTGGTTCGCCGACTGGCTCAACGGCTTCTCCCTCGGCGGCTTCCCGCTCGGCTTCTGGTTCGCGCAGCAGGGCGCGATCGTCGGCTTCGTGGTGTTGATCCTGGTGTATGCGCTGGCGATGCAGCGCCTCGACCGCCGCCACCGTCGCGAACTCGGCCGATGAGCGTCCAGGCGTGGACGTTCGTGATGGTGGGGCTCACCTTCAGCCTCTACCTGTGGCTGGCGTTCCGCGCGCGCGTGCGCGACACCGAGGGCTTCTGGGTCGCCGACCGCGGCGTGCCCGCACCGCTGAACGGCATGGCGACTGCCGCCGACTGGATGTCGGCGGCGTCGTTCCTGTCGATGGCGGGCACGATCTCGCTGCTCGGTTACGCCGGCGGCGTCTACCTGATGGGGTGGACGGGCGGCTTCGTGCTGCTGGCGCTGCTGCTCGCCCCGTACCTGCGCAAGTTCGGCCACTTCACCGTGCCCGACTTCGTCGGCGACCGCTTCGAGAGCAACGGCGCGCGGATTGTCGCCCTCTGCTGCGCGCTCTTCATCAGCTTCACCTACGTCGCCGGCCAGATGCGCGGCGTGGGCATCGTGTTCGCGCGCTTCCTCGAGGTCGACGTCGACGTCGGCGTCGCGGCCGGCATGGCGCTGGTCTTCGTCTACGCCACGCTCGGCGGCATGAAGGGGATCACCTGGACGCAGATCGCGCAGTACTGGGTGCTGATCGTGGCCTACGTCGTGCCGGTGGTCGCGATCAGCCTGCAGCTCACGGGGAACGCGCTGCCGCAGCTCGGCATGGGCGGCAACGTCGCCGCCACGGGGGTCCCGCTGCTCGCGACCCTCGAGCAGATCCATCGCGACCTGGGTTTCCCGAGCTACACCGAGCCGTTCACCGGGTCGTGGGATCGCGTCAACGTGCTGTGCACGACGTTGGCGTTGATGGTCGGCACCGCCGGACTGCCGCACGTGATCGTCCGCTTCTACACGGTGAAGAACGTGCAGGCGGCGCGCTGGTCGGGGTTCTGGGCGCTGTTGTTCATCGCCCTGCTCTACCTGACTGCGCCGGCGACGGCGGCGTTCGCGCGCTACTACGTGTTCGACGGCCTGCACGGCAAGACGGCCGAAGAACTGCCGGGCTGGTACCACACCTGGGCGAAGACCAACCTGCTGGTCTGGCTCGACGACGGCGACGGCCGCCTCGAGTACCACGGCCCGCAGCAGCAGGCGGCGAACGAACTGTTCCGCATCGGCGGGCTGCCGAGCGACGAACTCGCGCGGGTGCGCAGCGCGCACGACGCGTGGCTGGCGAGCGGCGGACGCGATGGCGTCGACGGGCGTGTGGTGCTGACGGCGAAGAAGCTGTCCGGTCCCGATGCCGACATCCTGGTGCTGGCGACGCCCGAGATGGCGCAGCTCGCGGCGTGGATCATCGCCCTGGTCGCAGCCGGCGGGCTCGCGGCGGCGTTGTCGACGGCGTCGGGCCTGCTGCTGGTGATCAGCAGCAGCATCGCCCACGACTTCTACTTCCGGATCCTGCGGCCGAGCGCGAGCGAAGCGCAGCGTCTGCGCGTGTCGCGGTGGGCGATCGGCGGGGCGGTGATCGTCGCCGGCGTGTTCGGCGTGTTCCCGCCGGGCTTCGTCGCCGAGACCGTGGCGTTCGCGTTCGGGCTCGCCGCGTCGTCGTTCTTCCCGGTGCTGGTGCTCGGCATCTTCAGCGCGCGCATCGGCACGGTGCCGGCGATCGCCGGCATGCTCGCGGGGATCCTGTTCACCGGCGGCTACATCATCGGCACGGTCTACTTCGGGATGAGCCGATGGTGCTTCGGCATCGGCCCGCAGGGCATCGGCGCGATCGGCATGCTGGTCCACTTCGCCGTGGCACTCGGCCTGCAGCCGTTCTGCGCGGGTCCGTCGGCGGTCGCGCAGGCGATGGTCGCGCGCATGCGTGAACCCGACTCCTGACGCCCGCGTCGCGCGCTACTTGGCCGCCGGTGGCGTCACCGGCTTGTCGACCGTGATGTCGTCGCCGCGGTACTTCGGCCGCGTCTCGATCGGGTAGCGCCCCGGCACGGCGAGCAGTTCGCGCAGGCGGTCGAGGCCGGCGAACACGAAGTAGTCGCCCGCTGCCGGTCCGCCCTGCACGCGTGCGTGCCCGGTGACGAGGCCGACGAACGCCCAGGTGCCGTCGGTGGTACGGCACAGGACCGTGGCGCCAGGCGGCACGGCCTGGCCGGGATCGCGCAGCGCGTCGCCCTCGACGCCCGGGCCGTGCGCGAGCACGACGGTGACTTCTTGCATGGTCTGGCCGTCCGGCGTCCACACGACGCGCAGTTCGTCGTCGGGCGTCGGCGGCCGATCGAGAACGCGCGCGTGCTGCGTCTTCAGGTCGATCTCGGCGCGCGTCCAGCCGCCGCCGACGGCGACCAGTTCGCCGGTCTCGATCAGCGGCGTGGGTCCGAGGAAGTAGTGCACGCGGCAGGGTCCGCTGGTCGCAGTGCGACCGCGCGTCAGCACGCCGAACTCGGTCGTCGCGCCGAACTCGATGCCGCCGGTGGTCTCGACCAGCGCGACCGGGCGATCGCGATCGACGTGGTGCTCGCCGGAGAAGAACCAGGTGCTGCATCCTGGCAGCACGAGCAGGAGGGCCGCCACGCCAGCGCGTCGCATCGCGGCAGCGTAGGCGTGATGGCGGCCGGCGTCGACCGTCACGCGGCGAGACGTTCGCGATGGTCTCGGAGGCGGAGCCGCAGCACTGCGAGCAGGATGCTGGCGACGACGAACAGGCCGACGACGAGGCCCCACCACATGCCCGTCGGGCCGCCGTTGCCGGCGAACGCGAACAGGCAGCCGAGCGGCAGGCCGAGCAGCCAGAAGCCGAGCACGTTGGCCCAGACCGGCGAGCGCACGTCGCCGAGCCCGCGCAAGCAGCCGATCGACACCACCTGCACGCCGTCGCCGATCTGGAACACGCCGGCGATCGGGATCAGGGCTGCGGCGAAGGCGAGCTGCCCCGGATCGACGGTGATGCAGCGCGCCAGCGCTCCCGGCGCCAGCAGGAACAAGAGCATGAAGCCCGTCATCACGACGATGGCGGCGACCAGCGCCGCCGCGGTCGCGCGCCGTGCGGCGAGCAGATCGCCCCGGCCGACCGCCCAGCCGACGCGCACCGACGCCGCGAGGCCGAGACCGAGCGGCACCATGAAGCTCAGCGACGCGAGCAGCAGGGCGACCTGGTGGCCGCCGATGCGCGGGCCGTCGGCGGAGTCGGCGCCGGCGGCGCGGTCCATGCCGCCGATCACCAACGCGGTCGCCGCGAACACGCCCATCTCGAGCACGAACTGCGCGCCGATCGGCGCGCCGAGCCGCGCGAGGGCCCGCAGCGGGGCGACGGCCAGCGCCGACGCGCGCACGCTGGCCGAGCGCAGCGCGCGCAGATGCGGCGCCAGGTCGCGCCAACCGAGAACGAGCAGGCCGGCGAGCATCAGCCAGCGGCACAGCACGGTGGCGATCGCCGCACCGTCGGCGCCGAGTTCGGGCAGGCCGAGATTGCCGAAGATCAGCAGCCAGTCGAGCAGCGCGTTGGCGACGTTGCCGAGCACGATCACGGCGACCTGCGGACCGACGCGCGCGTGCGCCGACAGCAGGCTGCGCAGCAGCGTGAACCACAGGAACGGCAGGATCGCCAGCGCCTGCCAGCGGGCGTAGGCCGCCGCCGCGGGGATGAGTTCCTCGCTCTGTCCGCTCCAGCGAAGCCACGTCGCCGCCGGCAACAGCAGGGCGGCGGCGGGCAGCGACAGCAGGACCGCGAGCACGAGGCCGCGGCCGAACACGCGCGGAATCGCGGCGTGGTCGCGGGCGCCGATCGCCTGCGACAGCAGCGGGTCGACCGCCGCCAGCGTGCCGAGGCAGAACATCGAGGCGATCCAGACCAGCGTGTTGCCGAGCGCCATCGCCGGCAGCGAGCCGGCGTCGTGGCGGCCGAGCATCGCCAGGTCGACGAGGTTCAGGGCGTGCAGCCCGAACTGCACGCCGGCGATCGGCAGGCCAAGGCGCAGCAGCTGCCGCAGTTCGTCGGCGAACGAACGGCTCGCGATCTGGCTCGCAGTCGGCAGCTGACCTTCCATCGGGGCGCGCACTGTGGCGGCGTCGATGGGGGTTGCAAGGCTGTGGGGAGGCTCACGGCCGCCGTTCCAGCCGCCGGTGGCGTCGGGGGTTCGGGTGTGGATGCGATGTGCAAACCGAGCTCCGCTGTGGAGAGCGATGTGGAAGGTCCGGGAGCCGGGCTGGAAGGGTGGTTCGCCGCTGGCGACCTCGACCATCGACGTAGTGTTCGTGTTTCGTTAGGTTCGAGCCGATGGACCGCCGCATCCTGCACGTAGACATCGATGCCTTCCTGGCCTCGGTCGAGCAACTGCGCGACCCGGTGCTGCTCGGTCGTCCGGTCGCGGTCGGCACCGGCGTCGTCGCGTCGCGGTCGTACGAGGCCAAGGCCCGCGGCGTGACCACGGCGATGCCGCTGCACGAAGCGCTGCGGCGCTGCCCGGAGTTGATCGTGCGCGAAGGGGACGCGCGCCTGGTCGAGCGCTACCGCCAGTGCGTCGCCGAGATCCTGCACCGCTTCTCGCCGGTGGTGGAGGTGTGCTCGCTCGACGACTTCTACGTCGATCTCACCGGCGTGCCGTTCTGCGTGCAGCAGGAGTTGGCCGGCGGCACGTCGCTCGCTGCCGAACGTTCGCTCGCGGCGTTGTGTCGCGAGATCCGCGCCGCGGTGCGCGCCGAGACCGGGTTGTCGATCGCGCAGGGCGTCGGCGGCTCGCGCACGGTCGCGCGGCTGGCGACCACCAAGGCCAAGCCCGGCGGCATCTGCGAGGTGCCGCCCGGTGGGGAGCTCGCGTTCCTCGCCGACTTCCCGGTCGGGGCCGTGCCGGGCCTCGGGCCGAAGAGCGAAGCGCTGCTGTTGCAGGTCGGCGTGCGCACCGTGCGCGAACTGTGGGCGGTCGACCGCGAACTGCTGCGCCAGAGTTTCGGCGCGCGCGGCGACGAGATCTGGCTGCGCTGTCGTGGACTGGACGAGACGCCGGTGCTCGCCACGCCGACCTTGCGCAGCATCTCGCGCGAGACGTCGTTCGAGCCGCGCGCCGATGCCGGCAGCCAGCAGCGTCCGTTCCTGCGCGCGATGCTCGCCTACCTGCTCGACCGCGCCACGAGCGAACTGCGCGCGCAGCGCCTGCTGGCGCGCACGCTGCAGGTGCGGCTGCGCCACGTCGACGGCGTCACCGGCGAACGCGCGCGCACGCTGCCCGAGCCGACCGACCGCACCGACCTCGGCATGCAACTCGCCGGCGAACTGCTCGACGAACTGCTGGTGCGGCGCGTGCTGGTGCGGCTGGTCGGCGTGACGCTGACGTCGCTGGTGCCGCCAGGCCCTGCGCAGGGCCGGTTGTTCGGCGACGACGGGCAGGAACGGCGGCGCCTGTTCGCGGCGGTCGACGCAGTGCGCGCCCGCCATGGCTTCGGCGCGCTGGTGGTCGGTGGGGCAGCAGGGCTGCTCGGGCAGTTGCCGGCGGGCAAGCACGGCTTCCGCCTGCGCACGCCGTCGCTGACGAAGTGAACGGGTCAGCGGTTGGCGTCGAGCCGACGTCGGACATCGTCGGCGGCGAGCCCTCGCACCACGACGGTCTTGCGTGGGCTCGCCGCGCCGGCGACGACCTGCACATCGCGAGCGTTCACGCCGAGAGCCTGCGCCAGCAGTTCGCACAGGGCCGCGTTCGCCTTGCCGCCCTCGGGCGGGGCTGTGACCTGCACCTTGAGCGCGTCGCCGAGCACGCCGGCCATGCGATCGCGCGAAGCGCCGGGCACCACCTTCACCGCGAACTGCACCGCGCCGTCGACCTCGCGCAGCGAGAGCGGCGGCGTCACGGCAGGGCGGCGACCGCGAACGCGTGCGCGTGCTCGGCGAGCAGCTTCTCGAGATGGCCCGCCGCCGCGAGGTTGCGCCGCTCGGAGAACGCGCGCAGGCCCGCGGCGAGCCGTTGTCCAGCCTGCAGTTCGCCACGCATGCACTTCACCCACGGCGTCTCGTCCTGTTCCGGCAATCGCCGCATCAGCGTCTCGAACATGCCGGCCGACAACGCGTAGCCGGAAGCGCCGGTGCCCGACGCGTCGTCGTTGCGGTTGAGCTTGCCGAGGAACGCGCGCGCTGCCTCGGCGTGGGCGCCGAGCGCAACGAAGCCGAGGAAGCACTCGCGCGAACCCGGTTCGGCGGCGCCGACCTGCTCGGCGAGCGCAGTCCATTGTTCGAGCGGCCACGACTGCAGCGATACGGCGGTCTCCTTCGGTGGCTTCTTCGCCGGGTCGAACGCGAACACCTGCATCGCCGCGCGGTCCCAGCGCGCCACCTGCAGCGTCAGGTTGTTGCCCGGCACGGTGACGCTTCCCGCCGCGATCGCGCGATCCAGCGCCTCGGCGAAGCGGCCGGCGTGCTCGAGCGCCGCGCCAAACCCTCGGGCCGTGGCGCTGGCCGGCGTGTCGCCGGCGGTGGTGGCGAACGTGGTCATGGCGGTCGCCGCCGCGGCGTAGTCGTGGTGCGTGAGCATCTGGCGCACGCCCGCGGCGTCGGCGAGCAACGACCGCCATTGTTCCCACACGGCTTCGCCGCGGGCGCTCGCGAGCTGGTTGGCGGCGGTGCGCGCCGTCGCCACCTGGTTCTTGGCCGCGGTGAGTTCGTCCTTCATCGCCGCGGGCCAGCGCGCGTCGGCGCCGGCAGCGGTCGCCAGCGCCTCGAGCGCCGCGGTGATCGCCGCCTCGTCCTTCTGCGCGGTGGCCCGCTGCACGTCGTCGGTCAGCGTGCGCAGCCGAGCGCGCGCCGCGACGAGCACTTCGTCGCGCAGCGCCTGCAGTTGCCGCGCGAGTTCGGCGTCGTCCTTCAGTTCCGCGGGGGGCGCAGCGTCGACGGCGCGCAATGCCGTGGCGAAGTCGAACGCCGCCAGCGGCGCCGCGTTCGCCTGCTTCAGGCCGGCGACGTGGTCGGCGATGCGCGTGGCCCGCTGTTGTTGGCGGCGGCCCTCGGCCTCGACTTCGGTCCGCAGTAGGGCGGCGCGTTGCCGAGCTTCGGCGGCGGCGGCGGTGTTCGCGTGCTCCGCCGCGACGCGATCGAGGGCGTCGGCGAGTTCGAGGCCCTGTATCCCCGAGAGGCGCGTCGTCTGCAGGGCGATCGTCGCCTTGTCCTCGCGACGGTCCTTCTTGAGCTGCTTGTTCTCGTCGGCGAACTGCTGCTTCTCCGGGTCGTCGTAACGCTTCTCGACCTCGATGTACTCCGGGTCGCGGGTCGCCGCCCACCAGATCGCTCCGCCGGCCACCAGGGCACCGACCGTCGCCAGCCCGATCCACAGCCCCTTCTTGGCCGGCGGCTGCAGCAGCACGCCGAGGTCCTCGAGCAGGTCGTTCGCCGTCTGGTAACGATCCGCCGGCTCCTTCGCCATCAACCGGGTGATGATCGCGGCGACGTCGGCGGGCACCGCCGGATTCGCCTTGTTCGCGGGCTCGGGAGCGTCCTTGACCTGCGCCCGCAGGATGTCCTTCACCGACGCGCCGCGGAACGGCGTCTTGCCGGTGACCAGGCGATAGAACGTGCAGCCGAGCGCATAGAGATCGGTGCGGTGGTCGATCTCCTTCTTCAGCACCTGCTCCGGCGCCATGAAGTGCGGCGTGCCGATCGCCTTGTCCTCGGTCTCCTCGACGGTGCTGGCGAGGCCCAGGTCGGCGATCTTCACGGCGCCGTGCTGGTCGAGCATCAAGTTGTCGGGCTTGATGTCGCGGTGCACGATGTCGAGCGACTCGGCGTAGGCGAGACCGGCGGCGGCGTCGGCAACGACGCGCAGCGCGCGGTCCGCCGGCATCGCACCGTGCTGCTTGAGCCAGTCCTCGAGGGAGCCGTCGTGCATCAGCTCCATCGCGAAGAAGTACGTCTCGCCGTCGTGGTCGACGTCGAACACCTGCACGACGTTCGGGTGCTGCAGCTTGGCGGCGGCGCGCGCCTCGGCGACGAACCTGGCGACGAACGTCGGGTCCTTGGTGAGCTCGCGATTCAGCACCTTCAGCGCGACCTCGCGGTGCAAGCTCGTCTGCTCGGCGCGGTAGACGAAGCCCATGCCGCCACGGCCGAGTTCTTCGAGCACGCGGTAGCCCGGGATCGTCGGCAGGCCGCGCTTCTGCACCTGACCGAAGGCGATGCGCGTGGTGCCGACCTCGATGACGTCGCCGTCCTTGAGCGGGCTCGCTTCGACCTGGGCGCCGTTCACCCGCAGGCCGGCGGCGAGTGCCTTGATGCCGAAGCCCTGGTCCTTGAGCGCCTTGACCACCGCCTGCTGCGGCGGCACGCCGGCTTCCTGGATGCGGAGTGCCGTGCCCTCGGCGCTACCGATCGTGGTCGGTTGGTCGCGGTCGAGCGTGATGACGGTGCCGGCGAGCGGGCCGGTCTCGACGGTGAGTCGCACGGGCGTTGGGGTCGTTCCTGACGGTCCGGGGGGCGGCGCAGTATGGCAGCGGTCGTCGGCGCGGGCGAGGGCCGTTTCCGCTGGGCGGGAACTCAGCCGCAGTGCGCGACGACCTCGACGCAGCGGCGGGTGTTGAGGTGCAGCCGTGCCGGCTCGGCGACCTCGACGCCGGGGATCCACAGGATGCGATCCTGCGCGTCGACGAGCAACGGCAGGCGATCGCGGTCGAAGCGCGGCACGTGGCGGCTCTGCAGGAAGCGGCGCAGTTCGAGTTCGTGCGGTTGGCCGAGCGGCCAGAAGCGATCGCCCGCACGCCGTGGTCGCAGCCGCCACGGCAGCGGCAGCAGCCGCGGATCGAGCAGCGCGCGCAGCCGTCCCGCCTGCAGCGGGGTTGGCATCAGCGGGGGCAGCGGATGCTCGAACGCCTCCAGCCGCCACTCGGTCGCGCCGAAGCGCTGTCGGCCGCCGTCCCAGCAGAACACCTGCCCACCGTCGTCCCGTGTCGGCGGTGCCGGGGCACGTTCGGGATCGAGCAGCAGCAGCCCGTCGCGCGTGCGTTCCGCGAGCAACCCGCCGCGGCCGGCGACGCGCTTGCCATCGGCGAGATGCTGGAGCGCGGCGGCGCGCGCGAGCCACGCCGACGACGGCGCCTCGCCGAGCGGATGCAGCGCGATGTGCATCTGGCGCAGCGCTTCGGCGACGAACGGGGCGCTGTCCTCGTCCAGCCCACGCAGGTCGAGTTCGCAGCGCCACGCGGTCTTGTGTCGCGCGCGCTGGCTGAGGATCCGCAGGCCTTGCGCCTCGACGATCTCGGTCGCGGCGCGCGCGGTGCTGCAGACCGTCATCAGCGCGACGTCGAGGCCGATGCCGAGCGATGCGCGCAGGGCCGGGATCGTCTCGAGCCGCAGTGCGTTGCGGGCGTAGCGCAGGTCGGAGTTCGTGTGGTCTTCGTAGGCGCGTTCGCCGAGTGCCGCCAGCACCGCTTCGAGCGCGCTGCGGCGCGTGCGCAGGAGCGGTCGCACCAGCAGCAGGCGCTGTTCGCCGCGGCCGAGCCACCGCGCTTCCGGGATGCCGGCGAGGCCGCGCGGTCCGGTGCCCCGCAGCATGCGGAACAGCACGGTCTCGAGGTTGTCGTCGGCGTGGTGCGCGGTCACCAGCAGGCCTGCACCCCTCTCGCGCGCCTCGGCCTGCAGGGCGGCGTAGCGGCCGTCGCGCAGTTCCTGCTCGCTGCGGTGGCCCGGCGTGCGTTCGAGCGAGCGCACGGCGAGCGGTACCGCCAGCCGGTCGCACAGGTCGACGACGTGCTGCGCGTTCTGGCGGCTGTCGGCGCGCACGCCGTGGTCGACGTGGCAGGCGCGCAGCGGCCCTGGCAGCCGGCCGTCCGCGGCCAGTCGCGCGAGCACGTGCAAGAGCACGGTGCTGTCGACGCCGCCCGACACCGCGGCCAGCACGATGCGCTCGGCCGCGACGTTCTCGAAGCGGGCGAGCCGTCGGGCGGCGGCGTCGCAGAGGCGCGAGAAACTGTCCATTGGCTGGGGCGTTGCCGTCGGTAGACTGCTCGGCCGATTTTCCGCGCAGCCAACTTCACTCAGGAGCTTACCTCGTCATGGCCATCCGGGTCGCCATCAACGGTTTCGGTCGCATCGGTCGTCTCGTCTTCCGCGCGCTCGTCGAGCAGGGGTTGCTCGGCAAGGAACTCGACGTCGTTGCCGTCGGTGACATCGTGCCGGCGGACAATCTCGCCTACCTGCTGAAGTTCGACTCGATCCAGGGTCGCTTCCAGGGGACCGTGACGTCCGAGAAGTCGTCGCCCGACAAGCCCGAGGACGACGTGCTGGTCGTGAACGGCAAGAAGATCGCCGTGGTGTCGGCGAAGACGCCCGCCGAACTGCCGTGGGCCAAGATGGGCGTGCAGGTCGTGATCGAAGCAACCGGCCTGTTCACCGACGCGGAGAAGGCCAAGGGCCACCTCGCGGCCGGCGCCAAGAAGGTGCTGATCACCGCGCCGGCGAAGGGCGAAGACATCACGGTCGTGCTCGGCGTCAACGACGACAAGATGGATCTCGCCAAGCACCACGTCATCAGCAACGCGTCGTGCACGACGAACTGCCTGGCGCCGCTGGTGCACGTGATCCTCAAGGAGGGCTTTGGCCTGACCGAGGGCTTGATGACGACGGTGCACGCCTACACCGCGACGCAGAAGACCGTCGACGGCCCGAGCAAGAAGGACTGGAAGGGCGGCCGCACCGCGGCGCAGAACATCATCCCGTCGACGACGGGCGCCGCGAAGGCGGTTGCGCTCGTGCTGCCCGAGGTGAAGGGCAAGCTCACCGGCATGGCGTTCCGCGTGCCGACGCCGACGGTGTCGGTCGTCGACCTCACGTTCAAGACCGCGAAGGACACCTCGCTCGACGAGATCAAGAAGGCGATCAAGCGCGCCAGCGAGACCTACATGAAGGGCATCCTCGACTACACCGAGGAAGAGGTCGTCTCGTCGGACTTCATCCACTGCAAGGCGTCGTCGATCTTCGACGCCGGCAGCTCGATCGAGCTCAACAAGAACTTCTTCAAGCTGGTGAGCTGGTACGACAACGAGTGGGGCTACAGCAACCGCGTCGTCGAACTGACGCAGAAGATCGCCAAGGGCCTGAAGTAGTCGCGGAGCGAACGCCATGGCCAAGCCGACCCTTCGCGACCTGTCGTTGCGCGGCAAGCGCGTCCTGATGCGCGTCGACTTCAACGTGCCGCAGGACAAGCAGACGCTCGCGATCACCAACACGCAGCGCATCGTCTCGGCTCTGCCGACGATCCGCTTCGTTCTCGACCAGGGCGCCAGCGTCGTGCTGATGTCGCACCTCGGCCGCCCCGATGGCCAGCGCGTGGCGAAGTACTCGCTGCGTCCGGTCGCCGCCGAAGTGCAGAAGCTGCTCGGCAAGCCGGTGACGTTCCTCGACGACTGCGTCGGGCCGGCGGTCGAGGCGGCGTGCGCGCCGGGCAAGCTGCAACCGGGCAGCGTCGTGTTGCTCGAGAACCTGCGCTTCCACCTCGAGGAAGAGGGCAAGGTCAAGGTGAAGAACAAGGACGGCACCGAGACCGTCAGGAAGGCCGAGCCGGCGGCGGTCGACGCCTTCCGGGCGAGCCTGAAGCGGCTCGGCGACGTCTACGTCAACGACGCGTTCGGAGCTGCGCACCGTGCCCACAGCTCGGTCGCCGGCATCACCGGCCTGCCGTGCGCAGCGGGGTTCCTGATGCAGCAGGAACTCGACGCGTTCGCGAAAGTGCTCGCGAGTCCGGCGCGGCCGTTCGTCGCGATCCTCGGCGGCGCCAAGGTCAGCGACAAGCTGCCCGTGATCGAGAATCTGCTACCGAAGGTCGACACGCTGATCGTCGGTGGCGCCATGGCCTACACGTTCCTCGCGCAGCAGGGGCAGAAGGTCGGCAAGTCGCTGGTCGAGAAGGACCTCATCGAGGCGGCCGGCAAGGTGCTCGCTGCCGCGAAGGCCGCGGGCAAGCGGCTGCTGCTGCCGGTCGACCACGTCTGCGCCGCGGAGTTCAAGGCGGACAGCCCGCCGAGCGTGCATGCGCAGATCCCCGACGGCTTGATGGGCCTCGACATCGGGCCTGCGTCGGTGAAGAGCTACGTCGCAGCGCTGGTGGGCAGCAAGACCGTCATCTGGAACGGGCCGATGGGCGTGTTCGAGATGGATGCGTTCTGCAAGGGCACCGAAGCGGTCGCGAAGGCCGTCGCGCAGGCGACGGCGGCGGGTGCCTTCACGGTCGTCGGCGGCGGCGACTCGGTCGCCGCGGCCGAGAAACTCGGCATCACCGCCAAGCTCTCGCACGTGTCGACCGGCGGCGGCGCCTCGCTCGAACTGCTCGAAGGCAAGGTGCTGCCGGGCGTCAAGGCGCTCGGCTGACGACGCCGCGCTACACGCGCAGCGCCGCTTCGAACTGCCGCACGCGCGCGATCGCGTGCCAGAAGTCGTCCTCGACGAAGTGCGGTTCGACCTGGAACTCGCCGTCGCGTCCGCCGTGGCCGGTGCGCACCAGGATCGTGCCGACCTCGGCGCGTTGGGCCGACAGCACGTCGGCCGTCGTGTGGCCGATCATCCAGCAGCGATGCAGGTCGAGGTCGAACTCCTGCTGCGCCATCTTGTAGATGCCCGGGCCGGGCTTGCGGAACACGCTCTCCTTGCGGAAGCGCCCCTTGCCCTTGGGGTGGAACGGGCAGCTGTAGATCTTCGCGATCGGGATCTGCTCCTGCTGCATGCGCGCGAGGAACACCTCGCAGAAGCGGGTGAAGTCGCGTTCCTTCTGTTCGCCGAAGGCGATGTCGCGGCGGCTGGTGGCGACGAAGATCTGGAAGCGCGTCGGATCGATGCGGCGCAGCGCCTCGAGGGCGTTGGGCAGGAACGGGATCTCGCCGTCCGCGGTCAGGCGCGCTTGGGCGACGACGACGCCGTCGAGTTCGAAGAACAGGCCCTGCTTGTCGGGGATCTTGGCCATGGGAGTCTGGGGGTCCTTGCGTCGGGGTGGGTGCGGCTGGGTGCCGGGTGCCCATGGCATCGGTCGGATCGGCGACCCCCTTGAATGGCAGGGAGAAATGCCCTGGTTGGGCTGCCGCCCGCCCCAGGAGCGGCTACGCCGGTGGGGGCCGGCAGATGCCGCGCCCGGATCCCAGAAAGGCGGTCCAAACGCCCCGCAGGGACGCGTAGGGGCGGCATACTGCCGCGCTCCCGTCGGGCCCTCGCCCAGCAACCTTGAGTCAGCCTCCCGAGAACGAACTGATGTTGCAGATCCAGGCCGGGGACCTGGGCGCGTTCGAGCAGTTGGTGCGGAGGTACCAGACCATGGTGCATGCGCTGGCGATGAGCATCCTGCGTCGGCCCGAAGATGCCGAAGAAGCGACGCAGGACGCGTTCCTGAAGTTGTTCCGCGCGCGCGGCTCGTTCGATCACCAACGGGCGCTCGAACCGTGGCTGCTGCGGATCGCGGGCAACGCCTGCCGGGACCGCCTGCGCCGCCGCCGGGTCGCCGAACTGCCGGGAGTGCGCGGCGGCGAGGAAGGGCAGGTGGCGATGGCGCAGCTCTCCGACGCGCGGCACCCGGGTGCCGTGCGCGAGCATCTCGGCAGCAGCGTTCGCGACCACCTCGAGCAGCTGTCGCCGCGCGTGCGCGAACCGCTCGAGCTGAAGTACCTCCGCGGCTACACGAACCAGCAGATTGCCGCGGCGCTCGACATCTCCGTCAGCAACGTCAAGGTGCAGATCGCGCGCGGCAAGGACCTGTTGGCCAGCCGGCTGCAGGAGGTGCGCGAATGAGCATTCGCGAACCGCTGCACCAGCCGCCGAATCCCGACGATCTGCGCCGGTCGCCGCCGGCGTCGCCGGACTGCGCCCAGGTGCGCGGCTGGCTGCGTGACTTCGTCGACGCGGACCTCGAGCCGTCGCACTCGCGCGAACTCGAACAACACGTGCACTCCTGCCGCACCTGCGCGATCGAACTGGCGCGGACCGAGCACGAACGCATGCGCTTGCTGCGCGTCTGCAGCGCGGCGGTGCCGCCGCTGCCGCCGCTGCCCGACGACTTCGCCGCTCGCCTGGTCGAGCGGTTGGTGCTCGACGAGACGTCGATGGTCCGCGAGGCGGATGTCGCCGCGGCCGTCGCCCGGGCCGCCGAGGCGCGAACGGCTTCCCCGGCAGCGCCGCGTCTGTCCGTGGCGCGACTGTCGCCGGTCGTGCTGCTGCTCGGTGCGTTCGCGATGTTCTGCGTGCTCGGTCTCGCCGTTCGGTTGGCCGACGACGCCTCGGGCCCAGAAGGGCTGTCACGCCTCGTCGTCGTCTCCGCCGATGGCACCTACCACGGTGGGCGCCAACTCGGTCGCGGTGACGGCTTGGGCGAGAACGAGGCGTTGCGCGTGGCGCAAGGCGGCCTCGCGCGAGTCGAGTGGCACGACGCGTCGAGCCGCCCGCAGCCGGCGGCCACGCTGCGGCTGCGCGGCAACAGCGCGGTCTGCCTCAGCGACGGTTCGCCGTCGCTGACCGGCCAGATCGATCTGTCGACGAACCGCCCGGTGACGATCCCGATGGCCGACGGCAGCATGGTCGAGTTCGGCGTCGGCGAGTACTCCGTGTCCGTCGCGACGCCGCCCGAACTGCTCGGCGATGCCGGCACCGACCCGCTTGCGTCGTTGCCGCAGGAACTGTTGATCGAAGTCGAGGTGCATGGCGGCGACCAGGCGCGCATCGTGCGACCGGCCGTCGGCGCCACGTTGGTCGCAGCCGGGTTCATCGGCGTCTGGCAGGGTTCGGGCGACACCAAGGTCGTGGCCGTCGGCGGCGGAATCGCCGCCGCGCCGCGCGACGAGGTGAACCGCGACGAGTCCCCGGTGGTCGAGCCTGTCGACTCGTCGCGTCTGGTCGGGCGAGTTCTCGACAACGTCGGCTCGCCGTGCATGGGCGCCGACGTGATGTTGACGATGTCGGTCAACGGCGGTCCGGTGCACGCGAGTCGCGTGGTCCTGGCCGACGGCGGGTTCCAGATCGAAGGACCGAGCGGCTTCACCGTGGATTGGTCGATGGTGCTGGCACTGCCGCCGGCGTCGCGGCCCGAACTCGGCGTGCTGGCGCCCGACGTCTACGCGGTTCGCCACAACGGCGACGTCAGTGCGTTCCGCGCGCCGTTCACGCTCCGGCGCTCCCTGCCGGTGCACGGGACCGTGCGCGACGAAGCTGGCACCGCGCGGCAAGGGGTCCTGGTGGTGCCGTGCATCGTGGACGAAGCGTTCGGCCTCGTGCTGCCGATGCTCGCCGAACGGCGTCTGACCGATGTCCACGGCTCCTTCCGCATCGACCGGCTGCCGGCGTTCCTGCCGTCGCAGCAGTCGCTGCGCCTCGTGCTGTTCCACCCCGAACTCGCCGCCACGAGCGTCGTCATTCCCGAACGTGGTGGACTGCTGGCGGGGGTCGAGTTGCCGGCGATCGCGATGCGGATGCTGCGGTGGGTGCGCATGTATGGGCTGCCCGCCAACGCGACCGTCGACATGCTCGAAGAAGTGCCGGGGCTGCCCAAAGGTGCAGGCCTCGTGCGCCGACGCGTCGCCACCGATGGTGCCGGCGTGGTGCCGTTGACGCAGGTCGGCTGGCAACCGCTCTGGGCGCTCTATGGTGGCGCCGCTACCGCGATCGTGCGGCAGATGGTGTTCGACAGCCTCGCCGGCACGCCACGGATGCGCCCGGCTCCGGGCACCGTGACGCCGTTCGCGTCGGTGTTCCAGCCGATGCAGAAGGTGCCGGCCGCTTCGCTCGAACTGGCGAACAACTACCGCCACGAGCACTTCGGTGGGGCCGCCGGTGGCGGCTCGTTCGGGGTGACGGTGCGCACCGAGTCCGGGCAGCCAGTGGCCGACGCGCAGGTGTTCGCGCTGGGCGTCGAAACCGCTCGCGGCCGGCGCGTGCCGCAGTTCTTGGGCCTGACCGATGACGATGGCGTCCTCCGCACGGGCGAGGTTGCTGGCGACGTCGTGGTGATCACCCCGCGGCGCAACATGTTCTTGGTGCGCGCCGGCGAACTGGAGGCCAGCACCGAGATCGTGGCGCCGGAAACCGGTCGCGTGATCCTGCAACCGCATCAGCAGCCGGTCGGGAGTGTCATGGAGGTTCTCGAGATGCAGCCGATCGACTGGTACCTGCCCGGTCCGGCACCGACGTTGTCGCGATGCGTCGGCGAGGCGAACGGCTGGGAAGTCGGCGACCTGCCGCCCGGTCGCTACATGGTTCGCATCGGCGCCACCGAACGCATCGTGGACGTGCCGAGTGGTGGGTTCGCGACGATCGGCGGCTGAAGCCCGGTTGCGACCGTGGCCGGCGCGCGCGGGAGCGTCATACTGCGCGTGATGTCGGCTCGGTGCTGCTGGTCGCTGCTCTGCTTCTCCGGCGTGTTGTCGGCGCAGCAGGGCGATCGCCCTGGCGAAACCCAGACCGCGTTGCCGGCGACGCTGGTGGTGCCGCCCGCCCCGGCGCGATCGCCGGCCGAGCAGGCCACGACGATGCAGCTGCGGGATGGCTTCGCACTGCAGTTGTTCGCTGCCGAACCGCTGGTCGCCGATCCGGTCGCCGCCGCTCTCGACGCCGCCGGGCGCATGTGGGTGGTCGAGATGCGCGGCTACATGAACGACATCGACGCGACTGGCGAACGTGCCGCGAATGGCCGGATCGTCGTGCTCGCCGACGACGACGGCGACGGCCGCGCCGACCGTTCCACCGTCTTCGCCGACGAACTCGTGCTGCCGCGCGCCGTGCTGCCGTTGCGTGGCGGTGCTCTGGTCGTTCTGCCGCCGGATCTCGTGTGGCTCCCCGACGTCGACGGCGATCTGCGCGCCGACGGCCGGCAGGCGCTCGCGGGCGGTTTCGAAGCCGGCCTCGACAACCCGGAGCACTCCGGCAACGGCCTGCTCTGGGGTCTCGACCAGCGCATCCACGTTGCCAACGACCCGCGGCTGTGGCGCTGGACGCCGGATGGGTTCCGCGTCGAGACCGGCGCCGGCGGCGGGCAATGGGGCATCAGCCACGACGACCGCGGGCGTTGCTACTTCAACTACAACGAGGACTGGTTGCGCTGCGACCTGGTGCCCGGCCGCTACGGCCCGCTCGCGGCGGCCACCGGCGGCCTGGCGGGCCTGAACTGGCGCGTCTGTCCCGAACGCACGGTCTGGCCGATCCGCATCACGCCGGGCGTCAACCGCGGCTATCAGGTCGGCCGCCTCGTCGAGTGGGTGCTCGCGATCCACACGGCGGCCTGCGCGCCCCACGTCTACCGCGGCGGGCTGCTGCCGTGCGACGCCGACGTCTTCGTCTGCGAGCCGGCGGGCAACCTGGTCCGGCGCATCGTGCTGCGGGACCACGATGCCCAGTTGCGCGGCGCCAATCCGTACGAAGCGGAACGTCGTGAGTTCCTGGCGTCGACCGACGAACGGTTCCGACCGGTCGGGTTGCTCACCGGCTTCGACGGCGCGCTCTACGTCGTCGACATGTACCGCGGCGTGATCCAGCACCGCAACTTCGTGACGACGTTCCTGCGCCGGCAGATCGAGGCACGTGGTCTCGAACGCCCGATCGGACTTGGCCGCATCTGGCGCATCGCGCCGACGGGGACGGCGACGCGGCCATCCCCCTCGTTGTTCGACGTGCCGGCTTCGGACCTGGTGACCGCGCTGGGCGATCGCAACGGCGCACGCCGCGACCTGGCGATGCGCGAACTCGTGTTGCGCCAGGAACGAACGGCCGCCGCCGCCGTGCGCGCATCGGCGCGCGGCGGGGCCACGCCCGCGACGCGCATCGCTGCGTTCGGTGTGCTGGTCGGGCTCGAACTGCTGACCGCCGACGACGTGCGGTCCGCGTTGCGCGACGAAGACGTTGGCGTGCAGGCGTTCGCGCTGCCCTACGCCGCTCCGTTCCTGGCCGCGGGCGACGGCCATCTGTGGGCGCGCCTGGGTGCGCTCGCGGCAGCCGGGCCCGCGAACGTGCGGTGGCTCGTTGCGCTGGCG
>CALFZH010000002.1:0-122625 GCA_937952215.1 uncultured bacterium
CCGCGGGCCCGCAGCTCCGCGAGCCGTTCGGGCGGAAGGGCGCTGCGGGCGAGCAGCGCGAGGCTGCGCACGCCGGATGCGACGAGGGCATCCACGATCGCGGGGGCGATGCCGCCGCTGGCGCCCGTGAGCAACCAGCAGCCCACTGCGGCGCCGTCGCTGGACGGCATGCGCACGACCACCTTGCCGACGTGGCGGCCGCTGGCGAAGTGCGCGAACGCTTCGCGCGCGTGCGTCGCCGCGAACGCCAGGGTCGGCAGCGGCTGCAGCGAACGGTCGGCCAGGCCACGGTGCAGTCGCGCGAGCAGGTCGGGCATCAGAGCGGGGTTCTGCTCGAACGCATCGGCCAGGTCGAACTGCGCGTGGCGGACATCGGGGCGTGCTGTGGCGATGTCGGCCGGCGTGAGCGCGCCGAGTTTGCCGATCTCGACGAAACGACCGCCCGGTCGCAGCACGCGCAGGCTCGCGGCGGCCCGTTCGCCGGTGGTCGTGTTGAGCACGACGTCGACGCCGCGTCCGCCGGTCGCCGCGCGCACCGCCGCCTCGAACGTGGTAGTGCGGCTGTCGCCGACCACTTCGACGCCGCGCGCGCGCAGGAACGCATGCTTGCCGGCGTCGGCGGTCGCGAGCGCACGCGCGCCACGCCGCGCCAGCCACTGCAGCGCGGCCTGGCCGACGCCGCCGGCGGCGCCGTGCACCAGCACGACTTCCCCGGGGTCGACGCGCGCGACGTCGGCGAGCGCGTGGAACACGGTCGCGAAGGCCGTTGGCATGCCGGCGGCGGCCACGGCGTCGATGCCGGGCGGCAGCGGGCACGTCGCGTTCGCGCGCACGCACGCATGGCTGGCGAGGCAGGCGGCGGCGAGAACGAGCACCCGTTCGCCGACGGCGCGGTCGACGACTCCGGGGCCGACGGCGGTGATCACGCCAACGCCCTCGAAGCCGATCGGCTGGTCGGCGGCGTGGCGAACGCCGTGGGCTGCGGCGTACTCGGCGAGCAGGCCACGCAGGTACAGTACGTCCTTCCAGATCAGGCCAGCGGCGAGGATCGCGACCTCGACTTCGCCCGGGCCCGGAACCCGCCGGACGAACGGGCGGGCGGTGAGCTGTTCGGGGCCGCCATGACCCTGGGCGCGGATGTGGAACGCGCCGGGCGGCAGCGGCAAGGGCGCGCCGCCCGGCCCGCGCCCGATGCGTCGTGCCAGCCGCCGTCCGCTGCGCAGCGCGACTTCCGGTTCGTCGCCGGGCCCGCGCAACTCGGCGATCACGGCCATCGCGTGCAGCGGATCGCTGGCCGGCAACAACGGGTCGAGGTCGATCGTGTGGGCGCGTCGGTCGCCATGTTCGAGGCGCAGGGTGCGCAACACGCCTCCCAGCAGCGCGCCGATCGGAACCGGTCCGGCGGCGGTGAGGAACGCCGGCTGGGCGCCGTGGGTGACGACCGACACGCGCGGCGTGGCCGCCACGTTCACGACAGTGCGCACGGCGACGAGCGCCGCACGCAGCAGGTCGACTGCTGAAGCACCCACGTCGGCGTTGGCGTTGCCCGCGACCAGCACGACGTGGTCGCAGCGCGCGGCCAGCGCCGCGGCGAGCCCGGCCGGTGGACAGACCACCACGCCGCCGGCCGGCAGGCTGCCGGCAATTGCCGCGGGCAGGGCCGCGAGCGAGCCGCCGAGATCGACCACGACGACGCGGGCGGGCAGCGGTCCCGGCGGCGCTGGCGGCACGGCGTCCCAGTACTCGTGGTGGAGGTGGTCGTCGGCGTTGCTCGGCGTCGCGGCCGTCGGCGCTGCCGCCGGCACGAGCTGCAGCCCCGTCACGCTGGCGAACGGGACGCCGTGCTCGTCGGCGAGCACGAGGTCGGCGACGGCCCCGGTGCCGGTGCCGTCGTGCCGGCGGAGCCGCACGTGGCAACGCGCAGCGGTGGTGCCGGCGCGGTGCACTTCGATCGCCTCGACGCCGATCGGCAACAGCAGCGTCGTGGCGTCCTGGAGGATCGCGAGCACGGCCTGGAACGCCGCGTCGAGCAGGCGCGGGTCGAGCACGCTGCCTTCCGCGGCAGCCGGGATCCGGACTTCGGCCAACGCTTCGTCGGCGCCGACCTGCGCACGCTGCAGGCCGTGGAAGGCTGGGCCGTAGTCGAGGCCGAGCGCCGCGGCGCGCGCGCGCAACGGGCTGGCGTCGAGCGTGCGGCCGCAGCGCGTCGCGATTGCCGCGATCGGCAGCCGTTCCAACGTCGTCGTCGCGCCGCCGGCCTGGGCCTCGGCGTGCACGCGCCAACTGCCGTCCGGCGCGCGCGATCGCAGCGCGATCGCTGCACCGTCGGCGGTGGTCGTACGCAGCAACTCGAGCGGCATCGGTTCGCTGCCGAGTTCGCACGGTCGCACGAAGCGCACGTCGTGCAAGCGCAGCGGCAGCGCTTGGCCCGATCGGCGCTCGGCGGCGAGTGCCAGGTCGAGCATTGCCGCGGCCGGCAGCAACACGGAACCGGCGACGCGGTGGTCGGCGAGCCACGGCGGGTCGTTGGCCGCCATCGTGCGAACGAACGACGACTCGCCGGGAGCGAGGCGCGAACTGGCGACCGCAGGTCCGAGCAGCGGCGTCGCGGACGGCTCGGGCGCCGCGGCGCTGCCGTTCTTGGCGAGCCAGTAGCGCTGCCGCTGGAACGGGTAGAGCGGCAGGTCGACGCGCGGCCGGCCGGTACCGTGGTTCGCTGCCGCGAGATCGACCGGGACGCCGCGCACCCACAACGCGGCCAAGGCCGACAGCCAGCTCGCGCGTCCGGGGGTGCGTTCGTCCTGCGTGCAGAGGAGATGCACGTGGGAACCCGCGACGTTGCCCGCGAGCCTGGTGAGCAACGGGACGACGCCGAGTTCGAGCCAGATCGTCGCGTCGGTCGCAGCGAGCGCCTCGAGGCCCAGGTCGAACCGCACCGGCTGGCGCACGTGCTCGACCCAGTGTTCGTGGCGGGCGAACGGTGCCCCGCCGACTTCGCCGCGCCGCGTGTCGACCAGCGGCAACGTTGGCGGCCGCAGCGAGACCGGCGCCAGTTCGGTGGCGAACGGCGCGAGCATCGGCGCCATCGCCGCGGTGTGGAACGCGTGGCTGACCGGCAGCCGCCGGGCGGCGATGCCACGGCGCCGCAGTTCGGCGTGCAGGCGTTGCAGTGCGGCGTCGTCGCCGCCGACGACGACGTGGGCGGGTCCGTTGTGCACGGCGATCGCGAGGCCGGGTTCGGCGGCGAGCAGTTCCTGCCAACCGTCCGCCGCGGCGAGCACGGCGAGCATGCCGCCGCGTTCGCAGCGTTCGACCATCAGCCGCCCGCGGTGTGCGCACAGCCGCAGCGCGTCGTCGGGCGCGAGCACGCCCGCGGCGACCGCCGCCGCGTAGTCGCCGACGCTGTGGCCGAGCAGGAAATCCGCCGTCACGCCGACGCTGCGCAGCAAGGCGAGCAGCGCCAGTTGCATCGCGCAGAGGGCGGGTTGCGCGGCGTCGGTGTGGTCGAGGCGACCGGTGTCGTCGGCGAGCAGCGCCGACAGCGGCGTGGCGAGGTGTGGTGCCAGCGAGTCGGCGGACTCGCGTAGGGACGCGGCGAAGGTGGGCTCGACGGCAGCGAGTTCGCGGCCCATGCCGGGCCGATGCGCGCCCTGGCCCGGGAACAAGAACGCGAGGCGCGGTGGGCGCGGGCCGGCGTGGCCTTCGGCACTCGCGGCGGCGTCGTCGCCATCGGCGAACGCTCGCAGGGCGGCGGCGAGGCTCCGTGGATCGTCGCTGACGAACGCGGCGCGCAGCGGCAGCGGACTGCGCGCGACCGACAGCGCGTGGCACCACGCCCCGAGGTCGATGCCCGGTCGCGACAGCGCGTCGGCATGCTCGCGCGCGAGCGCGCGCAACGCCGCCGGATCCGCGGCCTGCAGCGGCAGCAGCCACGGCCCGCTCGATGCGGTGCGCGGCGGCGGCGGTGCGTCCGGACCGTGGTCGGCGGCGCCGACGATCACGTGCGCATTGGTGCCGGAGAAGCCGAACGAACTGACGCCCGCGAAGGCCTGGCCCGACGCCGGCAGCGGCCATGGCGAGCGGCACGGTTGCACGATGCTGCGCGACCAGTCGACGTGCGGCGTCGGCACGTCGCAGTGCAAGGTCGGCGGCACGCGCCGTTCGCGTAGCGCGTGCACGACCTTCAGCAGGCCGGACACGCCGGCGGCGGCTTCGAGGTGACCGATGTTGGTCTTCACCGAGCCGATCGGCAGCGGGGCCGTGCGCGTGGCGAACGCCACCTGCAGCGCTCCGACTTCGATCGGGTCGCCGAGCGTGGTGCCGGTGCCGTGCGCCTCGACGTAGTCGATCGCGTCGGGCGACAGCCCAGCGTCGGCGAGGGCCTGCTGCACGACCTCGGTCTGGGCAGGACCGTGTGGCACCGTGAGGCCGCCGCTGCGACCGTCCTGGTTGATCGCGGTGCCGCAGACGACGGCGAGGATGCGGTCGCCGTCGCGCTCGGCGTCGGCGAGGCGCTTCATCACGACGATGCCGCAGCCCTCGCCGCGGCCGTAGCCGTCGGCGCTCGCGGCGAAGGCCTTGCTGCGGCCGTCGGGCGACAGCATGCGGGCGCGGCACAGGCCGACCATCGGCACGACGTCGTAGATCGCATTGACGCCGCCGGCGAGCGCGACGTCGCATTCGCCCGCTCGGAGCGCCCGCACTGCGACGTGCAGCGCCACCAGCGAACCGGAGCACGCCGTGTCGAGCGCGTAGCACGGGCCGCGGAAGCCGAACGTGTAGGCGATGCGGCCTGCAGCCGTGCTCGCGGCGTTGCCGGTCGCCTGCCAGGCGTCGGCGTCCGCGGGCTGTCGCGCGGTCTGCGAGTCGAAGTACTCGCTCTCGCGGATCGCGATGTAGACGCCGACGCGTTCGGCCGCGAGCGCATGGGGCGGCAGGTTCGCGTGTTCGAGCGCGTGCCACGCGACTTCGAGCAGCAGGCGCTGCTGCGGGTCGAGCATCACGGCCTCGCGTGGGCTGATGCCGAAGAACGTCGCGTCGAACGTGTCGTGGTCGCGCAGCAGACCGGCGGCGCGCACGTAGAGCTTGCCATCGGCTGCCGGGTCCGGGTCGTAGAGCGAGGAGAAGTCGAAGCGTTCGTTGCCGAACGGCACGACGGCGTCGCGGCCCTCGCGCAACAGCCGCCAGAACTCCTCCAGCGACTCGCCGCCGGGGAACCGGCAGGCAGCGCCGACGATCGCGACCGCCGGCGCGCTCGTCGGGCGCGGCGTGGCGGTGACCGGGGGGCCGGCTGGTTCGGTGAGTCCGAGCCGATCGAGCAGGTGCGCGGCGAGCCGCTGCGGCGTCGGTTCGTCGAACAGCAGCGTCGAGCGCAGTTCGAGGCCGAGGGCGGGTGCCAGCCACGCCGCGAAGTCGACGGCCCGCAGCGAGTCGAACCCGAGGTCGTGCCAGCTGCGGTCCGGGGCGAGCGCGCCGCTGGCCGCCGGCACGAAGCCGGCGGCAGCGGCCAGCAGGCGTTCGACCAGGGCGCCGTGGCGCAGCGTGCCAGGGATGCCGGCGAGCGCGCGCCGCCAGGCTCCGGGGGAAGGGGGAGGCGTGCTCACGCCGCCGGCCCTGGTGTGAGCGGACGGGAGGTCGTTCCGGGGGCAGCGGCAGTCACCAGCATGCGCAGATTGTCGGCTTCCGGATGACGGACGTCGGCGGAACGATGGCGATCGGGGGGCTCGGCGATCGCCGGCGAAGGCGAGAGCGCCAGCGTACGCTCCCGAGCGCGTTGCCAGCAAGCCACGGGCCGTCGCCCCGGTCGGCGATGACGTTGCGGCGGTCGGCGCGCGGCGGGAAGCTCAGCGGGCCGGTGTGGCCGGCGCCCCTGCATGCACGACGACGTCGAGGTTCGCGCGTACCGCCCTGGCGACGAGCAGCGCATCCTCGACACCTTCAACGTCGTGTTCCGTCGCGAATGCGGTCCGGGCTTCGTCGACCGCACCCTGGCGTTCTGGACCTGGCAGTTCCTCGGCAATCCCGAGGGCCATCGCATCACGCTGGCCGTCGCGCGCGACGGCACCGTGCTGGCGCAGTTCGCTGGCGTGCCGATGCTCGCCGACACGCCGCTCGGGCCGCAGCGGTTCGTGCACGTGGTCGACTCGATGGCGCACCCGGCGTTTCGTCGCGGGGGCGCGCCCTTCCTGCGGGCGGCGCGCGGCTTCCACGCCGAGTGCGAAGCTCGCGTCGAGGCGCTGTGTTTCGGCTACCCGGTGCAGGCGGCGCAGACGATGGGCGAACGTGTGCTCGGCTATGAGTCGCTGCGCAGCATCGACTACCTGGTGCGCGGCGATGTGCCGCCGCCGGAGCTGCCGCACGGTTGCGCGGCGGTGCGGGTGGACGCGATCCCGGCCGATGTCGACGGCCTGTGGGCCGCGGTGTGGTCGCCGCAGACGTCGGCCGTGCGACGCGACCGGCGCTACCTGCGGTGGCGCTACGACGAGCATCCCGACCCCGGGCGCTACGAGCGCTGGATCGTGCGCAAGGGGGAACGCCTCGCCGGCCTCGCCGTGCTGGCGCTGCGCCAGGAATTGCTGCCGTCGGCGGTCGCGATCGCCGAGTGGCTGGTCGCCGACGACGAGCCGCAGGTCGCGCAGGCGTTGCTCGCCAAGATGGTGCGTCGTCAGCGCGAACTCGGCCGGCAGCGCCTGTTCACCGTGCTGGCGCCGTGGTCGAGCGCGTTCCGCGTGCTGCTGGCGCACGGCTTCGCGCGCACGCCTTCTGCGCAGTGGCTTGGCCGGGAACTCGTCGTGCACCGCCACCTGGCGGCGCTCACGCGCGAGCGGCTGCTGGACGGATTCTGGTACACGCTCGGCGACACCGACCTGGTGTGACCGCCGCGGCGGTCAGTGCCCGCCCTCGCGCACCGCGTTGACGTTCCACTGCGGGATCGTGATCTCGACGGCGCCGCCGGGCGGCATGCGCACGAGCTTCGCCTGGCAACCAAGGCGAGAGTCGAGGCCGACGTCGCGGGCTTCGTCGAGCTGGTCGAGTTCGTCGTCGCTCGCGGCGGTGAAGCACTCGCGGCCGGTCTTGATCTTGACGTGGCAGGTCGAGCACGCGCAGACGCCGCCACAGGCGTGGTCGAGCGAGAGGCCCTGCGCCATCGCCGCGTGCAGGATCGTCTCGCCGACGCCGAGCACGAACGTCCGCGCGTCGCCGCGCACGACCAGTCGGGCATTCTCGGCGGTCATCGGCCCTGCTCCTCGCGCAGTGCCTTGGTCACCGCCGAGCTGATCACCTCGTCGGCGATCGTCGCCGTCGCCTTCGACAGTTCGTCGCACGCCGCCTTCAGGGCCTCGGTCGGGGCGCCGTCGGCGAGCAGCCGGGCGAGCGCCTTGACCGACTTGTGCACCACGAACGACTGGTCGGGCGGCAGTTCGGCGAGCTGCAGGGCCGCGCGGGTGCCGCGCACCATCGCCTCGGCCTTGTTGCGCACGTCGATCGCCTCGCGCGCGTGCCAGTCGGCGGCCGCGTTCTCGATCGAGTCCTGCATCATGCGGCGCACCTCGTCGCGCGTGAGTCCGTACGACGGCACGATGCGGATGCTGGCCTGCACGCCGGTGCGTTGCTCGCGCGCGGTCACGCGCAGCACGCCGTCGGCGTCGACCAGGAACGTGACTGCGATGCGCGGCAGTCCCGCGGGCAGTGCGGGCAGGCCGCGGAGCTGGAAGTGGCCCAGCAACCGGCAGTCCTTCGCGAGTTCGCGTTCGCCCTGGTAGATCGCGAGATCGACCGCGGTCTGGCCGTCGACGCCGGTCGAGAACTCCTCGGTCGCCGAGGTCGGGATCGTGCTGTTGCGCAGGATCAGCTTCTGCATTGCGCCGCCGAGCGTCTCGAGGCCGAGCGACAACGGGATCACGTCGAGCAGCAGCAACGACCGGTCGTTGCCGGCGAGCACGTCGGCCTGGATCGCGGCGCCGAGTGCCACGGCGAGGTCGGGATCGACGCCGGTGTGCGGGGTCTTGCCGCAGAGCGCCTGCAGACGGGCGCGCACCAGCGGCACGCGCGTGCTGCCGCCGACCAGCACGACATCGTCGATCTGCTCGAGCCGCAGTCCGGCGTCCTTGACGGCGAGTTGCACGCAGTCGAGCGTGCGCTGCACCATCGGTGCGATCGCGGCCTCGAACTGCCCGCGCGTGACGGCGAACGTCGTCGTGCCGCGCGGCCCGAGATCGAGCGTGAGTTCGGCGCTCTCGGCGTCGGACAGGCGGATCTTCAGGCCCTCGGCGGCGGCGCGCACGGCCTGCAGCACGAACGGATCCTCGGTCGCGGGCAGCGTGCGCAGGATGCGCTGCGCCAGCAGCTCGTCGAAGTCGTCGCCGCCGAGCGCGGTGTCGCCGGCCGTCGACAGCACGCGGAACACGCCGTCCTCGATGCGCAGGATCGAGACGTCGAAGGTGCCGCCGCCGAGGTCGTAGACCAGCGCGGTGCCGTCCTTCGTCCCGTCGATGCCGTAGGCGAGGGCGGCGGCGGTCGGTTCGTTCAGGATGCGCAGGCAATCGAGTCCGGCGAGGGCCGCGGCGTCCTTGGTCGCCTGGCGCTGCGCATCGTCGAACCAGGCCGGCACGGTGACGACCGCTTCGCGCACGACCTGACCGAGAGCCTGCTCGGCGGTGGCCTTCACCTGCTGCAGGATCAGGGCGGAGATCGCTTCGGGCGTGAGGTCGCGGTCGCCGATCCGCACGCGCGGCAGGTCGCGTTCGCCGGCGACGACGCGGTAGGGGAGGCGGTTGCCGCCGGCCGACACTTCGCGCGCCGAACGGCCGACCAGTCGTTTCACCGAGAACACGGTGCGGTCGGGGAACGTCAGGCGCAGCGCCTTCGCCGCGCGTCCGACCAGCGTGCGACCGTCCGGATGGAAGCAGACGACCGACGGGATCAGCGCCTCGCCATCCTGGTCGCGCAGCACGCGCGCCGCCTTGCCGGCGCGCACCGCGGCGAGACTGTTGGTGGTGCCGAGGTCGATGCCGACGACGAGGCGCGGCGCGGCGGTGGCTGCGGGACGTTCGTTCACGCCTTCTTGTCCAGGTCGGCCAGGGCCTTGCGATGGTAGTGGGCGCCGTGGAAGCGCTTCGCCGCGGCGTCGAATTCGCCGCGCTCGACGTGCGCGCGCACGGCGGCGAAGTCGGCGTCGAGCACGGTGGCCAGTCGCGTGCGCAAGCGTGCGATCGCATCGTCGTGCGCGAACGCGACCTCCTCGGCGAGTTCGAGGGCGTCGGCCAGGAAGGCCGCATCGAGCTTCTCGTTGCGCGCGAGCACGCCGGGACTGGCCGTTTCGAGCAGTGCCCGGGCTCGTTGCCACGGGTCGCGCAGCACCTTCCAGGCGTCGTTGATCTCGGCGGAGCGCTGCAGCACGGCGAGGCAGTCGGCTGTCGCCTGCGTGCGCAGCAGGTCCGGATGGCACTCGCGCGACAACGCGAGGTAGCGGCGCTCGAGCGTGCGATCGTCGAGATCGAGCGAGCGCGCGACGCCGAACACCGTGAACGGGTCGAGTGCCGGGAGGGGAGTCACGCCGAGAACGAAGTGCCGCAGCCGCAGGTGCCGGAAGCGCCGGGGTTCTTGAACACGAAGCCGCGGTCGAGCAGGCCGTCGTTGAAGTCGAGCACCGTGCCGCCCATGAAGAACTCGCTCTTCTTGTCGACGACGACGTTCACGCCGAGCTGCGGGTAGGCGAGGTCGAATTCGGTGGGGCCGTTCTGGTCGAAGTCGAGCACGTAGGTGAAGCCCGAGCAGCCGCCGCCCTTGGCGCCGATGCGCACCCAGGTCGTCGCGGGGAAGTTCTGCTCGGCGATGACGCGCAGGATCTCCTTCGCCGCCCGCTCGGTCAGCACCACGCCGCGTGCCGGCTTCTGGTCGGACGGCGCCGCCGGGTTCTTGGTGCTGGACTCGCTCACGACTTCGCTCCCGCGGCCGCGGTGCGGGCCGCCTGCTTCTGCCGCCAGTCCTCGACCGCTGCCTTGATCGCGTCCTCGGCGAGCACCGAGCAGTGGATCTTCACTGGCGGCAGGGACAGTTCCTCGACGATCTGCGTGTTCTTGATCTGCGCGGCGGCGTCGACGCTCGTGCCCTTCAGCCACTCCGTCGCCAGCGACGACGATGCGATCGCCGAGCCGCAGCCGTAGGTCTTGAACTTCGCGTCGACGATCCGGCCCTGGTCGTCGACCTTGATCTGCAGCTTCATCACGTCGCCGCACTCCGGCGCACCGACGACGCCGGTGCCGACGGTCGGGTCGTTCTTGTCGAGCGAGCCGACGTTGCGCGGGTTCTGGTAGTGATCGAGTACCTTGTCGCTGTAGGCCATGTTCGTTGCGGAGTCAGGGTGGGCCGGCGAGCGGCAGCGCCGCGGGCCCTCGGGATTCGTCAGGTTTCTTGGTTTGCATCCGCGTCGCGCCGCCGACCAGCGATCTCGCTGGGCAAACGACGGCTCGGCGGTCGGTTGTTCAGTGTACGGTCCACTTGACCTTCGAGAGCTCGACGCCTTCCTGGACCATCTCCCAGAGCGGCGACATCTCGCGAAGTCGCTTGGCCTCGGCCACCACGCGGTCGGCCGCGTAGTCGACCTCGGCTTCGGTGGTGAAGCGGCCGAGCGAGAAGCGGATCGAGCTGTGGGCGAGTTCGTCGCCGAGCCCGAGGCTCTTCAACACGTAGCTCGGCTCCAGGCTCGCGGACGTGCACGCGGAGCCCGACGACACGGCGAGGTCCTTGACGCCCATGATGAGCGACTCGCCTTCGACGTACGGGAACGACAGATTGGCGAGGTGCGGCAGCCGCGCCTCGGGATCGCCGTTCCGCACCGCGTCGGGCATCGCCTGCAGGATGCGCCGTTCCAGGCGATCGCGCAGCGCGCGGAGCTTGCCGATTTCGACGGTCATCTCCTCGCAGCAGATGCGCGCGGCTTCGCCCATGCCGACGATGCCGGGGACGTTGAGGGTGCCCGAACGCATGCCGCGTTCGTGGCCGCCGCCGTCCATCTGCGCGGTCAGCCGCACGCGCGGGTTCTTGCGCCGCACGTACAGGCAGCCGACGCCCTTGGGTCCGTACATCTTGTGCGCGGACAGCGACAGCAGGTCGATGTGCTGCGCCTCGACGTCGAGCGGGATCTTGCCGGCGGCCTGCGTGGCGTCGGTGTGGAACAGCGTGCCCTTCGCCTTGCACAGCGCGCCGATCTTCTCGAGCGGGTGCAGCGTGCCGACCTCGTTGTTGGCCGCCATCAGCGACACCAGGATCGTGCTGTCGGTGATCGAGCGTTCGAGCTCGGCGAGGTCGATGTGGCCCTTGCCGTCGACCGGCAGCCAGGTGACCCGGAAGCCGTTCGCTTCGAGGTGCTTCATCGGATCGAGCACGGCCTTGTGCTCGGTGACCGCGGTGATCAGGTGGTTGCCCTTCTCGCGGTACATCTCGGCCGCGCCCTTGATCGCCAGGTTGTTGGCCTCGGTCGAGCCGCTGGTCCAGAGGATCTCCTTGGCATGGGCGCCGAGCAGCCGAGCCACCTGGCTGCGGGCCTCTTCGACGGCGGCTTCCGCGGTCCAGCCGAACGCGTGGCTGCGGCTCGCGGCGTTGCCGAACGTGTCGGAGAAGAACGGCAGCATGCGCGAAACGACCCGCGGGTCGCACGGCGTGGTGGCGCTGTAGTCGAGGTAGACGGGCTTCTTCATCGGAGGGCGGCGCCGGCCATCGGCGCCAGCGAACACAGTTCGTCGAGGTGGATGCTGGCGAACAACTGCGCCATGCGGTCGTGCACGACGCGCATCGGGGTCTTGCTCGGACAGAACGCGATCAGCGAGCAGTCGTGTCCGTGGTCGGGCTCGGCGGCGCGGCGTTCGCGCTGGCTCGGCGCCAGGGACAGCAGCGGACTGCCCGCCTTCGAGGGCGAAGCACCACCATGGGCGACGCAGTCGACCAGGTGGAACCGACCCTCGACGACTTCGAGGATGTCGGAGAGTGCGATTGCCGAGGGGGCTCGGGCGAGCCGGTAGCCGCCCTTCAGGCCGCGCGTCGATTCGAGCAGGCCGTGTCGCGCGAAGTCCTTCAGCAGGTTGGCGACCACCGACTTGTTGAGCCTCGCCTGGCGAGCGATCTCGTGCGCGCTGACGACGGCGTCGCCGGCGGGCCCGCCGGGATAGGCTCCGGCCCGGGCGATCGCGCCCAGCAGGAACACCGCGTAGTCGGCTTTCTTCGAGATCCGCAGCATGCGAAACGGCAGGCGGCGCCGGGGTGGCGCCGCGAGGCCGGCAAACTAGTTCTAGTTTGGGGCTCATTCAACGTTTCGGCTCGAAATCGCCCCGAATGGAGGCACATTCATCGCCCTGCCCACATGGCTGCGAACCCTCTGATCCACGAACTCCTTGGCAACGGTCCGTACGAGGCGCCCGGTCCACGGCATCGACTGGTCCGCGTCGAGGGTCGCGATGCCGGTGAGTTCCTGCATCGGCTGTGCACGCAAGACGTCGGCGGCCTGGCGGAAGGCGAGGCAAAGCCGGCGGCGTTCCTCGACGCGAAGGGCAAGCTCGTCGCGACGTGCCTGATCGCGCGGCTCGACGCGGGGTTCTGGCTCGAGACGACGGCCGATCAGCTCGCCAAGCTCGCAGCGCTGCTCGAGCGGTACCACTTCACGGAGAAGCTGACGATCGCCGTGTCCGACTTGCGCGGTCTTCAGGAACGGGTGTCGCTGGCGGGTGGAACGACGTCGCTCGCGACCGTTCATCGCGACGGAGCGCGACTGGCGCTGGCTTGCGCGCGCCGCGGGGTGCGCTTCGAACGCGTCTACGCGAGCCCGGACACCACGATCGCCCGTGCGGGCCTGCCGGCGTGCGACGACGAACGCTACGAGTGCGTGCGCATGCTCGCAGGACTCGTGCGCGTCGGCGTCGAGACCGAGCCGACGACGCTCGCGCTCGAAGTGGATCTCGACGACCACATCAGCACGACGAAGGGCTGCTACACCGGCCAGGAGATCGTCGCGCGCATCCACACCTACGGACACACCAACCGCAAGCTGTGCCTCCTGCGGCTCGCGGCGGGCGAGGCGATCGTGGCCCCGCAACCGCTGCACGAACTGGACGAACGGATGGCGGTCGGCCGCGTGATGCGATGCGTCCGCCTCCCGGGCCGGGCGGAGCATCTGGGCGTCGGCTACCTGCCGAAGGACTTCCAGGCCCTCGGGACCGCCCTGGCACTCGCCGATGGGCGGCGGGTCGAAGTGATCGGCTACGAGCCGCTCGCTGGCTTGCCGGCGTAGGCGATCGCGACGTAGGTGGGGGCCACCGCGGTGATCGTCGCGTCGTCACCGGCGCCGGCGACGACCAGCACCGCATCCGCGCGCACGCTGTGTTCGCGGCCGCCAGCGAAAACGCGCGCGGCGCCCGGCGCTCGCACGAACAGCAGCGTCTCGTCGCAGCGCGGGCGGCCCGGGATCGCCGCGACCCGGAGTTCGCCGCCGGCGGGAACGACCACCTCGTCGAGGCTGAGCGTCGCCGCCTTGTAGTCGGGTGGGAGCATGCGCTCGATCGTGCACGCGCCGACGGCGATGCGTTCGAAGCGCCGCGGCGGCAGCGACTCGGGCGCCGTCGGGAACGTCTCGGCGGGCTTCCATTCGCCGCTGGTCGGATCGAACGACTTGCCGCTGCCGGCGAGCGGCAGCAGCGGCTTGGACGCGAACGCGGCGCGGCCGGTGACTTCCTCGCGGCGCTGCGGTTGGCGCGCCGCGACCAGCAGGATCTCGCCGCGTCCGTTGCCGCAGCGGAACTCGGTGCGCGGCGGCAGGAACACCGCCATCGGCCTGCCTCCGAACGGGTCCCGGCGCGCGCCGCGCGCCGGCCACGCCGTGCCGCCGCCGACCAGATCGAACGTGCCGCCGAGCAGGATCGCCGCGGTCTCGTGTTCGCCCGTCACCAGCAGGTCCGGGTCGTGCGGCCGCCACAGCTGCGCGTGCACCAGCCAGCGCGCCGCGGTGCAGGCCGCCGTGCCCAGCCGGTCGTCGCCGACGAACGGCAGGACGCTCACTTCTTCGCTCCGCCGACGAATTCGATCTTGGCGTCGGTCAGCAAGCGCTGCGACAGGTCCTGCGCCTTCCACTCGCGCAGCCGCGACAGCAGCACCGCGTCCGCGGGCTCGGGCTCCACCTCGAGCACCTTGACGAGGAAGCACCCCTCTTCGTTGCGCAGCGGCATCGACACGTCGCCGGCCGGCAGGGCCCACGCGGCGGCGAGCATCGGTTCGGGCAGGCGGTCCGACACGCGGCGGTGCCAGCCGGCGTCGCCACCCTGCATCTTGCTGCTCGCGTGCTCGCTCTCGATGCGCGCGACGTTCTCCCACGTCTCCTTGCCGAGCCGCTCGCGCACGCCCTCGAGATGCTGCAGCGCCTCGGCGAACGTGCGCGGGATCAGGCCGTTGGGCTCGTCGGAAGCGCGCACGAAGATCAGGCCGATGCGCCGGCGCGCGCCGACCCGATCCGACACGGCGCGTCGATCCGCAGCGAGTTCGGCGGCGAGCGCCTCGATCGGGAAACGAGCCGCGGCGAGCTTGTCGAGCAGGATCTGCGCCCGGAACGTGCGCAGCTCGCGCAGCGTGGTGACCGTCAGCCCCTGCGTCTGCAGCATGTTCTCGAACGTGATGCCGCGGAAGCGTGGATCCCGCGCCGCGTCGTCGCGTCGCCGCTGCACCGAGGCGTCGAGGTCCTCCGCCGTGAGCTGCAGGCCTTCGTCGCGCGCCAGGGCCTCGAGCGTCGTCAACCAGGCGACCTGACGCACGAACTTGTCGCGCTCGTCGTCCTCGGCCGTGCGCAGGAGCAGCATGCCGAGATCGATCAGCGGCACGTCGGCGCCGCCGACGCGCACGGCGGTTCCGGCCGGCAACTGGTCGGCGTCGGTGACCACGTTCGCCTTCGCCTTCGCCTCCTGCAGCCAGAGCTGCAGCATGTCGCCGGTCACCGTCTCCTTCGCCGACAGGCCGAGTTCGGCGCGCACGATGCGTTCCTGCGCCATCTGCACGGCGAGGTCGGCGAGCCACTGCGCCTCGCCGGTGTTGCGCACCGCGGCGACGTCCTCGGGGCGGCGGCCGGCGGCGCGCAACTGGTCCTGCAACTCACCCCAGAACGCGCGCACCTCCTTGTCGGCGGGCAGCAGGTTCTTCTGCACCGCGATCTGGCGCGTCAGGACCGCGGCGACCAGATGCTCGGCCGCCTGCTGGCCGCGCTCGCGCCGGCGCAGGTGGAACGCCATCTCGAGCGCGACGTCGGTGCGGGTGACCACGGCCGGCTTGCCGCGCAGCAGATACGTGGCGAGCTCGTCGGCGGGTTGTTGGGGGTGGGCGAGGCAGACCAGGGCGGCAGCGAGAACCGACATGCGCGGGCGACGATACCCGCTGCACGATCTAGAACTTGCCTGTCGTCGCGGTGCGTGCGTTGGCGGCGCGCACTGCTGCCACCGGGCCGAACCCGTTCCACCAAGGTCTCGCGGCGCACGACGACGCGCAGGCGGAACTGGTCGCTGCGGCGGTGCAGGGGCGCACGGCGCCGGGCGAGCGGGCTGGCGAACGGGATACGCGGGTGGGGCGCACCGGGGTCGGGGCGCCGTTCCTGCGCGGGCCGCTGTGTGCGGAGTGGGATGGGTTCTCGCTGCATGCGGGCGTGGTGGTGACGGCGCGGGATCGCGAGCGATTGGAGAAGTTGTGTCGGTATGCGGGCCGGCCGGCGGTCGCGGAGAGCCGGCTGCGCGAGCTGCCGGATGGGCGGGTGGCGTATTCGCTGAAGAAGCGGTGGTGCTTCGGCACGACGGCGGTGGTGATGACGAAGGGGGTGCTGATGGAGCGGATGTGTGCGCTGGTGCCGCGGCCGCGGCGGCACCTGGTGACGTATCACGGCGTGCTGGCGCCGGCGGCTGGGCTGCGGCCGCAGGTGGTGCCGGCGGTGGTGGAGGGAGGCGGTGCGTCGTGTCGGCACGGCCGTGGTGGCGAGCAGCGGGGCGATGCCGGGGACGGCGGCGAGCCTGGAGCGGGAGCTGAGGCGGAGCGAGTGCTGCTGCAACGGCGCGTCCCGCATGCACCGGGGAAGCGGCGTCGGGGCGACGGCGGTACACGTGGGCCGAGTTGCTGGCCCGGGTGTTCGCGTGTCCGCACTGCGGCGGGACCCGGCGGCTGCTGGCGGCGATCCACGATCCGAAGGCGGTCGAGCGGGTGCTCGGGTCGCTGGGGCTGTCGGCGGTGGCGCCGGGGATGGCGGGAGCGCGGTCACCGCCGGTGGAGGCGGAGCTGCTGGAGTAGCGGGGTCGCGACGCGTGGGGGCGGGGAGACGTGGCGAAGGGGTCGCTGCGCGCTACCGGTGCGTGGCGAGGGCGGAATCTCGGGCGGAAGGCCGCGCGGCGGTTGCCACAGGCAGGCGCGTCCCCGGGTGGCCGGTGACGTGGATCGACCCGGGGCCGGCTCCAGGCGGTTCGGGGTGCAGCTTGAACCACCTACGCGCACGCGCCACCACGGTGCGAATGCGAGGCTCAGTGGTCGCGATCATCGCCCCGGCTGTTCGCCGCCGGCGCGCGCGCCGCTGCGTCGCCAGCGACGAACGCGGCTGCCGCACCGTGGCGATAGACCAGTTCGCCGCCGGCCTGGCCGACTTCGTAGCCGAGCCAGAACACCCCGCAGGTGCCGAGCGTGGTGGCCAGCGCGGCCATGGTGGCGGCTCTTGGCCGACGGTGCAGCAGCAACGGCGACAGCGACAGCAGCAGCACCATGCCGGCCGCCCAGGTGAGGCGCTCGGCGGCTTCCTCGTGCGCTTCGAGGGCCGCCTCGGGCACCAGCCGCTCGACCCGCTCTTCATCGTTCTCGCCGCTGCGCATCGCCAGCACGCAGGAGCCGAGCAACAGCATCTGGGCGCCAACGGCGAGCAGCCACGCGCGCAGCGGCAGCCAGCCGCGCAACATGGCGAGCCACAACACGCCGGTCAGCAGCGGCAGCAGCACCGCGAGAGCAATCGGCAGATGAACCAGTTTCGGATGCAATGGCAGTTCCATGAGTTCCTCGGGGATGGGTCGCGGCCCACAACGCCCAGCTCGGCCGAAGATCGCAGCGACGCGCCCCTCACGTTCGTGATAGGGTCGATGGCACATGGACTTGCGCTCACCGCATGCATCGGATGGTGGATCCGAACCGAGCCCGCTGCGCCTGCTCATGGCGCTGTTCGGCCTGGTCGCGATACTGGCCATCGCCGACCTCGTGGCCGATTCCGGTGGCGGCTCCTCGCTCGGACACGTGCTGACCGAAAGCGCGATCGTGATCGCGGGTGGCGTGGGCATCACGATTGCGCTGCGGCACATCCGGCGGCTGCGCGCGTCCGAACGACAGGCCCTGGCCGAAGTGCGCAGCCTCGACGAACGACTCGACGCCACACGCCGGCAGGCCGAACGCTGGCAGAGGGAGACCAAGGAGCTCCGGCAGGGCCTCGGTCTCGCCATCGAACGCCAGCTGGTGACGTGGTCGTTGACCAAGGCCGAACAGGAGATCGCGCTGCTGCTGCTGAAGGGCCTCAGCCACAAGCAAGTCGCGGCCGTGCGGCAAGTCGGCGAGGCCACGGTCCGACAGCAGTCGCGTGCGATCTACCAGAAAGCCGGCGTCGACGGTCGTCACGATCTGGCGGCGTTCTTCCTGGAAGGCCTGCTCGCGCCGCCGGGCGATGACGACGCCGCAGTCTAAGCGCCGCGCCCCCCGCGGCGCGCACCACGGCTCCCGGGTTGGACTTCGGGCCAGCTCCCTGCACCCTGCGCTGCGATCCGATGACCGGCTTCCCCACCTACACCCTCGCCGCCGCTGGCCCGGTGTTCGCGATCGAGGTGTTCGTGTGTTCGCACTGCGGGGGGACGCGGCGGCTGTTGGCCGCGATCCACGATCCGGCGGCGATCGTGCGCGTGCTGGCGGCGATGGGGTTGTCGGCGACGGCGCCCGAGATGGCGGCCGCGCGGTCGCCGCCGGGGGAGGCGGAGCTGCTGGAGTAGCGACGCGTGGGCGCGGGGAGGACGTGGCGAAGGGGTCGCTGCGCGGTACCGGTGCGTGGTGAGGGCGGAATCTCGGGCGGAAGGCCGCGCGGCGGTTGCCACAGGCAGGCGCGTCCCCGGGTGGCCGGTGACGTGGATCGACTCGGGGCCGGCTCCAGGCGGTTCGTGGTGCAGCTTGAACCACCTACGCGCGCAGCAGATTCGTGGCGAGTTCGTCGGCGGGTTGTTGGGGGTGGGCGAGCCAGACCAGGGCGGCAGCGAGAACCAACATGCGCGGGCGACGACACCCGCTGCACGATCAGAACTTGCCTGGGGAACGAAGTCGGCGAGTTCCGGCTACAGCCGAGCGAGGCGTTGCTGGATATCGGCGACGAGCTTCGTGAACTGGGGGGCGTCGCCGAGCTCGCGCAGCAGCGTCTCGTACTCGCGGCGCGCGCCGTCGAGGTCGCCCGAGCCGTGCATGAGGATCGCGGCCGCCCAGCGGCCGGCGGCGCGCTGCTCTTCAGTGGCGCCGCGCGAATCGACGTAGGAACGCGCGAGCGCAAGGCCTCGCGCAGTGTCCTTCTGCGCCTCGTACGTCCAGATGAGCTGGTACGCCGCGCCCCGCCCGGCCGACGAATCGAACCCCGCGGTGTCGACGACGCTCTGCAGCAACTGCGCCGATTCGGCGAGCGACGACGCCGTGCCGCGCGTCCGCAGGTGCATGGCGAGATTGGTCAGCGCCTCGTTGCGTTCTTCCGCGGACAGGGGCCTCGACAGCAGCGCGCGGAGGCGGCGGATCGACGCGTCGACGTCGCTCTTGGCCGTGATGTGTGCGGAGCGCAGCAGTTCGTCGTTGCTCAGCGCGTCGAGCTTCTTGCGCTCGATCTCCTCGAGGGCGTGCTGCAGCGCGGTCGCGTCGATCGCGATGCTGTTCGGCGTAGCGTCCACGGGTTCACGGAACGGCGCCGTGGCGGCGGGCGCGGCGTCGAGCCGTTGCTCGATGCCGCGGAGGCGTTCGTCCAGCGCGGCCAGACGGGCGACGACTGGCGTCAGATCGAGCGCGGGAGCTGCGGCGCTGCGCTCGCCGGGAAGGGACTCTCCGGTCGGCGGCGCGAGCGTCGCCGCGTCGGTGCGCCACACGACGACAGCGCCCGCGACGAATCCGCCCGCGAGCGCGGCCAGGGCTGCGACGACGGCCGTGTTCATGTCTGGAATCCTACGACCTGCGTGTGTTCCTGCTCGCCGCGCGCTTCCCGCCGGCAATGCAGCTCGGAGGTGGCGCTAGAGTGCGCGCCACGGCGACGGCCCGACGCTGACCACGCCCCGGGATCGACATGACGACGCGCCTCCTGCTGCTCGCTGCGACGATGCTGCCGACCTTGTCGCTGACCGCGCAGTCGCCGCTGACCGACGCAGTGACCGCCTGCCTCGACGCGGCCGACGACGCCGACTACGCGCGCTTGCGCAGCGAACTGCTGGCGCGCAGCGACGCGACCGGCGAGGCGCTGCTGGCGGCCATGACGACGCGGCCCGAACCGCTGCGCGGCGAGACGACCTTCATCCTTCCGTACGAGGGCATGAAGCTGGAGGTGAAGGCGCGCGCACCCGCGGACCGGGCACCTGGTCAGCTGCTGCCGGTTCTCTACGCGTTCAACGGCACCGGCGACCTGCTGGCCGGCGTCGAGAACCAGCCCATCGTCGTCGGCAGCATGTCCAACTACATGGCCGACCAGTTCTCGGACCTCGAGCGGGGCGCGCACCTGAAGACCCTGAACGCGCTCGCCTGGCGGACCGGCGGCGACGCGAACGCGCTGTGGTGGACGGGCTTTTCGTGGGGCGGCCATGCGTGTTGGGACGACTCCATGCACCGGCCAGGCTGGGCGCGGGGCTTCGTCGGGCGCGGCGGCGGACCGCGGCGCACGTCGTTCCGCCTGCTGCCGAATCTCGTCGGCACCGAGTTGTTCAGCGTCTGCGGCACCAAGGAGGACCCCGAGCTGCTGTGGAACCTGCGCGAGGTGAAGCGCACACAGCAGACGCTGGGCCTGCGCTTCACTGCCTGGGAGGCGGCCGACCAGGGCCACGTGCAACCACTGACCGGCGAACGCGAGGCGGGGCTCGCGATGTTCGCGACGAAGAGCTCCGACGAACGGCCGCAGCAGTTCACGCTGCTCGCCGATGGCCCGAACGTCGAGCACCCGCTGTTCCTGGTCGTCGAGGTCGACGACCGCGCCGTTGCCGTGCCCGATCGCGTGCCGGTGTCGACCAGCCTGTCCCAAGACGAGCAGCGGCGCGCGACGGTGCGCGCCATGCTGAAGCAGGTGGCGTCGGTGCGCTGGCAGATCACCCAGAAGGGCACGGTGAAGACGATCACGCTGCAGGGCAAGGGCGTGCGGCGCGGCCGGTTCGCGTTCCGCGCGCCGTGGTTCGCAGTGGGCGACCAGGTCCGGGTGATGGTCGGCAGCAAGGAGATCTGGGCCGGCAAGGTGCAGGCCGAGCCGCGCACCTTGCTCGACGAAGCGCGGCGCACCGGGGATCGCCTGCGGCCGGCGGTGCAGATCGTCGAAGTCGTTTTCTGACGACGGCAGCGCGCCCGCCGTGGCTCGACAGGTGAGAGCCTCCCGCTTCGGCCTGTCCGGCATCGACGGCCTCGTGCGCGCTTCGATTCGCTGGGATCCCGATGGCCCGGGTCCGCAGCCCGAGTGGATCGTGCTCGGCGGCCGGTTCACCTATGCGGGGCGAAATCACGTCCGCAACCTGGCCGCCTGGGATCCGCAGGCTCGTGTGCTTCACGACCTCGCGTGAGGTCAGGCGAGGGCGTTGACACGGTGCCGCGAGGCGAGGATCGGGTCGACGTGGGTTCCGGATGGTCTGGGACGCAGATTGAGTCCCTTGCGCGCGGAACCACGCTGGTTGAGTGGTAGGAGATCCGACCCGAACTGCGCTGCCCTCCCGTCACCTCGCCCGGCGCCGTGCCGCGCGCGTGATGGCCCGACACGCACGGCCATCCTACGATCCACTGCGACTGGATATGGACGCTTATCCGAGACCGACGCAGATCGGCCCGTACCGCATTCTCGAGACACTAGGCGAGGGCGGCATGGGCACCGTGTTCTTGGCGGAACAGAAGGAGCCGATGCGGCGGCGCGTCGCAGTAAAACTGATCAAGCTCGGCATGGACAGCAAGGCCGTGCTGACGCGGTTCGAAGCAGAACGGCGTGCTCTGTCGATGATGGAGCACAGCTGTATCGCGACCGTCTTAGACGCCGGCGTCAGCGCACAAGGTCAGCCGTACTTCGTGATGGAGTTCGTGAAGGGCATCCCGATCACGGACTACTGCGACCAGCACAAGCTCGGCTTGAAGGAGCGCATCGAGCTGTTGCAGAAGGTCTGCAGCGGCGTGCAGCACGCTCACCTGAAGGGTGTCATGCACCGCGACCTCAAGCCTGGCAACGTGCTGGTCACACTGCAGGACGGCAAGCCGACGCCGAAGATCATCGACTTCGGCCTGGCGAAGGCGACGGACCATCACCTGGTCGAAGCGACGCTTTTCACCGAACAGGGCGTGATGCTGGGGACGCCGGAGTACATGTCGCCCGAGCAAGCGGGGCTGGGCGGACTCGACGTCGACACGCGGACCGACGTGTACTCGCTCGGGGTCCTGCTCTACGAACTGCTCGTTGGCGAACTGCCGTTCTCGCGCACGGATCTGCGCGCAGCCGGCATGCTCGAGATGCAACGCATGATCCGCGAGCAAGAGCCGCAGAAGCCGAGCACGCGCATCACGGCCCTTGGCGACGCGGCGGGTGCGCTGGCGGCATCCCGACGCGCCGACGCCGGCGAGCTGCAGAAGAAGCTGCGCGGCGACCTCGACTGGATCGTGCTCAAGGCGCTCGAGAAGGACCGCACAAGGCGCTACGAAACCGCGCAGGAGCTGGCCGCGGACCTGCAGCGGCACCTCGACTTCGAACCGGTGCTCGCAAGCCCGCCGGGCTTGGGGTACCGCGCGAAGAAGTTCGTCCGGCGGTATCGCGTACAGTGCCTTGCCGCCTCGTTGGTATTGCTGACGCTCGCCGGGGGAGTCATCGGCACCGGCCTCGGTTTCGCCGCAGCGCGGAAGCAGGCGTGGATCGCGCAGCAAAATGAGAAGGTCGCCACCGATCGCGCCACCGAGATCGCGCAGCTGCTGACCGCGGCGCAGGCCGATGCCGCGCGGAACCGCATCTTCGCAGACGCCACGCTGCTCGTGGAAGCTCTGCGCATGGAGGAACAGGATCTGCACCCCGCCCTCCCCGAGAAGGTGTCGACGATCGAGGCTTGGCTGGCCCAGTACGGGGAACCGCTCGCAGCGCGATTGCCGGAGCTGGAAAGGACACTCGGGGAGCTGCGCGCCAAGGCGACGCCGAGCACGCAGGATGGCCGCACGATGGCACGCGACCGGCACCCGCGAGCGCTCGAGGTGCAGCGGCTCCGGTCAGAACTCGAGGTCGAGGACAACGCCGATCGACGCCTGGACCTCAAGCGGCAGATTCGATCCGGCGAAGCCGAGGTCGCAGCCGCAGGCTACGAGTTCACGAACGGGGTCGATGCGTACGCGCATCGAGTCCTGTCGCAGGTAGTGCACGAACTCCGCCCGTTCGTCGCAGGGAGATTGCCTGCGGTGCGCACCCGCCTGCACAACGCCCGAACGGTGCGGCAGCGGACGATCGATGCCTTTCGCCCGCAGTGGGATGCCGCCATCGCGGCGATCCAGGCGAGCGACGGCGTGCACGCGTCGCAGTACTACGCCGGCGTGACGCTGACCCCACAGGTCGGCCTCGTGCCGATCGGCATGGACCCCGTCAGCAAGCTGTGGGAGTTCGTGCACCTTGCCTCGGGAACGCCCGGCAGGGAGCTCCCGTCGCGCGACCCGGTGACGCAGCGGCTGCAAGTCACCGGCGACATGGGCGTCGTGTTTGTCTTGATCCCGGGGGGCACGTTGCCGTCCCTCCCGCCCGACGAACGGGGCAGGCCGGATTCGCGTGTGGGCATCAGGCTCGATCCGTTCTTCCTCGGCAAGTACGAGGTGACCCGAGGGCAGTGGCGGAACCTCACCGGTCGCAGTCCGGGCTACTCTGCCAACGGAAGCGCCTTGACCCTGCCGGTCGAGTCCGTGAACTGGTTCGACTGTGAGGCGCTGGCGCGTCACCAAGGCCTGGAATTGCCGAGCGAACTGCGATGGGAGTACGCCTGCCGGGCCGGTACGACGACGCCATGGTGGTCCGGCGACGCCGCGAGCACGCTCGTGGGCAAGGAGAATCTCGGCTCGGTCGAGGCTCGCCCGCTGCCGGTCGGGTCCTTCGCCGCCAACCAGTTCGGGCTGTTCGACCTGCACGGCAACGTGATGGAATGGTGCAGCGATCCCTTCGATGACTACGGGAGCGAGCGGCCTGGTGACGGCATGCGGCCCCAATCGCCAAAGAGCTCCCGGTATCGACCCCACCGCGGCGGTTGGTTCGAGCGAGAGGCCGCCTACGCCAGCTCGTCATGGCGATCCGGCGGACTGCCGTCGGGGGAGTGGCACTTCGGGGGCCTGCGCCTCGCTCGCAGCGTGCGTCCCTGACGCGACGGCCGCGAGGCCGTTCCGCCCGCGTGATCACCGCGTCATCCTGCCGCGCCGCGCGAGCGGTCGCGTGGAACTCCACGTCGACACCGGCCGGTGCGGGCCGTGGTGCCGCTGCCAGCCACCAATTCCGAACTGGAAGCGAAACCGATTTGGTGCTGCCGTGAGCCGCTCCGGCTCCTAGCCGAAGCGTCCCTCGATGTAGTCCGAGGTCTCCTGGCGGCGCGGCGACACGAACATCGATTCCGTCGGGCTGTGCTCGATGACGCGGCCCAGCAGCATGAACACGCACTCGTCGCTCGCGCGTCGCGCTTGCGCCATGTTGTGGGTGACGATCAGGATCGAGTAGTTGCCGCGCAGGTCCCAGATCAGGTCCTCGACCGCCGAGGTCGCCTCGGGATCGAGCGCGCTGCACGGTTCGTCCATCAGCAGCACCGACGGCTTGGTCGGCAGCAGGCGCGCGATGCAGAGCTTCTGCTGCTCCTCGAGCGACAACGTCGTCGCCTTCTTCTCGAGCTGGTCCTTGACGCGATCCCACAGCAGCACTTCGCGCAGCGCCTGCTCGACCATGGCCTCCTCGTCGCTGCGCGACGACTTGGTCTCGGCGTGCAGCCGGTGGCCGAACAGCACGTTGTCGCGGATCGACAACGGCAGGGGGTTGGGCCGCTGGAACACCATGCCGACGCGCCGGCGCACCTGGATGCGCGAGGCGTTCTCGGCGTAGACGTCGTGGCCGAGCACCTTGATGGTGCCGGTCGTCGTCACGTAGCCGAGCCGTTCGTTGATGCGGTTGCAGCTGCGCAACAGCGTCGACTTGCCGCAGCCCGACGGCCCGATCAGCGCGGTGACGATGCCCGCACGGATCTCGAGGTCGACGTCGTACAGCGCCTGGAACTTGGCGTACCAGAGATTGAGGTCGCGGACCTCGATCGCGAGCGGTCCAGCGGCCAGACCGTCGGGCGCGCCCTTGGTCCGGGTTGTGAGGGGGTCAGCCAAAACGGCCCTCCAGGTAGTCGGTGGTGCGTGGGTCCTTGGCGCCGCCGCCGAACAGCTCCTCGGTCGCCGCGATCTCGACGCAGCGACCGCCGAGGAAGAACGCCGTGCGGTTGGCGAGGCGCCGGGCCTGCTGCACCAGGTTGGTGACCAGCACGATCGTCAGCTCCTGCCGCAGTTCCTTCAGCACCTCCTCGATGCGCATTGTCGTCACCGGGTCGACGGCGATCGAGAACTCGTCGAGCAGCAGCAGTTCGGGTTCCTGCGACAACGCGCGGGCGATGGTCAGGCGTTGCTGCTGGCCGCCGCTGAGCAGCGAGCCCAGCGAATGCAGGCGGTCCTTCACCTCGTCCCACAGCGCCGCGCGCCGCAGGCAGCGTTCGACGGTGGCGGCGATCTCGGTCTTGTTGCGCTCGCCGCGCAGCCGCGGGGCCAGCGCGACGTTGTCGAAGATCGACAGCGGCAGACCGACCGGCAGCGGGAACACCACACCGATGTGCGAACGCAGCGCGTAGAGGTTGCGCACGGTCCGCACGTCGCGGCCGGCGAAGGTGATCTGGCCGTCGACGCGCATGTGCGGCATGAACTCGTCCATGCGGTTCAGCGCGCGCAGGAACGACGTCTTGCCCGAGTTGGCGGGGCCGATGATGCCGAAGATCTCGTGGCTGTGGACGTCGAGGTCGACGCCCTGCAGCGCGACCTTGTCGTCGTAGCGGATCGACAGCCCGCGCACCGACAGCAGGGCCGGTGCGGTGGTGGAGGTGGTCACCACTTCTTCCTCCCGCGCAGCTTCATGCGGAACGCGATGGCGATCGCGTTCATCGACAGCACCACCAGGATCAGCGTCAGCGCCACGGCGAACGGGATCGCGCGCGGCACGTTGGTCACCTGCGTGCTCACGGTGTAGAGGTGGAACGACAGCGCCATCGAGCGGTCGAACACCGTCTCCGGCGGCACCAGGCGCAAGAACACCGCGCCCGTGAACATGATCGGCGCGGTCTCGCCGACGGCGCGGCAGACCACCAGGATCAGTCCGGTCAGGATGCCGCTGATCGAGTTGGGCAGCACGATGTGGCGGATCGTCTGCCAGCGTGTGGCGCCCATGCTCCAGCAGGCGTCGCGGAACGAACGCGGCACCGCCTGCAGCGACTCGCGCGTCGCCACGATCACGACCGGCAGCGTCATCACCGCCAGCGTGCAGCCGGCCGCCAGGATCGACTCGCCGAAGTGCAGGAAGTGCACGAACGCGCCGACCCCGAACAGCGCGTGCACGATCGACGGCACGCCCGCCAGGTTGACGATCGCCAGGTTGATCAGCCGGGTGAGCCAGGTGTCGCGCGCGTACTCGCTGAGGTAGATCGCGGCCGCGACGCCGAGCGGCAATGCCACGACCAGCGCAACCCCGGTCATCCAGACGGTGCCGACGAGGGCCGGCCAGATGCCGCCGGCGGCGCCGAGCTTCTGCGGCTTGTCGAGGAAGAACGACGGCGTCATCGCCGGCGCCCCTTCGATCACCAGCACGGCCAGGATGCCGAGCACCGGCACCAGCAGCAGCAGCGTGATGGCCAGGAAGCCGGTGCGCACCACCGCCTGGACGCCGTGCGCCCGGCGCTCGCGGGCGGTCGGCAGGAACGTCGTGTCGAGAGCGGTCATGGCCGCCTCCGGCCGCGCACGATGCGATCGGCGATCAGGTTGATCGTGAACGTGATCAGGAACAGCACGAGCCCGAGCACGAACAGCACCTGGTAGTGGTCGCTGTCGACGGCGGCTTCGCCGAGCTCGGCGGCGATCGTCGCGGTGATCGTGGCGGCGGGATCGAACACCGAGCCCGGGGCCATCAGCCGGTGCCCGCTCGCCATCAGCACGGCGATCGTCTCGCCGAAGGCGCGGCCGATGCCGAGCAGCACGGCGGCCGACAGCCCGGGGCGCGCGTGCGGCAGCACGACGCGGCGCACCACCTGCCAGCGCGACGCGCCGAGCGATTCGGCGGCCTCGCGGTAGCTGTCGGGCACCGCCTTCAACGCGTCCTCGGCGATCGTCGTCATGATCGGCGCGGCCATCAGCCCGAGGATGATCCCGGCGTTCAGCACGTTCAGGCCCGACTGCAGGCCGAAGAGGTGCTGGATCCACGGGCCCATCACCTGCAGGCCGATGACGCCCCAGACCACCGACGGGATCGCGGCGAGCAGTTCGATCAGGATCTTCAGCCACTCGCGAGCGCGGCCGCGCGCGAACTCACCGACGAAGATCGCGGCGCAGAACGACAGCGGCACGGCGACGATCATCGCCACGACGGTGATCCACGCGGTGCCGGCGAGCAGCGAGAAGGCGCCGTAGCTCGGCGGGTTGGCGGTCGGTTCCCACCGTTCGCCGAACAGCAGCTCGGTGATCGACAGCCGGTTCCAGGCGAACTCGAACCCCTGGCTGCCGATGAACACGAAGATGCCGGCGATGAACAGGATCGCCGAGACGCCGCCGGCCGTCACCAGCCAGCGCGCGACCCGGTCGGACCACCAGTTCGCGGCTCGTCGATCGAGTCCGGCGGCGATGGCCTCGAGGTCCTGGCGCGGGCGTGTCGCTGCGGGCGTCGTGTTCAACTCGCCTGCTCCCCGCGCAAACGCTCCATCAGTTCACGGATCCGCGGCGTGAGCTGCCGGTACACGGCCTCGGGTCCGGCGGCGACGTCGATGTCCCAGGCCAGCATCGTGGTGTGGAACGGCAGCTTGCCCACGCGTTCGCGCGCCTCGGCCTGCAGACCGATGATCAGGTGGTAGTCGTCGATCTGCGGCAGCAGGGTGGCGAGCGGCGTCGGCCAGGCCTTGGCCATGTCGATGCCGACGGTCTGGGCGAACCGGGCCCACGCGGGGTCGATCTCCTCGGCGGCCGCCCAGCCCGCACTGCGGTAGCGGCCGCTCTGGGGGAACGCCTTGCGCATGAAGTGCTCGGCGATCTGGCTCGGTCCGTCGTTCTTGGCGTCGACGAACAGGATCTGGAACACCTTCTCGCCCTTGGTCGCCCCGGTGACGACGAAGATCGTCTCCTCGCAGATGTTCTTCGCCTGGTGGATGACGCGCTCGAGGCGGTTGAACGTCGCCAGCAGCGAGAACAGGTCGCCGGCGGGTCGGCTGTGGGCGTCGCCTTCCTTCACCAGGTCGCCGAACACCTTGTCGAAGTAGCGCGTGAACTGCGACGCCGACGCCAGCACGTTGTTGGCCAGCCCGGTGTCGCGCAGTTGGAAGCTGCGCAGGCTCTCGCTGAGCATGCGTCGGGCGTGCTCCGACATCATCTCGATGTCGCGCACGACGACCGCAGGAGGCTGCGTCGACAACTGCGCGGCGGTGCGCGAGATCGTCGCCGCGTAGTCGCCGATGCGTTCGAGCGCGATGTTCAGCCGCAGCACCGCGGAGACGTAGCGCAGGTGCCCGGCGCTCGGCAGATGGCGCGCGACGAAGGCATGGCAGAGCCGGTCGAGCTCGCGCGTCTGCCGGTTGATCGTGAAGTCACCGATCACCGTGTTCGCGGCGAGGTCCTTGTCGAGCCGCATCACCGACGTCACGGCGTCGTCGATGGCCTTGGTGATCGCCTGGCCGACGATGCCGACCAGGTCCTGGATCCAATCGAGGTCGCGTTGGAGACGTTCTTCGTAGTGGCTGGGCACGGTGGGTCCGGGTCAGAGTTTGCGCAGCGGCGGGTAGCCATGGTCCTGCAGGACCCGCTGGCCGTCGTCGCTCTTGATCCATTCGAGGTAGCGGGCGGTGGCCCCCTGCGGCTGGCCTTTCGTGTACATGAACAGCGGGCGGGCGATCGGATACGAGCCGTCGATCACCGTGTCGTTGCTCGGCGCCACGGCCGGCCCGCCGTCCTTCTTGATCACCGGCACCACGCGCACCTGGGGCGTCGCGTAGGCGAGTCCGCTGTAGCCGATCGCGCTCCTGCTGCGCGCGCAGAACTCGACGACGTCCTTGCTGCCGTTCAGGTTGAGGCAGTCGGGCTTGAAGCGCCCCGACGCACCGCCGAGCACCGCCTCGCGGAAGTACTCGTAGGTGCCGCTGTTGTTCTGGCGGCTCACCAGCACGATCGGGTCGCGCTTCTCGTCGCCGAGGTCGACGCCGAGCTGCGACCAACGCGTGATCTCGCCGCCGTCGCCGAACAGGGCCTTCAACTGCGCCATCGTGATCGACGGCAGCGGGTTGTCCTTGTGCACGTAGATGGCGATGCCGTCGTAGCCGACGTGGTGCTCGACCGGCGAATGCCCACGCTTCTCGGCGCGCTTGCGCTCGCCGTCCTTCATCTTGCGGCTGCTGTTCGCCAGGTCGATCGAACCGGCGATCATCGCCGCGATGCCGGTGCCCGAGCCGCCGCCGGAGACCGTCACCGCGATCGGTTCGTCCAGCTTGTCGAAGGCCTCGGCCCAGGCGCCGGCGACTTCGAGCATGGTGTCGGAGCCGAGATTGCGGACTTCGGCGTGCGCGCCCGCCGAACGCACGCAGCCACCGAGCCACGGCGCGACGAACACGGCCAGCGTGAGGGCGAGCACGGGCAACCGCGGCGGCGCGACGTCGATCACGGGGCGAGAGGGTGCCCTGGCCCTCGCCGCGAGTCCCGCAAGAAATGATGAAGCCTCGGTTAAGACGAGGTGACAGGCTCGGCCAGCGGGGGCAACCCGTCCGGACCGGCGACTTCGCCCGCCGGACGATGCCGGAAACGACGGCTCTGCCAGAACCACTGCTCGGGCGCTTCGGCGATGCCCTGCGTCAGCCCGCGGTTGATGCGCGCAGTGATCGCCACCATGTCGGCGTCGCGGTCGCCGGTGCTCGCGTTCTCGATCACGTCGAACACCCGCAGCCGGTAGCGCATCGCGCCCGTCCGCAGCACGGCGACGACCGCGATGGGGGCTCCGGTCGCGAGGTGGAGCAGGGCGGGGCTGGCGACCGTGCGCGAACTGGTGCCGAGGAACGGCACCTCGACGGCGCTGTGCTTGCCGCCGCCGTCGGCGAGGATCCCGACGGCCTGGCGCTCGCCGAGCACCCGCAGCAGGGTGCGGAGCACGTTCTTCCGGGCGACGACGGTCTGGCCGCTGCCGGTGCGCAGTCGTTCGATCAGCCGATTCAGGGCCGGCAGGGGGCTTGGCCGGAACACCGAGGTGAGCGGCAACCCCAGCAGGCCCGCGGCCCAGCCGCTGACGTCCCAGACGCCGAGGTGGCCGGTGGCGAAGATCAACCCGCGCTGCTGCGCGAACGCGGCCTGCACGCGCGGGAACTCGGCCAGGTCGCAGTGCGCGCGCACGTTCGCCGCGGTGATGCGGTGCATGCGGCAGAAGTCGATCGCGAGCCAGGCGATGTGGCGCGACCAGCGCCAGAGGTGGCGGCGCGGGCGGGAAGCCCCGAGCGGCGACCCGGGGCGGAATCCGATCCGGCAGTTGCGCCAGTAGCCGCTGGTCCGGCGACCGCCGCGGTCCTTCAGCGACCAGAACAGGAACCACGGCACCGCGAGCAGATCGCCGAGCAGGTAGGCGAGGCGGGTCGGCAGCGCGCCGACGCACGCCATCAGGCCCGCGAACGCCGCGACCACGGCACGTTGCCAGAGCGCTTCGCGGGGTGCGCGTTTCGGGTCGTCGTCGTCGTCGTCGCTCATCGACTCTTCGCCGCCGTCGGCAGGCGCACCATCAGAAGGCAGCCGAGCCCGAGCAACAACGGCGCGCCTTGCGCCAGCATCGCTGGCTTTGGCCCGGCGTGGAACTCGAGGAAACCGTAGAGCACGCTGCCGACCACCGACAGCTTCACGGTGATGCCGTAGAGGCCAAAGCAACTGCCGAGCGCTTCGGGCGGCGCCAGCATCACCACGACCTTGCGGCCAGCGGTCCAGACGCCGGCGAGGCCGATCGCGCCGAACACCAGCAGCGTCGCGGTGTAGCCGAGCGGGCTCGCGCCGCCGAACGCGACGCCGCCGACCAGCGCGACCAGCAGCGCCAGCGCGCTCGCGCGCAGCACGGTGAGCGGGGCGCGGTCGCTCCAGGGGCCGAGGGCGATGCCGGCGAGCAGTGCGAGCGTGTTCAGGATCGCGCCCATGTGCAGCAGCAGCGTGGCGCAGGCCTTCCTCGCCGTGCAGCGTCGAGCCGAGCCACGACAACGAGCCGTCGGCGGCGGACGCGGCGAACACCGATTGCGTGAAGTCGGCGAAATAGAAGATCGCGGTGTTCAGCACGTCGACGAGGCAGAAGTTGCCGAGCAGGAACCAGGCCAGCGCTGGCCGCGATGGCAACGAACGCAACGTGGCGCGCAGTTCGCCGAGCGCCTGGCGCACGGCCGCCGCCTGGCTGCCATCGCGCGGCGGCCGGCGGTCGTGCACGAGCCACAGGCACGGGGCAGCCGTGACGAGGAACATCGCGGCGGCGAGCGGGAAGCGCGTGCCGGGGCCGGCGTCGATCGGCAGCAGCACCGCGAGCACCGCGAGCGTGCCGATGTAGCCGAGCCCGGTGCCCAGTCCGCTGAGCCGACCCTCGCGTCCCGGCGTCGCGACGGAGGGCAGCAGCATGTTGTAGAAGAGCAGCCCGGCGTTGTAGGTGACGTTGGCGACGAACAGGCAGGCGAGCAGCAGGGTGCCGCCGCCGTCGTCGATGCCGAGCCCCGCGATCGCCGCGATGCACGCCAGCGTGGCGATGGTCAGGTAACGGCCCGCGCGCGCGGTCTGGTCGGCGAGCGCGCCGAGCACCGGCACCAGCAGGGCCGCGACCACCATCGACGCGAACGAGACCACGCCGAACGCGCGCAGGTCCCCGAGCACGACTTTGGCGTGCGGCGTCAGCAGGTAGGTCAACGTCGCCGCGTAGACCGTGTTCGCGAGGTCGTACAGCACCCACGCGAACTGCTGCCCCCGGGTGCCGCCCGCAACGGGGGGCGCGTTCGACGGGACCGCCGGCATCGCCGCAGTGTGCCGTCGGCGGCGGGCGCGGGGAAGCGCGCGCCGGCGCCGAGGAAAATGCGTGCGCCGGCCTCCGGGCAGGGGCAGGATCGCGCCATGAACATCAAAGAAGTCATGAGCAAGGAGCCGCGGACCGTGCGCATGGTCGACCGGCTCGACAGCGCCGCGCGCGTTCTCTGGGATCAGGACTGCGGCATCGTCCCCGTCGTCGACGGCAACCAGGCCATCGTCGGCGTCGTCACCGATCGCGACCTCTGCATGGCGAGCTACACGCAGGGCAAGGCCCTCGCCGAGATCCCGGTCACCGCGGCGATGGCGCGCGTCGTGCGCACCTGCAAGCCGGACGACACGATCGCCGGCGTGCTGGCGACGATGCAGCAGCACCAGGTCCACCGGCTGCCGGTGGTCGACGCGCGCGGCGTCGTCGTCGGCGTCGTGGCGATGAACGACCTGATCCGCCTGGCACAGGCGCGGCCCGCGGCGGTCGATGGGGCGCTGGTGCTGAAGACGCTGGCGGCGATCGGCGCGAGCCGTCGCGCTGCGAAGCCAGCGGTCGCTGCGGCGGCCGTTCCTGCCGCGCCGCCGGCGCCGGCGAAGGCCGCGGCGGTCCCGGCTCCGGCGACACCCAGCGCCGTCGTCGTGCCAGCACCCGTCGTCACGCCGGCCAAGCCGAAGTCCGGCAAGGCCAAGGGCAAGAAGGGCTAGGCGCCGGTGACGAAGACCGGCATTCCGGCTCGCAGACTGCCCTGGGCGGCCGCCAGCGCGGCCGCGCCGAGGGTTGCCACCCGTTCGTTTCCCACCCTCTGAGTTGGCCGCCGCCGGCGAATGGCGTCGAGAGCCTTCACGCTGACCACGGACGAGACCGGCCCGCGTCGCCGGCTCGTGCTCACCGGGGCCGTGACGCTGGCCGACGGCGACGTGTTGTGGCGCGAGCTGCGCGCCCAGTTCGCCGCGAGTCGCGACCGCGAACTCGAGCTCGATGTCGCCGGCGTCACGCGCCTCGACGGGGGTGCGGCGGCGTTGCTCAGCTCGCTCCGCGCCGAACGCATGCGAGGGGGGCTCGATCTGCCGTTCGTCGGCGCCAGTGCCGACACCGCGCGCATGCTGGACCTGTACGACTGCGCCCGCACGGGTTCGTGCGACCCGGTCGTCCCGGCGCGGTCGACGACGCTCGGCGACATCGGCGACTTCGCGAACAACGCCTGGCGCACCACGCAGGCGATCCTGGGGTTCCTCGGCGACCTGGTGACCGGGCTCGTGCAGGGGATCCGGCGCCCGCGCACCGTGCATCTCGGCGAACTCGGCCAGCTGATCGAGCGGGCCGGCACCGACGGGCTGCCGATCGTGATCCTGATCAACTTCCTGGTCGGCGCGATCCTCGGGCTGCAGGGCGCGATCCAGTTGCACCGCTTCGGCGGCGACCAGTTCCTCGCCAACCTGGTCGGCCTGTCGATCGTGCGCGAACTCGGCCCGCTGATGACCGCGATCCTCGTCACCGGCCGCAGCGGCGCGGCCTACGCCGCCGAACTCGGCACCATGACCGTCAGCGAGGAGATCGACGCGCTGCGCACGCTTGGCCAGGATCCGCAGCGGTTCCTGGTGTTCCCGCGCCTGCTGACGTTGGTGCTCGTGCTGCCGGTGCTGACGCTCGTCGGCAACCTGCTCGGATCGCTCGGCGGACTCGCGATCGCCGTCAGCTACCTCGACCAGCCCGCGGTCGTCTACCTGCAGGCGCTGCAGGCGGCGGTCGACCTCGGCGACGTCGGCACCGGGTTGCTGAAGAGCGTGTTCTTCGCGCTCGCGATCGGGCTGGTCAGCTGCCAGCGTGGGCTCGCGACGCGCGGCGGTGCCGATGGAGTCGGTCGCTCGACCACTTCGGCGGTCGTCGTCGTGCTGTTCGCGCTGGTGGCGCTGGACGCGGTGTTCGCCTGGGTGTTCTCGTTGCTGGATTGGTGACATGGCGATCGTCCTCCAGGCCCGCGACCTCGCGATCGGTCACGGCAGCGAAGTGCTGCTCGACGAGATCTCGTTCGACGTCCAGCGCGGCGAGGTCTTCGCGGTGCTCGGCGGGTCGGGTTGCGGCAAGTCGACGCTGCTGCGCACGCTGATCGGCCTGCAGGAACCGCTCGCGGGGCGCGTGCACTTCCGCGGCATCGGACCGCCCGCGAAGGCGATGACGCCGCCGCAGTTCGGTGTGTTGTTCCAGTCGTCGGCGCTGCTCGGCTCGTGGACGCTGCTGCAGAACGTCGAGCTGCCGCTGCGCAAGTGGACGGCTCTGCCGCCGGATGCCGCGACGGCGGTGGCGATGGCGCGGCTGCGGCTGGTCGGCCTCGATCGCTTCGCGCACCACCTGCCCGCGGAGGTGTCGGGCGGCATGAAGAAGCGTGCGGGGATCGCGCGCGCGCTGGCGCTCGATCCGCCGATCCTGTTCCTCGACGAACCGTCGGCCGGTCTCGACCCGGTGACCGCCAGCGACCTCGACGAGTTGATCCTTACGCTCGCGCGAGGCCTGGGCGTTACCATCGTCATGGTGACCCACGAATTGACGAGCCTGCAGGCGGTCGCCGACCAGTGCATCATGCTCGACCGGGAGGCCCGCGGCGTGATCGCCCGCGGCTCGCCGCGCGACCTCGCCGAACGTTCGGCGGACCTGCGCGTGCGCGCGTTCTTCCGTCGTGAGCGCGCGCCGAGGACGGCATGACCGCGCCAGCCAATCGCTGGAAGCTCGGCCTGTTCGTCGTCACTGGCTTCGTCGCCGGCGGGGCGGGCCTGACCTGGATCGGCATGCGCGAACTGCGCAAGAGCTTCTCGCTCGCCCACGCCTACTTCGACGAGGCAGTGACCGGGCTCGAGGAAGGTTCGCCGGTCAAGTTCCGCGGCGTCACGATCGGTGTCGTCGACGAGATCCGCGCGGCGCCCGACAAACGGCACCTCGAAGTGCGCGCGGCGCTCTACGACGACAAGCTGAGGAAGCTGGGGCTCGACACCGGCGCGCTCGAAGGCAGTTGTCCCTTGCCCGACAACCTGCGCGCGCAGTTGGTGATGTCGTGGGTGACCAGCACGTCGTTCGTGCAGGTCGACTTCTTCCCCGATCCGGCGGGCGGGCCGCAGCGCCTGCCGTTCGCGGTGCCCCCGGACCAGCACACGTTGCGCACGGTGCCGAGCACCGCCAAGAGCCTGGAGGACGCGAGCCGCGAGGTCTTCCGCGAACTGCCGCTGGTGGCGAGTTCGGTGCGCGAGCTCGTCGAGCTGCTGCGCACCGAGCTGCAGGGCGCGCGCGTCGCCGAACTGTCGCGCCGCGCGCAGGAACTGCTGACGCGGCTCGACGGCGTGGTGCAGGACGTCGAGCGGCAGGGCGTGGTTGCCGCCGCGGCCCAGGCGCTCGCGGCGGTGCGCGATGGTGCCGGGGCGCTCGGCGATCCACGCACACCCGCCGGCGGTGCGCTGGTCGAGCTGCGCGACCTGGCGGCGCAACTGCGCTCCGACCTGGCCGCGGCGCAAGTCGGCGCGACGGCCGCGTCGCTGCGCGCCGCCGCCGCGGATGCCAGCGGGCTCGCCGGCGACGCCGGGGCCGAACTCGGGCAGCTGCGCCGGACGTTGGTCGCGATCGAACGCCTGATGACGGCGCTCGAACGCGATCCCGGTTCGTTGTTGTACGGACGGCAGGCATCGCCCTCGCCGCTGGAGGCCAGGAAGTGAGACGCGCTCGGCGACTCGTCATGTGCGGACTGCCGGTGCTCGCGGCCGCAGGCTGCTTCTCGTCGGCGGGTGCTCTGCCGGCCGTGCGTTGGTTCGACCCGCTGCCCGCGTTGGCGGCGCCGCCAGCGCCGGTCCCGTTGCGCGTCACCGCCGCGGCCCACCTCGGCCGTGAGTTCGTGGTGCGCGTCGCCGCGCGCGAGGTCGCGTTCGACGGCCAGCACCAGTGGATCGCCGAACCACGTGATCTGGTCGCCGGCCTGCTCGCCGGCAGCGGTCTCGCTGGGGACGTGCACGTGACCGCGTTCGAGCTCGATGTGACCGGCGAACCGCGCGCGGTCGTGCGCCTGATCGTCCGCGGGACCGACGGTGCTTCGCGCGTGGTCGAGGCGAGCAGTCCGGCGGCGGATCGGTCGCCGTCCACGTTCGCGCAGGCGATGGCGGCAGCGCTCGCCGACCTCCAAAACCGCGTCGCGTCGCGGTGACGCCGGGCGCTCAGCTGCCCAGCAGTTCGCGCAGCAGCGTCGGGACCGCCTCGTCGCGCGCCGCCGGCAACGCCAGCACGCGCGTGGCGCGGAACGCGCGCAGCGCCGCGAGCGCGTTGCCGCCGGGGCGCAGCTGCGCGAGCAGCACTCGCTCGGCCTCGGGATGGCCTGCGCGCACCAACGCCGCGAAGCGCGCCGTTGCCTGCGGCAGGGACACGCCGGCGTCCAGCAGCCGGGCCAGCGCCACGGGTTCGCCGTGACTGGCCTGCAGGGCCGCGGCGAGGCGGTCGAGTGTGCGGTCGTCGCCGGTGCTGCGGAACGCGTCGCGCAGCAAGGGTGCTGCGCGGTCGCACCCGGCCCGCGCCAGCACGATCGCGGCGGTGTTGCGCAGCGACCAGGGTTCGCTGCCGTCTGCCGCCAGCCGCGCCAGGTGGTCGGCGAACTCCGCGTCGAGCGGCGCTTCGTAGCCGGCGAGCAGAGCCTGCTTGCGCGCTGGATCCCGTTCGGCGATCAGGCGCGGCGCGGCAGCTCGCAGCAGCCGGGCTCCGCCGATCTGCATCATCGTCCGCATCGCCTGCGCGCACTCGGCGGGCGTGCCGCCGCGCATGGCGCGCAGCGCCAGGTCCAGGGCCGGCAGCCAGCGCACCCGCGTCAGGGCCGCCAGCGCCAACGCCCGGTGTTCGCCGGGTTCCCCGTGCACGGCGAGCTCGGCGAGCGCATCGCACCAGCCACTGTCGAGCGCCCTGCTGCTGCCGGCGAGGTGATGGAGCACGGCTTCGCGTTCGGGCAGGCTGCCGCGCTCGAGCAGTCGTCGCAGGAGCTTGTCGTCGAACGTGCGGTCGTTCGCGAGCAGGTGGCGCAGCAGCAGCCCGCGCACCTCGGGATCGCGGTTGCTGCTGTCCTCGAACAGCTGCCGCATCGCGGAGACCTCGGCGCGATCGGGATGGAAGGTCATGCCGAGCAGCAGCGCCAGCAGCAGGTCGCGTTGGCGCTTCCAGCTGCCCTGGGCGATGCGCGACATCAACTGCGTGTTGGTGCTGCTTGCGGCGTGGTCGGCGACGAGCCCGAGGCCGAACGCCGCCGCGATGCCGTCGTCTTCGACGCGCGCGCTGGTGGCGGCGAGGCAGTCCCCGAGGAAGCGCACGGCGCCCGGCGTGCCGAGCAGCCCGAGCGCGATCAGCGCGCGGTGCCGCGCCGCGGGCTCCGGATCCGCGGCCAGCGCCAGCAGGCGGTCCTGCAGCGCGAGGTCGGCGCCCGGACTCACCACGAGTGCCGCCTCGCCGCGCACCGTCGCGTCGGCATGCGCGAGCAGCGGCACGGCGTCGGCCACGACCAGCGCCGCGAACGGTTCCTGCGCGGGTGCGGAAGCGATCGCCAGCAGCACCACGAGCGCACCGGCGTGCGCGCGACTGCGCGACATCGCGCGCCGCGGCGGCAGGGGGCGACCAGGGGTCGAGGTACGCGCGTTCACAACGTCTCGGTTCCTAGCGTAGTATCGTCGCGTTGCGCCGGGGTCACTGCGGCAGTCGCCGCGCCCTGGAAAGGCCGTTCCCATCGCCCATGCGCGTCGCCGTTCTCGAAGCCTGGTCCGGAGTCGCGGGTGACATGTGGGTGGGGGCGCTGCTCGACGCCGGGGTGCCGCTGGCACCGCTGGCCGCCGCCGTGCGGTCGCTGGCGCTGCCGGGCGTCGCGATCCGCGCCGCGAAGGTCACGCGCGGCGGCTTGTCGGGCACGCACTTCGTCGTCGACGTCGCGTCGCCGACCGCCGGCCAGTTCACCCCGGTTGCCGCGTCGCCGCTCGGCGTGGCGGGGACTGCCGGGGGTCACGAACACCGCCGGCTGCGCGACATCGAACGCATCGTGCACGCGGCGGAACTGCCCGCGGCGGTGAAGGCGGACTGCCTGGCGGTCTACCGCGCCATCGGCGAGGTCGAGGCCGCGGCCCACGCCGTGTCGATCGACGACGTGCACTTCCACGAGGTCGGCGCGGCCGACACCATCGTCGACGTGGTGTGCGCCTGCCTCGGGACGCACCTGCTGGGCGTCGAGCGTGTGCACTGCCACGGCCTCACGCTGGGCTCGGGCACGGTGCGCGCGGAGCACGGCGTGCTGCCGGTGCCCGCTCCGGCGACGGCTGCCTTGCTGCGCGGCATCCCGGCGCGGGTGGGCGGGTTGCGCGGCGAACGCACGACGCCGACCGGGGCGGCGTTGCTGCGCCACTTCGTCGACGCGTTCGACGAGCCGCTGACCTACACCGCCGAGGCGATCGGCTACGGCGCCGGCACGCGCGACGGCGACGACACGCCAAACCTCCTGCGGCTCACGGTAGGCGTCACGGCGGTGGCTGCCTCGGCGACCGAGCTCGTCGAGCTGCAGTGCCAGCTCGACACCGCGACCGGCGAACTGGTCGGCTGGCTGCTCGACGAACTGCTGGCGCGCGGGGCCACCGACGCGTTCGCGACGCCGGTGACGATGAAGAAGGGGCGGCCGGGTGTATTGCTGACGGTGCTCGCCGACGACGCGCGGGCGTCGCTGCTCGAAGCGTTCCTGCTCGAAGAGTCGACGACGCTCGGCGTGCGGCGGCATCGCGTGCAGCGGCGCGTGCTCGAACGCTGGAGCGAGACGCGGACGACGCCATTCGGGCCGGTCGCGTTCAAGGTCGCGCGGCTGCCGAGCGGTGTTCTGGTGGCGCGACCCGAGGACGACGAACTGCGCCGGCTCGGTCGCGAGCACGGCCTCGGCCGCGCGGAGCTGTTGCGGCGGCTGGCGGGCGGCGCCTGAGGGCGCTTACGCGCGCCCCATGAACTCGGCGGTGTCGGTCGAGACCTTCACCTTCTCGCCGACCTTGATGTGCGCGGGCACCTTGATGACGAGCCCAGTGCTGAGCGTCGCCGGCTTCTGCACCGCGCTGACGGTGTCGCCGCGCACCGCGTCCTCGGTCTGCGTGATCTCGAGCACCACCGCGGGCGGCAGCTGCACGGTCAGCGCCTCGCCTTCGCAGAACACCACGGTGACGTTGCTGTTGTCGGTGATGAACTGCATCGACTCGCCGACGACTTCGGCCGACAACACGAACTGCTCGAAGTTCTCGTTGTCCATGAAGGTGTAGCCGAGCGAGTCCTTGAACAGGTACTGCGCCTCGCGCGAGTCGAGGTAGACCAGGTCGAGCGAGTCGGAGGTCTTCATGCGCACCTCCTTCTGCCGGCCGTTCTTCAGGTTCTTCAGGTAGACGTGGTGGATCGCGCGCAGGTTGCCGGGCGTGAGGTGGTCGTAGCGGGTGATCTGGTAGAGGTCGCCTTCGAAGCGGACGACCATGCCTTTCTTGGCTTCGGTGACGCGGATCGCCATGACGGGAACGAGCGGGAGCGGTCGGAGCGGTGCGGGCCGCGCGCGCGGCCATCGGGGCGAACAGGGTAGCGGCTCGGCCGGGTTCGGGCGAGGGTTGCGGTCGGTCCGTCGCGCTCCTCCAATGCGGCGATGGACCTCGTCGATCGCCGTCGCTTCCTCGCCGTTGCCGCCGGGTGCGCGGCCTTGTCCGCCGTGCCCGCGATGACGCCGCTGCTGCCGGTGCAGCCGGTGCAGCCGGTGCGCCGGGCGCCGTTGTTCCCGATCAGCCTGGCGCAGTGGTCGCTGCATCGGGAGCTGCGCAAGGGCGACCTCGACAACCTCGGGTTTCCCAAGCGCGCGCGGTCGTTCGGCATCGACGCCGTCGAGTACGTCAACTCGTTCTGGAAGGACAAGGCCGACGACGAGAAGTACCTCGCCGAGTTGCTCAAGCGTTGCCAGGACGAGGGCACGAAGAACGTGCTGATCATGTGCGACGGCGAGGGTGCGCTCGGCGATCCGGCCGAGGCCGCACGCAAGCAGGCGGTCGAGAACCACCATCGCTGGGTGCGGGCGGCGAAGGTGCTCGGCTGCCACGCGATCCGCGTCAACGCGCAGAGCAAGGGCAGCTACGAGGAGCAGCAGAAGCTCGCGGCCGATGGCCTGCGCACGCTCGCCGAGTACGGCGACCAGCACGGCATCGACGTGATCGTCGAGAACCACGGCGGGCTGTCGAGCAACGGCAAGTGGCTGGCCGGCACGCTCAAGCTCGCCGCCCATCGGCGCGTCGGGGCGCTGCCCGACTTCGGCAACTTCCGCGTCAGCGCCGAGGAGCAGTACGACCGTTACATCGGCACCGACGAGTTGATGCCGTTCGCGCGCGGCGTGTCGGCGAAGTCGCACGACTTCGACGAGCAGGGCAACGAAGTGCACACCGACTACGTCCGCATGCTCGGCATCGTCGTCGAGAAGCACGCGTGGCGCGGCCACATCGGCATCGAGTACGAGGGCGGCAAGCTGTCCGAGGCGGACGGCATTCGCGCCACCAAGGCGCTGCTCGAGAAGGTGCGCACGGCGATCGAGGCGAAGCTCGCGGCCAAGCCCGAGAAGGCGGGCAAGTGAACGAGCGCCTGCAGCAGTTGCCGGCCTACCCGATGGAGCAGCTCGCCGGCTGGAAGGCCGAGATCGAGCGCCGCGGCCAGCGTGTGTTCGATTTCGGCACCGGCGATCCGCGCGAGCCCACGCCCGAGATCCTGCGGCGCGCGATGTTCGAGGGCACCGGACCGGTGAGCCAGTATCCGCCGACGCGCGGCACGACGGCGCTGCGCACGGCGGTCGCCGCCTACCTGCGCCGGCGCTTCTCGGTCACGGTCGATCCCGCCACGCAGGTGCTGGCGACGCTCGGCAGCAAGGAGTGCCTGTTCCACCTGCCGATGACGTTCGTCCAGGTGCCGAGCGACAAGGACCTGGTGCTCTACGGCGAACCCGCGTACCCCGTCTACGAGATCGGCGCGCTGTTCGCCGAGGCGTGGACCTATGCCGTGCCGCTCGGCGTCGGCAACGGCTACGCGATGGACCCCGACGCGCTGCCGGAATCGGTGCTGAAGCGCGCGTCGGTGGTGTTCCTGAACTACCCGCACAACCCGACCGGCTTCTGCTTGTCCGACGCGTTGTTCCGCCGCTGGGTCGAGGTGCGCGAGGAGTATGGCTTCGTGCTGGTGAGCGACGAGTGTTACGCCGACCTGCACTACGAAGGCTCGCGCCCGCGCAGCCTGCTCGAGTTCGGCACCAAGGGCTGCCTCGCCGTGCACTCGCTGAGCAAGCGCTCGGGCATGACCGGATACCGCTCCGGCTTCGTCGCCGGCGATGCCGACCTGATCGGCCGGTATGCGCGGTTCCGGGCCAGCATGGGCACCGCACCGCAGGAGTTCGTGCAGGCAGCGGCAACGCTGGCGTGGACCGACGAGCCGCACGTGCAGGAACGCGTGGCGACGTTCGCCAAGAAGCGCGACGTGCTGCTGGCGATGTGCCGCGAGCGTGGGCTCAAGGTGCACGGCAGCACCGCCGGTCTCTACCTGTGGCTCGAGGTCCCCGCCGGCACCGACGGCGTCGCCTACGCGCAGCGGTGCCGCGAAGTCGGCATCCTCGTCGCGCCGGGTTCGTTCTTCGGTCGCGGCCAGGAGCGCTACGTTCGGCTGGCGCTGGTGCCGGCGCCCGACGAGTGCAAGGCCGCAGCACTGGTCTGGCCCAGGTGATCGGGGCTCAGCGGCCCGGCTTCGTCGGGCCGGTCTCGATCGGCAGGCCTTCGCCGGCCCAGTGCACGATGCCCCCGCGCAGGTTGGCCAACCGCGAGAAGCCCGCGCGCGCCAGCAGCTCGCACGCGAAGACGCTGCGCCGTCCGTGCTCGCAGTAGACGAGCCAGTTCGCCTCGGGATCGAGTTCGGACAGGCGGCGCGCGAGGTCCTGCACCGGCACCTGCGTCGCATTGGCGAGCCGGTGGCTCGCGAACTCCGCGGGCGTGCGCACGTCGAGCACCTGGAGCGACGCGTCGGTGCGGAGTTCGGCTTGGGCTGCAGTCGGGGTCAGGTCGCGCCAGGTCATGGGGGCGCAGCCTATCCACTCGCAGGGCCCGGCCCAGGCCGAGCATCCGCCCGCCGCGCCGCGACGGCGGCATCGTCGCTGCTGGCTCGCGTTCGCTCGTGAGGTATGGTGCGGCGGCGCGCCGCGGTCGGCGCACGGTCCGGCCCGTTGTGCGACGCCGGCTGGCCCAAAGCAGACGCATGACCAAGCAGGCCCGCTCCCGACGTTCGCGCCTCCTGGCGATCGTGGTTGGCGTCGTGCTCGGCGTGACGCTGCTCGAGCTGGTGCAGCAGGTCGTCGCCTACGTGGTCTGGTCGACCGAGCAACGGGGCGGCCCCGAGCAGTGGGATCGCGAGGCCGCGGGCACGGTGGCGCTCTGCGTCGGCGACTCGTTCACGTTCGGACTGCACGCCAGTTCGCGGCAAGCGTCGTATCCGGCGCAGGCCCAGGTGTTGGTCGATGCCGAGGCCGCCGGCGCCAAGCGGACCCTCGTCAACGAGGGCTATCCCGGGCAGACGTCGCGCGACGTGCTCGCTCGGCTCGGTGCGCAGGTCGCGCGGTACCAGCCCGATGTCGTCTACGTGCTGGTCGGGACCAACGACCACTACTTCCGTCCGGCGGAACTCGAAGCGGGAGCCGAGCACACGAGCGAAGCGTCGGGCTTCCCGTGGCACTTCCGGACCCGACGGTTGGTCTTGGTGCTCGTCGAGTGGCTGGCCGGAGGCCGCGAAGAACGTGACGCGCAGCGACCGTTCGTCGGCGTCTGGCACACCAACACCTTCGAAATGGAGTTCGCCGCCGACGGCACGTTCCGTTTCGGCGAGAACGTCTGGCGCTGGTCCCTCGACGAGGCCGGCCGGCTGAACCTCGCGGAGCCCGACGGCCGCCTGGTGCTCGTCGAGTGGCACATGGAAGGGCCACGCCTGTACGTGCAGTGCGTCGCGTGGAACCCGCCGTTCCTGCTCGAGCCGGGGCCGATGCCCGGTCCGATCACGCAGGTGCGCGCGGCGCACTTCGCCCGCATCGCCAGGCTGTGCGCGGCCGCGAACGCCCGGCTGGCCCTGCTGACCTACCCGGGCGGCCCGTACGCCGTCGAGGGACTCAACGACGACATCCGGCGCGCGGCGCGAGAGCACAGCGTGGACCTGATCGACGTCGAGGAGCGCTTCCTGGCCATTGCCAAGGACGAGGACATCGCTGCCTACTACGTCGGCGATGGCCACTGCTCCGACCGCGGCTACGCGGAGATGGCCAAGCTCGTCATGGCACACCTCGCGAACGCACCGCGCGCGCGGCGCTAGTCCGCCGGGCTAGTCGAGGTGCCCACGATCGCTGTCGCCCATCGCGACGGCTCCGTCCGGGAAGTACTCGCGCCAGCGGCGCGACACGGTGGCCGCGGTGTCGGGATCGCAGAACAGTTCCTTCGGGTAGCTCGGCTTCATGCGCGCGTCGATCACCACCGGCGGCGTCCACGCCGGTTGGCTGCGCACGAGTTCGAGCCCGCGCGCGTGCAGGTCGGCCGCTGGCTCGAAGCGCGTGAACGTCGTCCACAGGAAGTTGACCGTCGACTTTGCGGCCTGCCGGGCGTCGTCGACGAGCACGACCAGCGGCCAGTCGGCGAGTGCTGGCAGCTTCGCGAGGTGCGCGGCGGCGTGCCGTTCGCTCGCGAACGCCGGCCCCTGCACGACGAGGCAGCCGGGGCAGAACACCAGCGCGTGCGAGAACGGCGGCGGCAGTTCGCCATGGAACTCGCCGGGCAGCGTGCGCACCGGGTCGCCGAGTCCGAGCAGAACACCCTTGCTGCCCTTGTTCACCTCGGGGCCGGCGTAGTCGAGCGTGTCCATCGACAGGCTGCCGAACACGTAGAGGTCGGTCGCGAAGCGGCAGCGCGCGAGCACGTGCGTCAGCGTCGCGCGGAAGTCGCGCAGGTCGACCGCACGATCGGTGAGCAGCAGGAACTTGGTCAGGCTGAGCTGGCCTTCGCCGAGGATGCGGAAGGCGCTCTGCATCGCTTCGCGGCCGTAGCGTTCCTGCACCACCGCCGCGGCGAGCGAGTGGTAGCCGGTCTCGCCGTACGACCAGAGCGAACGCACCTGCGGCATCGCCACCTTCGCGAGCGGCAGCAGCAGTTCCTGCAGGTAGTCGCCGAGGAAGAAGTCCTCCTGGCGCGGCTTGCCGACCACGGTCGCCGGCAGGATCGGGTCGCGCCGATGCAGCAGCGTGTGCACGTCGAGCCGCGGGTAGTCGTGGCGCAGCGAGTAGTAGCCGTAGTGGTCGCCGAACGGACCCTCGGGGTGGCGGGCACCGGGTTGCACGTCGCCGAGCAGGCAGAACTCGGCGTCGGCGAACAGCGGCAGCGGCGAGGCCGCACTGCGCGCCGTGCGCAGGCGGCGGCCGAGCAGCAGCGAGGCGAGCAGCACCTCCGGCACGTTCTCGGGCAGCGGCGCGATCGCCGCGAGCATCAGGGCCGGCGGGCCGCCGACGTGCACGGCGACCGGCATCGCGCGGCCGAGCCGTTCGTGCGCGGCGAGGTGGTAGCCGCCGCCCTTGCCGATCTGCACGTGCAGCCCGGCTGTCGCGTCGTCGTGCCGCTGGATGCGGTACATGCCGAGGTTGCCGCCGAGGCCCTCGGGATGCTCGGTGTAGACCAGCGGCAGCGTCACGAACGCGCCGCCGTCCTCGGGCCACGTGCGCAGCAGCGGGATGCGCGACAGGCGGGCCGGGCGGTCCTGGTGCGCGAGCAGCGGGGCGCGGCGCACGCGCTTTTTGCCGACGCGCAGCAGCGAGCCGATCAGGTCGCGCTGTTGCCAGAGCCGGCCGAGGCTCGGCGGCAGCAGCGTGTGCGGGGCGTCGGCGAGGCGCTGCACGAGTTCGAGCGGCCGCGCTCCGAACGCGAGTTCGACGCGACGCTGCGTGCCGAACAGGTTGGTGACGGCGGGCCACGGCGAGCCTCTCACTCGCTGGAACAGCAGGGCCGGGCCACCGGCTGCGATCACGCGGCGGTGGATCTCGGCGACCTCGAGGTCGGGGTCGACCTCGGCGTCGACGACGCGCAGTTCCCCCTCGGCGCGCAGCAATGCCAGCAACGCGCGCAGGTCGAGCAGCGGCGCGGTCATCGACGGTCCTCCAGGCCGAGGAACGTGCGCACGATCGCGGCGACGCGCGTGGTGGCGCCCGCAGCGCCGAGCCGCCTCTGCACCTCCGCCAGCCCGGCGAACACTTCGCGGCGCGCGGCTTCGTCGCTCCACAACCGCCGCGCGTCGGCGAGCACGTTGTTCCAGCCGGCGTCCCGCGCAAAGCAGTGCTCGGGCACCACGCCGCGACCGGCGATCAGGTTGGCGGCAGCGATCCAGGGCACCGACAGGATGTTGTGGTACCCGAGTGCGGCGAGCAACCCGCGCAGTTGGTAGACGACGATCGTCGGCGCCTGGTGCAGGCACGCTTCGAGCGAGCCGGTGCCCGACTTCGCGAGCACCAGCCGGGCGCCCTGCAGCCAGGCGCCGAGCGGCCCTTCGTGGTGTTCGACCCACGCCGCGTCGTGCTGCTGCAGCAGTTCGCGGATCATCGGCGTGCGGCCGGGGTCCTTGTGCGCCAGCACCACGCGCACGTCGCCGTGCTCGGCGCGCAGCGCGCGCGCCACCTGCAGCATGCCCGGCAGGTTGACGGCGATCTCGGCGCGCCGGCTGCCCGGCAGCAGTACCAGCGTCGGCCGCGCGCGCACGGCGGCGACGGCCGCCGCGTCGGGCGGTGCGTGCGACAGGGCGTCGACCAGCGGGTGACCGATGTATGCCGCCGGTACGCGGAACCGCCGGAAGAACGCCGTCTCGAACGGCAGGATCGTCAGCGTCGCGTCGACCGCGCGCCGGTAGCGGCGCATGCGCCACGGCCCCCAGGCCCAGTACTGCGGCGCCACGTAGTGCAGCACCGGAACGCGCGCGCGGCGGCAGGCCTTCGCCATCACCACGTGCAGCCCCGGGTAGTCGACGAGCACGACGAGGTCGGGCGGGTCGTCGCGCAGCAGGCGCAGGAACGTCGCGAACGCGCGCAGGATGCGCGGCAGCTCCCGCAGCGCCCCGCCCACGCCCATCACCGCGTGCTCGCTGAGCGGGAAGTGCACGTTCGCTCCGGCGGCGGCAAGTGCTTGCCCGCCGAACGCCGAAGCGCGCACGCCGGGCAGGGCTCTCACCAGCGCTGCCGCGTGCATCTCGCCGCTGGCCTCGCCGGCGGAGACGAACAGGTGGGGGCGTTCACCGCGCGGCGGGCGCGCCATCGCGAAGAACTCGCGCAGTGCGGCGGCCGCATCGGCCGGTGGTTCGTGCGCGGCCTGGTCGAGAACCTCGCGGGCGACGCGACGCCAGTGATGGCGCCTCGGCAGGTAGGCGAGCAGCCGCAGCGGCACCACGAGCGCGCGCAGCAGTTCGCGCAGCAGGACGAGCGTGACCTGCAGCGCGATCATGGCTCTGCAGCGCGCAGCGCGCGCCAGGCGAGGACGTAGCAGACGACGGCGCCGAGCAGCAACCAGGTGGTGTGGGCGGGGCCCTGCCAGGGATCGAACATCTGCGGGGCGCGCACGTGGCCGGCGAGGATCGGACCGTACCACTCGAAGTCGACGAGGCGGAACAGGGTGTACGGCCGGATCCGCTGCGTCAGGTACAGGCCGATCTGCAGGATCGCGATGGCCCCGATCACCGCGGCGACGTGCGCCTGCACGCGCAGCAGCACCGACAGCCACGTCGTCGCCGCCAGGAACAGCAGGGCGAACGCCGCGGCGTGCGTCGACGCGAGCATCAGACGGTCGAGTGGCAGCTCGAGACCGATGACGTGGCTCCATCCGATCGCCGTGGCCGACACCACGAAGATCGGCACCGTGACCGCCAGCGCCGACGGCCAGAACTTCTGCCACAGGATCGCGCCGCGCCCGAGCGGTCGGCTCAGCAGGAACTCGAAGGTCTGGTTCTCGCGTTCGCGCGCGAACAACCCCGTGCCGATCAGCACTGCCGCGGCCGTGGCAACCAGATTGGTGCCGCGGAAGAACAGCATCACCGCGCACCAGTTGAGGTACGCGACCTGTTCGTTGTCGCCGGAAACGCCCTCGACGATCCGTTTCAGGAAGTCGACCGAGACGTTCTTGAACAACGTCGCCCGCTGCAGGTCGGCGTAGATGTCGGGCCACAGCAGCAGCACCGGCACGGTCAGCAGTTCGAGGACCAGCAGGTAGGCCAGGCACAGCCAGCGGATCTCGCGCCACGTCTTGCCGGCGATCACGCGACTCCTCCGTTCGCCGCGTCCTGCAGCAGCAGCGCATAGAGGTCCTCGAGGCGCGGGATGCCGACCTCGGCGCTGTCGATCGCGCCCACCGGCGACGACCGCAACCACGCCATCGGGTCCCCGTCCGTCTCGACCACGAGCGTGCCGTCGGGTTCGCGCCGCACCTCGCGGGCGCCGGGCGGAAGCGCTGCGTTCGGCGCGAGGCGCACGCGCGGACGCTGCCGCAGGCGCGCGCGGGCCGCGAGCAGCCGAGCGGCGGGCACGAAGCCGCCGTCGAGCAGGAACTCGAGGCGATCGGCCAGGGACTCGACTTCACCGAGATGGTGGCTGCTGAGCAGGATCGTCTTGCCGTCGTGCTGCAACCGCCGCAGTTCGTCGCGCAGGAAGAACCGCACGCTGGCGTCGAGCGCGCGGTCGGGTTCGTCGAGCACGTAGAGATCGACGTCGGGCGACAGGGTCGCGACGAGCGCCAGCTTCTGCTTCATGCCAGCGCTGTAGCTGCGCACCTTCTGGCGCAGCGGCAGCTCGAACTGCCCGAGCAGGCGGTCCCGCCGCGCGTCGTCGTGCCGCGGGTAGAAGCCGGCCGCGAAGTCGAGGAACTGCTTGCCGGTGAGCTGGAGGTAGACGCCGGTCTCGCCGGGCAGGTAGCAGCAGCGTTGGCGTACGACCAGCGGTCGGCGGGCGGGATCCTCGCCGGCCACCGCGAGTGCTCCACCGGCGCGTGGCACGAGGCCGAGCAGGAGGCGCAGCAGGGTCGACTTGCCCGCGCCGTTCGGGCCGACGAGGCCGAGCAGTTCGCCGGCGCCGACCTGGAACGACAGATCGCGCAGCACGGTCTTGTCGCCGTAGGCCTTGGCCAGGCCGGCGGCGGCGATCGCGGGCGTGTTCACGCCACCTCGCGCAGGAAGTTCGCGAGCAGCCGGGGGCCGAACGGGGTGCGGAACGACTCCGGGTGGAACTGCACGCCGAACGTCGGCTGGGTCGCGTGGCGCAGCGCCATCACTTCGCCGCGTTCGCCGTGCGCGGTCGCCAGCAGCGTCGGCGGCAGGGGGGACTGCACGTAGAGGGAGTGGTAGCGGCAGGCCGGCAGGGGGTTGGGCAGGCCCGCGAACAGGCCGGTGCCGTCGTGGCGCACCGGCGTGGCGATGCCGTGCACGGGCTCGCCGCGGTCGACGACGCCGCCGAAGGCGACGCCGATCGCCTGATGCCCCAGGCACACGCCGAGGATCGGCAGCGTGCCCGACCAGCGGCGGATCGCGGCGAGGCTCCGACCGGCTTGTTCGGGGCGGCCGGGGCCCGGCGAGACGACCAGGGCCCGGGCGCCGCCGAGCGACTCGACGTCGACCACGTCGCTGCGCACGACGCGCACTGTTCCGCCGAGCTGGCCCAGTGCCTGGGCCAGGTTCCAGACGAACGAGTCCTTGTTGTCGAGCAGGAAGATCAAACCGCGAGCGACGCACAGTATCGTCCGCCGCCCAGCGATGAACATCCTGATCGTCGGCCTCGGCGAAGTCGGTTCGTACTTGGCGAAGGTGCTGTCGACGGAGGGCCACGCGGTCACCGTCGTCGACCCTGACCTGCAGCGCATGCGCCGGACCGCCGACCTGCTCGACGTGAACGCCGTGCACGGCGACGGCTCGCGCCCGGACGTGCTCGATCGCGCCGACGCGCACCAGGCCGACCTGGTGCTCGCCGTGTCCAACGACGACAAGGTCAACATGCTGACCTGCCTGTTCGGCAAACGCATGGGGGCGAAGCGCACCGTGCTGCGGCTGCGCGACACTTCGGCCGAGCGCCGCAGTCGCACGTTCTTCCGCAAGAACCTGCTCTACGACCTGCTGTTGTCGCTCGATGACCTCGCGGCCGAGGAACTGGTCAAGACCGTGCGCCAGCGTCAGTCGATCGGCGTCGACAACTTCGCCGAGGGGCGGGTGCAGCTCCGTCGTTTCGTGCTCGAGGCCGAGGGGCCGTTCACGGGTTCGCTGGTGAAGGACCTGAAGATCCCGTCCGGCATGCTGATCACGGCGATCGACCGCGATCACGAAGTGCTGGTGCCGGGCGGCAGCGACGACCTGCGGGCCGGCGACGAGGTGTTCGTGCTCGGCGAGCCGAAGGCGCTGGCGGCGTTCGAGAAGAAGCTCGGCATCAAGCAGCAGAAGACGCGCAACGTGGTCCTGTTCGGCGGGTCGCGCATCGCGCAGCAGGTGGCGCAGGCGCTGCAACGCGAGCACGTGACCGTGCGCGTCGTCGTCGAGGATCGCGCCGAGGCCGAGCGGCTGTCCGAAGTGCTGAAGGGCGTGGTGGTGCTCCATGCCGACGCCACCGACTTGAACTTCCTGCAGGAGGAGCACGTCGGCGAGACCGACTCGTTCCTCGGCATCTCCGACGAAGACGAACGCAACCTGATGTCGTGCCAGCTCGCGAAGAGCCTCGGCGTGCGCCGCGTCGTCGCCCTCGTGCAGAAGCCCGACTACGTGTCGCTCTACCAGCGCCTCGGCATCGACGTCGCCGTGTCGCCGCGTCTGCTCTGCGCCAACCGGATCCTGGCGTTCGTGCGCAGCCGCAGCATCTCGACGGTCGCCACGATCGAGGAGGGCAAGGCCGAGGTCGTCGAGGTCGAGCTGCCGGCGGGCAGCGGGCTGGTCGGCAAGCGGCTGCGGGACGCCTGCTTCCCGCGCGGCTGCGTGGTCGGCGCGATCACCCGCGAGGACGGACACGTCCTGATCCCGCGCGGCGACGACGAACTGCGCGCCCACGACCAACTCGTCTTGTTCGTGCTGGCGGCGGTCGTCGACGGCGTGCTGACGCTGGTCGGCATCGACCGCGACTGAGCGCCGGTCAGCGTTGGCCGTCGGCGCGTTGGCGGGCCCGGAACGCGCGGATCGCCACGAGGTACCGCCAGACGTCGCGGACGATGCGCACGGTCGATTTCTTGTCGGCGCGCCGTTCGAAGCGGCAGGCGACCTCGACGATGCGCAGGCCGGCCTGGTGCGCCAGGATCAGGATCTCGCTGTCCCAGAACCAGGCGACGTCGCGGGTGCGTTCGACGACCGGCAGGATCCGTTCGCGCCGGAACCACTTGAAGCCGGTCTCCGGATCGCCGAACGGCACGTCGAACAGGCGGCGGAACAGCGCGCGGTAGCCCTTGCTCAGGAACTGCCGCACCCAGGCCAGCGGATTGCCGCCGAGGGCGTAGTGGCGGAAGGCGGTGGCACCGTCGGCGCCGCCGTCGATCGCCGCCAGCACCGACGGCAGCCAGCGACAGTGCACCTCGAGGTCGATGTCCAGGAAGCCGACGATGCGGCCGCGCGCCAGGCGGAAGCCCTCGGCGACGGTGCCGCCGCGGCCGACGTTGCGTGCGTGGAACACCGCGCGCCGGTTGTCGTGGCCGGCGACCAGTTCGCGCACGATGTCCGCGGTGCGGTCGGTGCTGCAGTCGTCGAGGAAGATCAGTTCGTAGCTGCGGCCCATGCCGTCGAGCGTGGCGACCAGCTGCGCGACCGAGTCGCGCAGGTGCCCTTCCTCCTGGTAGCAGGCGAGCACCACCGACAACTCGGGAGCCGGGTGCGGGCAGTCGGTGCGTGCGGGCTCCATTCCGTGCGGCGAGGTTGCGCGCCTGTCCATCGGCAGACGGCGGGCGCTGCGTTCAGAGCATCACGCCCATGATCTTCGACTCGAGAATCAGCTGGTCGTTGCAGTAGACGTCGGCCCGCAGTCGCGCCAGCCGGCGGCCGGAGATGTTGGCTTCGCCGCTGACGAAGTAGACGCGCGCGGGTGGCACGACCTGGCCGCGGATGCGGACTTCGTCGATGCCGGCGAGGCCGATCATGCGATCGCGCGACCAGCCGCTGAGTTGCTTGACCAGGAAGGTCGCGATCTGCGCGGCCCCTTCGAGCATCAGCACGCCGGGCATCAGCGGGCGCCCGGGAATGTGGCCGCGTGCCCACCATGGCTCGGCGTCCCAGTCCTTGTAGCCCACGGCAATGCCGCGCTCGCGGTCGAAGTGCACGATGGCGTCGAGCAGCTGGAACTCGTGGCGGTGCGGCAGGCAGTCGCGCAGTTCCTGATCGGGCAGGACCGCTCGCGTGAGATCGAGGCTGCTCAGGTCGACGATCGGTTGGCCCATGCGAACGGGCCGCACTCTAGCGACGCGGCGCGGGCCGCAGAAGCACGAACGTCGGCGCCCGGCGTCAGCGCCGGCGCGGAACCAGGCGCACGTCGAGGTGCAGCGGCTCCTGGTCGGGCTTCAGGGTCAGCTGCCGTTGCCAGTTCTCGTACAGCTCGGTCTGGATCGAGAAGCTCCACAGTCCGGGCTGCAGCCGAGCGAACGTCGCGCGGCCCACGGGGTCCGTCGTCACGGGGATCTCGGTCAGCTTGATGCGGTCGGTGGCGGTCGCGACCACCGTGGCGCCGACGATCGGATAGCCGGCACCGTCGGCGACGAGCAGCGTCACCGGCACGCCGCGTTCGATCGTGATCGTGTGACCCTGACCGCGGACGTTCGTCTGGGCGGTGGCGTTCACGCCCGGTTGCACGCCGATGGTCTGCGGGGGCACCAGCAACTGGCCGCCGAGGCTGCACTGCACCTGGTAGTCGCCCGCGAGCACGTCGAGGAACACCACGCTGCCGAAGTTGTCGCTGGCGGCCCGGTGCGAGGTGCGCCCGTGCGGCTCGCCGACCGGCATCGCCTGGACGTCGACGCCTTGCAGCGGTGTCGCATCCTGGTCGCGCAGCAGGATCGTCAGCGGCGCGCCCGGCGTGATGCGCAGCAGCACGTCGTCGACCAGCGGCGTGCGTTCGTCGATCGCGAGCGTGCGGCGGCTGCCGTTGAGGCCGGGCGACAACGCGGTGACGACGTAGGGATACGCCGAGAACGGGATGTCGCGGATCTCGAACGTCGGCGTGCCGGGGCCCAGGGTCAGCACTTCGACGCGCCGGAACGGGGCCGGGCTGCCGGGAGTGCGGTTGCGCGACTCCTCGATCTCGACGCGGATCGACTGGATGCGGTCGAGCACCGAGACCGCGAGTTGGATGTCGCCCTTCACCACGCCGCTGGTCCAGCCGCGCGTGTCGACGTCGGCGCGCGCGCTGCTGGTCGCGAGCGCTCCGGGTTCGGCGACCGCGGCCGGCGGCGCCAGGCTGCTCGCCGGCGCGTCGGTCGCGGAGGGCGCCGACGGCGCGTCGGCGCTCGTCACCTCGACGGCTGGCGGGCCCGGCGGGGGTGCCGTCGCCGCTTCGCCGGGCAATGCCCACAGCACCGCCGCGGCCGTGGCCAAGGCCAGGGCGGCGGCGAGGAGGATGGGTTGCTGGCGTGGCATCCGTGGGCGCCCCGGCGGGGTCGTGGGCACGATAGTCGCGCGCCATCGACGGGCAACGGGCGTCGTTTCATCCCGCCGGCGGCAAGGAACGCACGATCGCGTCGACGACGGCGTCCGGCTCGGCGGTGGCTTCGACCTGCACCCCGTCGGCCAGCGGTTCCCAGGTCGTGAGCTGGCTCGCCAGCAACGACGGCGGGAAGAAGTGCACGCGCTGCCCGAGGCGGCGCGCCAGTTCGGCAGGCGGTACCACGAGGTGCACCCAGCGCAGTCCGGCGACGCCGGCGGCGAGCCGTTCGCGGTAGGCGGCACGCAGCGCCGAACACGCCAGCACGAAGCCGGGGAGCACACGCACGCGGGCGTTCACCGCGGCGAGCCAGGGCGCTCGCGCCGCGTCGTCGAGCGGCTGGCCGCGCGCCATGCGCTCGCGGTTGGCGACGGAGTGCAGGTCGTCGGCATCGACGAACGGCACGCCGAGCCGCGCTGCCAGGCGGCTGCCGATGGTGGTCTTGCCGCAGCCTGCTGGCCCGACCAGGGCGATGCGCACGCCGGTCGTCACTGGCGTTTCGGCGGCGCGGTCTTCGGCGGCGTCTGGTCGAGGGCGCGCAGCACGCGGTCGACGTCGCCGAGGAAACGCCCGAGGCCTTCGACGTCGACCGTGGTCGCCGGCGGCTGCTTGCCGCTCGGATCGAGGCGGCGCGCCTGTTCGTGCTCGCGGGCGCCCTCGTCGGGCAGGTCGTTGCGGTCGAACATCGCCGCCGCCTGCAGCCGCACGTAGAGATTCGTCTCGTGCCGCGCGCACGCCGCGCGCATCGCCGCCAACGCCTCGTCGATGGCGCCGTCGAGTTCGAGCGTGCGGGCACGCGCCACCGCCGCGCGTGGATCCTCGCCGTCGATCGCGCCGAGCACGTCGCGCACCCGCGCGAGCGCCTCGACCCGTTCCTGGCCGCGGGCATGGGCGGCGTAGTCGAGCAGCTGTTCGGCGACGAGCGCGCGCGTGTGCGACGACGGGTCGATCTGGAGCAGCGTGGTGAGGTCCAGTTGCAGCCGGCGCAACGACGCGGCGTCGCCGAGCTGGCGCAGCGCGTCGATGCGGAAGTGCAGGATCTCGGCGGTCGGCGCGCCGCGCAGCCGTTCGGCGGCGTCGAGGTCGTAGACGGCGTCGCCGTAGTGCCGCAGCCGGTGGTGGGCGCGGGCCCGCACGAACCACGCCTGGCCGAAGTCCTGGTCGCGCGCGATCACCGCCGACGCGGCGGCGACCGCGGCCAGCGCGAGGTCGGCGCGCTCGGCGGCGGTGCGGGTGCGGTCGGGGCCCGCGGACTCGGTGGCGGCCAGCGCGAGCGAACGTTCGGCGTCGGCGAGTTCGCGCTGGAGGGCGTCGCGCGCGCGTTCGTGCACGAGGAACAGCCCACCGAGCGTGAGCACCACGACGAGTCCGAGCAGCGAGGCGACCATCGGCCGTCGTGCGCACCAGCGCGCGGCGCGCTGCAGCGGCCCCGGCGTACGCGCGAGCACCCGTTCGCCGCGCAGGAACCGCTCGAGGTCTTCGGCGAGTTCGAGCGCGCTGCCGTAGCGGCGGCTGCCTTCGCGGTCCATCGCCTTGCCGATGATGGCGTCGACTTCGTCGGGCAGGTCGGCGCGCAGATGGCGCGCGGGGCGTGGATCACGCTCGAGCACCGCCTTCAGCACGCTCTGCGCGGTCGGCCCTTCGAACGGCGGCAACCCGGTGACCAGCGCGTAGAGCAGAGCACCCAGCGAGTAGACGTCGGCCAGCGTGCCGGCGGCCTGGGTGCCGCCGAGCACGACTTCGGGCGCCATGTACATCGGCGTGCCGACGATCGCGCCGCTCTCGGTCATCGAGCCGGTGCCGGTCTCGCGGGCGAGGCCGAAGTCGGTGATCGCGATGCGCGGCTCGGCGTCGGGGTCGGCGTCGCCGTCGCGCAGCATCACGTTGCCCGGCTTGACGTCGCGGTGCACGACGCCGCGTTCGTGGGCGAACTGCAGCGCGCGGCCGACCTTCGCCGCGATCGCGCAGGCCTTGTGCACCGGCAGCGGCCCGATGCGCAGCCGTTCTTCGAGCGTGGTGCCGTCGACGAACTCCATCGCGAACCAGTGCAGCCGCCCCTTCGTGCCCTGGTCGAGGAAGCCGACGATGTCGGGGTGGCGAACGCGCGCCATGATCCGGCCTTCGCGCAGGAAGCGCGCCAGCGCGCGCTCGGTCAGCGTCAGGCTCGGCGGCAGCACCTTGAGGGCGACGCGTTGTCCGGTCGCGCGCACGACCGCCTCGTAGACGATGCCCATCGAACCCTTGCCCACTTCGCGGCGGATCTCGAAGTCCGGCAGATCGCGCGCGAGCGAGTCGGGCGCGAACGTGTAGAAGTCGCGCCGCAGGCCGAAGTCGGGATCAGGATCCACGATCGCGCAGCGCCGCCTGGATGCGCACGAGATCGCGCAGCAGGCCGGGCAGGTCGTGCAGCCGGAGCATGTTCGGCCCGTCGCTCGGCGCCTGGTCCGGGTTCTCGTGCACCTCGAGGAACAGGCCGTCGATGCCGCACGCGACCGCCGCGCGCGCTAGGAACGGCACCTTGGTGCGGTCGCCGCCGGTCGACTTGCCGGCTGCGCCTGGCTGCTGCACCGAGTGCGTGGCGTCGAACACCAGCGGCTGGCCGAAAGCGCGCATGGTCGGGAAGCCGGCGAAGTCGACGACCAGCGTGCGGTAGCCGAACGAGGCGCCGCGCTCGGTGATCATCACGTTCTGGTTGCCGCTCGCGAGCACCTTGCCGAGCACGTTGCCGACGTCGTCGGGCGCCAGGAACTGGCCCTTCTTGACGTTGACCGCGCGGCCGGTCGCCGCCGCGGCGAGCAGCAGGTCGGTCTGGCGGCACAGGAACGCCGGGATCTGCAGGCAGTCGACGACTTCGCCGGCCGGCCCACACTGCTGGCGTTCGTGCACGTCGGTGAGCACCGGCACGCCGAGTTCCTTCTTCACGGCGGCGAGGATGGCGAGGCCCTCGTCGATGCCGGGACCACGCACCGCCGCCCCCGACGTGCGGTTGGCCTTGTCGAAGCTGCACTTGAACACCAGCGGCACGCCGGCCTTCTGGCAGATGTCGTGGATCGCGCGGGCGTGGCGCAGGCAGTGGTCGCGGCTCTCGATCACGCACGGCCCGGCGATCAGCGCGAACGGACGCCCGCCGCCGAAGGTCACGTTGCCAACGCGCACCTCGCGGGTGGTGGAACTCGACATCGCGGCGATCCTAGCCGACCGCCAGCGGGTTTGCCCGCCGCGGTCCGAGCGGGTTCATGGCACCAGCACGCGCGCCGCGACGCCGTGCAGCGCCACGTCGACCGGGGCTTCGCCGCCGAAGTCGCCGTCGAGCTGGAACGGGGCCGCGCCCTCGATGCGAAGGCTCGTTGTCGCGCGCAGCAGCAGGTTGCGCCCAGGGCGCAAGCAGCGCAGCACGCCGCGCACGCCGAGCCCGAGCCAGGCGAGCCGCGCCCGCTGGCGGAAGCACAGCACGTGCAGCATGCCGCTGTCGCACGAGATCTCGCGCGGCAGTTTCAGCACGCCGCCGTAGTCGCGCACACGCGTCACCAGCACCGACGACAGCCCGTCGATCACTTCGCCGTCGGCGAACGTGGCGCGCAGCGTGAACTGCGGCCACTGCCACAGCGTGTGCAGGATCGGCCCGGCCCACTTCCTCTTGCCGAGCGTGCCGCTGCGGGTCGTGTGCAGTCGATGCACGACGGCGCCGTCGACGCCGACGCCGCAGAACAACAGGAAGCGCCGCGCGCCGGCCAGGCCGATCGCGAGCGAGCGCGTCCTGCCGGCGGCGACCACCGCGGCGACCCGGGCGACCGTCCGCGGCAGCGCCAGTTCGACCGACAGCACGTTCGCGGTGCCGAGCGGCAGCACGCCGAGCGGTCGGCTCGGGTCGGGCATGCCGTTCAGCACTTCGTTGACGGTGCCGTCGCCGCCGACCGCGATCAGGGCGTCCCAGGGTTCCGCACCCGCCGCGCGCGCCCGCGCCTCGGCGTCGCCGGCGGCGGTCGTCGTGTAGCACTCCGCGCGCAGGCCCCGCGCGACCAGGGCCTGCGCCAGCTCCGGGCCGAGCCGCGCGCCCTTGCCGCCGCCGGAGATCGGATTGCAGATCACCAGGGCCGATCGGATCGACGAAGGGTTGCCGTTCACGTGCTGGGCGCGGCACCATAGCCGCGCATGCCGTCGCTGCGCATCCTCGTCACCGGCGCCACGGGCTTCCTCGGCGGGCCCGTGGTCGCGGCGGTGCGCGCCGCCGGCCACGTCGCCTGCACGACGGCGCGGAGCGGCGGCGATGCGGCCGTCGATCTCACCGCGCCGGGCATGGTCGATGCCGTGTGCCAGGCGCTGCGGCCCGACGTCGTCGTGCACCTGGCGGCGATGAGTTCCATCGCGGCGTGCGAACGCGAGCCCGAGCGCGCCCACGTCGTGAACGCCCTGCTGCCCGAACGGCTCGCCGAACGGTTCGGCGCGCGGCTGCTCACCGTGTCGACCGACCTGGTGTTCGACGGCGCGCGCGCACCCTACGCCGCGACGTCGCCGCCCGCGCCGAAGTCGGTCTACGGCGCGACCAAGGCCGAGGGCGAGGAGCGGGTCCGTGCGCACGGCGGGCGCGTCGTGCGGGTGCCGCTGCTGTTCGGTCAGGATGCGCGTGGACGCGGCGCTTCGGCGTCGCTGCGGCAGGCGCTGTCGGGCAGTGCGCCGGTCGTGTTGTTCCCGAACGAGTACCGCACGCCGCTGCACGCGGCGGATGTCGCGCGCGCGCTCACAGCACTCGTCGTCGACCCGGATGGCCCGGGGCTGCTGCATCTCGCCGGGCCCGAACGCGTGTCGCGCTGGCAGTTTGGTCTGCGGTTCTGCGCCGCGCACGGCTTGCCGGTCAGCCGCCTCGTCGCCGCCGACTGCGCCGATCCGCTGCGGCCGCGCGACGTGTCGCTCGTGGGCGAGTGGCAGGCGGGCCGTTCGCTCGACGCGATGCTCGCCGACTGCTGATCCGGCGGGAGCGCAGGGGCACTTCGGAAGCGACCGGGCTGGCACCTAGCCCATGCGCGAAGAACTCCGATGCAGCGATCCAACGACATCGTCGTCCGCCGCGAACCCGGTGTGCCGAGCGCTATGGACTCGGCTCCAGACTGAGTTATTGTCCTGGTGGCCCGTGTACGCAGGGAGCAGGGAGATGACGCTGAAAACAGGAGAATCAAAGTGCCGATTCGATTAGTCCGAGCGATTGTTGGGCTTCTAGCCTGCGCGACGGTGCTCACGGCGCATTCATGTGCGGTTCAGGATGCCGCAAGGCTGCGCCGCGACGAGTCGTTCTTGCAGACGCTAAAAGTCGCAACAGCGCTCAGCTTGCTTCTGGAGGGCAAGCAGCATGTGCTGGGAGCTCACGAGGACTCCATGTGGACGTGGGTGCTTTGCTCAATGGGGCAAAGCGCGACAAGGAGGGGCGAGAAGATTCTGTTGCGATCGAATGGTGGAGAGTTCGAGTGCGATGTGGAAGAGTTGCTGCGACTGGCGTGGTCACTTGAGCGCGTTGTGTTCGATGGGAGTCGACCTGCCGTCGTCCATGCGTGGGTTGGCATGCGTGCGATTGCGAAGTACCGATGTGCCAATGGTGAGCTTCCGGATCGCGACAGGATGAAACCCGCAGTCGAGCTGTTGTGGAATGGGATGACGAACTGGTCGCCGGACCCTATGACATGGGATATCGATCGGGAAGCGTGTACCCTCAACATGCGCACGAGAAGTGTGATTCTGCAAGTGTGGCTCCCTTAGCTGGTCTGCCTGCCCGGAGTGCATTGGGGCCCCACTTGCATGAGTGCAGTGCACATCCACCGAGCAGTGGCATGCAGACTGTCTGACGGTGGAACGCGCCACCGCGAGCGCGCGGCGCGGTTGCCGCTGCTGTTCGGTCCGGATGCGCATGGCCGCGGCGCTTCGGCGTCGCTGCGCAGCGCACTCGCGGGCGGTGCTCCGGTCGTGCTGTTCCCGAACGAGTACCGCACGCCGCTGCACGCGATGGATGCCGCGCAAGCGCTCGTAGCACTCGTCGTCGACCCAGACGGTCCGGGGCTGCTGCATCTGCCCGGGCCCGAACGCGTGTCGCGCTGGCAGTTCGGTCTCCGGTTCTGCGCCGCGCACGGCTTGCCGGTCGCGCGGCTCGTCGCCGCCGACTGCGCCGATCCGTTGCGGCCGCGCGACGTGTCGCTCGTGGGGGAGTGGCAGGCGGGCCGTTCGCTCGACGCGATGCTCGGTGACTGCTGATCCGGCGGGAGCGCAGGCGGTGCTTCGGAAGCGACCGGGAAGCGGGTCGGCGCAGAGGCGACTGGCGCGATGGGTTACCGTAGGCGGTGGCGAAACAACGGAGCGTGCGAACGTGTCAGACCAGAGAGCGATCAGCAACCGGTGGGCTACACGGCGCTGGGGCAGCGCGTTGCGCAACACGTTCCTCTCGTGCCAGGCGGCCTGCTCCGCTGCGCCGACGGCTCCGAATTGGGAGTGGTGGCGTGCCAAGCTTGGGCGTGACTGGTCCGCCGCGCGGACCTTGGCAAGGTCGACGATGCCCATGGCTAGTTCTGCCGCGGGCGCTGTTGCGCCGGATCACCCGCTGGACCGCCATCTGTCTTGGGCGCACCTGTGGTGGGGGGCCGGGAAGTTGGACGGCGCAGTCCTTCAGGATGCGCGAGGGCACGCGTTCCGAGTGCGTGCCGATGACGATGGCTGCATTTGGCTGTGGGGCAGCGGCCCGGATGCCGCATGGGAGACGGCGGACGACGAGATCGGCTTCTTCACCGAGACTCTGGAAGCACTGGGGCGAATGATGCGTGTCGTCGGCGCAAAGGAGTACTGGCAGGCCGTGGGCGACCTGGTGCGCACGCCTGAGGGCCGGCAGTAACTCCGGCACGTCGGCCGAGTGGCTCGTTCGCGGGGCGCGATCAACCGCGACGCCGGTTGCGTGGCGGACCCCCGGCACCCTGCCCACGCGAGGCCCGTTCGTACTCCGGCAACTCGAACGCCGCCGGCGGCAGCGCTGCGAGCGCTTGCTCCAGGTCGCGCAGCAACCGCTCGTCCTTCGCATCGAGGGCGCGGCCGCGCAGCATCTCGGCGGTCTGCATCGTCGTGACGCCGAGCCCGTCGGTTGCCGAGGCCGCGGCTGGTGCCGCCGCGAACGAACGCTGCAGCGCCGCGAAGCACCCCGCGAGATCGCCAGCGCCGAGCCGTAGCCGCGCGAGCCCCCCGTGCGCAACCGCGACGTAGTGACGACCGTCGGTGGCGCCGGTTGCCTGCTCGTAGGCCGCGAAGTGGGCGAGGCCCCGTTCGTACGCCGCCGCGGCCGGCTCGGGCGTGTTCTTGCGGCGGTGCGCTTCGGCGGCGACCAGCGACGCGTAGCCGGCGAACCACGGCATCGTGTTCGGGGCACCCTCGGCTGCCAGGCGCCGCGTGTACTCGGCCTCGAGCGCGTCGGGGCCACCCTGCGCGAGGCAACGCGCGCGCAGCCGTTCGTGCAGCAGTGCGGACTCGGGGAAGCGCAGCAGCCCGCGGTTCAGCACCGCATCGAGCTCGGGCGCGCCGAAGAACTGCAGGAAGTCGTAGTGGTGCGCGACATGGCGGTCGGCGCCGAGCGGGTGCTGCGCCAGCAGGCCGTAGGCCGTGTGCACGTCGTTCATCCACGCCGGGTCCCACTCGGTCTTCTTGCGCGTCGCGTCGACGATCGCTTCCTGCCGCGCTTCCGCGAACAGGGCGAGCAGTTCGGCGGCGAGCCGGCTCTCCGCTTCGGGCGGCAGCGTCGGCGCCGCCGCGATCGCACGTTCGTAGGCGACGTCCGTGCTGCCGCGCTGGAACGCGATCACCGCCTGCAGGGCCGCTGGCCGCCAGCCCGACGCCCCGAGTTTCACCGCTTCGTCGGCGTTGCGCTGCGCATCGTCGAGCAGGAGTCGTCGTTGCTGCTGCGCCAGGCGGGCGCCGCCGCGCGTCGCACCCGCCGTCGCTTCGAGCGCCTGCAGCAGGCTGGACTCGGCGACGTCGAGACGGGCTGCGGGATCATCGGGGCGCTGCCGCAGCGCCTGGTCGCGTGCGGCGGCCTGGGCCGCGCGGTCGACTTCGGCGGCGGCGGCGGCGTAGCTCTGGCCGGACATCGTCTGCTGCCACTTGCTCGCGTCGATCGACGCGGCGTTGCCGGCGAGGCCGGTGTGCGCGGCGGCGAGGCTCTGGGCGCGCACCGACGACTTCGCGAAGCGCCGCAACGACTCGGCGAGCGCGCGGCGTTCTTCGGCGGCCATCGGTGCCTGCAGCGTGTCGGCGATCAGGTCGACGGTGCCTTCCCCGCCCGCGGCCAGCATGCCGGCCCGCGCTTGCTTCGCGAGGTCGGGGTCGAGGCTCCACGCGGCGAGGCGCAGCAGTTCGACCGGCGCGTTCTTGCCTTCGCCGACCGCGAACTGCAGCAGGGCGCGCCGCTGCTGGGCGTCGGCGGTCGCGAACATGCGTTCGATCTCTTCACGATCCTCGCTGTCGGGGCTGGCGACCTTCTCGCGCAGCGAACGGTCGCCCTTGACCACCGGCGGGGCCTGGATCGCGCGCTTGCTGATGCCGTCGCGCAGCGTGTCGAACACCGACTGCGTGTCCCACGTGTAGAACACGTCGTAGACCTCGCTGCCGTCGAGCTCGACCATGATGTGACGCGGCGAGATGCGCTTGCCGTCGAGGAACTTCTCGTAGACCAGCGGTTCGAGCGCCATGTGCTCGCCGCAGGTGACGCCGCCAAGGCGCGGGCAGGGAATGCGGCGGCCCTGGTCGTCGTAGTCGCGCGGGTTGTGGCGGTAGACCGACGCGATCACGCACACGTACGGCTCCCAGAGCTTCGCGATCTCGGGGTCGCGGTAGCGCACGCCGGCGTAGTGCTCGCTGGCGATCTCGCCGTCCATGTTGACGCAGACGAGGATCGGCTTCTTGGTCTGCTGCGAGACCGCGACCGCGTCGTCCCAGGTGCGCTGCCAGCGGATCGCGACCGGCTTGGCCCAGTCCTCGGCCGTCGGCGCGTACCACATCTGCTCCGGCACGAGACCCTGGGGCCGCGGCACGCCTTCTTGCGCGGCGGCGAGGACCGACGACACGAACGACAATGCGGCGTAGAACGGCAGGCACAACGATCGCATCGGCGCAGGATAGCAGACGCCCCGGACCGCCCGTGTCGCGCGTTCGTCGCGCGCGGCGTCGGCGTCAGGGCGTCTGGCCGCGCAGCGCGTCGCGCGCGTCGCCGCGAGCGCGCACGACGCGCGCCGCGCCGGCATCGACCATCACCTCGGCGGGTGTGGGGTGGCCGAGGAAACTGTGCGGGCTGTACGACAGTCCGTAGGCCCCGGCGTTCAGGAACGCGACGGCGTCGCCGACCGCGAGCGGGCCGAGCGGGGCCTGGTCGGCGAACTGGTCCTGCGGCGTGCACAGAGGTCCGCCGATCGTGACCGGTTCGCCGGTGCGCCGCGCCGCGTCGACGGCGAGGGCGAGCGGCAGGCGGCGCAGCAGTGAACCCTGGCCGGTGGCCGCGGCGTGGTGGTGGAGGCCGCCGTCGAGCACTGCGTGGCGTTCGCGGCCGCTGGTCTTGCTGCGCACGACGGTCGCCAGGTAGACGCCTGCGGGCGCGGCGAGGTAGCGACCGAGTTCGACGAACCAGCGGCGCGGGCCGGGCAGCGTCGGCAGCAGGCGTCGCACACCGGCCGCGGCACTGGCGAGGTCGAACGTGCCGTCGCCGCAGAATGCCGCGACGCCAAACCCTCCGCCGAGGTCGATCTCGGGCAACGCCACCGCGAGGTCGCGTTCCCAGCGCGCGACGGCAGCGACGACGCGTTCGGCGTGCGCGACGAAGGCGGCGGCGTCGAAGAGCTGCGTGCCGGCGTACGCGTGCACGCCGACGAGGCGCAGCGCGGGCTCCGTGGCGATCGTGCGCAGCACCGCGGGCACCTGCTCCTCGTCGATGCCGAACCGGCTGCTGCCGCCGCCCATGCGCAGCCGCGAACCGGCGAGTTCGCCTGCGAAGTTGATGCGGACCGCGACGCTCGCGACGGTGCTGCGGGCGCGGGCCGCCGCGGCGAGGGCACGCGCTTCGTCGAGCGACTCGACGTGCACGACGCCGAGGCCCGCAGCGAGTGCTGCAGCGAGTTCGGCGTCGGTCTTGCCGGGACCGGCGAAGCGCAGGGCCGCGGCCTCGTGGCCGGCGGCGAGTGCCACGTGCAGTTCGCCGAGCGACGCGATCTCGGCGCCGGCTCCCGCGAGGCGCAGCACGCGCGTCACGGCGATCGACGGGTTGGCCTTCACCGACCAGAGGATCGTCGCGTCGGCGCCGAACGCCTGCTGCACGGTGTGCAGGCGCGCGCGCAGAACCGCGGCGTCGAAGACGTAGAGCGGGCTGCCGAAGCGCGCGAGCAGTTCGCGCGCGGGGATGCCGCCGATCGCGAGCGACGTCGATGGAGCAACGCCGAGTTGGCGCAGTGCGGCTTCGATCGCGGGATCGAGGCTCGCCGTCACGGCGCCCCCGATCCGGCGAGGTGGCGGCGCACGATTGCCTGCGCGGACTCGAGCGTCGGCGGCGAGCCGGCGGCGCGCAGTTCGTCGGCGGTGCGCAGGAACAGGCGGAGTGCGGTGCGCAGGACGTGGTCGCGGTGGCTGCGCACCCAGGTCTGCACGCGCTCGACGTCGGCGGTGGTCGCGGGTCCCGTGTCGCCGGCCGCGAGGGCCACGGTCGCGACTTCGACGAAGGTGCGCAGCAGCCACTCGCCGTCGCGCACCCGCTGCGGCTCGACGATGCAGCGAGCGACGAGGCCGCCGAGGACCTTCTTCTCGAGGTCGTCGCACGCCGCAAGGCAGGTGCGCAGGTCCACGTCGTCCGGCAGCGGCATGGCCCTGGCATATCCGGCGTCGCGCGCGAATGCAGCGCCCTCGTGGCTTGCCGCCGCCACGGCGAGCCGTAGCGTTGCCTGCCGAATGGCGCGTCCTCCGTCGCGTGCGGTGTGTGAGCGGTTGCTGGACCGGGCGCGCGAGGTGCGCAAGCGGGCCTACGCACCGGGGTCGCGCTTCCGCGTCGGTGCGGCGGTGCGCACGGCGAGCGGGCGCGTGTTCGTCGGCTGCAACGTCGAGAACGCGAGCTTCGGGCTGACGATCTGTGCCGAGCGCGCGGCAGTGTGCGCAGCCGTGGCGGCGGGGGAGCGGGTGATCACCACGGTCGCGGTCGTGGCGGGGCGCGCTGGGGCGGTGTCGCCGTGCGGAGCGTGCCGGCAGGTGCTCGCCGAGTTCGCGCTGAAGGGTGGGGCGCTGTGGGTGGTGACGGCAGGTGCGCGGGGTTCTGCGAAGGTCGTCGCACTGCACGACCTGCTGCCGGCGGCGTTCACGTTCGAGGACGTGGTGCGCGGGCGTGGGTGAGACGGGGTCGGGCGTCGACAGACGCTCGCTTGCCCGGCACGATCCCGAGGCCATGCCCGCCGCCACGAGCCCGACCGAGTTCCGCGTGCCGCCCGTCGACGCGGTCGCGCTCGAGACCCGCGCCGCCGACCTCGGCACCCGCTCGATCAAGAAGGCCGCCAAGGTCCAGGGCCTCAAGCTCGCCGTCGCGATGATGGACCTGACCACGCTCGAGGGCATGGACTCGCCGGGCAAGGTCATCCAGCTCTGCAACAAGGCCCGCACCCCGCACCCGTCGCGCCCCGACGTCGGCCCGTGCGCCGCGGTCTGCGTCTACCCCGACCTCGTGCCGATCGCGGTCGAGGCTTTGCGCGGCAGCACCGTGCAGGTCGCTGCCGTCGCCACCGGCTTCCCTTCCGGCCGCACCGACCGCCAGACCAAGCTGCGCGAGGTCGAGCTCGCCGTCGCGGCGGGCGCCACCGAGATCGACATGGTGATCGACCGCGGCGCGTTCCTCGCCGGTCGGTACGGCCAGGTGTTCGACGAGATCTGTGCGGTGAAGGCGGCCTGCGGACCGGCGCACCTCAAGGTCATCCTCGAGACCGGCGAACTGAAGACCTACGACAACATCCGCCGCGCCTGCCGCATCGCCTTGTTGGCGGGCGGCGACTTCCTCAAGACCAGCACCGGCAAGGTGACGCCGGCGAGCACGCTGCCGGTGGTGCTGCTGCTGCTCGAAGCGGCGCGCGACTGGTTCCTGGAGACGGGCCGCATGGTCGGCGTGAAGGCGGCGGGCGGCATCCGCACCGGCAAGGACGCGTTGAAGTACCTGGTGCTCGTCGCCGAGACCTGCGGCGATCGCTGGATGAGCCCGCAGTGGTTCCGCTTCGGCGCCAGTTCGCTGCTGACCGACGTGCTGATGCAGCTCGAGAAGGAACGCACCGGCCGCTACCAGCGTGCCACCGACTTCAGCGCCGACTGACGAAAGGCAACCCCATGGCGAAGACCAAGAGCGACGAGCCGAAGACCGGCGAGACGACCGGCGACCGCACCCTGACGTTCGGCGGCGTGTGGGCGTACGCACCGGCCCCCGAGAGCACCGACCACTTCACGATCGCGCCGCGGCATGAGTTGTTCGTCGGCGGCGAGTTCAGGAAGCCGAAGACCGGCGAGTACTTCGCGACGATCAACCCGGCGACCGAGGCGGTGCTGAGCGAAGTGGCCCTGGCGGGGGAGAAGGACGTCGACGCCGCGGTCCAGGCGGCAACCAAGGCGTTCCCGGCCTGGCGCAAACTCAGCGGCGAGGACCGCGCGCGCTACCTGTTCCGCATCGCCCGCATCCTGCTCGAACGTGCGCGCGAGTTCGCGTGCCTCGAGACGCTCGACAACGGCAAGCCGATCAAGGAAACGCGCGACGTCGACGTGCCGCTCGCGGCGCAGCACTTCTTCTACCACGCCGGTTGGGCCGACAAGCTCGACCTGCTGTTCCCGGGCGAGCGCCCCGAACCGCTCGGCGTGATCGGCCAGGTGATCCCGTGGAACTTCCCGCTGCTGATGGCGGCGTGGAAGATCGCGCCCGCACTCGCGGCCGGGAACACCGTCGTGCTCAAGCCCGCCGAGACCTCGCCGCTGACCGCGCTGCGGTTGTGCGAAGTGTTCCAGCAGGCGGGGCTGCCGCCCGGCGTGGTGAACGTCATCACCGGCGACGGCAAGACCGGCCAGGCGCTCGTGCGGCATCCGGGGCTCGCGAAGGTCGCGTTCACCGGCAGCACCGAGGTCGGCAAGGAGATCCAGCGCGCCGTCGCGGGACAGGGCGTCGAGTTGACGCTCGAACTCGGCGGCAAGGCGGCGCACCTCGTGTTCGAGGACGCTGCGATCGACCAGGCGGTCGAAGGCGTCGTGCGCGGCATCTTCTTCAACCAGGGCCACGTCTGCTGCGCGGGCTCGCGCCTCTTGGTGCAGGAGAGTGTGCACGACCTGCTGGTCGGCAAGCTGAAGACGCGCATGGGCCGCATCCGCGTCGGCGATCCGATGGACAAGAACACCGACATGGGCGCGATCCACAGTGCGCCGCAGCTCGCGCGCATCCGCGAACTGGTCGGCGACGGCGTGCAGAGCGGCTGCGAACTCTGGCAGCCCACGTGCACGCTGCCGCCGAAGGGCTACTGGTTTGCGCCGGCGGTGTTCACCGGCGTGTCGATGTCGCACCGCATCGCGCGCGAGGAGATCTTCGGCCCGGTGCTCGCGGTGACGACGTTCCGCACGCCCGAAGAGGCCGTCGAGAAGGCGAACAACACCGCCTACGGTCTGTCGGCCGGCATCTGGACCGACAAGGGGGCGCGCATCCTGTGGCTCGCCGAACGCATGAAGGCGGGCGTGGTGTGGAACAACACCTTCAACCGCTTCGACGCCGCGAGTCCGTTCGGCGGCTTCAAGGAGTCGGGCTTCGGTCGCGAGGGTGGTCGTCAGGGCCTGCGCGCCTACGTGCGGCTCGCGGGCGGGCTCGGGGCCGGCTGAACGTGGTGGGGCGATGAAGGGCCGCCGCGGCGCGAGCGACGCGCTGCTGCCGCCGCCGCTCGGCGGCATCGTCGTCGACGGCAGCAACGTCGTGGCGTCGAGCAAGGCACGGCCGCTCGAGCGCCTCGACCTCGTCACCGCCTGGTGCAGCACCTGGCGTCCCGACCTGCCGGTGCAGGTGTTCCTCGACCTCGCCACCGCGCAGCGTTGCCCGCTCGCCGTGCAGACCGTGCTGCGCGCGCGTTGCGCCGACGTCACGCCGGGCCGGCCGCGCTACGCCGTCGTGCCGCGCGAGCAGTTCGCCGACGAACTGGTGCTGCGGCACGCGCGGGCGCACGCGGCCCTCGTGGTGTCGAACGATCGTTTCTTCGACTGGGACGACCTGCGCGCGAACGTGACCACCGTGCAGTTCACGCTCGCTGGCGACGAACTGGCGGTGTTCGAGGAAGCGACGTGGTTCCGGTCGCCGGGCACCGCGGTGCGCGTGCCGATGGCAGTGCTGCGCGAACTCGGCAGGAGGTCGTAGCCCGCGTCGCCGGCATCCGCGCGACGCGAGTCGATGTCGCGCGAAGCGCCGTCAACGAGCCGCGATCGGCCCGCGGTAACCACGGCAGACGTAGATGTCCGCGTCGAACACCTCGATGCCCAGGCGCCGCACCGCCACATGCTCAGCGAGTGCCACACTCTCGAAGTGTGGCATGACACGCGGCAGCACCGCCTCGCGCAGGTGCGCCCGCGGCAGCACGAACAATGCGTCCTGGCCGATGCGATGCCCAGGCGAGGCCCAGTGGTCGAACTGCAAGGCGCTCTGTCCGAACACGTTCTGCGCCAGCGTCGGCTCGAAGTCGACGCTCGATGCTCCGGGGTGCTCGGCGGGGTTCTCGCCGCGGCGCAGGACGAGCAGGTTGCGCGCCAACTGGGCTGCGTCGCGGTAGTCGGCGGCGAAGTAGAAGAAGTTGCCTTCGACGCCATCCACCGGGTCGAGCCGGTCCTCCCAGGCCTCGGCGCGCGCTGCGATTTCCTCCCAGCCCGTCCACGACGTGCCAGCCCGAGCTGGCAGCAGCGTCAGCACCGGGGCGATCACGGCCGTGATCGGAACCAGCAGGAAACTCCAGGTGGCGGCGCGGGCTACCTTGGGTTGCACGCTCGCGATGCCGCGTTCGCACCACCAGACGATGGCGCCGAGGGTGAGCGGGACGATGGCGGGGGCGAGCCAGTTGAGCTTCACCTGGATGAACAGCGAGTTGGCGAGGAACCACGCTGGCAGCGGTACGCCGAACGCGAGCACGAACCGCGCGCGGGGATCGCCACGCCAACGCCGCACGAGCCAGAAGACGGCGGCCACCATGGCGATGGCGAGCACGGGGTGCACGACGAGGAACTGCTCGCCGGCGAACTCGGCGAGCCAATGCACGCCGAGGTGTCCCTTCGCGTAGCGGCCCGTCGTCTGGAAGCCGAACGACTCGAAGTCGTGGTGCAGATTCCAGGCCACGACCGGGAGGAACACCACCGCGGCGATCATCACGGCCAACCACGGCTTGGGCGTGCGCAACTGGCGGCGCAGGGGTGCGTCGGCGAGCAGCAGCGCCATGCCGCCGATCGCGAGGAACGCGGCGGAGTACTTCGCCAACAGCGCCGCGCCCGCGGCGATGCCGGCGACGACCCACCAGCCGAACGCGCCGCTCCGCGCGCGCCACAGGGCCACCATGACCGCTGTCCAACAGCACACGAGCGGTGCGTCGGGGTTGGCGAGGAAGTGCGTCATCGCCAGGATCGGCGACGCGAGGCTGGCGAGGATCCAGAGATTCTGGCCCTTCCGGCCGAGGCCGAACTCGCGCGCCAGCAGCATGCCGAGCGCCGTCGTGCCCAGGCCCCATGCCCAGGTCGCTGCGCGCACGCCGATCGTGCAGTCGCCGAATGCATGCGTGCCGAGCCAGATCGACCAGGCGACGAGCGGGGGGTGGTCGAAGTACGAGAAGTCCGGGTGCTGCGCGTAGAGCCAGTAGTAGGCCTCCTGCGAGAACACGGGCAGCACGGCGCACAGCCAAGCGGAGAAGGCCGCGACCAACAGGAAGAGCACCCGCGGTTGCACGTCGAGCAGGCGTATCATCGTTGGTTGCATGCAAAGCCCTGGCCACCCGAAGCGCCTGCGCTGCGCAGCCCCGGCTGCGCCGGGGCGCGTAGAATCTACACGCTGCGTGTAGGAACTACCGGCACGAGAGACTTCTCGCGGTCAGCGGCTGACGTGGACCGGCCGTGCTAGGGCGAAGCCGATCGCCGCCAGCACGCCGAGCCCCCCGCACGACCACCACAGCGCACCTGCGCCGAGCCGTTCGTAGGCGACGCCGCCGAGGATCGGGGCGAGCACGAGTGCGAGGCAGAAGTTCATCCCGTAGGCGCCGTTGTAGGCGCCGCGCGCATGGGCGGGGGCGTGGTCGTTGACGTAGGCGCCGAGCATCGGCATCTGCAGCACTTCGCCGAACGCGACGACGGCCATCGCCAGCACGATCGCCGCAGCACCCCACGGCAGCAGCAGGCACAGGTAGCCGAGTCCGACCATTGCCGAGCCGATCGCCATGACCGGCAACGCCCGGCGCCCGCGCAGCAGGTGCATGGTCGCCATCTCGAACAGCGTGATGACGATCGGATTGATCGCCAGGAACAAGCCGATCGCGACGCGGTCGAAGCCCTGGTCCTCGAACACCCGCGAGCCGGTCGTGAAGTACTGCATGAACGCCAGCATCACGACCAGGTTGGCGGCCATCAGCCACAGGAAGTGGCGGTCGCGGAACGGCAGCGTCCAGGCGAACGGTTCGCGCGGCGGCACGGCGGGCCGCCAGTTCCAGAACCGCGTCGCCAGGAACCCGGCGGCGAGCAGGCACGTGCACCCGTCGGCGACGAACATCCAGCGGAAGTCGACCGCGGTCAGCACGCCACCGAGCGTCGGGCCGCAGGCCCAGCCGAGATTGAGGGCGAGGCGGTTCAGGGTCAGCGCCTTGCGCCGCAGTTCGGGCGGGGCACTGATCGCGACGGCGGTGATGCTGCCGGGGCGGAACGCGTCGTTGAGCACGCCGAGCACGAACACGCCGCCGAACAGCAGCGCCGCCTCGCGCATCGGGATCATCGCCAGCATCCACAGGCCAGCGCCCGCCAGCGACCAGACCTGCGAGCGCACCGGGCCGATGCGGTCGGCGAGCCAACCGCCGAGCCAGCTGCCGGTGAAGGCGCCGAGCCCATAGACGCTGAGCAGCACGCCGGCCCATTCGGCGTCGAAGCCGAACTCGTTCTTCGCGTAGAGGCCGAGGAACGGCACGACCATCGCGCCGCAGCGGTTCAGGAACGCCGCGGTGCAGAGCAGCCAGGTGACCGCGGGCAGGCCCGCGAAGGCGTCGCGGTAGAGCGTGACGACGGCGCGCACGGCGGCGTCAGCCGCGCCGCAGCGCCTGCGTCGGCGTCATGCGCGCCGCCCGCCACGCCGGGAACAGTCCGCCGACGAGCCCGAGCACCGCGGCGAACGTGATCGCCTGCGCCAGCACGGGAAGGGTCGTGCGGAACGCGAACGTCACTTCGGAGAACGTCTGGTTCATGGTGCCGGTCTCGGCACCCTGGAACGGCAGCACCAGCAGGCAGCCGAACGCACCGCCGAGCAGGCCGAGCAGCACCGCTTCGCCGACGAACGACGCGAAGATCGCCCACGGTCGATAGCCGATGGCCTTCAGGATGCCGATCTCGTGCGTGCGGGCGCCGATCGTGCCGAGCATCGAGTTGGTGCCGGTGAAGATCGCGCCGATGCCCATGATGATCGCGAGGAACCCGCCGAGCAGCTGGAAGCGCCCGGAGAGTTCGCCGGTCTGGCTCGCGAGGTAGGTCCGTTCGGTCTCGACGCGCGGCTGCACGCGCAGGTCGGCGTCGTAGCGCGCCTGCACGGCAGCGAGGTCGGTGCCGGCTCGGACCTTGGCGATCACGCGGCTGCGCACGGGCCGTTGCAGCGCCTGGGACAACCGTTCGAGGTCGCCCCAGATCTCGCTGCGGTAGCCGCCCTTGCCGGCGAAGGTCCCGACGATGCGGAACGTCACGGTGTTGATGCGCAGCGTGTCGCCGACATGGCAGTTGGCGATCCGGTCGAGCAGGCCTTCGCCGACCAGCAACTCGTCGCTGCCCGGCTGGAACGGCGCGCCGTCGACGATGCGCACGTCGTCGCCGTGGATCGCGAACGTCATCGGTTGCACGCCGCGGATCGCGACGTTGGTCTCGCCGCCGTCGAACTTGCGCAGGCGCACCGCGAGGAACACCTCGGCGCTGGCGAGCGGCTGGCCGTCGGGGCCACGTTCGACCTCGGGCACCTCCTTGGCCAGGATGTCGCACTGCTCGCGCGTCAGGCCGGACTCGCCTTCGGAGGTGGCACCCTTGCGCAAGAACACGGCGACGTCTTCGCGGCCGCGCTCCTGGAACAGCGTCGCGAAGCCCTGCTGCAGCGACAGCATGCCGGCGAGCACGGCGACCGTGGCGCCGATCGCGCAGATCGTCAGCGCGGTGGCGGTGGCGCGCACGAACAGGCTGCGCAGGTTGTAGCGGAACGGGACGAAGGCCATCAGCCGACCTCCCGCAGGGCGTCGACGGTGGTGAGTCGCGCCGCGCGCAGACCCGGCAGGATGCCGGCGATCATGCCGACGCCGAGTGCCACCATGGCCCCGAGCAAGGCGGTGTCGCGGTCGAAGCCGAACCCGGGCAGGAAGGCCGCGGTCATCATCGCGAACGGCGCCTCGGCGAGGAGGCCGAGCAGCAGGCCGAGTGCGGCGCCGATCGCGCAGAGCGCCAGCGACTCGGCGAGCAGCAGCAGGCCCGCCGTTCGGTCGGTGAAGCCGAGCGCCTTCATGATGCCGAGGTCGCGCGTGCGTTCGCGTCCGGCCATCAGCATCGTGTTGAGCACGGCGAAGAAGATCGCGAACAGCACCGCGCCGCCGATCAGTCGCAGCAGCGTCGGCACGTCGCCGAGCATCGAGATGAACTGGCGGTTGAACTCGGCCTCCGTGGTCGTCTGCACGCGCTGGGGGCCGTTCTCGAACAGCGCGTCGGCGGCCTGCTGGACGGTGAGAGGGTCGGTGCCCGGCGTCACGCGCAGCATGTAGACGCCGACGCCCTCGGGGCCGGTGGCGCCACCCTGCTCGACCGACTCGCGCAGGTAGTCGTAATGGAAGTAGAGCGAGATCTTGTCGACCGCCGCGGACGTGCTGGTGTAGATCGCGCGCACCGTGAACTCCCACGGCCGACCGTCGGTGCGTTGGAAGATGGTGCCGGTGATCGGCACCGTCTGACCGACCTTCCAGCCGTACTTCGTCGCGGTGTCGCTGCCGACCATGCAGGCGGTGCGTTCCTTCTGGAAGGCGGCGTAGTCGCCGTCGACGACGGTCATCTCGGGATAACTGACGAGGAACGTCTCCGGGTCGATGCCGAACTGCGGGAAGAAGCCGCCCTTGTCCTGTTCGTAGCGACCGCCGAACCACTGCCACTTGCAGATCGCGTCGATGCCGGGGATCGACGCGAGCTTCTGCTGGTAGGCGAGCGGCAGGTCGACGAACAGGCTGACGGCGGACTGCACGAGCAGGCGGTTGGCGGCGGCGGCGTCGAGTGTGCGCGACAAGCCGCTGGTCACGGCCTGCAGCATGCAGACCAGGAACACGGCGACGGCGACGGCGCCGACGGTCAGCAGCGAACGCACCGGGTGTCCGAGCACGTTGCGCCAGAGCAGTTGCCAGGGCATGGCTCAGCTCCTCTTCGCCGCGGCGCGGTTGTCGTCGATGCGGCCGAGCTTGCCCTTGTCGAGGTGGATCACCTGGTCGGCGTAGGTCGCGGCCTGCGGGTCGTGGGTGACCATCAGGATCGTCTTCTTCAACTCGCGGTTGAGCCGCTGCAGCAGGTCGAGCACCGTGCCGGCGGTGGTCCGATCGAGGTCGCCGGTCGGCTCGTCGGCGAGCAGCACTTCGGGGTCGCTGGCGATCGCGCGCGCGATCGCCACGCGCTGCTCCTGGCCGCCCGACAGCTCGCGCGGCTTGTGGTCCATGCGGTCGCTCAGGCCGACCAGTTCGAGCGCGCGTTCGGCCTGCGCCCGGCGCTCCGCCTTCGACAGCGGCGCCAGCAGCAGCGGCAGTTCGACGTTCTCGCGCGCGGTCAGCACCGGCAGCAGGTTGAAGCCCTGGAACACGAAGCCGACGTTGCGCGCGCGCCACGCCGCCAGCTGGCTGCCGTCGAGCGTGCCGAGGTCGGTGTCGCCGACGATCACCTCGCCGGCGTCGGCGGTGTCGAGTCCACCGACCAGGTTCAGCAACGTGGTCTTGCCGGAGCCGGACGGACCCATCAGCGCGTAGAACGTGCCGCCCTGCATCTGCAGGTCGAGTTCGTCGAGCACGCGCAGCGACTCGCCGGCGCGCGTGTAGGTCTTGGTGACGGAACGCAGGATGATGGCGGAGGCCATGGAGTTGAGTGGGTCGAGGGTGGCCAGCGAAGACGTCAGTCGGTCTGCACGCGCACGCGGTCGCCGTCGCGCAACGACGTCGGCGGGTCGAGCACGAGGCGTTGGCCGGCTTGCAGGCCGGCCTCGATCACGACGCGACCGCTGCGCCGTTCGCCGGTCGTGAGCTGCTGCCAGCGCACCGCATCGCGATCGAGCACGAACGCGCCGGCGACACCGCCTTGCATCACGACGGCGGTCTCGGGCACGAGCAACGGAGGCTTGGTGGCGGGGGAGTCGGGCACCGGCGCGCTGTCGGCGCGGAACACGATGCGCACGCCCATCTCGGGGCGCAGCCGTTCGTCCTTGCGCTCCAGCCGCACGCGCACCTCGACGGTCGCCTTCTGGCGATCCGCGGTCGGCCAGATGCGGTCGACGATCCCCGGGTAGCGCTCGTCGGGGAACGCGTCGAGGAACACGTCGGCGGGGGCGCCGAGCTGCACCGACGGCAGGGTCGTCTCCGGGACGTTGGCCTGCACTTCGAGCGAGTCGAAGTCGACCATCGTGCACACGGCACCGCGCGCGGTGCTGCCGCCGACGACGTTGGGGGAAACGACTTCGCCGACCTCGGCGTCCTTCAGCACGACGATGCCGGCGAACGGCGCCCGCACGTCGGTCTTGTCGAGCGTCGCCTGCGCGAGGTCGCGGGCGGCGCGCGCGGCGTCGACCTGGGCCTTGGCCACGACGATGTCGGCGGCGGCGACGCGTTCGCGCTGCTGGCTGGCCTCGGCAGCGGTCGCCGCGGCGGTCGCGGCGGCTTCGGCGGCGCGTTCGCGGGCCGCGGCGGCATCCCGATCGCTGGTCGCGCGTTCGACGTCGCGGGCGCTGCCGATGCCCTGGGCCAGCAGTTCGGCGATCCGGCGCAGTTCGGCTTCGGTCCAGGCAGACATCGCCGCGGCTTCCTGCCGCTGCGCGCTTGCACTCGTGACCCGCGCCGTCGCCTCGGCGATGTCGGCGGCCGCGGCCTTGGCGGCGGCTTCGGCGCGCAGCACCTGGCTCCCGGCGGTCGCCAGTTCGGCTTCGGCGCGCAGCAGCGCCTGGCGGAACTCGTCGGCGTAGAGCCGCGCGACGACGTCGCCCTTCTTCAGCACCGAACCCTCGCGCACGTTGAGTTCGACGATGCGGCCCGGCACGTCCGACGACAGGGCCGCTCGCCGCGCCGCCACGATGTAGCCGTTCGCCGCCGTGCCGCGCACGGCCGCGGTCGCCGCTGCAGCCGCCTCGGCGACGACGAACGTGCGCACCACCGGCAGCCGCACGCGGTCGATGAACGCCGACAGCTGCGGCAGGAACAGCCAGCCGAGGCCGACCAGCACCGCGAGCACGGCGCCGCGCGCGAGCCACGGGTTGCGGCGCCGCCGGCCGGCGGTCGCCGCGGGCGCACGTTCGATCTTCAGGCTCTGCAGGTCCACGAGGGGCGGGCTCCGCCGAAGGTGTCTTTCGGGGCGCGGAGGATAGCGCGCGCGCTCTCGAAAAGCCCCGAGCCGCGCGTATGGTCTGCCGCCATGGTGGCTCCGGTCGTGCGACGCATCCTGGCTCCCGTCGAGCTGGTCGAGGGCGGTGAGCCGGAGCTCGGGTACGCGATCGCGCTCGCCGCCCAACTACACGCCGAGTTGCTGTTGCTGGCGGTCATCGACACGCCGGCGACGGTGCAGCTGATCGGGCGGCATCGCGCGATGGCCGGCAGTGGCCGCGACTTCGACAAGGCGTTGCAGGACGAAGTGCAGGCGATGTTGCAGGCGATCGTCGATCGGGCCGCGGCGGCCGGCGTCTCGGCGCTCGGGCACCTGACGTTCAGCGAGGACGTCGAGGAGCAGATCCTCAAGGAGGCGCTGGTGCAGCGTGTCGACCTCATCGTCGTGCGCTCGCGTGGCCGCACCGGCATCATGAAAGCTCTGCTCGGCAGCACCGCCGGCGAAATCCTGAAGGCAGCGCCGTGTCCGGTGCTGGTGGCACGCGCGTGAAGGGCAAGGGCAACGGCGGGCGTGGGCGACCAGGCGGCAAGTCCGTGGCGGGCGCACGCGCATCGGGTGGGCGCTCGGGCGGCAGCAGCGGTGGTGGCCCCGGCTCGACGATCGTTCCGGCCGCGGCCCTGCGCTGGCAGTGCCCGCCGATCAAGCCGTCGGGCAAGCCGCCGACCGCCGCGTTCCTGCTCGGCCAGGAGCGTCCGATGGCGGCGCTGCGCACCGGGCTGTCGATCCACGCGCAGGGCTACAACCTGTTCGTGTCGGGGCTGATGGGCTCGGGCCGCATCGTCGTGGTCGAACTGCTGCTGCGCGACATCCAGCCGCACTGCGCCCGCACGCCGGACCGCGTGTTCGTGCACAACTTCCGCGAACCGAACCGGCCGCTCCTGGTGTCGCTGCCGGCCGGCAAGGCTGCGCAGTTCCGCGACGACCTGCTCGAACTCGGTCGCGCGTTGCACGGCCATCTGATCGCGGCGCTGCGTTCGCGTCCGCACCGCATGTCGCGCCGCGTCGTCAAGCGTGCGAGCAGTTCGCGCGAGCGGCGCATCATGGATGCGCTGCAGCGGCAGGCGCAGAAGCAGGGCTGCGCCCTGGTGCGCTTCCAGGCGCAGAGTGGCGCCTCGACGGCGGACATCTACCCGGTCGTCGAAGGCGAGCCGATCACACTCGATGCGTTGTCGGCGCTCGCGATCGAAGGCAAGGTCGCCGACGAGGACCGCACGCGACTGCTGCAGCAGCGCGAGCAGTTGCTCGAACGGCTCGACGAGGTGAACGACCGCATCCGCGAGGAGCAGGCGCGCGTCGCCGGCGAGCTGCGGATGATGGATCGGCAGCTCGCGTGGAAGGTGCTGCAGATGCACCAGAAGGAGTTCCAGCGGCGGTGGGCGCAGCCCGAGGTCGCCGACTGGCTCGACGCCGCCGGCGAGTACCTCGAACAGCACCTGCACCAGTGGGTCGCCGCCGACGCCGACGGCGACGAGGACGGCAAGGCGCTCGAGACGCCGCCGCCGCCGGTTGCGGAGCCGCGCCTCGGCGAGTTCCACGCCAAGATCGTCAAGACGTCGTTCAACGACGCCTGCCCGGTCGTCAACGAGACCAATCCGACGTTCGGCAACCTGTTCGGCACCATCACGCCGCCGCCCGACGGTTCGCCGTCCGGCGCGATGCACGTCAATCCGGGTTCGCTGCTGCGTGCCGAGGGCGGCTACCTGGTGCTGCGCTGCCTCGACGTGCTGCGCGAGAACGGCGTCTGGCCGCACCTCAAGCGCACGCTGCAGACCGGACGGCTCGAGATCCGCGAGTTCGACCAGGGTGCGGGCGCGCAGACCGGTTCGTTGCACCCCGAGGCGATCCCGATCGACCTCAAGGTGGTGCTGATCGGCGAGCCCGGCGTCTACGAGCAGCTCGCTGCCGAGGACCCGCAGTTCCCGCAGATCTTCAAGATCCACGCCGAGTTCGACGCCTCGATCCCGGTCGACGAACAGAACCTGACCCGCTACGCCGACTACCTGCAGTGGCTCTGCGACACCGAACAGCTGCGGCCGTTCGCGCCGCCGGCGATGGCGGCGGTCGCCGAATACGGGGCGCGCGCTGCCGGTCGCCGCGACCGGTTGATCACCCGCTACAGCGAGATCGGCGACCTCGCGCGCGAGGCCTCGCACCTGTGCACGACGGACGGCGGCGGCAAGGTCACGCGCGAGCACGTGCTGCGGGCCGAGGCGATGCAGAGGCGCCGCCACGACCTCGCGCAGGAGTTGACCGAACGCGACTACGCGTCCGGCTACATGCGGCTTTCGACCGAGGGCGCCGCGATCGGCCAGATCAACGCGCTGACCGTGCTCGACACCGGCTCGATCGAGTTCGGCCGGCCCTGCCGCATCACCTGCAACTCCGGCGTCGCGACGGCGCAGCGCTCGGGGCTGATCAACATCGAGGGGCTCGCCAACCTGTCGGGGCCGATCCACGACAAGGGCGTGATGATCCTCGAGGGCTACCTGCTGCAGGAGTTCGGCCGCGACGGCCCGCTGTGCATGCAGGCGACCATCTGCTTCGAGCAGCTCTACAACGGCGTCGAAGGCGACTCGGCGTCGTTGGCGCAGTTGCTGGCGCTGCTGAGTTCGCTCGGCGCGGTGCCGCTGCAGCAGGGTTTTGCGATCACCGGCTCGGTCAACCAGAAGGGCGAAGTGCAGGCCGTGGCCGGCGTCAACGCGAAGATCGAGGGCTTCTTCCGGCTGTGCCGGGCGCGTGGGCTCACCGGCAAACAGGGCGTCGTGCTGCCGCGCGCGAACGTCGGCGACCTGATGCTCGACGCCGACGTGGTCGAGGCGGTGCGGGCCGGCGAGTTCGTCGTGCACGCGGTCGCCGACGTGAAGGGCGCCCTCGAGCTGTTCACCGGCATGCCGTCGGCCGAGGTGCTGGCGCGCGTCCGTGGCACGCTGGCGCAGTTCCGCGGCGCTGCCGGCCGCGTCTGAGCGTCACTTCGCTCGCAGCGCCGCGAGTTCGCTTTCGAACGTGGCGCGCTCGGGGGCGGCGGCGAACTGCGGATCCGCGGCCGCCGCTTCGAGTTCGGCGATGGCGGCGTCGCGGTCACCGGCAGCCGCCAGCGCCCTGGCCAACAACCAGCGGACGCGCGCGTTGCCCCGTTTGGCGGCCTGGTCGGCGGCGCGCGCTGCGGCGAGTGCCTCCTTGCCGTCGACCTCCGGCTGCGCGAGCAGCGCTTCGGCGAAGAGCGACAGCGCCCTCGGGTTGCCCTTGCCGAGTTCGCGGGCGCGCGTCGCGAAGTCGAGTGCGAGTTTCGGCAAGCGCAGCTCGATCGCGAGCGCGGCGACGTTGTAGTGCGGGATGAAATCGCGGGGTGCCACGTGCGTCGCGCGGATCGCGAACGGCAATGCCTTCTCGTAGTGGCCGGCGCGTTCGAGGGAGTTGCTGAGGTTCGCGAGCGCGCGCGTGCTGCCGGGGTCGAGCGCGACGAGGCGCTCGAAGGCCTTGGTGGCCGCGTCGAGATCGCCATCGGCGAGCAGCAGGTTGCCCAGGTTCTGCACCGCCGCCGCGTAGTCGACCCCGACCGCCATGGCCTTCTCGAACATGGCCCGGGCCTCGGTCCGTTTGCCGGCGTCGCGATACGCGAGGCCGAGCGAGTTGGCGAATCGGGCGTTCATCGGCCGCAGCTCGCACGCCTTCTGCAAGGCGGCGATCGCTTCGTCGGTGCTCCGCGCCTTGCGCAGCACGTTGCCGAGGGCGTTCCAGGCGGTGCCGTTGTCCGGATACGCGGCGGTGGCCTGCCGACCGGCTGCGACCGCCTCATCGAGCCGGTTCTGCTGTTCGTACGCAAGCACCCGCCCGATCCGGAGCTCTGCCGACAAGTGCGTGCCCGGCGCGAACTCGTCGAGCAGCGCCAGCGCCCGGGCCGGGTCGATCCGCGCGAGCGTGAACGCGCGCACCTCGCGCGCGAACCTGCTGTCGGGGAAGTGGCGCGCCATCGCGAGTTCGGCCGTGCGCACGGCGACAGCGTCGTCGGCGCTGTCGCCGGTGTAGGCGAGCCGGACGTAGTAGGCGAGGCGCGGCAGCGGTGAAGTCGCGATCGCCAGGTTGAGGAGCTCGATCGCGCGGCGAATCGGCGCGGTCGAACGGATGCCGCGGAGCCTGCCGCTCTCGCTGAGAAGCAACGCCCACACGTAGCACTCGAACGAGTCGGACGGCAACGGCGCATCGGCGGGGATCGACACCCGCGGCTTGTCGATGTACTGCCGGACCAGGTCCACGGTGGTCCCGGCGAAGCCGGCGAGTTCGGCGCGCGCGGCGTCGGGATCCTCGGCCTGCACGAGCCACAGCGCGCGGACGATGGCGCCCTCGAGATCGTCGCGTGGAAGCCGACGTGCCGCGGCGAGCGGCGCCTGCAGGTCGCCGTCTTCGCTGAACGTGATCGTCTTCGCGAGCAGTTCTTCGCGCGCGAGGCGCGCTTCCTCGCGGGAGGCGGCCTCGATGCGCGGCGCGTTGGCCCACAGGTAGCCGCCGACGCCGGCGAGGGCCGGCACGCCGAGCGCCAGAGCTGCGGCGGCTACCGCACGCCAGGGTTCGCGCCGGGCCCAGCGGCGCAAGCGTTCGACCCTCGTCGGCAGCCGCGCGGTGACCGGCTCGCCGGCGCGCAGCGCGCGCAGGTCCTGCCGCAGCGCCGCTGCCGAGGGGTAGCGCTGCGCTCGGTTCTTGGCCAGCGCGTGGTCGACGACGGCGGCGAGGTCGTCGCTGATGCCGGGTCGGCCCTGCAAGCGCGGCGGCTCCTCGGTCAGGATGCGGCGCATCGTCGCCTCCTCGCTCGGGGCCGCGAACGGATGCGCGCCGGCGACCAGTTCGTGCAGCATCACGCCGAGCGCCCAGACGTCGCCCCGTGCGTCGACGGACTCGCCGCGCACCTGTTCGGGCGACGCGTAGAGCAGCGTGCCGAGGAAGCCGCCCTCGCGCGTCAGCGTCGGCAGCGCGTCGTCGCGCGCGACGCCGAAGTCGGTCAACAGCGGGTGCCCATCGCGGCGCACGAGCACGTTGCCCGGCTTGACGTCGCGGTGCACGAGCCCGGCCGCGTGCGCGTGGGCCAGCGCGTCGGCGAGCGCTTCGCACAGCGCGACCGCGGCCGCCGGATCGCGGAAGCGGTCGGCGACGTCGTGCAGCGGCACGCCGTCGACGAACTGCATCGCGAAGAAGTGCTCCGTCCCGTCGCTGCCGAAGCCGTAGACCTCGACCAGGTTCGGGTGGCGCAAGCGGCCCGCCGCCGCGGCCTCGCGGTGGAGTCGCGCGACCGCGGACGCGTTCTGCACGAGTCCCGGCGCCAGCACCTTCACGGCGACGCGGCGGTCGAGCGAACGTTGCCAGGCCTCGTAGACCAGGCCCATGCCGCCGCGGCCGATCTCGCGGACCAGGCGGTAGTCGCCGAGCACGCGCTCCGCGGCCGCCGGCGTGGGCAGCTCGGCGGGTGCCCCGTCGATCATCGGCTCGAGCACCTCGGCGAGGTCGGGGTGTCGCTGCAGCAAGGCGTCGCGCTCGGCGCGGGTTGTCGGCGGCTTCGCGAGCAGTGCCTCGAGGGCGCGCTCCAGGCGGTTGCCGCCGCCGTTGGACGGGGGGCTCATTCGTTCTCCTCGTCGGGCAGCCGGCCCGCCTGCAGGCCCTTCATCAGCTCGGCCAGTCGCGCCACCGCGCGCACCCAGCGCATGCGCACGGCATTCGCGGTCATGCCGAGTTCCTCGCCGATCGCGACGAACGAGCGGTCGTCGTACTCGCGCGCGATCAGGATCTTGCGGTCCTCCGGTTCGAGCAACTCGAGTCCGAGCCGCACCCAGTCGCGCACCTCGGTGCGCACGGCGACACGGCTCGGCGTCGTGCTGCGTTGCAGCGCCGGATCGAGGGGCAGCACGCTGGCGCGGTCGACGGCGACGTGGGTCGCCGCGGTGGCGAGTTTGCGTCGCGCGGCGCGGAACCAGTCGTTGCGGTCGCGCAACGTGTTCTCGGCGATGCGGGCGAGCAGGGCCCGGAACTGCTCGCCGTCGCGAACCTGGAAGCGCGGCGCGTCGCGCAGGAAGTCGAGCACCGCGTCGTGCAAGTAGTCGTCGGCGGAGCCGCGCGACCGCAGGAAGGCTCCGAGCCGCCGCTCGACTCGCGCGCGCAACCAGTCGAGGTGGGCGTGCACGAGCTCACCAAGGGCCTGCTCGTCCCCGGCGTGCCAGCGCGCGAGCAGCTCCTGGGTCGGGTCGGACGGCTCGACCATGCCGTGCATGCTGACCACGCGCTGCAGCGTGTCAAGGCGTCAGGACCGCGGTGCGATGCGGCTCGCCGGCGCGTCGGCGCGCGCCGGCTTCGCTGGTGGCGTCAACACGACCTTCTTCGGCTGCTGCGCGACGTCGTGGTCGAACGCAGCCCCGAGTTCGCGCAGGGCCGGATCGAGCCGGGACGCGGCCGCGCCCAGATTGCGCAGCGGCGTGGCCACGGTCAGCAGTCGGGTGCGCACGGCCTGCAGTTCCTGCACGCGCGCCGCGAGGTTCGGCACGTAGGCGGCGAGCGCGTCGCGCAGGGCCGTGACCGTCGCCGCCAGCAGCTTCGGGCCGAAGTGCTGGCGCAGCAGGCCGACGGTCTCCGGCAGCAGGGCCGCGCGGAACTGGCCGACGCATTGGTGCAGGTACAGGCGCCCCGCCTCGCCGAGGCGCGCGGCCTTCTCCTTGCCCGGGATCTTCACGTCGGGCTTCTCGGCCGGGCCGAACACGCGCGTGCGCACGGCGGCCATCGAGCGGAAGGCGACGACGTCGACGACCGAGCGACGCAGCGGGATCAGGTCCAGATCCACCGGCACGGCCGTGTTCTTCGGCCACATCACGCGGCCGAGGCCGGCCAGCGCCTGCGCCAACGCTCTCGGCAGATCGACGCCAGCGCGTGCCAGCAGGTCGGGGACGCCGGACGGCAGGTCGAGGCCGGCGTCGACTTGTCCGACCAGGAGATCGAAGGTCCGCTTGCCGGCGGCGAACACTTCTTCGCGATGGTCGCGTACCAGCGGCGTCCACTGGCCGCTGATCAGCCAGTCGAGGCTGTGGCTCGACAGGAACCAGGTGTCGATCGACGCGCCCAGCGTGCGCAACAGCTTGGCGCCGGCGTCGCGTGCGTAGCGCTCGACTTCGGCGTCGATGTCGCGGAGGCCGCGCGCGAACGACGGCGTCCAGTCGAACTGCAGGGCTTGCTCTACGCGGCTCTGTTCGGCGGCGATCCAGGCGAGTTGTTCGTCGACATCGGCCAACTGCTGGCGCAGCCGCTGCATTTCCGCGCCCGCGAGGTGCTGCTGCGTTTCGCCGAGCAGCGTGCGTCCGCGTTGCAGCGAGTCGCGCAGGAACGCCGCGAGGTAGTCGCTGCTGGCGAGGTAATCGGCGAGATCCTGGCGGAACGCGCGGAAGCCGGCCGGAGCCTGCTGCGGGTCGGCCTTCTGCAGCGCGTTGCTCGCGGCGTGCAGCAGGTCGACGGGATACATGCGCACCTTGCCTTCGGCCGCCGCCTTCTGCAGCGGTGCCGACATCGCAAGCTGCTCGAACGCCTTCAGCACCGCTTCCGGTTGCGACTGTTCGAGGCTCGGCACGAGCTTGCCGTCCGGCGACACGTCGCGCTTGTGCGAGTCGACGTTGACGACCAGGAAGATGCGCGAGAAGAGGTCGAGGAGCTGCTGGAACTCGGCGAACACCTGTTCGAGGAACAGCGTGTCGCTCTTGACCACGAAGATCGCGCAGGCCGCGGCGTTGCGGAAGTCGCGCGTCATGCGGTCGTAGCCGAAGCGCATGCGCGTGTAGAGGCCGGGCGTGTCGACGAGCACGGCACCGGTCGACGCCAGTTCGCTGCCGGGCACACGCACGTCGACGCGGCGGATCGCTTGCGGGAAGTGCTCCTGCGGATCGAAGGGCACGCCCTTCTGCTCGGCAGCCCGGATGGCGGCCGCGAGTTCGCCATGTGCCTGGTCGATGTGGGCGGCGAGCTCGCGCGCCTCACGCCAGGTTCGCGTCGAGCCGTCGTAGCCCGTGACGACGTACTCGCGGCTCGGGCCGGCACTGACGAACACGAGGCAGGGGTAGGCCGGCAGGCTGCTGACCTCGCTGACGTAGGCGCCGGCGATCGCGTTCATCAGCGTCGACTTGCCGCTCTTCAGTGGGCCGAAGATGAGCACGTAGGCCTGCTGTTCGAGCACCTTGTCGCACAGCACCTTGAGCTGGTGGTGCAACTCGCGCAGCGGTGCCTTCAAGGCTCGGCCGGGCAGGGTCGCCTCGGCGGCATCCAGCGCCTGCAACGCGCCGGTGAGGTCCGCGAGCAGCGGGCGGAGCGTGCCGTCGAAACGTTGGCAGTAGGTCCCGAGCTGGGTCAGCATGCGAAGCGAGCGGTGGGCGTGGGCCCGGGCGAGGGGTCGGAGCGGGCGCGTTCTGGTCGTCGCGCGGGGCGACATTCAAGCAACTGGCTTGCGCGAAAGGAGAGGGCGCTCGGGGATTCGTGCGCGAGTTTTCGGGGAGAACCTGGGCCGTTCTCCACAGTGCCGCGGTGCGCCTACCTACGGCCGCGACCACCAGGTGCCGACGCGCGCGCCGAGTTGCTGCCGCAGCAGCGCCTTGGCCCGGTGCACCCGCACTTGCAGGGTGTTCTCGGTCGCACCGGTGATCGCCGCGATCTCGACGTAGGCGAGGTTCTCGACCGCGAACAGCACGAACGCTTCGCGCAGCAGGATCGGCAGCCGATCGATCGCCAGCGCCAGCAGCGCCGCATCCTCGCGTCGGACCAACGAACTCAGCGCCGAACGCCGCGCTTCGGCGACGTCCGCCAGCGCGTCGTCGCCGCGGTGCGCGCGCTGCACGGCCGCCCGCAAGTGGTGGCGGCAGGCATTGCAGGCGATGGCCAAGAGCCAGCTCCCGAACTTCGCGGGCTCGGTGAGCTGCGGCAGCTTGGTGAACGCGTTCAGCACGGCTTCCTGCGCGAGGTCGTCCCCGCGGGACGGGTCGCCGGTCATCGTGGTGAGGAAACGCCGCAGCCGTTCGCCGTGGCGTTCGGCGAGCGCGGCGAAGGCGTCGCGGTCGCCGGCGCGTGTGCGCCGCACCAGTTCGCCGTCGTCGGGAGAGTCAGCGGCCACGCTGGTGCTCCACGCCGATCGCTGTGCGCGCGGCGGGCGTCGCTCGCAGCCATGGCTCGCGCGAGTAGTCGGGAAGAGCGCCGAGTGCGGTCGCGATCACCAGCAACGCGTCGGCATCGGTCGGGTGCTGCTCGGCCGTGGCGACGAACCACGCCGCACCCTGGGTCCGCAGCACGGCCGGTACGGTGCGCAGCGGCGCCGTCTCGATCGGCAGGCCATGCAGCGCATCGACGAGCGTCAGCAGCAGCACGCCCGCGGGCGCGTCGGTCGCATCGCCGCCGGCGAGACGCTTGCGGAGCCGTTCGAGGTCGTGGCTCGGCAACCGGCGCAGCTCCGGCGCCGACGGGATCGGTGCAATCTGCAACCAGGCGTCGATCAGCACTACGAGTTCGCCGGCGCCGGAGAGCCACGCCATCTCCGCCGCCTGTGTGCCGCCGGTCCGGTCACCCTGCAAGTGGCGTTCGATCGTGCGCGCGAGCCAGTGCTCGGCACGATCGATCGGCTGGGTGCGTGCGTAGTCGTCGAACGCAGCGGCGCGTGTGGGGGCGGGCAGCACGCGGATGGCGAGCAACCGCGACAAGGCGTCGTCGCGCAGCCCGAAGTCGTCGTGCGCACGCAGCAACGTGCCGTCGTCGGGCCGTTGCAGGTGGAGTCCGAGCAGTTGGCGCCGCCGCTCGGCTAGGTCGCCGTTGTGCGACGGCTCGCTCGCGCCGCGCCTGCCGTCGAACAACGCGGCCCAGGCGTCGTTGGGGAGCGCGGTAGCTTCTTCGCTGGGCGGGAACCAGCGCGCGCGCTGCCGTTCCGCCGCGAACGCCAGCCAGGGCGGGGCATTCGCGGCGAGTGGCCAGGCGAGCTGGGTGCAGGCGAACGCCTGCCGCGCTCCGGCGGCGAGTTCGGGCGACGTCCCCGGGGCGAGGGCTGCCGCCAGCGTGCCGAGCCAATGGCCGTCGTGGAGCCATCGCGCGATCGTCGTGGGGTCGTCGTGCAGGCGCGCCGTGCGCAGCGGTTCGGGCGTCGGGTTCGCGAGCGGCGGCCCGTCGAGGGCGAGCCACGTGCCGACGGCCGTCACCACGATGCCGGCGGCCAGTGCGGCGAAGAACCACTTCGGCGTCGCCGCGGCGGCGACCTTGGGGGGGAGCGCCGCGGCGGGAACGGCGGCGCGGACGGCGGTCGCGAACTCGGCAGCGCTGGCGAACCGTTCTTGCGGCTGCTTCTGCAGCGCGGACGCCACGACGGCGTCGAGGGCCTCGGGAACACCGGGTCGGAGCATCGACGGCGGCGGCGGCGTCAACGACTCGACGAGCTTGAGTGCCTGGAACACGTTGGCGCCGTGGAACGGCGAGCGACCGGTGAGCAGTTCGAACAGCAGCACGCCGAGCGCGTGCACGTCGGTGCGTTCGGTCACGGCTTCGGGGCCGTCGAGCAACTGCTCGGGTGCCATGTACTCCGGTGTGCCGACGATCTCGCCGGTGCGCGTCAAGGGCGCGTCGTCGCTCAAGCCCCGGGCGATGCCGAAGTCGAGCACGCGCACAGCACCGCCGTCGTCCACCATCACGTTGTCGGGCTTGATGTCGCGATGGAGCACGCCAAGCGCATGGGCGGCGGCCAGCACGTCGGCGGTCGCTGCGACGAAACGCGCGGCGTCGACGACCGGCAGCGGGCCGGCGTGCAATCGCTGCCGCAGCGTGCTGCCGGGCACGTACTCGAGCACGAGGTACGGGCGGTCGCCGGCGGTGTCGCAGCCGTGCACCTTCACCACCCCCGGATGCCGCACTCGCGACGTCAGCCGCGTCTCGCGCGCAAACCGCTCGCGCAGTGCCGCGAGTTGCTCGTGCGGCAGGGCCGGCAGCACCTTGATCGCGACCTCGGTGCCGAGTTCGCGGTGGCGCGCCAGGTAGACCTCGCCCATGCCGCCGGCGGCGAGCAGGCGGATCGGCTCGTAGGGGCCGAGCGCTCCGGGGCCGGGCGCGCGCGCGCAGTGCGGACAGCTCGCCGGCAGTTCGCCGGTGGCGGCGAGGGCGAGCGTCTTCGTGCAATGCGCGCAGCGGATCTGCATCGGCCGGTCAGAAGTCGCGGAAGCGGTCGACGTAGCGGCGCAGCGTGCGCAGGTGGCCCGCGGCGATGTCGCGGACGCGCTGCACGTCTTCGTCGGCGCCGGGGAACAGGCGTTCGGCGTCGTTGCTGGCGGCCCGCAAGGCGCGCTCGGCATCGGCCCACCGCCTGGCGTCGCACGCCCCGGCCATCGTGGCGAGGCCACGCGCAAGGGTCGCGATGGCGGCGTGCTTGCGCACTTCGACGTCCGGCGTCGCCGCGTTCCGTTCGCCGATCGGGATCTCGGCGTCCGCGGCGAGGCGCTGGTGCGAACGGCTGGCCGCGGCGACGAACGTCAGTTCGGCCTGGGCGCGGGCCGCAGCCCCGCCATTGCGTTGCTGACGGCAGCGCACCATCACGACGCCGGTGGCGCCGGCGTTCAGATCGGGCAGGGCGAGATCGAAGGCCGAGTCTTCGAGGCGGGCACCTTCGTGCAGCACGTCGAGCACCTCGAACGAACGGGGCAGGGTGACGCGCAGCGAGACCCTGCGCGCCACCGGGCACAGCAGCGCCTCGGCTTCCGCGACGAACACCTTGGCCACGTCCTGGCTGTCGGCGACGAAGTGGAACAGACCGCGGCTGCCGTCGGCGAGCCGCTGCAGCAGCGCCGCGTCGAGGTTCTCACCGACGCCGATGGTCGCGATGTCGATCGTGGTCTCGGCGCGGCGCTGGGCGTCCGCGAGGATCTGGTTGGGATCGGTCACGCCCTGGTTGGCGATGCCATCGGTCAGCAGCAGCACGCGCCGGCTGTCGATCCCGTCGGGGCGACGCGACAGTTCGTCGAGGCCGAGCATCAGGCCGGCGTGCAGGTTGGTGCCGCTGCCCGGGGCGAGCCGATCGATCGCCGCGCGCAGCCACGCGCCATCGCCCCGGGGGCGCAGCCGCTCGCGCACCGTCGCTTCGTTGTCGAAGCCGACCACGGCCACCTGGTCGTCGGGGCGCAGCCGCTCGACGAACGCGCGCAGCCCGGCCTGCACGGCCGTCATCTTGCCGGCTTCGCCCATCGAGCCGCTGGTGTCGACGACCAGGGCTACGGCGCACGGCGCGGCGAGAGCCCGGTCGCCCTGGGGGGCCGTCGTGTATCCGACCTGCAACCAGACCTCATCGCCGAAGGCGGTTGCGGCGCGATCGAACCGCAGGTCGAGCGCGACCGCTTCGCCGGCCTTCGGCAGCGGCAGCCGATGGCGGTGGTAGTTGACGAGGTCGCGCACCACGACGTCGCGCGCCGTCGGCAGGAGTCCGAGTTCGGCCAGCTCGCGCGCGCGCGCGTGGCCGAAGGTGGAGCCGCCGTCCTGGGCGGCGAGCGCCGGCAGCAGCAGCAGGGCGGACAGCGGGAAGGGAACGGGTAGGCGGTGGAGCATGTGTTCTCGTTCGGTCGGTGACCGGCCGAGAGACCCGCGAACGGGCCGGACCTTACACGAATGCTGCAGCCGAGGGTCGGGCGCGGCTTCGTTCCGGCCGCCACCGCCGAACACCGGCCGGTGGGGCAGGGTCGGGTCGATCGTGATGCGGGTCGGCAGCGGCGACGCCGCGCGCGGCCCGTTCGCAGAGTCCCGGACGCGACCGTCGGCTCCGCGCAGTCGCTCGCTATAGTGCGCGCCGCACTCTCGACCTGAATGAGCACTTCGCATCCCACCACCGCCGGGCTCGAGAAGGGCCTGCAGGATCTCGATCAAGTCGTCATCCGATTCGCCGGCGACAGCGGCGACGGCATGCAGCTGACCGGGGATCAGTTCACGCGAACCACCGCCCTGATGGGGAACGACATCGCGACGTTCCCCGACTTCCCGGCCGAGATCCGCGCGCCTGCCGGCACGCTGCCGGGCGTCTCCGCGTTCCAGCTGCGCTTCAGCAGCTTCGACATCCACACGCCCGGCGACGCGCCCGACGTGCTGGTGGCGATGAACCCGGCGGCGCTGAAGGTCCACCTCGGCGAGTTGAAGCGGGACGGCATCCTGCTGCTCAACACCGCGTCGTTCAGTCCGCTCGACCTCAAGAAGGCGAAGTACGACAAGGACCCGCGCAGCGACGGCACTCTGTCGGGCTACCGCGTCATCGAAGTCGACCTCGAGGCGCGCACGCAGGAGGCGCTGGCTGCTTCGCCGCTCGACAACCGCGCCCGCGAACGCTGCAAGAACATGTATGCGCTGGGCATCCTCTACTGGATGTACCACCGCGACATGGCGCCGACCGAGCGCGCCATCGCGCAGAAGTTCGCGAAGAAGCCGGAACTCGTCGACGCCAACTTGACCGCGATGAAGGCGGGCTTCGCCTACGCCGAGACGGTCGAGATCTTCCAGACCGCGTACCGCGTGCCGCCCGCACCCATGAAGCCGGGGACCTACCGGAACATCATGGGCAACCAGTCGCTGTGCCTGGGCCTGGTCGCCGGCGCGCAGAAGGGTGGCCTGCAGTTGTTCCTCGGCAGCTATCCGATCACGCCGGCGTCGGACATCCTGCACCAGCTCAGCACCTACAAGCACCTCGGCGTGGTCACGTTCCAGGCCGAGGACGAGATCGCGGCCGTCGCCGCCGCGATCGGCGCGTCGTACTCGGGGTGCCTCGGCATCACGTCGACCTCGGGGCCGGGCATCGCGCTGAAGAGCGAGGCGATCGGGCTCGCGGTGATGGCGGAGCTGCCGCTGATCGTGCTCAACGTGCAGCGCGCTGGCCCGAGCACCGGCATGCCGACGAAGACCCAGCAAGCGGATCTGCTGCAGGTGATGTACGGCCGCAACGGCGAGTCGCCGGTGTGCGTGCTCGCGGCCTCGACGCCGGCCGATGCGTTCGAAGTCGGCTACGAAGCGGTGCGCATCGCGACGAAGTTCATGGTGCCGGTCGTCGTGCTCAGCGATGGCTACATCGCCAACGGTTCGGAGCCGTGGCTGCTGCCCGACCCCGACAGGCTGCCGCCGATCCACGTCGCCTTCGCGCCCGAGGGCAAGGCCGGCGAGAAGTTCCAGCCGTACGCGCGCGATGCGGCGACGCTGGCGCGCCCGTGGGCGAAGCCGGGCACCAAGGGGCTCGTGCACCGCATCGGCGGCCTGGAGAAGCAGGATGGCAGCGGCAACATCTGCTACGACGCCGACAACCATCAGCACATGGTGGACACGCGCGCGCAGAAGGTCGCGAACATCGCCGCCGACCTGCCGCCGACCGCCGTGCTCGGCGCCCGCACCGGCGACGTGCTGGTGCTGGGTTGGGGCAGTCCGCGTGGTGCGATCACCGCCGCGACGATGCGCCTGCAGCAGCAGGGCCACGCGATCAGCTGCGCGTTCCTGCGGCATCTCAATCCGCTGCCGAACGACCTGCTGGCCCTGATGCAGGGCTTCAAGCGGGTCGTGTTGCCGGAGCTCAACAAGGGCCAGCTGGCGATGATCCTGCGCGCGAAGTTCCTGATCGACGTGCAGAGCCACAGCCAGGTGAACGGCCAGCCGTTCAAGAGCCACGAGATCGAGGAGCACCTCAGGAACGTGCTCGCCAAGGTGAAGGAGGTGCGCAAGTGACTGCCGTCGACCGACCCGTGATGCAGAAGAAGGACTACAAGACCGACCAAGAGGTGCGGTGGTGCCCAGGCTGCGGCGACTACTCGATCCTCAACGCGGTGCAGGGCGCGTTCGCCAAGCTCGGCAAGCAACTGCACGAGACGGTGATCATCAGCGGCATCGGCTGCAGTTCGCGCTTCCCGTACTACATGGAGACCTTCGGCTTCCACACGATCCACGGCCGTGCGCCGGCGATCGCCACCGGGGTGAAGGTCGCCAATCCAGCGCTCGACGTGTGGGTCGTCACCGGGGACGGCGACGCGATGTCGATCGGCGGCAACCACTTCATCCACGCGCTGCGGCGCAACGTCGGGCTGAAGATCCTGATGTTCAACAACCGCATCTACGGGCTGACCAAGGGCCAGTTCTCGCCGACCAGCGAGCAGGGCAAGGTCACCAAGAGCTCGCCGCTCGGCACGATCGACTATCCGTTCTCGCCGATCGCGCTGACCCTCGGCGCGGGCGGCACGTTCGTCGCGCGCGGCGTCGACGTGTTCGGGCCGCACCTCGAGGAGATCATCACCAAGGCCAGTGCGCACACGGGCACGGCGGTGGTGGAGATCTACCAGAACTGCAACATCTTCAACGACGGCGCCTTCAAGGGCACGACCGACAAGGAGCTGCGCGACGAGCGCGTGCTCTACCTCGCGCACGGCCAGCCGTTGTTGTTCGGCGCGCAGAAGGACAAGGGCATTGCCTTCGACGCGCAGTTCCGGCCGTCGATCGTCAGCGGCGCTTCGCTCGGCAAGGCCTACGTGTGGGACGAGACCGCCGAGACGCCAGCGCCCGCGATGGCGCTTGCGACGATGAGCGAGAGCGAGTTCCCGGTGCCGATCGGCGTGTTCCGCCAGCGCGAGAAGGCGACGTTCGAGACTGGCGTGCAGGCGCAGATCGCCGCGGCGAAGGCCAAGAAGAAGGAGTCGCTGCGGGATCTGCTGTTCGCCGGCGAGATCTGGGACGTCAAGTAGCAACGCGTGGGCTCACCGCGTGTCCTGATCGTCGCCGAACACGCCTCGGCCGCGTTCGGCGGTGAGGCGATCCTGCCGCTGCACTGGTTCCGCTGCCTGCGCGAACGCGGCATCGACGTGCAGCTGTGCGTGCACGAACGCACGCGCGCGGAGCTCGAGGCGCTGTTCCCGGCCGACCGGGATCGGCTGCACTTCGTGCGCGACACGTGGCTGCACCGGCAGCTCTGGCGTTGCGGCGCGTGGCTGCCGCGCAAGCTCGGCGAGGCGACGTTCGGCGTGCTGCTGCGGCTGCTGACCCAGCGGCGGGCCCGCGCCGTGGCGCGCGCACTGGTGCGGGCCGGCCGCATCGATCTCGTGCACCAGCCGATCCCGGTGTCGCCGAAGGACCCTTCGCTGCTCGCGCGGCTCGGCGTTCCGGTCGTGATCGGGCCGATGAACGGCGGCATGAGCTATCCGCCGGCGTTCCGCGCTCTCGAACCTGCGTGGCTGCGCGGCGTCGTTCGCGTGCTGCGCGGGATGTCCGGGCTCGTGCACGTCGTGCTGCGCGGCAAGCGCGAGGCGGCGATGCTGCTCGTCGCCAACGAACGCACGGCGAGGGCGCTGCCGCGCGGTTGTCGCGGCCGGGTCGTCACGCTGGTCGAGAACGGCGTCGACTTCGGCCTGTTCGCCGCGCGCGCTCCGGCGGCGGCCGCGGTGGGGGACGAGGGTGTGTCGTTGCGGCTGCTGTTCGTCGGGCGCCTGATCGACCTGAAGGCGCTCGACGTCGTGATCGACGCGATGGCGACGCTCGGCGACGAGGTTGCGTGCACGCTCGACGTCGCCGGCGATGGCCCGATGCGGGCGGTCTGGGAGCGGCACGCCGCGCAGCGCGGCGTCGGCGGTCGCGTGACGTTCCACGGCTTCGTGCCGCAGACGCGCGTTCCCGCGCTGCTGGCGCGCGCCCAGGTGCTGGTGATGCCGAGCCTGCACGAGTGCGGCGGGGCAGTCGTGCTCGAAGCGATGGCGATGGAGCGCGTTGTCGTCGCGACGGCGTGGGGTGGCCCGCTCGACTACCTCGACGCGAGCTGCGGCGTGTTGGTGGCGCCGACGAATCGCGAGGCGTTGGTGGCCGGCTTTGCTGCTGCCATCCGTCGCCTGGCCACCGAACCGGCGACCCGCGCGGCGTTGGCCGCGGCCGGCGGCCGGCGTTGCCGGGAGCAGTACGACTGGACCGCCAAGGTCGCGACGATGCTCGCGCTCTACGAGACCGCCCTCGCACCGCGGTGACCGATCGGGCCCGGTCGCGGAGGCGCCGCGGGACTGATCCATTGGTTGTGCTCGCTGGGTCGAGGCGCTGGTCCGCGACGGGACGGCGAGCGACCGTGCGGACCCGGTCCTGCGGGCTTCCGTCCAGGAGCTGGTAAACGCCCAGTCCTGCCGGACTTCCACGCGAGCACAGCCAAGGGATCAGTCTCCTACTGCGGCGGCTGGTTTGCATACATCACGATGTCGTGATATTCTGATGCAGCCTGTGGCAACTGCCCTCCAGAGCCTGCACGCGACCCTGAAGCTGCTGTCGGACCCGGTCCGGCTGCGGCTGTGCGCGCTGCTGGCGCGCAGCGAGCTGGCCGTGCAGGAACTGGTCGCCACGACCGGGCTGCAGCAGAGCCGCATCAGCAACCACCTGTCGCTGCTGAAGCGAGCCGGCCTCGTGCGCGACCGTCGTGAGGGGACCTGGAGCTTCCACACGCTGGCGGAGCCGGGTGAGGACGCGCCGCTCACGCCGTCGATGTTCGCGGCGACCGTGCAGCAGTTCCTCGACAGCGAGGAGGGTGCTCGCGACCAGCGAGCGCTGCGCGCGGTGCTCGACCAGCGTGCGCAGCGGAGCCGCAGTGCCCACGACGCGTTGGCCGAGCAGTGGAGTGCCGTCGGCGAGGAGTTCGTGCACGGCACGCTGCGCGCCGAAGTGCTCGCGCAGGCATGGCCCGCTGGCCCGGCGGTCGCCGACCTCGGGTGCGGCTCCGGCTTCCTCGCCACGTGGCTCGCCGAACACGGCGGTTCGGTCGTCGCGGTCGATCACAGCGAACGCATGCTCGGGCAGGCGGCGCGGAGGGCTCGGCAAGCGGCCGTGACGTTCCGCCGGGGCGAGATGGACGCGCTGCCGTTGCAGACCGGCGAAGTGCGCGCGGCGTTCAGCAACCTCGTCTGGCACCACGTTCCCGATCTCGATGCCGCGGCGCGCGAAGTGCTGCGCGTGCTGCAGCCTGGCGGCGTCTTCGTGCTCAGCGACATGCTGCTGCACGACGCCAACTGGATGCGCGAGCGCATGGGTGACCTGCGGCTCGGCCTCGAGCCCGCGAAGATCGTCGCCGTGCTGGCGCGCGCCGGTTTTCGCGCGCTGCGCAGCGAGCGGCTGCACGACCGCTACCGCGTCGCCGGTCCTGATGGCGCGCCGGTCGAGTTCCCCATGTTCGTCGTTCGCGGCGAGAAGCCCGCGCACGACGGCTGACCTTCCCGATTTCCCCCTGACCCATCACGAAACCATGACTGCCACGAACGTTCCGAAGCAGAAGACCGCCAAGTCCCGCGTACTCGCTCCGACCGACTTCAAGGTGAAGAACCTCGGCGACGCCGAGTTCGGCCGCAAGGAGATCCGCCTCGCCGAAGTCGAGATGCCCGGCCTGATGGCGATCCGCGACGAGTACCGCAAGAAGCAGCCGCTCAAGGGTGCGCGCATCACCGGTTCGCTGCACATGACGATCCAGACCGCGGTGCTGATCGAGACGCTGGTCGAGCTCGGCGCCGAGGTCCGGTGGGCGAGCTGCAACATCTTCAGCACGCAGGATCACGCCGCCGCAGCCATCGCCGTCGGTCCGAACGGCACCATCGACAAGCCGCAGGGCGTGCCGGTGTTCGCGTGGAAGGGCGAGACGCTCGAGGAGTACTGGTGGTGCACCGAGCAGGCGCTGACCTGGCCTGGTCACGACGGCCCGAACATGATCCTCGACGACGGCGGCGACGCGACCATGATGGTCATGAAGGGCGCGGCCTGGGAGAAGGCCGGCAAGGTGCCCACCACCAAGAAGGACGACGGCGAGGACTGGGTGGAGCTCGTGAAGTGCCTGAAGGCCTCGATCGCCGCCAATCCGGGCAAGTGGACCAAGATGCTGCCCGGCATCCGCGGCGTCTCCGAGGAGACGACCACCGGCGTGCACCGGCTCTACCAGCTGCAGAAGTCGGGTGAGCTGCCGTTCCCGGCGATGAACGTGAACGACAGCGTGACGAAGTCGAAGTTCGACAACGTCTACGGCTGCCGCCACTCGCTGACCGACGGGCTGATGCGCGCGACCGACGTGATGATCTCGGGCAAGGTCGCGGTCGTCTGTGGCTATGGCGACGTCGGCAAGGGCTGCGCGCAGTCGCTGAAGGGCCAGGGTGCGCGCGTGATCGTCACGGAGATCGATCCGATCTGCGCCCTGCAGGCGGCGATGGAGGGCTACCAGGTGCTGACGCTCGAGGACTGCCTCGAGTACGCGGACATCGTCATCACGGCGACGGGCAACTACCAGGTCGTCACCGTCGAGCACATGCAGCGCATGAAGAACAACGCGATCGTCGCGAACATCGGCCACTTCGACAACGAGATCGACATGGCCGGCCTCGCGAAGGTGCCCGGCATTCGGCGCGAGAACATCAAGCCGCAGACCGATCGCTGGGTGTTCGCGGACGGCCACGGCGTGATCGTGCTTGCCGAGGGTCGCCTGATGAACCTCGGCTGCGCGACCGGTCACCCGAGCTTCGTGATGTCGAACAGCTTCAGCAACCAGACGATCGCGCAGATCGAGCTGTTCAACCACCACACGAAGTACGACAAGGCGGTCTACACCCTGCCGAAGCACCTCGACGAGAAGGTCGCGCGCCTGCACCTCGGCAAGCTCGGGGTCAAGCTCACCAAGCTGACCAAGAAGCAGTCGGACTACCTCGGCGTGGCGGTCGAAGGGCCGTTCAAGCCGGGCCACTACCGCTACTGATCCGGGCACTGCGCGGTCCGGCCGGCGCCCGTGGCCGGCCGAGCCGCGCGCTCAGAAGACCGCGGCGTTCGCGAGCGGCCAGAAGCGCACGCGCACCTTGCCGCGCAGCAGTTCGACCGGCACGAGGCCGAACTCGCGCGAGTCGCAGCTGATCGGCCGGTTGTCGCCGAGCACGAACACGTGACCCGCCGGGATCGTGCGTGGCGACAGGTCCTGCACGTCGAGGATGCTGCCGTAGTCGTCGCACGGCGTGCCGTTCACCTGCAGCACGCCGCCGGCCATCGCGACACGATCGCCGGGTACGGCGACGACGCGCTTCACGAAGTCGACCGCCGGATCGCGCGGGTAACGCAGCACGACCACGTCGCCGCGCGTGACGTCGCCGAGGTCGTAGCACACGCGGTCGACCACCAGCCGATCGCCGTCGTGCAGGCTGGGTTCCATCGAGTGGCCGCGCACGACCGACACCTGGATCAGGTAGGCGTGCGCCGCGAGCATCAGGCCGGCACCGAGCAGCGCATCGAAGACGACTCGGCGCCGCCAGCCGGGGCGCGGCGCTGGCGTGCTCGGCCGCAGGTCGGTCGGCAGGGGCATGACCGGGCTATCGGTGCCGAGCGGGCCCGCCCTGAACCCGGCCGTGGCTCGATCCGGCCACGGCCGCTCGGCCGCGGCCACGCGACCGAGGGCGTGGTCTCGTTCAGAACGTCTTGCGGCGCGAGCTGCTCGCGATGCCGAGCGCCTTGCGGTACTTCGTCACCGTGCGCCGGGCGATGTGCACGCCGCGCTTGCCGAGCTCGTCGACGAGCTGGTCGTCCGACAACGGGTTGTCCTTGTTCTCGGTGTCGACGATGCCCTTCAGCGTGTCCTTGACCGCCTGCTGGCTCACCATGTCGCCGGCGTCGGACATCGTGCCGCTGCTGAAGAAGCGCTTCATGTCGAAGATGCCCTGCGGCGTCTGGATGAACTTGCCCGACGCCGCGCGGCTCACCGTCGAGATGTGCACGCGCACCGCGTCGGCGATGTCCTGCATCTTCATCGGCTTGAGGTGCTGCACGCCGTGGCGCAGGAACCCCTCTTGCCGGCGCACGATCTCGTTGGCGACGCGTTCGATCGTGTTCTGGCGTTGGTGCACCGCCTCGATGAACCACTTCGCCGCCTCGATCTTGCGGCGCAGGTACTCGTAGACCTTCGGATCGTTGCGCGCCTCTTTCAGCAGATTGCGGTAGACGGGCGAGATCGCGAGCTCGGGCAGCGACCCGCGCTGCGACTTCACCTCGAAGCGACCGTCGACTTCGTCGATCACGACATCGGGCACGACGCCGGTCGCCGGGCCTGGCTGGAACTCGGCCGCCGGGTGCGGATTGCAGTGCACGCGCAGGAACTCCCACGCCTCCTTGATCTCCTCGATCGAGGCACCGGCGTCCTTGGCGATCTTCGGCAGCTTGTTCACCGCGAGGTCGGCCAGGTGCTTGTCGACGAGCGTGCGCGCGAGCGGCGGCACGAACGTCATGTGGTCGAGCTGCATCAGCAGGCAGTCGCGCGAGTCCCGGGCACCGACGCCAACCGGCTCGAGGTCGCGCACGACGTGCACGGCCTCCTCGGCGAGCGGCAGCGGCACGAGCAGTTGCTGGGCGATCTGCTCGGGCGAGTCGAGCAAGCGGCCCTCCTCGTCGAGCGAGAACACCACGTGCTCGATCACGCGGATCAGTTCGGGATCGGTCTCCTGGGTGCGCACCTGGGTCATCAGGTACTCGGCGAGCGACGTCGACCGGCCGGGCGTGTTGTTGAGGGCCTCGAGCTTCTTGTCCTCGTCGTCGCCGCCGCCGCCGGACTGGCGAAGGCGCCAGGTCGGTTCGAGGCGCGCCTCGAGCTGGTCGATCTCCCCCGAGAACTCGCGCTGCATGCGATCCTCGAGCACGTTGGTCTCCGGCGGCGCCTCGGCGGCGGGTTCGGGCGCTTTCTCGGGGTCCGCGGGCTCGCTGCGCTCGGCGTCGTCCTTGCTCTCGAGGAAGACGTTCTCCTGGAGCTCCTGATCGATCTGGTCCTTCAGCTCCAGCAGCGGCAGCTGCAGCACCTGCATCGCCTGGATCATCTGCGGCGACTGGATCAGTCGCTGATCGGCGCGCATCGATTGGGTCAGGCCAAGACGCATGACCCTGTTGTAGCTGCGACCCGCAGGTCGGTCACGGGCCGCGGCCCGTGATCCCGCGGCATTTCGTCGATCGCCGCGTCACCAACGAACGGTCGTTGCGAGCGCGGAACGATAGCCGCGACCCTCGACCACGATCGCCGGGCCGTCGCCATGCGCCGTGGCCCGGTCGTTGTCGACCAGGCCGTCGTGCGTGAGGGCGCTGATCGCGCGTTCGGTCGCCATCAGTACGCCGCCGGGCATCACGCTGCGGGTCTGCGGGGTCGGCATGTACTCGTTGCGAAGGCGCAGTTGCAGGTGGGCCTTGGCGTCGATCTGGCCGACGCGTGCGCACAGCCAGACTCCGCTGGCGACGCGCTCGACGCTCGGGTTGAGCGCGCCGGCTTCCTGGGCGATGGCGCAGTTGATCTCCGTGATCGCGTTGGTCTCGAGGAATCGTCCCAGCACCACGCTGCGACCGAACAGCGTCGGCGCCTGCAACTCGTGCAATGCGCCTGGCCCCGCAGGGGCGCCGGCGTCGGCGGGCTGCAGCGAACCCGTGTGCACGATCGACGCGTTGCGGACGATCCGGTCCTGCAGGCCGCGCAGCGTGCGCTCGGCGCGTTGCAGGATCGCGTCGTCGCCCGCCACGAACAGATGCCCACACTCCCCGCGCAGCATGCCTTCGAACTCCTCGCCGCCGATGCCGGCACGTACGAGTTCGAGCACCTGGTCCTGCCCGAGCATGCCGCAGCCATGGGAGACATCGCCGTCGCCCTGGTCGGGATCGCTCATGAGCAGCTGCATGCCCTCGGCGCTGAGCGCGCCGTACGGCAGCACGGCGAGGCCGAGGCCCGGCGTCGCCGCGGGCTGGGGGCCGGCCTGCACGCGCAGCGTCAGGATCCGCTGGCCGCCGCTCGCGGCGTTGCCGCGCAGCGTGATTGCGAGCGCGCCGCCGCTGCCGACCCGGCCCGAGCAGCCGCCGTAGTCGGTTTCGAGCGTTGGCAACTCGACGTCGGCCGCCCCGACCATTCCCGTCTGCAGCGTTCGTACGATGCCGCGTCGTTGGGCCACCGCGAACTGCACGTGCACCACGAGTTCGTCGCCGAGCAGGCCGAACGTCTGCACCGTGGCGTGGGCGCCTTCGCCGAACTCGGCGATGGCAGGGTACGTCATCGACTGCTTCTGGGCGACCTCGACGTCGACGTCGCGCACGTAGCGGGTCCACTTCAACCGTTGCAGGCTGACCAACTGACCGCCGCGCGCGGCGGTCGTGCTCAGCGCCAGTGGGGCCCGGTTGCCGGCGAAGCGGGCGAAGGCGGCGGCGTCGAGGATGGGCGGGCAGGTCTCGCGGTCGGCGGCGTCCCAGACCGCGAACTCGATCTGGATCGGCCGCGCGACCACGGCACCGATGGCGCGGATGCGCTCGCCGACGCGCGCGACTTCCTGCGGTTCGCCGACCGCGAGCACGCTCTCGCCGACCTGCTGCAAGTGCAGGCGGCCTTCGCTGGTCGCGGGCTCGCCGAGTTGCTGCAGTACTTCGACGAGCCCGTCCATCGACAGCGCGGCCGTGCCGTCCGAGCGCTCGAGCAGGCAGACGGCGGACTCGTCGCGCTGGAGCAACGTCGCCCAGGGCGGGTCGGGTTGTCCTTTCGTCGCGGCGACGAGGTGTTGGACCGGGAAGATCTCGGTGACGTGGTTGCCGCCCTGCGGGGGCGTGGCGAGGCACGAAAGGCAGACGGGTAGCAGGAAGGATGGCATCGGGTGGTAGGGCGGGGGAGCGGGGTTCAGTCGCCGTTGGCCGCGCGTTCGCGGAACCAGCCGGCGACCTCGGGGAACTCGGCGAGCGGGCCGTGGTGGAGTCGCTGCCGTTCGACGGGCGACAAGGCCAGGGCATCGATCCACGGCTTGGCGGCCGGCAGATCGGCTCGCGCCAGCGCTGCGCGCAGCAGGAACTGCGACTCGGACCCGGCCTCGGCGACGAGCGGCGTCAGGCACGATCGCGGCAGGTTCGACAACGCGAACGCCGCTGCGTGGGCATCGTCGTGGCGGCTGCTGCGCAGACGGGCCAGCAACGTCGGCACTACGGTCGCCTCGGTCGCTTGGCCGAGTGCGAGCAGGCAACGCAGGCGGCGGTCGGCGGCGCGCGTCGTGGCCAACTCGGCGGCGAGTTCCGGCACCATGCCCGCGGGCTGGTGCGCAAACCAACGCGCCGCGGCTGTGGCATCGTCGAGTGGGCCGCGGCGCGCGACCTCGGACCAGAGGTCGAGCAGCAGCCGGGCCCCGCCGTGCGGGCGCACGTCGCAGCGCAGTGCTGCGGCGATGGTGTCGATCGCGTCCGGGTGGCGGCGCACGATGCGGCGCAGCCGTTGGTCGAGCGAGTCGGCGCCGAGCCGGGGAGCGACGGTCAACACCGCGAGGTCGGCGCGCGACATCGGCGTGCGGCGCGCCTCGAGGGCGGTCAGGGCCTCGGCCAACGCCGTCTGCATCACGGCGTCGCGCCGCAGCAGGTCGAGCAGCCGGCCGTGCAGTTGGGCCGAAGCACCGCTGCGGTCGTCGAGGCTCGCGACGCTGTCGAGCAGGGCGGGGAAGGCGAACGAGGCCGCCGCCTGCGACGCGCGCAGCGCGTGCAGCAGGCCCGCGGCAGCGGCGAGGCGATCGGGCGGGGCGCGCCCGTCGTCGGCGACGATGTGCGCCAGCGTCTGCGGCGACGCGGGCGCCTGGGCCGCGCTCGCGTTGCGCGCGGCGAGTTCGCGCAGGTGCTTGGCGGTGAAGCGCGACGCGGGCAACTGCGCCAATCCGGGCGGCGGCTCGACGGGTGCTGGCGCCGCGGGTGGCGGGGATGCGGAGGCGACCACGAGCGGCGCCGTTCCTGGCTCGGCGTCCAGCCGCTTCGGCGACGACAGCCACGGCACCGTGAGCACCGCCGTCACCGTCGCGGCGGCCGCGAGCCACCAGGGCCAGCGGCGCGCCTTCGCGGGGTCGGCAGCGAGCGGCGCGGGGGGCGGGGGCGGCGCCTGCACCGCGGCGAACCAGCGCTGCGCGAGCGTTCCCCAGTCGGCGCCGGTGGCGGCCGGGTGGTTCGCGAGCGTCGCTCCAGCACCTTGGGCCAGGGCCGCGTCGAGCCGGCGCGCGCGGCGCAGCGTCGCCTGGCAATCGCCGCACTCGAGCACGTGCTCGTGCAGGCTCTCGCCGCAGGCGAAGCCGTAGCCGAGCGCTTCTCCGTCGTCCTGCACCAGGTCGCCGTCGAGGTGGATCGCGAGCACCGCATCGGTGCGCGGGCAGGGGAATGCAGCGCGCGGGTTCATGGCTCGAGGTGCCCTCCGAGCCGCGCCATCACCTTGCGCCGTGCCTCGAGCACGTGCATGCGGGCGGCCACCGCGGTGCACGCCAGCACTTCGCCGATCGCCGCGTAGTCGAGGCCCTCGACGGCGCGCAGGTGCAGCGCGGTGCGCTGGCGCAGCGTCAGTCGTTCCATTGCCTCGTCGAGCCGGTCCTGCAGTTCGCGCGCGATCGCGTCGTGCTCGGCGCGCAGTTCGAGATGGTCCGGCACGTCCCGTTCGCCCAGCGACTCCAAGGGCCCGCCGCGCCGCCAACGCTGCGGCTCCGACGCGAGCCGCACCAGGATCCGGAACAGCCACGTGCGCAGCGCCGCCTCGCCGCGGAACGACGCCAGGTTGCGGAACGCGCGCACCAGGGTCTCCTGGACCAGGTCCTCGGCCCAGTGCGGGTCGCGGCAGTGGCGCCGGGCGAGGCTCAGCAGGGCCGGCAGGTGCGGCCGCAGCAGCGGCTGGAAGGCGGCTTCGTCGCCGGCGCGGCAGCGCGCCAGCAGGTGGAGTTCGGCAGCGGCGGCGTCCGGGCCTTTCGGTTCACTCACGCGGAGGTCCATGCGCTGCTCCTTGGAGCCGTCTTGGTGCCCGGCCGTAAGGCGCGGGGCTCCAGGCGTGGCAATCTAGCCGCGGAGCCGGCCGAAGTAGCCGCCGTAGAACTTCAGGATCAGGACCACGCAGACCGCGGCGGCGGCGAAGTAGGCGACCTGCCCCAGGCGGCGCGCGAACTGCTCGAGGTCGCGGCCGGTGACGTCGATGCGGCGCAGCAGGGCGCGCTGCAGAGCGTCTTCGAGTTGGCCCGCCTGTTCGCCGGTGGCCAGCAGCGACCGCGTCTCCGGGTGGAGTGCCAGGGCCTGCTGCAGGCCTTCGTGCAGCGGCTGGCCACGCTGCACGATGGCGTCGGCGATGGCGAGCCGTTCGCGCACCATCGCCACGCGCACGGTCGCGACTGCCTGCGCGTGGGCCTTGGCGATCGGCACGCCCGAGCCGTAGAGCGCGTGCAGGGTCTCGAGGTAGGGGAGTTCGCCGAGCCCGGGCACCAGGTTGCGCGCGACCGGCACGCGCGCGATCCACGGGGCGCCGGCGCGGATCCGGCTGCGCAGCCAGAACGCGCCCGCACCGAGGAGCACGTAGGCGATCACGACGCCGATCAGGAACCCGGACCCGATCACGCCGGCGGTGGCGATGCTGGCGAGCAGGATCATCACGCACAGCAGGAACGGGTAGCGCAGGCCCGCCCAGAGGTGGCGCGCGAACTGCGCGCGGCGTTCGCGCGCGGCACCGCAGCGGCGGAGCGCTGCGCCGGCCCGCCCGGCGCGCCAGGCGTGCAGCAGCACGGCATCCTCGGTGGTCGTCAGGCGCACGCCACGCTTCTGCATCGCCACATGCACGGCGCGATCGCCGGCGTTCGGATCGGCGCCGAGTGCTGGCAGCGGCAGGCCGGCGTCGAGCGCCGAGGCGACATCCGCGAACTGCAGCGCGGCGCGTTCGTCGGCAGCGATCGACAGCAGCATCGGCGGGGAGTCTCGGAGCGCGGAGGCGCTTCCGCAAGGCGAGCGTTGGGAAGTGCGGGCGCTGCCGCCACACTAACGGCATGCGCGTCCTGCTCTCGACGGCGTTGCTCCTCGTTCCTTCCGTCGTGGCGGCGCAGGACGACGCGTGGTTCACGAAGAACGCGCCCGGGCTCGAGGCCCTCTACCGCCACCTGCACCAGCATCCCGAGCTGTCGTTCCACGAGCGCGCCACGGCCGCCCGCCTCGCCGCCGACCTGCGTGCGCTCGGCCTCGACGTCACCGAGAACGTCGGCGGCACCGGCGTGGTCGCGGTGCTGCGCCGAGGCGATGGCCCGGTAGGGCTGCTGCGCGCCGACATGGATGCGCTGCCGATCGCCGAGGAGACCGGGCTGCCGTACGCCTCGACGGTGCGGGCCGAGAGCGCCGACGGCCGCGCGATCGGCGTCATGCACGCGTGTGGCCACGACCTGCACATGGCGTGTCTCCTCGGCGCGGCGACCTGGTTCGCGCAGAACCCCGATGCGTTCGCGGGCACGTTGGTGTTCCAGCTGCAGCCGGCGGAGGAACGTTCGGGCGGGATGAAGGCGATGCTGAAGGACGGACTGCTGACGCGCTTTCCGCGACCGCAGTGGGCGCTGGCGCTGCACACCTCGCACGACCTGCCGACCGGTGTCGTCGGCCTGCGGCCGGGCTTCGCGATGGCGAACGTCGACAGCGTCGACATCACCGTGTTCGGCAAGGGCGGGCACGGCGCCTGGCCGCACCTGACGATCGATCCGATCGTGCAGGCGAGCCAGCTCGTGCTCGATCTGCAGACGATCGTGTCGCGTGAGATCGATCCCGTGGAACCGTGCGTGATCACCGTCGGTTCGATCCACGGCGGCAGCAAGCACAACATCATCCCGGACCAGTGCCAGCTGCAGGTGACGGTGCGGTCCTACACGATGCCGGTGCGCGAACGGCTGCTCGCCGCGATCCAACGCAAGGCGGCGGCGGTGGCGCAGTCGTACGGGGCACCAGCCCCGAAGATCGAGTTCGGCGAGTTCACGCCCGCACTGCAGAACCACGCCGAGCTGTCGGCGGTCGTGCGGGCGGGGCTGGTCGCCGCGTTCGGCGAGGCGAAGGTGGTCGAGGTCGCGCCGGCGATGGGAGCCGAGGACTTCGGCAAGCTGCGCGACGAGAACGTGCCGCTGTGCATGTTCCGGCTTGGCACCGTGGCGCCGGAGCGGTTGGCGAAGCTGCAGGCGGCTGGCGAACTGCCGGCCCTGCACAGCGCGAAGTACTATCCGGACTACGAGGAAGCGCTGCGGGTCGGGGTGCGCGCGTTCGTGGCCGCGGTGCACGCGGCGGCCGGCAAGAACTGACCACCGATGACGTTCCTGACCACGCGCTGGAGTCTGGTGATGCGCGCTGCGGACGGCGATGCCGGCGGCCGGCAGGCGCTCGGCGAGTTGTGCGAGCGGTACTGGCAGCCGGTGTATCGGCTCTACCGCCGACGCGGCGTCGATGCCGAGCGTGCGGCCGATCTGACGCAGGGCTTGTTCGCGCACCTGCTCGAGCGCGGCGACTTCGCCCGCGCCGACCCGAGCCGCGGCCGGTTCCGCGCCTACCTGCGCACCTGCGCCGAGCACTGGCTCGCGCGGCAGCACGAACACGACCACGCGCACAAACGCGGCGGCGGCGCGCGCCTGCTCTCGTTCGACGCGGCCGGCGAAGAGACGCGGTTGCGGCTCGAGCCGAGCTACCCAGACGAACCGGCCGCCGCGTTCGAACGCCGTTGGGCAGAGGCCGTGGTGGAGCGCGCGCGGTGGCGGCTCGAACAGGAGGAACGCACGGCGCGGCGCGAGCGCCAGTTCACGGCGCTGGCCTTCGTGCTCGACGGGCAACCGCCGCCGCGCTCGTGGGCCGACCTCGCGCGGGAGCTCGAGACGACCGAGGGAGCGCTCAAGGTCGCGGCGCACCGGCTCAAGGCGCGCTTCCGCGACGCGCTGTGCGCCGAGGTGCGCGACACGCTCGCCGACGACGTGGCGCCGGGCGACGAACTGCGCGAACTGCTGGCGGCCTTCGGCGGGTCGGCGGCGGCAGAATCCGGAGAAGGGCCGTAACTCCGGGCCCGCGTTCCGGCATCCCTGGTCATGACCCAGCCACGACCTCCTCTCGACCCTCGCCCGGCCCTGCACGACGCGCTGCAACACCAGGCGACGGCGCCCGGTTGGGACGCGCCAGGCCTCGCCGAGATCGCCGCGCGCTTCCCCGAACTGCTGGTCGAGGCCCGCATCGGCCAGGGCGGCATGGCCGCCGTCTACCGCGTCGTGCAGAGGAAGCTCGACCGCCACGCGGCGCTCAAGGTGCTGCGGCCGGACCTCGCCCGCGAGCCGGAGTTCGTCGGGCGCTTCCTGCGCGAGGCCAAGGCGCTGGCCCAGCTCGGGCATCCGCACGTGCTCGGCGTCTACGACTTCGGCGAACGCGACGGGCTGTGTTACCTGCTCGTCGAGTACGTCGACGGCGCCAACCTGCGCGAACTGATGGCGCTCGGCCGCCTGTCGCCCGAGGAAGCGCTGCGCCTCGTGCCGCAGATCTGCGCCGGGCTGCAGTTCGCGCACGACCGCGGCATCGTGCACCGCGACATCAAGCCGGAGAACGTGCTCGTCGATCGGCAGGGCCACGTCAAGCTCGCCGACTTCGGCCTCGCCAAGCTCGCCGGCGGCGAGGCCGAGCACCTGACGCGCGCGTCGATGGTGTTCGGCACGCCCCACTACATGGCGCCCGAGCAGTGGCGCGGCAGTGGCAACGTCGACCATCGGGCCGACATCTACTCGCTCGGCGTCGTGCTCTACGAACTGCTCACCGGGCGACTGCCCGTGGGCACCTACGAGCCGCCGTCGAAGTGCGCGGCGGTCTCGGACGGCATCGACCGCGTCGTGCACCGTTCGCTCGAGCAGGAACCGGAGCGTCGGTACCAGCAGGTGCGCGACGTGCAGCGCGAGGTCGAACGGGCGGCGGCCGCGGGCGGCGTTTCGCGCGCCGCGCCTGCCGCGCCGGGGGAGAAGGTGGTTCCCTGCAGCACGCGGCGAGGCTGGGTCGCGGTCGTGGCCGCGGTCCTCCTGCTGATGACGGTCGCGACCGGCATCGCGTTCTTCCTGCACAAGCAGGCGTGGATCGCCATGCGTGGGCATTCCGTGCGACGCGAGGTGGCGCAGCACGAAGCAATGCTCGACGCGATGCGCGCGCAGGTCGACGAAGGCCAGGCGTGGACGGGGGGACTGCCCGCGGCGATCGAAACCGAGCTGCCCGTTGCGATCGCACGGTCGTGGAGCGTGCTGCTGCCGCTCGCTGCCGGGGTCGGCGCGGCCATGATCGCCCTGGTCTTGCTGCTGGTGGCGGGGCGCACGGCGCGGGCCGCGGCCTCACGCCCGCTCGGGTTCGTCGTCGGCGTGCTCGCCGCCGCGCCGTTGGTCGGCGCCATCGACGTCTGGATGTTCGCGCTCGCCGACCACGATCCGGGCATGACGAACGTCGTCGCCGGCACGGTGGTGCTCGTCACCAACTGGGTCGTGCTCCACTGGCTGTGGCAGCGCACGGCCGGCTGGCAGCCCGCAGCCCTCGTGCGCACCGGCGCCACGCCGCGGGTCGTCGCCGGCGTCGCGGCGCTGGTGCTGCTCGTCGCCGTCGGCCTCGCGGTGCGGATCGACGTCGACTCGGGGGTGAAGGTGTGGCGCGGTCCGTCGCTGCCCGTGGGCGGCGCCGAACTGCTCGGCGCGACGCGGGCCACGGTGGTCGAACGGCTCGGTCCGCCCGTGGCGATCGTGGTCGACGGCGAACGGCTGCACTTCGGCTATCGCGCGCTCGACGGAGCGTGGCTCGCCGATGCGCTCGTGCTGCACCAAGGGCGCGTCGTGCAGTCGTCGCCGCACGCTTCGCTGCTGGTTCCGCGCGCGCGTGGCGACGGTCCCGCACTCGGCGACTCGCTTGCCGCGTGGATTGCCGATCGCGGCGCACCGATGCCGCGCGGCGCCGACGAGACGGGCAACACGGTGTGGTGGGCGGACGGCGTGCGGATCCGGCTGCACGACGACATCGTGGTGGCCATCGAACGCAAGTGACGGCATCGGCCGGTGCCGCGGTGCCTTGGCGGGGGCGGGGGCGGCCAGCGCAGGGCTGTGAGGGATCGACTCGGCCACCCGAAGCCGGGGCAACACGCCGCTTCCGGTCGTCGCCGTGCTTCCGTGAGGACCGAACCATCTGGAAGGAAGGATGTTGGGTGCCTACTTGCCAGGAACGCTGCGCCTGCCGATGTTGCCTGCATGCAGTACACCTTGCGCAACGTGCCGAAGGGACTCGACCGCGCCCTGCGCGAGCGGGCCAAGCGGTTGGACAAGTCGCTGAACGACGTCGTGATCGAGGCCCTGCAGCGCGCCGTCGGCATTACCGGCGAACTGCCGGCGCTCCGCGACGTGTCCGACATCGTCGGCACGTGGCAGGCCGATCCGGAGATGGACCGGATCCTGGCGGAGCATCGGCGCATCGACCCGGAGCTTTGGCAGTGAGGATTGCCCTCGACACCAACCGCTACTCCGACTTGTGCCGTGGGGATGCGGTGGTGACCGACCTGGTCGTTCGCGCCGAGGAGGTGTTCGTACCGTTCGTCGTGGTCGGCGAACTGCGTTCCGGGTTTGCTGCCGGCGCGACGTCACGCGCCAACGAGCGCACGCTGCAGCGCTTCCTCGCCAAGCCCGGCGTCGACATCCTGCTCGCGAGCGAGGCGACGACGCATCACTACGCGATGCTGCACCTGCAGCTGCGGGCTCGAGGCAAGCCGATCCCGACCAATGACCTGTGGATCGCCGCCCTCGCGATCGAGCACGGCCTCGCGCTGGCGACCCGGGACGCGCACTTCGCGCACATCCCGCAGCTCGTGTTGGTTTGACGTTGGCGGCGGCGCGTCGTCGCCGCGTGCTACAGACCGATGATGCCGTGCGCGGCGTTGCTCAGCGTCGCGCCGAGGGCGTTCACGCCGGGGTCGAGCGGCACGACCTGCGCGTAGAACGATGCGCCGGGGACCGGCGGCACGGTCCAGCTCCAGGCCGCGGCGCCCAGCACGTTCGTGAGGTTCTCCACGGCGTCGATGCTGGTGTAGAGGGAGCAGGTCGGCGCGCCGAGGAAGGTGAGGTCGAGCGGGAGCGGGGAGCTGCCGTAGGACGTGTTCGAGAGGCCGAGCAGCATCGCGGCGGGGCCCGTCCACGGCAGGTTTCCGATGTTTGCGGTGAAGGTCGTGCCGATGCGCGGGACGGAGCCGGCTTGCGCGGCGAGCGTCGGGATGCCGCGGCTGCCGACGCAGCCGGTGCCGAACGGAGTGAAGGACGCCAGCGGGCCCAGGTTGAACTCCCACGTGTCGCCGAACGGCCAGTTGTTGTTGGACCCGCCAAACAGCACGCAGACGCCGCGCACCGGATCGAAGGCCATCGCCGCTTGTTCGCGGAACGAAGGCTCGAACGGCGTGGTCAGCCGCGTCATGGCGCCGTTCGCGACGATCCAGGTGTGGTTCGGGAGCGCGGCGTGCGAGCCGAAATCCCACTCCCCGTCGAACATCACGAGACGATTGCGTGCCGTGTCGGTCGCCATCGCGCCCGGTCGGGCGGGGTATTGCACCGGGTTGCGCTGCACGAAGCCGAAGCCGTTGTAGTCGTACATCCGGGTCAGCGGGAACGGGACGGGCGTGCCCATGATCCACAGGCTCGACCAGCCGCGGTAGGTGAGCACGACGCGTTGGCTCACCGGGTCCCACGCCATGAACGTACTGTCGTTGACTGAGCTAACACCGGGAATGGCGGGTTGGGTCAGGTTGACGTTGCTGGTCAGCGGTCGCTCGGAGAACGAAGTGCCGTTCCACACCACGACCGATCCCATCCCAAGGCTGAAGAAGATCGACTCGGCGCGCACGGGGTCGAAGGCCGCGACCATCTTCCCGAAACCCGACCAGCCAAGCACGGGGCTCGTCGCGGGCATTGGCGGCAACGACAGCCACGAGGTGCCGTCCCAGCGATAGGCGCTCGGTGTTGCGCCGGGGGATTGCGCCACCACGTAGAGAACCTCGCCGCTTGCACCGTGCGTTACCGCGGCTGTGGGGTTGTACGGGCTGGAAGGTGCTGGTCCTCGCTGGGTCCAGCTGTTCCCGTCCCACGACCACGTGTCGCTCACGGTGCCCCCGACGAGCAGCGTGTAGTTGCGCACCGGATCCCAGCAGAGCGAGTGCCCGTAACGAGGCTGAGGACCACTGCCATTCGTGCGATCTACCCAGCCCTGCGCAAGGAGCGGGCTCGTGGTCGACGCGACCGTGACCAGAACGAACGAGACGACGAGAGCGAAGCGATGGTGCATCGTGGGGACTCCTCCAGAACCGACCCCATGATCCCCTGCCGCCCGGGCCGTCGCAATCGACTGCCCGGAGCCGCGCGTCGTGGGATGTGAGCGCTTGCGGGCGGTGCTCGCCGCGGTCAAGGTAGCCCCATGGTGCATGCTGCCACGACCGCGTCGACTTCGGGGCCACGACGGGCGGCGGATCGCACGCGGGTGCCGATCGTCTTGCTCGGCGCCTTGGTCGGCATCGTCGGTCTGCTCGCCTGGTGGGGCGTGTGGCGCGGGGAGTACGTGTTCGACGACTTCCCCGCCATCGCCTTGAACGGCGAACTGCTGGCCGGCGACGGATGGGGCGCGGCGTTCTCGCCGGACCATCATCCGCTCGCCAACCGACTGCTGTCGTGTTGGAGCCTGGCGGCGGACTTCCGGCTGTTCGGTCAGGGACCGTTCGGGCCGCACCTGACGAACCTGCTGCTGCACCTCGTCAACGGCATGTTGGTGGTCGCGGTCGTCCGCGCGGCACTGACCTCGCCGAACCTGGCCGGCCGTTTCCCGATGGCACGAGCCACGTGGATCGCGACCGCGGTGGCGATGCTCTGGGTCGCGCATCCCCTCGGAGGCGACTCCGTTGCCTATGCCACGCAGCGCTCCACGCTGCTGGCCGGCGCGTTCCTGCTGGTGGCGATGGGGGCCGCGCTGCGCGCAGCCCGCGCAACGCATCCCGTTCGCTGGCGTGCCCTGGCCGTCTTCGCCGTCGCCTGCGGCATGGCGAGCAAGGAAGACATGGTCGTGGCCCCGCTGCTGCTCTTGGTTTGGGAACGCGCCTTCGTGCTGCCGACGTGAGCAGCGCTGCGCCAACGCCGCGGCTACCTCCTGGCCCTGGCGGGAACGTGGTCGGTGCTTGCGTTCTGCCTGGCGCTCGGACCCGCCAATACGACGGTGGGCTACCACACCGTGCCGCCGGCGACGGCGTGGCAGTGGCTGCTGACGCAATCCGGCGTCCTGGTCCACTACCTCCGGCTCGTGGTCGTTCCGTACCCGTTGCGGGGCGCCTACGGCTGGGACCTCGTCACGAGCGTCGGTCCCGCCATCCTGCCGGGCCTCGTCGTGCTCACGCTGGTGGGCGTGACGGTCCGGCTGCTGGTGACGCGTCCATGGATCGGCGTGCTCGGCGCGCTGTTCTTCCTGATGCTCGCGCCGACGTCGTCGGTGATGCCGATCGTCACCGAGATCCTGGCGGAACGGCGCATGTACCTGCCGATGCTGGCCGTGCTGGTGCCGCTCGTCCTGGCCGGCGAACACGTGCTGCGCGCAGCTTCGGCGATACGGTGGGCGCCCGTTCTCGTGGTCGCGATCGCGTTCGGGCTCGGGCTGCTGAGCCGGCAACGCGTCGCCGTGCATGCGGAGCCGGCCTCGTTCTGGGCGGATGCCTTCGCGAAGCGCGACCCGACGGCTCGCGGCTTCCTCGCCGCGCAGATCCAATGCAACCATGCGTCGGTCCAGTACGAACTGGGGAACGTCGACGAGGCGATCGCCTTGCTCGCCATGCTGCCCGAATTCGAGCTCGTCACGGCGGTCGAGCGAGGCCAGTACACGCTGGTCCTGCAGCATCACGGCCAGCACGCCGAGGCGGTCGCCCAGCTGCGCAAGCTGGCCGCCGACGTGCCCGACAACGGCCAGATCGTCGGGCGTTTCGGAACCGCGCTCGTGGCGCACTGGCACGCCGACAAGGGGCGGCCCGACGATCCGCGGCTCGTCGAGGCGCAGCAGGTCCTCGAACGAGCGCTCGAGCTGTATCCGGTGCACGTCGGATTCTGGCAGACGCTCGGCTTCGTGCGGCGCACCCGCGGCGACCTGGCCGCCGCGGCCGAGGCGTTCCGCGCCGGCGCCGAGCACACCACGACGCGCATCGAGCCCTACATCTCGCTGGCGGAACTGCTGCCGGGTCTGGGGCGCGCCGCGGAAGTCGCAACGGTGTTCGATCGCCTCCTGGCTGCCAATCCGGAGGACGCCGGGCTGCGCGTGGTGATCGGCGAGTTCCTGCTGGCGCAGGGTCGCGGCGAACTGGCGCTCCCGGTGCTGCAGGACGCGTTGCGCGTCGAGCCAGCGAACCAGCAGGCGGCGAAGTTGTTGGCGCGGACCCCGGCGCGTTCCGGGCGCTGACGCGCCGCACGCCGTCAGCGGAAGTGCTTGCTGAGCTTGAGCGCCTGGCCCTGGTAGTGCGAACTCAGCCGCCGATCGCCGTAGACGACCTCCGGCAGCTCCTGCGTGCGGAAGAACTCGAGCTTGAAGAACACCTGCCCGTCCTCGAGCAGGAACGGCACGTCGTGCGGCCGCACTTCGAGCACGGCGCGCGTGCCCTTCTCGCCGCCGAAGCCGTTGTCGAAGAAGCCCGCGTAGTTCGTGCGCAGTTCGCCGATGCCGACGTCGTAGGCGACCATCTCCGCGGCGAGGTGCTTGGGCACGCGGATCCGCTCCTTGCTGGCGATGATGTAGAACTCCTCGGGCTCGACGATCATGCGCCCGTCCTTCGGCTCGGGAATCGGCTCGAAGAACGCGTCGGCGTCGTGCGCGCCTTCGTTCTGCATGTCGACGATGCTCGTGTAGCGCCGCGCGACGTACGCCACCGGTCCCTGCAGATCGCGATCGCGCTTCAGCGCCACGCCCATCATCAGGCCGCGGTCGATGCGCAGCTTCTCCATCGGCAGCGGCCGGCCGGCGTCGTCGAACAGCAGGCCGCCGTTCTTGTGCTCCTTGCGCAGCTCGTCGTCGGTCAGCGCACTCTGTCCCTCCGAGAAGCGGATCTGGCACAACGACAACCCCGTGCGCACGCGGACCGGGAAGCTGCGTGGCACGATCTCGAGGAACAGCGGCCCGGTGTAGCCCGGCGGCACCGTCTCGAAGCGCCCGCAGTTGTCGGCGAGCAGCCGCGTGAACAGGTCGAGCCGCCCGGTCGACGACTTCGGATTGGCGCGGATCAGGAACGGCAGCGGCTGCGCGATGCGTTCGAGCAGCGGCACGATGTAGCAGTGGCCCTTCTCGAGCACCGCGCCATCGGTGAGGTCGAACGCGTAGAGCGTCATCTCCTCGAGCCGGTCGGCGACGCGCACGTTCTCCGGCAGGAACCCGGATCGCACGCGGTAGCCGCGCGTCGCCAGCCGCAGGTCGAGCGAGCTCGGCTGGATCTGGGTGGGGGCGATGGCGGGCTGCGAAGTGAGGGCGCCGCGCGCGATGAGGGCCTGGATCTGCTGGTAGACGAGGATGCCGTCGGTCACGCGCCGCAGGCTAGCGGGCGGCTGCCGGCTTTTCCGCAGCGGCCTGCACCGCATCGTCGCCGCCGAACGAGGCCACCGCGAAGCTGTCGACCGCGATGGCGTCGGCGCGGGCTGCTTCTGCGGCCCGGACCAGGTCGTGTTCGGCGGCCGTCAGCAGCCCCTGCTCGACGGCCTGCGTCAGCACCAGCTCCGGGCGGGCCTTGGGCAGCTTGCCCTGCCGCACCGCGTCCTTCAGACGCTTCAGCACGGGTTCGGCCTCGGTGCACAGCCGCAGCGCGAGTTCGAGTCGGCCGAGCGCTTCGGTCGCCGAGGCGGGGACGTGCATGCCGGCGGTGAGCCGGTCGCGCAGTTCCCCGGGTGCCAGCACCGCGCGCGCGATCGCCTGGCCGGTCGTGTCGTCGGGACCACGCCCGAACGACGTCAGCGCCGCCCAGAGCCGCCCGGGCCAGCGCAGGGCGCGGCCGACGTTCGGCACGGTGAGGTTGTCGTAGATGCCGACGCGTGCCTCCTGCATGCGCGCGAACGCGAACTCCATCGTCCACCGCAGCAGCGGCTCGTCCTCGCGACGGCTGCCTTCCGCGGTGAAGCGCCGCAGGCCCGCGCTGGCGAGGAACATCCATCCGAACCAGTCGGCGTAGCGGCCAGTGATCGCTTCCTTGCGCTTGAGGTCGCCGCCGTAGGCGCCCATCGCGGCGTCGGCGAGCAGCGCGAACTCGGCGCTCGCGCGGTTGAGCCGGCGCCAGAAGCGCTTCGCCGCGCCGCGCACGGGCGACCAGCAGACGAGCCCGCCGCTGAGGCCCAGCACGACGGTGCGCACCGCGTTGCGCACCACGTGGCCGAGGTGCGGCCAGAAGGCGCGATCGAACGCGGCGCCGTCGTTGCGCGCGAGCGCGTCGAGTTCGCGGAATGCGTGCGGATGGCAGCGGATCGCGCCCTGGCCGAAGATCATCAGCGTGCGCGTCAGGATGTTCGCGCCCTCGACGGTGATGCAGATCGGCGTGCCTTGCCAGGCGTGCGCGAGCAGGTTGCGCGGGCCGCGCGAGATGCCGGCGCCGCCGACCACGTCCATGCCGTCGCTGATGACGCGGCGCCACAGTTCGGTCGTCTGGTACTTGGCGATCGCCGTGACCACCGCCGGTTGCTGGCCGCCGTCGAGCGCGCCGCAGACGTAGCGGCGCACCGCTTCGAGCAGCCAGGTGAACGCGGCGATGCGCGCGAGCGGTTCCTGGATGCCCTCGAAGCGACCGAGCGGCAAGCCGAACTGCTGCCGCACGGCCGCGTAGGCGGTGACCGTGCGCAGCACGAGCCGCGCGCCACCGGTCGCGGTCGCCGGCAGCGACACGCCGCGGCCGGCGGCGAGGCACTCCATCAGCATCGTCCAGCCGCGACCTGCACCCGCGGCGCCGCCGATCACGGCATCCTCGAGCGGCAGCAGCACGTGCTGGCCGCTGGTCGGGCAGTTGAAGAACGGCACGCCGAGTGGATCGTGCCGGCGGCCGAGCACGACGCCGCGCGTGGCGGTCGGGACCAAGGCGCACGTGATGCCGGGGAACGGGCCCTTGCCGAGCAGGTTCTCCGGATCGTGCAGCTGGAACGCGAGCCCGAGCACGGTCGCGACGGCTCCGAGCGTGATGTAGCGCTTGTCCCACGACAGGCGCAGCCACAGCCGCCCGTCCTCGCCGCGGAACACGACGCCGTTGCTGGTGATCGCGCCGGCGTCGCTGCCGGCTCCCGGTTCGGTGAGCGCGAAGCAGGGCACTTCGCGGCCGTCGGCGAGGGCCGGCAGCCAGCGCTGCTTCTGCGCGTCGGTGCCGTAGTGGGTGAGCAGTTCGGCGGGGCCGAGCGAGTTCGGCACCATCACCGTGATCGCGAGCGGCAGCGACCGCGACGCGAGCTTGGCGACGACGGCGCTGTGCGCGCTCGGCGACATGCCGAGACCTCCGAACTCCTTGGCGATGCCCATGCCGAACAGGCGCTGCTGCTTGCAGAAGTCCCACACTTCGGGCGGCAGGTCGTGTTCCTGATGCGCCCGCCAGTCGTCGGTCATCACGCAGGCCTGCTCGACCGGGCCGTCGAGGAACGCCTGCTCGTCCTGCGTGAGCTGCGGATACGGCGCGTTGGCCAGCGCCTGCAGCGACGGCCGGCCCGAGAACAACTCGCCGTCGAGCCAGACGGTACCCGCAGCGATCGCCGCCCGTTCGGTGTCGCTGATCGCGGGCAGCGCGCCGGCGGCGCGCAGCACCCGCAGGATGCGGTTGCTCACCAGGCGTTGCCGCAGCGGCGGCACGGCCAGCACGACGAGTGGCAACAGCAGCAACGGTGCGAGCCACCAGGCGACGCCGAACGTCCAGCAGGCGATCGCGACGACCAGCAGCGTGCAGAAGGCGGGGGCGCCGACGAACGAGAGGCCGAGCAGTGCTGCGGCGACGATCGTGAACGTCGCCGCGCCGGACAGATCGGCCAGGGCGCCGTAGTTGAAGAGGTCCATGACGTGCGGGCTCGCTTGCCCGCCGCTATCGGCATTTCGCCGGCATTCCCTAGTCCCGGAATGCGTCCTGGCTACCGGCTACAGCTCGCGGGCATAGAACAGCTCGCAGCCGTGGTGGCCGGTGGCGCCTTCGGCGCTGCACAACGGCCGGAAGCCGGCGGCGCGGTAGAGCTGCTGCGCCTGCTGCATCGACTGCGTGGTCTCGAGGTAGCAGCGGCGGAAGCCGGCCGCGCGCATGTCGTCGAGCAGCAACGCCAGCAGCGCCCTGCCGAGGCCGCGTCCACGCGCCGCCGCCAGGAAGTACATCTTGCGCAGTTCGCAGGTCGCCTTCGCCGGGTCGCTGCCGGCCAGCGGCGCGAAGCCGGCGCCGCCGAGCACTTCGCCGGCATGTTCGACCACGTAGTAGCGCGCGTTCGCCGTCGCGTAGGCGGCACTCATCGCCGCGACCTCGGCGTCGTGGATCGCGAAGCCGGGCCCGCAAGCACCGTGTTCGGTCATCACCGTGCGGATGATCGTGGCCATGGCGGCGTCGTCGGCCGGACGGATCGGACGCACGATCCAGGGCGCGTTCATCGCGACGTTCGCGCGTAGTGCTCACGCGCTTCGCGCAGCAAGCGGTCCCACTGCAGTGCCGGGCCCGGATCCTGCTTGTTCTTCTGCACGTGGTAGTGGCCGACGATGCCCTCGAAGGCGCGCAGTTCGTCGGCGGGCAGCGCGTGCGGCACGACGTTCCCGTCCGGCGTGCGCGGCGCGTCGAGCCGGATGCGCGGGAACGCGCGAGCGAGCGCTGCGCACAACTTCGCCAGCGCGGAGTACTGCTGCGGCGTGAAGTCGAGCTGGTGGTAGAGCACGCCCTGGATTTCGCCGCTGACGATCTCGGGGCGGTCGGGCCGCGCGACGAAGTCCTTGGTGCGGATGCCGGGCTCGCGCATCCACGCCGGCGTCTTCATGAAGTAGCCCTGCTCGTCCTTGCCGTACCAGCGCACCATGTCGGCGTTCATCGGTTGCTTGAACACGCCCGGGTGCGCGATCTCGACGCCGATCGAGAAGTCGTTGGCGATGGTCGCGTGGTGTGCCTTCTCGCGCAGATCGAGTGTCTGGTAGATCACGCCGTCGACGTCGAGCAGGAAGTGGACCGAGAGGTTGCGCACGTCCTGCAGCACCTTGAAGCACTGGCGCGAGGTGCCGGCGACGTCGTAGTGCAGCACGAACTGGTGCACGACCTGCTGCAGGTCGGCGAGCGACAGGCCGTGGTCCTTGGCGCGCGCGGCGATCGCGTCGGGCAGGCCGCCGCGCAGCGGCGTGTAGCGCAGCTTGCCGTCGGGCGGCTCGTTCTGTGCGAAGTGCTTGCCGAGGCGGTAGGCGCTGTAGCCATCGGCTTCGCGCCAGTGCACCACGCGCGTGCCGATCGCGAACGGCCGGTCGGCGGCGACGATCGACAGGCCATCGGCCGCCGGCATCGACACGCAGCGGCTCAGCAGCAACAGAAGGCCGAGGAGCGTCGCGCCGCCGACGGCGCGCCGGACGAAACGTGCGCGGTTGTCGTTCCTCATCGCGTCAGCTCCGGTCGGCCCAGGTGGTGGTCCGTCGTCGCCTGCCAAGCCTCGGCGACGGCGAGGACGTCGGCTTCGCCGTAGAGCCGGCCGACGAGCGCGAGCATCGTCGGGCGACCGCCATCCTGCGCGCTGCGCCCGACCGGCAGCACGTAGGTCGGGTGTCCGGTGAGGTTCGTCGCCACGAGCGTGCTGCCGCCATGGGTCGGCGCCACCAGGACGTCGACGTTCGCGAGTGCGCGGTCCATGTCGACCACCAGCTGCGCTCGCGCGCGGCTGGCCTGCAGGTACTCGACGGCCGGGATCGCGCGGGCGCTGCGGAATTGGTTCGGCCAGTCGCCGTCGCGCTGGCCCGGCAACTGCGGCAGCAGGCCTTGGCGCAGCGCGTCGTCGAAGGCCGCCGCCGCCTCGGCGTGCAGCATCGCCAGGATGCCCTCGTACGGAGCGGCCGGCAGCGTCACCGGTACCGGCGCGCCGGCGGCGGTGAGCCACTCGACGAACGCGCGATCCTCGGCGCGGCGCGGCCAGTCGCGTTGCTGCACGATGCCAAAGCGCAGGCCCTGCAGGCCGCGGCCGGCGCGCCACGCGAACGCCGAATCGACCGCCGCGGGGTCGCGGCCGTCGGCGCCGCGCATGGCGTCGAACACCAGAGCTGCGTCGACCGCACTGCGCGCGATCGGGCCGACCTTGTCCATCGTCCACGACAACGGCATCGCGCCGTGCCGGCTGATCGTGCCGAACGTCGGCCGCAGACCGGCGATGCCGCACTGGCGGCACGGCGACACGATCGAGCCGAGGGTCTCGGTGCCGATCGCGAACGGCACGAGCCCGGCGGCGACCGCACTGCACGGACCCGCCGACGACCCGCTGCTGCCCTGCTCGGGGTTCCACGGGTTGCGCGTGCGGCCGCCGTGCCACAGATCGCCCATCGCCAGCGCGCCGAGCGACAACTTGGCGACCAGCACCGCGCCGGCGTCGTGCAGCCGCTGCAGGCACGTCGCTTCGACGTTCCACACGTGGTCGCGCCATGGGGCGGCGCCGAACGTGGTCGGCGCGCCCGGCCAGCCGAACAGGTCCTTGGCGCCGTACGGGATGCCGTGCAGCGGTCCCCGGTCCTTGCCGGCGGCCAGTTCGGCGTCGAGTTCGCGCGCCCGGGCGAGCGCTGGCTCGCGCAGCAGGTTGACGACGCAGAGCAGGGTGGCGTCGAAGCGCTGCAGGCGCGCCAGCGCGAGTTCGGTGAGCCGGACCGACGTCACCGCACCGCTGCGCAGCCAGCCGGCCAGCGTGGCGACCTCGGCGAACGCGATGTCGGTGTCGTTCGCCGGCGGCGGCACCTTCGGCGGCGCGAACGCCACCCGGGGCGTCGGCGCGGCCCGCACAGCGCCCGGCGGCAGCGGGTCGAAGTGCGCGCACGGCGGCAGCTCGAACGGGATCGGCGTCGCGCGGACTGCCGCGAAGCCGGTGCGCTGGGCGGCGAGGCGCTTGCCGGCCAGGCGCCGTTCCTCCTCGGTGAACGAGAGGTCGGCGAGGCGGCCCAGCGCGGCGAGGTCGTCGGCGTCGTCGCGCCGCGGCGCGGCGGTGAGGGCCAAGGGCGCCGTGGCACCGAGCAGGAACCCGCGGCGGTCGATGGCAGGGCTCGGATCGGTCATGGCGCGTTCAGGGTGGCGACAACGGGCCGGATCGTGCGGCCACAGTGGCCCGATCCGCGCCGGACCCTATCCTGCCGCGCGCGCGTACCGACACCAGAACCGACCTCCGCTCCCCACGCCGCATGATCCGCCGACTGCCGACGTTCCTTCTCCTCGCCGCGATCGCCGCTGCCCAGACCCCGGCCGTGCCCGCGCCGCCGAAGGCGATGGACACCATCTTGAGCAAGGAACTGCTCGCCCATGCGACGTTCCTCGCGTCCGACGAACTCGGCGGCCGCCTGACGGGTTCGCCCGGGCAGCAGGCCGCGGCGGACTACATCGCCCGGCACTTCGAGTCGCTCATGCTCGAGCCGCTCGGCGACGAGGTCGACGGCAAGCGCACCTGGTTGCAGAGCTACGGCATCGCGCGCACGGCGGTGACCGCGGCGACCCGCCTGAAGGTCGGCACGATCGAGCTCGCGAACGGCTTCGCGGTGCTCGGCGCCAAGCCGTGCGATCTCCGGCTCGACGGCAAGCTGCGGTTCTGCGGGCTGGGCCGGCTGCGCGGCGCCAATGCCGATCTGCCCGAAGACGAGGCGCTCGGCGGCGCGTTCGCGGTGGTCGCGATCAAGGCCCCGCGCGGCAAGGTCGACAAGCAGCTCGGCATCGAGCAGAAGTTCGGGATGTCGTTCCAGACGTTCAACAGCCTGGGCCGCACGACCAAGGCGCTGGCCAAGAAGGGGGCCGGAGCGGTGCTGTTCGTGCAGCTCGAAGACCGGCATGGCCTCACCGACGTGCTCAACTACCTGGCGGTGGCGCCGGGCAAGGACGTGCTGGCCCCGCGGTTCGCCGGCGCCGATGGCGGCATGAGCGGCATGGCCGAGATGCTCGGCGGCGGGGAAGCGAGCGTGCCGGCGCTGGTGCTGTCGGTCGCGGCCAGTGCGCAACTGCTCGAGCAACTCGGCACGACGACTGCCGCCGTCGCCACGTTCGTCGCCGGCGATGGCGAGCGGCCGGCCACGACTGCGGACGTGCCGGCAGCGCTCACGCTCGGCGTGACCCACGACGAGAACGCCAAGGCCCACAACGTCGTCGCCGTGCTGCGCGGCAGCGACCCGAAGCTCGCCCACGAGGCGGTCGTCTACTCGGCGCACATGGACCACGTCGGCACGCGCATCGACGGCGAGGTGTTCAACGGCGCCGACGACAACGCTTCGGGGACGTCGGGCCTGCTGGCGATCGCCAGCGCGTTCGCCAAGAGCGCCCGGCCCGCGCGCAGCGTGATCTTCCTCGCCGTCTCCGGCGAAGAACTCGGGCTGTGGGGTTCGGCGTACTTCGCCGACCACCCGACGTGGGAGGCTGCGAACCTGATCGCCAACGTCAACACTGACATGATCGGCCGCAGCGGGCCCGAGTCGGGACCGACCGAGATCACGGTGACGCCGAGCCACCGGCACGCGAAGTTCTCGACGATCGTGCAGGACGCGGCGCGCTTCGCCGAAGTGCTCGGCTGCTCGTTCACGTCGGGTGACAAGTACTACAGCCGCAGCGACCACTACAACTTCGCGAAGAAGGGCATCCCGGTGGTGTTCTTCTGCAACGGCGAGCACGAGGACTACCACCAGGTCACCGACCACGCCGACAAGCTCGACGGCAGCAAGATGGAACGCATCGCGCGGCTGGCGTTCTGGACCGGCTGGGAAGTGGCCAACGCGCCGGAGCGCCCGCGCACGCTCGGCAAACGCGAAGGCTGGAACTGACACCGTGGGCGGGCAGCGCGACCTCCCGAACCGCCCGCGGTCGCGCCTGCTGCGCCTCTTCGTCGCGACGACGATCGCGGCAGTGGCCCTCGAAGGGGGACTGCAGCTCGCGGCGTTCGGCGCCTGGTTGCTGCGGCGACCGGCGGCGGCGCGGCCGGCGGGGCCGGTGCTGCTCTGCATCGGCGACTCGGTGACGTTCGGGCTCGGGGTGCCTCCGGAAGCTGCGTATCCCGCGGTGCTGCAGGAGCGCCTCGCGACGGCTGGCCTCGCCTGGTCGGTCGTGAATCGCGGCATCCCGGGCAACGACTCGGCCGACGTCGCGACCCGGCTGCCGGCGTTGCTCGACGAACTGCGGCCCGATGCGGTGTGTCTGCTGGTCGGCTGGAACGACCGCTGGTCGCGGCCGACGCCGTTGCCCGCCGAGGTGTTGCACGGGTCGGGTGGCGGCGAGTTCGTGTGGCGTTGGCGCACCGGTCGGCTGTGGGCGCTGCTGATGGCGCGTCGTGACGGCAGCGACGTCGATGCTCACGGCGACGAGATGCCGTTCCTCGGCATCTGGAGCGTCGACGGCCAGCAGTTCGAGTTCCGCGCCGATGGCTCGGCCTGGCTCGGCACGTTGCCGGCGCGCTGGCGCGTCGAGGGAGATCGTCTGCACCTGACGCCGGAGGGCAGCCCGCCGTTCGTCGTGCGGTGGAGCCTGGCCGAAGGGGCTCTCGACTTCATGCTGCCGGGCTGGGACCGCCATCGCCGGGCGCGTCGCGGTCCGCCCGAGGCGATCGCCGCGGCCGAGCGCGTGGCGGAACTGCTCGAACGCGACCAGTTCGACGCGGCGCAGGCGGCGGTTGCCGCCTTGCCGGACGGGGCCGAGACCCGCGCGGCACGGGCGCGGCTGGCCCGTGGGCTGGCCGACGCCGGTCGCGGCGAAGCCGCCGCCTCGCTGCGGCGTGAGCTCGAACACGACTGGCGCGAACACCACGAACCGAACTCGGGCGAAGCGCTCGCGTGCGTGCAGGCGAGCGCTGGCGAACGCGACGCGGCAGCGGCGCTGGCCCGCAGCGTGCTCGTCGCGGCGCCGGCGCGCGCCCGCTGCTGGCGGCTGATCGGCGATGCGGCGTCGCCGGCGGCGCGTGCGCTCGTCGCGGACGAGATCGCGCGGGTCGCCGCCGGCGAGTCGTCGCCGTGGCGGCGGGCGGAGTTGGCTCTCGAGCGCGCGGTGGTGTTGGCCTCCGTCGATGCCCCCGCGGCCGTTTCCGCGTGGATCGCTGCCCGCGCTGGCGGCGTCGGCGCGGATGCGTCGATCGCGGGCATGGTGCATGCCGTTGCCCGCGGCGCCGACGGCGAAGCCCTGCTCGCGGCGGCGCGCGCCGTCGCGGAGCCCGCCACCGATGCGACGTTGCTGCGTGATCTGCGGCGCGCAGTCGTCGACGAACGCGAGGTCTACGCCACGCTCGAAGGCCACGTGGCGGCGATCGTCGCGCGGGTGCAGGCGAGTTCGGCGCGCGCGTTCGTGCTCGGCTACCCGGTGCCGCTCGCGCGCCACGACGAGGCGATGCGGCGCGTCGCGTCGGCGTGCGGGGTGCCGTTCGTACCGACGCACGCGGCCTTCGTGGCACGCACGGCCGGGTCGCCCCGGGAGCAGTGGTTCCAGGATCCGATCCACCCGACCGCCAAGGGCTCGGAACTGCTCGCGACGATCGTGGCGGAAGCCATCGGCCCGGGCCTGCGGGCGCCGCGATAGCCGCCGTCGGCCGATGGCGCGGCGTCGACCGTTGCGGTCCGATGGTGGACCGCCATGCGACACCATCCGCCCGCGATCGCCGCGTTCCTCGCCACCGGTTCGTTCGCCGTCGTCGGCGCCTCGGCCGACCGCGCCAAGTACGGCAACAAGGTGCTGCGCTGCTACCGCCAGCACGGCCTGCCGGTCGTCGGCGTCAACCCGAAGCTGCCCTCGGTCGAAGGCGTGCCGTGCCACGCCTCGCTGGCGGCGATCCCGGGTCCACCGCGCGCGGTCTCGATCGTCGCGCCGCCGGCGGCGGCCGCGGCGATCGTCGCCGACGCCATCGCCGCCGGCGTGCGGCACCTGTGGTTCCAGCCGGGCGCCGAGGACCGCGCCGCCGTCGCCACGGCGAACGCCGCGGGCCTGACGGTGATCGCTGATGGCAGTTGCCTGCTCGTCGCGCTCGGCTTCCGCGACGATTGAGCGCGGTTGCCGGCGCCGCGGCGAGCGGCTATGGCATGCGGCCATGTCGCTCGTCCGCGCCACGCGGGATGCTGTCGCCGAGCTGCAAGCGCTGCGCTTCGGCCCGCCGGTCGCGTGCGTCTACGACCCGCTCGACTACGCGTGGGACGTGCATCGGCAATGGCTCGAACGGTTCGGCCGCGGCACGAAGGAAGTGCTGCTGCTCGGCATGAACCCCGGGCCGTTCGGCATGGTGCAGACCGGCGTGCCGTTCGGCGAAGTCGAGGCGGTGCGCAGTTGGCTCGGTCTGCGCGGCGAAGTGCGGCAGCCGGCGCACGTGCACGAGAAGCGCCCGGTGCTGGGCCTGGCGTGCACGCGCTCCGAGGTGAGCGGCCGGCGGCTGTGGGGGTGGGCGGCGGCGCGCTTCGTCACGCCGCAGCGCTTCCTGAGCCGGTTCTTCGTCACGAACTACTGCCCGCTGGCCTTCGTCGCCGACGGTGGCGCCAACCTGACGCCCGACAAGTTGCCGAAGGCCGAGACCGCGCCGATGTTCGCGATCTGCGATCGGCTGCTGCGCGCTGTCGTCGCGGCGACGAAGCCCGAATGGGTGATCGGCGTGGGGGCGTTCGCGGAAGCGCGTGCACGACTGGCGCTGGGCGCCGACGGTCCGCGCATCGGCCGGATCCCGCACCCCAGTCCGGCGAGTCCGGCCGCGAACCGCGGGTGGGAGCGTCTCGTCGACGAAGCGTTCGCTCGTCTCGGCGTCAGCGTCGGCTGAGGGTCGCCTCGCGGCGATCGCCCCGCGCGGTCACTGGAAGCAGGCCGGCGGCCGGCGCAGGCGGCCGAGATGCTGCTGCAGGTCGGCGAACAGCCGCTTGCGCGCTCGCATGATCCGGATCGCGACCGTCCCGGTCGGCATGTGCAGCTGCCGCGCCGCGTCCTGGTAGGGGCGACCCTGCCGCACGCAGAGGTCGAACACCGTGCGATAGCGTTCGGGCAGGGCCGCGACGGCGGCTTCGAACGCACCGAGCATCTCTTCTTCTTCGAGGCGCTGTTCGGCCGGGGCCGCTGGGGACGCTTCGAGCATGTCGGCGCCTTGGTCGTGCTGCAGGCCGCTGAACGGACGCGGCAGCCGCTGCTCGCGGCGCAACGTGCTCAGCGCCTGGTTGCGCGCGACCTCGAACAACCAAGCCCGGAAGTTCGTGCCCGGGCTGTAGAGCGCATGCTTGCGCATCACCTTCTCGAAGACCTCCTGGGTGATGTCCTGGGCCAGGTGGCTGTCGCGGACCATGCCGAGCACGAAGGCGTGGATGCGCTTGCCGTAGCGCCGCTCGAGGCTCGTGACGGGTGCTTCGACGTCGCCGGACTGCAGCTGGGCAACCAGGTCGTCGTCGGTGAGGTCGAGAACGGTGGTCGGGGAACAGCGATCCATGGCGGGGGATGACAACATGCATGCCGTGCGCCCCTTGTCGTGCCGGCGGCCGCCAGACCCGCGCCGTACGTGGGTTTGCCGGCCGTCGTCCCTCCGGGCCATCGCCAGGTGCCATCGAATTGCGGCACCCCCGGTGCCGCGCCGTTCAGGCGGCAGTGCAATTCTGCGGGGGGATCAGACCGGGAAGAAGCCAGCCCCGCCGTCGAGGGCTGCGTCGAGCAGCGCCAGGTTCGCGTTCTTGCGCGGATCGACGTCGCCGTGCGTCAGGTAGCCCCACCGGAGCCGGCGCAGGGCGAGGTAGACGACGGCGCTGCGGATGCCCCATTCCGCGCGGATGCGATCGCCGCCGATGCCGCCGCCAAGCCACCGGCCGAGCAGTTGCCGCTTCCACTCCGCGTGGCGCTGGCTGTGGATCCAGAACCAGGCGAAGTCGTGATCCGGCTTGCCGAGACCGACGCACTCGAAGTCGACCAGGAAGGGGCGGCCGTCCTCGGTCACGACGACGTTGGCCTCCTGGAAGTCGCCGTGCACGAACGCCTGCGGGCGGCCGTCGGTCCAGCGCACGGCTTCGCCGAAGAACCGCTGCACCCGGCGCCAGCGCGCTTCGCCGATCACGAACAGCACGGCGTCGTACATCCCGCGGATGCGGTCGAGGTACGCGATCGGATCCCAGTGTTCGACCGGGAAGTCGCGGCGGCCGCGCGGGAGCGAGGCCTGCTGCTGCACATGGACGGCGCTCGCCTCATGAACGCCGTGGTCGCCTCTGGCGTGGACGCCGGCGACTTCGCGGAGCCGTTCGACAGCGCCTGGCTGGACCTCTCCAAGGGGCTGGGCTGCCCCGTCGGGGGGGTGCTCGCGGGGAGCCGGGAGTTCATTCGCGAGGCCGACCGCTGGAAGCACCGGTTCGGCGGTGCGATGCGCCAGGCGGGCATCCTCGCCGCAGCCGGACTGTATGCCCTCGACCATCATGTCGACCGACTGGAGACCGACCATCGAAACGCCCGGCGGTTCGGGGCCGGGCTCTCGCGAATCCGGGGGGTCAGCCTGCAGAACCCCGCCATCGAGACGAACCTCGTCTTCTTCGATGTCGAGGCCACGGGGCTTGCCGCGGCGGAAATCGCGCGGCGCCTGCT
>CALFZH010000003.1:0-165461 GCA_937952215.1 uncultured bacterium
TTGTCGCGCAGGTAGTCGAAGCCGAACTCGTTGTTGGTGCCGTAGGTGATGTCGCACGCGTACTCGCCCTGGCGGGCGTTCGGCGGCATCTGCGACTGGATCGCGCCGACGGTGAGGCCGAGGTACTGGTAGACGGGCGCCATCCAGTCGCGGTCGCGCTTGGCGAGGTAGTCGTTGACGGTCACGACGTAGACGCCCTTGCCGGAGATCGCGTTCAGCGCCGCCGGCAGCGTCGCGACGAGCGTCTTGCCTTCGCCGGTCGACATCTCGGCGATCTTGCCCTGGTGCAGCACGGCGCCGCCGATCAGCTGCACGTCGAAGTGGCGGATGCCGAGCGTGCGCGTCGCCGCTTCGCGCGTCAGCGCGAACATGCGCGGCAGCACGTCGTCGAGCGTCTGCTCGCCCTTCTGCACGCGCTCGCGCATCGCGGCCACGTCGGCCTTGATCTGCTCGGCGGAGAGCGCCTTCACCTCGTCGGCGAAGGCATTGGTGGCGCGCACGATCGGGTCGTAGGCCGCGAGCGCGCGTTTGTTGGCCGAACCGAACAGGCCTTGCAGGGCCTTGCCGATGCGGGACGGGAGAGAACCGAAGTCGAGTTTCATGACGGGCGGAATGCGTACGGGATGCGGATGGATGCGGAACGGCACGGGCGCGCCGGCAGCGGCGCGGCGACACGACGAACGACCGGTCAGCAGGTCGTCGGCGCACGCGCCGGCGGCAGGCCGCGCCGCAACACGCTGCGCGTGCGCGGCATCGCCCGCACGTCGTCCCGGACCATCGAAGCCGCGGGTCTTGCACCGTCCTCGACGCCGGCGACCGGACCGGGCTCGAGGCCGGCCTCGAGCACGGCAGCCGCGACCTGATCGGCCCGCGGCCCACGGTCGCGCACCGCCGGCAGTCCGCCGGCCGTGGCGATCAGCAACACCAACGCAGCTCCGAGCCAGCGCAGGTTCACTTCGCCACCCCCCGCGTCCGCAGCACGCGATCGACGACGTCGAACAGCAACGCCTCGGGGAAGGGCTTCGCGAGGAAGCCGTCGGCACGCTGGATGTCGGCGAGCGACACCCGCGCGGCACTGCTGAGCAGCACCGGGATCGCCTTGGTCGCGGCATCGGCGCGCAGCCGTTCGATCACCTGCAGGCCATCGAGCTCCGGCAGCTCGTAGTCGAGCAACACCAGGTCGGGCCGCAACGCCTGCACGGCGGCCACCGCGGCCGCGCCGTCGTGCACCTTCACGACCCGCCAGCCGCGCCGCGCGAACAACGCCTCGACGGCGGCGGCCAGGTCCTCTTCGTCGTCGACGACCAGCACGAGTCCGGGGCACGGCAGCCCACCATCGCCCGCACCACCGTCGACGAGCAGCTTGCGCAGCGCCGAGGCGGTGTCGAGACCGGCGCGATCGAAGCCGCGTTCGATCTGCGCCTTGAGCTCGCGGTTGAAGCGCTGCACCGCCCGCCACGGCTCGTAGTCCGGGTAGTCCGGCTTGATCTCCATCTGGTCGTGGGTGTCGACCGCGAAGTAGTACTCGCCGGGCAGCAGGTGCTCCTGCAGCACGAGCTTCATGAACGGGTAGTTGCGGTTGCCGAGCCGCAACGCGTAGCGGCAGCACGGATGCCCCGGGATCGCTTCGGCCTGCTCCTGCGTGAACATCGCCAGCAGCGCTTCGTGGCCGCCACCCGGGGGCGGCTCGACCACACGCCGCTTGCCCTGGCCGTAGGCGAGTTCCTGGTAGATCGCGATCGCGCGCGCCAGGACGTCGTGGGTCAGGGCCGTGAGCTTCATCGTGCGCACCCCCCGACCGCCGACGGCGCCTTGCCATGCATCGCGCCGCGCAGTTCGGCGATCGTCGTCTTCGCCGCGGCGAGCTTCTTCGGCAGTTCGTCGACGATGCGGGCCATCAGGTCCGGTTCGGTGAACATCGACGTTCCGACCTGCACCGCCGAAGCGCCCGCGCACACGAACTCGAGCACGTCGTCGGCGGTGCGCACGCCGCCGACCCCGAGGATCGGCAGCCGGATCGCCCGCGCGAGGTCGTGCACCATGCGGAGCGCGACCGGCTTGATCGCCGGGCCCGACAGGCCGCCGATGCCGCGGGCGAGGATCGCCCGCCGCGCGCGCCAGTCGACGGCCATGCCGATCAGCGTGTTGATCGCGGTCAGCCCGTCGGCGCCGCCCTGCTCGGCGGCCTTGCCGATCGCGACGACGTCGGTCACGTTCGGCGACAGCTTCGCGAACACCGGCACCGTCGCGACCTTCTTCACCGCGCGCACTGCCTGTTCGGTGAGCCGCGGCTCGGTCGAGAACAGCAGCTTGCCCTCCTGCACGTTGGGGCACGACAGGTTGACCTCGAGCGCGTCGACGCCTTCGCGGCAGAAGCGCTCGGCGAGTCGCACGAAATCGTCGATCGACTCGCCGCCGATGTTGATCACGATGCGTGGGCCGTGCCGCCCGTCGACGGCGCCGCCCGCCGCCAGCTGGCGCATCTTCGGCAGCGACTCGCGCACGAAGTAGTCGACGCCTTTGTTCTCGAGGCCGATCGAGTTCAGCATCCCCGACGCGGTCTCGTGGATGCGCGGCGGCGGGTTGCCCGGCCGCGGCAGCAGGGTCACCGTCTTGCTGACCAGCGCCCCGACGCGGCCGAGGTCACTGAACTCGCGCCCCTCCCAGCCCGAACCGAACGTGCCCGAGGCGCTGAGCACCGGGTTGTCGAGTTCCAGGCTGCCAAGGGTCGTGTGGAGCACGCAGGCCTACGCGGTCGTGTTCGGCGAGGATACCGGGCCCGGTTTCGGCTTGCGATCGTCGCGCCACAAGACCACGAACAGGCCGATGGCGCCGACGGTGATGCAGGAATCCGCGACGTTGAAGGCCGGGAAGGTCCAATCGACCGGCCACTTGCCCGAGAAGAACAGGAAGTCGCGCACCGAGCGGTCGGCGCGCACGAAGTTGTCGTAGAGGTTGCCGAGCGCCCCCGCGAACACGAGCGACAGCACCAGCTGCCGGAAGCGCGCCGCGCGCGGCAGCGTCCAGACGAACCACAGCAGCCCCACCACCGCCGCGCAGCGCACGACCATCAGCGGCAGCGTCGAACCCTGGAACAGTCCCCAGATGGTGCCGGTGTTGCCCCAGCAGACGAGATCGAGGCGCAGCAGCGAGCTGTCGAACACGAGCCATGCCGGGAGCCGGTGCTCTGGCAGATGACCCAGTCCACGCGCCGTCGCCTCGGCATGGACGAAGGCGAACGCGGCCGCCTTGCTCCAGAGGTCGAGCGCGACCAGCAGGGGCCAGGGCAGCCAGAACCACAGCTTGCCGTCGAACCCTCGCCCTGCGGCAGCCGAGCCGGCTTGCGGCGCCGATGCCGGCTCCGCCGCCACGGCTCAGGCGCTCTCGCGGTTGCGTTCCTCGGACTCCTGGTGGCGCACGCAGTAGCGCGCCCACGGCAGGTACTCGAGGCGAGCCTTGGGGATCCAGATTTCGACCGGCTTGCCGGCCTTCGGCTTCTTGCCGTCCTTGCCCGGCTTCTTCTGCGCGTCGTTCTCCTCGACGCACAGCGGGCAGGCGCCGAAGTCCCAGTCGCCCTTGCTCTTGATCCGGTCGAGGGCTTCCTCGATCAGTTTGATCGTCTCCTCCTCGTTCTCGATCAGGCCGAGCATGAAGCCCTGGTCGTAGTTGTCGGTCCCCTGGTCGGCGAGGTGGTCGACCGAGGCATCCTGTTCGGACGCCCGCAGCGCTTCGTCGCGCATCGACCCGACGTCGCCTTTCAGCGAGGACAGCTGCTTCTCCAGGATCTGCTTGTACTTCTGCAGTTCGGGCTTGGTCGGCTTGGACATGATCGATGGCGACCGCGGCGGTCGCCGGTGCAAGTCGAAGGTGAGGGGCGATCGGGTGCGTCGAGCAACTCGGAAGACCGGCAGCCGCCGGTCTCGCCCGCCGCCCGCGAACGCGATCCCTCGTGGCAGCTGTGGGGCGACCACGAAGGGGCGGGGACGATACGTAGGGCCCGGAAGGTCGTCAAGGCGACGCCCCCGGAACTCGGCGCCGCCGCCGCGGGGCGTTGCCACCGCCATTTCTCGATGTTGGACCGCAGCCCCGTGGCCAAGTGCGCCGATTGCACGTTCAATGCCGCTTTCCGGGCTGCCTCGGCGATCTGCCGCCTTTGCCATGAGCCGAACCAACCGCTGCGTCGCGTTCACGTTCGCCGCCTGCCTCGCCAGTCTCGGCCTCGCGCAAACCGCAGCACCGAGCCCCCAGCGTCCCACCCAGGGCGTGGAGTCCAAGCGCCCGCTGGCCCGGGTGCTCGAGGACGCCGCCCGCGTCGATGCGCTGCTCGAACGTGGACTGCAGCGACGCCAGGAAGAAGCCCTGCCGCTCGTCGACGACGCGACGTTCGTCCGGCGCGCCTGGCTCACGATCGCCGGCCGCATCCCGACCCTGGCCGAGACCGAGCGCTTCCTCGCCGACACCAGCCCCGACAAACGCGACCGCCTGACCGACGCGCTGCTGGACGGCGCTGGCCGCACCAGCCACTTCGCCAACTTCTGGTTCGACCAACTGCGTGTGAAGTCGCGGCAGCAGAACCTCAGCGGCGAGCCGTTCGCGCACTACCTGCGCCAGTCGATCCAACAGGACAAGCCGTACGACCAGATGGTGCGCGAGATGCTCGCGGCCGAAGGGCCTGGGCATCAGGTGGGGAACGGCGCCACCGGCATGCTGCTGCGCGACATGAACATGCCGCACGACGCGATGGCCAACGCGTTGCGGTTGTTCGTCGGCACGCGGCTCGAGTGCGCGCAGTGCCACAACCACCCGTTCGACCACTGGACGCAGAAGGAGTTCTTCGAGATGGCCGCCTTCTTCGGCGGCATCCGCTACCGCGACGAGAACGCGCTGCCGAACCTGGTCGGCCTGCGCACCGAACTCGCCGCCGCGACCGACCGCGTGCGCCAGCAGGCGCTGCAGCTCGTGCGGCGCATGAACCAGGGCATCGACGGCACCGGCACCGGCATCGAGCGGCTGCCCGGCGACTACAAGTACGACGACGCCAAACCGGGCACGCCGGTGGCGGCGAGCACGATCTTCGGCGCCGAGGTCAAGCTGAAGTACCCGGACAAGAAGGCCCAGCCAACGCGACCAGCGCGCAACCGCGAACGCGCGGGCCGCGACGCGACGCCCGAGGTCGGCTCCCGGCAGTCGCTCGGCGAGTGGATGACCAGCAAGAAGAACCCGATGTTCGCCAAGGTGATCGCCAACCGGATGTGGGCGCGCACGTTCGGCGCCGGGCTCGTCGATCCGGTCGACGACTGGAAGAAGGACACCGAGGCAGTGCATCCCGAGCTGCTGCAGTTCCTCGAGACGCTGATGGAGTCGCTCGACTTCGATCTGCGCCAGTTCGAACGCGTGCTGGTGCACACGAAGTTGTTCCAGCGCGCGGCCCCGGCGACCGACCAGGTGGCCGGCCAGCCGGTCACGTTCCGCGGTCCGGTGCTGGCGCGCATGACCGCCGAGCAGATGTGGGACTCGCTGCTGACCTTGGTGTTCGCCGACGTCGACGAACGGCTGCGTCCGCTCGACGAACGCGCCAAGCCGGTCTACGACCAGTTCGCCGAGCTGGCCAAGGCCGACGCCAAGGACCTGATCGACATGGTCGAGAACCGGCGTGGAGCCGCGATGCAGCGGCCCAACGAGGCGATGCAGCGCGCCGATCTGCAGCGCCAGCTCGCCGCCGACAAGGAACTGCAGCAGAAGGCGCAGCCGCTGCTGCGCGACCTGGCGCAGGCGCGGCGCGACGGCGACCAGAAGAAGGTGGTCGCGATCGCCGAACAGCTGCAGGCGATGGGCTTGCCGCTGGGCCAACGCGCGGCGCGCGGCCGCGAAGGCGACCTGATGCGGGCCTCCGACCTGCAACAGCCTGCACCGCCCAACCACCTGCTGCGGCAGTTCGGCCAGTCCGACCGTGAGACGGTCGACAGCAGCACGCGCGTCGCGACGGTGCCGCAGGTGTTGACGATGCTGAACGGGTTCCTCGACCAACGCGTGCTCGAAGGCCAATCGGCCCTGCGCGCGGCCCTCGACACCGCCCCGAACGGAGAACGCCGCGTGCGCGTCGCGTTCCTCAGCACGCTCAACCGCGAGCCCACGCCCGAAGAGGCCACCGATTGGCGCAAGCAGACCGCGATCCACGGCGATTCCGTGGTGAAGGACCTGGTGTGGGTGCTCTGCAACAGCAACGAGTTCCGCTTCGTGAGGTGAGGAATCGACGATGACGCTCAACGACCTGATCCGGACCACCGACATCCCGACGCGCCGCGCGTTCCTCTCGCGCCTGGCCGGCTCCATGCTCGGCGTCGGCGCCGTTGCACACTTCGGGCCCGCCGGCCTCGCGCGCGCACTCGCTCAGGATCCGCAGAAGCCCCTGGTGCTCGGGCGCGCCACCGCCAAGCACGTGATCTACCTGTTCATGCGCGGCGGCATGAGCCAGATCGACACCCTCGATCCGAAGCCCGGCAAGCAGACGCAGGGCCCGACCGAGGCGATCGCCACGCGCGCCGACGGCGTGCTGCTCGGCAGCCGCTTCGCGAAGCTCGCCGAACAGATGGACAAGTGCTGCATCGTGAGCTCGATGTCGAGCCGCCAGGGCGCGCACAGCCAGGCCCAGTACCTGATGCGCACCAGCTACGAACTGCGCGGCACGATCCAGCACCCGAGCCTCGGTGCCTGGTGCCACCACCTCACCGGCCGCCTCAACCCGACGCTGCCGGGCCACGTCACCATCGGCGGCGCCGCCGACCTGCCCGGTGCCGGGTTCTTCCCGCCGGAGTTCCAGCCGCTGCCGATCGGCAGCGCCGAGGACGGCCTGCAGAACGCGTCGCTGCCCCGCGGCGTCGACGAAGAGCGCTTCCGTCGCCGGCTCGACCGCCTGGCCAAGCTCGACCAGGCGTTCGCCGAGAAACACGGCCAGCGCTCCGTGCAGGGCTACAGCAAGGCCTACGAGGAAGCGGTCTCGCTGATGCGCAGCAGCGACCTCGCCGCGTTCGACCTCGATCTCGAATCGCCGGCGATGCACGCCGCGTACGGCAACACGTCGTTCGGCTCCGGCTGCCTGCTGGCGCGGCGGCTGGTCGAGCACGGCGTTCGCTACGTCGAGGTGTTCAGCGACGGCTGGGACACGCACGCCGACAACTTCGACCGGATCGACGATCTGGTCCCGCCGATCGACCAGGGCATCGCCGCGCTGATCGCCGACCTCGACGCGCGTGGTCTCTTGCGCGAGACACTGATCGTGCTGACCAGCGAGTTCGGCCGCACGCCCGACATCGACCAGGACCAGGGCCGCAACCACTACCCGCAGGCGTTCAGCACGCTGCTCGCCGGCGGCGGCGTGCGCGGCGGCCAGCGTTACGGCAGCACCGACCCCGAAGGGCGCCAGGTCATCACCGAGCCCACGTCGATCCAGGACCTCAACGCGACGATCGCCTACGCGTGCGGCCTGCCGGTCGACCACGTGCTGATGTCGCCGTCGGGCCGGCCGTTCAAGGTCGCCGACAAGGGCCAACCGCTGACCGCGCTCTTCGGCTGAGCCGACCACGTCGTTACCTTCCGCAACCCATGCGCCACACGTTCCTCGTCACGCTGCTGTTCCCGCTCGCCCTCGTCGCCCAGGACAAGCCCCCGCAGGAGAAGGCTGCGGTCGACTTCGAGAAGCAGATCTGGCCGATCCTCGAGAAGAGTTGCGTCGAGTGCCACCTGACCGCGCACACCGGGCCCGACGGCAAGCTCAAGAAGCCCAAGGGCGGGGTCGTGTTCGAGACCAAGGACGGCATCACCGGCAGCAAGAAGGGCAAGCTCGTCGTCGCCAAGAAGCCCGACGATTCGCTGCTCTACACGGCGATCACGCTGCCGGCCGACCACGAGGACCGCATGCCCCCCGCCAAGAAGGGCGGTCCGCTCGCCAAGGAGCAGACCGACCTCATCAAGAAGTGGATCGAAGAGGGTGCTTCGTTCGGCAAGTGGACCGGCAAGAAGGCCGAAGCCGAGGGCGGCAAGGGCAAGGAAAAGGAAAAGGAAAAGGACGCCGGCAAGGACAAGCCGAAGGGCGAGCCGCCCGCGGACAAGAAGGGCTGAGCCGATGCACGGCATGCGCTGGATGCCCCTCGTCGTCGCGAGCGCAGCGGTCGCGCAGGGCAAGGTCGACTTCCAGCGGCAGGTGCTGCCGATCCTCGAGAGCCGCTGCATCGAGTGCCACGCCACGGCACACACCGGCCCCGACGGCAGGCTGAAGAAGCCCAAGGGCGGCGTGGCGTTCGACAGCAAGGACGCCATCACCGGCAAGAAGGGTCTGGTCGTCGCGAAGAACGCCGCCGAGTCGACACTCTGGCAGGCGATCACCCTGCCGGCCGACCACGACGATCGCATGCCGCCGGCGAAGAAGGGCGATCCGCTGCCCACCGCCCAGCAGGACCTGATCAAGCAGTGGATCGACGACGGCGCCTCGTTCGGCAGCTGGACCGGCAAGAAGCTCGAAGCCGCCCCCGCCCCCGCCCCCGCGGCGGCGGGCGCCGGCAAGCCCGCCGAGGCGGGCAAGCCGGTGGTCAGTCCGTACGTGAAGCTCGCCACCGGCGTGAAGCCGCTGCCGGCCGCGACACTGCAGGCATTCGAGGCGGGCCCGTTCCTCGTGCGCAGCGTCGGCGACGACAGCCCGCTGCTCACCGTCAACTGCCGCGGCAACGCCGACGCCGTCGACGACAAGGCGCTCGCCCCGCTGATGGCGATCGCGAGCCACGTCGTCGAACTCGACCTGTCGCGCACGCGCGTCGGTGACGAAGGCTGCAAGGTGATCGCGTCGATGCCGCGGCTGCTGCGCCTCGACCTGCGGCAGACCGCCGTCGGCAACCACGGCGTCGCCGCGGTCGGAGCGTGCAAGGAACTGCGCTCCCTCAACCTCTTCGGCACCAAGGCCGGCGACTACGGCATCGCCGCGCTCGCGCCGCTGAAGAACCTGCAGGAGCTCTACGTCTGGCAGACCGACGTGTCGGCCGCCGCGGTCGTGCGGCTGCGCGACGGCATCCCGGGACTGCGCGTGGTGATGGGACCGGAACTGCCCGAGCCGATGCCCGAGGGGGCCGGCGGGCGGCAGCGTCGGCGCTAGTCAGGCCTCGCCGCGTCCGAACGCCGCGTCCAACGCTCGGCGGCCTTGCGCCCTGCGGGCGCCCGGATTTTTCGAGCCTGGTTGTCCAGTTCCACGCCGATCCGTGCATCCCCTCTCGGCAGCACTTCCGCTGCCTCCAACCGAGAGGCCCCCATGGTCCACGCTCTGCTCACGAACCCGTTCCGTTCCCTCCGCTCCCGCCACGGCGCCATCGCGCTCGCTCCCCTCCTGCTCGCTGCCGGTGCAGCGGCCCAGATCAACCTCACCGCCGGTGCCCCGATGTCGGTGCCCACGCAGGCCCCGTTTGCCATCGCGCTGGGGCGACTGCCCGGCCCGTCGTTGTCGATCGCAGCGGCGTCGATGTTCCCATTTCCGGCCTTCCCGACCGGCACCGACGTGTGGACCCCAGGGGCCGGCCAGTGCCCGAACTTCGCCGGCCCCGCCGTGCAGGGGTTCACGCTGCCGATGGGCATGGGGCCGTGGGGGTTCCCCACCGCGCTGGTGATCGACGTGGCGATCGCCGACCCGGACAACCTCGGCGGCGACAACGTCTGCTCGCTGGTGACGCAGTTCGCGCCGGCGTTCTTCTACGTCGAGGTGCACGGCGGCATCAGCCCGCCCTCGGTGCCGGTGACGGCGCAACAGCTGCTCGCGACCGACTTCGACGACGACGGCGCCGTCGACGACCTGCTGGTGCTCGACACCACGGGCAATGTCTGGCTCTCGAACAGCGGCGCCGCGTTCGTCGTGCTGCCGGCACCGCCACCGCCCGCCCTGGCGCCGTCGCCGATGCGCATGGCGCTCGGCTCCTGGAACGGCGACGGACTGCCCGACGTGGTCGTGACCTGGGTGGGGCCAAGCCCGCAGGCCACGGTGCTGACGAATGCCGCCAGCACCAGCCTCGCCGCCTTCCAAACCGTGCTCTTCCCGCCCACCGCGCGGCCCGGCTGCGTCACCGTCGCCGACTTCGACCGCGACGGCGCCGACGACTTCGTGGTGCTCGACGGCTGGCAGGGCGTCGGCTCGAACCGGGGCTGGGTCTGCCGCAACAGCCGCGCGTTCCCCTGGCCGACGGGAACGACGTTCCTGCCGCCGATGCTGCTGAACGGCATCGGCGCGGCGCTCTTCGTACCGACCGCGGTGACCTGCGGCGACTACGACCGCGACGGCGACATCGACCTCGCCTATGCCTCGACCGACGGGAACCTCTACGCGCGGCCCAACGACGGCAACGGCGACTTCCCGAACACCGGCACGAACCTCGAGAAGTCCTGGCCGAGCGCCAGCGCTTCGATCTCCGACCTCGAGACCGGCGACGTCGACGATGACGGCGACCTCGACGTGGTCTCGTGCGACTGGAACTTCGCGGGCGCGCTCAAGCTCTGGTGCAACCAGTTGCCGACCGGCCGCTGCACGCACGAACTGCGCGCCGGACTCCCGGACGTCCTGGGCGCTGAGTTCGCCTGCCCGCGGAATGCGTTGTCGGCGTTCCTCGCTCCGGTGAAGAACTTCGACGTGGGCGGTCCCCCCGGGCGGCTTGCCCACACCTTCGAGAACCTGCCGCCGCGCCTGTGCGCCGGCACGCTGGAGATCGCCTGGACGCCGGTCGCCGCCGATCGGCTCTACCTCGACCTCGTGACCCCGGCCGGCAACTTCGCGCTCAACATCTCCGCGCTCGAAGCCGACGGCACGGTGCGCACGGTGATCGACCTCGCCAACCTGCCCGGCGGCTTGAACCTGCTGCCGAAACTCAGCAAGGCGGGCTATCTCGACGTCGGCGGTGCCGCGACGACCACGATCCACTCGATCCGGTTGAACCTGAAGAGCTTCTGCGAACACGGCCTGCCCGAGCCGACCGTCAACTACTGGCACACGGACCTGCAGTGGACCGGCGGTGTGCTGACGTTCACCATCGACGCGCCGGCGACGTTCGCCTTCGGCTACGGCCTCGTGGTCTTCGGCGCCGGCATCGGCTCGCCCGACCTCATGAGCCCCTACGAGGGCGCCTGCCTGCTGCCGGACTACTGGACCGTGCTTCTGACGCCCCTCGATGCCGCCGGCGACGGGATGCTGACGGCCTTCCTCCCACTGGTGCCGCCCTGCCTGCACCTGCACAGCCAGGCGGTTGCCTTGCCTACGACCCTGCTGCCCCCGTACGGCTGGTCGAAGACGATCAGCGACTACACGAAGTGACGCAGCGCCGCGGGCGCTGCGCCATGCCGACCCGGATCGTGCCGCTTCGCGGCCGTCCGGGTCGCGCCGTTGCCGCGGGCAGCGATGGCAACGCCCCAGGCGCCGCGCCACCGGCGATCGCGTAGCCTCTCGCGCATGCGCCTCCCTGCCGCAGTCCTCGGCGCCTTCGCCGCACTCGTAGCAGCAGCACCGGCACAGAACGTCCCGCCGTGGCCGCTGCGCCTCGGCGTCGCGGCGTTCGGCAACGTCGATCCGCTGGCGGCCGCCGAGCAACTCGCCGCGATGGGCTTCGACTACCTCGAACCGGCGTTGTCGAAACTCGCCGCCCTGCCGCCGGTCGAACTCGACGCTCGGCGCGAACGACTGCGCGCCGCCGGCATCGCGATCGAGGCGATGAACTGGTTCCTGCCCGCGGACCTGAAGGTGTGCGGCCCCGCAGTCGACGTCGCCAAGGTGCGCGCCTACGTCGAACATGCGCTCGGCATCGCCGCGTCGTTCGGCGCGCGCGTCATCGTGTTCGGCAGTCCGGCGGCGCGCTCGGTGCCGGCCGACTTCCCACCCGAACGCACCCGCGCGCAGCTCGTCACGTTCCTGCGCACCTGCGACGACGTGATCGCTGCCCGTTCGCTGCCGCTGGTGATCGGCCTCGAGCCGCTGCGCCAGCCCGAGACCAACGTCGTCAACACGCTGGCCGAAGCGCTCGCCGTCGTGCGCGAGGTCGCGCGGCCGAGCGCGCGCATCACCTGCGACTTCTACCACCTCGCGTTCGAGAACGACGACCCGCGCGCGGTGCGCGCCGCCACGCCGTGGATCGCGCATCTGCAGCTCGCCGAACCGGGAGCCCGCGGCTTCCCACGCGGCCCCGACGACGACGCGCGCTACGCCGTCTGGCTGCAAGCGCTGCGCGACGGCGGCTACCGCGGCGGACTCAGCATCGAGGCGAACGCCGCGGACCTCGCGACCGACGGCCCACGCGCGCTCGCGTTCCTGCGCCTGGCGAGCGCCGATCCGGCCAAGGCCAGCTCGCCAGCAGCACCGCGCGTGTTCGCGTCGATGGCGGGCGCCACGGTGACCATCACCGTCGCCGGCGAACCGTTCGCGACCGTGCACGCGGCGGCGGCGCCGCGGCCGTTCGTGGCGCCGCTGCTGGCTCCCGGCGGCGTGGCGGTGACGCGCGCGTTCCCGGCGACCGCGGCGACCGCGCAGTCGACCGACCACCCCCACCACCGCGCGGTCTGGTTCGCGCACGGCGACGTCGACGGCTTCGACTTCTGGCACGGCCGTGACCGGCGCGAGCGCATCGAGCTCGACGGCGCGCCCGAGCTCATCGCCGACGGCGACCACGTGACGGTGCGCTGCCGCTACCGCTGGCTCGTCGACGACGACACGCAGGTCTGTCTTGAGGACCGCGAACTGGTGTTCGGCGAACGCGACGGCCTGCGCACGCTCGACGTCACGGTCACGCTGCACGCCGGTGCGACGCCGCTGGTGCTCGGCGACACCAAGGAGGGCACGTTCGCCGTGCGCGTGCACGACGCGCTGCGCGCCGACGGCAAGTTTGGCCCGGGTCGCTTGATCGACGGCGAGGGCCGCAGCGGCGACGCCGTCTGGGGCCAGCGCGCGCGCTGGATCGCCGCAACCGGCGCCGTCGACGGCCAGGCAGTCGGCATCGCGATGTTCGACCATCCGCAGAACCACGCGCACCCGACGTGGTGGCACGCGCGGTCGTACGGGCTGCTGGCCGCGAATCCGTTTGGCGTGCACGACTTCGAGAAGAAGCCCGCGGGCACTGGTGCTCTGACGATCGGGCCGGGCAAGAGCCTGACGCTGCGCTGGCGCGTGCTCGTGCACCGGGGCGCCCTCGCCACCGACGCGCTCGACGCGCACTGGCGCGCGTTCGCCGCGCGCTGACCGCGGGCCGACTCGAACACCCTGCCGTTGGAACGAACGCGCCGGGGCCCGGCGGCAATCAGCGTCCGGGTCCGGTTGCCGGGACGCCGATCGCCGCCTGCCAGACGTCCTCGGCCGCGAGCACCGAGCGCGCGGCATCGCCCTGCAGGAACGCCCGCGCTGCGGCATCGCCGCGCAGGTACGCGTCCCAGAACGCCGTCGACACGCCGAGGATCGCGCGGTGGTGCTGTTCCTTGCGCGCTGCGCTCTCGCCGGGCAGCGGCCGCTCGCTGAACGCGCCGTGGTGCGCGTCGTGCAGCACGAGTTCGTAGCGATCGATCGTCGCCGGCAGGACCGGGAACACCTCGCGGCGCGACTCGGGCGTCTGGTTGCCGATCGAGGAGTCGTCCTTGGTGCCGGTCATCAGCAGCCACGGGACCGTCACCTTCGCGAAGGCACGCCGCGCGTCGCCGGCGGCCGGACTGCTCGGGCTCATCGGCAGAGCGGCATCGATGCGCGCGTCGGTCCACAGCTGGCCGAGCAGCGGCATCGCCTGCCCGGCGACCGCCTGCGTGGTCACGGCACCGAACGAGTGCCCGGTCATGCCGACGTGTTCGAGGTCGAGCCGGCCGTGCAACGCGTGCGCGGCGTCGCCGTGCCAGCGGCCGAGCTGGTCGAGCACGGCCTTCACGTCCTCGCCGCGCAGGCGCAGATTCTCCGCCGACGCCGCGCGACGCATCGCTTCCATGCGTTCGCCGAGGCGCACCCCGCGCCAGACCGACTCGTCACTGCCGGCGTGCTGCATGCAGACGACGACGTAGCCGCGCGCGGACCAGTGCCGGCCGAGGTAGGGCGCGTTGTCCCGGCTGCCGCCGAGGCCGTGGCTCCACAGCACGACCGGCGCCGGGCTCGTCGCTGGCAGCCAGACGCGCAGCGGGATCGTGCGCTCGCGGGCAGCGTCGGCAACGGCGAGATCGAGCGGCTTGGCTGCCTCGGTCGACGAGCTCGGCAGCGCCAGCGGGTCGTAGGCAACGGTCGGTTGCTGCGGGGCGAGGAGCAGGGCGACGGCGAACGCGAGCATGGCGGGAGGTTGCCGCCTCGCTCGACCGCGGGGACGGGCGCTCGCGACCGGGACTCGTTCCGGGACGCCGACCGCGGCAGCGACGCAGCGGGAGACGGGCGCTGCGCACGGTTTTCCCTCGGCCACAGACGCGTCGCCGCGGGCGCCTGCCGCGCTGCCTCAGACCGACTCGGGAACGACGAAGCCCTCGCGATAGCTGCCGCGCAACAGGCGCTGCACGTCGTCGCCGCCCTGCACGACGCCCGTCGCGGCGTCGATCGCCAGCGGCCGGCCGAACGTGAGCGGCGTCGCCGCGAGGTCGACACCGTTCTGCTGCACGTGCGCGAACAGGCGCTCGACCGCTTCGGCGGCGGGCGCGCTGGCGGCGACGCCGGCGACGATCTCCTTCGTGCTCGCCGGCGCGCCGGTGCGGTGCGAGACGTTGCCGAGGTGGCAGAGCGCGCTCGACACGTGCCCCTCGTGCACGGGCCCCTTCAGCTCCTCGACCTTGCGGCTGCGCACGGCGGCTACGAAGTTCGCGTAGTGGTCGGTGGCGCCCTCGAACCGCCGCACCTCCTTGCCGTCCTGGTCGTGGACGATCGCGCGCGTGTAGTCGGGGATGCGCAGCGTGCCGCCTTCGCAGTGCACGACCACGCCGACGCGCGCGCCGAGGAAGCTGTCCATGCCCTTGCCCCAGTCGCCAGCCTGCGCCGCGCGATCGCGGGGCAGCCCGCGCACTTCGAACAACAGCGGCGCCTTCTCGTACTCGTGCACGACGAGCTGGCTGTTGGGCGTCTGCCCATCGTCGTCGTAGCCGACGCGACCGCCGACGCTGAACGTTCGCCGCGGCAGCCCGGTCTCGCCGAGCGCCCAGCGCGCGAGGTCCATCTGGTGGATGCCCTGGTTGCCGACGTCGCCGTTGCCGGTGTCCCACACCCAGTGCCAGTCGTAGTGCAGGCTCTTGCGCGACAGCGGCCGCAGCGGCGCTGGCCCGGTCCACAGCTCGTAGTCGACGTGCGCGGGCACGGTCTGCTCGCCCGCGACCTTGCCGATGCTTGGCCGCGGCTTGTAGCAGAGACCGCGCGCCATCGTGATGCGCCCGAGGTTGCCGGCCTGCACCCAGGCGATGCCGTCGGCGATGCCATGACTCGAACGGCACTGCGTGCCGGCCTGCACGATGCGCTGGTACTTGCGCGCCGCGGCGACGAGCTGCGCACCTTCCCACACGTTGTGCGACACCGGCTTCTCGACGTAGACGTCCTTCCCGGCCTGGCACGACCAGATGCCCTGCAGCGAGTGCCAGTGGTTCGGGGTAGCGATGCTGATCGCGTCGACGTCCTTGCGCTCGAGCACCGTGCGCAGGTCGGCGAACGTCAGCACGTCTTCGCCGCGTTCCGCGAACTTCTTCGCTGCCGCCGCCAGCACCTTCGCATCGACGTCGACCAACGCCACGACGCGCACGCCGGGCAGGCGACGGAAGCCCTCGACGTGGTCGCCGCCGCGGCCGCGCAGGCCGACCACCGCAACGCGCACTTCGTCGTACCACGGCGCGCGCGGCATCGGCGACAGGCCAGCCAAGGCGAACGCACCGGACGTGCGCAGGAAGTCACGGCGACTGCAGCGGGTCATTGGCGACTCCAGGAGGGACGAGGGGCGCACGATACCGCGCGGCTATGGTGCCGGCATGCGCACACCGTCTGCCGTGGCGCCGTTCCTGCTGCTCGCGGTCGCCGCCTGCACGCCGCTGCAGCACGCCAACACCGATGCCGACGTGCTGGTGCGCGACGCGCTCGACGAACCAGGCCCCGGCTGGCACGGGGCCAAGATCGTCGCCGACGGGGCGAACGGCCGCGCCGCGTCGTTCGACGGCGACACGGCGCACATCGAACTCGGCGCGTGCCCCGTCGACTCGTCGCGCCCGTTCACGCTGCGCTGCCGCCTGCGCACGACGGCCAACGGCTTCTGCACGCCGCTGATGGCGCGCGACGGTGACGCCGTCGGGCTGTCGCTCGTGATGGGCCGCCAGCCCGGGCGCATCTCGTTCGAGGCCTGGTCGTGGCAGTCGGTTCGCCTGCTGTCCTCGCTGCGCGTCGACGACGGTCGATGGCACGCGATCGAAGTGCACTACGAACCGACCACCGGCATCGCCGCGCTCTGGATCGACGGTTCGTTCCAGGCGTCCGCCGAACTCGGGCCCGGCAGCGCACTCACCGCCCGGCTGCGGCTCGGCAACAACATCGGCGCGCACCAGCCGTTCGCGGGTGATCTCGACGAAGTCGAAGTGCTCGCCGCGACGACGCGCGGCGCCGAGCTGCGTTCGCACGCGCCGGTGCTGGCGCACGCGACGCGCGCCGAGGCGCTGCGCACGCTGCGCGCACGACTGCTGCCGCGCAACACGCCGAGCCTCGCGGCCGAAGCGGCCACGACCTGGCCCGCGCGCGCGGCCGCCGTGCGCGCCCACGTCGCCGACGCGATCGGGCTGCTGCCTGCGCCCGAACGCGTGCCGCTCGACGTGCAGGTACACGCCGAAGCCGTGCGCGACGGCGCGCGCCTGCAGCGTGTCAGCTGGGCCGGGTTCCCCGGGCAACCACGCGCCACCGGCTGGCTGTGGACGCCCGAACACCCGCCCGAAGGCCGCCGCCCGGCGGTGCTGAACCCGCACGGCCACTGGGCGAACGGCGCAATGCACCCGGTCGTGCTGGCGCGCTGCGCCGCGTTCGCACGCTTGGGCTGGACGGCGCTCGCCGTCGACTCGGTGCACGTCGAGGACGTCGCGAGCGGCGTGAACTCGCTCGGCGCGATGACGTGGCACAACCACCGCGCGATCGACCTGCTGCTGGTGCGCGACGACGTCGATCCCGCGCGCATCGCCTGCACGGGGGCTTCGGGTGGTGCGCAGCAGACCTACTACCTGATGGCGCTCGACGACCGCATCGCCGCGGCAGCACCGGTGGTGATGGCCTGCTACTTCGCCGAGATCGTCGACGACACCAGCGCGCACTGCGGCTGCAACCACGTGCCGCGCCTCGCGGCGGGCACCGACGTGATCGAGATGTGCGCGGTGTTCGCGCCGCGGCCGGTGTTCTTCGGCTCGGTCACTGGCGACTGGACGCACGCGTTCCCGCGCGAAGGCCTGCCGGAACTTGCCGCCCACTGGACGCGGCTCGGCGGTGCGCCGCCTGGCTCGCGGCACGCCGACGAAGGGCACAACTACGACCGGCCGTTCCGCGAGGCGGTCTACACGTTCCTGCGCAGCAAGTTCGCCGCGGACGCGGCCGAGCCGCTCGTCGCCGAACCGGCGGGCGGTCTGTTCTCGTTGGCGGAGATGCAGGCGCTGGCGAAGCAACGGCCGCCGGTGCGTCTCGACGCGCGCGCGATGGCGAAGGAACACCTGTCGCGACGGCCGAAGGTCGACGGACTCCCGGCACTCGCGCCCGGACTCGATCTGGCGATCATGCGGCGCCCGCTTCGTCTCGCGGCCGGCAACGACGACGGTTGGCGCAGCGGCGTCGTCGACGGCAAGGACGGCGTGCCGATCGGCGTTCGGGTGCGCGACGCGGGCGGCGATGCGAGTGCACCATGGCACGTGGTGGTCGATCCGGCGGGCATGGCGACGGTCGCGCGCGAAGGGCTGCCGGCGCGGTGCGTGCTCGTCGATCCCCGGCCGTACGGCGAGTGGTCGCCGTTCCGCGCGGCGTGGCAGCGCAACGGCATCCTGCTCGGCCGCGGCGAGGGGTACCAGGCGGCGGTGGATCTGGCGACGGCGTGCGCGAGCCTGCCGGGCGAGGCGCCGGTCGTCGTCGAGGCGCGCGGCGAGTGTGGCGTCGTCGCGGTGCTCGCGGCGGGGCTGTGTGCACGGATCACGCGCGTGTTCGCTGCGGATCTCGGGCCGAGCTACGCGCTGGACGGCAACCGCTTGCCGCTGTGCCCGGAGCTCGTGCGGTGGAAGGACCTGCCGGATCTCGTGGCCGGACTGCCCCAGGGCGTGTTCGCCGCCACGCGTCCGTAGCCGATCGTTCCGGTCAGCGCGTGGGCTTCGCCTCTCGCCGCGCGGCAGCGACCAGCGGGTTCACCGCGCGTCGCGGGTGACGAGCGGCCAGTCGTCGCTGCGGAACGGCGAGGCCGGCAGCCCCTCGCGGTTGTAGACGTTGCACTTGGGGTCGCACTCGAAGCCGTAGCGCACGGCCACCGGCGCGGCGACTTCGGGACTCGACACCACCACCGCGGCACCGTCGATCTGCGCCGTCGCCGGCCAGAACTTCTGGTCGGCGCCCGCGATCATGAACCCGCTCGGCGCCTCGCCCTTCACGACGATGCCACCACCGGCGTGCCGGAACGTGACCCGCGCGCGCCCACCCTCGAACGTCGCCGCCTCGAACAGCGGCCCCGACGGCTCGACCTTCAGGCCGTACGTCAGCCCCAGCGCCGCCGCCGCCAGGCGCTTGCCGACGTCGACCTTGTTCTTCGGATGGATGTCGGCGCTGTCGCCGATGTCGATCGTGACCGCCATGCCGGTCTTCGGCAGCCGCAGGGCAAGCAGCTGCGCCTCGCGCAACTCGGCCCACGCTTGCCGCGCGTTCTCCGCTGGCACGAAGTTGGCGAGTTGCACGAACAGGAACGGGAACTCGCGGCCGAACGCCGCGCGCCAGTCCTCGATCATCGCCGGGAACAGCGTGCGGTACTGGAAGGCACGCGTCGCGTTGCTCTCGCCCTGGTACCAGATCACGCCACGGATCGACAGCGGCACCAGCGGCGCGATCATCCCGTTCCACAGCGAACTCGCGCAGTTCGGACTGTGCGGCCCGGCCGGCGCGCGCGGCTTCTCCGCCGGCTTCTCTCCCGGCTCCGCCGGCTTCTTCGCTGCCTGCTCCCACGCCGCCAACGCCTGCTCGTAGGCCCTCTGCGCCTCGGGCCAGCCAGCGATCGCGGCGTCCCATCGTTCGACGATCGGTTGCGTGACCTCGTGCTGCGCCATCGCCGCCCGCCGCGTCCAGCTCTCGGCCGGCGTGCCGCCCCACGCGCTCTGCACGAGGCCGACCGGCACGTCGAGGCGCGCGCGCAGTTCGCGCCCGAAGTGGTAGGCGACCGCCGAGAACGTCGCCGCGGTCGTCGGGTCGCACACGCTCCAACTGGCCTGGAACGACTCCTGTTCGACGCCCGTCGCGAGGCGCGGCACCTTGAGCAGCCGCAGCGACCCATCGCTCGCGGCCGTCTCGTCCAGCTGCTTCAGCGACCACTCCATGTTCGACTGGCCCGAGCACAACCAGACCTCGCCGACGAGCACGTCGCTCAGTTGCACCACGTCGCTCCCGGACCGGATCGCGATCTGGTGCGGGCCGCCGGCCGGCATCGGCGCCAGCGTCGCGCTCCACTTGCCGGTGCCGTCGGCGACGGCCGTCGCGGTGGCCGCGCCGAGTGCGAGCGTGACGGTCTCGCCGGGCTTCGCCTTGCCCCAGAGCGCGATCGGCTGGTCGCGCTGCAGCACCATGTGGTCGCCAAACGGCGAGGCGACTTCGAGCTGGGCCGCCAGCGTGCCGGCGAGAAGAGGAACGGCGAGAACGAGGCGGAGGTAGCGCGCAGGACTCATGCGGCCGCGGAGTGTAGCTCCGGCACCGTCGACCCCGATGCCTGCCTCAGCTGCCTTCGCGCTTCCACTCGAAGCGCCGCGGCGTTCCCCCCTTGGTGAAGCCGATCGTCGCCGTGAGGGCGCCTTCGCCGGTTCGCTCGTAGACGATGCGCTTGGGGTAGTCGTTCCGCGGGTTGTCGAACACCGCGCGCGTTTCGCTCCACTCGGTGAGCACGAACTCGGTCGGCGCCGCCCCGCCGGGTTGCGCCACGTACACGAGCCCGCCGTCGCGCTCGACGATGCGCAGGAACTCGAACGCGGTCATCTTCCCGCGCGCGACCGTGCGCGACATGCCGAGCATCGCGCCACCGAGCGGCGGACTCCATCGCTCCTCGATCGACGTGGCCCCGCCGGCACCCCTCGTTCCAACCCACGCGCCGGCCAGCCAGGCGAGGTCGCCGACCACCGCCTTGGTTGGAGCCGGCATCGCGATGTCCTGCGGATGGCGGTAGAGCGCGACCGACCACGACTCCTTGGTCGGATCGACCGCGACGCGCACGAGCAGGCCCTCGGGCGTGATGCGGAACTGCTTGCGGAACAGCCCGGTTCGCGTGTCGTCCGCCACGCGCACGAACTCGGTCTCGTGCTCGAACGCGCCGTCCTTCCAGGCGCCGCGGTAGCGAGTGATCGTCTTCGCGTCGGCGACTTCGGTGGTCGAACCGTCGAGGGCGACGCGCACGTCGCGGTGCCCCGAGCCATGGCCGCGCGCCAGGATGACCGCACCCTCCTCGACGCGAAACGAGAACGTCGAGCTCATCGGCGGGCCCATCTGCTCGAGCGCGCGACCCTCGGTGCGGTCTTCGACGTAGACCCACTCGCCGTCGAGCGCGCGCAGAGCCTCGGGCTCTTGCGTGAGCGGCTTTGCGGCCATGGCGGCAGGAGCGAGGCCAAGGCTGCCGAGGGTCGCGAACGCAAGGACGAGCCACGTGTGCATGGGCATGGAGGAGTCTCGGAGGGGACGTTCGAACACTGCGTCGCGCCGCGACGAACTCGATTCGCGAGCGGGCCACCGACGCGCGGCGCAGGATAGCAGGCTGGCCGGCCGGCGATTCACGCGTCGCGCGCGGCGCAGCGGCGCCGCCCGTTCAGGACTTGGGGATCCGGTTCAGGGTGTAGAAGGCGTTCTTGTGCAACAGCGGCTGGCCCTCGGCGGACCGCAGCACCGCCAGATCGAACTCGTGCACATGGCCGAGCACCATGCCGTCGACGACGAGCCGCACGCTGCGGCCGTCCGCGCTCGGCACCGCCGACGTCACGCGCGGCGTGGTCTGGTCAACCTCGGGGCTGCCGTAGTGCTCGTGGTAGATGTGCGTGAAGGTCGCGAGCCGGTAGTTCGTGGGGATCGCCGCGGTGGCGCGATCGACCGGCAGGGTGAAGTCGACGAGGAAGCCGTCCGGCTGGACGCGGATGCGCTCGATCTCGAACGGCGTGCGGCCGGTCCAGTCCAGCCGCTCGAGCACGAACTGCTTGTTGCCGCGCACGGGCCAGCCGCGGTTGGTGCCCCCGGTGATCAAGTGCCCACGCGGCGAGAACTCGACGGCGAGGATGCCGTTGCCGAGCCCCTCGCGGAACGGATAGCACGCCCCCTGCCACACGCCGTCGACGAGTTCGGTCGTCGCGCGCATCACGAGGCTGAGGCTGTAGTCGCCGAGGAAGAGCTGGCCCGCGAACGGCCCGAAGCGCCCCTCGGTGCGATCGACGCGGAAGGTGGTGATCGACTGCCCCATGCGGCGGTACGGGAACACGATCGAGTACGGCACCAGCTGCTCGACGCGTTCGCACTCGGTGCGCAGGCGCGAGGGCGTGTTCGGCGCGAGCGGCTTCTTGCCCATGCTCGCGCCGAGGGGCAGGTCGTAGCCGTCGTAGCTGATTGGATGGCCCATGAAGCCGCCGGGGCGCAGGTGCTTCAGCGAGCACGAGCCGTTCCATGGGCCCTGGCTCTCGACGTAGAACATCACGCCCGCCTCGTTCGGCGCCACGCCGCCGGCGCTGCGAATGCCGCTGGCGATCGGGATCGAGCGGCCGTCGGCCGTGACCTGGAAGGCCCAGCCGCGAAACGGGGCCTTGTAGTGGTACGAGTCCGACAACCCGAGCACGACGTGGATGCTGCCGTCGGCACCAACCGGCGAACCCCACGCGAACTCGTGGTAGTGCGCGAAGCCCCACACGTCGCTGAGGTTCTCGAAGTGGTCGGCGCGGCCATCGCCGTCGCGATCGGTGACGCGCGTCAGTTCGGTCTGCTGCGTTGCGTAGAGGGCGCCGTCGCGCTCGCCGAGGCCCAGCACTTCGTCGAGGCCCGAGGCGAACCTGGTGATGCGCAGCTCCGGGCGCGCGTCGAACGCACCCTCCACCAGCAGGATCTCGCCGCGGCGCGTGCCGATCGCGAGGCGGCCGTCGGGCAACATGCAGAAGCTGCCGGCCTCGAGCGCGAGCTCACGCGGTACCGGCAATTCGACGATGCGGTAGTACGCGGCTTCGGCGCCGCCGGTGCCCCAGGCAAGGCCGAGTTCCTGGCACGGAGCGGCGGACAGGGCGCAGGCGCCGACCCACAGGATCTTCGCGGCGTTCACTTGCCACCCTCCAGCCAGCGGTACTCGATCGTGCATTCGGCACTGCCGCGGACCACGGCCAGCGCGACGAGCAGTTCGCGCGCGTCCCCGTCCTGGCGGATGCGGAACGAGGCCCCGGGCAGGCGCAGCCGCAGCGAGTCGCCGACCTGCACGCCGCCGTCGCCGAGATCGTCGATGCGCGCATCGCGCGCGGCCCGGAACGTCAGCGTCGTCTCCGCGTCGCTGCGGCAGCGCAGCGTGCGGCGCAGCAGCGGGCGCGAGCCGGCCGGCGCGCCTTCGGCGAGCACTTCCCGGGCGTGGTCCTCGATCGTCACGTCGCCGCTCGTGTAGCGGAACGTCGGCCGCTGCTGTGCGTCGAGGTCGTAGCCAAGCCATCGGTGGCCGAGTTCGCGCCGCGTCGCCGCAGGCCACGGCGCCTCGGGCGACGCGAGCACCACGAACGCGGGGCCATTCGGCAGCTCGACGCGTTCCTTGCCGACCAGGCGCGCAGCCCCGCTGCCCTGGCTGGTCCACACCGGGGCCGCATCGACGAAGCCGCCCCACCAGATCTGGTTCATCGCCAGGCGCTCGGCGTCGAACGTCGCATTCACGCCGTGCGGGTAACCCACCGCGATGCCGCGCTTGCCGGTGCGCTCCACGCTGCGGCGCAGCAGCACCGCCTCGTCGCCGACCTCCAGCACGATCGGCGGCCGCCGCATGCCGCTCGGCTTGTCGACGTTGCGGCCCTCGGCGAGGTAGTGCCACATTGCCTCGATCTGGCGCGCGGCGTCGCCGTCGCCGAGTTCGGGCCGGATCGAACGACCGTCGGGAAAGAACTGCGGCATCAGCGTGCCGGGGCTGAAGCGCAACGGCGTGCGCAGGAAGTGCGCGAACCACTGCGGCTGCAAGCGCAGCCCGGTGGTCGCGACCAGGTCGATCGCGGCAAGCGAGCCGGCGCGTTCGCCGGCGAAGGTGTGGCAGGCGATGCAGTTCATGCCCTTGTCGCCGACCAGCGCCTTGCCGAGGTCGAGGACCACGCGCCGTTCGCGGTCGCCTTCGGGCAGCGGTGCCAGGGCGAGCGGCGGCAGCGTGTCGGCCCGCGAGAGCAGCTCGGCCAGTTCGCCCGCGACCGCGGTGCCGAAGGCGGGCATGCGCGTGCGCAGGTACGGGCGTTCGCGCTGGCCGTGCGCCATCGCATCGTGCAGCCATGCGCGCTGCAGCTTGGCGCCAACACCCGTCAAGCGCGGCGGCAGCCGGCTCTCCTCGCCGATGCCGACCTCGTTGCTGGTGCACAGGAAGTCGCGTTCCTGGCTGACGCCGCCGATGTCGTCGCGCGCGTGGCACGCGGTGCAGTTGCGCGCGGCGAGCAACTGCCGGATGCGCTGCTCGTCGGGAGTCGGCGCCGACCACGTCGCCAGCGCGGTCGCGAGGTCGGTGCGTTGTTGCGGCGACAGCGCGTAGAACGGCCAGGGCCCCGCGTGCCCGGACAAGCAGCCACGGGCGGCGTCGAGTTCGTGCAGCGCGCGGCGCGGCGGCGTCGGCCCTCGCAGCGGGTCCGGCAGCGCGTGGCAGTTGGCGCAGCCATGCGCCGCGAACAGCGTGCGCCCCGCGGCGATCGTCGCGGCGTCCGGCGCCGGCCTGCTCCCGACGGCGACCGCGGGGCGGGGTTCGCTGGCCAGCAGGTAGTGCGCCAGATCCTGCGCTTCGCCCGGCGTCAGTCCCGAGTCCGGCATGTGTCCGGAAGGGCGCGCCACCAGTGGAGCGAGCAGGAACGTGCGCAGCGCCGGCAGCGTGTACTTGTCGGCCAGCGGCGGGAATGGCACGCCGTCCACGGCGGCGCCGTCGGCAGCAGCGCTCTGGCGCGGCACGTGGCACATCGCACAGCCGATCGAATGGAACAACTGCTCGCCGCGTTCGGCGGCCGCCGCGTCGGCCGGCTCGTCCACGGCGGGCACGGGCGGCGCGAACGACGCCACGTAGTGCGCCAGCGCGGACGCCGCGTTCGCTCTCGCCTCCGCCGGGAGATCGCGGAGCAGGTCGGGCATCGTGGTCCCCGGGTCGCAGCCGACGGGATCGGCGAGAAACTCCGTCAGGTACGCGGGCCGCACCCGCTGCCCGACGGTGGTGAGGTCGGGACCAGGCCCTGGACCCGCGGCGACGGTCGTGGTGGCGCTAGGCGCGTGGCACGCGACGCAGCCGAGTTCTTCCAGCAGCACGAGCCCACGCCCCCGCGCGTCGAGTCCCGACGACGCGAGCCCGGCGACGACGGGCGGCGACTCGCGCCCGCGCGAGCCCGCATCGCTGCAGCCCTGCACGGCGGCAAGTGCCAACACCGACGCAGCGAGCGCCCGACGGACACCAGCACCCCGTGCCGCAGCGTGCGTGGGCATCCGCGGAGCATAGGCCGGCGACGCGACGATGCCGCAGCCTCGATCCCGTCCTTCCGACGGACCGCGCGGTAAGGTGCGGGAAGGAACTCGCATGCCCGCCACCCTCCCACCGAGCATCTTCAACGACGTCGTCGGCCCCGTGATGCGCGGGCCATCGAGTTCGCACTCCGCGGCTTCGGTGCGCATCGGCCGCCTGGCACGCGACCTCTGCGGTGGCGACCCCGACACGGTGCTGTGCGAATTCGACACCCTCGGTTCGCTCGCGACGACGCACGAGAGCCAGGGCTCGGACATGGGGCTGTTCGGCGGGCTGCTCGGCTGGGACGCGGACGACGCGCGTCTGCCGGACTCCGCCGCCGCCGTGCGCGCCGCGGGGATCGCCATCGAGATCCGCATCGCGGAACTGCGCGACCCGCATCCCAACACCTACCGGCTGACGCTGGCCAGGAACGGCCGCACGCACCGCCTCGTCGCGTTGTCGACCGGCGGCGGCATGATCGAAGTGGTGTCGATCGACGGCGCGCCGGTGTCGCTGCACGGCGACTACGCAGTGACGGTGCTCGACGTCGCCGACAACGGCCAGGCGATCGCCGCCGCCTTGCGGCAGCGGTCGGACGTCGACGAGGTCGACGTGACGGGGGGCCATCCGACCCTGGTCGTGGTGCGCGCGCAGCAGTTCGTCGACGCGGCCGTGCTCGCGGCGATGCCGGCCGTGAAGGCCGTGCGGCGACTTGCCCCGGTGCTGCCCGTGCGTTCGCGCAAGGGCCTCCGCGTACCCTTCCTGCACGCCGGCGAGATGGTCGCGCGCACCGACCCGACGACGCGCCGGCTCTCGGACTTCGCGCTCGAGTACGAAGGGGCGCGCGGCGGCATCGGCGCCGACGAAGTGTTGGCGCAGATGCGCAAGATCCTCGCCATCGTGCGCGGCGGCGTCGCCCAGGGCCTCGCCGGCACCGAGTACCCCGACCGCATCCTGCCACGCCAGAGCCACCGCTTCGCCGCCATGCTGCAGCGTGGGCAACTGCTCGAAGGCGGCATCCTCAACCGCGCCATCCTCTACGTGACGGCGCTGATGGAGGTGAAGAGCTCGATGGGCGTGATCGTCGCCGCACCCACGGCGGGTTCGTGCGCGACGTTCCCAGGCACCTGCGTTGCTGCGGCCGAAGTGCTCGGCAGTGACGAGGAGACGACGCTGCGCGCGATGCTCGCGGCGGGGTTGATCGGCGTGTTCGTGGCGACGCGTTCGAGCTTCGCGGCCGAAGTCGGTGGCTGCCAGGCCGAGACCGGTGCTGGGGCCGCGATGGCGGCGGCAGCGCTGGTCGAACTGGCCGGGGGCAACGCGGCGCAAGGTCTGTCGGCGGCGAGCCACGCGCTGCAGAACGTGCTGGGCCTGGTCTGCGATCCGATCGCCAACCGCGTCGAAGCCCCGTGTCTCGGCCGCAACATCGCCGGCGCCGCCAACGCGGTCGCGTGCGCCAACATCGCGCTGGCCGGCTACGACCACCTGATCCCGCTCGACGAGGTGCTCGACGCGCATCGCCAGATCAGTGAGAACATGGCTCGCGAGCTGCGTTGCACCGCCCTCGGCGGGCTGTCGATCACGCCGACGTCGAAGGCCATCGAGGCGCGTCTCTGCGGCACCAAAGCGGGCTGCGGCAGCTGCGGCTGAAGCGCGCGGCGTCTCTCGCGGCGAAGCGGGGTCGTTCTTGGCGAGACCCTCGCACTTTGGTTGCATGCTCGTTCGCAGCCGCTCGTCGGGTGCGAAGTCGCCATCCCCGCCACCTCTTGAACCGGAACGCGAGGTCATGAACGTGAAGTCCCCCTTGCCCGGTTCGGCCCTGGCCACGATGGGAGCGGTCCTGCTGCTGCTCGCCTCGTGCGCAGCTCCGCCACCCCCCCCGCACCCGGTGGCCGACGATCCCCGTTGGCTCGTCTACCCCGGCGGCGACGGCCCCGGCAGCGGCAAGCACATCGTGCTGGTCGCCGCCGACCAGGAGTACCGCAGCGAACAGTCGATGCCGATGCTCGCGAAGGTGCTGGCCACCCACCATGGCTTCCACTGCACGGTGCTGTTCGCGCAGCACGACGGCCTCGTCGATCCGACCCAGAAGACGGCGCAGGAGGACAAGTCGATCGTGCACGACATCCCGGGGCTCGAACACCTCGCGAAGGCCGACCTGCTGATCCTGTTCACGCGGTTCATGACCCTGCCAGCGCCCCAGCTCGCGCACATCCTCGACTACCTCGACAGTGGCAAGCCGATCGTCGCGCTGCGCACGGCGAACCACGGCTTCCTCGGCGCCTTCCCGTACCAGGTGAACGGCAAGCGCGTGCGGTTCGGCGAGGACGTGCTCGGCGGCACGTTCCTCGGCCACCACGGCAATTGGCACGCCGACAGCACGCGCGGCATCCTCATCCCCGAACAACTCGCGCACCCGATCCTGCGCGGCGTCACGGATGTCTGGGGACCGTCCGACGTCTACCGCACGTACCGCGAGGGCAGCAGCCTGCCGGAAGGCTGCACGGCGCTGGTGCTCGGCCAGCCGCTGCTGGGCCGCAAGCACGGCGACGCACCGAACCCCGAGAAGGAACCGCTGCCGGTGGCGTGGACCAAGACGTGGACCGGCAACCTCGGCAAGACCGCGCGCGTCTTCCACTTCACGATGGGCAGCGGCGCGGACTTCGAGAGCGAAGGCGTGCGGCGCATCGCGGTGAACGCCGCGTACTGGTGCATGGGCCTCGAGGATCGCATCACGCCCGATCGCAGCGTCGCGTACGTCGGCCCCTACGCACCGCTCGACACCGGCTTCGACTACGCGCGCCTCGGCGTGGTGCCCAAGCCCGTCGCCGCCTACCGCTGAGTCGCTACGCGACCGCCACGGCCCGTTCCTGGAACTGGCAACAGGACGCGGCGCACCTTCGGATGCCCGCACGGATGGCCTGATGAAGCAACTTGTCGTGCTGCTGCTGCTCCTGGCGACGCTCGCCTACCTCTTGCTCGGCCGGAGCGAGACGGCAGTCGAGACGGACCAGTTCGTGCTCGACCCCGACACGAACATCACGCTGGTCGAGGGCTTCGATGCGGAGCTGGTCTACGCCGTTCCCGAGGAACAGGGTTCGTGGGTGGCGATGGCGTTCGACCCGAAGGGCCGGCTCATCGTGTCGGACCAGGACACGCAGGGAGTGTTCCGCGTCACGCTCGGCAAGTCCGGCGATCCCGCGACGAAGGTGCACGTCGAGAGCCTCGCCGGCTTTCCCTACGAGCCCGTGCCGTGGGGCAAGCGCACCGTCGGCGGCGCCCTCGGATTCCTGTACGCGTTCGACAGCCTCTACATGTCGTCGATGAAGGGCTTCTATCGGATCCGCGACACCGACGGCGACGACACCTACGACGAGTTCACGAAGATCAAGCCGCTGGAGATGGGCTACGAACACTCGGCCCACTGCATCATCCCGACCGAGGACGGCAAGGCGCTCTACCTGATCTCGGGCAACCACTCGCGCGTGCCGCCGGGAGTGCCGAGCCTGCAACCGCCGGTCTGGCGTGAGGATTCGCTGCTCCAGGGCATGCCCGATCCGCAGGGCCATGCGGTCGGCATCGAAGCTCCCGGCGGCTGGATCTGCCGGATCTCGCCCGACGGCAAGGACTGGACGATGGTGGCCTCGGGGCTGCGCAACGCCGTCGATCTCGCGATCAACCGCGAAGGCGAGATGTTCACCTTCGACTCCGACCTCGAGTTCGACATCGGCAGTCCGTGGTATCGCCCGACGCGCATCAACCACGTCACGTCGGCCGCGGAGTTCGGCTGGCGGGCCGGCTCGACCAAGTGGCCGGAGTACTTCGCCGACAGCAACGGCTCGGTCGTCGACATCGGCCCCGGCTCTCCCACCGGCCTCGGCTTCGGGCACCACTCGAACTTCCCCGCCTACTACCAGGACAAGCTGTTCGCCTGCGACTGGACCTTCGGGACCATCTACACCATCGACCTCGAAGAGAACGGCTCGAGCTACACCGGGACCGCGAAGCAGTTCCTCACCGGCTCGCCGCTGAACATCTCGGCGATGCGGTTTGGCCCGGACGGCCACATGTACTTCCTGGTCGGCGGCCGCAACACGGCGTCGAAGCTCTACCGCATCCGCTACACGGGCAAGCCGCGCGACGGCTCGCCGAAGACGCTCGTCGCGAACCAGCCGCTGCGCGATCTGCGCGGTTCGCTCGAGGCCTATCACGGCAGCAACCGGCCCGGGGCCGCGGCGATCGCCGCCGCGTGGCCGCACCTCTCGCACAGCGACCGCAACATCCGCTACGCCGCGCGGCTGGCCATCGAGAACCAGGACCTGGCTCTGTGGCAGGAGAAGGTGTTCGCCGAGACGGAGCCGCGCGCGGTGATCTACGCGACGATCGCGCTCGCACGTCACGGCGCGAAGGAGCTGTCGAGTCGGGCCCTGGGCAAGCTCAACGCCGTGCCGTTCGCACCGCTGTCGGTCGAGGACCGCCTGGCCTTGCTGCGCGCCTACTCGTTGTGCCTGCTGCGGCTCGACCCGCCGTCGGCGGCCGACGTGCGCGCGATCGTCGACAACCTGGATCCGCACTATCCGGCCCACCACGAGACCCTCGACGCCGAACTGTGCCGCGTGCTGAGCCGCCTGGATGCACCGAACGTGGTGCACAAGACGATCGCCTTGATGCAGAGCACGGCGACCAAGGCGCTCGCCTACGACAAGGCGATGCTGGCCCGGCACGAGTACGGCGAAGCCATCCTGAAGACGATGGCGAACACGCCGAACAGCCAGAACATCCACTACGCCTACGCGATCCGGCGCGTGCAGTCCGGATGGACGCTCGACCTCCGCAAGTACTACTTCACGTGGTTGCACGACACGCTGAAGAAGGACGGCGGCAAGAGCTTCGCCGGCTACATCCGCGCCATTCGTGAGGATGCGATCGCGCACCTGACGCCCGAGGACGCCGCCGCCGTGTCGTGGCTGCTCGGCGACATCGCCACCGTCGACCTCGGCACGCTGCCGTTGCCGAAGGGCCCTCCCGGCGCATGGACGATGGACAGCGTCATGCCGTTGTTCGCGACGGAACTCGCCGGGCGCGACTTCGAGAACGGCAAGCAGATGTTCTCGGCCGGCCGCTGCGTGGCGTGCCATCGCTTCCAGGGCTCCGGTGGCTACTCCGGCCCGGACCTCGGCTCGGTCGGCAAGCGCTACTCGATCCGCGACATCCTGATCGCGATCCTCGAACCGAGCCAGTCGATCTCCGAGCAGTACCAGGCCAGCAAGGTCGAGCTCGCGAACGACAAGGTGCTCTACGGCCGTCTGATCTACCGGAACGACCGGGAGCTGGCGATCGGCATGAACCCGCACGACCTGAGCGTGCTGACCAAGGTACCCCGTGCCGACGTCGTCCGCATCGAGCCATCGCCGGTGTCGATGATGCCGCCGGCGACGATCGCGCTGATGAACCAGGACGAAGTGATGGACCTGATCGCCTACCTGGTCGCCGGCGGCGATCGCAGACACAGGGTGTTCAAGCCCCGCTGACCCGCGCCGACGCGGCGCATCGCGGTGGCCTTGCGGCCGCCGCTGGGCATCGGCACGCTGTCAGCAGCGAGTGGGAGGAATCCACACCCTCGCCCGTTCCCGCCCCGCCATGCGCCGCACTCGCCCCCTCGTGCTCTGCGCCATCGCCCTTGCGCTGGGCGCGGTGGCCCTCGCGCTGATGCTCGCCTTCGGTTGGTTTGCATCCGAGCCACCGCTGCGCGGGCCGGCCGAGCCAAGCCCCAGCTCCCTGGCATCTCAGCCGCTGCCCGCGGACCTGGCGGACTCCGAAGTGGCAGCGCGCCGGAACGCGACGGATCCCGAACTGGCGGAGCAGCTGGCGCGAAAGCGGTTCTACGACCTCTGGGGCGCGCACTACGTCGGTGGCACCAGCGGCGGCCTGCGCATCGAAGTCAAAGCGGGCGAGACGAAGGTCGTCGGGCACGATGCGTTCTTCGTGGCGATCCGGAAGACGTGGGGCGACGAACTGGCGTGGCTCGACGTGGTGCGCCGCGTGCGGCCGATCGACGGCACGTCGCGCACCGACGTCGATGGCATCGCGCGCTTCGACGGACAGCACCCTCACGGCGTCATCGCCTGGGTGATGCACCAGCAGACGATGCTGTGGCGCGCGACCGGGCCGGTCTACAAGAAGCCGGTCTTCGTCGAGATCGGGTTCGGGCCGGTGACGCTGCGGGGCACGGTGTACGACGGCAACGGCCTGCCGCGCTCGGGGGCGGTGATCACGGCGGCGCCGATCCAGAAGCAGGGTGACAAGGAGGAGAAGGTCACGACGTACGTCGGACTGAGCGACGAGCTGGGCAAGTTCGAACTGACCGGTCTGCCGCACGCGTCGCTGCGCGTGACGTGCCTCGGCGACGTGGCCTTCGGGTACCGCGAAGAGCGGCGCGAGCTGAACGCGAGCAAGGCCACCACGGTGAGCGTTCGCTTCGGCACAGCACCGGGCGGGCGCTGGTGGCGCGGCCGCGTCGTCGATGAGAACGGCGTGGTCGTCATCGGCCCGAACGACATTTGGATCGAACATGCCGAAGGCGAGCTGCGGGTCGAGACGACGAAGAGCGACGGCACGTTCGCCGTGCGACTCGGACCCGGTGCGTGGCGGGCGTGGACGCGCCGCGGCGCAGGGTCCAAGGCCAGGAAGCCGCTGCAGCTCGTCGTCGACACCCACGACCTCGCGGACGACGTGGTGCTGCCCGGGCGGCAGGTGTTGCTGCGGCTCGCCGCCGACAACGCCCGCGTCGATCTCGACGAGGCCAGCGAGGGGCTGTACCTCGGCCGCGACGCAGGACCCGCGGAGGCGGAAGCGCATCCGACCGGGGAGCCCGCCGACAAGCTCCGGGTCGCGCTGGGCAGGCAGCGGCCGGGCACGTCGCCGCGTCCTGCCCTTGCGTCGATGCCCGGCGGTCGGCGCTTTTCGTGGAACGGGTCGGAGTGGTACGGCTGGTGCGGGCTGCCCAGCGACGTCTTCACGCTCAGCTACTGGGGCTCGCACGAGGTCGTCGGCATGCCCGCGGGCGGTATTGCGATCGACACGCGGGCCACGTCTCCACTGATCGTCGACGTGCTGCTGCGACGCGTCGAGACGAAGTGACGTGGAAGTGCATGGCCGCTGCGGGGCGGCTGGTGTGGGAACTTGGGTTACTTGTCGAACGCGAAGGCGAGACGAAGTGTGTCCTTCACGCGAGGTCGCCTGTGCGGCGTAGGCCCCGCTACAGCCGATCCTGCCCGGTCAGCTGGAACTCGTAGCGATCGCACTCCCGGGCAAGCGTTCGCAGGTAGAGGAGGAACTCGTCCTGCACCAAGCCGGCCTTCGGGGCCCAACTCTCGCCGATCAGCCGATCCTGCTTGTCGAAGCGCATGCCAACCAGCATCAGGCGCCGGTTGCGCTGCCAGACCTCGACCTCCAGACCATCCTGATCACTGCGCCGACTCCCCACCACGACACCGGTGAGCCGCAGCGCGTCCCCACAGTCCTCCACCGTGATCCGGTGCTTGCGGCTCCGACCCACCGTCACCTCGACCACGTCGCCGTCGACGGCGAGGTCCTCGGCCTTGCACCACGCCTGCCACTCAACGATCGCCATGGGACTCGTCCTCGAGGTTGGGCTGGAACTGGTCGATCGTGTGATCACGACCCGGCAGCATGTCCTGTTCGAACTGATCGGCCTCCTCGACCACCTGCCGCACCAGCCAGACTGCGCGAGCAGCGTCGTGCTCCGGCGCTTCTCCTAATACGACGTCGGCCTCCACCGTCAGGTCGTACCGAGTCTCGGAGTTCGTCTCGATCGCTCCGAGTCGCGCGCGGCGCCGCTGGCCGAGCAGGCGCAGTCGGTCCTGACGCTCGCTGACGTCAACCGACCCAACGGGACTGATGCACTTCAGCACCAGACGGCGCCCGTGGGACTCGAGGTAGAGCGTGAACGGCTGCACCCGCGAGCCGACACGCACGGTTCCGAGCAGGCAGTGATGGCGCGTCGACGTCGTCCAAGTCACCTGCAGGTCCCGCGCCAGCGGTGCGGCGACCGCAGCCAGCCGCGCACGTGCACGCACGGCGGCTTCCGGCATCACGGCGAGCTCACGCACGTCGCCACGCAGGTCCTCGGGTCGCACGGCGAACGCCGTGCGCAGCAGCCCCTTCGGCGGCTCCGGGATGCGCACATCGCGCAGCATCTCCTTCGCCGTGTCGATGCGGGAGTCGTGCACACGCTCGACCACCAGGTCCTCGTGCATGAGTTCCAAGAACCTGTCCATGCGCCGGAGCACGGTCGCCACCTGCACGACCTCGACGGTGTCCGCGAGGTACGGGTAGTAGACCTGCACCTTGTCGTCCTCTCCGAGCGGCCGATCGAGCCCCTGCATGCGCCGATGCGCGAGCGACCGCACGCGATCGACGCGACCGACGCGCTGCTCCATCGCGGACGGCATCCACTCGATGCCGTAGTGGATGACCGACGAACAGAAGAAGTGCAGGTCCTCGCCCTCTTGCAGGAGGTCCGTGCTGATCAACACGAGCGGATAGCCAGGCATGCGGAACTGCCGCACCAGGGTCTGGTTCACCGCGCCGGCCATGCCGCCGATCGGCTGCTGCCGGCCGAGCAGACGACCGAACACCGCCGCCGTGCCACGCAAGGACGCGCCCTTCGCCTCCGGCGCGTTGGACTCGAGGATCTGCTCGAAGTGCGCGGCGATGTCCGCGAGTTCCCGCAAGCAGTTCCAGCGTGATCCCGAACCCGCCAGGCGCTGGCCGTCGAGATGCTCGAGGTAGGTCTGGATCCGGGCAAGCGCGACACCAGGGCCATCCTCGATGCGACGCCCAGTCTCGATCGACTGCAGTTCGAGCACCACCTGGATCCAGAGGTCGATCAACCCATGGCCCAGCCGCTGAGCAGCAGCGAGCAACTGAGCCCGCAGCTCACTCTCGCGGAAGGCGTCACCCTGGTCGACGTGCTTCGACTCGGGCCAGATCCGTTTCCGCAGATGAGGCCGGGCCATCAGCTCCGTGAAGAACGTCGGCTGCTCCAGCCAGTCCCCGAGTTCGATCGGCCCGCGCATCGGCCGCGCCTCGATCCCACCGTCGAACACGTGCTGCCACACGATGCGCGCCGGCGTCTGCAGCGGCCCTTCGTGCTCGTGCAGCAACTGCACCGCGGCCTTCTGGAAGGCCTCGAAGACGTCGGCGCGCTGCTGCTTCTGCGCGTCGCGCAAGAACGAGCGCGCCGTCTCGGCGAGCTTGGCCCGTAGCAGTGCCTCATCGACGCCGAGGGCCTGCGCCAGTGCCGCGGTGACCTGCCCAGGCCGCACGCCGAGGATCTCCGCAACGTGGTTGCGCGAAAAGAACGTGACGAAGGCGCCACTCTGGTCCTTGAAGCGCTTCTGCAACACCGCGCCGCTGAACACGTCCTTCGGCCCCTCGCCGCGGAAGAACCAAGCGAAGAACGTATCCGTGCCACCGCGGTCCTCTTCCGCCTTTGGCACACTGCCGGTTGCGTCCAACGTCGGCTGCGAACGCTTGCGTTGCGTCTGGTAGTCCACGACGACCTGCTCGAACTGCCGCCGCGCAGCGGTCGGCAGGCCCTGCAGTCGCTCTCGCAGGTAGGACAGCAGCCAAACGTCGTAGCGATCTTCGAGCTTGCGCCGGAGTTCCTTCACCGACGCGACCCGGCGTACGAACACCAACGTCTTCTCCCCGGTGAGCCACGACGTCGTCAACGCCTCGACGACGGCGTCCATCTTCGGGTGCGGCAACTCCGCTCCGAAGCGCCGACGGTAGCTGGCCGCCAGTTGGTTGACCGCGCCCGTGTCGATGCCTGCGCGCTCGGTCGCGTCGGCGGTCTGTTCGGCATCGTCGAAGGTGCCTGGCACTCCGTCGTCCGCGTCGTCGGGAACGACCTGACTCGTTTCGAGGAAGCTCTCGAACGACGCCAGCATGCCGATCTGAAAGCCAGCCCGGAACCGCTCGTGGCCAAGCAACTCGCCCACCTTCTTCTGCAACAGGGCCACCACGAGCTTCTGGCGATCGTCGGTCGGCGAGATCGCGTGCGTACGATCCACGACCCCGCCGCGACGCCATTCGCTGCGGTACAGGTTGCGGGTCAGGCGCTTGCCGCCAACTTGCAGTTCGGTCACCCGGCGGATCAGGAATCGTGCCGCGGCCTCGCGCCGCGCCTCCGGCGTGCTCTCGCTTGCCACGAGTTCCGGAAACGCCGTCTCGCGTCCGAAGACCGCCAACTGGTTGCTCAAGTGCCGGTAGGAATCTTCCACCGGCGTCGCCGACAGCAGCAACACGCGCTTGCAACGCGTCCCGTGTGCGGACGCCGGACCGCCGACCGCCTCCTGGCCGCCGAGCAACGCAGCGAGCACCCGATTGCGCGCTGCCGCGGTCTCGACGCCGCCCTTCAGGTTGTGGGCCTCGTCGACGATCACGAGGTCGAAATCCGGCAGTACCGAGTTGGCCAGGCGAGCGAAGGACCGCTTGAAGCCGTCCTTGTCGCGCAGGTCGAGCGCGTCTGGCCCCACCCACGGCATCACGCGGCGCAACCGTTCGCGCAGACGCCTGGTTTCCGTCGACACGTCGTTGCCGAGCCCGAGACTGAAGCTGGTCAGGCGCGCGAAGAAGTCACGGTTGGGGTCGACCAACGTCTCCTCGACGAGGTCCATCACGCTGTCGCACACGATGCGTGGCCGCGCCGGCCGGTCGTCGACCCCACGCCCATGGATGTCCGCGAAGCGCAGGTGCTGGCTGAAGAACGTCCCGGCCTCGCGCTCCCACTTCTTCTGGATGTTCTCGCGCGGCGCAATCACCAGCACGCGGAAGTCCGGCTGGAAGTGCCGGAACAGTGCAACGGTGCCGAGTGCCACCATCGTCTTGCCCATGCCCACCTCGTCGGCCAGGTAGGCGACGCCGTGCCGTTCGAGGAGGTTGTGCAGCGCGACCGCACCCTCGAGCTGTGCCCGGGCACGACCAGGATCGAGGCCACGACTGGCGAAGTCGAGCAGCGCTTCGGCCACGGCGATGTCGATCATGCCTCGACCTCGCGGACTTCGGCGCGCCGCCGGAAGTGCGGCTCGAACCAGTCGAGGAATGCGGTCATCGCCTGCGGGTCCTTGGCCACGATGCGGCCACGCAGTTCCCCCACCTGGCCCAAGCGATCCTGCACGTCCTTGGCGAGCTGCCGATGCGCCGCGAAGAACGCGCCGAACTCGTCGCGCAGCGTATGCCACGTCTGCTCGGCGCAGAGCCAGAGCACGTAGCGCGACAAGTCGTCCATCTGCGGGTCGGCGAGCGCCCGCTCGAGCAGGTGCCCGAGGGAATCGTGCTTGCTGCCGAACAGGCGGTGCTCGGCATCGCGCCCCGGGTGCTTCGGATCCTCCAGAGCCTTGCGCACCGACCGCTCCAGTCCGCCGAAGGCGTGGAAGATGCCTGCGAAGCGGTCGAACATGCTGTCGGTTCCGATGGCTCGTTCCGCATGCATCCGCTCGGCGTCCTTGCCAGTCAGCAGGTAGCCGCGCTCGGCCAGGAACGCATTGCGCTGGTCCTGCGTGAGCAGGGACCAGCATCGCAGGATGTCCGCCACCGACAGGCTTCGCAGCAAGGATGGCCGCCTCGCCATGCCTTCCTCCTGCACCAGGACGAAGCGCGCCTCCCCACCCTCTTCGCTCGCCTGCAGCAACGAAGTGCTGACCAGCTGTTCGCACAGCGCCTTCGCGAACGCGGCGTCGAGCTTCGTCCACTTCTGTGGCGGCAACGCCGCGATCTCGCCTACGAGAATCCCCGCGACCAGTACACGCAGCCGGCGGCTCCCCGCCTTGGCATCCCAGAACGCTTCGGCCGTGCCGAGATCCCAGCGATAGCGCAACTGCAGCGGGGATCCCTGGCTGGTCGCCGACTCGCCCTCCTCGCGCTCGGTCCGGAACTCCGTCGGCAGCTGCTTGCGAACAGACATCCAGAACTCCGGCTGCCGCGGGGGATCGACATCGATGAGGAGCCCCGTCTCCCAGTTGCCGCCATTCTGGAATGCCGCCGACGTGAGGTTTGCCGAGCCGACGAAGAGCAACTCCAGCTTCGGGTGCTGCCGGAAGAACCGGTAGACCTTGGCGTGCACGCGACGGGTCCCGGCGTCGGCGGACTTCCCACGACGCAAGAAGTCCGCCGGCAGTTCGCCCCACTCCACATCGGGCATCGCCGCGATCGACGCAGCCATCGCCGGCGAACAGGTCGCGATGCCGTCCACCATAGGCATCAGCACGCGAACGGCCTTCGGTTCGAAGGCGTCGATCAGGTCCTGCAGCGGCCGGCAGGCGTCCGCATCGTCGAAGAAGGGCGACAGCACCTCCAGGAAGCAGCCCTTGAGCCAGCCACCGGCGGCCTCGCGAAGGAAGTCGACGAGCGGCCCCTCGCCACCCCAGAAGGCGAGGAACCGACTCGTGTCACTGGCCCGCTCGCGGGCAACGGTGCCGCGCAGGAAGTCGAGCATGCGCTCCAGAGCCGGCTGGGCGTCCTGCGACGCCGCTCGCTCCCGCAGCCGGCGCAACAGCTTCTGCAGCGGCTCCTTCAGCCACGTCTTGCTGCCGGCTGCAATCTCCTCGATGTGGCAACACTCGACGTTCTCCCACCAGCCGGAGCGCGTGAGATTTGCTGAGAGCGTGGCAACCAGCAGCGCCTGCGGCGTCTCCCCGTCTTCGGTGGGCTCGCCCTCGACGAGCACGAACACGTTCTTCGGATGGAAGATGCCGGTCGTGTGGCGGATCGGCACGCGCTGGATCTCCAACCGCGATCCACCGCCCTCGGCGCGCAAGCCGTGGAGGTCGTAGTAGACCGCGATCGGCGCAACCAGCGATCGCATCGCATCCTCGAGCTGCAGCAGCTTCACCGCTTCGTCGTGGCTGTAGGCCTCGTCGAACAACGTCGGCAGAATCTCCCCCTCGAAGAAGCCTGGGTCGAACTCGAACGTCAGGAACAACGCGGTCCGCACCTTCCGGCCGGCGATCTGGTCGGTGAGGGCCCGCGACAGGATCTGGCTGGCGAACCCGCTCATCCGCGACCCCAGACCTGGGCGACCAGCGTGCACAGCGAGTCGACGAAGTACGAGTGCTGCCACAGCTGTGGCAGCTCCTTGGCCCGGGGCAACTCCGCCGCTTCGTCGCGGAAACGCACTGCCAGCTTGCCGTCGCGAAACTCCAACCATGGCGCGCCGTCGCGTCCCTTCATTACCTGCGCGTTGAGGGCGAGCAGTTCGTCGATGACAGCGCCGTAGTCGCCGGCCGTGAACGCATCGGCGACCACGATCCACCGGTCAGCGTCGCCGATGGCAGCGGCACGCACCTCGGCCGCCAGGACGCGGAAGGACGCGGCGTCCACCGGCGCATCGGCCCCGAGTTGCTTCCGCACCTGCGCCACCAACCGTTCACGCGGCTGGTTCGCGCAGGTGGCAAGCCACCCGAAGAGGCGGGAAGCGGGTGCAAGCACCCCTTCACAGACGCGGATGGCCTCGAGATCGCTCGCGAGTTGCGAACTGCCGAGCGTCGCCGCCTCCTTGCTGATCGCACGCATCAGGGCTGGTGTCAGGCCCTGATCCCCGGCTCCGCTCGTCTTCGCGAGGATCTTCGCCAACACGGCCTGGCGCCCATGCGTCGGGTCCGCGGGCCCACCGAACAGCAGATGACTCTCGTAGAGCGGCCGCTCTGGCCCCCGCAACGAGGGCGCGAGCAGCTTGCCGAGGGCCTCGACGAGCGGGCCATGGCGGCCGTCGAGGTCGACGGTGGCCTTCGACTCCACGAGCAGCCGGAGGAGGTCCTTGTCGGGATCGATGCGCAGGGTGCGCAGGAACGGCAAGCACGTGGTCTCGACCAGGACACGCCCCGCCTCGGCCAGGCTGTGGTCCTGCTCCAGCAAGCCCGAGTTCGCACTGGGCACGGAGTACATGCCCCATACCCCGTAGGTGCGCTGGTTGCTGAGCAGCTGATGCTCCGGCGCCGCGGACAAGGTAACCCTCCGGTTGCCGTCCAGCCGGATCCGCACACGCTCCACGCCGCGGAACGAGGCCTCGGGGTCGTGGCAGAACCGTGCGTAGCTGCAGAGCTGCTCGAACCGGAGGAATGCGGGCAGCATCTGGCTCTCGGGGTGTTGCTCGGCGATGCGCTCGACGACCCACTGCCCGAACACGCGGAGGGTGAAGTCGCGCTGGCTGGTCGCGACGGTCGACAGATTGCCGACGACGCGCCGACCGAAGTGGGACCAGATCGGGACGAGGCCGAGCGGGTCACGCGAACCTTTGACCTCGGCGCGCGTGTCGATCTCTGTCAGGAAGGGGATGGTGTCCGTCATGCCTGGCCGCCTGCGATCACCAACGGTGCTTCGGGGGGTGCGTCGGAACGACTTGCAGTAGGAATACTGCAGTAACAGGATGTTCGAACGCATTCGCCGCAGCGAGGCGAAGTGCTGCAGCAAATCGGAGGTCCAGAGGCAATCACCGGTCGCGACGAGTGGATTTTCGGCTGGAGCTGTTCGCGGCAAAGCCAGGTAGTACCCAGGCAGCCGCGTGATGGCCGCGAGCGGCCGCGAGCCGAGGTCGTCGGAGGAGAACTTCTGTGCGATCGCCTCGTGCTCGGCGAGCAGGCCGGCGTGCTGGTCGTGCACCTCGGTGGCCGGAACGCCGCGTCCTCGGAGAACGCAGCCTCGTGCAGCGTGACGGGGAGCTGCCACCGTGCAACCACCGTCCCACGTCTACCGACGTCCGTCACCGGGCAGCGTCGCGCAGTTCTGCGAACCGGGCGCGCAGCGCGGCGAGCCGCTCGGCGTGAGCGGAATCCCCGGCGAGGTCGCGCTCCTCACGCGGGTCGGCGGCGAGGTCGAAGAGCTGCTCGACCTTGTGCTCCGGCCACCAGACGTACTTCCAGTCCTTCCGCACCAGCGCGGCCGACGCCGGGATGAAGTTGGCGTCCCGCAGCGTCGGGTGCTCGTAGAAGAACTCACTGCGCCACGGCGGCGGCTCGGGCGCGAGGTAGAGCGGCGCGAAGTCGCTGCCCTGCATCCCGGCGGGGACTTGGATCCCCGCCGCCGCGAGCAGCGTGGGCGCGACATCGACCGACAGCACCAACGCGTCGTTCGCCGCGCCGCGCCGCGCGGTCGGCAGGCGCCCGTCGCGCACGAGCAGCGGCACGCGGATGCTCTCCTGGTGCGGGTACCACTTGTCGGCGAGGCCGTGCTCGCCGTGGTAGTAGCCGTTGTCGGTGGTGAAGACGACGAGCGTGTCTTCGAGCGCGCCCTGCTGCTCCAGCTCCGCGACGATGCGACCGCACGCGGCGTCGACCTCCGTCACGAGGCGCAGGTAGTTCTTCATCATGCGCTGGTACTTCTCGGGCGTGTCGAAGCGCCAGCGCCACCGGTTGCGCCCTTCGTTGGCGTCGGTGAAGAACGACGGCAGGCGGCGCCACGACTCGTCGTTGGCGTTTGGCGGCACCGGCACGACGGCGTCCTCGTACAACGCCATGCTCTCCGGTTGCGGCAGGAACTGCTGCGGGTCGCCGTCGACCGCGTGCGCCGCGAAGAACGCGACGGTCAGCGCGAACGGCTTGTCCTTCGGCCGGCCGCGCAGGAAGGCGATCGCGTCGCGCTCGTTGCGCTGCGTCACGTGGATGCGGCCGCCTTCGCCGTCCGGATACCAGTGCAGCCCGTGGTAGCTGGTGCCAACGTCGAAGCGTTCGGCCGGGAACGGCCCGTTGTGCCACTTGCCGACGTGGCCGACGTGGTAGCCGTTCGCGCGCAGCAGCCCCGGCAGCGTCTCGCTCCATGGCGTTTGCCACGGACCGAAGTCCCGGCAGCCGTGCCGCGACATCCACTGCCCCGTCAGGAGAGAAGCCCGGCTGATGCCGCACACCGCCGTCGTCACGCCGGCGTGCGTGAAGCGCACCCCTTCGCGGGCCAGCCGGTCGAGGTGCGGCGTGCGCACCACGGGGTGGCCGGCGCAGCCGAGCGTGTCGTGCCGCCAGTCGTCGGCGTAGAGCAGCAGCACGTTGGGCCGCGCGCGCTGCGGCGTGGTCGCCTGGCTCGCTGCGTCGGACGGCTGCTGGGGAAAGGCCGCAGCGGCGAGCACGAGCGAGACGCACGCCAGCAGGAACCTCATCACTTCCAGCGTAGCGCGGCCCGCATCGGCAACGCCCGGCGACTCGGCTCGCGCCGCGCCCGTGTTCGGCGCGCGTCGCGGCCTGCGCGCAGCGCTAGCATGCGCCGCCGATGTGCTCCCGTCGTTGGTCCCTCTCTCTCGCCGGCGGGATGACAGCGCTCGCCATGCTGGCCGGCGGCCCGCTGCTCGCCGCATGCCCGCAGGACAACCCCGACTTCACCCGGGGCGGGGTGATCCCGAACGGGGCGGACCACACCTGGACGTTGGGCGCGACCGGCGCGCGCGGCTGGATGTACAGCGAGAAGATGGTCACGACGCAGGCGCGACAGATCGCGATCACGGAGGTCGCGCCGAAGTCGCCGGCGGACGGCGTGCTCGCGGTCGGCGATGTGATCCTGGGCATCGGCGACCAGCCGTTCGCGCACGATCCGCGCACCACGTTCGGACAGGCACTGACCGCGGCGGAATCGACGGCGGGCAAGGGGCGGCTGTCGCTGCTGCGGTGGCGCAAGGGCGCGACGGCGACGGTGGTCGTCGAGTTGCCGGTGCTCGGCGACTACGGCGCGACGGCGCCGTACGGCTGCACCAAGTCGCAGCGCATCCTCGCGCAGGGCTGCGCGGCGCTGGCGGCCCGCATGGCGGAACCCAACTACCGGCCCGATCCGATCCCGCGCAGCCTCAACGCGCTGGCGCTGTTGGCGAGCGGCGTTCCCGAGTACCTGCCGCTGGTGCGCCGCGAAGCGCAGTGGGCCGCGGCGTTCACGGAGGATGGCTTCCAGACCTGGTACTACGGCTACGTGGGCATGCTGCTCGCCGAGTACGTGATGGCCACCGGCGACGACTCCGTCGTGCCGGGGCTGCGGCGGCTCGTGCTCGAGGCGGCGAACGGCCAGAGCCGCGTCGGTTCGTGGGGACATCGCTTCGCGCAGCCCGACGGGCGCCTGTTCGGCTACGGCATGATGAACTCCCCCGGTGTGCCGCTGACGATCGCGCTGGTGCTGGCGCGCGAGGCCGGAGTGAAGGATCCGGCGATCGACCGCGCGATCGAGCGCAGCGTCACGCTGCTGCGGTTCTACGTCGGCAAGGGTGCGATCCCGTACGGCGACCACGACCCGTGGATCGAGACGCACGAGGACAACGGCAAGTGCGGCATGGGCACGGTGCTGTTCGACCTGGTCGGCGACGAGCCGGCCGCGACGTTCTTCGCGCGGATGAGCCTCGCGTCGCACGGTGCGGAACGCGACACCGGCCACACCGGCAACTTCTTCAACCTGCTGTGGGCGCTGCCCGGCGTGTCGCGGTCGGGCGCGCAGGCCACCGGGGCGTGGATGCAGGAGTACGGCGCCTGGTACTTCGACCTCGCGCGGCAGTGGGACGGAACGTTCCGCCACCAGGGGCCGCCGGAGGAGCGCGGTGACTCGTACGACGACTGGGACGCGACCGGCGCGTTCCTGCTCGCGTACGCGCTGCCGGCGAAGAAGCTCGTGCTGACCGGCAAACGACCGCCGGTCGTGCGCCCGCTCGCCGCCGCCGACGCCGCCGCGTTGATCGCCGACGGCCGCGGCTGGGACAACCGCGAGCGCGTCGCTGCCCTTGCCGCGCTCGACGACGCCGAACTTCTGCAGCGGCTGCGGAGTTGGTCGCCGGTGGTGCGCGAACGCGCCGCGATGGCCCTGACCCGCAGCAAGGGCGCGGTCGTGCCCGCACTGGTGGCGATGCTCACGGAGCCAGCACCGGCCGCAGCCACGCCCGACCCGCTGGCGGCGCGCTACGGCGCCTGCCAGGCCCTGGCGCGGCTGGGTGGTGCCGCCGCACCGGCCGTTCCAGCACTGCAGGCCTGCCTCGAGCACAACGACCTGTGGCTGCGGGTCAAGGCGGCCGAAGCGCTCGGGCAGATCGGCAAGGCGGCGATGCCGGCGTTGCCGAAGCTGCTCACGGCGCTCGCCAAGGCGCCGGCGACGACGGATCCACGCGGCATGGAGCAGCGTTACCTCTGCTTCATCCTGTTCGACCGTCGCGAAGGCATGCTGCGGCGACCGCTCGAGGGTGTCGACCTGGAGGCTCTGCATGCGGCGATCCGTTCCGGCCTGCGCAACGAGGACGGCCGCGCGCGCAGTGCCGTCGCCACCGTCTACGACTGGATGTCGTTCGCGACGATCGAGCCGCTGTTGCCCGCGATCCTCGAAGCGATCATGCAGCCGCCGCCGAGCGGCGAGATGTTCGAGGACGGCGTGCGCACCGCCGGGCTGAAGCTGCTGGCCAAGCACCACGTCGAGGAGGGCCTCGCGGCGTGCGTGCACTACGTGCGGCACATGAAGCAGCACGGCAGCGAGCATCGCGTGCCGGAGGTCGTGCAGCTGCTGCTTGCGTACGGAGCGCATGCGCAGGCGCACATTCCGGAGTTGCTGCGCATCGCCGACTACTTCGAGAACGAGGAGCGCGACTTCCCGAAGCAGCTGAGCCAGAAGAAGGCGCAGGCGGTGCGCGACGCGGTCGCGGCGATCCGCGGCGCGCAGGATCGTCCCGCCCTCATCCGCATGCGCTGAACGGGTGCCTCTGCGGCGGGACCATGGCGCCGACCGCTCGGGTCGAGGCGCAGGCGAGCCTCCAGATGCCAGTCACTGGAAGGCGCCGATGGTCAGCTGCAGCGCGTTCGTGCTCGTGATTGCCGCAATGTTGCCGGTGGAGTCGATTTCGGCGGATACCACCTGGTGGTGGAACACGCCGCCAGCGAGGGCCGACACCGCGGGGATGGCCAGCGCGCTGGCAACGGTACCGCCGCCGCGTGCTCCGTTGATGACGATGTCGCCGTTGACGAGCAGAGTGCACCCCGGTGTGCCCGCGGGATGCAGCTGAACAATCGGCAGTGACAGTGTCGAGAAGCCGAACACCGCGACCGCCTTGCCGTTCGTTGCCAACCCGGTGGCGAGGGAACGGAACGTCGCACCCGCCCACGGCAGACTCGTCACGCCCAGCTCGTTGGGGCCGCCGGAGCCAGTGCAGCCCTGACCGGACGACACGGCGGCAGCCGGGCACGTAGGCGCCAGTCGCGCCACGTACGCAGACACGGCGCCGTCGACCAAGGTGAACCCACCGCCTGCCACCACCTCGCCGTTCGGCATCGTCGCGAGTGCGAACACGTAGTCGTAGGCACCGCCGTCCATCCCAGCGCCAAGCGATGACCACGTCGCGCCATTCCAACGGGCAATGCGCCGGGCCCCGTTACCTATCCAGCTCCCGAACGAACCACCGGCAATGAGGCCGCCGTCTGGCAGTGCCGTCAGCGCATGCACCTCACCGCCGAGTCCTTGCCCGAACGCGCTCCAGCTCGTGCCGTTCCAGCGCGCGACGCCGTGGGCGAGGACACCTCCCGCCCAGCCAAACGAGCCACCGGCCACGAGGTCCCCATTGGGCAGGGTCACCAGCGCCCCGAGATTGAGGGTGCCCCCCGTCATTCCCGAACCAAGCGTCGACCAGCTCGAGCCATTCCAGCGCACGATGTGGTTCGCGCTCCCGCCCCAGGCGCCGGTGAAGTCACCGCCCGCCACGAGGTCCCCGTTCGGCAGCGTCGTCAGCGCGCGAACTGCTCCATTGTAGGTGACCGGCAATCCGGAGCCGAGCGGTGACCAACTCGTGCCGTCCCAGCGGGCGACGTTGTTTGCAGTCACGCCGCCCGCGGCAGCGAAGTTGCCGCCGGCCACGAGATCCCCGTTCGACAAGGTCGCCAACGCCGTCACGCCCCGTTCGGTCCCGGGGACTGCGGTCATGCCCGAACCCAGTGCGGACCAGGCCGTGCCGTCCCAGCGGGCGATCCAGTTCGCGCTCAGGCCGCCAGCCACCGTGAACGTGCCGCCCGCGACGAGGTCTCCGTTGGGCAACACCGCCAGGGCCAGCACCGCACGGAACGTTGCACCGGCAAGACCGCCGACCAGACCTGCGCCAAGCGGCGACCACTGCGTGCCGTCCCAGCGCGCGATGTTGTTGGCGGCGACTCCGTGCACCGAGGTGAACTCGCCTCCGACGATCAGATCGCCGTTGGGCATGGTCGCCAACGCGAACACCCGACCCTGCATGCCGTTGACGAGCGTCGTCCAGATCCCGCCAACCCACAGCGCGAGGTTGTTCACCCCGACGGCACCCGCGGAGTCGAACTGCCCACCCACCAACAGTTCCCCGCCCGGCAGCGTCGCCGCCGCATAGACGGAGGAGGACGCGCCCCCCACGGAGCCAAGCCGCGACCAGCTGTTGCCATCCCATCGCGCGACGTAGCCATCGCAACCCGCGACGAGGTCGCTATTCGGCAATTGGGTCAAGGAACGCACCCCGCTCGCCGTCCCGGTGCCAAGCGCCGACCAGTTGGCGCCATCCCATCGGGCAACGTGATCGGCGCTCACGGCGCCCGCGTTGGTGAAACCACCACCCGCAATGAGGTCCCCGTTCGCCAGCGTCGTCAGCGCAAAGACCAGGAACGGCCCACCCGAACCAACGTTCGACCAGGTGGCGCCATCCCAACGCGCCAGGGAGTTGCCACCACCCACCACCAGATGCCCATTCGCCAGCGTCGTCAGCGCGAACACGTCCCCGGCGAACGGGCTGGTCGTGCTCCACATCGCATTCCAGTTCGCGCCATCCCAACGCGCCAGCCGGCTGGCGTTCACGCCGCCAGCCATCGCGAAAGTCCCTCCCACCACGAGGTCCCCGTTCGCGAGCGTGGTCAAGGCGTAGACGCCGGGACCGTTGGCACCGCCGCCGCTCGTGCCCGAACCGAACGCCGACCATCCGTTCCCGTCCCAGCGTGCGATGTTGTTGGCGCTCACTCCGCCCGCGGTGTGGAAGGTGCCCCCGGCGACGAGGTCTCCATTCGGCAACGTCGCCAGCGCGTTCACCGACATCGTGGAGATCCCGAACTGCACGGTTCCCACCATCCCCGAACCCAGGCCCGACCAGGTGCCGGTCACGAAGTCGTAGGTGGCAATGCCGTTCACCACGGACGTGCCGGCGATGCGAAAGCTGCCCCCGACCACCAACACGGGCGGCATCGGACCAGCACCGTCGCGATCCCACATCATCGTCGCGCGGACCGTTCGATCCGTGCCGGCCAAGCCCGCCCCTGGAAGCCACTGCATCGCACACTGCGCCATCGCGCCTTCGACGAGGGCGGCGAACACGAGGGCGAGCGACGCCACGTCACGCGAGTACTGCGAGAGACGCGATGTCAGGAAGCAACTCGGGGAGCGATCCACGGGCACGGGAAGGGGAACGAGGTGGAACAGCATAGCTGTGCCTGCCGGGCGGGTGGTCTCCGGGCGCGCATGGGCACCAGGGGCGGTCGCGGACGACTCGGAGCCACGTGCAACCGGGGACACGGGGTGACACTCCGGACGGTGATGCAATCCAAGTGGCAGCCGCGTGCCGCGGCTGAGTCACTGCAGCGCTGCTTCGGCGGCGGCGAGTTCTTCGGTGCGGCGGCCGTAGCCGTGGGTGCGGATGAGGGTGGCGGCTTTCGCGAGCTCGTCGCGGTCGCGGAAGAGGCGGGCGCGCGTCAGGTGGATGTCGGCGAGGAAGAGCGGCATCGGGCCACGCTCGGCGATCTGCTGGGCTTCGGCCAGGTGCTTCTGGGCGATAGCGGGTTCGCCGCGGACGAAGTGGTGGAGCGCGGCGGTGAGCAGGCCGAGGGCGACGTAGTTTATTTGCCCTGCGGCGCGGAGGCCGTTGACGGCGGCGGCGACGTGCGGAAGGTCGAGCGTCGGCTGCGGGTTCGGGGGATAGGCTCGCAGGATCGCCCGGATCAGGCCGACGCGGGCGAGTGTCAGGTGATTCAAGGCGATGTCGAGCAACTTTCGCGAGCCATTCAGAACGATGTTCAGCGCGTACCTTCCCCGGCGTTCGACCTCGGCAAGGCCATCTGAGACTTGAGACTTGGAATTGGAGAGGGGCTGATCGAGCAAGTGCTGCCACGCGGTCTGATCGGCGGGGGCCAGCAGCCAGTCGCAGTATTGGAAGCCTTGCACCGAATAGAGCAGGTCGAACTGCGGCTGCCTTTCCCGCTGCATCCGTTCGGCCTCGGCGAAGAGGGCGCCGGCTTCCACCCGCTGGCCGGAATGGTGCAAGGCATCGGCCTCCGTGGTGCGTGTGCCCATTCGCCAAAACGCGTCGCCGCTCTGGTCGGCGTGGGTGATCGACTGGCGGGCGTCGGCCACGGCGTCCGGCAACCGGCCCAGCGTCACCTCCAACTCGCTCAGGTTGCTGGCGGTGATTGCTGCAAACTTCCACTTCTCTTGTCGAACGTAACTCTCGAACCCGACACGCATCGGTTGCAGCGCTTCGGTCAAGCGGCCGAGGGCCCGGAGGCTGAATGCGGCCTCGTTCAGCAGCCAGGCCTGTGTTCCTTCTCGCAGGTTCGGCGACACCTGGCTCCACGGCTCGTCGAAGAATGCCGCCACCGCAGCGAGGTCGGCTCCGATCGCCCCGACTTTGAACGTGCTGTAGTTGCCGCCGCTCCCCGTGCCGCGGAGGATGCGGTCTTCATAAACCTTGTCCTTCGCCTCCTGCTGTCGTCCGGCGAAGCAGCCGTGGGTGACGGCTTCGTAGAGCGGGGCCAAGCCGTCGATGCCGTCCGGGCGGTGCGGCGTGTTCTCGCACAGGTAGTCGAACAGCCGCGAGTGGGCCGCCCGGAACGCCTCCGGCTGGTCCCGCTTCAACTGCGCCGCGAAGTACTCGCGGATCAGCGGATGCGCGTCGATCGCGTCGGCCGAGACGGAGAGCAGATCCACCTCGCTCAGCCGTTTCATCGCGATGTTCCATTGCTGCGGCGTCAGCTTCACCAACACGTCGGTCAGCCCCGAAATCACCGGCTTCGCCCGCAGCGCCTCCAGGCAACCCTTCGCCATCGGCCGGTCGAACAGGCCGGTCAGCCGCAGAATCGCGAGTTCGCGTGGTGGGTTTCTAACTGCATGCTCACCGCGGAAGAGTCGCCTAACTTGCTCAACTAGCCTCTTGTACCAAGGCCGCTTTCCGGCCAACCACCGCTCGTAGGCGATCATCACCTTGAACGCCGAGCGACCCTGGTGCTCCTGGTCGGCGGCTTCGAACTTCACCTCGCGGTAGTGGCGGATGTCGCGGTCTTTGTAGGCGTCGGCGATGAAGCGTCCCAGCAGGCTGAGCGTGAGCGCGTGGCCGCCAGCGTCTCGCCACGCCGCGTGCAGTTCCTCGTCCGTACCGACGATCTGCAGGTGCCGCAGCAGGGCAACCGCTGCTTCCTTCGCCAGCTTGTCGAGCCTCTGCTCCTCGGTGGTGGCGTGTGCCTCGACGTTGGTCAGGTGTTCGCGCGTAGTGATGACGACGAGGCCCGGGTTGTCGGCGGCCAGTTCCCGAAGCAGCGCTTCGAGCGCCGGGTCCTTCAGCCGCCCGGCCTGCGGATCGCTCGGCGGGTATTGCAGCGGTTCGATGCCGTCGAGGATCAGCAGCGTGCGGTGCTGACGAATCAGCCCGGCCAGCCGCTCGCCGCGTTCATGCGGCCCGCCCTTGGTCGGATCGGGGTCGCCGAAAAACTCGAGTGCCTTGGCGACGAACAGGTCGGCGGAGGTCTGTCGGCTTTCGCCGGTTCCCTGGCTGTAGAAGCTCCAGTCGAAGTACCGCTCGACACCGGGCCAGCCCTTGGCCGCGAAGCGCGTCTGCACCCAGTGGAATACGAGCGACGTCTTGCCCGCCCCGCCCCACGCCACCAGCGTGTAGACGTTCAGAGTCTCCTTCGCCCAAGCCGCGTCGAGCGCCGCCAGTTCCTTCTCGCGCCCGAACAGCACCTTCGGAGCATGTTTCGGCAACTGCGTGCCGGAGATCTTGCGCGTGAACTTCGGAACGTCACCGAGGATCGCGTGCAGGTCGCCGATGAGCTGGCCGAACAGGTCGGTGTCGTTCTTGATCGGGATGGCGTACCGCTGGCCGAGTCGCAGACGGTCGAGGTGCACCTGCTGGGCGGTCGCTTTGTCGGTGGCGTAGACCAGCAGACAAACGCCGTAGTGCAGCGCGAGGAACGCTTCCCACTGCGTGTAGCTGATGCCGGAGCAGTCGCCGAGAGCGGCCCGCAGCCCGGGATGGTTGGCGAGGAACCTGGGCTCGGCCTTCAGGTACTCCGCAACCTCGGCAGGATCCGCGATCGCGCCGGCCTTCTCGCCGACCAGGTGAATGACCGCGGCTCGCGGGCGGATCTCGTCGGCCAGCTTCCTGACCGTACCCACCACCGTCTGCGGAAAGCCCTCCTGCACCCGCACGTTGCTTCGGGTGCGCGAGAGGTATGCGCGCAGCTGCCCTCGCAGACCGGGAAACAGCGCCCCTTCCTTCTCGAACTCGTCGGAGACGCACGAGATGAAGATGCCGTCCTTCGATTCGCCGGGCATGCGCTGGTTCTACCCTGAACCACGGACGCAAGCAGCCTGAGCACGAAGGACGACCCGCCGCCGAACCACCGCCGCCCCGTCTCCGGCGCCGCCGAAGACGAGCCGCGCCTCGGACGCTCAGGCGTTCGCGACGGCGAGCGCGCGGCCGGTGACGAAGTCGAGGAACTCCAGCTTCGACTCGTCCCCCACCGGCTGGCCGAGCAGACCGAAGCAGCGCTTGCGCGCCTTGGCGAAGATGCGCATCGACTCCATCTCGACGTCCTTCTTCATGCGCATGCCGACATCCTTGGCGAACATCACCGCGGCGAGGCCCTCGCTGAAGCGGCCGAGGTTGTTGGCGTGGTACTCGCCGCGCGCGGTCACCGCCTTCTCGGTCGCCGCGAACAGCGCGCCGAAGCGCTCGAGCGACTTGACCACGAACTGCTGCTGCCGCAGCTCCATGCGCAGCTTGTCGAGGTCGAGGTGGTGATCCTGCATGTACGAGTCGACCCACAGGTTGTAGTAACTCGCGACGTCGAAGTCCCACTTGATGGACAGCAGGTCGTAGCTGCCGAACAGCTCGTACTGGTCGCGGTACAGCGGCAGGTTCGCCGCGTACCGGTACTGCATGTATCCCTCGTACAGCCGCTGCCGCTCGGCGACATCCTCACCGTCGTGCGTGCGCGCGATCAGGTCGGCGGTGAAGTCGTTGCCGAGCGTGATGAAGTCGCTGCCCGGGCTGTAGAACGGATCCGAGAACGCCGCGGCCTCCCCCACCAGCGACCAGCGGTCGCCGAACCACGCCTTGCTGCCGTAGGCCAGCTGGCCGTAGCCGCCGAAGTCCATCCACTCGGCGTCGGCGATCAACTCGCGGCAAGCGCGGTGGCCATGCAGGAAACGCTGGAGGCCCTCCTGGGTCAGCACCTCGCGCGACAGCCGGCGCGCGTCGCCGACGACGCCGATGCTGGTGACGCCGCCCTTGAGCGGGATCAGCCAGATCCAGTAGCCGCGGTGCACGAAGTGGATCGTCGACAGCCGGCGCGCGGTGTGGCGCACGCGGTCGCGGAACTTCACGTCGATCGCCGGGCCGTCGACGTCGACGACGTTGCGCAGGCGCGCCCACGAGGCGAGGCACTTGTGTTCCTTCACCGGCACGCGCAGGGCGAGCTTCTTCGCCAGGATGCTGGCGCGGCCGGTCGCGTCGGTGACCCAGCCGGCGGTCACCGTGCGCTGCTGGCCGGCGAGTTCGAACGTGACTCGGTGGTGCGGCGCGCCGAGATCGACGTCGAGCACCTTGGCGCCCTCGACGAACTCCGCACCGAGCCCGCCGGCGGTGTCGCGCAGGTGGCGTTCCAGCGCCTGCCGGTCGAGCTGGAAGCTCGGGTGGTACGGCAGCGAGAGGCTGCCGATCTCGCTCATCTCGGTCAGCGCGGCCGTCTTCGCTTCGTTGTCGAAGAAGAAGCGCAGGCCGTTCTTGGGCAGCTGGTGCTCGTACAGGTACGTCGAGAGCCCGAGCTTGCGGAGCATGTAGTTGCAGAACAGCTCGACCGTCGCCTCACCGACCTTGAAGTCGGTGTGCGGCGAACGTTCGAGGCACAGCAGGCGCAGATCGGGCCGCTGCAACCGGAGCTGCCGCGTCAGCAGGCCGCCGGCGAGGCCGCCGCCGAGGATCACGACGTCGTAGTCGGGCTTGTTCATTCTGCGTGCAGCAAGGTCCAGGCAGCGACGCCACCGCCGCCGAGCGCGGAGAGTAGCACCGTGCGCGCAGGTTCGGCGCGGGGGGCGAGGCGGATGCACAGGTCCGGATCGGGCTCGCCGCAGGCCGCCGGCACGGCGAACGGCGCGCCGAGCACCGCCAGCACACCGGCCGCGAGCGTGCCGCCGCCGTACTCGCCGTGCACGGCCTTCGGGGCGACGACCGCGGGGCCGTGCGGCAGGGCCGCGCGCAGGACCGCCGCCTCGAGCGCGTCGCCAGCGCGTGTGCCCGCGGCGCCGCTGACCACCACGTCGACGGCGGCCAGCGCAGTGCCGAGGCCGGCGCGCAACGTGTCGGCGAGCCCGTCGGCGTCGCGGCCGAACCCGGCGCGCGTCGCGGTCGGATCGAACGCGCGCACAGTGCGGCCGACGCGCGCGAGCACCGTGGCGCCGCGGGCGCGGGCGCGTTCCTCCGCCTCGAGCACCAGCATCGTGGCGCCAGCCGCCGCCAGCGCGCCGTTGCGGCGGCGGTCGAACGGCCGCGGCAGTTCGCCGTCCGCCGTCGGTCGCGCGATGGCGCGGAACCGGTCGAGGATCGCGTGCACCAGCGGCTCGATCTCGTCGGCGGCGCCAGCGAAGCACAGGTCGGCGCGGCCGCGCGCGATCTCCTCGGCGCCCTGCGCCAGCGCCAGCAGCGGGCCGGCCTCGCGCTGGCAGATCGTCACGTTGGGGCCGCGCGCGCCGAGATCGATGCCGGCCTGGCCGGCCGCGGCGTTGGCGACGCAGTCGGTGAACAGGAACGGCGACGCCGCCTTGCCGCCCTTCTCCAGGATCTGCCGTGCCAGTTGCTCGGTGAAGCCGCCGGGACCGTGCGCGGTGGCGACGACGATCGCCGTGCCGTCGCCGCGCACGTCGCTGAGGCCGGCGTCCTGCATCGCCATGCGGCAGGCAGTGACCGTGTACTGCGACAGATCGCTCATGCGCCGCGCCGCCTGCGGCGACAACCACGGCGCGAAGTCGAGGCCAGCACACCGCCCGGCGAGCCGGGCCGCGTTCGGACGGTGGTAGCCGGCCGTGCGTTCGACGGGCGAGGCGCACGGCTGGCCGGCGGCGAGCGCCTGCGCCAGCGCCTGCCGGCCGAGGCCGTAGGGGCCGACGCAGCCGACACCGGTGACGACGACGTCGCGGCTCATGCGCCGAAGCTCCGCAGCAGCACGACCGCGTTGTTGCCGCCGAACGCGAGGTTGGTCGACAAGCCGACGTTGCGCGCCGGCAGCGCGCGCGGCGCGCCGGTGACGACGTCGAGGCCGAGTGCTTCGTCGATCGGCTCGTCGCCGGCAGTCGGCGGCAGCAGCCGGTGCACGATCGACAACGTGGTCAGCACCGCTTCGATGCCGCCGGCGGCGCCGAGCAGGTGGCCGACGAGACTCTTCGTCGAGGTCAGCGGCAGTGACTTCGCGCGCTCGCCGAACAACGCCGCCATCGCCTTGCTCTCGGCGTCGTCGTTGTGCGGCGTGCCGGTGCCGTGCGCGTTGACGAAGGTGACGTCGCCGGCCTGCAGGCCGGCATCGCGCAGAGCCATGCGAATGGCCGCCACGGCGCCCGCGCCGTTGGGTTCCGGCGCGGAGACGTGGTGCGCGTCGCACGATCGGCCCGCGCCGGCGAGTTCGCACAGGATGCGGGCGCCGCGCGCGCGCGCGTTCGCCTCGGTTTCCAGCAGCAGCACGCCGGAGCCTTCGCCCATCGACAGGCCAGCGCGGCTCTTGCGGAACGGCCGCGTGGGCTGCGGGTCGATCGCGCGCAGGCTGTTGAAGCCGGCGTAGGTGATCTCGCACAACTCGTCGGCGCCGCCGGCGATCGCGACGTCGACCTCGCCGCTGCGCAGCGCGTCGAGGGCGGCGCCGAGCGCGACGTTCGCCGACGTGCACGCGGTCGAGTAGGTGACGACGGGGCCGCGCACGCCGAGAGCGCGTGCGACCGCGGTTCCGGGACCGTCGTTCTGCACGGTGGCGAGCATGTCGAGCGACGGCTCTTCCTTGCGCAAGAGGCCGGCGAGGTACCGTTCGCCCTCGAACAGGGCGCCGGTGCTGCTGCCGAAGAACACGCCGGCGCGGCGGGTCCGCAGGGCTGCGACCGGCAGGCCGGCCACCGCGTCGCGCGCCGCCTTGACGGCGAAGCGCTCGGCGGCGGCGAGTTCACCCAGTTCGGCCGGCAGCGCCACCGCGGGCGATTCGCAGGCGATGGTCGTTCGGTGCGTCGCAGTCGGGAACAGCTTCAGGTCGGCGACGCCGCGGCGGCAGGCGAGCGCACCCTGCCACAGCGCCTCGGCGTCGAGGCCGAGGCTCGACACCGTGCCCAGTCCGGTCACGACGACGGCGGGGACGCTCACGCGCCAACGCCGCCGGCCGCGAGGCCACGCATCCCTTCGAGGACCCCAGAGGATCGAGCGGGGCTCCGCCCCCGGTCGTCCGTCCTCGCAAACAGTCCGTCGCCGTCAACGCCGTCGAACCGCAGCGAGCCGCAGTCGCGGCCGAGCGCGCTCGAGAACTCGACCAGTTTCTTCGGAGTCACCTTCGCCATGGTGCACGGCAAGCAGAGCGGGAATGCGCGCTGATCCCGGGAATGACGCGCGGGCCACGTTGTTTCGGACGCGAGAACCTACCCGAGCCGCCTCGTGACGTCGCTTGCGATCGCGACATCGGCAGCCGCGAAGGGCGACAACCAAAACCCAGGGTCCGAGCAGTTCTCGCGCCTCGGGCGCGAGAACCGGATTCGTGGGCTGGCTGGCAGGCCGACCGAGCCACGGGGCGGCTGCTGTCAGCGTCGACGCACGAACAGCACGCCGCCGAGGGCGCCAAGCACATCGCGATCGAGCGCGCGGAACGGCGGCGCGAATGAAGCTCGCAGCGCGTCGTCGACCTCGATCCGTTCGTGCACTTCGCAGGCCGTGACCGTGAAGCCGTGGCGTTCGAACACCGGAACAAACTGCTGCAGCCGCAGTCGATTCGAGCCGTTGACCAACGCTGGTCCGAGCGGCCTGCGCAAGAAATCGAGCGGGTGGAGCTGAGGCGTGCCGTAGGCGGCATGGTCGGCGACGTCGATGCTGTGCACGCCGCAGCCCGAGGCTCGCGTGATGCGCGCCAGTTCTGCGACGACGAGATCGGGGTCGGCGACGTGCTCGAGGAACGACACGCTGTAGGCGAAGTCGACCGAGCTGCTCGCGAGACCCGTGTGTTCCGCTGGCGCCCGATGCAGGTGGAGGCGGCGTGCATCGATGCCGCCTGGATCGCCGTGCCAGAGCCGCACCAGGTCGAAGCCCACGAGCTGACGCACGACGTCGTCGTGCGTGAGCCCGAGGTCTGGTGCCAGCCAGGCTGGGTTGGCCAGCATGTACGTCGCCAGCCGAGCCAGGGCTCGCGCGACGGCGGCGATGTCCTGCGGCGGATCGAGGTCGAAGCCGTGCACTTCGCGGGCTCCGGCGAGCAGGTGGACCAGCAGGGCGCCGAGTGGGTTGACGGAGCCGCAACCGAACTCGACCACGGTCGCATCGCGCAAGGTCAGCTCCCCGGCATCGACGAAGCGTCGCGCCATCTGGAACACCTCATGGGCACGCCGGCGGGAGAACCGGTTGGCGAATGCATCGAGTTGCACTTCGAGCTCGATGGACAGGAGGCCGAGCTGGTCGCCGAGATCCCCATCGGCGGGTGTCACCGTCGTCGTCGCCACCCGATCGCGGAGGGCGACGATGAGATCACGCAGGGAAGCCGTGGCCAGACGGGGTTCCTGGTTGCGGCCGGCATCGAGGCGAGACAGGGTCCCGCCTGGCGCCGCCGCGGAGTCCGCAGGCCTGGCCCTGGCGGCGACGGGCTGCTGCGATGCGGGCGGCGAGCCGGGTTGGTCGTCTTGGTTCGTCATCGATGTTCGCTTCGCGCGCCGGCGGCTCGTTGCTGCATCGCATCATGCCCGACGGTGCAGCTTCCGCGGATAGGCGATTCCCGCTGCGGTCCCGGACCACGCGGAACCCACCCACGCCATCGGCTGCACAACCCCTGTCCGGGCCGGTCGCGCCAGCGCGCCCAGCAGACAACCGCTCCCCCGCCACGACCAGACCTCGGTCACGGCACCCGATCATCGTGCCTCGTCGGCATCACGCGTCCGCCGATCGCGCCCCTCACCGCGGCAGTTCGATCAACGTGCGCGCCAGCAGCTGGTCGAAACGCACCTCGAGGTACAGCGTCGTGTTCTTCTTGTCGCCGGACGGCTGCACGTCGATGCACAGGTGTTCGAAGAGCGGCGCCTTGGGGTCGAGGGTGGTCGCGAGGATGTGCGCGTCGTCACCGAACTTGGTGCTGAAGCGCTTGCCCGAGTGCAGCACCAGCTCCCAGCCGCTCGTCGTCTTGCGCGCATTCAGTGCGTAGCGTCCCTTCGCCACCTTGCAGCCGCCGACCACGAGGTCGCCGTCGGTTTCGAACTCAGCGCCGGCCAGGTGCCACGCCGCACCTGCCGCCATCGCCGCGGCGCCGGCCCGGTCGAACGTGACCGTCTGGTAGCGGAGGGTCAGCGTGAGGTCCTTGGCGACCTTGCACTCGACCGTCTTCGGGAAGTGCGGATGGAACGGAGGCGCTGGCGCGACGGCCGCAGAAGTCCCTGGCCCCACCACCGGTGCGGATGGGCGGAGCATTCCGAGAGCCGCAGTGAGGAGCAGCGGGCTGACGAAGGCGATGCGGATCATGCCGAAGGACTACTGGATCCCGGTTCGCCGAGACAGTGGCGCGGCTGGTTGCGATCGCTGGCGCATCCTCGTCGTGGGAAGATGGGCGGTCAGCGCTGGCGCAGCCGCGAAGGGCAGCACACAGGATCTCCCGTGCGGGCGCAGCTTCTCCAGTCGCTCGCGGTCGGGGTCGCAGTCATCGCAGTGCCCGCGCGCAGAGCCTTGCGCCAGCACGTCGGGGGCGAACTCGCCGGCGCGAGTCGCGGGCAAGGAGCGGGCTCGACGGCGTGAAGGGCGGCCGGGGGCTGTCCCGGCTCCCCACGGCGCCGCGATCAGCGCCCCTTGGCGAGCCAGAGGCGCACGTCCGGGTCCCGCTCGAGCTCGGCGATCTCGCGCGTGAGCGTGGCGCTGCGCTGCGTCCAGTCGGCGCGGCGCAGTTGGCCGCTCTCGTCGCGCCAGGCGGCGATATCGGACTCGAGCCTGTCGAGATCCTGCTGGAGCTGGGACCGAGCTTCGACCTGCGTCTCGGCGATGGCCTCCCGCTGCTGGGTCAAGGCCTCGTCGAAGCGCCCGAGCCGGAAGAGGGCGCGAGCGAGCGCCGAACGGAACTCACCTCTCTCCTCTTGCGCGGCCGATGCGAGGCGCCGCCGCGCCAGCAGGAGCCTCTGCACGTCGTCGTCCGGCGGTGCGTCGACCGCGAGCTTCTTCCAGCCCGAGCGTCTCGCGCTCCCTGCATCGTCCAGGGACTCGCCTCTTGCGCGCAATGCCATCTCGGCGTCGCCCTCGCTCGGCCACGGCACCACCCGCGAGCGCAACCCCGACGCCGGCGCCAGCACCCGGTGATCTGTCACCAGCGCGCGCTGTCCACCGTGGTGCGGCGGCCGCATCATGCGGGCATGCGTCCGTCGACCGCCGCGTTCCCGTTCGCCGCCCTCCTCGCCATGGCGGCCCCCCTCGCGAGCCAGTCGCTCGCCTTCGCCGGCGGCACCGTGCACGTCGGCGACGGCAGCGCCGCGATCCCCGACGGGGTCGTCGTCGTGCAGGACGGCCGCATCACCGCGGTCGGTGCGCGTGGCAGCATCCCGATCCCGGCCGACGCGCGCGTCGTCGATTGCGCCGGCAAGTTCGTCACGCCCGGCCTGATCGACACGCACGTGCACTACAGCCAGACCGGCTGGGCCGACGGCCGGCCCGACGCACGCGACGAACGGGCGCGCTTCCCGTACGACCGCACCATGGCGGACAACGCGGCCCACCCGGAGCGTTTCCACCTCGCCTTCCTGCTCGCCGGCGTCACCGCCGTGTTCGACGTCGGCGGCTATCCGTGGACGCGCACGCTCGCAGCGGCGACGGAAGACTCGCCGTGGGCGCCGCACGTGGTCGCCGCCGGGCCGCTGCTCGCCACCTACGACCCGCAGGTGCTGACGCTGCCGGACCAGCAGCAGTTCGTGTTCCCGCGCAGCGACGAAGAAGCGCGCGCGTTCGTGCGTTCGCACCACGCCTTCGGCAGCCGCGCCATCAAGATCTGGCTGATCCCGCACCCGGATCGTCCGCTCGCGCAGCTGACACCGATCGTGCAGGCCGCCGGCGCCGAGGCCCGCCGCCTCGGCGTGCCGCTGATCGTGCACGCGACCGAACTCGCCGCCGCGCGCGTCGCCGTCGCGGCGGGTGCAGCACTGCTCGTGCACAGCGTCGAGGACGCGGCCGTCGACGACGACTTCGTCGCCGCGGCGAAGGCGCAGGGCACCGCCTACTGCCCGACACTTACGGTGTACGACGGCTACGCCCAGCTCCACGCGGCGAAGCCCGGCGACGAGGTGATGCGACAGCTCGCCGACGTGCACCCGAGCATCGCCGAACGCGTGCGCCTCACCAGCCAGGTCGACGACGCGGCGCGGCCGCCGGCGCGCCTGCTCGAGGCGATGGCGAAACACCTGGCACTGCAGCGCACCACCACGGCGCAGAACCTCGTGCGGCTGCACGCGGCCGGCGTGCCGGTGGTCATGGGCACCGACGCGGGCAACCCGCTGACGCTGCACGGGCCGTCGGTCTACGTCGAGATGGAGGCGATGCAGGCCGCCGGCATGAAGGCCGGCGACGTGCTCGTCGCCGCGACCAGCGCGGCGGCGCGCGCACTCGGGCGCGGCCACGACCTCGGCCGGCTCGCGCCCGGCTGCATCGCCGACCTGCTCGTGCTCGCCGACGATCCGGGCGACGACGTGCGCGCGTTCCGCACCGTCGAACAGGTCTGCCGCGCCGGCGTGCTGCACGCGCGCAGCGAACTGCGGCAGCGCCTGTTCGCCGCCGGACCGACGGTGCAGCACCGCGTGCTGCTGCAGGGCAACGGGCGCCTCGCCATGCTCGACGAACGCGGCACCGTCACCTGGGAGATGCCGTGGGGCGGCATCCACGACCTGCACCAGCTGGCCAACGGCAACCTCCTCACGCAGCGCGCCATGCACGAGGTCGTCGAGATCGACCCAGCGACCAAGCAGGTCGTGTGGAGCTACGACGCGGCGACGCAGAACGGCAACGCCGGCCGCCGCGTCGAGGTGCACGCCGTGCAGCCGCTGGCGGGCGACCGCTTCCTGATCGCCGAGAGCGGTCCGGCGCGCCTCCTCGAGATCGACCGCGCCGGCACCGTGCACGCGACCGTGCCGCTGACCGTCAGCCGGCCCGATCCCCACCGCGACACGCGCCTCGTGCGCAAGCTCGACTCCGGCCACTACCTCGTCTGCCACGAGGGCGACGGTTGCGTGCGCGAGTACGACGCGAGCGGTGCCGTCGTGTGGTCGTTCGCGGTGCCGCTGTTCGATCAGCAGGCTCGGCCGGGCCACGGCCCCGAGGCGTTCGGCAACCAGGTGTTCGGCGCCGTGCGGCTGCCCGACGGCGACACGCTGATCGCGACCGGCAACGGCCACTCGCTGTTGCGTGTCGACGCCCGCGGCACGATCACCTGGCGGCTCGCGCAGGACGACCTGCCCGGCATCAAGCTCGCGTGGGTCACCACGATCGACGTGCTGCCGAACGGCCACTACGTGCTCGGCAACTGCCACGCCGGCCCCGGCCAACCGGTGCTCGTCGAGATCGATCCAGCCGACAAGCGCGTGGTGTGGCGGCTCGACGCGCACGCCACGTTCGGCGACTCGGTCAGCAACACGCTGCTGCTCGACGTCGCGACGCGGCGCTGAAGCGCGGACGAGTCGGCAGCACCTCCGCCGCCCGCACGGACCGATCGCAGCACTGCTGCTGGCCACTCCAGGCGGAGCGGTTCACCACCAGCAAGCCTGCGCCACCGCGCCCGTGGCGTCGACACGCAGGCTGAACCAGTGCCGACTCGCGCCGAGCGCGGCGCGGTAGAGGACTGCGAGACCGGCGGCTCGACACGCGCGGCGGGGGCGGAGGGCTGTTTGGGATCCGCCATCGGGAGCGTCGGGTTCGATTCCATGCCGCGGCCCCTCGGGCTCCACCACCGGGAAGTCGGCCGCCATGCGCCAGGAGATCGCCGCGGTGCCCGGCGGCCCGGGCGGGCGATCGCATGGCTGCCATCGCGCGAACTTGCAACGACGCGCAGTGCAGTTGCCGCGACCCCGCGCATGATCCCGCCTGCGCTTCCTCCCCACTGGCCCATCCATGAACCACGCGATCCCCACCGCGCTGTTGGCGCTGTCCCTGTCCCACGGCCACCTGGCGCCGACCCTTGCCGCGCAAGCTCCGCCCGCCAATGGCTGGATCGACCTGTTCGACGGCAAGACGCTGACCGGCTGGTCGCAGAAGAACGGCACGGCGACCTACGCGGTGGTCGACGGCGCGATCGTCGGCACGACGACGAAGGACAGCCCGAACTCGTTCCTCTGCAGTGACCGCTTCTTCGGCGACTTCGAACTCGAGTTCGAGGTCAAGCTGCTGCACGACGAGCTCAACAGCGGCGTGCAGATCCGAAGTCACTCGATGCCGAGCTTCGACAACGGCCGCGTGCACGGCTACCAGGTCGAGGTGGCGACCAACGGCGAGGCGGGATTCGTCTACGACGAGGCAGGACGCGGCTGGCTGAGCACCGACCGCGACGACCCGCGGAGACGCGCCGCCTTCAAGAAGGGCGAGTGGAACCGCTATCGCGTGATCTGCTTCGGCCGCGACCTCCGCACCTGGATCAACGACGTGCCCATCGCGCACGTCGTCGACGCGCGTTCGCCAGCCGGCTTCCTGGGCCTGCAGGTGCACTCGGTCGACGGGGACCCGAAGTGGCAGGTCGCGTGGCGCAAGCTGCGCCTGCGCGAACTCGGCGACGGCGGCGGCTTCGTCGACCTGTTCGACGGCCGATCGCTCGACGGCTGGAAGATGAACGAGAACCCGGAGGGCGTGCGCGTCGAGAAGGGCCACATCGTCGTCAACGGCGAGCGCGGCCACCTGTTCTACGACGGCCCGGTCTACCACCACTCGTTCAAGAACTTCGAGCTGCGCGCGCTGGTTCGCACCAAGCCCAACGCCAACTCCGGGATCTACTTCCACACCGCGTTCCAGTCGAACGACTGGCCGCAGAAGGGCTACGAGGTGCAGATCAACAACAGCCAGGGCGACTGGCGCCGCACCGCCGGGCTCTACGCGATCGACGACGTCAAGGAACCGCCGGCCAAGGACGACCAGTGGTTCCTGGTGCAGATCCGCGTCGTCGGCAAGCGCATCACGACGTGGGTCGACGGCAAGCAGATCGTCGACTACACGGAGCCCGAAGGGGTGAAGCGCGACGGCGGCTTCGAGGGACGACGGCTCGATCGCGGCACGTTCGCCCTGCAAGCGCACGATCCCGGGTCGGAGGTCTGGTACAAGGCGATCGCGGTGCGGCCGCTGCCGGAGTAGCGCGCGGTCGAGTCCGCTTCCGACGACCGCCGGTCCTCCCATTGCTCCCGGTTGCGCGCATGCCTCCCACCCGATTGCCGCAGCTCACCTCGTCGCTGGCCGCGCTGCGGAGGGTCGGACTTCGCCCGTTGCTGATCGTCCTCCTGACCGCGCTCGGCGTCGGTGCGCAGCAGCCGGGTAGCGAACACTGGGCGTTCACGCCGCCGAAGCGCGTCGTGCCGGAGGTGCACGATGCGGGCTGGTGCCGCGACGACCTCGACCGCTGGGTGCTCGCGGGGCTCGAAGCCGCCGGCATGCGGCCGTCGCCGCCGGCCGAACCGGCGCTGCTGCTGCGGCGCGTGCACCTGGTGCTGACCGGGCTGCCGCCGACGCCGGCCGCGACCACGAGGTTCGTCGCCGACCCGAGCGCCGCCGCCTACGACCGCGTCGTCGACGAGTTGCTGCGGTCCGAAGCCTGCGCCGAGCACCTCGCGACCGACTGGCTCGACCTCGCGCGCTTCGCCGACACCTACGGCTACCAGGCCGACTTCGAGTGCCGGACCTGGCCGTGGCGCGACTGGTTGCTGCATGCGCTGCGCAGCGACCTGCCGTGGGACCGCTTCGTCTCGGAACTGCTCGCCGGCGACCTGCTGCCCGACGCGAACGTGTCGACGCGCACTGCGACCGCGTTCTGGCGGCTGCACCGCCAGACCAACGAAGGCGGCTCGATCGACGAGGAATGGCGGCACGAGTACATCGCCGACCGCGTCGACACCTTCGGCACCACGTTCCTCGGGCTGACGGTCGGCTGCGCGCGCTGCCACGACCACAAGTCCGACCCGATCACGCAGCGCGACTACTACGCGCTCGGCAGCTTCTTCCAGATCGACGAGGGCAGCGTCACGCACCGAGCGACCGAGCACGCTGGTTCGGTTCGACGTTCTTCTGCGCGAGCAGCTGGGCCAGGACTTCGCGGTAGCGGCGCAGCGCCGCGGCCGATCCGTGCTTGCCGCAGTAGATCATCCGGCGCTTGCCGTCGGCGCCGCGGCCGCATCCTGGTCCTTCGCCTTGTGGTGGAGCAGCGCGGGAACTGAAGGCTCAGGGCACTCATCGCTTCGATCTGCTGTCCATCGGACGGCAGCCCATAGGAGAAGGTGCATTCGCCGTTGCCGGGGAAGTGCCCGAAGTCCCTTGCAGGGCCGGAGGAAAGAAACGGCCGGGGCGAGAGGATTTGCCGTTGGAGCCGTTCGCGGCGTAGCCGCGGAGGGCGACACACCCAAGGCCCTCGCCCCGAGCGATCTTTCGCCGCTGCGCGGCGAAAGATGGTCGGGGCGAGAGGATTTGAACCTCCGACCTTTGCGTCCCGAACGCAACGCTCTACCAAGCTGAGCCACGCCCCGACCGGGCGTTTCGCGACCTTCCGGCCGCGAAGCGAGGCGGCACGCTAGCGACCCCTCGCGACCCGGTCAAGGTCGAGATCCCGGCTCCGCCCGCGCACACCGAACGCCGATGCGAACGTCCGCAGCGGCGGCTAAGGTCCGGCTCGCGGCGCCGCCGCTGCCCCGCACCCGTCGTTCGCCGCCCCGGCCATGCGCTTCCATCTGCTGATCCCCGAGATCCGCGAGCTGCTCGCCGAGGGCCACCATCAAGACCTCGTCGGGGTGCTGCAGGAGATGCACCCGACCGACGCGGCCAGCGTGCTGAACGCCCTGACCGTCGAGGAGATCGCGCAGGTTCTGTCCCTGCTGCCGCCGGACATCGAGCGCGACGTGTTCGGCTACCTCGAGCCCGACGTCCAGGAACACTACGTCGCCGGCGCCGGGCGCGAACGCGCGCAGAAGGTGCTGCAGTCGATGCTCAGCGACGACCGCGCCGAGTTCCTCGAGCGCTTCGAGCCGCGCGTGCGCGACCACCTCGTCTGCATGCTGCCGAGTGCGGCGCGCGAGGATCTGCTGCGCCGCGGCACGTTCCGCGACGACCAGGTCGGCGCGTTCCTCACCACCGACTACGCGGTGCTCAATCCGGCGCTGACCGCGCGCGGGGCGATCGCCGAGCTGCGTCGCCAGGCGCCGAGCAAGGAGACGATCTACTACAGCTACGTCGTCGACCGCGCCGGGGTGCTGGTCGGCTTCGTGTCGCTGCGCGACCTGATCCTCGCCAACGAGAACACGCCCGTCGGCGAGATCATGAAGACCGACCTGGTGTCGGTGCAGGCCGACGCCGACCAGGAAGCCGCCGCGCGCATCATCCGCGACTACGACCTGATCGCGCTGCCGGTCGTCGACGACAACAAGCGTCTGGTCGGCATCGTCACGCACGACGACGCCGTCGACATCGTCGAGGAAGAGGCGCAGGAGGACTTCGAGAAGATGGCCGGCGTCACCGGCCACGGCGTCGAAATCGGCGACTACGACTACCTCGAAGAACCGGTGCTGCGGCAGGTCCGCCGCCGCGCCCCGGTGATCTGCGTGCTGGCGCTGTTCTGGGTCGTCACCTCGACCGTGATCCAAGGCTTCGAGGAGCACCTGACCAAGGGCTTGCTGCTCGCGCTGCTGCCGATGGTGATGGCGACGGGCGGCATGGTCGGCACCCAGGCGAGCGCGCTGGTGATCCGTGCGTTGACCGTCGGCGACATCGGCAAGGCCCGGGTCGCGACCGTCGTGTGGAAGGAACTGCGCGTCGCGGGGCTGATCGCAACACTGCTCGGCGCGATCGCGTTCGCCAACTCGCTGCTGGTGAGCCGCACCGCCGCGACTCCCGACCCACTGACCGTCGTGATGCACGCCGGATTCGTGATCGGCGTCGCGATGATCGGCCACGTCGTCTCGGCGGCGCTGCTCGGCGCGCTGACCCCCATCGTGGTGAAGCGCCTGCGCGGCGATCCGGCGATGATCAGCACGCCAGCGGTTACCGCGATCGCCGACCTCACCGGTGCGGCGATCTACCTGATCCTCGTCACCACGCTGCTGTGAACGCCCCCACGCACCGCTCTCTCCTGCTCGCGCTGCTGCTCGCCACCGCGTGCCAAGGCCAGCCGGCCGTGAACACGACGCCGATCGAGTTCCTGCATGCGCCGATCACCTCGTTGCAGCAGGACGGCAACGGCAACACGTGGGTCGGCTTCGGCCCGATGGCGCGCGCATTCCGCATTCCTGCTGGCGCCCACGACCTGCTCGCCGCCGCGCGCGCTGCCCAGGCCAACGGCCAGCCGGTATTCGCGACCGTACGCGCAGGTCACGGCGACAAGGCCGCCGGGTGGAACGCGTCGGTCGGCGACGCGGGCAACACCGACGTGCTGCGGATCGCGACGACGCCCGACCCGCTCGCCGTCACGACGCCGCGGTGACCACGCCGGGAGTCGCCATCACGACGCGACCCTCGTGCACGGCGACGCGCCAGTTCGCGAACTGCAGTTCCTGCAGCACCGGGTGTGCGCGCAGGGCGACCAGCGGGCCGAAGCACCCCTGCACCCGTTCGATCGGCTGCCCGAGCCAGTAGCCGTGCAGGGTCGGCGGCGAACGGCGCACGACGCGCTCGCGCACGACCACGCCGTCGACCAACACGATCGCGTCGTCGACGACGCTGTCGTCGGCACCGCGGTAGGCGAGGCGCAGTTCGTCCCCGGCGAGCGTGCAGGCGAGCGGGGATCCGAGCCGCGCGACGACGGCGGCGACGTCGGCACCGGTCAACGAGTCAGCGGTCGCGGTCATGGTCTGGCACGGCGCAGCGGCGATGTTCGGCACTCTCGGTCGACGCAGGGAAGGAACGCCCCGGTGTCCCGCCAAGGTCCGACGCCGCTACGGCGCCGGCACGAACCCTCCGACGGCGTGGCGGCGCGAACCCTCCGAGAACGTCGCGTGCGACGATCGTGCGACGCAGCACGGTGGACGAGCCGCCCACAAACGCGAACGGGGCCGCGCGGCCCCGTTCGTTCGCGTCGTGCGACGACGATCTCAGCTCTCGCCGATCGCGGCGGCGACGAGGCAGCCCTTGGCGACCGCGGTCAGCGCTTCCTCGCTGCGGAAGATCCGGCCGACCGGGATCGGGAAGTCGATCTTCGCGAACTCGTCGCGGAAGACCTCGATGAAGCCGCCGACCATCGACGTGCCGCCGGCGCAGGCGATGTCGATCGGGTTCTGGAAGCTCGGCATGTTCTGGCCGGCTTCGAACCGCGCCTTGATGTTCTGCAGCACGTAGCTGATCAGGCTGCGGTAGTAGATCGCGACCGCCTCTTCCTCGCGGCTCTTCGGGTCGCGGATGTCGATGCCCCGCTCCTTGATGTGCGTCGCCTTGCTGCGCGGCACGCCGAGCACGTTGGCGACGTTCTTGTCGATCCAGTCGCCGCCGCGCGCGACCGAGAACGACACGCACGGGATCGACTTGTAGGTGATGCAGGCGTTCGCCATGCCACCACCGAACGACAGGCCGATGCCGGTGAAGTCGTTCTCGGCGAGCTCCGCGAACACGACGGCGTGGGCCTCGTTGACCGCGTGCGCCTTGTAGCCGAGCTTGTTGATCAGGCTCTCGAACAGGCCCTGGTGGTAGACGACGTTGTTGTCGACGTCGAGCGAGGGGGCAGGCACGCAGAAGTAGCAGTTCTCGCCCTGCACGCGCGGCTCACCCAGGATCTTCTGGATGATCATCTTCATCATCGGCAGCGCGTCCTGCTCGTTGGGGCTGATCAGGCCGTCACACATCGGCCGACGCGTCTCGCGGCCGAACACGTTGGCCAGCTCGAACGCGGCCTCGCCGATGACGACGAGCTTGCCGTTGTGCACCACGTACGGGACCTTGAGCTTCGTCAGCATGTTCTTGCTGTAGACGTCGCTCGGGATGTCGAGGAACGCGTTGCGCTCCACGGTCACCGTGATGCCGCCGTCGGCGTTCTGCACGGCGGCGGCGAGGTTGGCGGTGCCGACGTCGAGGCCCTTGCCCAGGGCAACGGCCGTTTCGGCGCCATGATCGGTCGACTGCTGGTTCTTGTTCTGCGTCATGATTGGTCAGCTCGCGTGGGTTCGATGAGGTGGTGTGGGCGCCGCGGCTCAGCCGCCGCCCTTGAGTTTCTTGAGGCGCGCCAGGTTCGCGGCGATGCCGCCACCCGACTGCTGCTTGACCTCGATGTTCTGCATGTTCGACTCGAGCTCCTTGCCGGTGTCCTTGAACAGGCCACCGAGGTCGAGCGGGGCGTCGCTGTCCACCGCGGCGCTGACGCCCATCTTCTTGCCGAGCTTCTCGATGCGGTCGTTGAGCGAGCCGGTGAGCTTCTCGATGGCGGAGGTGAGGTCGGCTCCAGCGGGCGCGGCCGGTGCCGGCGCCTGCTGCTGGTGCATCATGTTCGCCTTCATCGTCGCCATCTCCTGCATCATCGACATCAGCAGCTCCGTCGGAGCGCCTGCCGGTGCTGCGGGTGCTGCCTTGGCGGCGGCGAGCGCCTGCTGCGTCTGCGCCAGCGACTGCTGCAGTTCCCCGAACTGCGCACGCAGCGCCTCGAGCTCCGACTCGCGGTCCTCGAGCGTCTGTTCGGTCTCCTGCGCGGTCCTCTGCTCCTGCTCGCGCTGCTGCAGGATCGCCTGGAACTCCTGACGGCTCTTGGCGACGAGGCGCTCGACCTCATCGGGGCCGACCAACCCCGAGTGCTCGATCGCGGTGTTCACCGCTTCGCTGATCATCGCGGCGATGTGTTCGGCACGAACCAGCCGCACTCGCTTGCGCCCTTCACTGCGCAGCTCGTCGAGGGTCGCGGTGCGCGAACGCGCAGACAGGGCATCCTTGATCTCTTGGACCGATTCCATGCGCTTCGTTCGCGCCCGGACTGCGGGCGCTGGCGCATGTTTCGACATCCTCCCCGGCGAACTTGAGCCGGGCCCGGACGCTGCCCCTGGGCGGGCGTGGCCCGCCGGAGACGGCGGCTAGAACAGGACGCGCATGCCGACGACGAAGTTGCGACCGAGCGAGTTGCTGCCCGAGCCGTGCACGCGGTAGTCGACGTCGGTGACGTTCTCGCAGGCCAGTTCGAACGTGGTGCGCTCGTCGATCTGCCAACCGCAGCGCAGGTTCCAGACCGTGTAGCCCGGCGTGCCGCCCGGAGGTATGCGCTGGGTGTCGCGGTTGTCGCCAGCCGAGGTCTTGTCGGCGTCCTCGGCGCGCACGACCTCGGTCGAGGCGTGGAATCGCGCGAGGGCATCTTCCCACCGCAGGCCGACGACCGTCGTGAACGGCATCAGGCGCGAGACGAACTCCTCGCCGCGGGCGAGCGTGTTGTTGTTGAAGTTCGAGACGCGGCCGTACTGCCAGCTGTTGACCCCGAACAGCGTCGTGCGCTCGCAGACGTCGAGCGCGTACTGCAGCTCGAGACCCTCGATGTAGCCGTCGCCGACGTTCTCCTTGGTGACGATCGGCTGGCCCGTGCCATTGGTGGCGCCGGTCGGAAAGCGCTGGATCTGGTCGTCGATCTCGGTGCGGAACCATGCCAGCTGGCTCGTCACGCCGCTCTGCTGGACCTTGGCGCCGACCTCGTAGCCGAGGTAGTGCTCCGCATCGAGTCCGGGCGTCGGCACCTCCTGCTCGCCGCTGCGCGCGATGTCGAAGGACGTCAGGTCGCTGAGGCTCGGCGCACGGAAGCCCTGGCTGGCCCCGCCGAACACGTTCACGCCGTCCACCACGCGGACCCGCAGGTGCAGGTTCGCCGTCAACTCGTCCCACGAATCCTCGATCGCGATCTGGTTGCCCGTCGGATCGCGCACCTCGTCGGCCTCGACCTCCGCCCAGGTGTAGCGCACGCCGCCTTGCGCCATCACGCCGTCGGCGAGTTCGAGTTCGTCCTGCACGAACACACCCAGCAGGTCGTAGTTGGCGTCGTCGCCGACCGGCCCCTGGATGCCGTCGCCGGCGGCCGGCGTGCCGACCCGGCGGAGCCACGAGTTCACCGTGTCGTGGTACCAATCGACCCCCCACGTCAGATGCCCGGCCCGACCGAGGTCGCTCTCGAACTGCGCGAACGCGCCGAGCGTGCCGACGTCGAACGCCTGCGCCCGCTGGGCCCCTGTGCCCGGCGTGCGTTCTTCGACCTCGTGGTGCTGCTGCCACGACAGCGAGAACCGCGCCGCCTCGGCGACGCCGCTCATGCCGGTCTGGTGCAGTTGCAGGTAGGTGAGCCGACGCTGCTGGTCGAGATCACGCTGCAGGTCGGTGCCGACCGTCGTGCCGTTCCAGCGCTCGCCGAAGATCGTCGCGTGCGTGCGCGGCACGTTGTTCTGCGCCATCTCGTGGTGCAGGAACACGAGCTTGGTGTCGGCGGCGAGCCAGTGCTCGACCTTGAGGTCGAACGCGGTCTCGTCGTGCGCGGTGTTCGGCTGTCGACCGGTCGCGTGGCCGCCTTCGATGTCGCCAAACGAACGCGCGTCGCCGCCGAGCAACACGCCCGTGCGCAGACCGCCTTCGCGCGTCACGCCGACGTGGATCTCGGCGCGCGCGGCCACGCCGTCCTCGGCAGTGGCGTAGCGGCCGAGCAGTTCGCCGCCATGGCGCACGCCGTCGGCCGCATAGCGGTCCGGGCTCTTCGTGAACACCTGCACGGTGCCGCCGATGGCGTCGCTGCCGTAGAGCGCGCCGGCCGGTCCACGCAGCACCTCGATGCGGTCGAGGCTCAGCGGGTCGATCGTCGACCAGTACTGGTTGGGGCCCGACCGGAACGTCGAGTTGTTGAGGCGGATGCCGTCGATCAGCACCAGGTTGCCGTAGCCCGTGAACCCGCGGATGAACGGCGAACCCTGGCCGGGGGCGGTCTCCTGGATCATCGTGCTCGGCAGCAGCCGCAAGGCCTGCGGCATCGAGCGGAACTGGTTGCGCTCGAGGTCCTGGCGCGAAACCACGTCGATCGCGCGCGGCGCGTCGAACGGGTCCTGTTCGGTGCGCGACGCGGTGACGACGACCTTGTTCGAAGCGGCGCCTTGGTGCTGGGGCGGGGCCGGGGGATCCTGCGCCGTGACGACTCCGGGGAGGAACGCGCCCGCGGCGGCGGCCGCGAGCAACGACGAGCGAGTAGAGGGCATTCGGGAGCGGCGGCAGAACGGCGTCGACCGTGAACGGTTCATCGCACCGCGACTTCGCGCCAACGCGGCCTCAGGTGGTCGCGGCGATCGCACACTCGGTCGCCCACGCCGCCCGCAGCGCCTGCACGTCGTGGGTGCGGATCCACGACACGCCCGCGCGTGCCGCCCACAGCTCCGCGGCCAGGGTCGGGGCCCAGCGTTCGGCGACCGGCAGGCCGGTGATCGCACCGAGGAACGACTTGCGGGACACCGAGACCAGCAGCGGCCCGAACTCGCGCTGCAGGGCCGGCAGCTCGCGCAGCACGACCAGGCTCGCTTCGGCGCCGCTGCCCAGGAAGAAGCCCATGCCGGGGTCGAGCACCAGGCGATCGCGGCCGATGCCGGCGGCCGCGAACGCGGCGACGCGTTGGCGGCAGAACGCACGCAGCTCTTCGAGCAGGCCGGCGGCGGTCGCGTTGCCGCCGTTCTCCCGGGCGCGACCGTCGGGGCTGCGCGCGAACATCGCGACGAAGCCGACGTCGCGTGGTGCTGTGGCGACGACCTCCATCGCCGCCGGCGAACGGAAGCCGGTGACGTCGTTGAGCCAGCGCACGCCGAGCGGCAGCACGCCGGCCATCACCGCCGGCTTCCGGGTGTCGACGCTGACCGCCACGCCGCGGGCGACGAACGTGCGCACCACCGGGACCAACCGCGCCAGTTCGTCCGCGGCCGGCACGTCCTCGGCGTCGGGGTGCGTCGACTCGGCGCCGAGGTCGAGCACGTCGGCGCCCGCGGCGAGCAGCCGTTCGCCATGCGCGATCGCGGCCGACGGCGCCAGGTAGCGCCCGCCGTCCGAGAAGGAGTCGCGCGTGACGTTGACGATCGCGAAGGTGCGCATGGCGTTCCGCCATCGTGGCCACCGGCGCGGCCCGGGCAAGCAACTTGAGCCGGGCGATGACGCGGTCCGGCCCGTGCCAGGGGCGACGGGCGCGCCCGGCAGCTGCGGTGGACCGTCCGCCCGCCGATAGCCCTGGCGTGCCAACGAACCCGACGATGATCCGAAGGCGACAAGCCGGCTTCACCCTCATCGAACTGATGATCGTCGTCGCCATCGTGGCGATCATCGCGACGATTGCCGTGCCGAACCTGCTCGGCAGCCGTGCTGTCGCCAACGAACGCGTCATCGTCGCTGCGCTACGCACGATCAGCACGGCGCAGACGCAGTGCCGGACGCGCGTCCTGGTCGACACCGACCGCGACGGCCAGGGCGAAGCGCTCGGCTTCGCCGAACTGGCGGGCAACCGCGGGCTACGCGGGGGTTCGCAGCTCCTGGTGCCGCCGCTGCTGCCCGCCTCGCTCGGCAACACCGACGCCGCCGGCCACGTGCAGGGCCGCGGCTACCTGATCGCGCTCTACCTGCCCGACGCTGCCGGCGACGGCCTGCCGGCGATCGCTGCCAACGATGCGGCCATCGACGCCGACGGCGCCGAGACGATGTGGAGCTGCCTCGCCTGGCCGCAGGCGCGCGGGATTTCGGGCCGGGCGTCGTTCTTCGTCAACCAGACCGGCGACATCCTGACCGCGACGACCGCGAACTACAGCGGCACCACCGCCGTGCCGTCCGCGGGCGCCGCACTGCTCGGCGTCTCGCCGACGAGCATCCTCGGCACGCTGGCGGCGAACACGATCGGCGCCGACGGCAACCGCTGGAACGTCATCCAGTGACCGGCCCACGCTGCCAGCGGCTGCGCAGGCACGACTCGCAGCGTCCGCACGGCCGCTCGTCGCCTTCGTAGCACGACCAGAAGTCGCCTGGGCCGTAACCGAGGTCGCGCGCCGCCTGCACGATCGTGTCCTTGTCGAACTGCAGCGTCGGACTCACCACGCGCACGCCGCTGCGCGTGCCGTGCGCCAGGAAGGCGTCGCCAGCGGCGAGGAACGCGGGCGAGTTGTCGGGGAACGTCGCGGCCTCTTCGCGGTTGAAGCCGGCAACCACGCACGAGGCCTCCAGCGCCTCGGCGTGCGCGGCTGCAAGGGCGACGAGCACGGCGTTGCGCGCAGGCACCCACACCGCGCGCGCAGAACCACGATCGCCGGGCACGGCCACCGTGCCGTGCGGCACGGGCCCGGTGCCGGGCAACAGGCGCGAGCCGCTGCGCGTCGCGAGTGCACCGAGCCACGGCAGGTCGACGCTCCGCCACTCGACCTGCAACCGCGCGGCCAGCGCACGCGAGGCCGCAGCTTCGCGGGCGCGAGCGCGCTGGCCGTAGTCGGCGAACAGCGCGAGCCGCAGCCGACCGCCGCCTGCCGCGAACAACGCCGCCGCGACGCCCGAATCGAGGCCGCCCGACAACAGCGCGATGCCGACGTTCATCGGCGGGAGTCGCTTGCCCTCATGGCACGGAGAACACGACCGGCGCACTGCGCGCGTACGACGTCTCGCGACGCACCCGCTCGGTCATCACGAAGTCGTCGCTGCCACCACCGGTCAACGTCAGCCACACGCGCGCTTCGACGACCATGTTCCAGCTCCCGGCCGCGAGGCCGGCGACCTGGTTCGTCGCGAGGTCGGGGAACTGCACGACATCGGTCGCGCCGACCCCGTCGCGATCGGAGGCCATCAACAACCACCGACGACCAGCACCATCGGTCGCGGTCACCTCGGCGCACGCCAGGGTGTTGGCCGCCGCACCGTCGAACACGTCCTCGAAGGTCACCGCCGGGGCGGCGGCAGGGGCACCGACCGGCGCGGTGATGGTCGGGATCGACGCGACCTGGCTCGGCAGGTTGAACGGCGTGCCGACGAGAACCAGCAGCCGCCGTCGGCTGATGCGACCTGCACCATCCTCCGCCTCGGCGACGCTCCACAGGTTCGGTTCGAACACCGCGAAGGCCCCGAAGATCGGCACGCTGTAGCTCGACTGCACGCCGAACACGCCGGCCGTCCCGGTGGTGAAGCCCATCCCCAGGAGCGCCTGGCCTTCGAAGCCGCTCAGCGATGCCGTCATGCGCACCCGCGGGCGCCCGCCGACCAGCGTGTTCAGATCGAGGCCAGCAGCCAGGGTGAAGTCCTCGGTGTAGGTGATCGGCGCGCTGAGTTGGCTCACGCTCGGCACGATCGTGAACGTCAACGAGGACTGCGCACCACCGGCGGGAGGAGCACCCGGCGGAGTCGGCGTCGTGAGGTCCGAACCGAGCAGCGGCGAGCCGTGCGAAGCGAACACCGGGTTGGCGACCGGTTCGAAAGCGCCGGCGAAGCCGGTCACCACCTGCGGGCGGTTGGGCACGATCGCCACCGGCGGAATCGTGGTCGGCGCGGCGTTCGTCGTGCGCACGCCGAGCGGCGACCGCGACGCCAGCGCCGTCGAGCCGACCACCGCGGTCAGGCCCGGGCCAGGTGCGAAGGCGACGGTGCCACGGAACGTCGCTTCCGCGCCCGTCGTCGGCCGCAGCGGCAACGAGGCGAACGCCGCCGCCGTCTCGTACAGGGTCACCAGGTCGTAGCCCGCGCGCACGATCGTGATGGTGTGTGACGGCGCCACGATCGCGTCGAACGTCACGCGGCCGTCTGCCCCGGTGGTGCCGAGGCGCTGACCGACGGCGGGCACCTGCGGCACGCCCTGATCGAGCAGCACCGTCGCACCGGCGATCGGCTGCAGCGTCGCACTGTCATAGGCCTCGACCACCAGCGTGCCGGCGAGCACGCCGGTCACCACGCCACGCTGCACGATGTTGCCGGTGGCCGGGGCCACGCCGAGGTTGCCAGCGCGGTCGACGAGTTCGAGCGAGTACGGCCGACTGGCCGTCAGTCGCCCCAGCGCCAAGGGCGCCGCCAGGAAGCGGCCGCTGTCGTCGGACGCGATCAGCGTCTTCGGCGCGTTGACGCCGTCGGTCAGGGTCACGCGCGCGAGCCGTTCGCTGGTCGTGCCGAAGAACGTCACCGACTCGAGGTCGGTCCACAGATCCTGGCCCGAACCCGGCGGCCCGGTCTGCTGCACGACCGGCGGCGTGACGTCGAAGCGCGGCGCGTCGGCGACGTCCTCGAGCACGAAGCCGCTGGTCGCCGTGCCACGCTGGATCTGCGCCGCGAACGCAAGGTTGCCTTCGTCGAATCGCGGCTCGGCGATCGTGCCGAGCGCACCGCTGAAGTCGAGGTCGATGGTGTGCGTGCCGGCCTGCGTCGTCGTCGCCGTGCGTTCGAGGAACGCGAGATCGCCCACCGCGGTCGAGTTCTTGTCGCCGCCGTAGATGCGCGCGCGCACGACGTCGCCGGCGACCGCGTCGCTCGGCAGGGTGACGCGCAGCATCGCCGTCGCGATGTTGCCGCGGTTGATCTTGCCGGCGAACCCGGCTGCCGCGTTGCCGAGCTGGACCTTGGTCGGAGGCGGCGGCGCGACCGTCGTGAACCGCGCAAACGGCGTGCGGCCGCGGAAGTCGAGTTCGCCGTCCTGACCAAACTTGATGTCCGCGGTGACGACGAGCTCGTGGCGCACGCCGCCGGCGAGCAGCATGCCCGGCCGAAACGTCGCGACGCGCCCGTCGGCGACGCCGACCGTCGACAACGGCGTCGTCAACGCGCCGGACAGCGGCACACCGCCTTCGGGTTGCACCTGCAGGTTCGCCGCGACGATCGTGCCGATGGTCGCCGGCCGGTCGAACACGACCACCACCGCGTTCTCGCGAGCGAGGTCCTTCTGGTTGTCGCGCGGCCACAACGCGAGGATCCGGCCGTCGGTGAACGACGCGTCCTGGTTGACCTGGAACGACGTCAGCACTTCTCCCGCGTCGGGCACCGAGAACCGCAGGCCATCGCAGTCGCGGGCATCGGGCAGCAGCACCACCTCGTAGGTCGGCGTCTGCGCGTTGGAGAGCGCACTCAGCGGCCGCATCACGAGCAGGCGGCCTTCGGCGAGGAAGTCGTACTGGCAAGGCAACGCCGTGGTGGTCCCCTTCACGCGCAGGATGACCTTGCCGTCGGTGCCGGCCGCAGTCGTCGGCAGGATCGAGCGCTCGTTGACGCTCTCGCTGAACTCGACCACGATCGGCACCGCCGCCGGCCAGCCACCGTCGCGCGGGTAGGCGGCGCGCACCTTCGGACGGCCGCTGCGCACGTCGCCGCCGATCGGCACGACCTGGATCGGCGAGGTGACGGCGGTGGGCGGCGGCTCGCCGGGGTCGACGTCGCGGTCGAACACGCGCCCGATGTTGTCGCACCCGCCGGCCAGCAGCAGGAGCAGGAGCACGGACGGCGGGCGCAGCGGAATGGTCATCGAGGGCAGCCAGGGCCGGCGGCGAGTGTCTCGACCGGCGGGCCGCACAGATTATTCCCGCCCGGCCCTCCGGTCACGCGCCCCGATCGCTCCAGCCACTCAACCGCCGTTCGGGCGGCGCCATCGCCGCGCCAGCAGGATCGCGCCGGCGAACACCAACAGCCCGACGCTCAGCGTCTGCCCCATGGTCATGCCGAGCAGGACGTCCGCGCCGAGTTGCTCGTCGGGCTGACGCACCAGCTCGAGCGACCAGCGGATCGTCGCGTAGCCGAGCAGGAAGACCACCGCGTAGGTGCCGGGCCGCCACGGCGAAAGGCGCGTGAGGCGGTAGGCCGCGAGCAGCACGAGGCCGAGCACCAGACCTTCGCCGACACCCTCGTAGATCTGCGACGGATGGCGGTAAGGCACCACCGGGGTGCCGTCGGCGCGCGTCGCCGCGCTGACCTTCGCCCAGTCGAGGCGCGGTTCGACGGCGGCCCAGTCGATCTGGCGCCCGTACTGGTCGACATCGCTGAGCCAGGGCCGCACTTCGGCGAACGTGCGCCTGCGGAACGCGACCTGGATGCAGAGTTCGCGGTCGCGCATGGTCCAGGAGTGGCCCAGCCCGAGCTGCGCCATCGCGGCCTCGTCGGTCGGGAACTGCATCGCGCCGAACGTGCCCTTGTCGGTCGGCCGGCCGTACAGCTCGCCGTTGATGAAGTTCGCGAACCGCACCGCGAAGATGCCCGGCGTCACCGCCAGCGACACCGAGTCGGCGAGGCGCCCCCACCCGATCTTGTGCTTGCGGCAGAACAGCCACAACGCGACGGCGACCCCCATCAGCCCGCCATGGAAGGCCAGCCCGCCCTTCCAGACCTGAAGGAACTGCAGCGGGTGACGCAGTGCCGGGTCGTAGAACAGCGCGTAGCCGAGCCGTCCCCCCAGCATCACGCCGAACACGCAGTAGAAGATGACGTCGGCGGCCGCCTCGGGCTTGATCGGCAGGAACCCGGCGCGCGCGAGGCGCACCAGCAGGAACTGCGCGATCACGAAGCCGACCACGTACATCATCCCGTACCAGCGGATGTCGATCGGCAGGCCCGGGATGTCGAGCAGCACCGGGTCCCAGGCGGGGAAGTCCATGGAGTCACGGCACGCTAGCGAGCGCTGCGCGGCTCGCAAGCGCGCCGCATCGCTGCGGTGACGGCGACCCCGCGCGCCGGTATCCTGCCTCGCCCGCGATGGCGACGACCGACCTCCGTTCCCTGCTCGACCCGGCGTCGCTTGCCATCGCCGACCAAGCGATCGCAGAAGTCGGCACCGACCGCCGCACGCTGCCGGTGGCGTTCCCGAGCCTGCCGCGTCGCGTCGGCCGCGAGCGCTGCGGCACCACCCGCGTGCACATCGACGGCGCCGACGTCGACCTCGCGGGCTTCCGCACCTGCGACGTCGCCGCTGCCGTGGTGCTGCGCGCGACCGCCGCCACCGACGCCGAGTGCCTCGACCTGTGGTCGCACGGCGACCTCGACGAACGCGTGATGCTGCTGCGCAGTCTGCACTTCCTGCCGGTCGGCCCGCTGACCGTGCAACTGTTCGGCGAAGTGCAGCGCACCAACGTGGTCTCGCATCTCGAGGCCGCCGTCGGCGACGGCGACCTGTTCGCGCGCACCGCCGGACGCTTCGGCTTCGATCAGGCTGCAGCGAATCGGCTGCTGCTCAAGGTCGCGTTCCTGGACGTCCCGCTCGCCCGGTTGTTCCACGCCGAGCGCACCGCGAACGCCGAGTTGTCGCGCATGCTGCAGGATCTCGCGACCGAACGCGAAGCCGCCGGCCGACCCGTCTGGCGCGACACCTGGCGCCTGATCGGCCGCGCCCCGTGCCCGGGCAGCCTGGCACGACTGCTCGGCGGCATCGAACACGGCGACGACGGCGTGCGCCTCGCCGCCGCCGAGGGGCTGCTCGCCGCCGGCCGGACCGAGTTCGCCGCCCTCGCCGCCGAACGCCTGCCGCGCGAGAGTCGCCCCGCGATCCGCGCGCTGCTGCAGCAGCTCTCCGCCCGCCGCTGACCGCCCCAACGCACCGACCGACGACTCCGATGCTGATCTTCGAACCGCACATCCACATGTACAGCCGCGTCACCGACGACTACGAGCGCATGAGCCTCGCGGGAGTGCGCGCCGTGCTCGAACCGGCGTTCTGGCTGGGCCAGCCGCGCACGCAACTCGGGTCGTTCGTCGACTACTTCGACACGCTGATCGGCTGGGAACGGCACCGCGCGCAGCAGTTCGGCATCTGGCACTTCTGCACGATGGGGCTCAACCCGCGCGAGGCGAACGACGACCGCGTCAACAAGGACGTGCTGTCGGTGCTGCCGCGCTACTGCAGCAAGGATGGCGTCGTCGGCATCGGCGAGATCGGACTCGACGACCAGACTCCGAAGGAGGAGACGTTCATGGCCGCGCAGATCGAGCTCGCGAAGCAGCTCGGGCTGCCGGTGCTCGTGCACACGCCGCACCGCGACAAGAAGAAGGGCTTCGAGCGCTGCATCGCGATCGTCAAGGCGAGCGGCCTGCCGATGGAGCGCGTGCTGCTCGACCACGGCAACGAGGAGACGATCAAGATCACGCGCGACCTCGGCTGCTGGTCGGGGTTCTCGATCTACCCGAACACGAAGATGGACCCTGCGCGCATGGTCGCGATCGTGCTCGAGTACGGCGTCGAACGCATGGTCGTGAACAGCGCCGCCGACTGGGGCGTGTCGGATCCGATGATGGTGCCGCGCACTGCGGTCAAGCTCGAACAGGCCGGCGTGCCGCGCAGCAAGATCGAGCAGCTGGTCTGGAAGAACCCGATCGCGTTCTTCGCGCAGAGCGGGCGGCTCACCGAGGCGATGCTCGCCAAGCCGGCGCGCGCGAACCTGCGCGAGACGTTCGACGGCAACTCGGTGCTGCGCGGTCAGGACCCCGACAAGCTCTAGGACTTCGCGGCGCGGCGACGCGGCGACGCGATCCCCGGCCACGCGTGCCAGCCATCGAGTCGGCGCGGCTCGCCCCCACCGGTCTGCAGCGAGTGCACCGCCAACGAGCCGCCGCGCAGCACCAGCACGACCTCGCGCGTCGCCGCGCGCCAGAGCACGGGCAGGCCTTGCGTGCGGCGCGGCAACACCGACGCGATGCGCTCGTGATCGCGTAGCGTCGGCCGCGCCCAGCCGGTGAAGTCGAGGCAGGCCCGCTCGCTGCGCGCCCACTGCAACCACGGCCGCACGTCGTAACTGCCAGCACCGACCACCGGCATCACGCCGGGCGCGACCGTTCGCCGTTCGAGCGCCTGCGCGACGAACCACGGCGGCAGCCGCACGTGGTGCCGTTCGACGTAGTGCGCGAGCCCGGACGGCCACACGAACGTGCCGTCGCTGACGTCGGCCCGCCCCATCGAGCGTTCGCCGCACGCGAAGCGGCAGTACGACGGCTGCAGCCAGCTCGCCACGCGCCGTCCTGCGCGCAGGTGGCGCAGCACCGCGTCGCGTTCGCGACGGCGCAGGCCGCCGACGAGCCGTTGCGGCAACGGCCATTGGTCCGGCGCCCGGTCGTGGAACCACCAGCCGACCACGACGAGGCGGACGGGTGCTGCGTCGTCGCGCGGGGATCGGGCCACGCACGCACGCTACCGCGCGCAGCACGAGCCGTGCACCGCCGTGCGGCGATCGCTATCCTCCTCGCCCCCGAATGGCCGACCTCGCGCACGAGATCCGACGCCGACGCACCTTCGCGATCATCTCGCATCCCGACGCCGGCAAGACCACGCTGACCGAGAAGCTGCTGCTCTACGGCGGCGCGATCCGCGAGGCCGGCTCGGTGAAGGCGCGTCGCGGCGGCGCCTCGGCGACCTCGGACTGGATGGAGCTCGAGAAGAAGCGCGGCATCTCGATCACCAGCAGCGCCCTGCAGTTCGAGTACCAGGGCCATACCATCAACCTGCTCGACACGCCGGGCCACCAGGACTTCAGCGAGGACACGTTCCGCACGCTGGTCGCGGCCGACGCGGCACTGATGCTGATCGACGGCGCCAAGGGCGTCGAGCCGCAGACGATCAAGCTGTTCAAGGTCTGCCGCGACCGCGGCATCCCGATCGTCACCGTCGTCAACAAGATGGACCGCCCGGCGCGTGCCCCGCTCGACCTGATGGACGAGGTCGAGAAGGTGCTCGGCATCACGATCGTGCCGGCGACCTGGCCGATCGGTTCCGGCGACGGTTTCCGCGGCGTCTACTCGCTGCGCGACAAGCAGGTGTTCCTGTTCGAGCGCACCGCCCACAACGCGACGAAGGCGCTGGTGCAGACCACCGGCCCCGACGACCCCGCGCTCGCCGAGGAACTCGGCAGCAAGCAGCACCGCCAGTTGCTCGACGACCTGGCGATGGTCGAGACCTGCGTGCAGCCGTTCACGATGGAGGCGTTCCAGGCCCAGAAGATCTCGCCGATGTTCTTCTGCAGCGCGCTGGTCAACTTCGGCGTCGAGAACATCCTGCAGCGCTTCCTCGAGATCGCGCCGCCGCCCGGCCCGCTGCCGACGCTCGAAGGTGCGGTGCCGCCCGACGCGCCGTTCTTCAGCGGCTTCGTCTACAAGGTCGCCGCGAACATGGACAAGATGCACCGCGACCGCATCGCGTTCCTGCGGGTGACGTCCGGCCACTTCGTGCGCGGCATGTCGGCCAAGCACCTGCGCCTGTCGCGCGAAGTGCGGCTGTCGCATCCGCACCGCTTCTTCGGCCAGGAACGCATCTCGATCGAGGAAGCGTTCCCCGGCGACGTCATCGGCCTCATCAACCCGGGCATGTTCCGCGTCGGCGACGTGCTGAGCTCCGGGCCGACGTTCGAGGTCCGCAACTTCCCGCGGTTCCCGCCGGAGATCTTCGCCCAGGTCGCGCCGCGCGAGCCGTCGATGGCCAAGGGCTTCGGCAAGGGCCTCGAGCAGCTCGGCGAAGAAGGCGTCGTGCAGGTGTTCTGGCCGCGCTTCGGCGCGCGCGAGCCGATCCTCGGCGCCGTCGGCGAACTGCAGCTCGAGGTGTTCCAGTGGCGGCTCGAGAACGAGTACGGCGTCGAACTGCGCCTCGATCGCAAGCAGTGGACGCGAGCGCGCTGGATCGCCAACGTCACCGACGAGCTGCTCGAGATCCTGCCGATGGTGGTCAAGGACGAAGCCGGACGCTTCGTCGCGCTGTTCCACTCCGACTTCGAGATCGACTACGCGAAGTCGCGCTACAAGGGCCTCGAGCTGCTCGAGACGCCGCCGGCCGAAGAAGACCGCGGCTGACCGGCGGGCGGCGCGTCAGCGCTTGCTCGGCCGCAGCTCGCCGCCGGGGCTCTTGACCTCGGCGCGCAGGATCGCCTGCTCGATCGACTCGAACAGCGCGGGCACCTGCTGCACCGGTCGCGGCCGTTGCTTGCCGGCGTCGATCGTGAACGTCTTGGCGTCGAGCGGCGGATCGACCACGAGCTCGTCGACGACCAGCCGCTGCAGCACGGCATCGCCGACGAACTGCTCGAGTTCGAGCAACGCCAGGTCGGCGGTGCGGACGAACAGCGTCACCCGGTCGGCCAGCGGCAGCTCGGAGTCCTGCGCGTCGAGGCCGGCCCGCCGCTTGCCCTGGAACCACCGCCCCGCTTGCCCGCCGCGATCCGTCCGCGCTTCCTCGACCAGTTCGAACTGCCGGTGCATCGCCGCCAGCACCGAGCTGCCGAGCGGGGAGGCGGCGCGACGGTCGGACGCGGTTCCAGAGCCCTGCGGCGCCATGCCAGGCAGATCGTCGCGGTGCAGCACCTCGCCGGCCCACTCCAGGTCGGCCACGGTCTTGCTGTCGATCTGCACGAACACTTCGCCGAACGCCGGATCGTCCTCGAGAAGCAGGATCCCAGCCGCCGACTGCACCATCTCCGAACGCCCGCGGACGCCGCTGCCGAACGAGTACTCGAACCGAGTGTGCGTGGCCGGCTGTTCTCCCCGCAGGACACGCAGGCTGCCGCGCGTCGTCACTTCCTCGCCGCCGGGCAGCCGGCCGCGCGTCGACATCGTCATCGTCACGCTGCGCAACTTCGCCTCGGCGGCCCGCATCGCGACCACAAGGTCGCCGATCGAATCGGCTTTGGCCGCCTTGGCATCGCCGGCGGGCGCCTGGCCGGGCAGGCTGTCGAACAGGACGCTGCCGAGCAGCACCGTGACGATTGCGGTACGGTTCATGCTTGCGGCGCGGATCCTACCGAGGCCGGGCCCGCCCTTCGCCCCGCCGATCGCCGAAAACCCACCGCCATGATCGCCACGCCATCGCCGCTCGTCCCGACCGCCCTGCTGCTCTGCGCCCTGCTGTCCGCCGCCCCCGCTCGCGCCGACGAGGTGCGCCTGCACGACGGTCGGGTGCTGGTCGGCAAGGTGGTGAAGAAGGAAGGCCGCCTCGAGATCACCACGCGCGACGGCGTGATCATGGTCGCCGAACAGGACGTCGCGGAGCGCATCGAGGACGACGCCCTGCGGCAGCGTCTGGCCGGCATGGCGCGCGCCGCCGACGACAGCGCCTTCGCGCAACTGCAGCTGGCGACGGCAGCGCACGCCGCGTGGCTCGAGCCCGAGATGTGGCGGCATCTCGATCGCGCCGTGCAGCGCCTCGGCAGCGAACCGCAGAACCAGGGCCTGCAGCGACGCTGCGCCGAGTTCCTGGCTCGCCTCGAACCCGAAGTGCTGCCGCGGCGCTTCCGCACGGCGACGACGAAGGTGCGCGTGCACCAACTGCTCGACGGCCTGCACGCGAGCACGGGTGCTGGCCGCGCGGCAGCGATCGAGGAGCTGCTGGTGCGCGAAGGCGGTGCCGATCCCGATCTGCGCAACGAGGCACGCCGCAACGGCAACCCCCGCCAACGCATCGCCGCGCTGCAGGCGCTGCAGCGCCGCCAGCTCGCCGGCAACGACCGCTTCGTGCTGCGCACGACGGTTCTCGACGGCAGCGCCGCGGTGCGCACGGCGGCCGCCGCGATCAGCCGGCCGACGGTCGACGCCGAGGACGTGCAGTACATGGCGTCGGGCCTGTCGCACCCGAACGCCAAGGTCCGCGTGCGCACCGCCGAGGCCTTCGCCGAACTCGGCCACGCCGAGGCAGTGAAGTACCTGGTGCTCGCCGGCCCGCACGCGGGTGCCGGACTCGCCGGTGGCGGCGGCGAAGGCGTGCGTGGACACATCGCGTTCCTGCAGCAGACCTCCTACATCCGCGACTTCGACGTCGAGGTCGCGCAGGCGGCGATGATCGCCGACCCGAAGGTCGACGTGCTGCAGAGCGGCACCGTGCTCGACGTCACGGTCGCGGGCGTGATCGAGATCCGCACGATCGTTCGCGCCTACCGCGCCGCGATCCAACGGCTGGTGCAGCAGGATCCCGGCGAGGATCCGCGCGCCTGGTCGCAGTGGCTCGACAACCGCACGCCGCCGGTTCCTGCGCCCACGACCGGCAAGTGATGCGGCCGGCGGCGGCCACGCCGCACAAAGCTGTCGGGGAAGGCGGGGCGCCAAGTAGAGTGCGGGCCCGTCCCGCATGAACGCCACGTCCCAGATCGCCGTCGTCGGTCTCGCCACGATGGGCCAGAACCTGGCCCTCAACATCGCCCGCAACGGCTTCCCGGTCACCGTCTACAACCGCTCGCACGACAAGACCGCCGCCACGCTCGCGCGACTCGGCGCCGGCCAGAAGATGGTCGGAGCGAAGACGCCGCAGGAGGTCGCCGCGTCGCTGGTGCGGCCGCGCAAGCTGATCCTGCTGGTCAAGGCCGGGCAGCCGGTCGACGACACGATCGCGTCGTTCCTGCCGGTGCTGCAGCCCGGCGACATGCTGGTCGACACCGGCAACAGCCACCCCGACGACACCGAACGCCGCAGCCGCGAGTTGTCCGCCAAGGGCTTCCGCTTCGTCGGCATGGGCGTGTCCGGCGGCGAGGAAGGCGCGCTCAACGGCCCGAGCCTGATGCCGGGCGGCGAACGCAGCGCCTACGACGAACTCGCCCCGATCCTCAAGAAGATCGCCGCCCAGGTCGACGACGGCCCGTGCGTCACGCACGTCGGCACCGGCAGCGCGGGCCACTTCGTGAAGATGGTGCACAACGGCATCGAGTACGGCGACATGCAGCTGATCGCCGAGTGCTACGACCTGATGCAGCACGTGCTCGGCATGAACGCGACGCAGATGGCCGACGCGTTCGCCGCCTGGAACAAGACGTTCCTCGAGAGCTTCCTGATCGAGATCACCGCGCGCATCCTGCGCGCGACCGACCCGGCGACGAAGAAGCCGATGGTCGACGTGATCGTCGACCGCGCCGGGCAGAAGGGCACCGGCAAGTGGACCAGCGAGATGGCGCTGCGCTACGGCATCCCGGCGCCGACGATGCACGCCGCCGTCGAAGCACGTTGCCTGTCGGCGATGAAGGACCAGCGCGTCGCGGCCAGCAAGCAGTTGCCGGGCCCGGCCGCCAGCGCGCCGATGCCGGCCCTGCTCGAGGCGGTGCGCGACGCCCTCTACTGCAGCAAGATCTGCTCGTACGCGCAGGGGCTCGATCTGCTGGCGACCGCCGACGCCGACAAGAAGTGGGGTCTCGACCTCGGCGAGATCGCGCGCATCTGGAAGGGCGGCTGCATCATCCGGGCCCGGTTCCTGCGCAGCATCCAGCAGGCGTACGGCAAGCAGAAGCAGCTCGGCAACCTGCTGCTCGATCCGGAGCTCGGCGGCTTCCTCGTGAAGCACCAGGCGAACTGGCGCAAGGTCGTTGCGCTGGCGGCCGAGCGCGGCGTGCCGACGTTGGCGATGGGCGCCAGCCTCAGCTACTTCGACAGCTTCCGCCGCGCTTCGCTGCCGCAGAATCTGACCCAGGCGCAGCGCGACCTGTTCGGCGCGCACACGTTCGAACGCGTCGACCGGCCGGCGGGCGAGATGTTCCACCACGAGTGGCCGTAGCGGTCGCGGCAGCCGCCCACGATCTGCGCGCGGCGGCGGCCCTGCGGGCAGGACCCGACGCGTCGGACGCCCAAGGACGCCTGGCGGCGCCGCCAGGCCGCTGGCGCGCGGCCCCGGTCGGGCGCCGGGCACCGCGGGCGATTCTCGAGGCTCGCGGTCACGCTGGCCTCGCCCTGCCGATTCCCCCGGGAGTGGCAGGTGCGGTTGCGCAGCCACGCCCCCCCCCCATGGCAACCCAGTCGACCGTCTCCGGCGTGCGCTCCTTGTTGGCCCTGTTGGTGTTGCTGACCGGCGCCACGGTCTTGCCGGCACAGATCGGCTTCCAGATGAGCAGCTACCACGGCGTCACGGCGACGACGCACCAGCTGCAGATCAGCCTGCTGTCGGGGCAGGGCTACCGCCCGATCTCGCTCGCGGTGTCCGGTGGCGCTGCGAACGCCCGCTACTCGGCGGTCTGGCAGCAGGGTCCGTCACCCTTCTGGGTGACCGCGCACGGCATGAGCCACTCGCAGTATGCGACGCAGGCGACGACCTGGGCGAACCAGGGCTACCGCGCCAAGCTCGTCGCCGCCAGCGGCGTCGGCAACGATGCTGTGTTCGCCGCAGTGTGGGTCAACGACGGCGTCGCCGCCGTGCACAACCAGAACCAGACCGCCTCGTTCTTCGACGGCAAGATCGCGTCGGAACGGACCAGTGGTCGGCGCCTCGTCTGTTGCGCCCCATACAACCGGTACGGAACGGACTACTTCGTGACGGTGTTCGAACCCGACGACAGTGAAACCGCCTGGGGTGCCGAGGCCGACGACGACAGCACGCAGTTCAACCATGCGTTCGGTGAGTACGCGCTCGGCCACGGCCGGCCGACCTGGATCGCCACGTCCGACAGCCAACGCTACACGCACGTCTGGCGCGACGATCGCGTCGGCAACTGGTCGGTGGTCGTCGGCCGCACCTCGGCGCAGTTCGACGCCGACAAGGTGACGTTCAGTGGCCAGGGCCTGATCCTCACCTGCATCGCCGCCAGCGGCTACGGCAGCGCCGCCCGCTTCGGCGGCATCTTCCAGCAACGGCTGACGCCCCACACCAGGCCGCTGACGCTGACTGGTCTGGACGTGCCCGAGATGGACGGCTTCGACGACTACGCGGATGACTACATGCAGGCGCACGGGGCGCGCAACGTGTCGATCGCGGTGGCCAGGAACGGGCGCCTGATCTACGCCCGCGGCTACACCCTGGCCGAGCCTGGGCAGTTCGTGACGCAGCCGACGACGCCGTTCCGCATCGGCAGCATCAGCAAGCCTCTGTGCGGCACCGTCATCCACGACCTGATCTCGCGCGGCCAAGGCGGCTTCGGTCTCAACACCAGCATCACCAGCTACCTCGGCATCAGTCCGTATGCATCCGGCGCCCAGAACGCGACGGTGCTGCGGCTGCTGCGCCACACGTCGGGCATCACACCCGATGTCGGTCCGTTCGACGCCCTGGCCCATGCCAATCCGCCCCTGGTCGTCATGCCGGTCGACGAGCGGTACATCGTCAGTTACGCGTGCTCGTTGCCGTTCGGGACGCTCGACCTGTGGAACTACGCGAACACGGGCAACACCGCGCTGGGCCAGGTCGTCGAGCAGGCAACGGGCCAGGCCTACATGACCGCCCTGCGCGATCGCCTGTTCGCGCCGGTAAACACGACGGCGTTGTGGCAGCAGAAGGCGCGCCCTGAGGACTTCGCGCCCGGCGAGGCGCCGTACCACCCTTCAGCGCTCTACCTGCAACCGAGTACCGTGCACTACGACCAGCGCTTGCTGGTCGGCCAGTACGCCCGGGACTACTGGGATTCGGCCGGCGGTGCCGTGTGCTCCGCGGTCACGCTGGCCCGCGTGGTCTCCGGCGCATTCTGCACCGGCAACGACAGCCCGAGCCTGCTGCCAGCCGCGCGAACGGCGGCGCTGGTACGCAGCACGTTTTCGGAAGTAGGCAGCGGTGCCCCGAAGAACTGGACCGACGGCAGCTGGCAGTGGCGGAGTCTCGGCAACGGGCGCTACCAGTACCACCACGACGGCCGCGCCGAGGGATTCGGTGCGCGTTGCTTCTTCACCACCGACGGCCTGTGCGTCGTGATGCTGGCCAACGCCGAAGCCGCGCCGAGCGCAGTCACGCTGCTCGATAAGGCCGACGCGGTCACCACGTGGCCCGACCACGACCTGTTCCCGAGTTACGGCCTGCCGGCGTTCGCGCGCACTCCAGCGCTGACGGGTGCCGTCGTCGCCTCGGTGCCGAACGTGTCCGACACGCCGCTGGTCTACGACGGCCTCTACATCGACCAGGTCACCGGCGTCGAGTTCGATGGCGCGCTCATCACGAGCCAGTCGCCGAGCAGCTGGCACCAGGGGTGGTTCGTGCGGGAATCGTCGACGCGGCTGCGGGTCCACCCGCCGCAAGGCAAGCTGCCCGGCTTCTACCTCGTGCGCGCCTTCTCGGCGTCGGGATTCAGCGTGCAGCAACTCGCCCACCTGTCGCAGGCGACGCAATTCGCCGTCAAAGCCGCCGACACGGTGCCAACCGGCTATCCGTTCGCCGCGATCGTCAGTCGCGGGCCCCATCCCGACCAGTCCTGGGCGGTGCTGACGCTCAGCACGGACCTGCTGCCGACGGTCGTGCCGGACATGGTCAGCCTCGACATCGGCAACCAGTTCCAGAGCCTGCTGATCGCGGATGCGAAGCAGTTCACGACCGCGGCCGGCGCGGTGCGCTGGGACTTCCCGACCATCGCGACCCTGCCGCTGGTGCACTTCCAGGCGGTCGTCGTGAACCTGTCCCTCCCCTCACCCTGGCCGCTGCCGGCCACCGCGGTGGAGACCACGGTGCGCGTGCCCTGACCAGACCCGCGACCGACGCGGGCATCGGTCACTTCTTCGGGCCGTCGGCCGGGGGCGCTGGCGCTGGTGGCGGTGCTGGCGGCGACGCCAGCTTGACCGCTTCGGCGATCGCCGCCTCCGCCGCCGTCAGCGACGCCCCGAGCTGCTTCAGCGCCGCGAGCCGCTCGGCGAGGGCGAACACGCGAGGTCGTAGCTCGCCCTCGCTCGCCGCGACCTGCTGTTCGAGTGCGCCGAGTTCCGCCTGCAGCGCCGTCGACTTCGCCGCCGCCGCGGCGCGCAGCGCTTCCTGTTCGCGCAGCGTCGCCTCGAGCGCGCGCAGCGGCGCCAACTCCGTTTCGATCTGCACCGCGCGCTGCCGCGCCGCCGCCAGATCCTGTTCGGCCGTGTGCAGCCGGTCGAGTTCGAACTGCAACGCCGCAAGCGTCGTCCGCAACTGCGCACCGGCTTCGACCGCACGGCGCTGCGTGGTCGCCAACTCCTGCACCGCCTGCGTGTGGGTCGCGCGCAGCACGGCGGCGTCGCGTTCGAGCCGCTCGCGTTCCACCCGGAGCTCCCCCGCTTCGCGCGCCCGCGCCGCCCGGCTCAGCGTCGTCTCGCGTTCGGCGGCGCACGCCGCGAGCCCGAGCAGCGCCAGCGTGGACCCGGCCACGAAAATCGCTGCGCGGCGCGCCGGCTGGCTGGCTATCATGCTCGCCCTTTTACCCGACCGAACTGCCATGGAACGCACCCTCATCCTGCTCAAGCCCGACGCCGTCCAACGGGGACTCGTCGGCCAGCTCCTCAGCCGCTTCGAACAGAAGGGCCTCGTGATCCGCGCGATGAAGCTGATGCAGATCACGCCGCAGCTCGCCGCCAAGCACTACGAGGCGCACAAGGACCGCCCCTTCTACCCGGGCCTCGTCAAGTTCATGACCAGCTCGCCGGTCGTGGCGATGGTCCTCGAGGGCCTCGAAGCGATCACGATCTGCCGCAACCTGATGGGCAAGACCAACGCCCGCGAAGCTCTGCCGGGCACGCTGCGCGGCGACTTCAGCATGAGCCGCAGCTACAACCTCGTGCACGGCAGCGACGGTCCGGAAGCGGCGGTGCGCGAGATCGGGCTGTTCTTCCCCGAGGGCGTCGTCGCCTACGAACGCAGCACGCTCGACTGGTGCTACGACCCGGTCGAGGAACGGAAGAAGTAGCGCGCGCATGGCGACGACGGGCCAGCCGCTGCGCGGCCTGTCGGCCGCCGAGCTCGCCGCGGCGTGCGCCGAGCTGCAGTCGCTCGCGGGTGCTGAAGTCGTCGACGTCGTTCGCGCCGTTCGCACCCCCGCCGACGACGACCTGGTACTCGTGCTGGCGCCCAGCGCTGGCTCCGGCGCTGGCAAGCAGTTCGTGCACGTCGTCGTCACCGGCCCGACCGCGCGCCTGTGCCTGACCACGCGGCGCTGGCCGAAGGGCGCGCTGCGGCCCGCTCCGCACCTGCCGTTGGCGGGCGCGCGCTTCGTCGGCGCCGAGCCGATCGCCGGCGAACGCATCGCCGTGCTGCGCTTCGCGACGCCGAGCGGCGAACAGCGCCTCGTCGCCGAACTGTTCGGCACGCGCGGGCTCGTGGCGCTCACCGACGCCGACGGTCGTGTGCTGCACACCTCGCGGCCGGTGCAGACGGCCACGCGCCGCCTCGCCGAAGGCGACCGCTACACGCCGCCGCCGCGCGACGGCACAGCGAGGCCATCGGCGCCGACGGGCCGGTTCGCGCCGCCGGTGCTCGCCGCGATCGACGCGCACTTCACGCGCGTGGACCTGCTGGCAGCGGCGCACGAACGCAGCGAACGGCTGTCGCTGCGCGCGCGCCGCGCGGTCGTACGAGCGCGCGCCAAGGTCGACGGCATCGCCGGGCAGCTCGCCGACGTCGGCCGCGCCGCCGGGCTGCGCGAAACCGCCGACCTGATGCTCGCCTACCAGCACGGCGTGCGACGCGGCGCGCCGTCGATGACGGTGCCGCATCCCGAACGCCCCGACGAGCAGATCGTGATCCAGCTCGACCCGGCCCGGCCGGTCGTCGTCCAGGCGCAGGCGCTCTACGAGAAGGCGCGCCGCCTCGACGACAGCCGCGCCGTCAACGAAGGCCGCCTGCTGCGCGCGCAGCACGAACTCGCCGGCGCCGAGTTGGCCATGAGCGATGCCGAAGCGATCGCCGCACAGCTCGCGACCCTCACCGGCGACGCCGCCGACCTGCACGAACGGCTCGCCGCACTGCCGTTCCCGCCCGAGTCCCCGTCGTCCGGCGAGACGAAGCGGGGCCCGAGCCGGCCCCGCGACGCCGTCACGCGCGGCGAAAACGTCCGCCGCTTCGTCTCCGCCGAGGGCTACCCGATCTGGGTCGGTCGCAACAACGAACAGAACGACCGCCTGACCATGCGCCTCGCCAACGGCAACGACCTGTGGCTGCACGTCGGCGGCGGCCGCGCCGGCTCGCACGTGATCGTGCGCCTGCCGAAGCAGAAGACGGCGAGCCTCGAGACGCTGCTCGACGCGGCGACGCTCGCCGTGCACTTCAGCAAGGCGCGCGGCGAGCCTCGCATCGACGTCGTCTACACACCGAAGAAGCACGTGCGCAAGCCGAAGGGGCTGCCGGCGGGAGCCGTGGTGCCCGCGCACACCAAGACGATCACCGTGCTCGCGGACCCGGCCCGACTGCAGCGGCTGCTGGCTTCGGCGGACCCCGAGGAAGGCGAGGGCGACGCCCCCCGTCCCTAGAATGATGGCCATGCGCCACACCCTGTTGGCCTCCGTGCTCGCCGCCACCGCGGCTGCCCAGACCCCGGAACTGCTGATCGGGCGGCTCGGCAACCCCGAGCACGGCGAAGCCGCCGAGGTGGCGCTGGTAGCGCTCGGCGAACGCGCCGTGGCGCCGCTGCAGCGCTGGTTCGAGGCCGTGGACCCCAAGGACGGCCAGGAGCGGACCAAGTTGCTCGCCGCCTTTCGGGTCGTCGACCTGCTCGGTCCGGTGGCCGCACCGCTGGCCAGCAGCCTCGACGACCTGGAGCCGGACGACCGCGCGCTCAGCACCAGAATGCTCGACGCCCAAGCGAGCCTGGCGCCGTTCGGCGACGGACGCCCGTGGCACGAGGCCTTCCACCGATCGTTCCACGGCCATGGCGACGACAACGACGACCAGGCAGGGCGCATGGGCGCGCACTACCGGCACGCGACCCGCGGCGAAGTCCAAAGACAACTCGACGCCGAGACCGCGTTGCGGCTGCTCACCGCGAACCGGGTGTTCGCCCGCGAGGTGGCGGCCGAGGTCCTGGCCACCGCCGGTCACCGCGACGCCCTGGCGCGGCTGGGCGAGCGGCTGCGTGACCGCACGCCGCCGGAGGGAAGCGACGCGCTGCGACACAACGGCTTCGTGGTGCCGCTCACCGACCGCTTCGCGTTGCGCGCCAGCGACGCGATGATCCACCTGGCCCCGGACGATCCACGCACCGCGATCGCCTGGGCAACCCGCGCCGCCGTGCATCCGCATCGGGTGACGCGACTCGACGCACTGCGGCACCTCGCCCGCTTCGGGCCGGACGCCGCCGACGGCGTGCCCGAACTGGTCGAGATCGCCGAGCGGCCCGACGAAGCGCTGGCCGCCGAAGCGCTCAAGGTGCTCGGCATGACCGGCGACGCGGCAGCGCCGTTCGTGCACCGCGTCGAAGCGCTGATCGCCCGCGGCGGCCCCGTCGGCAAGCTCGCCACCGGGATCGTGACGCGCCTGCGCGCCGCCGGCGTGCGGTTGCCCGCCCCACCACCGCCGCCACCGAACGCCGCGGTCGTCGCCGCCGTCGAGGCTGCGGCCAAGGCGCTGCGCGACGGCGACGATCCCCAGACCCCCGCCTTCACGGCAACGCTGCGCGCCGACGCCCAGCTTGCCTGGCCAGCCTTGCTCGCGCGCGTGCGGAACGAACGGGCGAAAGTCCCCGACGCCGTCATTCGTCTGCTGGTCGAACTGGCGCCGCGCCGGAGCCAGTCCGAACGCGAGACGCTGCGCTTCGCGATCGCCTCGTTGGCGACCGACAACTGGCACGCGCCGATGATGTCGTCGTACTCGGGCGGCGAGGACCTGAGCCCGCTGCGCGCCGAGATCTACGGCGAACTGCTCGTGCCGCCCGGCACGGCCATCGACGGACTGGCCGAGCTGCTCACCCACAAGAACACGACCGTTCGCCTCGCCGCCGCGCGCCGGGTGCACGCACGCGCGGCGGAGATCGCCGCCGACACACCCGCCACACGCGAGGCCATCGTGAGCGCACTGCGGAGCGCCGCCGCTGGGGACATCCCCACCAAGTGCCCCTTCGAGTTGGCCCCCGGAGGCGATCACGAACTCGAGTGCAACCTCGGCGACGCGCTGAAGGTCGCGGTCGCGGCAGCACTCGCAGCCTGCGCGCCCGAACCGCCGCCCGCCGGCAAGTAGCTCGCCGACCGTCCCGGGCGCGGCTACCGTCCGCCGCCCATGGACTGGATCTACCTGCCCGACGCCTGGGTCGCGCTCGGCACGCTGACGTTCCTCGAGATCGTCCTCGGCATCGACAACCTCGTCTTCATCTCGATCCTGACCGGCCGGCTGCCGAAGGAGCAGCAGCACGGGGCTCGGCGGATCGGCCTCGGCATGGCGATGGCGATGCGCGTCGCTCTGCTGTTCTCGCTGAGCTGGCTGATGGGCGTCACCGAGCCGCTGATCACGCCGTTCGGCAAGCCGCTGTCGCTGCGCGATCTGATCCTGCTGGCCGGCGGCCTGTTCCTGATGTGGAAGAGCGTCACCGAGATCCACCACAAGCTCGAAGGCGAGAACGAGGTGCTCGGCAAGGGCGCCCGCACGTTCGGCTCGGTGCTGGTGCAGATCGCCGTGCTCGACCTGGTGTTCTCGCTCGACTCGGTGATCACCGCCGTCGGCATGGCGCAGCACATCGCCGTGATGGTGATCGCGGTGCTGATCTCGGTCGGCGTGATGATCGCGTTCGTCAACCCGATCTGCGCGTTCGTCGAACGCCACCCCACGGTGAAGATGCTGGCGCTGAGCTTCCTGCTGCTGATCGGCTTCACGCTGGTCGGTGAGGCGTGGGGCATGCACATCCCGAAGGGCTACATCTACTTCGCGATGGGCTTCGCGATCCTCGTCGAGTTCCTGAACATGAAGCTGCGCAAGTCTGGCCAGGCGGTCGCCCTGCACGGCCCCGAGAAGGAAGCATGAACGGCCGCTGGTGCCTCGCCGCGTTGGCACTCGTGGCGGCAGCCGCCGCCACGGCGCAGGCGCCTGGTCCCGGCGCAGCACCGCCGCTGCCCGATCTCGGCCCGGCAGCGGCCGTGCCCGACGGCGCACCGCCGCACCTCGCCCGCATCGACCGCGACGGGCTGCGCACGCACGCCTACTGGCTCGCCGACGACGCTCGCGCCGGTCGCCACACGACGAGCAAGGGCCAACAGGCGACGGCGAAGTACGTCGCCGACGCGTGGAAGAAGCTCGGCCTGCGCCCGCTCGGCGACAAGAAGGGCTACCTGCAGGAGTACCCACTGCAACGCACCTGGCTCGATGCCACGACCGCGTTGTCGTTCGGCACCACGAAGATCACCGCCGACTTCGCCGTGCTCGCGGCCGGCGAGACCAAGGCTGCGCTCGGCGGCAAGTTCGTGTTCTGCGGCAACGGCGCCCCCGGATCGGTGCCGACCGGACTCGCGGGCAAGCTGCCGTTCGTGGTGTTGCACGGCGCGGGCCGCCCGGGCGGTGCGGGCGGCGACTTGCAGGCGGTGCAGCGCTACCTCGACATCGCCGAGCAGCTCGCCAAGCAGGGCGCCACGGCCGGCATCGTCTGCCTGCTCAGCGACGACAGCGCGCTCGGCAACACGCTCAACTACCGGGCCCTGCTGCCCGACCACGCGCGCCTGCGCTACGGCAACGGCGGCGGCGGCGGCCGCGGCGCCAGCGTCGCCGTGCCGCTGTTCGTGGTGTCGGGCGCGCAGAGCCGGCTCCTGCTCGCGCACGTCGGGCTCGAACTCGACGACAACGGCGCTGCGGTCGGCCAACCGAAGAACGACAAGGCCACCGGCAAGCTGAACATCGTCGTCAAGGAGGACGACAAGGCCGTCGGGACCAACGTCGTCGCGGTGCTCGAGGGCACGACCAAGAAGAGCGAAGCGGTCGTGATCTCGGCCCACCACGACCACGTCGGCCGCCGCCTCGACGGCGACGTGTTCAACGGCGCCGACGACAACGCCAGCGGCACCGCGGGGCTGCTCGAACTCGCCGAAGCGTTCGCGACCGGCGGGCCGCGGCCCGAGCGATCGATCGTGTTCCTGTCGGTCAGCGGCGAAGAACTCGGCCTCTGGGGCAGCGACTGGTACGCCGCGCACCCGACCTGGCCGCTCGACAAGATCGTCGCCAACGTCAACATCGACATGATCGGCCGCGCCGGCAAGGCCGACGGCGGCAAGTTCGCGATGCAGATCACGCCGAGCCACCAGCACGAGAAGTACTCGACCATCGTGCGCGACGCCGTCGGCCTGGCCTCGCACTTCGGCATCACCTTCACGAGCGGCGACACCTACTACCAGCGCAGCGACCACTACAACTTCGCCAAGAACGGCGTGCCGGTGGTGTTCTTCTGCGACGGCGAGCACCCCGACTACCACCAGGTCACCGACACCGCCGACCGCCTCGACTACGTCGGCATGGAGGCGGTGGCGCGGCTCGCGTTCTGGACCACCTGGCAGGTCGCGAACGGCAAGGGCCGCCCGCAGGAACTCGGCAAGCAGCCGCAGTGGTGAGCGGCTCGCTCAGCGATCGCGCAGGCCGCCGCGGCGCGGCTCGACCACGACGAGGTCATCGGCGGTGTCCAGCGTGCCGTCCTGGCCGACGCTGACCGCTTCCCATCGGCTGCCCGTCGGCCGCTTGCGCAGCAGGTAGTCCTTGCCCCACGGGTCCGTCGTCGGCCCGGCGTAGACCGCCGTGCCATCGTCCGCCTTCGTGGCGGCGAGTTCGGCGACGCTCGGAACCTCGCGCGAGGTCATGCCGCCGGTGCGCCACTTGCCGGCAGCCGCAGCGAGCGCCGTCAGTTCTTCCCGCGCGCGCCGCCTCAGCTTGATCAGCTCGCGGTCGTACTTGACGTCCGGACGCTTCTTGCAGTCCCACGCGACGATCCACTCGTGCGCGATCTTGCGGAAGCCGAGGTCCTCGACGATCCGCCGCTCCATGTGCGGGAAGTGCGCGGCGCCGTAGTAGATGCCGATGCGCTTGCGGCCCGCGCGCAGTTCCCGCTGCAGCACCTCGAGGCACTTCTCGTTACGCCCCTCGAGCAGCGTGCTCGCCTTGCCGCCGGCCATCAGCACTTCCGCCTGCTCGAGCTGCGCGGCGAACGTCATGCGCAGGGTGTGCCGGCCCTCGCCGCTGCGGAACGCCTTGACGAGGTCGAACGGTGGCGGCGGCTCGGCGGCCGCGGCGGCGGCCTGTTCGGCCTGCTGGCGCATGCCGGCGACCATCATGTCGAACATCGTCGACAACAGGCTTTCGCCGCGCTCGGCCATGCTCTGCTGGAACTCCTGCGGCGTCATGTCGGCGTGCACGAAGTTCTGCGCCTGGTAGTCGATCTCGTCGAGCTGGAAGCTCAGCTCCATCGAGTTCTTCATGCCCTTCTGCAGCAGCGAGATCGGGTTGAAGCCCTCCTCCTCGCGGTGCTTGTCCGGGCGATGGTCGGGCGGCGCCACCAGTTCGTAGAGCAGCACGTCGCAGGTCGTGAAGCGGTCGTTCAGCGTCGCGTAGCAGGCCGCGTCGGCGATGTGCACGGCGCCGAACAGCACCAGCGTCACACCATCCTTCTCGTAGGTGGTGATCGCGGTGTCGAGGTGTCCGCCGTCGTCGACCTTGACGAACCGCACGAAGTCACTCGGCGTCTTGTCGGGTGCATCGCCCGCTTCCTGGCAGGCGACGACCAACGGGAGGAACGCGGCGGCGGCGGCCGTGCGGAACATGCGCATGCAGCGATGATGCTCGCCGCAGCACCCGCGGACAAGACGCCCTACTTCGCGACCGGCCACGCCAGCACCTGGCCCGCCGCGAGCAGCCGCTCGCGCAGTTCCGCGTACGGCACGTCGTGCAGCGCCACGCCCCGCTCGAGCGCCAAGGCGCCGGCGATCACCGCCGACTCGGCGAGCACCATGAACACCGGCTCCATCCGGATCGAGCCGAACGCGATGTGCGTGCTGCTGACGCTCACCGGCACCAGCAGGTTCTCGGCGTGCGCACGCTGCGGCAGCAGCGCCCGGTACGAGATGCCGTACGGAGCCGGCACCCGCACCTGGACGTCGCCCTCGTTCTTCACGCTGCCGTCGGCGGCGACGTAACGCTGCGTGTTGTGGCTGTCCATCGCGTAGGCGCCCATGCCAACCGGGTCGGCGACGACCTCGCGTCCCATGCAGTGGTGTTCGGTGACCACCAGTTCGCCGACGAGCCGCCGTCCTTCGCGCACGTAGAGCAACGGCGGCCAGTGGCCGGTCGCCACGAACTCGTCCTTCGCCAACCCGTAGCGCTGGAACTCGGCCCGCACCTTCGTCGGTACGCGTGGGTCGTTGGCCAGCGTCCACAGCAGGCCCTCCTGGTAGCGGCGATGCGCGGCGGCGAGGCGCGCGCGCGTCTCGTAGTCGGCGGTCGGCCACTCGTCGCTGGCGCCGATCCAGTCGGTCGAGAACGCGCCGTTGTTGTTCGTGTCGGTCTTGCCGTTCGGCATGCCGACCGGGTGCCAGGGCGCCAACGTGCTGCCGGCCTCGAAGTGGCGCAGCAGCAGCTCGTAGTCGCGCGCGTCGTAGCCCGCGGGCTTCGTCCACGGCACGCGGTTCTCGGGCACGTCGGTCGTGCAGAGCCGGAAGCAGTAGGCCTGCACGCGCCCATCGCCTGCCCCCTCGACGCCTGGGCCGCCGACGTGCACGCCGGGCAGCAGCCCGCTCGCCGGGTCGCCCGGAACCACGTACGGATCGACGCGCGCCGTGAACTGGTGGTGCACGGCGTTCTTGGTCTGCACGCCGTTCAACGTCTCGCCGTACTGCGCGTTGGACTCGCGGCCGACGGTGAACGCACAGCCGGCGGCGGCGAACAGGTCGCCCTCGTACGTGCAGTCGACGAACAGCCGCGCCCGCACGACACCGCCGTCCTCCGTGCGCAGCGCGCGGATCCGGGCGCCGTCCTTCTCGACCCCATCGGCCGAGCGGTCGAGCCGCGCCGCGACCGGGACCACGCCGACCTCCGCCAGCATCGCCGCGAGCGTCGCGCTCGCCACGCTCGGCTCGAACGTCCACGCCGCATCGCCGCCCGGCTCGTGGCCGCGACTCTTGAACGCGGCCCTGGGCTGCCAGGTCCACGCCTCGGGTCGGTCGTAGTGCGCGCGCAGTCGCCGATAGAACTGCCGCGACAGCCCGCCGATCGCGTCCTTGTTGCCGACGTCGGTCGCGCCGAGACCCGACGTGGTCAGCCCGCCGACGAGTCCGTCGCAGTCGATCAGGACGACCGACAACCCGCGCTGCGCGGCGGCGACCGCCGCGACGACGCCGGCCGCCGTCGCGCCGTAGACGCAGACATCGCAGTCGGCCGCGGGCCTGGGCGGCGCCGACCGGCAAGCTCCGAACCACATCGGGATAGAAACGCACGCCAGCAGCAGGATCGTCTTCATGGTTCGCGCAGCACGTAGATCGAGATGCTCTCGTCCTTCGGCCCGACCCAGCACGGCAGGTGCAGGGCCAGGCGGCACTCGGCTTCGATCGCGGCACGGATCGCGCCGTCGACGCCGGGGTACTTCGTCTCGTCCGCGAGCCGCTGTTCCTGTTCTTCGAGTTCGGGCCCGGTCACCACGAATGCGAGCAGCGCGCCGTCCGCCTTCGCTTGCTGGCGATGCCAGGCGACGTGGTTCTTGGCTCCGGGCTCGTGGGCGCTCTGCTTGAAGTGGTCGACGCCCTGGCCGACCGTCCAGTCCATCAGCGGCACGATCTGGTTCGATTGGTATTCCGGCGGCACGACGAACCGCCACTGGCCCGGCCGCAGGTACCACAGCATCGACGGGTGGTTCGTGGTGCCGACATGGATCGGCCGACCGCCGGCCTGCTGCTGCAGGAAGGCCGCCGCCTCCGGCCAGCGGGCGCGCTGGCCGTGTTGGGGGCCGTGGTAGTCGACGAGCTGCACGCAGAGTTCGATCACGAGCAGTGCTGGCACCACGCCGACGCGCAGCGTGCGCGCCCACGACCGCGCCCGCATCGCGCGGCCGATCGCTTCGCCGAACTGCATTGCCGCGAACGCCGCGAGCCAGACCACGATCGGCAGCGCGCAGATCGCGTAGCGCGCGGTGGTCAGCACGACCTTGGCGCCGAGCGCGAACAGCACGGCGAGCGGCAGCAACGACAGGCTGCCCAGCAGCACCGCGCGCTCGCGGCCGCCGACGCTGCGCAACAGCCACAGGCCGACCACCGCGAGGACCAGCAGCAACGGCCGGAACCAGAACCCGGTGGTCTGCACGAAGTGCAGCAGCGACGCGCGGTCCTTGCTGCGCAGGAAGGCCTGGAACGGCGACCAGTTCTCGACGGCCCACGGCAGCACGAAGCCGACCAGCACGATGCCGACCAAGCCCCAGACAAGACCACGGCGGCCGAGGCGAACGCGGCGCAACACCAGGAACGCCACGAAGCCAACCGCCAGCAGTCCGCCGGTCGCGTGGCTCACCGTCCCGATCGCGATCGCGAGCCACGTGCCGAGCAGGTCGCGCAGCCGTTCGCGCTGCGCGTAGGCCAGCGCCCGGTCGGCGACGACGACGGCCGCCAACACGACGAACACGTAGCCGCGCGCGTTCTGGCTCCAGAACACATGCCACGGATGCACGGCCAGCAGCAGGGCGGCGAACACCGCGGCCGACGCGCCGACGAGACGACGACCGCACAACGCCACCAGCGGTACGGTCAGAACGCCGGCGATCACGAACGGCAGCCGCAGATCCGCAGCGGTCTCGCCGATCCAGCCCAGCGCCAACAGGCCGCGCAGCAGGAAGAACGACAGCGAGTAGAGCACGCGGTCGGTGGCGAGGAAGCCCTCGGGGCCGTGCAGCGGCATCGTCGCGTCGCGCCAGGTGTGCGCTTCGTCGACCCACATCCCGTAGTCGCCAAGGCCAATGGTGCGCACGACGGCCGCCAGCGTGGTGATCGCGAGCAGCAGCAGCCAGTGGCGGGCGCGCAGTGCCGTCGGGTCCCGATCCGCCGGCGCGAGCAGGGCCTTGTCGGGCGGTGGCGGCGGATACGGCACGCGCGCCACTGGATAGCGCAAGCCCACAGAGAAGGCACGAAGTTCCACCAGGGCGGCGTTGACGCCCACGCGCGCCGTGTCTGCAATCGCGCCTCGCCATGGCCCTCATCCGCTGCCGACTTCTCGCCGTTGCCTGCGTACCGATGCTCGTCGTGAGTGCACCCGCGCAGGATGCCGCCCTGCGCGGCTTCGATCCGGTCGCGCTGGTCGGCGGCAAGGAGCTCGAGGGCAAGCCCGAGTTGACGGCCGACCACGGCGGCTTCCGCTACCGGTTCGCGACCGACGAGAACCGCGCCGCGTTCGCCGCGAGTCCCGAGCGCTACGAGGTCCAGTTCGGCGGCGCGTGCGCCCGCATGGGCCCGTTGAGCGGTGCGGGCGACACCGGTCGTTTCCACGTGCACGCCGAACGCATCTACGTGTTCGCCAGCGACCAGTGCCGCGACGGCTTCAAGAAGAAGCCCGAGGCGTTCCTGCCGCAGGACGAACCAGCACCGACTCCGAGTGCGGACGCCGTCGAGGCCGGCAAGGCGCTAGTGCGTCGCGCCGCCGAGGCCCACGGTGGTGCCAAGCGGCTGCAGGCCTTGCGCACCCTGAAGTTCCAGCGCAGCACCGCGAACGGGAACACCACCGAACTGGTGCGCACCAGCGTGCAGTTCCCCGACAGCTCGCGCGTCGACCAGGACTTCCTGCAGGGCGACAAGGTCTGGCGCTACGCCCGCGCCGTGGCGCCCGGCGGCTCGTTCTTCGCCACCCAGGGCACCGGGCGGCCGATGGCGCCGTCTGCCGAGCGCGAGATGCGTCGCGACCTCGCACGCGAACCGCTGCTGGCGCTGCGTGCCGCCCTGGACGGCGGCGCGTTCGTGCAACCCGCCGGCAAGCGCACGGTGCTCGGCATCGACGTCGAGGAGGTCGCGATCTGGTGCGACGGCTACACGACGACGCTCGGCCTCGACACCGACGGTCGGGTGCGCACGGCCCGCTGCCGCGCGCGCGGCGGCAGCCTGTGGTTTGGCGCCCTCGAGCTGCGCTTCGACGACCTGCAGACACACGGCGGCGTGCTCGTGCCGAGCACCGTGGTCGCCAGTTTCGACGGCAAGCCCGACGCCGCGTTGAGCGAACGGCGCCAGGAGATCGCCGTCGACGAGGACCTGCCGGCGGGCATGTTCACCGCGCCGAAGTGAGCGCACGCCACCGATGCGCATCCCCGTCGCGCTCCCCCACGCCTACCGTCTGCTGAACCACGGTCCGACGACGCTGGTGACGACGGCGCACGGCGGCCGCGCGAACGTGATGGCCGCGGCGTGGGTGATGCCACTCGACTTCGACCCGCCGAAGTTCGCGGCGGTGGTCGCGGCCGACACCTGGACGCGCGAGCTGTTGCTCGCTTCCGGCGAGTGCGTGCTGCACGCGCCGACCACGGCGCAGGTCGACCTCACCTACGCGGTCGGCTCGCGCAGCGGCCGCGACGGCGACAAGTTCGCGGCGCTGGCGATCGCCACCGAACCGGCGAGCCTCGTGCAGGCACCGCTGGTCCGCGGTTGTGCGGCATGGCTCGAGTGCCGGCGGTTGCCCGAACCGGCCCTCGAAGCCGCGCACGACCTGTTCGTACTCGAGTGCGTCGCCGCCTGGGCCGACGACGCGTTGTGGTCGGGGGGCGGCTGGCGGTTTCCGGCCGACGGCCCACGCACGATCCACCACGAGAAGGGCGGCCGCTTCTTCGCCACCGGCGATCCCGTCGCCGCCCGCCGCTGAAAAAGCCCACCGCGGTGCAACCTGCCCGGGGGGAGGCGTGGTAGAGCACGCACCGCATGCCGGCCATCGTGCTGCCCCCCACCGAAGACCAGGCATTCGCAGCGATGCTGCAGCGGATGACGCCGGCCGTGCGCGCCTTCCTGCTGCGCCTGTGCGGCCAGGCCAGCGATGCCGACGATCTGGTGCAGGAGACGCTGGCCAAGGTGTGGCGCCACCGCGCGACGTTCGACGCGAGCCGGAACGGCGAGGCGTGGCTGCTGCAGGCGGCGTTCCGCTGCTTCTGCGACCACCACCGCCGGCGCCAACGGGCGCCCGCCGCCGCGGTCGATCCTGAGGTCGCCGCAGCACCCACCGCGCCGTGCGCCGTCGAACTGCGCGACGAACTCCAGCACCGGCTGCGCCGCCTCGATCCGCTGGCGCAGGCGCTGCTGATCGGTTTCCACCGCGACGGACGCTCGCTGCGCGACCTCGCCGCGGCGCACGCGCTGCCGCTCGGCACCGTGAAGTCCTTGCTGCACCGCGCGCGCCTGCGCCTGCAAACGGAGCAACCATGATCCCGGACGAACCGACGTTCCTCGCGCGGCTGCACGCCGCCCTCGACGCGCGCCGCGACCCGTTCGCCGACGACGAACTGGTAGCGTGGCTCGACGCGAATCCGGACTGGCTCGACCGCACGGCGCGGCTGTGCGCCGACGTGCGCGCGCTCGCCACCGCAGCCCCGTCCCGTGCCCGCAGCGGTCGCCGACGCGTCCTGCCCATCGCCGCGACGTTGGCCGCCGCAGCACTCGCCGTCTTCGTGCCGTGGACCACGTCGGATCCCGCCGCACCGGCCGGGCGTCTGCTCGCGGCCGAACTCACCGTCGCCCCCCAGCGTGCGCATCTGGCCGTCGGCGTCGCCGAGCGCGAAGTCCTGGTCGCGTACGGCACCAGCCATCTCACCAGCAAACGCGTCCGCACCCTGCCACGATGAACCCCCTCCTCCGATACGGCGTCCCGCTCCTCCTGACTGCGGCCGTAGGCGCACAGCGCCTGCCGCTACCCGACGGCAGCGACCGCATCGTGCAGTTGTTCGACCTGCAACGACTGCAGAGCGACAAGCCCGCAACGCCGGCGAATGCGGTGCCGATGCCCGGCTTCCGCCGCGAGGCCGTGGACGAAAAGCCGACGCTCGGCGTCGCCGACGTGATCGCGCGCTTCCTCGAACCGCCGCTCGGGAACGACGACGCTCTGACCCAGCTCGGCACCCGTTGGCTCGCCCTGCTCGGCTCGCCGCGCCAGGCGGCGAGCGCCGAACGCCTGTTCGACCTCGCGACGAAGCGGCGTGAGCAACCGATCGACGTCACCATCGTGCTGTGGACGGTGCCCGACGAGCTCTTCCGGAAGCACGTGCAGGAACGGCTCACCGCCGCCACGCGCGGCAACCAGGTCGCCTACGAAGCCGTGCTCGGCAAGCCGGCTGCCGGCGAACTCGAACGAAGCCTCGAGAAGGCGTCGGCCGAGCAGTTGCACGCGCCCGGCATCTCGGTGTTCCCCCTGCAGCCGGCGATGATGTCGGTCGTCAACCAGACGTCGTACGTGAAGGACTTCGCGGTGACGCGCGTCGGCGACAGGATGATCGCGGATCCGATCATCGACATCGTCTGGGACGGCGTGCGCAGCGAGGTCGTCGCGACGTTCCTGCCCGAGGGCGCGATCGGGCTGGCGTGCGACTTCACCGTGCAGGAACTCGAGCGACCGATCGCCGAGTTCAAGACCACGATCGGCATCGACACCCCGGTGACCGTGCAGCTGCCGAGCACCAGCACCACGCGGTTGCAGCAGACCGCCGTGCTGACCGACGGCGCGATGGTCGCGCTCGCCTCGCGTCGCGTCGACGGCAGCTGGATCCTGGCGACGGTGCGCGCGGTCAGCGACCGCTGAGGTGCAGCGGGCCGGGTTCGTGGTTGTCGCCCGCCCGCAGGATCGGCAACGGCGCGACCACGAGCCCGTGCTCGGCATGGAAGGCGGCGAGGCGGAACGCCACTCCGGGCGGCAGGTCGTCGAAGGCGTAGCGGCCGAGTTCGTCGCTGCGCCGTGACAGCGCCGGCCAGGGCGGCTCGCCGGCGCGCGGCTCGCCGGCGGGCGGATGCCACTGCTGCCACGCGGCGAGCAGGGCATCCGGCAGCGGCCCGATGCCGACCACGAACACGAAGGCACCCGCGAGCGGATCGCCGTTCTTCCCGCGCACGACGCCGCGCACCGCCGCCGGCCGCTGCAGCACGACGCGCAGGCCCGCCCGGATCTGGTGGGCTCGCAGTTCGACCGCTAGCCCGGCGCGTGCGTAGCCGGGAACCTGCGCCGTGACGAGCCAGCGCCCGGCGGCGAGGCCGGTCTCGTGGAAGCGCGTCCAGGAGCCATCCGGCATCTCCTTCTGCTGCGCCACCGACGAAGGGGCGATGCCGTCGAACGGCCATGACGAACCCTCGGCCGCGAGCCGCTCGACCTCGACCTGGAACGGCCCGTAGGCGACGACCTCGCCGGTCGTGCCGTCGACGAGCTCGCCGTGCAGTTCGGCGAGGTGGTCGCCGATGTCGCGTTCGTCGTCGTGTTCCTTCAGCCGCAGCGCCACGGGTTGTTCGCCGGGGACGACGCCCGAACGCGCGGCCGGCGACGTGGCGCCATCGCCACGCGCGTGCACCGTGAACGGGCCGGGCCCGAGCCCGCGGAAACGGTGGCTGCCATCGGGTTCGGCGGCGCCCGCGAACACGAGCCCGGTCCGCTCGTCCTCGAGCCACGGCGCGCCCCATTCGAGGGCACGCCCGGACACGGTCGTCACGACGACGCGCAGTTCGGCACCCGGTGCGAGCACGACCGCCGTCACGCCGGGAATGCCGCTGTCGACGCGCATGCGCCGATGCTCCGAGGTGCGCTGCCTGTTCCTGCCGTCGACGAACAACCACTTCGAACCGATGCCGCGCCCACGCAGCAGCGCGCGCCCATCGGCGCCACTGCTAGCGCTCGCTTCCGGCTGCGCCATGCCGAGGCGCGGAGCGGGTTCGACCCCTGCGTAGAGGTGTACGTCGACGCCGTCGAGCGGCATGCCCGCTTCGTCGCGCACCTCGACGACGTGTTCGTACTGCGAGGTCGCGGTGCCGACGGCCGGAGGCAGCACGAGCTGCAACGGGCGCGCATCGGCGGGCGGCGGGAACGCGAGCTCGCCGCTGGTCAGCAGGTCGCGTCCGTGTTCGCTGACGACCACGCGGACGGCGCTCGGGCGCAGCCAACCCGCCCGCGCCGTCACCACGAACGCGCCGCGGGCGTCGGTGGTCGCCGGTTCGGCGAGTTCGAACGCCTTGTAGCCGCCGGCGGCGACCACGCGCACCTTGGCGCCCACCACCGGCCACGCGTCGGCGTCGTGCACCGTGCCGGTGAGCGTCGCGACGGGGTCCGCCGGATCCTGGGACGGGTCCCGCGCCGTGGGTGCCGCGGCCGGCACCACGACCGCTTCGCGGCCAGCGACCGACGCCGGCGGATCCTGGGGCGCTTCGGCCGACGCGACGCTGCGAGCGACTCCCACCGGCGGAACGGCCACCGACCCGTCGCGCCACGGCTGCCACGCCAGCAAGGTCACGCCCACGACCGCACCCGTGGCGATCGCCCATCCGGCGATGCGGCGCGCGACGCCGACGGCGAGAGCGGGAGCGTTGGCGCCGAGCGCGAGCAGGCGCGACTCGAGCCCCGCGGGCGGCGGCGTCGCGTCGGCGTGCGCGAACAGCCCGCCCATCGCCGCGGGCGCCACCGCATGGCCGCGTTCCGCCATCGCCTTGCGCACGCGATGCAGCGCGTGTTCGACGCGGTCGTGCACGGTCGAGGTCGGCAGGCGCAGGGCCGTGCCGATCGCGGCCAGCGTCAGGTCGTCCTGGTAACGCAGCAACAACGGCGCGCGCAGCTCCGGCGGCAGGTCCTCGACGCAGCGCCGCACGCACTGCTGCAGATCCCGGCGTTCGCCGGCGCTGCGGGGGTCCGCTGCCTGAAGACGATCGACGGCGGCAGGGTCGTGCATGGCGTGCTCCTCGTGGACGGCGCGACGCCGAGCCGAACGCACCGCGTTGGCTGCGAGGCGCGTGGCCAGCCAGCACAACGTCGCGCGTTCGCTGCGCGCCGCGTCGAGCCGTTCCTTGCCGCCGAGCACGCGCAGGAACACCTCCTGCGCAACATCGGCGGCGGCCGCGTCGTCGGCCAGCAGGCGCCGGGCGGCGCGGTGCACGGCGGCGTGGTGCTCGTGCACCAGGCGCTCGAACTGCTCGCGGGTCGGGCGTGGCATCGGTCGTCGTCCGAGAACCTGGAAACCGGCCGGGCACGGATTTCCGGCCGGTTTCCGGGATCATGCCGAACGGCTCACCCGATCGGGAAGAAGGCCTCGTCGGTGAAGCTGTAGTAACGCTCGACGCCGACCACCAGATGGTCGAGCAGCGGGATGCCGACCAACTCGCCGACCTCGCGCAACCGCGCCGTGACGAGCCGGTCCTCCGTGCTCGGCGACGGGTCGCCGCTCGGGTGGTTGTGGGCGACGATGACCGCCGCCGCGCTGTCGCGGATCGCGCGCGTGAACACCTCCCGCGGATGCACGGCGACCGCGTCGACGCTGCCGAGCGCCACGAGTTGCAGCGACAGCAGCCGGTGCCGTCCGTCGAGCAGCACCGCGAAGAAGCACTCGGCTCGCGACTCGCGCGTCGAGTCGCGCACCAGCCGGGCGACGTCGCGGCCGTCGCGCACCGCGGTCCCCGGCCGGAACGCGGCCTCGGAGATGCGGCGCGCCAGCCCGAACGCGGCCCCGAGCGACGCGGCGCGCACCGGACCGACGCCCGGCTGCCCGGCGAGTTCGTGCACGCTCGCGACCGCCAGGCGCCGCAGTCCGCCGAAGCACCGCAGCAGGCGTTGCGCCAGCACTTCGACCGGCTCGCCGCGGACTCCGGTGCGCAGCAGCAGGGCCAGGCACTCGGCGTCGCTGAGCCGCGGCTCCCCCAGCTGCAGGATGCGTTCCCGGGGTCCACGCCAAGAGCCGCCGTTCGCCACGTCGATGCCGAGGTCCTTCATGCCGATGCACTCGTGCCTCGAACGGCCGATCGGTGGCACGAAACCGGACGATCAGTGGCAGCGAGCGGCAGCGTCGGCGCGCATCGCCTCGGCCAACCAGCGCTCACGGTCGTCGCCCGGGGCCAGCATGCCGGCAGCGACTACGGCGTCGGCGGTGCGCCCGACGCGCAGCGCAGCAGCGATTGCTGCCACCAGCACCTTGGTGCGCCGTTCGCCCGCCGCGAGCGGGTCGTAGTCGACGACCTCGGCGATGAAGTCGTGCAGTTCGCGGTCGACCCGCCACAGCTCCCACCGCGTGTGGCCATGGGTGGTCTCGCCGCCAGGCCGTTTCGCGAGGCTCGCGAACGCCTCGACGCCCTGCCCGAAGTACTCGGCGTCGTTGGTGGCCGCGTAATAGTCCAGGCACCGCCCGGCCGCGACCGCCTGCTGCCAGAGCGAACGGATGCGGGCGCGCTGCACCCGCGACAACGCGTAGAAGTGGACCTGGTGCGCGACCTCGTGCGCGAGCGTGTCGAAGCCGAACATCGCCGCGTCGTCGAGCGCCTCGATGCCAGTCGCCGCGTGCACGCCGCCGACGCCGCGCACGTCGTCCCAGACCCGACCGTCGAAGGTGCGCCGCCCACGCAGGTTGCCGCGCTCCTCGGCATCGGTCGTGCGTTCGAGCTCCAGCAGCAGGTCATGGCGGCCGCCGATCGCGACCAGCTTGCCGAGGTGCCGGCCGAACATCGCCGCCGTGCGATCGACGACGGCTCGGCGCGCGGCCGAGAGACGTTCGTAGCCCGGCACGAACTGGGCGACCGGCAAGCCGCGCACGTCGGTCGGCGGCATCGCGGCGACCAGCGCCGCGAACGTCGGATCGCCGGCCGCCATGCACGACGCCGCCTGCCGCGCGAAGAGCACTTCCCCGAGCAGCCGGTGCGCGACGGCGTGGCCCGATGTGGCGGCGAGCACCTGCCGCAGGTGCTCGATCGCGCGCTCGCGATCGCCTCGCGTCATGGCGGCGACCGCGGCTTGGAGTTCCGCGTCGATCGGTGCCGGTCCCGGTGGCAGCAGGCCCGACCCCAACCGCAGGTGCGCCTCGGCGTGCAGCGGATCGCGCTCGACCACCCGCCGGTAGCTGGACGCGGCGTCGTCGATGCGTTGCACGCGGAACAGCGCCGACGCGCGCGCCGCCAGCAGCACCGCACCAGGGTCGTCGACGCGCGAGGTGAACACGCCGGCGCGGGCGACCGCTTCGTCGAACCGCCGGGCTCGGATCAGCGCCCGCACGCACAGCGCCATGCCGTCCTGGCTGCCCGTGACGACCCGTAGTGCTGCCTCGGCATGCGCGAGCGCGAACGCGCTCTCGCCGAGCATCAGGTGCGCGCGACCGAGACCAAGGTGGCACGGTGCCGGCGGTGCGCCATCTCGCATGGCCGCGCGGAACGCGTCCCACGCCAACACCGGGTCTTCCGCCGTGAGCAGGGCATCGCCGGCCGCCAGCAGCGCCCCGCCAGCGCCCGGCCCTTCGCCGGCCGGGGCAGGGTTCTGCGCCCGCAGCGGCAGTAGCGCAATCGCGCACCACGAGGCGAGCGCCGCGCCGAAGGCGGCGCGCGATGGAAGACTGCGGGACACGCAGCGCCCTTTTCGGCAGTCGCGGGCCGGCGGCTGGCGAGCGACAGTCCCGGCAGCGAAGCCGCCGACGGCAAGGCGACTACGAAGCCGCCCCGCGCGCGGCGATCCCCGTCACTTGCTCGGCGCGCCGAGCACTTCGAGGCGTTCGACGTCGATCACGCTCAGGCTCTCGGTCACCGGGCGGCGGCGCGGGCCGTTCACGCCGACTTCGTAGTCGACGAACAGGGCGAGGTCGTAGCGGTTGTTGCTGCACTGCAGCAGGTACTGCCGTTGCCCGCCCTTCTCGAGGTAGTAGACGCCCGGCGCGGCAAGGCGGCGCTCGTAGCGCAGCCAGCCGATCGAACGGAAGCGCTCGAGCTGGTCCTTCGTCTCCGGCGGCGGCGCATCGCCGACCGGCGGCTTGCTGTCCTTCAGCACCGAGGCCTCGACGATCCAGCGCTGCGTGTCCATGCGCTTCTTCAGCGCTTCGATCGCCGGACGACCGGCCGACTCGGCGGCCAACGACTCGGTGAGTCGATCGAGCGCCGCCGTCAGCGGCGCGTAGTCCTGCTCGTTGAGGGTCTTCTTGGTCTCGGCGGTGAACGCGTCCTGCACGACCTGGACGGCGGCGAGATCGGCCTGGTCCTGCGCCTCGCGCGCCTTCTGGGCGGCGATCGCGTCGAGCCGCGCCTGCACGGCGGCCTGGTGCTGCTGCTGCAGCAGGGCGACGGCCTTCTGCACCTCGGGGTCGGCCGCATCGGCGGCGGCCACCTCGGCCTCGGCGACCCACGCGTCGACGCCGGGCACGCGCACCTTGAACCAATCCTCGTGCTCGCCGACGACGTGCAGCGTGGTGCTGGCCGCGAGCTGCGCCACCGGCGCTTCGCTCGAGCGCGGCCGATAACGGAACGCCACCTTGTCGCCCTTGGTCTTCACCTCACCCGCAGCGGTGGACTCGGTGAACTTCTTGCTGACGAAGCCGAGCGGGCCGAGCGGCAGGACCACGGCGCGGAAGCCGTTCTCGCTGCGGCCGAGCGCCACCACCTGGTCCTTGGCCAGGCTCTCCTCGAACACCGGCGGCTGCGCCACCGCACTCGGCCAGCAACGCAGCGGCGCCTGGTCGGCGACGACTCGGCCGAAGGCCGGCGCGGCGACGGGCGGCGCTGGTTCCTGGCCAGCGGGCGGCGGCGGCGCGACCGGCGTCTGCGCGGCAGCCGCGGCAACGAGCAGCGCACCGGCCAACAAGCACGGTGCGAACGACGGAGAACGGCGACCCGGCACAGCCCGGGTGCTGGATGCGCAAAGACGAAGGACCATGATTTCCTCGCAGGGACTGACCGGAACCTGGCGCGGCTGGCGCGGGGGACCACCCGCACTGCCGAAGGCACGATGCTACCGGACTTCGTTCGGAAGACGAGCCTCCGCCTGCACGATTCCGCGCCCGCCCGGCTGGTCGCCGGCCCCGGCGGCAGCCGATAGCATCCCGCCGATGCTGCGTTCGCCGCTGTCCCTCCTGCTCTGCCTCGCCGCGGGCGGCTGCACGTGGTTCTCGAGCGCCGAACGGGTCCTCGTCACCAGCGAGCCGCCGGGCGCGCGCATCCTGGTCGACGGCAAGGACACCGGCCGCACCACGCCAGCCAGCCTGCCGATCGGCGGCCTGTTCGGCAGCGACCACGTGATCTCGCTCGAGAAGAAAGGCTACCGCCAAGCACACCGGCGAACCTGCCAGTACACCGAGGGCTACACCTCGAAGTGGATCGACGGCGCGTTCGAAGTGGTGATGCCGCCGCTGCCGCTGTTCTGGACCACCGGCGACTTCATCGCGCCGTTCGGCGTGCGCAGTGCGGTGATCCCGGGCGAGCTGTGGGTCGTGCTCGAGCGCGAGGACGCGCCGAAGCTCGGCTTCGACCTGCTGCCGCCGCCGGCCGCCACCGGTTCCGGCCGGCCGTGAAGCCGACGGTCTTCCTCGACCGCGACGGCACGTTGAACGCGGAGGTCGGGTTCGTGGCGCGGCCCGAGCAACTGCGCGTGCTGCCCGGCGTGCGCGAGGCGCTCGAGCGCCTCAGCGCTGCGGGCAACCGGCTGGTCGTCGTCACCAACCAGAGCGGCATCGCGCGTGGGCTCTACGACCAGCGTGATCTCGCGGCCGTGCACGCGGCCCTGCACGAAGCGCTCGACGGCCTGCCCGAGGCGTACCTGCACTGCCCCCACCATCCAGACGGCGGTCTCGGCTACGGCGGCGAATGCGCGTGCCGCAAGCCCGGAGCTGGGCTTCTGCACCAGGCGCGCGAACTGCTCGGCGTCGACTTCGCCGGCGGCGTGATCATCGGCGACAGCGCGCGCGATCTGCTGATGGCACGTGGACTGCCGTTGCGCACCGTGCTCGTGCGCAGCGGCAAGCCGGTCGACGGCCAACGCGACGCGCTGCGCGCGGCGGGGCTCGTTCCAGACCACGAAGCCGCCGATCTGGCGGCGGCGGTCGACTGGCTACTTCGCTGACGGCGGCCGGCGCGCTGCGCGCAGCGCGAAGAAGCACGTGACGCACGACACCGCCGACACGGACAGCCCGGCGATCAAGCTCGGCGTGCTGTCGAAGAACTTGTAGCCGCCGAAGCCGACTGCGGCGCCGATCGAGACGCCGGCGCAACTCGCGTAGAAGCCGCCGAGCGCAGGCGACCACTTGGTGTGTTCGGCCTGCGGGGGTGCTGGCCTGCCGGTCACGGGATGTAGCGCGACAGCCGCGCGCCGAGTTGGTTGCAGACGAACATCGGCAGATGCGACCAGATGCGCCGCGGCAGCGCCAGCTTCGGATTGCTCGGGTGGAAGTCGGGCAACGAAGCGCCCTTCGCCAGCAGCAGATACTCGTAGTGCAGCGGCTCGGCGGTGAAGCCCATGTTCTTCTTGAACTTCGCCGGCCCGGAGTCCGCGCGGCTGCGGCCGAAGTCGAAGCGCCGGTATCCCTGCTCGACCGCCCACTCCATGATCGCGCAGTAGATCCAGTTGTTGACGCCGGTGTCGTTGACGTCGTTGCGCGAGCCCGAGTAGTAGGCGTAGACAGTGTCCTTGAAGCAGAACGACATCACCGCGGCGAGCGTGCGCCCGCGCGGGTCGACGGCGCGGTGGATCACCGCCCCGCGCCCGAACTCCTCGGCGAGGCCCGCGAACCAGCCCTTGGGCAGCGACGGCGAGCCGAGCCGCCGCTTGTTCTCGGCGAACAGCGCGAACAGTTCGTCGACCGAGCCGTCGGGCGTGACCTTGATGCCGAACGACTCGCGCCGCTCGGCGGTCGCCGGCGCCGCCACTTCGCGGGCGCAGCGCACTTCGGCGCGCGCCTTCTTCGGGATGCGCGCCATCACTTCGGCCGGATCCTCGGGCAGATCGCAGCGGAACGTCACGTAGAGCGGCGACCGGGTGCGTTCGCCGGGCCGCGCCTCGAGGTGGCGCAGTTCGACGTAGCCGACGCCGAGTTCGCGGCCCAGGCTCTCGGCGCGGTCGAGCAGGGCTTGCTGCGCACGTTCGTCGTCGGCGAGCAACCCGCCGTAGACGGCGTACGGCACGCTGATCAGGTTGCGGCCGAGGAACGGGCTCTTGGCCAAGAACAGCGGCAGCACGCCGATCCAGCGCCGCCCTTCCTCGACGACGAGATGATGCGGCTGATGGCGGAACCGTTCGGCGACGACGCGTCCCCAGCCGGTGCGGTGGAAGAACGTGCCCAGCGCGTGCCGGCTGACGTAGCTGTCCCACCGCGAATCCTCGCCGGGCAGCAGTTCGCGCACGCGCAGCGCCGAGGACGTCGCCTCGGTCGGCGCGACGCCATTCGGTGTCGCGGCGACCATCGCCGGAACCGACGCCGGTGGCGGCGCATCCCGCACCGGTTCTTCCGCATGACCGGGTGGGAACTCCGCCCCACCCTCGACCTGGTCCTCGATCTTGTAGTCACGGAGGTTCGGCGCCTGCGTGAAGATGATGATCTCGCCGATCAGGCCGAAGCCGATCAGCTGCACGCCGAACGCCGCGAGGATCGACGCGATCACGAACGCCGGCTTGTCGGCCAGCGAGGCGCCTTCGACGGTCAACCGCTCCCAGAGGTGCCAGAGGGCGATCGGCGCGCCGAGGGCGATCGCGGCGAAGCCGAGGTACCCGAAGAAGCGCAGCGGGCGCTGCGTGAATCGCGTCAGGAACGTGATCGCGAGGATGTCGAGCAGCCGCCGCAGGTAGACGCCGACCCCGTAGAAGCCGGCGCGGCCCTTCTCCTCGCGGTGCCGCACGCGCACCTCGACCACGCGGAAGCCCTGCCGCCGCGCCATGACGGGCAGGAAACGGTAGAGCTCGCCGTAGACCGCGACCTCCTCGAGCACCACGCGGCGGAAGCCGCGCGTGCCGGAGTTCAGGTCGTGGAACGGCATGTTCATGATGAACCGCAGCACCAGGTTGAAGAACCGCGACTGCAGCTGGTTCAGCCACGGATCGATGCGCGAGTCGCGCCAGGTGGCGACGCAGTCCGCGCCCGCCTCGAGCGCCTTCACGACCTTGAGCACGTCGTCGGGCTCGATCTGCAGGTACGGCGGCACGTTGACGACGAGGTCGCCGGTCGCCTTGGCGACGCCGGCGGACAATGCGATCGACTCTCCGAGCCCGCCGCCCTCGAGCTGCACGATGCGCACCGACCAGCGCGTCGCGACTTCGCGCAGTTCGGCTTCGAAGCGACCCGCCGGGCCGTCGAGCACCACCACGAACTCGCAACGGTAGCCACCGCTGACGAGGGCCTTGCCGAACGCGTCGACGACGTCGCGCGGATGCCCTTCGGGCCCCGCGATCGCGACCACGACCGAGACCAGTGGCGCGGTCATCGACTCGCCTCCCGCGCCGTGATCGAGATGCGCTGGCGGAAGAACTTCGAGACCTTGACCTGCAGTTCGGCGAGGAACCCGAGCAGGAACACGTTCATCGCGATCAACAGCGCCACCGACGCTGCCGCGACCGCACCCATGTCCGAGCCGCCGAACACGTCCCACGTACCGTCGCGCCGGACCTTCACGAAGCCGAGCAGGAACATCACCGGCGCCAACAGGAACAGCGGCAACGCCAGCAGCGAGAACCAGCGGATCGGATGCGCCGCGAACTGGATCAGCATCTTGATGCCGACGAGATCCGCGAGCACCCGGAAGACGCGACCGAGGCCGTACTTCGACCGCCCGGCGCGGCGCGCGTGGTGGCGCACCGGCAGTTCGGTGATCCGCGCGCCGATGCCCGCACCCAGCGCCGCCAGGAAACGGTGCATGTCCGAGTACAGGTAGAGACTGCGCACGACCCAGCTGCGGTAGGCCTTCAACGAACAGCCGGTGTCGTGGATGCGCGCGCCGGTCACGCGGGCGATCAGGAAGTTGGCGATGCGGCTCGGCAGCAGGCGCGTCGCGACACGGTCCTGGCGCCAGCGCCGCCAACCGCAGACGACGTCGTAGCCCTCGTCGAGCTTCTGCACGAGCCGGCCGATGTCGGCGGGGTCGTTCTGCAGATCGCCGTCCATCGACACGATCGTGCGGCCACGCGCGTGGCGGAACCCGGCCGCCATCGCCGCGGTCTGGCCGTAGTTGCGGCGGAACAGCACGAGGCGCAGGCACGGGTCGACGGCCGCCAGGGCTCGCATCGCGTCGCGCGTGCCGTCGGTGCTGCCGTCGTCGACGAAGACGATCTCGTAGGACCGACCGAGCAGCCGCAGCGCCTCGGTCAGCGCCTCGTGCAGCGGCACGACGTTCTCGCGCTCGTTGTAGATCGGCACCACGACGCTGAGGCCCGGCGGCGGAGCACCAGCCGTTGCTGCGGGCCCGGCCAGGCCGCGTGGATCGGAGGGCACGCTCACGGTTCGCGGCCGAATAGTGCGTCGCCGCGGCACCGGACGCGAGCCTTCTCGGCGAAGAGTGCCCCCGTACGCCGCGTCATGCCGCCCACCACGCCGTCGACGCCAGCGACAGCACCGCCAGGACGACTGCGGTCCACAAGCCGCGTCGCCGCGAGGCGTGGCGCAGTCGATGCCCGGGGCCGGTCAGGACCACCGCGGGCACGCCGACGGCGGTCGGCTCGTGCCGAACCTCGCCCGGCAGCGCCGACGTGGCGACGCCACGCAGCACGTCGGCCAGCAGCACTCCCTTCCACTCCCGGCACAACCGCGGCGCTGGAACGGGTTCGGGACCAGGGCGCGGCCCCTCGACGATCTGCAGGCCGGGCCGCGGGTTGCTGCGCGTCGCGGGAACTGCCTCTTCCGGGTCGGCCGTCACGACGGTGGTATCGACCGTGCGGGGTCGCGCGCCTGAGCCGCTCCACGGCTCGATGCCCTGGCGCCACAACGACTTCTCGCCACCCTACGATGCAACCGGAGCATCGCCGGGCTAGCCTGCGCAACGCCGTTCGCTGCCGTCGTCGGTCCGGCCCCCACCAGGCTTTCGCATTCGCAATGGATCGCCCCGTACGCATCGCCGCCGTCGGGCCGCTCGACGACGCCCTGCTCGCTCGTCTGCGGGAGTTGCCGCTGCGGCCGGAAGTGCGGACCGCGCCGTCCCTGCTCGGCGGCGGCGAGGCGCTGGTGCGCTGGCAGCCCGACGTCCTGGTCGTCGCGTTCGGCGGCGACGCCGAGCAGGAGGTCGGCGCGTTGCGGCTGTGGCGCCAACTATGGCCGGAGGCCGGCGTGGTCGTGGCGACGGATGCCGCGCACGAGCTGGACCACGCCGCCCTGGCGGCCCGGCTGCACGCGCGCGTGCTCGTGCATCCCGAAGCGCCGGGACAACTCGCCGCCATGCTCGAACAGGCGCGCGAACACAGCGATCGGCCGCGGCCCGACGTGTTCTTGGACCTGGTGCGTGGCATCGCCGACGAGATCAACAACCCGCTGCTCTACGTCGCCGGCCACTTGCAGCTGCTGCGCAGCGTGCTGACCGCGCCGACCGATCGGGACCACGTCGACATGGTCGCCGCCGCCCTCTCCGGCGTGGCGCGCGTCGAGGGATCGATCGAGCGTCTGCACGCGTTGTCGCGCGCGGCCCGCGGCCCACGGCGCCGCGAGCCGGTCGATCTCGCCGCGCTGCTGCCGGCGGGCGCCACGATCAAGGCCCCGGCCGCGACGCACGTCGTGCGCGGCGACGCCGAACAACTCGCGCCGGCGATCGCCGCGATCGGAGGCTTCACCACCGAACTGCGCGCCAGCGGGGCCACGGCCGAACTGCACCTCGAAGCGATCGAGCACGGCCAGCGCCTGCGCATCGTCGCCAGCGGCGACGCCCTCGCCGGCTGGCAGTTGCCGACCACGTTCGAACCGTACTACCCGAGCCGCGCGTTGCGCGGGCAGGGCTCAGGGCTCGCCCTGTTCCTCGCGCAGACGGTCGTGCTCGCCCACGGTGGCCAGGCGAGCGCGCGCCGCCGTCCGGACGGCGCGCTGCAGATCGACTTCGTGCTGCCGGCGTAGACGGCAGTCGGTCAGATCGGCTGCGGCGCCATGCCGGCGACGTTCGGGTCCATCGGGCCGAGCACGCGCTTCACCAACGCGTTCTCGACGAACGACCACGCCATCGACGTCACCATGTAGACGAGCAGTGCTGCCGCGTAGTGGTAGAGCATCACGCCGAACAGGATCGGCATGTAGCGCATCATCTGCTGCATCTGCCGCTGCTGCGGATCGGTCGGCAACGGCATGCGCGTCTGCAACCAGACGAACATCCCGATCCAGACGAGCGGGAGCAGGTTGAACTCGTGCGGCCAGAACGGCAGCACCGCCACCATGTCGGGCAGGCTGAGGTCGTGGATCCAGAGCATGAACGGCTGCTGCCGCACGTCGTACGCCGTGCGCAGCGCCGTGAAGAGGCCGAGGTAGATCGGCATCGTCAGGAAGATCGGCAGGCAGCCGCCGATCGGCGGCATCAGCTTGTGCTCGCGTTGGAACGCGACCATCGCCTGTTGGTAGGCGCGCTGGTCGTCGGCGTGCTTCTGCTTCAGCGCATCCATCTTCGGCTTCAGCACCGCCATGCGCGCGCCGTAGGCACGCATCGACTTCTGCATGCGGAAGTTCAGCGGCAGCATCAGGCCGCGCACGAGGATCGTCAGCATCACGATCGCGAGGCCCCAGTTGCCGACCACGTCGTGGAACCAGCCGAGCAGCGACAGCAGCAGCTTCGCCATCATGCGGCCGCCCGGCACTTCGAGCCCGCAGCACGGCGACCGCAGGTCGACGTCGAGGATCGGCGCGAACCGCGCCGGCTCCGGCAGCGTGTCGAACACGCGGTACGACTTCGGGCCGAAGTAGAGGCCGTACGACAGCCGCGTCTCCTGGCCGACCGGCGGCACCTGGAGCCGCACGCCGTACCGCATCCGCGTCGAGGTGCCGGCCTTGGTGCCGAACTCGTCGTCCTGCAGCGGCAGCGTGTCGACGTGCAGGCCGTTCAACGCAGCCCCGGCGGCGGTGTCCTTCGGCCACAGGAACGCGCCGAAGAACCGGTTGGTGCTGCCCGCGAACTGCAGCGCCTGGCCGTCGACCGTGAACGTGTGCACCGAGCCGGGATGCGGCGGCACCGACTGCGGCTCGCCGCCGGTCGGCACCGCGAGCGCGACCGCGAGCGTGCCGAACAACGACGACTCGCTCGGCGCCACGAGCATCGGTCCGCTGAGCACGAAGTCGAGCGAGCCGGTGGCCGTCGACGACACGTTGCGCAGCGCCAGTTCGAGCACGAAGCCGCGCTGTTTGGCGTCGTGGCGCAGCACCTTCTCGAGCACGAGGCCCGCACCGCCGTCGAGCGTGAACTTCACCTGCTCGGGCAGGTCCTCGATGGTCCAGCGCGCGACCGACGGGTCCGCGGGGAATGCCGTCGTCGGCTGCACGTGGAACAACCGCAGAGCGTGGTCGCTGCCGTTCGACGCGAGGATCAGGAGGTCGCCCGGCTGCTTGACCGCCTTGCGCGCGTCGGCAAGCGACTTGTAGTGATCGGCCGCCTGCAGGAAGACCATCCCGCCGCCGTCGCGCGCGAACCGCGCGCGGAAACTGCCCACCTCGCCGATCGCGCCGAACATGCGCGTGAACCCGGTGTCGGTGTCACCCTGCGCCAGGAGCGAGCCCGCGCACAGCAGAAGGCAAAGAGAACGCAAACACGTCAGCATGGTTCTTCCTGGATGCGGCCTTTGGCGCGCGCCGACGCGCGCCGTGCGGTCACCGACCCTGCGCGAGGCGGTCGGCGAGGTAGTCGGGCAGTTCGGGGATCGCGCGGATCTTCGCCATGGTCGCCGCGACGTCGTACTCGACCCGGTGGAAGCGCACGGTGCCGCCGCTGCCGTCGCCGTCGTAGGTGACGAACGACGACCGCGGATCGCCGTCGCGCGGCTGGCCGACCGAGCCGATGTTGATCATCGCCGGCTCGTTCACCTTCCACTCCATGCCGATGTCGGCCGGCAGCAGGAAGCCGCCCGAGCGCAGATAGACGCCTGGCACGTGGCTGTGGCCGACGAAGCAGAGGGTGGCGTCCCCCATCTTCGCGAAGCACTCGTCCATCTTCTGCTTGTCGGTTGCGTCGCGCGGCACCAGATATTCGCGCACCGGGTCGCGTGGCGAACCGTGCACGAACAGCATGCGGCCCTCGCGGTGCTCCTTCTTCATGCCGTCGAGGTAGTTCCAGAACTTCATGTTCTCCTCGCGCGGGCAGTCGCGGCGGGAGAGCTGGTCGCGCGTCCAGTCGATCGCCGCGCGCGCGCGCGGGTTGAAGTCCGAGGCGTAGAACATCGCCCCGTGCTCGTGGTTGCCGAGCAGCGAGAACTCCGCCCGCTGCATGATCGTCGCCAGCGCGGCGCGCGGTTCGGGGCCGTAGCCGATGACGTCACCGAGGCAGACGATCCGCCGGCAGCCGAGGCGTTCGATCTCGCGCAAACAGACGGTCAGCGCCTCGATGTTGCTGTGGATGTCGGAGACGAACGCGAGCATTGGCGGGCGGGGAAGCTACGCCTCCGGACGGCGACGAGAAAGGGTCCGCCCGCTAACTTCCCGGCCCGCCGTGAGCACCGCCGACGACGAACCGCTGTGGGTGGTGACCGGCCCGACGGCCAGCGGCAAGACGGCGCTGGCGCTCGCGATCGCCGAACGGCTCGGTCGCGAGATCCTGTCGATGGACTCGATGGCGGTCTACCGGCGCATGGACATCGGCACCGCCAAGCCGACCGCCGCGGAACGGGCGCGGGTGCCGCACTGGCTGATCGACCTGGTCGAACCGCACGAACCGTTCGACACGGCGCGCTGGTGCGACGCCGCGGCCGCCGCGGTCGCCGACGTGCGCGCGCGCGGGCGGCAGCCGCTGTTCGTCGGCGGCACGCCGCTCTACCTGATGGCGTTCTTCAAGGGGCTGATGCAGGGCGTGGCCCGCGACGACGAACTGCGGCAACGGTTGGCCGCGCGCGAGGCGGGAACGCCCGGCTGCCTGCACGCCGAACTCGCGGTGCGGGATCCGGAAGCTGCCGCGCGCATCCACCCGCGCGACGTGCGCCGGCTGGTCCGCGCGCACGAGGTGCTGGCGACGAGCGGCCGGCCCATCAGCGAACAGCAGCACCACTTCGCGCAGGCGGGCTGGGCCCGGCCGTGCCGCATCGTCGTCGTGCAGCGCCCGCGCGACGAACTGCACGAGCGCGTGAAGGCGCGCACCGAAGCGATGCTCGCCGCAGGACTGGTCGCCGAGACCGAGGCGATCGAACGCGGCGGCGGCTTCTCGGCGACGGCTGGCGCTGCGATCGGCTACGCCGAGTGCCGCGACTTCCTGCGTGGCCGCTACAAGGACGTGACCGAGTTGCGCAACCGCATCCGCCGCAACACGCACCAGCTGATCCGCCGCCAGAGCACGTGGCTGCGCCGGCTGCCGGGCGCCGCGCACGTCGCCGCGGCCGCCGGCGCCGACGCGCTGCTGGCGGCGCTGACCGCTCCGTCGCCGTGACGGTTGCTTCGCCCGCCGACGACGCCAAGATCCCGCCGTGCCCACCGACGCCACGACCCTGCGCACCGCCGGCGAGGCGCTCGGCGCCGAACTGCCGGCCGGCCGCGCCGAACTCCTGCTCGCGTATCTCGACGCGATGCTCGTGCTCAACGAGCAGATCAACCTGACCGCCGTGCGCGACCGCGAACAGGCAGTCGTTCTGCACGCGCTCGACGGCCTGGCGTTCGCGCGCACCGGGCTGCGCCCACGACACGTGCTCGACCTCGGCTCGGGCAACGGCTTCCCCGGCGTCGCGATCGCCGCCATGCATCCGGGCGCTTCGGTGGTGCTGATGGACCGCACCGGCAAGAAGGTGCGCGCGATCGGCAGCTGCCTCGTCAGCAGCCGGCTCGACGGCGTCGAGACCCTGCACGTCGACGCGGCCCAGGCGCCAAGCCTCCGGCGCGAACTGCGCCACGCGTTCGACGTCGTCGTCGCGCGCGCCGTCGGCAAGCCGGAGGAAGTCGCGCTGCTCGCGGAGCCGCTGACGCGACCGGGCGGACATCTCGTGCTGTGGCTCGACGAAGATGCGCCGGTCGAACCGCGGCTCGGCGCGTTCCGGCTCGTCGGGACGTTCCCCTACGCGTTGCCGGAGCCCGCGGCCCGCCGTCGCGTGCTCGGCTGCTGGAAGCGCGCATGACCTCGCACTCGGCGAAGCGGCTGCGCGCGGGGCGGCGGATCGTCGCCGTCGTCGCCATCGGCGCCATCGCCTATGCCGGCGTCGGCTGCACCTCGACGATCACGCCGCCGTCCGACGTCGCCGACCCGACGACCGTGTGGTTGCTGCGCGAAGCGATGCACACCGGGCTCGTGCTGCCGCCCCTGCAACCGGGCGCGCCGTTCGTCGAGTTCGGCTTCGGCGACTGGTCGTGGTTCGCGCTCGGCAACGACGCCTGGTACCAGGCCTTCGCGACGGTGCTGTGGCCGACCCAGGGCGCGCTCGGGCGTCGCGAGTTCCTCGCCAACGACGGCGACGGACTGCGCCGCGCGGCGTCGTGGGCCGAACTCGAACCCGTCGTCGTCGGCAGCGACCGCGTCCAGGCGCTGCACAGCGAACTGCAGGCCGCCTTCACGGCGCGCCTCGCGGACGCGGTCCAGCAGCCGAGGCTGGGCTGGACGTTCGTTCCGGCGAGCGACGACCTCGGCGGCTACTGGTTCGCCAACACGTGCGCCGACGCCGCCGCGACGTGGTTTCAAGCACTGGGCTGCGACGTGAGCTGGGTGCCCATTCGCAGCAGCCTCCAAGTCGCGAAGTAGCGCTACGCACGGCCCGGCCGCGCGGAGCGCGGCCCGAAACCGGCGCCGCGGGCCCGTTGCGTGGTTCGCCAGCGATCTGCCCCCGCGCAGCGCCGGTTTCCAACATCATCGAGGTCGCGCCGCCCAGCGGGCGGCTCGACCTCGGGCGCTCGCCTCAGCGGTTGATGATCTCGTCGACGCCCGGGACGCTGCTGACCTGCATCACCGCGAACTTGCCCACGTGGTCCAACTTCGTCGAATCCGACGGGTAGTTGATGTAGGGGTCGTTGGCGTTGTAGTTCCAGAGGTGGCGGTCCATGAAGTCCTGGATCGCCATCAGGTCGCGGCCGAACGCGTTGTTGCGGCCGTCACTGCGGCGGCGAACTTCGCGGTAGAACTGCTGCGAGTTGTATTCGCTGCGGAGGGCGGCGACGTCCTTGATGCCGCGGTTCCGCTGTTCGGCCGTGACGCCGGCGCCTTGGCCTTCCCAGCCGAAGGACGAGCACGCGGCGAGGGGCATCAGGGACAGGACGAGTGCGAGCTTGCGCATGAGTCGTGCGAAGAAGGGGTCTCGAGGGGCGGCGCGTCGGGAGAGAAACGCGCGGACGGCGAACGCTAGCGACCCCCCATGGCACCCGCAACCCCGTTTTCGCCCCCTGGGCGCGGCGTTCCGCACCACCCGGCACGCGGCTAGGCTCGGTCCCCGATGACGACCCAGGGCTGCGGCGTGCCAGGGCCGGCCGAACCCACGGGGATCGGCGTGCTCGGCGGTGCCTTCGACCCGCCGCATGCGAGCCACCGGCGCCTCGCGGTCGAGGCCCTGCAGCGGCTGCCGATCCGCGAACTGCGGGTGATCCCGGCGGGCGACCACCCGCACAAGCGCGGCAACCGGTTGTCGCCGGCTGCCGACCGGCTGGCGATGTGCCGGCTCGCGTTCGCCGGGCTGCCGGGGGTCGTCGTCGACGACCGCGAACTCCGGCGCGCTGGCCCGTCGTTCACCGTCGACACGCTGGCGGCGCTCGCCGCCGAGCAGCCCGGCCGCGCGTTGTACTTCCTGATCGGCAGCGACAACCTGCCGCTGCTGCCGACGTGGCGCGCGCCCGAACGCATCCTCGAACTGTGCACGGTCGTCACCTGGCCGCGCGCCGGCCACCCGATCGACGACGCCGTGCTCGGCTCGCTGCCGGTGTCGGCGGCCGCGCGGGAACGGCTGCGCGCGCACGTGCTGACGGTGCCCGCCGACGACATCGCGGCGAGCGACCTGCGCACGCGCTGGCGCGGCGGCGACCGCGACCTGCCGGAAGTGGCGCCGGCGGTGCGCGACTACATCGCAGCCCACGGGCTCTACCGATGATCGCGCCGGTCTGGGCCGCAGCGATCACGACCGGACTGCTGCTGCTCGGCGATCTCTGCAACCGCCACTGGTTCGGCTTCTTGCCCGACGATCCGCCGCGGCCCGGCCGCAAGCAGCACGCGCGCCCCGTGCCGCTCGCGGGCGTGTTGCTCGCGCCGCTGATCGCCGGCTGGGCGCTGGCCGATCCGGCCTGGACGGCCGGCCGTTTCGTGGCCGCCGCGGTGGTCGTCGCCGCGATCGTCGGCTTCGTCGACGACCGCGGCAAGGAGCGCGGGCGCGACCTCGACTGGCGATGGAAGGCCATCGGCCTGCTGCTCGCGAGCGGGCTGGCGGCAACGGCGTGCGTCGACCCGCTCGCCGAACCCGACTCGTGGCTGCTGCGCGCGCTGATCGCCTTCGTCTTGGCCAACGCCGTGAACTTCCTCGACAACACGGACGGCGTGGCCGCGACCCTCGCCGCCGTCGGCCTGATCGCCATCGACGGCGGCCAAGGCTGGTCGGGCGCAGCGGGGTTCGCGGCGCTGGCCTTCGTGCCGTGGAACTGGCCGCGGAGCCGGCTGTTCCTCGGCGATGCCGGCGCGTACGCGCTGGGCATCGCGCTGGCGATCGCGATCGGTTGCGCGGCCCCGTTCGATGCGCGTGCGCTGGCATTCGCCGCGATCCCACTGCTCGACTTCACGCAGGTCGTCGCGGTGCGACTCTGGTTGCGGCACCCGCCGTGGGTCGGCGACCGGCGCCACCTCACGCATGTCGCGATGAACGTCGGCGTGCCGCGCCTCGCCATTGCGCCGCTGTTCGCGGTGCTGGCCTACGCCGCGATCGCGCTGCTCACCTGAGCTGCGCCGCGCGGTCAGCGCAGTTCGCGCATCGCCGCGGCTTGCTTGCGCAGCGGCTCGCTGACGCTCGGCCACGCCGACACCCAGTCGAGCTGCGCATCCCGCCGCGCCACCCAGCGAGCGCGTTCCGCGCCGCCGGCCTCGTGGCCGCTGGCGCACGCATGGAACACGACCGCCGCCGCCCAGCGCACGACGAAGACGCCGGGCGCACGCAGCAGCGCCTGCTCGGCCGTGGCCACGGCGGCCTGCAGGTCCTTGCCCTGCAGCTGGGCGAAGGCACGCAGCGCCAGCGCTTCGACCGGCGGCGGATCCAGGTCGACGACGGCCTGGTCGACGACGTCCACCGACGTCGCCGCACCAAAGGCCGCGGTCAGCGCCACGAACGCCGCTTCGGGCCGGCCCGCATGCTGCTCGGCGAGCTGCCGCGCGAAGGCGCGCGCGCGTTCGTGCTGGCCCGAACGTTCGGCGGCCTGCCAGGCGCGCAGCAGATCGTCGGCCGTACCGTTCGCCCGGGCCGCGGCTTCGGCCAGATCGGCGACCTGGGTCAACCAGCCGATCGCCGCGGAAGGATCGCCGCCGCCGGCCTCCTGCAGTCGCAGCAGGATCCGCGCCCCGAGGCGTTGTTGGTCGCTGGTCGCACCGGGACGCGTGGCGATCGCGAGGAACAGCTTCTGCGCGCTGTCGGGCCGGTCGCGCTCGAGTTCGATGCGGGCCTGCGCCGCGAGCAGATCGTCCGCGACGTCGTGGTCCGGCAGCTTGCGCAGCGCCGCGACGAGACGCGACAGCTCGCCGACGGCGACCGGGCGCGACGCCAACGTCGCATCGACGTCGGCGAGCAGGCGCGCGCGCGCGTCCGCCACCTCCCCCGCTGCGAACAGGCTCGCGACCCACCACCCAGCACCCGCCAGCGCGAGCAGGGCCAAGGGCACCAGCACGGCGGGCTTCCGGAACGCGGATCGACGGGAGGCGATGATCACGGCAGTTGGACGGCGATCATCGTGTAGTCGTCCTCGAAGCCGGCGTCGCCGACGTGCGCGGCGAGGGCCGCGCCGACCCGGGTCACCACCTCTTCGGCCGTTCCGCCGCGTGCGCCGGCGAGCACTGCGTGCAGCCGTTCGGCACCGAACACCGCGCGGTCGGGCCCGATCGCCTCGTCGACGCCGTCGGTGTGCAGGAACAGCAGGTCCCCCGGCGCAAGCGGGATGAGTTGGCTCGCGTGGTAGACCTGATCGCCGACGACGCCGAGCACCATTCCGGTCTTCTCGAGCACCTCGACGCCGTCTCGGCGGCACAGGACGAGGCCGGGATGGCCGGCGTTCACGTACTGCAGCGTGCGCGCCGCCGGATCGACGACCACGAGCAACAACGACATGAAGTTGCCGGTCTCGACGCCGGCGACCAGGCGCTGGTTGACGCGCGTGACGATCGTCGCGAGGTCGTCGATGAGCTCGAGGTAGCTGCGCAACGCGGCCTGCACGGCGTGCGTCAACAACGCCGCGCCGACACCATGGCCGGTGACGTCGCCGATCATCACCGCAAAGCGGCCGCGCGGCATCGGCACCATGTCGTAGGTGTCGCCGGACGCATGCTCGGCGGCGACGTAGCGCAACGCGACCTGCAGCCCGGCGAGTTCCTTGGGCACCGGCGGCAGCAGGTGCTGCTGGATGCGCCGCGCGATTTCGACGTCCTTCTGCAGCCGCACCTTGTCGAGCGAATCGGCGTGCAGCCGCGCGTTCTCGACCGAGATCGCGAGTTGCGCCGAGATGGCGCCGAACAACGCCAGGTCGCGCGAGCTGAACTCGCGCCGCACCGCGCGCGAGTCGACGTAGATCACGCCGACGGTGCGGTTGCGCGCGCGCATCGGCGCGCACATCACGGCGCGCAGCTTGAGGTCGTAGACCGACTGCCCGAGCTCGAGCGCTTCCTGGTCGCTCTGCACCACGGAACGCACGGCGACGCCTTCCTCCAGGCAGCGGCGCACGAGGCTCTTGCTCCACTGCAGGTCGCCGCTCAGCGCGCGACCCTCGCGGTCCAGCGACACCCGCACGGTCAGGGCGTCCGACCCGTCGCCGAGCAGCAGGATCGCGCGTTCGGCGCGCGTCACCTGCAGCGAGCGTTCGACGATGTCGCGCAGCACGGTGTCGAGGTCGATGTTCGCGGTCACCGCGGCGATCGTGTCGAGCAGGATCTGCAGCGAACGCGAGTCCTCGGTGGTGTCACCGGTCAGGATCGTCGACGTCTCGCGGTCGTTCGCAGCGGGCGCTCGGGCTGGCAGGGGCGGCGGCTTCGCTTCGTCGCGCTTCCAGGGCCAGGTCCACTTCATGGGCGCGCAGACTCTAGCCAGCAGCACGGCACGACGCACGCCGGCGGGTGCGAGCGCCGCGCGAGGTCCGGTCACGACCCCGGATCCCTCGTTGCGAACGGCGCGCGGCTCGGCCAGAATCCGCCGCGCGCGTCCCCGCTCGAAGCCACTCCCCGCCCGGCCCTCTCCCATGAAGATCGACAAGTCCCTGCACGACGACTACGCGACCCTCACCCTGAAGGGCGAGTTCGACACGTTCTATTGCCCGGCGCTGATGCAGGAAGTCGAGTCGCTGGTCGAGCGTGGACTCAACCTGCTGATCCTCGACATGCGGCTGGTCAAGTTCATCAACTCGACCGCGCTCGGTGCCGTGATCAAGGCGCACAAGCGCTGTCGCGCCGAGGGCGGCGACCTCTTCGTCGCCCAGCCGTCGCCGTTCGTGCGCGACGTCATGAGCAAGGTCGGCATCGACAAGCTCATCACGCTGCACGACTCCGAAGCCGACGCGGTCAAGGCGATCATCAAGCACCTCAACCAGAAGGAACTCGCGGGCGACGCGCCGGTCGATCACGAGAAGGTGCTGATCTCGTTCGCGGACGAGATCCGCAACAAGATGATCGGCGGCAAGAAGACGCTGGTCGGCCAGATGGCGAACGTCGACGGCAACAAGGCCCAGTTCGTCTGGAACGGCAAGAAGGCCGGCATCGGCGTCGAACAGGGCAAGCAGCTGTTCTTCACCGGCGGCGAGGTCGCCCTGAAGTTCCAGGTGAAGATGATCAAGAAGAGCTTCTTCGAACTGGTGACGACCGTCGAATCGGTCGAGCCGACCGCCGACGGTGGCATCCGCGTGACGGCGAAGTTCAAGAAGATCAGCGACGCCGACAAGGAAGCGCTGTCGCAGTTCGCCGCCGACATGGCGTTCCTGAAGCGCCAGCTCCCCGGCAAGTAGCTGCCGGGCGAGCCCGGTCCCGGGTAGCGTTCCGCCGGCGATGGTTGCCACCTCCGCCTGCCAACAGCACCTGGCCGACTTCCTCGTCTACCTCGGCGTGGAACTGCAGGTGTCGCCGAACACCGTCGCGGCCTACCGCAGCGACCTGCAGCAACTGCTGCGCGGGCGAACGACCCTGCCCGACCGGGCGGCGATCGACCGCCACCTCGCCGGCCTCTACGCCGACCACGCACCGGCGTCGGTCGCGCGCGCGGCCGCCGCGATCCGCGGCTTCTGCCGCTTCCTCGTCGCCGAGGGGCACGCCGACACCGACGCCGCCGAAGGCCTGCTCGGGCCCAAGCTCGAACGCAAACTGCCGAAGGCGCTGTCGCGGGCCGCGGTCGCGCGCCTGCTCGCGAGCCCGCACGACGGCGCCCTCGGCGTGCGCGACCTCGCGATCCTGCACGTTCTCTACGCGACCGGCTGCCGGGTCGGCGAGGTGATCGGGCTGCGCACGACCAGCGTCGTCGGCGAACACCGGCTGGTGCGCGCCTTCGGCAAGGGCAACAAGGAACGGCTGGTGCCGATCGCCGATGCCGCCCTCGCGCACCTGCAGCGCTACCTCGCCGAAGTGCGCCCCACCCTGCGCGCGCGCGCGCGCCGCGACCCGGGCGACGTGCTGTTCCTGTCGCGCAGTGGCCGCCCGCTCGACCGGGCGCGGCTGTGGCAGATCGTGCGCGCGGCCTGCGCCCGCGCGGGGCTCGCCGCCGCCTGTTCCCCGCACGCGCTGCGGCACTCGTTCGCGACCCACCTCGTCGCCGGCGGTGCCGACCTGCGCAGCGTGCAGGAGATGCTCGGCCACGCCTCGCTGCAGACGACGCAGGTCTACACGCACGTCGACCACGAACGGCTGCGCGCCGTGCACCGGCGCCTGCATCCGCGCGGTTAGCGAACCGGCCCGCGCTGGAACACGTGCAGCGTGTCGCTGCCGTGGGGCTGCGGACTCGGCAGCGCGGCCGTGAGCACGAAGTGCCTGGCGAACGCCGTCGCCGTTGCGGCGTCGAGAGCGCGCAGTTCGTCGTCGCGCAACACGACGAAGGCCTGCGGCCGGCCCGACGCGGCGAGCCGTTCGATGCCGGCAGTGCCCGCGGCCGCTTCGAGCGCGACCACCTCGATCGCCGCATGGGCGTCGCGGCCCCGTTCGCGCCAGTGGTTCGGCCGCAGGTAGAACAGCAGCGGCAACAACCCGGCGTCTGCCCCGATCGTGCACGCACCGACCCGATCACGCGCGCTCAGCACGATCTCCGCCGCCGCGCGCCACGGCGCCCGACGACCGTGGTAGACCGTCGCGTACAGGAACGTGTCGACGCCGAGCCAGGTGCCGGCGAGCGCGAACGGCAATCCCGCGACGACGCGCGCGATCGCCGGCGAGCCCGGCAACATGCCGCGCGCGCGGAACAGCAGATCGACCGCCCCCGCCGCGGCGAACAGCACCAGCAGCGGCAGCGCGATCACGGCGTCGAGCGGTTCCACGAGGCCGACCAGGTCCGCCGCGGCGAAGCCGACGACGAGCACGCCGAGCGGCAGCCGCAGCGTCGCGATCGAACCCGACGCACCGACCGCACCCACCACCGCGAGTGCCACGATCGGCCACGACCAGTCGTCGCCGTGCACGGCGAGGCTGGGCACGGCCAGCGCCAAGACCACGGGCGTCACGCGCCGGACGACGCGCGCGGGCAGCCGCGTCGCGGCCCCGGCCGCCGCCAGAACCCAACCTGCGGGCGCGGCCAACAACGCCACCCCCAGCGCCGCGGCGGCGAACGCGCCACGGCCCGGCATCGCGGCCGCGAACGCCGCGGTCGCCAGCAGGCCGACCATCACCGCCGGCTGCATCGTCTGGCTCGCCACCATGGCCAGCGGATGCACGGCGAGCAGGGCGCTGCCGAGCAACGCCGCGCGCAAGCCGAACCACGGCCGCGCCGCGAACGCGAGCAACGGCACGCAGGCGATGCCCGCGGCGGCGAACGGCAGCCGCAGCCAGCCTTCGCCGTGGCTCGGCAGCCAACCGCTGTCGACGAGCCAACGCTGGAGGAAGTGCACGAGCGGCGCCCAGGTCCGCAGACCGCCCGCCGCGTCGTCGCCCAGCGGCATCGTGATCGCGCGCCAGGTCGCGGCCTCGCGTTCGCCGAACGACCACGCGCCGAGCGAGTGCGCGCGCAGCACCGCCGCCACGAACGTGATCGCGACGAGGCCGCCCAGCGCTCCGGGCGTCCATGGCGAGGGCACGGCAGGGGCCGGCTGCGCAGCGGGGATCACGCGACCGATCGTCACACCCGCACCATAACGAGGCGCAGCGACCCAGCCCATCGCCACGGCGACGGCATCAACGACGGTGCGGCGGTCGGATCGTGGCGAGTCGAAGCTCGCCGGCGATGGTGTCTGTCCAGGCCAGCACGAGACGCGGTGGCAGCGTCGCTTCGCGCTGCGCCCAGGTCGCCACCACGGGTTGGTGTCGACCAACGCCCGGCGACTCGGCCACCGGTTGCGATCTCACTGGCTGCCGCAGCGGACGTAGAGGCCGTTGCTCACCGACGCCCACCGCGGATAGCCCGGCGGTTCAAAGCAGAGGGCCTGGAAGCTGAGTTCGGCGCCGAGCAGATGCGTCTGGTTCGGCAGCGGCACTGCCCACGTCGAGACGAACTGCGCATTCGGCACCGGCAGCGCAGCGGAGAGATCCGCTGAGTTCAACGCCTGGCAGCCTGGCAGCCCGAAGATGTCGAGCGGCAACGGGAGCGGCATGCCGAGCAGAGTCTCGCGTTGGTAGCCGACGAACCCGAACGAAACCACCCATCCCACATTCGCCACTTCGAACTGCATCGTCGTGCCGATGACCGAAGTGGAGCCCGAGGCCATCGCCAGCGTCGGGGTGCCGTTCGTGCCGACGCAGCCTTGGCCGTAGGTGGCGTGCCGCCAGAACACGGGCAGCTTCAACTCCCAGACGACGTTCGTCAGGTTACCGCCGCAGCCGCCGCCAAAGAGCACGAGGCGATTGGCACTCGGGTCGTGCACCAAGGCGTGGCCCGTTCGCGCCGAAGGGAACAGGGAAGCGGCGTAGTGGGCCGTCCACGACGCACCGCCCCATGACCAGGTGTCGGCGACGCAACCGCCACTCTCACCACCGTGCAGGACCACGCGTTCGGCGCGTGGATCGTAGGCGAATGCGAAGCTCTCGCGCGCCGTCGGGCCGACTGCGGTTGTCGCGGCCTGGGCCCATGTAGCTCCGTCCCATTGCCAGACGTCGGCGAGGCGCGTGGCGCCGTTCGTGCCAGCGACGAGCACGGTGCGTTGGCGCAGTTCGTCGTAGGCGAGGCCGTGGGCGTAACGTGCCGGCGGCAGGAGAGGCGGCGTGAGTTGCGCCCACGACGTGCCGTTCCAAGACCAGAAGTCGCCGAGCGCCTGGCCAGCCGCGTCCTTGCCACCGAAGAGCAGCGCGTGGCCAGCGGCACGATCGAACGCCATGCGATGGTGCGAGCGCGGCGACGGTGCGATCGCGAGCGGGAGGTACGACCACTGGCCGTTCTGCCAGGTCCAGGTGTCGGCGAGTGCAATCGGGTTGCGGCCGCCGAAGAGCACGTTGTTCTGGCGGATCGGGTCGAGCGTGAGCGAGTGGTCGCTGCGCACCATCGGGTTGAGAAGGGAGAACTGCTTCGACCAGGTGGTGGCGTTGAGGACGTACGTGAACGGCTGCGGGGACGATGCGTGCTGGCCGCCGAAGAGCAGCATTCCGGCGTTGTTCGGGAGCGCGGCGAGGGTGTGCCCGGTCAGGGGTGATGGCGTGGCGACGGTCGGGATCGGCGTCGCGGCAATCGGTGGGCTCGAAGTACCCGGGTGCTCGACGAGGCCGGCAAGCTGCGCCAGACCGTTCGTGTCCCTCCATCCGGCCGTGTTCAAGTCGACGTAGTCCTCATCCCCGGCATTGTTCGGTTCCCCTGGCAACCAAGCGGTGAAGGAAGCGGTCTCGCCGCTGCTCCAGACGAACGACCCTTCGACGGCCGCGTCGTTGAGTCCGATCCACATGTGCGTGTTGGCAGCGAGGCCCCCCGCCCAGGCGTTCTCCTGAGAACTGCGAATCGTCGCAAGGTGTCCCCCTTCCTCGATCGCAACAGCCTCGGCCTGCTGCCAGGTCATCGGCGCGGTCAACGCGTACCGGTGTCCGTTCACCGGCGATGTGACGTAGTTGAGTGCGGCCCTCCAGTTCGTGCCGTTGAACTTCCATTGGTTGCCGAAGACGGAACCAGCGCTCAGGCCGCCGAAGAGGAACGTCGCGCCCCGCGAGCCATCGAAGATCATGGCTCCGTCGCACCAGACGCGCGGCCCGGGACTCGTAGACGCAGCCACCTGCGCCCACGCGCTTCCGTTCCACTCCCATGTGTCACCGAACTCGCCGCCGTTGAACCCGCCATGCAACACAGCTCGCTGACGCAATGAGTCGTACACCAGCCCGTGCGCGTAGCGACCGGGCGGCGAGAGTGTCAGTGCGCGCTGCGTCCATGCGCTGCCGTTCCATTCCCAAGTCTCCGCCAAGTAGGCCCCTCCACTGCGGCCGCCGAACATCGTGACGACGCCGCGGCCGGTCTCGAACACCATGGGACACCCATGCCGCGCCGATGGTGACACCGGCGGCGAGAGCAGTTGCCAGGTCACACCGTCCCATTCCCACGTCTCCCCCAAGTCCGCGAACGCCGTCCAGCCCCCGAACAGCACGACCTTGCCGCGCGCGGCATCGAACGTCATCGCGTGGTGGTAGCGCGGGCTCGGGGCGACAGCCGGCGTTCGCTGGGTCCAGTTCACGCCATCCCATTCCCAGGTGTCCGACATCCCTGCGGGGCCCTGGCAGCCGCCGAACAACACGCACACGCCGCGTACGCTGTCGTAGGCAAGGACGGCATGCCCACGAGGAGCCGGCGACGTCGGGGACGTCCTCTGCTCCCACGACCACCCGTCCCACTCCCAGGTATCACCGAGCACGCCACCCGGCCACTGCAATTGGCTGTTGCCCCCGAACATGACCACGCGCTGACGTGCCGAGTCGTAGGCCATCGACTGCGCGTAGCGAGGGCCAGGCACCACCGGCCCCTGTGGCATCGCGACGACGTCGCTCACGAACCCACCGACCGCGAACAAGAACAACGGCATCAGGCTGCAGCGCATGGTTCCTCCAGCACTGCGGACGATGCCGCCGAGGCGACGTCCGCGCAGCACGGAATGTCGAAGCGACGCCGGTGTGACACAACTGTGCCCCCCTCGACCCGGCTCACACCCCACGGGCCGACCAAACTAACTGCCGGGCGCCGTGCGCGACGCCGACGAGGTGCTTCGTCGCGACTTCGGCAATGCCGAGGCTCTGCGCGTGCGCTCCCGCAACCTCCCGGCGCGCGTGATCGGGCGCTGACGGACCGTCGCTCGACGTGCCGTCGCGTCGGCACGGTGGCAAGGTCCGATGGCCACGCCATTGCCGACGCGCGCCCGGCGCTGCATCGTTGCGCCGTGCTCGCCGCCCCGCCGCCGCCGACCGCGCGCCAACAGTTCGAGGCCGTGGCGCTCGCGTTGCTCTGCGCCGTGCTGTTCCTCGGCAGTGCGCTGCTGCCCGGGCGCGCGTTGGTGCCGCACCCGCCCGAGCAGTTGGACGTGGTGATGGCCGAAGCGCACGCCGCCGGCACGTTCGACGCCGCGGATGCGTTCCGCGGCAGCGTCGCGATGCGCGACAAGTACCTGCAGTCGTTGTGCTGGGACCGCGTGATGCAGGACCGGTTGCGCGCCGGCGAACTGCCGCGCTGGACCAACGACATCGGCGGTGGTGCGCCGTTCGTGCCGCAGATGGCGCAGCCCTGGCAACCGATCAACCTGCTGCTGTTGGTACTGCCGAGCGAGCAGTGGTACGGCTGGTGGTACCTGGTGCACCAGGTGCTGTTCGGCGTCTTCGCGTGGCGGTTCCTGTGGCGGCTCGGCTGCACGCACGGCGCTGCGCTGCTCGGCCTGGTCGCCGCCGTGCTCGGCATGTGGACGCAGTGCAAGCTCGGGCACAACGTGATCCTGACCGCGGCCCTGTCGGTGTGGCCGATGCTCGCGGCGGCTCACGAACTGGTCGCCGTCGGCGCGCGTGGCGCGGCGCGGACGTTCGCAGTCGGGTGGCTCGGCCTGTGGTCCGGCCTCGCCTGGTCCACGGGCTTCGTGCCGATCGCGCTGCAAGCGACCTACCTGACCGGCGCGCTGGGGCTGCTGTTCGTCGCCAGCGCTCCCGCCGGCGACCGGCTGCGCCGCCTGGTGCCGCTCGGTCTCGGCCTCGGCCTCGGCGCACTCGTGTGCGCGGCGAACATGCTGCCGATCCTGCTGGCGTCGGCGGAGTCGGCGCGCGCCGGCAAGTGGAGCACCGAGGTGCTGGCGACCAGCGGCCTCGAGTGGGACCACCTGCTCGGCTTCTTCTGGCCCGACCTGCTGGCCTGGCCCGCGGACCGCTTCTACGTGCCACCCGGCGAAGGGCCGCCGCTCGCCACCGCGACCGGCATGCCGTGGAGCCAGTTGGTGCTGCTCGCGCAGCCGCTGCGCGAAGGCACCGCCCACCACAGCTGGGTCGAGACGGCGTGCGGCATCGGGCTCTTGCCGATGGCCGCCGCCGCGGCCGCGTTCGGCGACCGCGCGCGACGCGGCCTCGTGCTCGGGCTCGGCGCGGTCGGCCTGTTCGCCTTCGGCCTCGCGACGGCCCAGCGCCCGTTCCTGCCGCTGTCGCAGGTGCTGCCCGGACTCGGTGCTGGTGACCTGCGGCGCCTGCTGTTCACCACGGTGATCGCCGCGATCGTGCTGGGCGCGCTCGGCAGCGACGTGCTGCTGCGCGGCGCCCGCCGCGTCGTGCTGGCCGGTGTGCTCGCGGCGATCGCCGCCGCGGCGCTGGCGGCACTGCTGTGGCTCGGACAGCACAACGACGCGCCGTCGTTCGTGCAGGGCACCGCCGAACTGATCGCCGCCGACACCGACCATCCGCAGGTCGTGGCACTCGGCGGCAACGCAGCCACGATCGCGGCGGCGATCGGTGGCGCGGCGAAGCCTGGCGAGGCCGAGCACAACCAGGCGATGCAGACGGCCACGGCCGTGCGAGCGTTGGTCGTCGCCGCGCTCGCGCTGGTGTCGTTGTGGTTGCGGCTGCGCTGGCGCGCGCCGGTATGGATCGCGCTCACGATCGCCGAACTGCTGCACGCCGGCCACGGAGCCGTGGTGACCGTGCCGGCCGAACGGGTCACCCGGATGCCCGCGGTGTTGGGGCCGCTTGCTGCCGCGACCGCCGCGGCGGAAAACGGCGACCGGCCGCGCCTGTGCCGGCTCGCCGCACCCGGTGCATCGCCGGACACGCTGTGGCCGCCCAACCTCGCCGGCTTCCTGCGGCTCGAGGACAGCTCGGCCTACAACCCGCTGCCGCCGGCGCGCTACGAGCAGTTCGTCGCGGCGATCGATCCGAGTGCGGTGCTCGGCGGTGCGGGCGTCACCGCCTTCCACGATGCGCGCGTGCTCACGCACCCGCTGTGCGATCTCTACGGCATGCGCTTCCTGCTGACGCGCGAGCCGGTGCCCGAGATCGCGTCGCTCGCCGACGTCACGCCGCCCGGCACCGGCCCGTTCAAGCTCTACGAACGCACGACGACGCTGCCGCGCGCGACGTTCGTGCAGCACGTCGACGTGATCGCCGACCGCGACGCGCGCCTGGCGGCGCTTCGCGCCACCGACCGCGACGTCGCCCATCGCGTGGTGCTCGAGGATCCGCACGCGCCGATCGTCGATGCCGGGCGGCCGGCGAACGCGAGCGCGACCATCGTCGAACGCCGCGACGAACGCGTCGTCGTGCGCGTGCGCACCGAGGCGGCCGGCTACCTGCGGCTCGCCGATCCGTGGGACGCCGGTTGGCGGGCCACGCTCGACGGCGTCGCGGCGCCGATCTTCGTCGCCGACCACTACCTGCGCGCCGTGCACGTGCCGCCGGGCGAGCACGAAGTCGTGTTCACCTACGACGGCGCCCGCGCCACGTGGCCGTTGCGGCTCTCGCTGCTCGGCTACGCCATCGTCGCCTGGCTGCTGTGGCGCGGCCGGAGGCGCGCGTGAACGGGACGCGGCTCGCCGTGCTGTCGCTGCTGCTGCTGCCGCTGCTGTGGCTGTGGCCGTCGGTGTTCGGAGGCCGCACGTTCGTGCCGTACGACACCGCGCAGTTCCCGCCGGTGAGCCTCGGTGCGACCGCGGAGCAGCAGGCGGCCGCGCGCGACGGCGCCAACAGCGACGTCACCGAAGTGCCCGTGTGGTTCCTGCCCGAACTCCGCCTCGCGCGCGCCGAGCTCGCGGCCGGCCGGTTGCCGACGTGGAACCCACACGCGCGCAACGGCGCCCCGCTGCACGCCCACGGACTGATCGGTCTCCTCTACCCGCCGAACTGGCTGGCGCTGGCGGCCGCCGATCCGGCCGACGGCCTGGTCTTCGTCGCCTGGGTCAACCTCGCGATCGCGGGCCTGCTCGCGTTCGGCCTGCTGCGCGCCTTGGCCTTGCCGACGCTGCCGGCGTGGTTTGGTGCAGTGCTGTTCCAGCTCGCCGCGCCGATGGCCACGAACGCGTTCTTCTGGATGCGGCTGGCGAGCTTTCTCTGGCTGCCGGGCGTGCTCTGGGCGGTGCTGGCCACCGCCGCTGGCGATCGCTGGCGCCGTGGACCGCTCGCCGCGCTGGCGGCGACGTTCGCGCTCGCATGGCTCGGCGGCTTCCCGCCGTTCGCGATCACGACGTCGACGCTCGGAGTGGCGTTCGCGGGCTGGCTCGTCGTCGCGCGCTGGCGCGCCGACGGTCGCCGTGCTGCCGGCGGCGCAGCACTGCGGCTCGCGGCCGGCTTCGCACTCGGCGGCTGCCTCGCCGCGCCACAAGTCCTGCCGTCCGCCGCGTTCTTCCCGCAGAGTGCGCGCCCGACGACGGCAACGTTCGCCGAGGTGGGACAAGGCGCCTTCGAGGTCCCGGGCCTGCTCGGCTACGTGGCGCCCGACGCGCTCGGCCATCCGAGTGCGACCGCCGAAGTGCCGTACGGACCGCAGAACGTCGCCGGCCTGCTGTGGTCGACCCGCTGCCAGCCGGACGGCAAGCCCGCCCTGCCGAACTTCAACTACACGGAGTACGCGGTGTTCGTCGGCAGCCTCGGCATCGTGCTGGCGCTGCTCGGCGCGGTGCTCGGCGCCGGCCGCCATCGCGGCTTTGCGATCGCCGCCTGGGCGCTGTGCCTCGGTGCTTCGCTGCTCGTGCCGATCGTGCGCCTCGGGTTCCACCTGCCGCTCGTGCAGAACGTGATCCCGATGCGCTGGCTGCCGCCGGCGACGATCTTCGTCGCCTGGCTCGCCGCCCTCGGCCTGCAACGCCTGCTCGCGGCCGGGCGCACGCTGCCGCTCGCACTCGGTGGCGCCACCGCGGCGGCGGCGCTGGCGTTGGTCGTGTTCACCGCGTCGCCAGCCGCCGACCTCGACGAGCGACCGGACTGGCCCCTGCAGGCGCTCGCGGCGAAGTACCAGTGCAGCGAAGCCGACGTGAAGAACCACGTGCTCGGCGTGCCGCCGGTGCCGTTCGATCGCTTCCGGTTCGCGCTGGAGCGACTGCGCGACGAAGGACGTACAGGTGGGCTGTGGCTGCTCGGCGCCGGGGCGCTGCTCGCCGCGTTCGCGGCGCTGCGAACCAGCCGCCTGCGCACCACGCTCGGGGTCGCGGCCGGTCTCGCCAGCGTCGTGCAACTCGGGCTGCACGGTGCATCCGTGACGCGGGGCAGCCTCGGCGCCACGTCGACGGAGACCGCCGTGCACACGTTCCTTCGCGCGGCCGCGGCCGCGAGGGCGCGCGAGGGCGGGTTCATGGTCGCGCGCGGCAGCGTCGCCCCCGAACTGCCGGCCCAGCTGCCGCCGGGCCAGTTGCTCACACCAGGGCTGCGCGACCTGCACTTCTACACGCACTACGACGGCCGTTCGCTGCAGCCGCTGCGCGCCTTGCTCGGCGCGGTTGGCGACGCGTTCGCCGCCAAGGGCTACCTCGAACGTTCGTTGCCCGCCGGTCCGCCGGGCACCGTCGAACTGCCGGGGCTGTTCGCGCACCCGCTGTTCGACCTGCTCGGGGTGCGCTACGTGCTGTCGGTCGGCAGTGCGCCGCTGGCGCACGCCGGCACGCCCGTCGTGGTCCCCGGTGGGCCTGCCGGCTTCGTCGTGCAGGAACGGACCACGGCGCTGCCGCGCGCGTTCGCGGTCGACGCCGTGCAGGCCGCGGCGAACGACGACGCGGTCGTGCGCGCGATGCTCGCCCCGGACTTCGCGCCGCGGCGCGTGGCGCACGCGCTCGCGGCCGACCTGCCCGAGACGCTGCCGACCGCAGCGGACCCCGCCGCCGCGCGACGCGACGTCGCGTTCGCCATCGACCTGCCGACGCGCGTCGAGCTCGACGTCGGCGCGGGCGCGCAGCCCTGGCTGCTGCTCGTCGATTCCTGGCTGCCCGGATGGACGGCGACGATCGACGGCGGGGCGGTCCCGATCGTGCGCGGCGACCACGCGTTCCGGCTGCTGCGCCTGCCGCCGCAGGCTTGCCGAGTCGTGTTTCGCTATGAAGCGCCCGGTCTCGGCGTGGGCCTCTGGCTCGCGGCCCTCGGCCTGCTCGGCATCCTGCTGTCGGTTTTCGCGACACGCCCGCGCGTGCGCGCTGCCGTGACGCCGGTCGCCGCCTCAAGCGCACCCTGACGGCGCGTCGAAACTCGGACGTGCCCGCCGTCCCGTTGCGTCGCCGCGATCGCCGTCGAGGCAAACCGTGAGCCTCTACGGCACCGGTCGCAGCGAAGGCATCGGCGCCGTCGCGTTGATCGCCGCGATCGTCCTCACCATGCACGCGCTCGGCGGCGGAGTCGGCGCCGACGCGACCATGCTGGCCGCGCTGTGCAGCGCCTGCCTGCCCGCGCTCGGCGGCATGCTGTGCTACCGCTTCCTGCGCGCGCAGCGACGCAGCCGCTTCGCGGCGTTCCTCGTCGGCGCGGCCTACGGCCTGTCGCCATGGCTGATCGCGATCGGCGTGGCCCCGCGCGAACAACTCGCGGCGGCGCTTGCCCCGCTGGCACTCGAAGCAGCGTGCCGCTGCGACCGGCCCGACGACCGCGACGCGTGGTTGCCGTGGGCCGGGATCTGCCTGGCGCTGCCGTTCGTCGCCGGCGTCACCGTCGTCGGGGCCTTCGTCGGCGGACTCGCCCTGCTGTCGCTCGCGCGCACGATGTTGTGCGGCGACCAGAACTCGGGAACGCCATCGTCGGCAGCGCTCGTGCGCGCCCTCTGCATGGCGGCGTTCGTCGCTGGCAACCTGCTGTGGCTCGACCCGCTGGCCGCCTGGCTCGGCGCGCCGAGGCCGCCGACCGTCGCCGACGTGCTGACGGCGCACCGCCCACACGCGCTGGGCCTCGACCTCGCGGCGATGCTGCGCGTGCCGGGATCGGCGCTGCTCGCGTTCGCCCTGCTCGGCCTCCTGCGCCGCCAGAAGCACGTCGACGCCTCCACCTGGTGGGCCTTGGCGGCCGCCGGCAGCGTGCCGACGCTGCTCGGCGCGATCGACGCCTTCGAGGCGATCGCGCCCCCTGGTGCTGCGGCGACCACCCTGCAGGCCGCGGCATGGTGGTGCACGTTGTTCGCGATGTGCGTGCTCGCAGCCGCGGGGCTCGACGATTTCCTCGACCTGCCGCTGCGGCGCCGCACGGCGCTGCCCTGGTTGCTCGCGATCGCCGTCGCCGCCGCCCCGCTGCTGCCCGCGTTCGGAGCGCGAGTCCCCCACCGCGAATGGCCGCTGACCGCGACGCTGGTCGGGCTGCCGTTGCTGCTGACGACTTGGCGACGGCTCGGCATCCTGCGGTTCAAGAACTGGCTCGCGGCGGCCGCCATGCTCGCGCTCGCGATCCCGGCACTGCAGACGAACGTCGCGAGCCCCCCGCCTGCAGCTCCCGCCATGGAGACCCTCGCGCCCGCACCGTGGCATCCGCCGGCCTGGTACTACACCGGACTGCTGCTGGCGGTCGTGTTCGCCTGCTTCGATTCGTGGTCGGCCTGGCGGCGCAGGCAGAAGGCGAGGCCGACGCCGACGGCCGCGAAGGCCGCCATCACCAGGAAGGCGACCCCTTCGAAACGGCGGTAGACGACGCCGCCGACCAGTCCGCAGACGACCATGCCGACACCCGACGTCGCCGAGCCGAGCAGGCCCTGCGCCGTCGCCCGCTGCGCGATCGGCACGCGACGTTCGAGCGCGCGCAGCGACCCGAGGTAGGTGCAGCCGAAACTCGCGGCGTGCAGCCAGCCGACCGAGGCGAGAACCCAAGGCGACGTCGATGCGCCGACGACGATCCAGCGCACGACCGCAGCCGCACCACCGAGCATCAGCAGCGTGGTCGGCCGCAGCCGTTCGACCGTGCGCCGCGCCGCGAAGAACAACACGATCTCGGCGAGGATGCCCTCGGCCCACAACACGCCGGCGACCGTCTTGCTGATGCCGTGGTCGCTCCAGTGCATCGTCGACAGGTTGTAGAAGGTCGCGTGGCTGCCCTGGATCGCCGCCGACGCGACGAGCAGCAGCACGAACGGCCGCGAACGCAGCGGCCGCCACCACGGTTCGGGCGCGCGTTCCTGTGCCGTCGTGCCAGCGAAGCCGCGCGGCAGCACGAACGCGCACGCGACCATCGCCACCAGACCGACCAGCACGATCGGGAACACCAGATCGCCGCCGAACGCGTCGAGGCAACCGCCGACGGCCAGGATCACGACCAGGAACGAAATCGACCCGACCATGCGCAACCGGCCGAAGCCGAAGCCGAAGCGATGCCCTTGCTGCAACGCCGCGGCATCGAGAATCGGGTACATCGGCGAGTACATCGCGCCGAACGAAAACGCCGACACCATCAGCCACGGCACGCTCGCGCCGAACTGGAACAGCGCGAAGGCGAGAACGCTGGCGATCGACAGCCCGAACAGCACGCCGCGCGCATCACCGGCGCGATCGACGCGCTGCGCCCAGGCCGGCCCGGCGAGCGTGCGGGCCACCGTCTGCGCCGCGAGCACGATCGACACCTGCGCCTCGTCGAGGCGACCCGCGCTGCGCAGCCAGCCCGGGAAGTACTGCATGTAGGCGCCGAGCACCGCGAACGAACTCGCGTAGAAGCCGGCGAGGGCGAGCCACGCACGCAGTACCGGAGAGCCTGGAGCGGCAGGCGACGCCACGGCCGCATCGTGCCGATCGGCGCGCCCGGAAGCTATCGCTGCACGAACACGCCGCCGTTCTGCTCGGCCAGGCTGCGCAGCAAGTCGGCGCCCTTGCCGGTGCCGGTGAACACGCAGTGGATGCGCACCTTCGTGTACTGGTTCGCCTCGCGCACCAGCCGCAGGAGGTCGTCCGCCTGCTGCACGGCGCCGGCAGTCGGCTCGCCGTCGCTGAGCACGAACAGCTCGTCGATCGTCGACGACGACGCGTCGCCGTAGCGTCGCTGCTCGAACTGCAGCGCGGTCGCCAGCCCTTCGAACAGGTTGGTGCCGCCGTGGGCGCGCAGGCGGCCGAGCAGTTCGGTCAACGACCGCGTGGAGTTGCTCGAGGGTTTGACGGGCGTGCTCGTCCAGGCGCGCGCCTCGCTGGCGAACGTCAGGACCTGGTACTGCGACTCCGCGAGCATCGCCTGCACCGCCAGCACGATCTGCTCCTTGGCCGCGTCGAGCCGCGTCTTGGCATCGCTGCGGCCGCGCGGCCCGGTGGTCGGGCCGCCGCCTGGCGCTTCGTCCATGCTGCCGCTGGTATCGATCAGGAACGCGATCGAGCCGCCGGTCACCGGGACGCCGAAGAACTGCGCCCGCGTGGCATGCTCGCGCAGGGTCGCCAGCCGCTCGGGCACGACGATGCGGCCCTGTTCGCGCGCCCAGAACTCGCGCCATGCCGGAGCGTCGTCGACGGCGATCAGCGCCCCGGTCATCGCCCGCAGCAGGCTGCCGGCGCGGTCGCGCAGCATCGGCGACGCGCGCTTGTTGATCGCCGTGACCAGCGCGTCCGGCGTGTGCAGTTCGAGGTCGAGCGCGGCAATCAGTGCCGGCACCGCCGCCTTCTGCGGGAAGCGCTCGACGAGATCGAGCAGGTCCATGTCGGTGCGCCAGCCGCAGCGGCCGAACTGCTGCATCGCGCCGGCGACCAGGATCTCGCGCCGCTCGGCGTCGAGATCCTCCGGTGGTTGCTGCAGCATGCGCAGCAGCAGCCGCACCAACGCTTGCGACACCACCGGATGCCGTTCGTGTGCCAGCGCCTGGGCGGCGCGCAACACGCCGTCGGTACGCCACGGCGGGGCCATGGCCTCGGCCGCGGCAAGTCGCACGCGCGGCTCGGCGTCGGCGAGGGCTGCCTCGAGCGTGCTGCGGAACACCGGCCAGTTCTTGCGGCCGATCAGGTGCAGGGCCGCGACGCGGCGCGCCGGTCCGACCACGAGGCCCTGCGCATCGGGACCGCTGTCGTTGCCGGCTCGCAGCGTCGACAGCACCGGCACCCGTTCACCCGCCGCCGCGCGCAGCACCAGGAACCACGCCGGCTGCGTGTCGATGCGATGCAGCGACCAGTGGCCGAGTTCGCGCACCTGCAGCGCGTCGTGGTCGAGGAACCGACCCTCGAGGCCGATCGCCGCGACGCCGAGCACCGCGTCGGCCAGGTCGGGCGTGCCGTGCTGCTCGGCGTAGAACAGCAGCTTCTGCAGCGCGTCGAGGTGCGTGATGCGTTCTTCGTCGACGTCGTCGAGCCGCTGCGCCTTGCGCGCCGGGGCGACGTAGCGTGGCTGCAGGTGACCACCGCGCCGCAACAACCCCTTGCTGCCGAGGCGCCCCTGCTCGAAGTCGGCCACCCACTCGCGGATCGCGGTCGCCACCGACGCCTGCTGCTCGGGACTGCCCTCCGCGACCTTCTGCGCGGGAGCTGCGACGACCAAGGCAGTGGCCAGGCTGGCGAAGAGGAACGTTCGACGCATGCGGCGCAGGGAGGGCTCGGATGCCGAGGGCGTAAGGCACGATACCGGGAATCCGCGCGCGCAGGACGACGCCGTGCCGCGCGGGCGGGCACGCTCGCGCCCGGCAGCGGGCGAGGGCGGGCTCAGGTCGCCTTCGGCCGGCGGTGGAACAGCGCCACGCCCACGGGCGAACCCGCGATCGAGACCATCGCGTAGAGCGAGAGCACCCAACCGCTTGCGGCGCGGGCCTCGACGAGCCCACCGAGTTGCCGTGGATCCGCGACCCGTTCGAGCACGAGCGTGTCGCGGGTCGGCCGCCGCTCCTCGGCTTCCGCCAGCCGGAAGGCGGCAAAGTTCGGCGTGTCGGCCCGGCTCGATGCCCACAGGGCCACCGTCCTGAAGCCGAACGACTCCTCGACGGCGAGGACGTCCTGCAGGGCTTCGAGGGACCGGACGGCGGCGATCGGCATCGGGTTCATGGGTGCTCGACGGGTGGTGCAGCTCGGCAGGCCGAGGACGGCAACCATCGCGCCCGGACGCGCGGGCAGGGACGCGCCCGGGACGCCTGCCACCGCCGCAGCACGACCCCACTCCCCGTACCCGCGGCGCGGGCCGCTTCTTAAGGTCGCTTCTTAAGATTGTCTTCGGTTCCGCGTCATGGAGCCCGGCGGCACCGTGGCTTGCCCAGGGCGGCCCGTTCGCCGATAAGGGGCGCACGACACGGGGGCGATCGGCTTCGACCGGATGCCGACTCGACCTGCGGTGGCGCGCCGAGGGCCGGGCACCTCGTAAATCCGACCGGAAACAACCAAGTGCCAACACGCACTACTCCCTCGCTGCCTAAGAACTAGGTACGTGAGCGCCGAGGTCCCTTCGCCTGCGGGGGGCCGAGGCGACACACAGCAGGCTGGTCGCGAACGGCTGCTCGGCCCGTTCGCGGTGAGAAACAGTCGAGCTGGCCAGCGGCGATCCTGTTCGTCGGAGCTCCGCTGGCGACACCAAACGACGGACTACGCGCGTAGAGACCCAGGACGGAGCATCTCGGGACGCGGGTTCGATTCCCGCCGCCTCCACCACTTCAGCGACTCCAGGGGCAAGGCCGAGCGGCCTCCCTGGAGTCGGTGACCAACCCGGAAGTGGGACCCTCCGTCGCCGGCCAGCGGCCGTGCTTCAGCGGAGGTCTTCCGCGCGCACCGGCAGCCTGCGGATGCGCTTGCCGGTGAGTCGGAACAGCGCGTTGGCGACGGCGGGTGCCAGCGGCGGCACGCCCGGTTCGCCGACGCCGGTCGACGGCTCGTTGCTCGGCACCACGTGCACGTCGACCGCGGGCATCTCGCCGATGCGCAGCAACCGGTAGTCGTGGAAGTTCGTCTGCTCCACGCGGCCATCGGCGATCGTGATCGCGTCGTAGAGCATCGTGCCGAGCGCGAAGCCCGCGCCACCCTCGAGCTGGGCGCGCACGGTGTCCGGGTTGATCGTGCGCCCGCAATCGACGGCGACCGTCACGCGATGCACCTTCGGCCAGCCGCCCTGCAGCGACACCTCGGCGACCATCGCCACCCAACTCGCGAACGAGAAGTGCACCGCGATCCCGTGCGCGCGACCGGCCGGCAGCGGCTGCCCGTAGCGCGCCTTCTCGGCGGCGAGGTTGAGCACGCCGAGATGCCGGTCCTTGCCGACGAGCAGTTCGCGACGCAGCGCCAACGGGTCCTTGCCGGTGGCGTGCGCGAGCTCGTCGAGAAAGCTCTCGACGACGAACGCCGTGTGCGAGTGGCCGACCGAACGCCACCACAGGGTCGGCACCGCGACGGTCGTGGTGTGCAGTTCGACCTGCAGGTTCGGGATCGCGTAGGGGCAGTCGTTGGCGCCTTCGACCGACGTGCTGTCGATGCCATCCTGCACCATCAGCGCTTCGAACGGCGTGCCGGCGAGGATCGACTGGCCGACGATGCGGTGGCGCCAGCCGGTGATCGCGCCCGATGCGTCGAGGGCAGCCGCCAGGTGGCTGTGCCACAGCGGGCGGTAGTAGCCGCCGCGCAAATCATCCTCGCGCGTCCAGACCAGCTTGATGGGGCAACGCGCCGCCTTGGCGATCTTGCACGCCTCGGTCACGTAGTCGGCGGCAGGATTCGCGCGCCGGCCGAAGCCCGCGCCGAGGAACGTCGTGTGCAGCGTCACGTTCGCGGGCGGGATGCCGAACACCGCCGCGGCCGCACCCTGGTCGACGGTCTGGAACTGCGTGCCGAGCCACATCTCGACCTTGCCGTCGCCGGGCACGACGGTGCAGTTCAGCGGCTCCATCGGCGCGTGCGCGAGGTACGGCAGCTCGTAGTCGGCCTCGATCGTGCGCGCGCCCGCGGCGAGTGCCTTCGCCGCATCGCCATCGGCGCGGGCGACGAGTCCCGGCGTGCGGCTCAACTCGCGGTAGCGGGTCCGCAGCTCGTCGGTCGACAACGACGCCGCCGGGCCGAGATCCCATTCGACCACGAGCGCATCGCGGCCACGTTTTGCGGCCCAGAACGACTCGGCGACGACGGCCACGCCACTGCCGACGTCGAACACGTCGACGACGCCCGGCACCGCGCGCGCGCGCGCCCCATCGATCGTCTTCGCCTTGCCGCCGAACGTCGGCGGATGGAGCACGAGCGCCGTGCGCAAGCCATCGACGCGAACGTCGATGCCAAAGCGCGCCGTGCCGGCGACCTTCGCCGGCGTGTCGAGCCGCGGCATCGGCTTGCCGAGGATGCGGAAATCCGCCGGAGCCTTGAGCGGCACGTCGGCGGGCACCGGCAGCGTCGCCGCGAGCGCGACCAGTTCGCCGTAGCCGGCCCGCCGCGACGATCCCGGGTGCAGCACGGCGCCGTTCTCGGTGCGGCACTCGCCCACCGGCACGCCCCACTGCTGTGCGGCCGCGGCGACGAGCATCGCGCGCGCCACCGCACCCGCCTGCCGCATCGGCTCGGTCATGCCGAGCGTGCTGGTGCTGCCGCCGGTGAACTGGATCGGATAGCCCGGATGCGCGTAGTCGGGGTGCGCGGGCGCGAACTCGACGGCGATGCGCGTCCAGTCGGCATCGAGGTCCTCGGCGAGCGCCATCGACAACGACGTGGCGACGCCCTGCCCCATCTCCGACTTGTTGACGATCACGCGCACCCCGCCGTCGGCGGCGATCCGCACGAATGCGTTCGGCGCGAACTCGGCCGCCGGCGTCATCCCGGCCGCCGTCGCCGGCGGCGCGTCGGCTCCCGGCAGCCGCAGCGCCATCAGCATGCCCCCGCCGGCCGCGGCAGCGACCCGCAGGAACGAACGGCGCGACACCACGAGGTCTGGAGCGTTCATCGGCCGCCTCCGAGCGCCTCGGCGGCACGGTGGATCGCGGCGCGGATGCGCACGTAGGTGACGCAGCGGCACGCGTTGCCCGTCATGCCGGCATCGATGTCGGCGTCGCTCGGCCGCGGCCGTTCGCGCAGCAGCGCGCAGGCACTCATCAGCTGTCCCGTCTGGCAGTAGCCGCACTGCGGCACTTCGAGGCCGATCCACGCCGCGCGCAGCGCATCGGCTTCCTTGCCAGTCAGTCCTTCGATCGTCGTCACGGCACGCTTGCCGACGGCGACCACCGGCAGCACGCACGAGCGCACGGGTTCGCCGTCGAGGTGCACGGTGCACGTGCCACACTGCGCGACGCCGCAGCCGAACTTGGCGCCGGTCAGGTTCAGGTTCTCGCGCAGGACCCACAACAACGGCGTGGTCGGGTCGCAGTCGACCACGACGGGCTTGCCGTTCACGACGAGTTCGAGAGGCATCGGTGCTCCGGGGCTGGGCAGGACGCCGCAGATGCTCGCGATCCCCCGGCGGCAGGCAAGCGCGGCGTCGGCGGTGTCGAAGAACCCGACACCGGACCCGTGCCCACATCGGCGGCGGCCTCAACCACGCGGCCTCCCGTTGCCGATCGCCAGACCGGCCGGCCCGTCTCGCCCGCCCGGAATCATCACTCATGCACAAGACCGCCCTCGCTTTGCTCTTCGCTCTCTCCTTGACGGCATGCGGCGGCGGCGACGCCGATGAAGGCGGCGCCATCGCCGGCCTCCGTGCGCCCGAACAGGTCGCGATCGTCGAGTCGAGCGGCTCGACGGCGGCGCTGCGTCTGCCCGCCAGCGTGCGCGGCATCACCGGCAGCGACTACGAGACGGACCGCACGCGCTTCTGGGTTCGCGACGACTCGATGCGTGCGCTCGACACCGTCAACATGATCCTGTCGAGCCTGGCGCAGACGCGCTACTGGGAGCAGACCAACGCCGGTCCGTACCGCGCCCTGGTCGAGATGGACGATCGCGAGAACGGCGACCGCGGCAACTCCGGCCCGCAGTACGAGGAGTGGATCGTCGATTCGACGCGTGCGAACCGCAGCGCCCCGCAGGTGGTCGCGTTCTGGATCGCACAGGACGAATCGATGGGCGAAGAGATCCCGTCGACGATCTACGGCAAGCTCCTGGTGACCGCCGAGCCCACTGCCAGCCAGCCGCTCGGGCAGTTCACGCTCTACTTCAAGAACCTGGAGGCGACCGCCGACGCGTCGAGCACGGCGACGATGTTCGAGGGCTACATGCGCACCGTCGCGCGCACCGACGGCAAGAGCGAGGTCGAGTTCTTCATGTCGCACGGCAACGTCGACGCCCCGCTCGGGCCGAACCAGCGGGCGCAACGCGAACGCGTGCACGTGATCGGGGACCCCGCGACCGAGGCGGGCCGCGCCTACACCGAGCAGGTGTACATGCAGAACCAAGGCGTCAACTCGTGGTCGGAACGCGGCGAGTACCAGCTGCAGTTCGACGCCGACTACGTCGCGCGCCAGGACCTTCGCAACGGCAACGCGCTGTCGGTGCTCGACCGCAACGACTTCGCGACGCGCGTGCACCGTTATGGCGTCTACGACGCGGCGACCGAGAGCCGCATCGACCGCCTGTCGGGCTTCCCGGTCGAGGACCAGAACGGCAATCACGGTTGGGCCGGCTTCCACGGCATCTGGTTCCCCGAGGGCGTGACGCTGACCAACGGCCAGACGCTGTTCCGGCGCAGCTGGCAGTCCAACACGACGACGCCCTACACCCTGTTCCTCGCGCCCGGCAAGCTGCAACGCCGCACCCGTTCGGCGCTGACGATCGGCGACCTCGTGGGCGAGGACCTCGAGTACTGGAGCCCGATGGGCGGTGGCGAACAGCGGGTGCGCTTCACCGGCACCGACCTCGTGCGCGTCGCGTTGCGCAACGGCGGCGAATGGCAGCCCGTGGAACCGCCGGTCAGCATCGCCAACTCGTTCACCAGCGGCCAGTGGTGCCACTTCTGGAGCCGTGACCGCGGCGCCGTCGAGTTCGTCTGGCCGGTCGCGCTGGCCGCGAACGTGTCGGTGTTCGTGTGGTCGCACGAGACCGTGACCGCGTCGTCGCCGGAACTCGCGGCCGGCGACCTGACGCTGCACGGATACTTCAACCTGCTGCGCGCGAACATCACGTCGAACCAGGCGAACTTCGCCAACGCGGAGTCGCCGTACCTGCCGAACGCGACGGCAGTGAACAACGGCAACCAGACCTACGTGTTCGATCGCGACACGCTGCTGCTGACGCTCGGGGGCAATCCCGTGACGCTGCTGCCCGGCGTCTCGATCACGCAGGGCCCGGGCATGTTCGGGCTCGGCTGCGGGCCGCTGTTCGCGACCGCGTTGGCGTCGTTCTCCGACGCCCAGTCGCAGAACGTCACCTACGACTGGAGCATCGGCGGCAACCTGTGGAACCAACTGCGGGCGCTTCGCGACCAGCAGGGCGACTTCGTGGAGTTCGATCCGCCGCTGCGCCTGACCTACGTGCACGAGGAGCCTGGCTCGCCGTTCGACGGTCGCACGTTCTACCTCGAGTGGGACGGCACCAATCTGCAGGGCATCCCGCACGAACAAGGCGAGAACGGCTGGTGGCAGCCGCGGCTGAACATCCCGACCGGCACGGTGCTCGAAGCCGGCGGGAACAGCTACAAGATCAAGCAGCTCGAGGGCGAGCAGTTCATGGTCGAAGTCGGCGATCCGCAGGCGGTCTACGCCGCGCGCGGCTTCGACATCGACGGCACGCCGATCTCGGCACCGACCGCCGCCCCGTACCGCGATCCGGCGATCGGCGGCAAGCCGAACGTCGTCGGAGCGCCGCGCTACGTCGGCGGCGTGCCGACTCGCGACACGGACGACTGAGCGCGCGGTTCCGGCGCGGACCCGCCAGCGTGCCGCGGCCGAGCGAGCAGGAGCCGCCCCACCGGCGACGTCGCGAAGGCGACGAAGTCGGCGGCAGCACCGCTCGGGCGGCCGCTACTGACGAGCCGCAGCTCCCCTCCGTCGCCGGCGGCTAGCGGGGTGGCGCGCAGCCCGGCGTGCCGATCCCGCGCCGTCAGGTCGCCGGCGATCACCGCGAACGGCACGCGACCGAGTTGCACCAGTTGCACGGCCTCGCGCTCCGCGCACGGCGGCAATGGCGCGCCGAGTTGCGGGTGGCACGCGACGAGCGCCGCCGTCAGTTCGACGTCGAAGTTCGCGCTGGCGCCACGGCTGACCAGGAACGTGCCGCCGGCCGGAGCGGCGGCGAGGCGGACCGTGGTCGGCGCCGCGACGACGTCCCTGGAGGTCGCCACGACCGGCGCGGCCGCGGCGGTGACGACGAGGTCCGCGCGACTCGCGCCGGGGCCGTCGACCGCTCCCCCGTCGTGAACCTGCATCGCCGGCGGCGGCGCGGCGACTCCACCGCGCATGACGACGACGCCCGCTGCCATCGCCAGGCAGACGACCACGGCCAGCCGGATCGGCGTGTTGCTCCTCATCGCGCCGCGCACCTATCGAAGCGCACATACCGCCCGCGGCGATCGGGCCATCACCGCCGCTGGACCCGCCGGTGCGAACGGACACACGGGGAGACGATCGTCGACGCGCGACTCAAGGCTGCGGCGGCAGGGCGGCGAGCAAGGCGCGGGCGAACGCCGGCAAGTCGTCCGGCTTGCGCGACGACACGTGATGGCCGTCGACGACGACCGCGTCGTCGACCCACGTTGCCCCGGCGTTCACGAGGTCGTCCTTGATGCCGAGCGAACCGGTGTAGCGCCGGCCGCGCACGACGCCGGCCGAGATCGCGATCCACGGGCCGTGGCAGATGCTCGCGACGGGCTTGTGCGCGCGATCGAACGCCTGCACGAGCTCGAGCAGGTGCGCGTCGCGGCGCAGCTTGTCGGGCATCCAGCCGCCCGGCAGCACGATGCCGGCGAACTGCTCGGCACGGCAGTCGGCGAGCGCCGCATCGCTGCGCGCCGGATAGCCGTGCTTGCCGCGCCAGGTCGTGCGCGCGCTCGCCCCGGCCACCACCACCGCGTGCCCCGCTTCGAGCAGGCGCAGCCGCGGGTAGTGCAGTTCGAGATCCTCGTAATCGTCGCCGACGACGAACAAGACGGGTGCTGCAGCCATGGCGCGATCATCGGTCGCGCCCGCCGACGCCGCTACGCCTGCCGCATCTCCCGCTTCGCTTCCTTCGCCTTCAGGTGCTCGCGCTTGTCGTGCAGCTTGCGCCCCTTGCCGACGCCGAGCGTGACCTTGGCGAACCCGCGCCCGCCGAAGTAGACGCGCAGCGGCACGATCGTCAGCCCCTTGATCTGCGACTTGGCTTTCAGCTTCGCCAGTTCGCGCGCATGCAGCAGGCACTTGCGGCGGCGCTTGGGCTCGTGGTTCTGCAGGTTGCCGTGCGAGTACTCCGGAATCGTCGCGCCGAGCAACCACAACTCGTCGCCTTCGAACCGCGCGTACGACTCGTCCAGGCTGATCTGGCCCTGCCGCAGCACCTTGACCTCGGTGCCCTGCAGCACGAGCCCGGCCTCGTAACGTTCGAGGATCTCGTAGTGGAAGCGCGCCTTCTTGTTGTCGCCGACCAGCGTGTCGGTCGTCGCCGCCTTGGCCGCGGCGTCCTGCTTGCTAGCGCCCTTCGGCATCGTGCGCCGTTCGCTACGGCATCCACTCGCGGCGCGCAAGCGCCGGCCGCGGCGGAAAGGCGATCGCTGGCTTGCATGACCACGCGCGCTCGCTACCTTCCCCGTCCCCCACTTGTTGCCCAGGTGGCGGAATTGGCAGACGCACTAGGTTCAGGTCCTAGCGGGAGTAACATCCCATGGAGGTTCAAGTCCTCTCCTGGGCACCAGTCTTCTTGCGGCGCGGGCCGGCCGCACCGCCGAGGCGCGATCGCGGGCCCGCCGCCGGCCCGCGCGAACGGCCGCCGCGCCCGTCCCCGAGTCCTCGACGCGATCCGTGACCACTCGCACCCCGTTGAACCGTGACGTCGCGGTCGCGGCGCCGGGCGAGTTCCCGCCGCTCGACATCGGCAGCATCCGCGTCGACCCGCCGGTCGTGCTCGCGCCGATGGCCGGCATCACCAACGCGCCGTTCCGCACCCTCTGCCGGCGCTTCTCCGCCGACCGCTGCCTCTACGTCAGCGAGATGATCACGGCGCGCGCGCTGATCGAGCGGCACGTGCGAACGCTGCAGCTCGCTTCGTTCGGCGCCGACGAGACCACGCGCAAGAGCATCCAGCTCTACGGCACCCACCCCGACACGCTCGCCGCCGCGACGCGGATGCTGGTGAATGAGCTGGGCGTGCACCACATCGACATGAACTTCGGCTGCCCGGTGCGCAAGGTCACCGCGTCGGGAGGCGGCGCGGCGATCCCGCTGCGGCCGAAGCTGCTGCAGAAGATCGTGCGCAGCGTCGTCGCCAGCGCGGGCACGGTGCCGGTGACGATCAAGTTCCGGAAGGGCATCGACGAGTCGTTGCTCACCTACCTCGACGCGGGGCGCATCGGCGAGGGCGAGGGCGCTCGTGCCGTGGCGCTGCACGCGCGCACGGCCGCCCAGCTCTACTCGGGCGAGGCCGACTGGCAGGCGATCGCGACGCTGAAGCAGCACGTGCGCACGATCCCGGTGCTGGGCAACGGCGACGTGTTCGAGTGCTGGGACGCGTTGCGCATGCTGCGGCAGACCGGCTGTGATGGCGTCGTCGTCGGCCGCGGATGCCTCGGCCGGCCTTGGTTGTTCGGCGAACTGTGCGCCGTGCTGTCGGGCAACGAGCCGCCGCCGCCGCCCGACCTCGGCACCGTCGTCGACACGATGCGCGAGCACGCGCGGTTGCTGGCGGAGTTCTTCGGCGAGAAGAACGGCATGCAGCAGCTGCGCAAGTTCACCGGCTGGTACCTGAAGGGCTTCCCGCACACCAAGCGGCTGCTGCCGGCGATGCACCAGGTCACGACGCTCGAGCAGTTCGAGGCGCTGGTCGCCGAGTTGCCGCGCGACGTGCCCTATCCCGAGATCGCGCTGCGTGCGCGCCGCTGCAAGGACGCGAGCACGCAGGTGGTGTCGCTGCCGCCCGGCTTCCTCGAGGCCCGCGACGAAGACGTCTGCATCGAGGACCCCGCCGAGATCGACGGCGGCTGACGCGACGACACGGTCAGCCGAACGAGCGATCCGCCCAGCGCCGTCCCCGCCGCGGGCCACCGGCTAGACTGCGCCACTCCCGCGCCAAGCCACGGCGCCTACCCCCGCGAACGCATGCACACCCACGCCACCCTCCTCGCTGTGCTCGTCGGCGCCACCGCCGCCGCCCAGAACGACTACGACCTCGACAAGATCACTTCGGGCCGCGTCGGCGGACCGCTGACGATGCAGGTGACCGGCGCTCCGCCGAACCAACCGATCCTGTGGGTGCCGTCGACGACGGCCGGCCCGACGCCGCTCAACCTCGTCGATCCGTTCGATCCGCGCGTGATGGAAGTCGGCATCGACCTGATCAGCGCGGCGGTGGCCCAGCTGACCGACGGTGCCGGCAGCAACACGCTGTCGCTGAGCCTGCCCCCGAACGCCGGACTGAGCGGCATCCTGCTGCACTGGCAGACGGTCGAGGTGCTGCTCGGCACGCCGTTCTTCGGCGAGCTGGGCAACTCCGTCGTGACGCAGATCGGCCTGCAGAACGCCAGCGTCGCCGCCCCCGACGCCTTGTCGTTCGCGCGCGCGTTCAGCGTGGCCTTCTTCGATCGCGACAACAACGCCGGAGCCGGCGACCTCATCATCGCCGGCGGCGGCACCGGCACGCTGACGGCCGCGACCGGGTTGCCGTCGAGCGAGCGGTGGGACTTCCGCCGCATGAGCGCCGAGCCAGCGGCCAGCATGGGCACCGCGCGCGCGCTGCACCTCGCCGTGCCATTGACCGACAACCGCGTGCTGATCATCGGCGGCGTCAACTCGACCGGCGTCGCGCTCGCGACGTGCGAGATCTACGACCCGACGACGAACAGCTTCTCGCCCACCGGCAGCATGGCGACGCCACGCACGCTGCACGCCGCTTGCCGTCTCGCCGACGGCCGCGTGATGGTTGCCGGCGGCACCTCGACGCTGCAGCCCGACGTGGTCGCCGCCCTGAACGGCACGCTGAACTCGTGCGAGATCTGGAATCCGGCGACCGGCACCTGGACCGGCACGGCGAACCTCGGCGGCTACCGGCTGGCGCCGGCGCTGACCTTGCTGCCGACCACCAACCAGGTGATGGTCTCGGGCGGCGTCGCGGTGACGACGTTCCTCGGCGTTCCCTTTTCGGCGAACAGCGTGACGACCGTGCAGCGCTGGAATCCGGCGACGGGCACGTGGGGTTCGGGCGCCGCCATGCCGGCCGCGCGTGCCGGCCATCACTACAACCAGGTCACGCTGCTCGATGGCCGCGTGCTGATGACGGGCGGCGTCAACCTGCCGAACCTGCTGAACGCCACGTCCGCGGCGCCGATCGCCAACGCCGACATCTACAACCCGATCACCAACACCTGGGTGGCCGGCAACATGGGAACGGCGCGCGCCCTGCACGGCGCCGTGCGCCTCAGCGACGCCCGCGTGGTGGTGACCGGCGGAGCGCAGGGCACGCTGCTCGCGCCGACGTCGATCGCCGACGTGCACGTGTTCTCCCCGGGCACCAACACCTGGGCGCCGGCGGCGCCACTGCTGGCGCCGCGCGCGAGCCACGCGGCGGCGCTGCTGCCCGACAACACCATGGTGCTGCTCGGCGGCCAGGGTGCATCGACGACGGTGACGACGATCGAGACGCTGCGCTTCCAGTGAGCCGCGGCCGAGCGGCTCGTCTCAGGACGCTTCGGCGACCACCCGATTGCGCAGCACGCCGAGCCGCTCGATCTCGACCTCCATCACGTCGCCGGGCACCACCGGCCCGACACCCTCGGGCGTGCCCATCGCGATCAAGTCGCCGGGCCGCAGCGTGGTGACGCGCGCCATCGCCGCGAGCGCCGGCTCGATGCCGAACACCATGTCCGACGTGCGCGCGCGCTGCTTCTCGACGCCGTTCACGCGCATCGTGATCTGCAGGTCGCTGGCGTCGAGCGCATCGACCGGCACGACGAACGGGCCGAACGGGCCGAACGTGTCGAGCGCCTTGCTGCGCAGCCACGGGTACTTCTGGTCGCGGTCCTGGCCCTGCAGCTTGCGCGCCGTCACGTCGTTGAGCAGCGTGTAGCCGGCGACCAGCGCGCGCGCCGCGGCGCCCTCGACGTTGCGGCGGCCGCGGCCGTCCGGGTCGGCGAAGCCGAGCACCAGCGCCAGTTCCGCCTCGTGGTCGACGCGGGTGTCGAGCCAGCGCGGGATCACCACGTCGTCGCCGTGCGCCGCCAGCGTGTCGGGCAGCTTGGCGAAGAAGATCGGTTCCTTCGGCACGTCGGCGCCGAACTCCTTGGCGTGCGCCACGAAGTTCTTGGCGAGGCACAGGGTCTTGCCCGGCAGCAGCGGCTTCAGCACGCGGGCTGGTGCCGGCATCGACGGGGCCTTCGCGATGCGTGCGCGCAGGTCGGCGGCTCGCAGTTCGCCGCGCGCGAGCAGTGCGTGCACGTCGAGCGGGCCGAGATCGAAGAAGCGCCCGCCCGGCTCGACGGCGCCCGTGTGCGCACCGCCGCCGTGCGCAAAACGGAACCACGCCGGCACCGCGGGGAGCACCAGCGGCTGCACGACGCTCACCGGCAGAGCTCCAGCGCCGCCATCGCGTAGCAGGTGCACAGCAGCGGCAGCCCTTCCATCCAGCGGTCGTTCTTGCCGTTGACCCAGGTGCCGTCGGCCTGCTGGGCGCCTTCGAGATGCGCGCGCAGCGCCTTGCGCCATTCGATCGGCTCGACCGTCTCGACGCCCTTGTCGTCCTTGCGGGTGACGTCGACCGTCGCGACCTTCGCGGCGTCGAGCGCCTGCGCGAGCACGAGGTAGTAGTAGTAGAGGCCCTGGTGCTGGACCTTCTCGCCGAGTGCGGGGTCCGCACCCGGATTGACCGCGAGGGTCCAGTTCTGGCGGATCCACTGCACCGCAGCCTGCACGCGCGGATCGTCGCCCGGGATCCCGGCGAGCAGGTACGACTTCAGCAGCGCGTAGGTCATCGAGCCGTAGCTGCGCGGGACGGACTTGCCGTCGGGCAGCACGACGTAGCCCGCCGCACTGTTGCCGGGGTAGTAGGCCGCGCCGCCGTCGTCGCCCGAGGTCGCGTCGAGCACGACGCCGACGCGATCGGGGTCCGACACCTTGCCGGAGAAGTCGTTCACCGACTTCAGGTTCTGCGTGCGCTGCAGGAACACCAACGCCTTGCCGAACGCCTCGTGGTCGGCGGGCAGCCCGGTCGCCCGGAGCGCCTCGAGCGAGAAGTGCAGGTTGCTGAGGTCGCCGCGCTGCGAGTTGCCGTAGCCGATCGAGCCGTAGTCGCGATCGCTGCGTTGGTAGCCGGTGGCCTCGCTGTTCTGGAAGCCGAGGATCGCGCGCTGCGCCTTCTGCAGCGCCGGCTGGATCGTCGCATCGCCCCACTTGGTCAACGCACCGACGACCACGCAGGTCGTGTAGTTCTGGACCTGCTGCCCGAAGGTGCCGTCCTCGTTCTGCCCGGCGAGCAGCCAGCGCATGCCCTTGTCGATCGTCGTCTGCTCGTCGGCCGTGCGCAGGGCCTTCGGCTTGGTCTGCAGCGCGAGCAGGCCGAAGCCGGTGAACGCCGGGTCGGGGAACGTCTTGCCGCCCATCGTCAGCGAGAACACGCCGTCCTTCTGCTGGCTCGCCAACCAGGCGTACGCCTTCTGCTGCGCTGGCGACCACACGGCCGCGGGCGAGTCCGCCTGGGGATCCTGGGCGCGATCGAGGGCGCGGTTCGCGGCCTGGCAGGCGACCAGCTGGACCAGCGCATCGGCGGCTTCGTCGTGGATCAGCCCGTCGGCCGACGCCTGCCAGGCCTTGGCCTTCGCGGCGGCGTCGCCCGCGAGATGCTGCGGGAACCGGTCGGCGCGGACGTCGGCCAGCACCCCGGCGACCAGCGCGTCGAAGACCGGCGTCGCATCGCCCTGCTGCCGCAGCCACTCGCGCGCCGCGCGCACTTCCTCGGCGAACACCGGTTCGAGCGGCAGCGCCGCCAGCGCGTCGGCGACCCACGCCGTCGTCGCGGCGTCGCCGAAGCTGCCGTCCTGCCGGCGGGCTCGCAGCAAGCCACCGGTGGACGACGTCACCGCCGGCACGTCACCCGGGTAGTAGTAACGACGGTGGCAGCGCGCCATCGCCGCGAGCACCTTCGCCGTGGCCAGCGCCGAGTCGCCGCCCAGCGGCGCCTTGGCGGCACGCGCGCGGTCGGTCAACACGTCGATCAAGCCGTCGACCTCGTCCTTGAAGATCGTGCCCTTCTTCCGGGTCGGCAACTGCCCAGCGCTCTGCACGTCGGCGTCGACGCGCGGGCCGCAATGGGCCGCGGTGCACGCGGCGGACAGGCAGGAGGCGAGAACGCCGAGCAGGATCCTGTTCATGACGTGGGCGGCAGGTTAGGTGCGTCCGGACGGCCGGCCAAACGGAAAGGTCCCGGCGCGGTTCACGCGGTATGGCGGGCCTCAGGACGTCGCCCGAACGGTCTCGACCCGAGCAAGGCGAATAGCAACACCTCGCCACGGGGGTATCCTGCGGCTGCGCATGTTCCGCGATCGAACGGTCTCGCTGGTGATCCCCGCGTACGACGAGGAGGCGACGATCGGGCAGGTCGTGGAAGAGTTCCGCCAGGAGCCGCATCTCGACGAGATCGTCGTCGTCGACAACAACTGCCGCGATCGCACCGCCGCGATCGCGGCGGCCGCTGGTGCTCGGGTCGTCGCCGAGAGCCGGCCCGGCTACGGCTCGGCACTGCTCGCGGGCATGTCCGCCGCGAAGGGCGACATCCTGGTGCTAGTCGAGGCCGACGGCAGTTTCCGCGCGCGCGATGTGGTGAAGCTGCTCGTCTATCTCGACGACGCCGGCATGGTCATGGGCACGCGCACGACGCGGCAGATGGTCGAGCAGGGCGCGAACATGCGATTCCTGCTGCGGTGGGGCAACGTGTTCATGGCCAAGTTCCTGCAGCTCTGCTGGCTGCGGCCGGCCGAGCCGCGGTTCACCGACGTCGGCTGCACCTTCCGCGCGCTGACCCGCGCGACGTTCGAGAAGATCCGGCCGCGGCTGCGGCAGACCGGTCCGGCGTTCTCGCCGGAGATGATGTGCGCCGCCCTGCAGGAACGCTGCCGCATCATCGAAGTGCCGGTCACCTACTCGCCGCGCATGGGCGGCGAATCGAAGCACTCGGACACCTTCGGTCGGCAGGCGCGCACCGCGTGGAAGATGTTCCGCACGATCTGCCGCAAGCGCTTTCTCGAACGCTCGGCGCCGCACAACGCCGCGGGGGCCTGAACGACGATGTCCCCTTCGGTGAGCCCACCCTCGCAGCCGCCCGCGCCGCGTTCGGCCGAAGTCACCAGCTGCCAGCTCTGCGGCAGCGGCGAGGCCGACGTCAAGTTCACCGACGGCCCGTTCCGCGTGCTGTGCTGCCGACGGTGCGGCCTCGTCTACGTGACGCCACGGCTGCAGGGCCAGGCGCTGGCCGACGTCTACGACGCCGGCTACTGGCGGAGCGACGACCCCAAGTCGCGCGGCTACGCCGACTACGCTCGCGAGGCTGCGCTCTACCTGAAGACGTTCCAAAAGCGCATGGCACTCGTCGGGAAGCACCTGCCGGCGAAGGCCCGCGTGCTCGACGTCGGCTGCGCCGCCGGCTACTTCCTGCGCGTCGTCCGCGAGGCCGGCCACGAAGTGCACGGCGTCGAGATGTCCGCGGCGATCGCCGGCGAGGCGGTGCGTTCGCTCGGTGCGGCCGCGGTGCACGTCGGCACGCTCGACGACGCCGTGCGCGAGAAGGGGCACGCCGCTGGCTCCTTCGACCTCGTGACCCTGTGGGACGTGATCGAACACGTGCCCGATCCCCAAGCGACGCTACGGACGATCCGTGGGCTGCTGCGGCCGGGCGGCAAACTGCTGCTCGAGACGCAGAACATCGCGTCGCGATGGGCGCGCCTGCTCGGCCGTCGCTGGCACCACTTCAAGCACGACGAACACCTCTACCACTTCACACCGGCGACCATCACGAGGCTGCTCGACGACTGCGGCTTCGACGTCGCGACGATCGGCGCTGCCTATGCCGGCAAGTACGTCTCGTTCGGCTTCCTCGCCGAACGCGCGCAGCGGCTCGGCAAGGTCGCCGGCTGGCTGGCGCGGCCGCTGGGCTTGCTGCGGGGCGCTGCCGTCTACGTGAACCCGCACGACGAGATGATCGTCGTCGCGACGCCCCGCCCAGCCGGCTGAGCAGCCGACCCGCACCGCTGCGCTCGGGATCCGGGCGCGGCCCGGATCAGGTGTTCTCGCGCTGCTCGCCCACCGGGCGCTGCAGCTCGTAGCGCGCCTCGAGCGCCTTCAACGTGAACGACTGCCGCAACGCCTCGGCAGCCTGCTGCGCCGCGAAGGAGCTGAAGCCGCCGCCCGAGCGCTCCTGCTCGAACCGCCGGCGCGACACGTCGGCCGGCTGCAGCGGATCGACCTTGGTGCAGATCGCGAAGTGCCAGCGCCGGTTCGCGAAGTCCTGCGTCACCGCGGTCGACTCCCCTGCCTTCAGGTTCTGCGACACGCGCATCAGGTGGACGACCGTCAGGTCGTAGTTCTTGTCGAAGCGCGGCTCCTGGGCGACTTCACGCGACAACGGGCCGAACTCGGCGACCGTGAAGCCCGCCTCGGCGGCGGCAGCGTCGATCACGGCAGCGTGGTGCTCCTTCGCCGCGACGGCGATTTCGCTGTCGATCTCCCGCTTGATCTCGGTCTCGAAGCGCTGCTTGGTCGCATCCCGCCGCGCCAGCTCGGCCTGCTTCACCGCCAGTTCGCCCTCCCAGCTCGAACGAGCCTGCGTGCCCGGCTGCAGCGTCGCGATCGTCGCCTGCGCGGCCGCGATCGCGTCGTTGGTCTTCTTCTCCCATTCGGCGAGCTTCTCGTCGACGCGCGACTGCAGCTTGCCCTCGATCTCCGCGACCTTGTCGGCCATCTTCTCCTTGGCCAGACGCAGCAGCGCCTCTTCCATCTTCTTCTTGCGTTCCTGCGCCTCGGCGCGCGCCTTCTCGGTCCAGTAGGCGCCGGAGACCAGCGGCTGGAGCTGCTCCTTCGGCTTCAGCGGCCGCGGCTCGGCGGCGGTCGCCTGGTAGAGGATCACGGCCTTCGACGTGCGGCCGACCACCTGGCACAGGTCGCCCTTGCCTGCCAGCTGCGCGCCTTGCGCCGACAGCGGCCACATGCCGAGTTCGGTGCCGAGCTTGTCGAGGTCCTTCAGTTCCTCGGCGGTCTTGGTGCCCGAGATCGCCTTCTGCACGAAGCCGGACTTGCCCGCGGTCAGCGCCGTGAAGGCGGCGGGGAAGTCGAAGTTGGCGCGCGCGTCCTTCTGGGCCTGTTTGGCCGCCTCCACGGCGGCCGTCAGCGGCGGCAGCTTGTCCTTGGCCGCCTGGGCCTCGTTCTTCGCGGCGTCGTGATCGGTCTGCGCCTTCGCGACCGCGTCCTTCAGGGCCTGGTCGTCGGGCTTCGCCGCCAACTCATCCTGCTTCTTCTTGAGGTCGATCTCGTGCGTGGCGACCTTGGCCATGGCTTCGCCGACGCCGGTTTCCGCCGCGGCCACCGCCTGCTGGGTGCGCGTGAGCTCCTCGTCGAGCGGCTTCAACGTCTCGGCCAGCTTGCCCCTCACTTCGCCGAGCAACTGGTTCATCACGTGCTCGGCCTGCGCCAGGGCCGTCAGTTCGGCCTTCACCGCCGCGTCGTCGAACGGCTTCCACTGGTTGTCGCCCTCGAGCTTGAATCGCGTGTCGCGCTCGGCGGCGTAGTACTTCTGCAGCTGCTCGTCGGTGACCGTGAAGTCCTTGAGCCAGGCGTCCTGCCACTGGGTGGCGTCGAACTGGCCTTCGCCGAACAGCAGCGCGCCGAACCGCAGCTCGACGCGCGGCAGATCGAACGCCTGCATCTGCATCTTCTCCGGGTCGCTCTTGCCGGCGAACCACGCATCGAGATCCGCGTCGGCGATCGGCGCCGCCGCCTTCATCGTCACCTCGAGCTGCTTCTCGTCGAGCGAGGCGACGCGCAGCGTGATCTTCTCCTTGCCCTTCGTCAGCTTGGCCATGACGCGAGCGTCGGTCGTGTCGATCGCCAGGGTCTGCAGCCGGAGCCACGTGCCGATGCGCATCGCCTCGGCGACCACGGTGCGGTAGCGAGCGAGCGAACCCATCCCGATGTCGCGGGCGAGCTTCGCGGCGGAGTCGGACTTGACCAGGTCGCGCAGGGTCTCGATCGCGCGGTCGACTTCGACCATCGACACGCCAACCCCTTCTTCGATCGCGGCGCGGCGCATCAAGGCGAAGATCTGCGTGCGCTGGCTGCTGTCCTCGTCGTCGAACCGGGGCCACGGGATCACGCCAGGCGGGATGGCCATCGGGCTGTTGGCCACCATCTGGCCGTAGACCTCGTCCTCCGCGGTGACCTCGACGCGCTTGCCGTTGACGAGGATCGTCGATGCCGGGCGCACGCTGCCGAACAGCTCGCCGACGAGTTGCATCATCGGGCCGGTGATCGAGAACGTCAGCAGCACGAACAAGCCGGCCGTGTAGAGCAGCTTCTTCTGGTGACGGCGGAAGAAGCCGTAGACACCGCTGTGCAGATCGTAGTCATCAGCGGCGGACGGCTTGGTGGGCGGTACTGCGGGATTCGGCGCCATGGGGAAGTCGGGCAGGATACAGAGCGGCCCCCGATCCTGACGACCGGCGCGCCGCGGAAACGTGGGGTCAGCGGGCCGTCGGCACGGCCTCGGCTGCCAGCAGGATCGGGATGCCGTCCTGGACCGGGTAGAGCCAGGCGCCATCGGCGGTGGCGAGCGCCTCGGTCCAGACGCCGGTGACGGCGGCTCCGCCGCGGTTCTTCAGGTCGCCCTTGCCGATCCGCGCGTTGGCCGACGCCAGTTCGGTGGCATCGGCGACGCGCAACGGTTGCCGGGTGGACGGACAGACGAGCAGGCGCAAGAACTCGGCGTCGATCATCGGGAGGAAGGCGGTGGCGGGCCGGCGGATGTGAGGGCGGCAGGGCTCGAACCTGCGACCTACGGCTTAAAAGGCCGCTGCTCTACCGGCTGAGCTACGCCCCCGCTCGGCGGGGCAAGGATGAAACCGCGCCGGACGAGCCCGCGCAAGGGCGCCAGCGCTTCCGGGGCCTCGGCGAGGCGAACGCGCCCTGCGCCAGCGCGCCAGGCCCTCACTCCTCGAGGATCTCCTTCGACTTCATCCGCAGCATCTCGTTGAGCTTCTGCTCGACCGCCTTCAGCTCCTTGTCGATCGCATCGTGGGCCTTCTTGCACTGGTCCTCGGTGAGCTTGCCGTCCTTCTTCATGCCGTCGGCCAGCCGGTTGGCGTCACGGCGCTCGTTGCGCAGGGCGACGTGGTTCTGCTCCACCAGGTCCTTGATCTTCGCGACCAGCTTGTGCCGCTGCTCGCCGGACAGCGGCGGCATCGACAACCGCAACTGCTTGCCGTCGGACTGGGGGTTCAGGCCGAGGTCCGACTTCTGGATCGCCTTCTCGATGTCCTTGACCACCTGCGGCGAGCCGTCGAACGGCTTGATCATCAGCTGCCGCGGATCGGGCACCGAGATGTGCGCGATCTGGTTGAGCGGCGTCATCGTGCCGTAGTAGTCGACGCGGATCGTGTCGACGAGCGTCGGCGAAGCGCGGCCGGTGCGAATGCCGCCGAGCTGCTCCTTCAGGTGCTTGAGCGTCTTGTCGGTCTTCTGCTTCAGGTCGGTCAGGATCGAGGCGTGGGGTTCCATGTCGGTACACGACGGCATCGCCGCCGCGACAGACTCTACCGCCGTCGCCGGGCCCGGTCAGCAGCGCATCGTCAGCACACCCAGGTGCCGATGTCGTCGCCGCGCACCGCGCGCTCCATGTTCCCCTCGACGAACATGTCGAACACCATGATCGGCATGCGGTTCTCCATGCAGAGCGTGAACGCCGTGCGGTCCATGACCCGCAGATCGCGGGCGAGCGCTTCCTGGAACGACAGCCGCGCGAACTTGCGGGCCGACTTGTCCTTGTTCGGATCCGCCGTGTAGACGCCGTCGACCTTGGTCGCCTTGAAGATCGCGTCGACCCCGAGCTCCGTCGCCCGCAGCGCAGCGGCGGTGTCGGTCGTGAAGTACGGATTGCCGGTGCCGCCGGCGAGCACGACGACGCGGCCCTTCTCGAGGTGACGGATCACCCGGCGCCGGATGTACGGCTCCATCATCGTCTTCATCTCGACCGCGCACGCGGCCCGCGTCTCGACGCCGGCGCGCTCGAGCGCGTCCTGCAACGCCAACGCGTTGATCGCGGTCGCCAGCATGCCCATGTGGTCCGCGGTCGCGCGGTTGGTGCCGAGTTTGGCGAACTCGGCGCCGCGGAGCAGATTGCCGCCGCCGACGACGACCGCGACCTCGACGCCGAGGGCGGCCACGCGCGCGATCTGCGCCGCGACGGTGGCGACGACCGCCGGCGCGACGCCAGCACCGTCGTCGCCCAGGCTCTCGCCGCTGATCTTGAGCAGGATGCGCTGGATCTTCTGCGGCGGGTGCAGGGCGGGCGGCGTGCTGTCGGGCATGGTCGAGGTGCCGGGACAGTAGGGCCCGGCCGGCGGCGCGGCGAGAGGCGACTCGCGCCGACCCGCGATCAGGCGCCGAGTTCCATGCGCACGAAGCGACGCACCTGGATGTTCTCGCCGATCTTGCCGACGAGTTCGGTGCGCACCTGCTCGACGGTCTTGCTGTCGTCGGGCACGTACTGCTTCGCCATCAGGCACTTCTCGGCGAAGAACTTCTCCATGCGACCTTCGACCGCCTTGTCGATCGCGGCCTGCGGCTTGCCCTTCATCGACTCGAGCGTCATCTCGGTGACGATCTGCTTCTCCTTGGCGATCGCCTCGGCCGGCACCGTCGCCTTGTCGAGGAACGCCGGCGAGTAGGCGGCGATCGTCAGTGCAACGCCCTTGCAGAAGGCGCGGAAGTCCTCGTTCTTGGCGACGAAGTCGGTCTCGCACGCCACCTCCACCAGCACACCCACCTTGCCGTTGTGGTGCTGGTAGGCGAACACCAGGCCTTCCTTGATCTCGCGGCTGGCGGCCTTGTCGGCCATCTGCTTGCCCTTCTTGCGCAGCCACTCCTTGGCCTTCTCGGTGTCGCCGGCGTTCTCCTTCAGCGCCTGCTTGCAGTCCATCATCGGCGCGCCGGTGATCTCGCGCAGACGCATCACCGTCTTCGCATCGATGTCGACGGCGGTGACCTTGCCCTGCTTCTTCAGGAGGTTGCGGGCCTGCTCCATGTCGCCGTTGCACTGTTCGAGCGCGGACTCGCAGTCCGCCATCGATGCGCCGGTCATCTCGTGCAGGCGCTTCACGGTGTTGAGATCGAAGTCGCTCATGGCATTCCTCTACGTAGTTGTGCAGACGGCGCCCGCGACGATCGCGATGGCGCCGCCGACGAACGGGCGTGGCGAACTGGGCTCAGCCTTCCGCCGGCGTGGCGGCAGGAGCAGCCGGTTCCGCGCGATCCGAACCGATCGACACCGAGTCGGCATGGCCGCCGCCGGTGAACCGCACGCCACCACCACCGCCGCCGCCGCCGCCCGGACCGCCGCGCCGGCCACCCGGCCCGCCCGGTCCACGGCGACCGCCGTCGCGACCGCCGCGACCGCCGCCATCGCGGCCTTCGGTGCTGCGCCGGCCCTGGGCCTGGCGGTTGCGCACGTCGTCGGAGGCCGTCTTCTGGGCGTCGCGCAGCGTCGACTCGTCGCACTGCTTGCGGCCTTCCATGATCGCCTCCGACAGCTTGCCCAGCACCAGCTGGACCGAGCTCATCGCGTCGTCGTTGGCGGGAATCACGATGTCGGCGAGCGTCGGGTCGCAGTCGGTGTCGAGCACGCAGACGACCGGCACGTTCATGCGCTTGGCTTCGCGCATCGCGTTGTCCTCGCGGCGCGGATCGACCACGATCAGCGCGCCCGGCAGGCCGTGCAGTTCGCGCACGCCTTCGAGGTTGCGCCGGATGCGCTTCATCTCGCGGCGCATCGTCGACTGGTCCTTCTTCTTGTACTTCTCGATGCCGCCGCTGGTCTCGAGGCCTTCGAGCTCGATCAGGCGGGCGAGGCGCTCGCGCACGGTCGCGAAGTTGGTCAAGGTGCCGCCGATCCAGCGCTCGGTCACCGGCGGCATGCCGCACTTCTTCGCCTCGGCGTCCACCACGGGGCGGATCTGCTTCTTCGTGCCGAGGAACATGATCTGCGCGCCCGTCGCGGCGAGGTGTCGAAGGAAGTGCGTCGCGCGGTACAGCCCGCGAATCGTCTCCTCCAGGTTGATCACGTGGATCTTGTGCCGCTTGCCGTGGATGAACGGCTTCATCTTCGGGTTCCAACGGCTGGCCTGGTGGCCGTAGTGGACGCCGGCGTCGATCAGTTCTTGGGCGGTTACGAGCGGCACGTTCTGGACGGCTCCTTGCCTGCGATGGTTGGGCCTCGTGGGCCGGTTCTCTCTGCGGATGCGAAGCGGGGCGCGACGTCGATGCCGCACACCCGCGGGAATGAGGGGCGGAGAGTCTAGGGAGCGAGCCCCCCGCGTCAAGTTGAACGTGGCGCGGGTGCCGGCGCGCGCGGGGCCGTGCGCGACGCGCACGTCCGGACCACGTCCTCGTCGCCGCGCGGATCGTCACGGGAGCCCCTTCCCACGACCTCGGGGCTGGCTAGACTGCGGCCGCAACTTTGCTTCCTGGCCCCGCGAGTCGCTCTCGCGGCCCCCCCAGAACTCAGCCGTGGCCGCAATGCCCGAGACCTCCGCGGAGGGCCAGCCCGACCGGCCCTCGCCCCCCCTCCATCCGACCGGCCCTGCCGCCGGCGCCGACGCCGCGGCCGCGCCGATCGTGATGGTCATGAACCACGACCGCGATGCGCTCGGCGACCTCGCCGGAGCACTCGCCCGCAGCGGCTACCAGGTGCACGTCGCCGACAGCCTGGCGCAGAGCCACCGCCTGCTGGCGTCGATGCGCCCCGACCTGGTGATCCTGAACCCGCTGGTGCTCAGCGCCGACGGCGTCGAGGCCGAGTGGCTGGTCGCGCTGCAGCGCGAGGACGACCCGGTGCCGGTGATCCTGCTGGTCGACGACCTGCAGGCGCTGGCGGAGGCCCGGCGCCTGCGCCTGCCGTTCCGCGACTTCGTGCTCAAGCCCTGCGCGCCGCCGGAGTGCGTCTACCGCGCCGAACTGGCGCTGCAGACGCGGACCAACCTGCGGCACCTGCACCAGCGCGCCCGCGCGCTCGAGAGCCAGGTCACCGTCGACTTCAAGACCGGCCTGCTGTCCGAGCGGCACATGCGCACGCTGCTCGACCGCGAATGGAAGCGCGCCCAGCGTTACCAGAATCCGCTGTCGCTGCTGCTGATCGACGTCGACAACTTCAAGGGAGTCAACGACTCGACGGAGTACGCGTTCGGCGACGAAGTGCTGCGCCGCGTCGCCGAGTCGCTGCGCACGAACGTGCGCGAGACGGACTTCGCGGCGCGTTTCGGCGGCGACGAGTTCTGCGTGCTGCTGCCGCAGACGAGCCCGGGCGAAGCAGTGCAGACGGCGATGCGCATCAAGCAGCGGATCGCCGCGATGCCCGTGCAGAAGGGCAGCTACCAACGCACGGTGACGGTGTCGATCGGCGTCGACAGCTACGACGGCCGCGCGGCCAGCAGCATCGACCAGCTCCGACGCAACGCCAACCGCGCGCTGCAGGAAGCCAAGCGCCGCGGCAAGAACCAGGTCTGGCTCTGGCCGGGCACCGACGAGCCCCTCGGAGCCACCGGCTCCGGCTGAGCGGCGCCGCCGATCGCGAGGCGGGACCTACCGCGTGCCGCCGGCCGCCGGCGGCGTTGCTGCCGCGGACATCGGCAGCCGCAGCGTGACGTGGAAGCCCTCGCCCGGTCGCGAGTCGACGGCGATCTCGCCGCCGTGGTTCTGGACGATCGAGTAGCAGATGAACAAGCCGAGCCCGCTCGCGTCGGGCCGGTCCTTCTTGCTGAAGAACGGATCGAACACGCGCGGCAGCAGTTCGCTGGCGATGCCGGGCCCGTTGTCGTCGACCGTGACCCTCACGTGGGTGTCGGCGCGCACCGCGCGCACGTCGATGCGCCCGCCCGGCTGGCCACCGAGCGCGTCGAGCGAGTTCAGGAACAGGTTCAGCATCACCTGCTGGATCTCGTGCGGATCGCCGAAGACCGGCGGCAGGTCGGCCGGCAGCGCCACGTCGAGTTGCACGCCGTCGCGTTGCAACCGGTGCTCGACCAGCGCGCGCGCCCCCTCGACCGCTCGCGCCAACGGGAACTGGCCGGGTGCTGCGGGGCGCGGCGCGAAGTCGAGCAGGCGCGCCGCCGTGCGGGCGATGCGTGCGAGACCCTCCTGCACGAGCTGCAGGTAGGTGCGCTGCTTGTCGGCGAGCCCCGGCTGCTGGAGCAACCGGTTGACCGCGTTCTGCATGCCGCCGATCGGGTTGTTGATCTCGTGCGCGACGCCGGCCGCCAGCGTGCCGATGCTCGCCAGGCGCGAACTCAGGACCAGCGCCCGTTCCTTCTGCTTGGCATGTTCGACCGCCTCGCGCACCGCCGCCTCGAGCGCGCGCGTGTGGTCGGCGACGCGCGATGCCATCTGGTTGAACGTCGACACCAGCGGATCGAGTTCGGGCACGCCGCGCGCGGGCACGCGCACGTCGTAGCGGCCGCGACCCACCGCGACGGCCGCAGCACCGATCGCCTGCAGCGGCCGGCGGATCGTGCGGCGCGTGACCCAGAACAGCACGATGCCGAACGACACCGACGAGGCGACGACGCCGCCCAGCGAGATCCACAGCGGCAGCGCGGCCGGCAGCAGGACCGGCGTGTGGCGCGGCCGGAACCACAGGTAGCCCGCGACCCCGCCGGCCTCGGCGCCCGCGGCTCCCAGCTCCGGGCGCAGCGCGTAGCAGTAGCCGCCGGCAACGGGCAGGATGCCGTCGACGCCGCGCGCTTCGATCATGCCGGTCGTGATCACCGCCTCGGGGAACGTGTCCGGGTCGCGGTGCACGGCGCCGAGCGGGTTGAGGTAGACGCCGGCGTACGGCGGCCGGCCGCTGGTGACGATCACGTCCTCGTACAGTTCGCGCAGCGACGGCGCCGACAGCAGCCGCCGCACCACCGCGCCGTCGGCAGCAGCGCTGCGCAACGCCTCCGGGGAGTAGATGCGTTCGATCTCGTCGAACGACCCCTGCACCGCGGCGCGCAGCGCTTCGTCGCGGTTGGCCATCCACGAGCGCTGCGCGAGGTGCACGGCGACCTGCACACTGCCGACGGTGGCCGCGTTCAGCAGCAGCGCGAGCAGCAGGATGCGCCAGGCGAGCGACACTCAGTTCTCCGCGACCTCGGCCGACGCCGCCATCGTCTCACCGCTTGCCCATGGTCTGCATCATCGTCAGCAGCGGCATGAACAGCGCGAACACGATGAACCCGACTGCAACGGCCAGGAACACCAGCAGGATCGGCTCGATCAGCTTGAACGTCGTCTCGATCGTGCGATCGACCTCGACCTCGTAGCGGTCGGCGACCTTCGACAGCATGCGGTCGAGTTCGCCGGTCTGTTCGCCGACGTCGACCATGTTGACGACGATGTCGTCGAACATGCCGCTCTCGCCCATCGGCACCGCGAAGCCCGCGCCCTCGCGGATCGACCCCTGCACGTCGCCGACGGCCCGCTTCATGTGCACGTTGTTGGTCGAAGCGCCCAGGATGTCGAGCGCATCGAGGTGCGGCACGCCGCTCTGGATCAGCGTGCCGAACGTGCGCGCGAACCGCGCGACCAGGCTCTTGTGCACGAGCTTGCCGAACAACGGCATGCGCAGCGCCTGGCGGTGCATGAACGAGCGGTAGCCGAACACGCGCGCCATCAGCAGGCGGTGCACGACGACCACCAGCAACGCTCCGACCAGGTAGGTCCACCACCAGACCTTCAGGTGCTCGCCGACGTCGATCACGAACTGCGTCGTCCAGTGCATCGCGCCCTTGCCGGTCGCTTCGAACACCGCCTTGAACTTCGGGATCACGAACGCGAACACCAGCAACAGCACCAGCAGCGCCACGATCAGGATCGCCACCGGGTAGGCGAGTGCGCCCTTCACGCGCGACTTGATCGCTTCGCTCGTGGTCAGGAAGCCGCTCAAGCGGTTGAGGATCTCCTCCTGCACACCGCCCGCTTCGCCGGCGCGCACCATGTTGGTGTAGAGCGCATCGAACACGGCCGGGTGCTTGGTCATCGCCTCCGACAGGGCGGTGCCGCCTTCGACGTCCTCGACGAGACCGTGCGCGATGCGCTTCATCGGCCCCGGCGGCATCTGCCCCTCGAGGATGCGCAGCGACTTGGTGATCGGGATGCCGGCGTTCAGCAGCACCGCGAGCTGGCTCGTGAACTCGGCGAGCACGCGCGCGGTGACGCGGTTGCGCGCGAACAGTCCGCCACCGCCACCACCGCCGCCGGCTGGCGCGGTCGCGACGGGTCCGGCGGCGACCGCCTGGGGAACGGGAATCTTCCGCTGCAGCTTCTTTGGCATCGCGTCTCGGAGGGGCACCCGCATCGTTGCGCGAGCGGTGCAGGAGGGCAACGCCCGGGGTCGTTCTGCAGGGCCGCCGGACGTACATCGCCGCTTCCGGCACGTCGAGGGTGCGCATGGCGCGTGTGGTCGAGCCCGTCGGCCCGTTCGCACCGGCTTCGAGCACGAGCCACGGGCCGGACACCTGGGCGCCGAGCCGGCCGTTGTTGGCGACCCAGCGCGTCAGCCGCGCCAGAGCACCGCCAGGCCGTTCACGACCCCGGCCCATCGCAGGCTGCCATGGACGAGCAGCAGCGCCCCGGCCGCCGCCAGCAGCCACGGCCACAACGGCGGCCGCAACGACACTGCCCGTGGCCACCCCCCGCGGGCGTTCGTGCGTTCGTCGCGCGGCAGCTCCTGCTCGACGGTGCCCTCGCCGGTCGCCGCCAGCACATCGACGACCACCGCCGTGGCGTTGTCGGGACCACCGGCGGCGAGGGCGGCCGCGACCAGGTCCTCGGCGCAGCGCTGCGCGTCGGCGGCTTCGACGGCCCGCAGCAGCCCGGCCGGCGAAAGCACGCTCCAGACGCCATCGCTCACCAGCAGCAGACGGTCGCCCGGCGTCGCGGCGAACGACGCCACGTCGGGCTCGGCGGTGGCCTGGCCGGCACCGATGCAGCGCGTCAGCAGGTTGTCCGGTTCGCGCACCGCATGGTCGACGGTGAGCTGCTCGCAACGCCCGTGGCGCCGCCGGTAGAGGCGCGTGTCGCCGATGTGCGCGACCTCGACGGTGCCGTCGGCGATGCCGATGGCGGTCATCGTCGTGCCCATCTCGCGCAGGGCCGGCAGCGCGAGGCTCGCCTCGTGCACGCGCCGCGCGGCGAGCGAGAACCCGTCGCGCAGACGCTGCGCGAGATTCTGCCGTCCCTGCCCGTCGAGCACGCCCTGGGCCGCGGCGCGCAGCGCCGTGCGGCTGGCCTCCGCACCACCCGCCATGCCGCCCATGCCGTCGGCGACGCCGGCGAACAGGGTCCCGGGCGCCAGCAGCGCGCCGAGCAGGTAGTCGTCCTCGTTGTTGGTGCGCACGAGACCGGTGTGCGAGCAGACGCCGAGCCGCAGGTTCGCGGGCAGCTTCACGGCGTGCCTCCGGGCACGAACGTCGCCGTCGCGACGTCGCCGCGCCGCGTGCCGACCACCACCTGCAGGGGGCGACCG
>CALFZH010000004.1:0-75252 GCA_937952215.1 uncultured bacterium
CGGCGAACTGGTGATGACCGAACCGTGGCTCGGCCGTCCGCCGACGCAACGCACGGTCGTGAAGTTGCTGCACGACCGGCACCACCTCTACCTCGGGCTCTGGTGCTTCGACGACGACCCGACGCGCATCCGGGCCAGCCAGCGCGCTCGCGACGCGCGGCTCGATCCCGACGACCGCGTCGAGATCCTGATCGACCCGTTCGAGAACCGGCGCACCGGCTACTTCTTCCAGATCGGTGCCGGCGGTTCGATCGGTGACATCCTGATCTCGCAGAACGGCGGTCGCTTCGACAAGCCGTGGGACGCGGTCTGGTCCGGCGTCTCCCGCGTGACCGACGAGGGCTGGGTCGCCGAGGTCGCGATCCCGTTCCGCAGCATCCCGCGGCGCGAGGGTGCTGGCCGCTGGGGCTTCAACCTCGCGCGCTACGTGCGCGCAAGCAACGAGGAGTACCGTTGGAACGGCGCGAGCCAGGCGACGTCCTTCTTCCGCGTCAGTGAGTGCGGCACGATCGACGGCATCGGCGAAGTCGACGGCGGGGTCGGGATCGAGATCGTGCCGTACGCGGCAGCCGCGTGGTCGCGGGACCGCACGGTCGACCGCGGGTGGGATTCGGACCTCGACGCCGGCGGCGAGGCGTACTGGCGCATCACGCCGTCGGTGACGTTGGCGACCACGCTGTTCACCGACTTCGCCGAGACCGAGAACGACAGCCGGCAGATCAACCTCAATCGCTTCCCGCTGTTCTTCCCGGAGAAGCGCGACTTCTTCCTCGAGGGGCTGAGCTACTTCACGTTCGGAGCCAACGATGCCGGCAACGCGAACTTCCTGCCCTTCTTCTCGCGACGCATCGGACTCGCCCGCGACGGCAGCAAGATCCCGCTGCAGTTCGGCGCCAAGCTGACCGGTGAGGCCGGGCCGTTCGAGTTCGGACTGCTCGACGTGCACACCGACGCTGCGGCGTCCGTCGACGAGGAGAACCTCGCCGTCGGCCGGCTGAAGTACGCGGCCAGCGCGCAGACGACGGTCGGCGCGATCGCGACCAACGGCGATCCGACGAGTGCCGGACAGAACCGCGTGCTCGGCGTCGACGTCTGGCATCGCGTGCCGCGCTTCGTCGGCGATCTCGACCTCACGTTGATCGCCGACGCCGTCGGCTCGACGGGCAGTGTCGGTGGCGACGAAGGCGAGACCTTCGGCGCGATGGCCAGCGCGCGCGGCAGCGAGTGGTCGTTCGGTCTCGGCAGCCGTCAGGTGGCCGACGACTTCCGGCCAGCGCTCGGCTTCGTGCGGCGGCTCGGCACCCGGCGGACCGCGGGTGACGTGCGTTGGCGGCCGCGCGCTGCCGAGGGCGGTGCGATCCGCCGCTACTCGGTTTCGATCGAAGGCGCGCGTGCCGAGAGCGTGGGCGGCGAGACGCAGGAGACGTCGTTCGGCATCGACGACCTCGGCTTCGAGCTGCACGACGGCGACGAGGTCGAGTTCTTCGTGCGGCGCGAGTTCGAGCGCGTCGAATCGGACTTCACGCTGTTCCGTGGCTCGACGACCGTGTTCGCGGGGGACTACTGGAACACGCGCGGCGGCATGTCCGTGCAGACCAGCGAGGGGCGCCCGTGGAACGGCACCGTGACGGTGTCGACGGGCGGGCTGTTCGACGGGCGCAGCGATCGGTTCGAACTCGACGCCGAGTGGCGTGCGTCGCCGCTGTTGCAACTCGGCGGCGGCTACGAGACGGCGATCGTCGACCTCGGTCCTGGACGCGCATTCACGACGCAGGTCGTGTCGGGGCGCTTCGACCTGCACTTCACGCCGGCGCTGAGCGTGCGCAACCTGATCCAGTTCGACAACGAGTCGAACGTGTTGGGCTGGCAGAGCCGGCTGCGCTGGATCTACGCCCCGGGCTGCGACTTCTTCGCCGTGCTCGGCACGGCGTGGCAGCGCGACGACTCGTCGTTCACGCCGACCGAACAACTGTTGGAGTTCAAGGTCGCGCACTCGCTGCGGTTCTGACCGCAGCGACGTCGCGCGGCGTCACTTGCCGAGCGGCTTCTCGAGGCGATCGACGAACGCCTGATCGAACACGCGCAGCAGGTCGTCCGACGTGACGTTGGTGCTGGTGACCTTGATCAGGTGCGTGTCGTGCATCAGCAGCATCAGCTCCTGCCCGTCGTCGCCGTTCTTCTTGAGGATCGCCTTGTGCGCGCCGTACCTCACGATCTCGCCGCCGTCGGCCTCTACCAGTGCCGGGTTGTTGAACATCATCCCGAGCATCTGCATCAGCGGCGAGTTGGCGGTGATCTCGACGTTCATCTCCGCGCCGTCCTTGCGGTAGCGGCGCGTGGTCGAGCTGCCGACGCCGAGCAGCCCGGCGCCGAGAGCATCCGCCTGCTCGTCGGGCTCCTGATCCTGGATCGTCCAGCCCTCGGGCTTCGGCAGGCTGGCGAGCACGAGAGCGCGCTGCTTCTTCTGCAGGTCCTTGATCGCCGCTTGCAGGGCCGCGATTGCCGCGCCGAGCTTCTCCTGCTCGACGTTCTTCTTCGCGACTTCGATCGCCTCCGGGAACGCGAGGTTCTTCTTGGGGCCGCTGCGCTCCTGGGCGCTGGTGGTGGGGGCGAGGAGGACGGTGGCTGCGAGCAGGGCGAGGAACGGGCGCATGGGGATACTCCTTGTGAGAGCCGGCATGCTAGCGAGGGGCGTCCGGCGGGGCCCGCCGCTGCCATGGCCTTGTTGCCGGACCGGGGCCCGCGACTATTCCACCCGGCGTCGGTCGGTCGGCGCCGGCTGCGTGTTGCTCCCGCTACACTGCCACGTTCGGAACGAATGCCCATGAAGTCCGCCCTCCTGCTCGTGTCCCTGTTGGCCGCCGCGCTGCCGGCGCAAGTCCAGGTCACTTCGCCCAACATCCCGGGCAGCGTGAACGTGTCGCCGCCGTTCCCGAGCGGCATCGGCCGCTACCAGCAGTGGTACTCCGCGGCGAGCCTGCAGGGCACGATCCTCGCGCCGATGCGGTTCGAGCTCGCCGAGTTCTTCGCCGGCAGCCCGCCGACGACGCAGCAGGCGCAGATCGACTGCGAGATCTTCATGGCGCACGGCAAGGCGTCGGGCGTCACCGGTTCGTTCAGTGCGAACTACGACAGCCCGCCGGTGCTCGTCAAACCGCGCGCGCTCGTGCCGCTGGCTGCGGGAACGCTCGGCCAGATGGTCATCGCGCTGCCGTTCGCGACGCGCTTCACCTGGGACCGCCAACGGCCGCTGCTGCTCGAGATCCGCGTGTACGGCAACAGCCTGAACAACCAGCCGTTCACGTACAACTTCCGCGGCAGCACGACGTCGCTCGGCACCACGTCGCGGGTCTACGCCGGCGGCTCGCCACAGGCGACGTCGGGAACGGTGCTGCAAGGCGTCGGTCTCGTCACGCGGTTCACCGCGCGCCCCGGCGCCGTGGTGCCGTTCGGCACCGGCTGCGCGGGCGAAGGTGGCGTCGTGCCGACCGGCTCGATCGCGCAGGTGCCGTCACCCGGCATCACGTGGACGCATCAGTTGACGGGCGCGGCGTCGCAGCGATGGGCCGTGTGGGTGATCGGCGACACCAACCAGTCGCCGTATCCGGTCGACGCGACGGAACTGCTCGGCTACGGGCCGTCCGGTTGCATGCTGCGGACCAACCCCTTGCACCTCGAGCCGCTGATGACGGTCGGCGGCGGCGCTGGATCGGGCGTCGCGACGTTGCCGGTCACCCTGCCGGGCACCGGCGGCTACGTCGGCGCCTCGGTGTTCACGCAGTGGTTCGTCCTCGATCCGCTGGCGCCCAACGGGGTGCTGTCGACGACGGCCGCCAACTGGTCGGTCGTCGCGCCGGTCGGCGGCTGATCGGCGGCGCGCAGCCCGCAGCCCGCAGCCCCGGGCTTCTTTCCCGATCGCGAGAAATCTGGGAAGCTCTCTCTACTACCGGAGTAGTTGTTGCCGACTACTCCGGTAGTAGACTGGCGGCATGAAAGGACCTCGGCAACTCGGCGATCTCCAGCTCGCGATCCTGCGCACCTTGTGGGACCGCGGCAGCAGTCCGGTCGCCGGCGTGCACGAGGCGCTGCGCGATCGCGGCCTCGCCCTGACGACGATCGCGACGATGCTGCGCAAGATGGAGGAGAAGGGTCTGGTGTCGCACGAGGAGCGGGGGCGGCAGTTCGTCTACACCGCCGAGGTCGACCCCTCGCTCGTGCAACGCAACCTCGTCGGCGAACTGGTCACCAGGCTGTTCGACGGCGATCCGCTGGCGCTCGTCAACCACCTGCTGCGCGAAGGCGAGATCGAGCTCGGCGAACTCGACGACCTGCGCCGCCGGGTCGGTGAGGCCGAGCGCCGGCAGAAGAAGGAGCGACAATGAACGCGCCGCTCGCAATCGCTGCCGACTGGCTCGGCACGTTCGCAGTGCACTCGACGATCGTGCTCGGCGCGGCGTTGGCGTTGTCGTTCGCGATGCGCGACCGCGCGCTGGCGTGGCAGGAAGCCATGCTGCGGTTGTCGATGTGGGTGGCGCTGGCCAGCAGCACGCTGCAGTGCGCGCTGCGCGGCGTCTGGACGCCCGAACTGCGCATCGCCGTCGACGCGATCGTCGCGAGCCCGCCGGCGGAGTCGGCGGGCGGCGCGGCGATCGATGCTGCGGGCCCGGTGACCGCGGCGTGGTGGCACGGCATGCCCTGGCAGCTGCTCGTCGTCGCCGCTGCGGGCGCCTGCGCCGTCTGCGGGCTCGTCTGGCTCTGGAACGTGCACCGTCGTCTGCGCGCCGTTCTCGGCGATCGCCGGCCCGAGACCGATGCGCGCGTGCTGACGGCAGCGGCCGAAGTTGCACGTTCGCTCGGCATGCGCCAGTCGCCGCACGTGAGTCGCAGCGCTTCGATCGCGACCCCGATCGCGTTCGGCTGGCTGCAGCCCGAGATCTGCCTGCCGATGCGCGTGGGCGAACTCAGCGATCCGTCGTTGCGCGCGATGCTGGCGCACGAGGTCGCGCACCTGCGTGCCGCCGATCCGGGCCAGATGTGGGCCGCTGCGTGGCTGCAGGCGATGTTCGCGTGGCAGCCGCTGTTGCTGCCGGTGCGCCGCCGCTGGGCCCGGCTCGTCGAACTGCGCTGCGACGCGATCGCGGCCGGACTGGCGACGCCGACTGCCGTCGCCCGTTGCCTGCTCGACGTCGCCGACTGGCTGCGCCCCGAAACACCGGCTCCGGTCGTGGCACTCGGCATGGCGGCGCGACCGTCCGCCTTGCGCGAGCGCGTCGAGGCCGCGCTGCGCGGCAGGCCGTTCCGCGGCCTTCATCGCCGCGCGACGCTCACGCTCGGCGGCATGTCGTGCCTCGCGCTGACGGCTGCGGCCCCGGCGGTCGCGACCGATCCCGAGCCGGTGTTCGAACTGCGCATGGCGATCCCGACGGATGGCGAAGTCGGCGGCGTGGCACTCCTGCTCGAAGCGCTGCAGGTCGAGCAAGCGCAACTGCGCACCGAGGCCGACACCCTGCGCGACGAACTGCGGCAGCAGCCTGCCGCGCCCCAGCTCACGGCCTTGCTCGCCGAGATCGACCGCCGCCTGCACGCGCTCGAACAGAAGCGCGCACGGCTCGGCGCCCTGCTGTCCACGACCACATCCGACAACCGTTGACCGAGGAGAACCTCATGAACCCCACGATGCTGATTCGTTCCGCCGTCGCCGCGTTGGCGTCGACGACCTTGTTGCTGGCGCAGGGCGGGTCGTCTGGACCCACGCCATCACGCGCCTCCACGCCGCCGCCGGCCGTGAACACCGAGCGCCTGCAGGTGCGATTGGCCGAAGTGATCGCCATGCTCGACGAAGACGATCTGACGCCCGAGCAGCGCTCCATGGCGAAGAAGAAGCTCGAGGAGATCGCCGCGAAGTTGCGAGCTGCGCAGGCAGTGACGCCGGCTCCGTCGGTGCCCGTGCCGCCTCCGCCGCCGCCTCCGGCGGCGGAGCCGTCCATCGAACTCGACCTCCTCGAAGTCACGCCGGCTCCGAGAGCCCCGCGCGAGGGGCGCCGGGTCCGCGTCGTTGCTCCCGATGTCGAGCCCATCGAGGCCGAGGCGTTCGCCGAACCGAAGCCACCGCAGGATCCAGCTTCGGCGAGGCAGCCAAAGCCGCCCAAGGCACCCAAGGCGCGACGTGCGGTGCGCGTGGTGGCGCCGGATGTGGCAGTTCCCGAACTCGAAGCGCTGCGCTTGCGCGTTCTCCACGAGGCCAAGGCCGATGCGCTGAAGGGGTTGGCGCCGCTGAAGCTGAAGGCCGAGGTGGAGGATGTGCGCAACGTCGCAGACAAGATGCGCGCGGAGATCGAGCTGCTGCAGCCGAAGGTCCTGCGTCTGCGCGAAGCGACCATGGAGCCGGCCGGCGAGTCGTCGGGTGGCGGCGGGCAGTGGCGGGCCCTGGTTGTCGAGGAGCCTGAAGAGGGCCATCACGAGGGGAAGCACCGCTACCGGGCGGGGGCGACGGTGGAGCGCGCGCACGAGGATGCGGCCCGGCCGCATGGGCAGGCCGTCTCCGAGGCCTTGGACAAGGCCCTGGCAGAGCACCTGCGCTATTTCCCGGAACACGCGGGCGAGACGAAGCGAGCCGAGGGCCGCGTGCTGCTCGAACGCGCTCTCGACCAGGCAGCCGACGCCAAGGCAAAGTCGTTCCGGATCCAGCGCTCGGCGAACAAGGCGGCGCCGGCACGCAAGGCCGCGGCCGACGACGACATCCGGAAGATCGTCGACGAGATGCGCGCCGAGATGCGCGAGATCCGCGAGCTGCTGCACGAGCTGCGCAAGCAGTCGCAAGCGAATGCGACGAAGGTGCGCCATGGCGTCGGCGACCTGCTTGGCGGCGGCAGGGGCGCATCGTCGGCGAGTCGTCCGACGGTCCTCGGCGACCTGCCGCTCGTTGGCAACCTGTTCGGCGCCGCGACCGAGCCTGCGCTGGACACGGCTCCAAGCGGTTTCGGCAGGGGCATGTCGGGCGCGGCCACCCGGCCCACGCGCTCGGCGCGCCGCGCGCAAGAACGCGGGAAGTGACGCGATGCAGCGGGGGCGCTACCTGCGCCCCGCTTCCGCGTCGGTGAGGTCGCGCCCGAACGGGTCGTCCTCGCCGGCGCGCAGCCGCGCCAGGACGGCCCGCGCGAACCGGTTCTCGGGATTGCGCGCCACCGCCTGCTCGAGCCAGCCGATCGCGACGAGCCGCCTCTTGGCGAGCCAGCTCGCCATCGCCGCGAACACCGCGGGCCGTTCGTCGTCGACGAGCACCTTCGCGGCGAACTCGAAGTGCGTCAGCGCGTGCTCCGGATCGTGACCGAGCAGCTTCGGCGCCAGCAGCCTGCGCAGGCCGAGCGCCACGTGCAGGTGCGGGTTGTCGTCGGCGATCTCGCCGGCCCGACGCAGGGCATCCTGGATCCTGCCGTTCCACTGCAGGGCCGTGGCGAGGCCGGTGATGCGTTGGCTCATCAGGCCCGCTTCGATGCGGAACAGGTCGCTGCTCGCGTCGCCGAGTTGGCGCGCGCGCGCGGCGGCGGCCAGTCCGGCTTCGAGGTCCGCGACCAGTTCGGGCGGGGGAGTGGGGAACGCCGGCGCGCCGACCTTGATGCCGAGGTCGTGCGAGCGCAGCAGCGAACGCTCGAGGTGTGCCTCGGCGAGCAGGTGCCAGGATTCGCGGTCGTCCGGGTGGTCCGTACACGCCGATCGGATGCGGGTCAGCACGGCGTCGACATTGGCCAGCACGCACGAACGCCGCGCGGTGCGCAACTCGCCGGCGAGCCCCGCGGCGGCAGGCGTCGAGCCGGTTTTCGCGACCGCCGGCACGGCGAAGTCGGTCTCGACGGTCAGCAGCCAGTAGCCGGTGCCGGCCAGGGCGATGGCGGCGACGAGGCACGTCAACGGCAGCAGGCGCTTCATGGCTCGGGCGTCAGCAGTTCGACCGGATGTACGACGCGCGCCTTGCTGCCGGCCAGCCGCAGGTGTGCGGCGATCTGCAGCATGCAACCGGGGTTGCCGGTGACGACCAGGTCGACGTCGGCGCGCGCGAGGCTTTCGGCCTTGCGCCGGCCTATTTCCGCGGCGAGGTCGCCCTGCAGCAGGTTGTAGACGCCAGCCGAGCCGCAGCAGTCCTCGGGGCGCTCGTGCGCGACCAACTCCAGGCCCGGCACCTGCGCCAGCAAGGCGCGTGGCTGGGCCCGCACGCCTTGGCCGTGGCAGAGATGGCACGGATCGTCGTAGGCGGCGCGCGCGGCGCGCGGTGCTGGCTTCGCCGACAGCCCGGCCGACGCCAGGAATTCGCTGACGTCGCGGCACTTCGCGGCGAACGCGCGCCCGGCGTCGTCGCCGAGCAGGTGTCCGTACTCCTTCATCGCGCAGCCGCAGCCGGCCGAGTTGTTGATCACGACGTCGGCGTCGGCGAACGCGTCGACGTTCGCGCGCGCGAGTTCGCGAGCCCGGTCGGGGCGGCCGGCGTGCACCAGCAGGGCTCCGCAGCAGCGCTGCGACGCCGGCACCTCGACGGTGAAGCCGTTCGCGAGCAGCAGGCGCAGCGTCGCGTGGTTGACGCGGCCGAACAGCGGCTCCATCACGCAACCGGTGAACAGCGCGACGCGAACGCCGCGCGGGGCGACGTGGGGCGGCGGGTGGTGCAGCCCCGTCGGCAGTGGTGCACGTTCGGCGGCAGGCGGCACCGTGGGCGCCAACGCCGCGACGGCGCGCGGCAGCAGCCGCAGCTTCGTCGCCAGCCAACGCAGGCCCAGCAGTTCGGCCGCGCGCAGCATGGCGAACAACGCGCGCAGGCGACCCTGCCGCGCGACGACATGCCACAGCACGAACGGCAGCAGCCGCGCGAACAGACCGCGCGGCGGCCGCCGTGCCGTCATCGACGCCCGCGTCGCCTCGAGGATCTCGCCGTAGCGGACGCCGCTCGGGCAGGCCGTTTCGCACGCGCGGCAGTCCAGGCAGCGATCGAGGTGCGGCCGGATGGACTCGGGATCCTGCATGCGCCCTTCGGCGAGTGCGCGCATCAGCCAGATGCGTCCGCGCGGCGAGTCCGCCTCGACGCCGAGCACCTGGTGGGTCGGGCACACCGGCAGGCACAGCCCGCAGTGCACGCAGTCGAGCGTGCGGGCGTAGGCCGAGGTGGCGGCGCCTTCAGACGAGGATGCCATGCGGATCCAGGGCGTTGCGCAGGCCCTCGTCGAGCCGGCGGTGGGCGGGAGGGACCGGCGTGCCGAGCCCGCGGCGCTCGGGCACCGCGTGCACGAGATGGCCGTGCAGCCGGTGCGCCGTCATCGCCGCCAGCAGCACGTCGGTCGCTGCCGCGTCGGGCATCGTGATCTCGCAGCGACCGCCGCCGTGCCAGAGGAACGGCGATCCGGGCGGCAGCAGGGCGAGCAGGCCCGGCAGTGATCCGAGCGTCGCCATGCCGGCGACGACCTCGCCGTTCGTGGGCGGCTGCAGATGATCGCACCACGCCGCAGCACCAGCGGTGAGACCGTGTTCGCGCAGGCTCGCGGCGACGAACGACGCGCGGCCGGCGAAGCGCCCGCGCACCACGAACGCGCCGTCGGGGGTTCGCTCGCACTGCACGCGATCCGGTGGCACGGCGCGCGCACGCAGCGCGGCGAGCAGCGTGAGGGCCTCGTCGTGGTCGATGCCGCGCCGTTCGAACCACTGCGACGCGCGTGGTGCGGGTGCCAGGCGCAGGTGCAGACGGGTCGCCGCGAACAGACGCCCGGCACTGCCGACGAGCAGCTTGTGCACGTCGAAGCCGGCGACGTTCTTGACCACGCGCGCGCCCGAACGGAAGCGCGTGCCGTCGGCGAGCACGGCCTCGATGCCGAGCAGCAGCGAACGTGGGCACGGTCCGCCCGGGCTCGCCGCGCCGATCGGATCGCTCGCGAACAGGCCGCCGAGCGTGCCGCCCCCGGGACACGGCAGCTCCAGGCCACGCGCGTCCAACTCGGCGTCGAGCACTTCGCGTCGCACGCCGCAGTCGACCGAGCACGTGCGATCGGCGGCATCGAGACGTTCGATCGCAGCAATGCCGTCGAGCGCCATGTGCAGCGCCATCGGCGGCGCCGGCAAGCGCGCCTGCCGCGAACCGGAGCCGACGAGTCGCACGCGGCCGGGTCGCTGCCCGAGCAACGTGGACAGTTCCGCGGCCGAGCGCGGCGTCGCGACGCCCGTGGTCGTGGTCATCGGTGTTCCTCGGGCGCGAGGACCTTCGCGACCATCGCCGGCCACTTCGCGGGCTCCGCGCAGGCGCCGCGTTGTGGCAGCACCTTGCCGGGGTTGCACAGCCCGCGCGGGTTGAACACGCCGCGCACGCGCGCCATGACCTCGAGATCGGCGGCGTCGAACATCATGCCGACGTGGTCGAGCTTCTCGCTGCCGATGCCGTGCTCGCCCGAGATGCTGCCGCCGAGGTCGACGCACAGCCGCAGGATCTCGTGGCCGGCGGCGAGCACGCGCGCGGTCTGCTCCGGATCGCGACCGTCGTAGCTGATGTTCGGGTGCAGGTTGCCGTCGCCGGCGTGGAACACGTTCGTCAGCAGCACGCGGTGCTTGCTGCCGATCGCGGCGATGCCGACGAGCGCCTCCTCGAGCCGCGAGCGCGGCACCACGCCGTCGAGCACGTAGAGGTCGGTATTCAGCCGGCCCATCGCGCCGAACGCGCCCTTGCGGCCCTTCCACAGCCGCTTGCGCTCCGTCGCGTCCGCCGCCTCCTCGCAGCGCAGCGCGCCGTTCTTCGCCATGAACGCGCGCACTTCGGCGGCCTCCTCGTCGACCACCGCCGTCGGGCCGTCGAGTTCGACCAGCAGCACGGCTGCGGCGTCGGCCGGGTAGCCCGCGCGGTAGACCGACGCCTCGACCGCGCGGATCGTCGCCTGATCGAGAATCTCGAGTGCCGCCGGCGTCATGCCCGCGGCGACGATGTCGCTGACCGTGCGGCAGGCGGCGTTCATGGTGCCGAACGCGCCGAGCAGCGTGCGGATCGCCTCCTGGTCGCGGCACAGCCGCACCGTGATCTCGGTGGCGATGCCGAACGTGCCTTCGCTGCCGCAGAAGATGCCGGTCAGGTCGAGCGCGTGCGGCAGGCGCGGTCCGGCGGGATCGCCGAACCGCACGATCGATCCGTCCGGCAACACCACCAAAGCCCCGAGCACGTGGTCCTGCGTCATCCCGTACTTGAAGCAGTGCGGGCCGCCGCTGTTCTCCGCGAAGTTGCCGCCGATCGTGCAGACCGACTGGCTGCTCGGGTCGGGCGCGTAGTGCAGGCCGAGGTGCCGCACGGCCGCGGTCAGGTCGAGGTTCACGACGCCGGGCTGCACGACGGCGAACCGGTCGACTGTCGAGATCTGCAACACCTTCCGCATCCGCGCCAGGTCGATCACCACCGCGTCCTGGCCGGCCGTCGGCCCACCCGACAGGCAGGTTCCTGCACCACGCGGCACGAACGGCGTGCCGGTGCCGTGCAGCAGCGTCACGACCGCCGCGACCTCGGCTGTCGACTCCGGCAGCACGACGGCACGCGGGCGCGACTTGTGCACCGTGAAGCCGTCGCACTCCCACGCCAGCAGCGCATCGGGCGTCGTGAGCACGCGGCCGCTGCCGAGCAGCTTGGTCAGGTGCCGTTCGAGCGAGAGCATCGCGGGTCGGGGAGCATACCGAGCGGCCTGCCGGTGCTCGCGCCGGAGAACGGCATCAAGACGCGCCCCGATGGCAGCCGATGCCACGAGAAGCCCCCTGCCATGGCCGCGCTCCAGGTCAAGAAAGTCGTCGCCGTCTGCTTCCTCGAAGCGGTCAAGACCACGCTCGACCACTTGGGCGTGTATCGCCTCGAGCTGTCCGAAAAGGGCGTCACTGGCCCCGCAGAACTCACGCGTGCCTACGGCGACGGCCGCCGACTGCGCGACTACCTGCAGCGATGCGTGAGCGGCTTCCAAGGCGACGTCGACCTGCCCGACGCCGACCAGGCGCTGCTGGTCGCGTGCTGCCGTCGGTTCATCGAAGCGAGCGAGCACCGCATCGCGACGTCGAAACTCGCGCCCGAAGAACTGCAGTGGCTCGACAAGAAACTGCAGGTGCTGGCCCACTGGGCACACGAGATCGCCGAGGCCCCGCTGCTCGAGTTGCCGCTCAAGCGCGTCGGAATCGGCGGGCAGGTCTCGCGCGCGCTCACCTCGAAGCTCCGGGAGAAGGTCTCCGGACGCGCGACGCAAGTGCAGGCCACGCCGCCCAAGGCCGCGCCGCCCGTCGCCGAGCCGACGCCGCGCACGGGCGCGTCGCTGACGAGCGCGATCTGCGGCGTGCCAACGTTCGGCGACGAGTTGTTCGTCGCCAAGTCGGCGCCCGATGCGGCCGGAAACGACGGCGGCTCTGGTGACGTGCGCGCGACGGCGTCACCCGCCAAGTCGTCGGCGCAGCCGGCAGCGCCCCGGTTGCTCGATCCGCGCAAGATCGTCGAGCCGCGCCTGCGAGGATTGGCGAACGTCGACCTGCACGCCTACGACCGTGCGGTCGCCGCCGGGGATTGGCGCCTCGCGACGATCCTGTGCGCGTCGGTGCTCGAGTCCGCGTTGCTGGACTACGCGTTCCCGCGCCAGGAGGAACTCGGCCTGTCCGGCGCGCCGGACACCTGGGACCTCCCGCGCCTGCTCGCGGCGGTGATGCGCGACCACGGCGATGCGCGCGACGCCTCGCTCGCCGGCCACGTGTTCGCGGCGCGCAGCATGCTGCGTCCCGCCGTGCAGCTGACGAGCCCGACGATCGTCACGCAGGTCAGCTTCGAGCGGCTGCGCGACTTCGTGCGGCGCGTGCTGCACTGCTTCGGCTTCGCCGCGCAGTCGCAGGAAGCCGCCGACGCCTGGGCGGCGCCGACGAGCGGCTGACGCGCCTGGCGTCGGCTCGGCCGACTCGGCCATTGCGCATCCCGCCGGCATCCGTATGCCAGCGTCACGCATGCGCCTGTTCGCGATCAGCGACCTGCACCTGAGCCTCGGCGTCGACAAGCCGATGGACATCTTCGGCCCGCATTGGGTCGGCCACGCGCAGCGCATGCAGCAGGCATGGGACGCGATGGTCGGCCCCGACGACTGGGTCCTCGTCGGCGGCGACACGTCGTGGGGGCTCGACCTCGCCGAAGCCAAGCCCGACCTCGACTGGGTCGGCGAACGGCCAGGCCAGAAGATCCTCATCAAGGGCAACCACTGCACCTGGTGGCAGTCGCGCGCCAAGGTCGAGAAGGTGCTGCACCCGTCGATCCGGTTGTTGCAGAACAACGCGATCGCGATGCCGGATGGCACCGTGGTGATCGGTACCCGGCTGTGGGATCCGCCGGACGCGCCGTGGTCGGACCCGCAGTCCGCGAACGTGTTCGCGCGTGAGCTCGAACGGCTGAAGCTGTCGATCGACGCCGGCAAGAAGCTCGGCGGCTGCGTTCCCGGCGGCGCCCGCACGATCGCCCTCGTGCACTATCCGCCGCGCTTCAGCGACGGGCGCGAGACGGGAGCCGTGCCGTTGCTGCAGCAAGCGAACGTCCGCACGTGCGTCTACGGCCACCTGCACGGCAAGGACCACAAGTACGGCTTCCAGGGCGTGGCCGATGGCATCCGCTACTACCTCGCCGCGGTCGATGCGATCGACTTCCGGCCGATCCCGATCCCGTACGAGTGAGTGCATGACGGCGCGCGCACCGGTCCTGTTGCTCGTGGTGGCCGCATGCGCGGCGCCAGCAACGGCGCCAGCCGACCCGGTGCCCGTGGCGCCAGGCGGTCTCGTTCCGCCACTGCCGGCCGCGACGCCGCCGGCGGGGGCGGTGACGTGGCAGCGCCCGGAATGGCGCGTCGGCGAGCGCTTCGTGCTCGCGCGCAGCGAGCGCACCCGCTTCCCACTCGAGGTGCGCGCCGCCCTGGCGACGCACTACGAACTCGCGGCCGGCGGCGCGCTGCTGCGGCGCGACCGCGACCTCGGCAACCTCGGCGAGTGGTCGCCGGCCGGCGAACCGATGCACCTGTTGCTGCCCGTCGACGTGCGGTTCCACTGGCCGCTGTGGGTCGGCAAGCGCTGGGCGTGCGAGTTCGTCGACCGCGCCGCCGGGCAGGACGTCCCCGTGCGCGCCGACTACGCCGTCGAGGACGTCGACACGATCACCGTGCCGGCCGGGACCTTCGAGACCCTGCGCGTCGTGCGCACCGTACGTCGGCTCGGCGACGGCGACTGGCAGCCGCGCACGCAGATCACCTGGTACGCGCCGGCCGTCGGCCACGAGGTGCGTCAGCTCGTCGGCGAGGCGCTGGTCGAACTGGTCGAGCACACGCGCGGCGACGCGCGGTGAACGCGGCGCGCGTCACTTCGCGATGCGGGTCCAGCCGGCGCGGTCGCTCCACAGGCTCTGCATGCGGCCGTCGGTCCACGGCACCTGCAGATGTTCGAAGCCCGTGCCCTTGCCGTCCCAGGCGTCTTCGCCCCAGAACGCCCACGGGTCGGTGATCAGGAAGTCGCCGACCCAGGCACCGGCGTAGCAGGCGGGGAACACCGGCACGACCCACAGCATCGCGTTCCACCACGGGCTGTTGACGTACGACTTGTGGTCCCAGTCGTCGATCGAGCGGCGCAGCTGGTGCGGGCCAGCCGCGCACGCGGTGAGTGCGACGAGGGCGAGGAACGGGGTGATGCGGCGGAGAGTGCGCATCGGCGCACAGTAGCGGGCACGCTGCGTGCGCACCGCTTTCGCGCGACGGAGGCGGCTCCGGTCTTGATCCGCTCCCGCATCCGCCGAGACTCAGCCGGCGCCACATGATCCAGCAATCGTTCGAGCAGATCGTCGAGTCCCTGGCCGCGAAGACGCCGACGCCGGGGGGTGGCGCGGCCGCGGCGATGGCCGGGTGCATGGGCACGGCCCTGTTCCAGATGGTGGTGCGCTTCTCGCGCGGCAAGAAGGCCAACCTCGACAAGGACGCTCTGCTGCAGTCGGCCGAGGAGCAACTCGGCAAGCACCTCGCGCGCCTGCTGCCGATGGCCGAACGCGATTGCCGCTCGTTCGACCTGGTGTCGGCGGCCTACGGCATGCCGAAGGACAGCGAGCCGCAGAAGGCGCTGCGCGAGAAGGCGATCCAGGAGGCGATGGTCGGCGCGATGGTGGTGCCCGAGGAGACCCTGTGCATGGTGCGCGACGTGTTCGTCGCGATGCAGCAGGTCGTCGGCTGCATCGGCAAGGCCATCGTCAGCGACCTCGCGTCCGGCGCGTCGCTGCTGCTCGCCGCCGCCGAAGGTGCGTTCCTCAACGTGCGCATCAACGCCGCCTACCTGACCGACCGCGGGTTGGCCGACAAGACGCTCGAACGCGCCACCGCCGTGCTCGGCGAGATCCGTCGCCACCAGCAGGCGATCGCCATCTCGGTCGACAAGATGCTCGCATGACCGCCCGCGCGCCGCTGTTGCTCTGCGTGCTCGACGGCTTCGGCGAGGCCCCGGCCGGGCCCGGCAACGCCGTCAGCCTCGCCACGCCGCGGTTCCTGCTCGATCTGCGCCAGAAGTGGCCGACGACGCTGCTCGAGGCGAGCGGTGAAGACGTCGGGCTGCCGTGCGGGTTGATGGGCAACTCCGAAGTCGGCCACCTGAACATCGGTGCGGGCCGCGTCGTCTACCAGGAGATCACGCGCATCGATCGCGAGATCCGCGAGGGGCGCTTCGCGCAGAACCGGGCCCTGCTCGGCGCCATCGCGCACGCGCGGCAGAACGGCTCGACGCTGCACCTGTTCGGACTCGTCTCCGACGGCGGCGTGCACAGCAGCAATGCCCACCTGCACGCGCTGCTGCGCATGGCCAAGGCGAACGGCCTCACCGGCGACGCCGTCGCGCTGCACGCGTTCCTCGACGGCCGCGACACGCCGCCGCGCAGCGCGCAACCGTTCGTCGCCGAGGTCGAGCGCCTGATGACCGAGCTCGGCGTCGGGCGCGTCGCTTCGGTGATCGGTCGCTACTGGGCGATGGATCGCGACAAGCGCTGGGAACGGGTGCAGCGCGCCTACGACGCGCTGACGCTCGGCCAGGGCGAACGGGCGGCGACCGCCCAGGCGGCGATCGCGGCGGCCTACGCGCGCAACGAGGGCGACGAGTTCGTGCAGCCGACGATCGTCGGCTCGCCGGATCTCGGCCGCCTGCGCAGCGGCGATGCGGTGCTGTTCTTCAACTTCCGCACGGACCGCGCGCGCCAGCTCACCGAGGCGTTCGTCAGCCGCGAGTTCGCCGGCTTCCCGCGCGCATCGCTGCCGATCGTGCACTTCGCGACGATGACGCGATACCGCGACGACTTCCCGTGTCCGGTCGCGTATGCGCCGCAGAACCTCGAAGGGATCTTCCCGCAGGTCGTGAGCGCCGCCGGCCTGCGGCAGCTGCGCATCGCCGAGACCGAGAAGTACGCGCACGTGACGTTCTTCTTCAGCGGCGGCGACGAGAAGGAACTGCCCGGCGAGCGGCGCCTGTTGATCCCGAGCCCCAAGGTCGCGACCTACGACCTGCAGCCCGAGATGTCGGCGCCGGCGGTCACCGATGCGCTGCTGCGCGAGTTGGCCGGCGACCAGAGTCCCGCGGTGACGATCCTCAACTTCGCCAACGCCGACATGGTCGGCCACAGCGGCATCATTCCGGCGGCGGTGAAGGCGGTGCAGACGATCGACGCCTGCCTCGCGCGCATCGTGCCCGCGTTCCTCGCTCGCGGCGGCACGGTCGCGATCACCGCCGACCACGGCAACGTCGAGATGATGATCGATCCGGCGACCGGGCAGCCACACACGGCGCACACGACCAACCCGGTGCCGCTGATCGTCGCCGGCGAAGGCGCGCGCGGCCGACGTTTGCGTCCGCACGGCCGCCTGTGCGACATCGCCACGACGCTGCTGCCGATCCTCGGGCTGCCGAAGGCCGCCGGCATGGAAGGAGCCGACCTGTTCGCATGAAGAGCGCCGCCGCCGTCCTGTCCCTCGTCGTCACCGCGGTCGCGCAGCAGCCGACGCCGATCGCCGACAAGATCGCGCCGCTGGTGGCCGCCGTCGATGCGCAGCGCATCGAGCAGTCCGTTCGCGCCCTGGTCGGCTTCGGCACGCGCCACGTCCTGTCGCGCACCGACAGCGACACCGAGGGCACGGGGGCGGCCCGCAAGTGGCTGCGAGCGCAGTACGAGGCGATCGCGGCGACCACCGGCGGGCGCCTCACGGTGGCGGTGCAGGAAGAGACGGTGCCGTGCGCCCGGCCCGGCATGCCGACGCAAGTGCCGATCGTGAACGTCATCGCGACGCTGCGCGGCACCACCGATCCGGATCGCGTCTACGTCGTCGGCGGCCACTACGACTCGCGCAACAGCCGCGGCGAGGACGGCAAGGGTGCCGCGCCCGGCGCGACCGACGACGCGTCGGGAACGGCGGCCGCGCTCGAAGCGTGCCGCGTGATGGCCGCCGCTTCGTTTCCGGCGACGCTGGTGTTCGTCGCCTATGACGCCGAGGAGCAGGGGCTGATCGGCTCCGCGGCCCATGCTCGGGCGCTCGCCGCCGCCGAGACCCGCGTCGACGGCATGATCACCTGCGACATCGTCGGCAACACGCTCGGCATGGACGGCCAGCGCCACGATCGCCACGTCCGCTGCTTCAGCTACGCGCCGAGCGGCAACGACAGCCTCGGCCGCAGCCTCGCGCGTGCCGTCACCTACGCCGCCGGCGCGCACGTTCGCGACTTCGGCGTGAAGCTGATCCAGCGCGGCGATCGTTACGGCCGCGGCGGCGACCACCGCTCGTTCTTCGACCAGGGCTTCCCGGCGGTGCGGTTCAGCGAGCCGCGCGAGGACTTCTCGCGCCAGCACCAGGACGTGGTCGAGCGCGACGGCAAGCCGTACGGCGACCTGCCCGAGTGGACGGACTTCGCGTTCACGGCCAACGTCACGCGCGTCGTCGTCGCGACGCTGGCCGAGCTCGCGTCGGCGCCGCCGCCGCCGCGCGCGATCTCCGCGCAGTTGCGCCGCGACCGCTACGACACCGAACTGGTCTACGAACTGCCGCCGGGAGTCGAACGCTGTGAGTTCGTCTGGCGTGAGACGACGGCGGCCGATTGGACGCACGTCGTCGACATGGCCGCGGCCGCGCCGCAGCCGACGCGCAGCAACCGCCTGCTGGCGACGTTGCCCGGCGTCTGCCTCGACGACGTCGTCGTCGGCGTGCGCTCGCTCGGCGCCGACGGCGCCCGCAGCCGCGTGTCGACGCCGCCGGAGCCCGATCGATTCGACCAGCGCCCGCGCGCCGAGTCGCCGGCGGGACGTGGTGCGGGGCGAGGAGGCGATCGATGAGGCAGTTCCCGGCGTGGTGGTTGGCGGCGCTGCCGTTCGGCCTTGCTGCTTGTGACGTCGGCCTCGGCAGTGACATCGGGCCGAGGCTGCCCACGATCCCGTCGTCCAGCAGCAAGTGTGTCGTGCTCGACGACGCCGGCCGCGCGGTGTGCGGGGCGACGGTGGCCGTCCGGGCGGCGCGCGCGATCACGGGCCGCAACGGCCGCGGCGAGTTGTTCGACGATGCGCGTGGCCGCGTGATCGTCGAGGTCGATACGCAGAACGCGGCTGCCCAGGCTGGTGACACGCTCGGCGGCTATCGCGTCGCGATGACGCTCACCGACCGCGACCTGCCGGCCGTGCTGCACGTGCCCGTTCTCCCCGACAGCGCATCCGCCGTCGTGCCGATCGGCACGCAGGTCGTTGCGACGCCGGTCACCTCGGTCGCGGGCTCCATCGTCACGGTCGGCGTCGGCGCGACCGTCGGCGTTGCCGGCGGCATCGCGTCGCTGACGCTGCGGGTCGGCGACCTGCAGGCGCAGCATCTGCCGGGCGATCTGCCGTCGTCGGCGCCAGGCGCACGCCTGGTCGGCCGCGCCGTGCACGTCGAGCCCGCGGGCGCCACGTTCGCGCCGGGCGCCTCGCTCGACGTCGCCGACGACCTCTTGATCGGCGCGGGCCCGGCGCAGTTGTTCTGGCTCGAGCCCGAGACCGGCGAGTGGATCCAGCTCGCCGGCGGCGGCACGGCGGCCGGCGGTCGCATCACCGCGGCCGGGGCGGTGACGCGGGGCGGCATCTACGTGTTCGCGACGACGGTCGCGACGGCGACGGTGACCGGTCGCGTCGTCGACGCGGACGCTCGTCCGGTGCGGTCGGCGTTGGTGCGCGTCGACCACCTGGCGACGAAGACGCGCGGCGATGGCACGTTCGTCGTCGAAGGCGTGCCGGCAGCGCTCGCCAACGGCGCGCCCCGGTCGGCGGCGGTCGAAGTGTTCGCCGGCGGCGGCTGGCTCGCCGCGCGCGCCACCACGGCCGCGATCGTCGCGAGTCCGACGACCGTGATCGGCGATGTCGTGCTCGACACCGTGACGTCCACCAACGTGCGCGTGCAGCAGGTGGCGCGCGGCCTGGCCGACGCGGTGCGGCCGGTGCGCATCAGCACGCAACTCGGCGATGCGGCGTTCGCGCAGACCAGCGACGACGCCGGCCAGTCGCTGTTCGAGGACGTGCCGACCGGCTGGTTCGGGTTCCAGGAGGGGCGCACGATCGACGCCAGGGAAGTGTTCTACGGGCAGTCGGTCGCGCTGCTCGATCGCGACGACCGCTGGCAGGACAGCTACCAGTTCCTCGCCAAGCGCGACTGGTACCTCGGCAGCCGCTCGTCGCGCACCCTGGTCACCGACGCGATCGGCGGCGGTCCGCTGTTCGGGGCCTTCGTGGTGCAGGGCGCCGTGCCGGGCGCGAATTCTGCCGGCACCACGCGCGAGGGCGGCGTCGTGTTCGTCACGCGGGACTTCGCCGGTCGTGCGACGGCCACGCTGCGCAGCGAACGGCCCGGGCAAGTCGTCGTCAGCGCGTTCTCGATCGTGACTCCCAACGGCGAACACCTCGAGCTGCCGTTGCAGCGCGCCCGGCGCACGCCGTTCGGCGCGTTCGACCGCCATGCCATCGTCGCCGGCCGGGCGCTCGGCGCCGATCCGATGCGCGACCACGAACTGCGCGCCACGCGACGCATTTCGCTGCAGGAGTGGTGGGAAGACGTCGCCGAGGACGTGCGCCTGCCCGCAGCGCTGCCGATCGACGTCGATGTCGCGACGACGCACGACGCGTTCCGCGTCGGCGTGCCGCGCGGCGGCGGCCACCTCGCGCTGGCCGAGACGGCGACGACGGGTGCTGGCAAGACGCTGTTGCGCGCCGGGGTCGCGGCCGACCTCGTGCTGGCCGAAGGCGCGCGAACCGACCGCGATCTCGAGTTCGGTCCCGCTGCCGGTGCGCCCTTCGTCGTTGCCGGTGCGTTGCTCGGCGCCGACAGCGAACTCGACCCGGCGCAGTTGTCGCTGGCCCTGGCGCTGCAGCAGCCGTCGGGCCGCATCGTCGACGTCGTGCGTGGCCTGCGCGGCAACCACGCGGCCAGCGGGGACGACCTGGTGTTCACGCTGCCGCCGTTGACCGGCCCGTTCGCGGGGCATGGCTGGCTCGCGCTGCTCGATGGCTCGTGGCCGGTCGCCGGTTCGACGCTGCGGTGCAGCACGCTGGTGTCATTGCCGCGGCTCGCGCCGCTGCCGTCGTTCCCGCGCGGCGAGCTGCGCCTCGGCACGTTCCCCGACATCCAGGCGCCGGCGAACGGCGCCACGGTCCCGGCGAGCGGCTTCACGGTCGAGTACGCACTGCCGGCGACGGCGCTCTACGGCACGATCGACCTGCGCAGCGACACGCCTGGCGAGTCGCGTTCGTGGCGCGTGGTGATGCCGAGGACGACGACGTCGTTCGCGTTCGTCATGCTGCCGACCGACGTGCCGACGCCGCTCGTCGCCGGCCGCACCTGGACGCTCACCGTGTCGGCCCACTTCGGTGACGGGGACGTCACCGGCACGTTCGATCCCTACCGCGAGGTGACGACGTTCCTGCAGTCGATCGGAACGGTCGAGCGCGGCGTGTCGACGGTGTTGGCCCGCACCGTCCAGATCACGACGAACTGAGGCGCGGCAGCGCCTGTGCGGCGGCGATGCCCGCCTGCATCGCGGCTTCGCGTGGTCCGTCGAACGGACGACCGCCAAAACGCACCTGCTGGTAGACGTCGAACGACACGCGCACCTCGGGTGGCAACCGGCGCTCGCGGTCGAGTGCTGCGGCGAGCCGCTCGAGCGTCTGGCCCCGCAAGCGTGGATGGCCGGCGGCAGCGAGCGCGTGCAGCAGCTTCGCCAGCAGGCGTCGGGCGCTGCGCAGCGGGGGCGAAGCGGCCGGTCCCGGTCGTGCACGCTGCATCCGCGGCCATGCCGCGCGCGCGAGCACGCCGAGCAGCAGCAGGGCCGGCACCCACGGCTGCAGCAGGAACTCGCCGATCGCCGTCAGCACGCTCGACCAATCGGTCTCGGCGGCGCGTCGAGGCTCGGCTTCGTCGGTGCCGGGATAGAGCTCTCGCGGCGTGCGTTGGCCACGTTCGTCGGGCGGGGTCGGATCGAACACGACGTAGCCCTGGCCCGCGAACGGCACCTCGACCCAGGCATGCGCGTGCTGGGAACCGTAGATGCGCGCGCCGTCGTTCTCGCGCGCGGCGTCGCCACCGTAGAGGCCGACGCCGATCCGGCACGGGATCCCGCGCAGTCGCAGCATCACTGCCGCCGCCGACGCGAAGTGCATGCAGTAGCCGCGGCGATCGCCGGCAGCGAACAGGAAATTCTCGATCGCCGTCGCGAACGGACCGGTCGGCTCGATGCGGTCGTAGCGACAGTGCCCCGCGAGTCCGGCCGCGATGCGCTCCATCGCGGCGATCGGCTCGGTGCCGACGCCCCAGCGCGCGAGCAGTTCGTCCCACGGCGCGCGCTGCAGGCCATTCGGCAGCTCGAGCAGGCCCGAGCCGAAGGCGGCGCGCGCCACGGCGGCACCGCGCGCTGGTGCTTGCAGCGCTTGCCATCGCACCAGGTACGGTCCGGTGTCGCGCGCTGCCTGCTGGCGGATCCACTCGCGCGACCGGTCGACGAGCGCATCCTCGATGCCGACGACCTCGCAGGTCGCGGGCGGCACGAACACGAAGTTGCGCGCGCCGGCGTAGCGCTCGAGCTCGAGCTCGCGCACGGTCGTGCCTGCGACGACGGGGCGCAAGGCGTGCCGGTCGCCACGGCCGCCGCGCGCGAGTTGCAGCGTGCCGGTTTGCCAGCGGTCGAGGCCCGCCGTCGCGAAGAAGCCCGAACGCAGGTAGAGGTTCGAAGGCACCGGTTGGCCGGCGGGATCGTGCACGCGCACGAGTTGTTCGCCGGTCATCTCGCTGAGCACGCCATTGCCGCTGCCCAGCACGAACGAGTCGTCGAGGCCGACGCGACGCGGCCCGCGTTCGCCGGCGGCCCCGGTCGCCGCGTCGCTCCGGCCGAACGTCGACGGCGACGGCAGCAGCGACAGCGCGCGCTCGGTTGCGGCGGCCGTGCCGAGGCAAGCGAGCACGAGCACCGAGGCGGCGCCGACGGCGCGCCAGGCCGCGCGTGCCGGCCCTGGACGCAGCGGGCTCGTCGACTGGGCGCGTGCCGACATATGGTTGCTGCAGCGCAGCGACAGGCAGGCGCAGGCGGCGAACGCCGCGAGCAGCGGCAGATGCACGCCGTCGAGGATCACGCCGACCAGCAGCACGCAGAACGCGAGGAACAACGCCAGCGCCTGGTCGGCTTCCTGGTGGCGGAGCGTCGCGAAGCCGAGCGGCGGCAGGATCGTGCAGGCCAGCGCCGCCGGCCGCGACATCGGCTCGCCGAACGCGAGCGCGAGCCAGCACGCTGCGCCTTGCAGGACGACGCCGAGGATCGCCCGCGGCCAGGCCCGCGGCAGTGTCGGTGCGAGCACGCCCAGCGCCGCGCCGGGCAGCACGAACGCCAACAGCCAGCCGACCGGCAGGTCGTCGCCCGGGAGATTCGCGAGCGCGAGAGCCGTGCACGAGGCCAGCAGCAGTGCGGCGGCGATGCGGAGCGAACGCGGGGGCGGTGCGCTGTTCATTCGCCGTCGCCTCCGACCACAGTCACGGTGCCCGGCATCGCCGTGAACTCGGGCGCGGCGGAGTAGCCGCCGGCCGGGATCCAGAAGCAGTGCTCGAGCCGACGGATCGTCGCGAACAGATCGTCGGGCACGCTGCGGTACGGCGATGGGCTCGCCTCGGCGAGCAGCGTCAGCAATTCGGCTTCCTGCGCCGGACCGCGCACGAGAAGGTCCGCCGGCTCGCCCGCCAGAACCAGCACGCGCGCTTCGCCGCCGCGCCGCCGCAGCAGTTCGAGCAGCGATGCGCACGCGGCGAGGCTCCATTCGAAGCGGCGACCGGCCTGGTGCAGGGGCCGGCCGGGCGGCCGCCGCAGGTCGAGCACCATGCCGACGGTTCGCGGCAGGCGGCCGAGCGTGACGCGCCGGACCAGCGTGCCGAGCGTGGCGCTGCGCAGCGCGTGCACGCCGCGCGCATCCTCTTCGGGGAGGTGCTCGCGCAGCGAGTGGAACTCGGGGCCGGGCAGCGCCGAACGTTCGCGCGGCGCCTGCTCCGTGTCGGCGATCGCCTGCACGAGCTCCGCCGCCAGCGGGATGCGTGCGGGTTCGGTCACGAGATCCGCGTCGACCACGACGATGCTGCGTGTCCGGAACACGCCGAGCGGCCAGCTCGACACCAGGACGAACACGCGCTCGACGGCATGGCTGCGCTGGGCGCTGCGTTGCCGCATGCGCACGGGCGTCGACGCGTCTCGCGCCAGGTGCGCCAGCATCGCCGGCGGCTCGCTGCGCATCGTGCGCGGTTCGTACAGCAGGCACTCGCGCAACGCCCGCGGACCATCGACCGTGACCGTGACCGTCTCGGTGAACGGCGCTCCGGCCGGGGTGCGGCGCGGCGCCACGCGCAGCCGCGTCCGGTGCAGCCGACGTTGCTTGGCGACGAAGTCGATCAGCACGGGCGCGCCGAGCAGGGCCGCGGCGAGGCGCGCGTTGGCGTCGCCGGCGAGCCACGATGCCCCGCCCGCCAGCGCGAACAGCCACACGAGAACGCGGCCGCGCAGCGTCAGCTCGGTCGTCGTGCTCGAGATCGCCATGGTCCGGCGTTCACTCGGGCAGCGGCGTCTCGGCCAGGATCTCCTGCAGCAGCGCGTCGGCGTGGCCGCCCGAGCGCATCGGCAAGCGGTGCGCCCACGTCGCGATCAGCAGCGCGCGCACGTCGTCGGGCACCACGAAGTCGCGCCCGTGCACGACGGCGCGCGCGCGGCAGGCCCGGTGCAGGGCTTGCGCGCCGCGGGTGCTGACACCCTGCATGGCATCGCCGTGCGTGCGCGTGCGGTTCGCGAGTTCGACCACGAACGCCACCAGCTCGCGGTCGCAGCGCACGGCGTCGACGGCCGCACGCGCGGCGAGCAGGTCGGCGCGCGTCGCCACCGGCCGCAGTGCGTCGACGAGGCGATGGCCGTCCTCGCGCGCGACCACGTCGACTTCGTGCTCCGGGTCGAGGTAGCCGATCTGCAGGCAGAGCAGGAACCGGTCGAGCTGGTTCTCCGGCAGCGGGTAGGTGCCGGCGGCGGTCATCGGGTTCTGCGTCGCGACGACGAAGAACGGATCCGGTAGGGAATGCGTCGTGCGGTCGATCGTGACCGAGCGTTCGGCCATGCACTCGAGCAGTGCGGACTGGGTTCGCGGCGGGGTGCGGTTGAGTTCGTCGGCGAGCAGCACGGACGCGAACACCGGGCCGGGGCGGAACACCAATTCGCCGGTCTTCGGCTGCCAGATCTGTGCGCCGACGATGTCGCTCGGCAGCAGGTCCGCCGTGCATTGCACGCGCTGGAACGGCAGGTCGAGGGCCTTGGCGAGGCTCTTCGCGAGCAGCGTCTTGCCGACGCCCGGATGGTCCTCGATCAGCAGGTGGCCGCCGGCGAACAACGCGATCACCGCGAGTTCGATCGCGTCCTCCTTGCCGCGCAAGCACTGTCCGATCGTGGTGACGAGTTGCTGGGCGAGTGGGGACATCGGCGGCCGGTGGACGGCGGGGCGCATGCTATCTCGGGGGGCGCCGCCGGAAAGGCGCCGCGTGCGGACGGCGAACGCGGCGAACGCGTGGCGTCGCGTCGGGTTCAGCTCCGTTTCGCTCTTCCCCGCGACCGCGCGGCGCGGCTACGTTCGGGCGCGTGAGCAAGAACGTCGTCGCCTCGTTCCGGGCCAAGGGCCATCTCATCGACTCCGGCCTGATGTCGGACGCGCTCGAGGCGGTGCAGGCGGCCGGGGCGAGCTACCGGGTGATCCGCCTCGACATCGGCAAGCAGCGCAATGACGAGAGCGATCTCGAACTCGAGGTCACGGCGCCCAACAAGAAGGTGTTCGAGCGGGTGCGGGCCGACCTGATGTCGCTCGGGTTGTCGGAGACCGAGACGCAGGACGCCGAGTTCGCGGAGGTCGACATCGCCGGCACCGCGCCCGAGGGCTTCTACTCGACGACCAACCTCGCGACCGAGGTGCGCGTCGGCGGGCAGTGGCTGTCGGTGCAGCAGCAGCGCATGGACGCGACGATCGTCGACGACGCCGGGGCCCTGCGCTGCGTCAAGCTGCGCGACCTCGTGAAGGGCCAGCGCGTCGTGGTCGGGTTCGCCGGCATCCGCATCACGCCGTTCACGACGCGCAAGCTGCAGGAGGGCAAGTTCGGCTTCATGCAGGGCGGCGTCAGTTCGGAGCGGCGCCTCGCCGCGCAGGTCGAAGAGGTCGTCGCCGAGTGGAAGCGGGTGCGGGCCGAGGGCAAGAAGGTGATCCTGGTCGCGGGGCCGGTCGTCGTGCACGTCGGCGCGGGTCCGACCTTGGCGGCGATCCTGAAGGCCGGTCTGGTCGATGGCCTGCTGAGCGGCAACGCGCTCGCGGTGCACGACATCGAGGTCGCGCTCTACGGCACGAGCCTCGGCGTCGAACTCGCGCGCGGCCGCCCGGCGGTGCACGGCCACATGCACCACATGCGGGCGATCAACACGATCCGCCGCGCGGGCAGCATCCCGGCGGCGGTGCAGAAGAAGGTGCTGAAGGGGGGGGTGATGCACGCCTGCGTGCAAGCGAAGGTGCCGTTCGCGCTCGCGGGTTCGATCCGCGACGATGGTCCCCTGCCCGACACGCTGATGGACCTGATCGAGGCGCAGGCGGCCTACGCCAAGATCCTCGAGAACGCGGGGCTCGTGGTGATCCTGAGCTCGATGCTGCACGGCATCGGCACCGGCAACATGATCGCGGCCGACGTGCTGACGGTGTGCGTCGACATCCATCCGGCGGTGGTCAGCAAACTCAGCGACCGCGGTTCGGCCCAGAGCCAGGGCATCGTCACCGACGTCGGTGCGTTCCTCGCCGTGCTCGCCGAGCAGCTCGGCGTGCCCGTGAAGACCGGCTGAGCCGGGCGGAAGAACGGCTACGGCCGCGGGCGCCGATCCGTCGATGACCCCCTTGCCATGGGATCATCGATGTCGCTGGCGCTGCTGCCGTTGTGGTCGTGCGCGCTGCTGGCGCAGGGCAAGGTCGCGGCCGACGCCGCCGCGGGCCGGCTGCTCGCACCGCAGATCGTGCTCGCGGGCCTCGACCCAGGGCCGAGCCTCGCCGGCTTCGGGCTCGGTGACGGCGGCGTCAGCGCCGAACGGCGTCCGCGGCAGTGGAGCGGCAACGGCTGCACTTCGCCCGGCGGCGTGCGCGTCGAGTGCCTGACCGTCGGCGTCAAGCTGACGTTCGCGTCGGGACGCGAACTGCTGGTCGCGCCCGACGGTTTCGTGCACCTGCGCTCGGGCGAGCGCGCCGGGCCGTTTGCCGGCGGAGTCGAGTTGCGCCTTGCCGACGGCGACCTGGTGCGCGTGACGCTGGCGGCCGGACAACGCGATCCCGTGCGCGACGTGCGCGTCGGCAAGGACGGCGACTGGTGGCAGCCGTGGCGGCGTGGTGAGGCGACGCGCGAGCTGGCCCGCGATGCCGGCTGGGCCGCCGACCGGCTCTGCTGCCTCGGCGATGGCGGCGACCTGTTCCGTCCCATCGCGCTCGGCGCCCTGCTCGTGCTCGACCGCGTGCTGGTCGCCGACGATCGCGCCGCGGCCGTGCCGGCCGAACGGCTCGTGCTGTTCCCGGCCCCGATGCTGCAGGCGCTCGATGTCATGCACCGCCAGCACCGCGAACCGAAGGCAGCTCTGCGGGCGGCTCTCGCCGTGGTGCGCGCCGTCGCCGAGAACGGCGAGAAGATCTTCCCCGTCGGCGCCGGCCTGCCGCGCGTCGAGCGCGAGCAGCTGCGCTGGCAGCTCGCCGGCGGCTTCGAGCTCGAACTGGCGACCGACGGCGCCCTGGCGCCGAGGCTGCAGTTGTTCGGCCCGCGGGCGGCGGCGCCGATGGTCGAGTGGACCGCGCGCGCCGACGCCGCGGCGTTCCTGACCAACCCGCGCGACGACCAGCGCGACCAGCGTTGGCACGGCAACGGCACCCGCATGCCGCGCGTGCTGACCGACCTGCAGGCGCGCGAGGAGCGCTTCGAGCGGGGCAGCGCGCTGCGCGTGATCGAGCGCCTGCGTCGCTGACTCAGGGGCGGCGGATCGTCGTCGATGCCGGCGCCACGGCTCTGTCGTTCGCAGCGGTGGCGACGGCGAGCCGGGCTGGTCGTTCGACGAGATGCCGGGCGATCAGTCGTTCTTGCGGGAGACCGCGTCGCGCGCGCGCGGCGAACGATGCTCGCGCAGCGCGGCCTCGACCGCGCCGTCCCGGCGATCCATCCCCAGCAGCGTGTCGAGGGCGGTCGTGGTGTTGGTGGCGCCGAGCGCCAGCAGCAGGCCCTTTCGGGCTGCGGGCTCCACCGCCTGCAGCAGGCGCGTCCGGAGCCGCGTCGCCGCTTCTTCGCCGTGCAGCCCGGCGCCGAGCCGGCCGACCGTGCGTGCGTACTCGGCGTCCTGCACCTGGCCGAGGCCGACGACCAGGGCATCGAACACGCCCTCGAGTCGCTGTTCGGCGCACAGTTCGGCGAGCGCGATCTTGTAGCCGACGTCGTCGACTTCGCCGGCGGCGCGCGCGACGAGGCGGCTCCACGTCAGGCCGCCGAGGCGCGAGCGCAGGTCGGGGCGTTCGGCCAGGTAGCGCGCTGCTTCGACGCGAACCACCGGATCGGTTTGCAGCGCCATCGTCGCGAGTCCCTGCGCCGTCGTGTCCGGAGGCGTGCCGGTTTCACCGCCGGCGAGCAGTTGCGCGAAGCGCACGGTCGCGTCGGCGGCGGGATCGGCGCCGACCAGCGGGTTGCTGCCGGGCCAGGCGACCATCGTGTAGTACGGGCCGTCGTTCGCCGGCAGACCGAGGCGTTGCGCCGTCGGCGCGGCGTCCTGCAGGCAGTAGAGCCGTGACTGCCGCAGCATCGGGCGCTGGTGCAGCGCCAACTTCGGCCAGTCGATCACGGTGACGGCGCCAACACCGCTCGCACCGCGCACGTCGAGCACGACTTGCAGGCGGTGCAGCACGACTTCGTCGCCGTGCGGCGTCTTGGCGACCTGCCGGGCGACGACGACGGCGTCGGCGGTGACGAGTCCGCGACGGAGTTCCTGCGCGGTCGCGAACGGCAGCGCGGCGATCGAGAGAAGGATGGCGAGGGTTCGCATGTCAGTTGCCGTAGGTGACCTGCTCGCGCAGGTAGGCGAGGTTGAGGCTGTTGAACGCCGACGCGGGGTTGATCGCGCTCGAGTACGAGAGCGACGGGCTCATCACGTTCGTGGCTCCGCCCGGGAACAGGCTGGTGTTGCGGATGTGGCCGTCGCTCGAGCCGGGGAAGTTGGTGCTGTCGTTGCCGTAGAGGCCGAGTGGCATCGCGCCGTTCTGCACGAGACCCATCGAGTGGCCGCACTCGTGCGCGGTGACGACGGCGGCGAACCGCGCGAAGTCGGCGATCGCGACGTCGATCGCGGTGGCGCGCGCGTCGGTGGTGACGCCGGTGAGGCGGTTGCCGTCCCCGGCGGTGTTGCCGATCGGCTGCCCGCCGAGGCTCGGCACGAACTGGTTGAAGGTCTGGCGGAACGTGCTGAGGGTCGGCGGGCCGAGGCCGGAGTTGACGATCGTGTGCAGGAAGATGCCGAGCCGTGTGCCGCCGAAGTCCGGATCGGCGTTGTCGTCCTGCGTCGTGTTGTTGATGTCGAAGATCGCGATGCCGAGCACGCCAGCCAGGTCGGAACTGCCGGCGACCGCGATCCGTGAGAAGCCGAGGGACGCGTACGGCACGCTCGACGCGTTCCCGAAGCTGCCGCCGGGCTGTGTCAGCGTGAAGACGATGTTGGCGCCCGCGTAGAGGGCCGTGAGCTCCGCGAGGAGGGCCTGCTGGAAGCGTGAGAGCACGACCGCGTTGCTGTCGGCGCCGTTCTGCACGTTCGGAATCGGCGTCGCCGACTGCAGGCCGAGGATGCGCAGCAGGTCTTCCAGGTCGCTGCGGCCGTTGGCGCCGGCGACAACATCGACGGTGACGCCGTTGGTGATCGGCGTGGTCGTGAACGACTCGATGTCGCGCGAGAAGTCGAGCACCCAGACCTGGGACGGGTTGGCGTTGGTCTCGAACGGGCGCCGTTGCGTGTTGAACGCGAGCACCCTCGCGGCGAACGCCGTCGGCGCCGTGGCGCGCCCGGAGTCGTCGATGACGACCGCTTGCAGCGTGAAGGCGCCGTCGGGAAACGTCACGTTGGCCGGAACCCGATAGCTCGCCGAGGTGTTGCTGGCTGCGACCTGGGTCAGGAACGGCCGCAGGTCGGTGTCCGGCGGCAGATTGCCGGCCGAGGTGGAGACGGTGACGCTGGCGATGATGCGGGTGCGCGCCGTCGCGATCGTGCCGTTGTCGGTGTAGGCGAGGTCGATCGTCCAACCGTTCGTCGGCACCTGCAGCACGCCGCCGGCGCTGCCTGTTCCGTTCAGTTCGACGTCGACGTTCGCGATCGTGAGCCTGGTCACGCTCGGCGCGAAGCCGTCGCTCGTGCCGATGGGCACCGGCGTGCCGGCGACGCCCAACTGACCGTTGGCGTCGCGCACGGCGTCGTTGCCGTTCGTGCGCAGCGTGATCGTCGTTCCGCCGGGCGTCAGCGCGACGCCACTGCCGAGGACGATCGCGATCGCATTGGCAGCGACCTGCGTCGGTGCGGTCGCGACCGCGCCCAGAGTCGCGCCGACGCTCAACGTGACGTCTTCGTCGCCGAAGGTCCGGCCCGACAGGGCGATCGCTTCCGAGAACGCGAGCAGCAGGGTGTCACCGGCCACCGGCGTGGCGCCAGCGCCGAGGAACGACGCCGCGATCAACGACGGCGCGGCGTTGGCAGGGCCACCGCCGCCACCGCCGCCGCACGCGGACAGTGCGGCCAGGGCGAGCGCAGCGGGCACGATGGGGCGAAGGGGGCGGCGCGTCGGAGTCATGGTTCTGGCTGGCGCGGCGGGGGTGCCACTGGGGTTCGGACGTCGTCGTCGATCCCATGCCGTCGCACGAACGACATCGGCACGACGGCCCGATCGACTGCAGCGGCACCTTAGCCACCATGGCATGCGCCGTTGCGCGCCGGGCCCGGACAGGGTCCGCGAAGAGGCCAATGCGACCCGCGAAGTCGGCGAAAAATCCGGTTGCGCCGAACGTCCGGTGGCACGGTTCCGAAGGCGCCCGACTCCTTCCTAACTCAACTATCGAAAAGGAGATACCGAAAGAGGTGTGCCGCCAGGGAGCGCTGGCGGCAATGCAACCGGGACACACAGCGGATGACGAAGCTCGCGGTCGGAGAAGTGGTGCAGGGCTACCGGATCACCCGGTTCCTGGGGCGTGGGGGCTTTGCCTCCGTGTACCTGGCCGAACAGGAGGGTACGGGCAACAAGGTCGCACTGAAGGTCGGCGCGGTCACCGGCGGTGGCCGGCAGGTCACGCGGCTCCTCGAGGTGACGGCGCGTCGCACGGCGGATGGCATCAGCCCCGACGAGTTGCCGGCCGAGGCCGTCTTCCTCGACCCGGCCGGTGCGCGCGTCGACCTGTTCGACGAGCGCGAAGTGCACGCGCTGCTGACTGCCGAAGGCAACCTGCTGGCCGGCTGCCAGCACGAGAACCTCGTCGCCGTGCACGAGCGGTTGGTCGTCGAGGGCAAGCCCGTGCTCGTGCTCGAGTACGTCCGCGGCAAGACGCTGCGCGAGAAGATCCGCTGCCTCGAGGGCATCCACCTCAACTGGTTCCTGGCGATCGTGCGCGCGCTGTCTGCCCTGCGGACGGCCGGCACCCTGCCGTTCCACGGCGATCTGAAGCCCGAGAACATCGTCGTCAAGCCGAGCGGCAAGGTCGTGCTGCTGGACCCGGCGCTGCGTTCGTCGGAGCGGCGCGTCGTCACCACGACGCTGCACTACAACCCGCTGCTGCTCGCCGACAGCAAGGCCGACGTGATGGCGATCGGCATCATGATCTACGAGATCCTGACCGGCACGCTGCCGTTCGACGAGGTGCCGTGGGAGTTCGCCGGCCGCCAGGTCGGCGGCGAGACGCAGCGCCTGTCGCTCAGCTACTTCTTCAGCTACAGCCCGCCGCACGTGCTGAACCCGAAGACGCCCGAAGAACTCGAGCGCATCGTCTACCGCTGCATCACCGTGCAGGACTACGGCCTCGACGAGCTGAAGACCGACCTCGAGAACTTCATCAGCAAGGCCTGAGGCGCGCCGCAGACCGGCTCAGATCACGAACGGCGCGTCGCCGCACTGGGGCGAGTAGTACTTGATCCGCATCGGGCTGACCTTGCCGCTGACCGGATCGAACACGTTGACCTCGTCGAGGTCGCGCCCGTAGACGTGCAGCGAGATCGTCGGCTGGTTGCTCGTGTTGCCGATGCGGTGGATCTCCTCGTACGGCGGCAGCAGGTAGGCCACGCCGCCGCGGCCGACGTCGGTCACGCGCGACTGCTCGATCTCGGCGAACTCGGGGCGGTTGCCGTCGTCGAGCCGGTCGTAGCAGACCTCCTCGAGCGAGTTCTGCAGCAGGCCCATGATGCCCCAGCACGAATGATCGTGGATCGGCGTCACCTGCCCCGGCATCCACACCAGGGCGAGCACCACGAAGCGGTTGTTCGGGTCACGGTGCAGCAGGTGGCGCGTGTAGTAGTCGGGGCTGCCGACGCGGAATCGCTCGTCGAGCCACCGGTCGTCGGCGCACAGTCGCTTCGTCGCGAGCGAGACTTCGCGAACGATGATGCGGTTGGCGGGACGGCGATCGAGCACGTCGACGATGGTGCGAATGTAGTCCTGCAGGCCGTAGCCGGACGTCGAGGTTGTGGACATCGTGGTATCGGGCGGGAAGATGGCGGCGGAACGGCCAGTCTCGGGGGCCGGCATCTTCGCCGGTTCCGGGCCGACGTGCCACCCGGCTCCACGCCATGACGATCCTCCGTCTACTGCCCGTCCTGCTGCTCGTCGCCTGCGCGTCGCATTCCGCGATCGAGAGGAGTCGTGAGCACGCTCGCCTCGGCGAGTGGATCCGTGCCTTCGAGGTGCTCGACCAGGCGCGCAACGAACAGATCGCCGGCGGTGGCGTGGCCGACGAAGACCTCGAGGCGGAGCACGCCGCGGCACGGGTGCAGTTCCTGCTGGCGCGGGCCCAACAGGACATCTTCCAGGAGAGGGAGGATCAGGCGCTCCTCGACCTCGCGGAAGTGGCGGCGGTGGCGCCCGATCACCCCCGGATCGCCTCGCTGCGCGATCGCGCCAACCGCAAGCGGGCGCTGCGCATCGCCAAGGAGGGCGACGAGTGTCTGGTGCGCAAGGACTACGTCGGCGCGATGGCCTACTACATCGAGAGCGATCGGGTCGTGCCCAACGAGCGAGCGGCCGACGGCGCCGAGCGTGTGCGTGAAGCGACCACGTCGATGTCGGCGCGAGCCAAGGAGCAGTTCCTCGAAGCGGTCCGCAAGCTTCCCGAGTTCCGGCACATCGAGGTGCAGTGGCATTCGGGCAACGCGTTCGCCACCGCGCCCGAGCGCGACGACGCGAAGCTCATGGAGCAGCAGGCCAAACGCGAGAACGCGATGGCGGCGATGCGCCGCGGCAAGGAGAGCGAATCGGCCGGCAAGTACGGTGCGGCACTGATCGAGTACCGGGCCGCCGCGAAGATCGACGAGAAGACGCCTGGAGCCGCCGAGGCCATCGCGCAGATGGAACGGGAGATGAAGGCGGCGATGCTCGTCGACCGCGCCCAGATCGCGATGCGGGCCGGGCGCTTCGCCGAAGCGCAGGAGCAGCTGGCCGAGGCGCACGCCCTGTCGGTGCTCACGCGCAACGACATCGCCGTGGTGCAGCAGCAGGCGCGCCGCTTCGAGGCCGAACGCCAGTATCAGGCCGCCCGCGACCTCGAAGTCCTCGGCAAGAAGGCCGAAGCGCTCGCCGCGTTCGAGGCGATCGCGAAGGCGTGGCCGGAGGGCCTGCAGGACGAAGGGGCGCGCATCGCCGGCCTGCGCGTGGACATCGAAGGCGCGGCAACGGAGTGGACCGCCGCCGAGGCCGCCGAGGCCGCCGGGGAGCTGGCGAAGGCCGTCGAGCACTACGCCGCCAGCGAGCGGTTCTACGCGGGCTGGAAGGACGGGGCCGCCCGGATCGCCCGCCTGCGCGAGGCCATCGCCAAGCAGCAGGGTGGCGGCGGCAACGGCGGCTGACCGCCGCCGGCGCGAGCGGGCATGATCTTGTCCGTGCGCGCGATCTCCCTGGCCAGCCGGTTCCTGGTCACCCTGGTGGTGACCGCCGTGTTGCCGCTGCTCGCCTACGGTTGGTTCTCGCTGCGCAGCATGCGCGAGCAGATCGACGAGCAGGTCGTGCGGGTGTTCCTGCCGCAGCTCGCCGCGGACCACGCGCAACGCATCGACGCGCATCTCGAGCGCACCCACCAGGCCTGCGCGATCGTGCGCGAGGCGGCGCGGTTCGCGCTCGAACGGCCCGACGAGCTCGCTGCGTTCGAGGAGCAGGTGCAGCTCGTGCCCGACCTGCTCGACAACTTCCTCGACCTGCTGCTGCTCGCCGACGCCGATGGCCGCGTGGTGTTCTGGCAGGACGGCCAGCGGCTCGATCGGAGCGCGCATGGTCGGCGCGCGGCGTTGATCCCGTCGAGCGTGGCCGACAAGGAGTGGTTCCAGGCGACGCAACGCGACCGCGGCGTGCGGTTCGTGCCGTGGGGGCGTTCCGAGTTCCTGCACCGCGGCACCGACTTCCGCTCGATGGACCCCGGCAGCCACCACGTCGGCGTGGCGCTCGACGTGCCGCGCCCCGCCGGGCCGCCGGCAGTGCTGTTCGCGCTCGTGCGTTGGTCCGAGGTGCAGCTCGTGCTCGACGAAGCGCGCCAGGTGCTCGCGGCGCGCGCGCAGCTGCCCTCGGCGCAGGTGCTGCTCGCGGGACGCGAGGGTGCCGTGCACGGTCACACCGATCGCCGCTACTACGGCCTGCCGTTGGAGCCAGCGGCGTTTCGTTCGCAGGTTGCCGCGGCGACGGCCATGGGGCGCGGCGCGTTCGTCGACGCTGGCGGCGCCTTCCGCTTCGGCTACGCCCCGTGCGCGAGCGGCGCCTTGCGCGGGTTCACGGTCGCGGTCGTGGTGCCCGAAGCCGAGCTGTTCGCCGCCACCGACGCGTTCGAACGCGTGTTGTGGCTTGCGATCGTGGTCACGTTGCTGGTGCTCGGCACCTGGTCGCTGGTGGCGTCGCGCGCGATCGTGGCGCCGGTGCGCGCGCTCGTGGCGGCCACGCGCCGCGTCGCTCGCGGCGACCTCGGCGTCAGCGTGCCGCCGCGCGGTGGTCCCGAGCTCGGTGAGCTGGCTGGCTCGTTCAACCAGATGGCGGCGGAACTTGCCGCCGGCCGCACGCGCCTCGCCGCCGCCGAGCGGGATCAGGCGTGGGCCGAGATGGCGCGGCAGGTTGCGCACGAAGTGAAGAACCCGCTGCAGCCGATGCGCATGGCAGCGCAGCTGCTGCAGCGCGCTCGCGCCGACGGCGACCCGCGCGCCGATGCCGTCGCCGAACGGCTGGCGCGCACGGTGCTCGAGCAGACCGAGGCGCTCGATCGCATCGCCAACGACTTCCGCGCGTTCGCCGGCAGCGCGCCGGAGCAACGTGAACCGGTCGTGGTCGACGACTGGTTGCGCGAAGTGGCGGCGCAGTGCAGCGACCTGTTCGCCGGCAAGCCGGTCGTGGTGGTCTGCGCACCGACCGCAGGTGCGGCCAGTATCGCGATCGACAAGAAGGCGATGGCGCGCGTCGTGCTCAACCTCGTGCAGAACGCGCACGAAGCGGCGCCGGGTGGCGTGCGCGTGCAGCTCGGCAGCCGCTTGGACGGTTCGCGCATCGTGCTGACGATCATCGACGACGGGCCCGGCATCCCCGACGCCGCGCGCAGCCGGCTGTTCGAGCCGTACTTCACCACGAAGTCGTCGGGAACAGGACTCGGCCTCGCGATCTGTCGCCGCCTCGTCGAGGCGCATGGCGGGGCGATCCGGCTGGTGCGTTCCGGTGCGGGCGCGACCGAGTTCGCGGTCGAGTTGCCGGCGCGGTGATGGAGGTTCCGTGGCGTGGTCGGCGCCGTCGCCGTCGCTCGTTCCTGCTCCGTCGGTGCCGTCGACGTTCCGGGGCCGGGTCGGCGCCCAGGGTCCCGATGGGGGTTCGTCGTCGGCCAGGCTCGACGGCGTCGTCGTCGGCCGGGCCGGCATGAAGCTGAGGGTCGGACCTGGCCTCGGCGGGGGGTGAACACCGCCTGGGACTGGCAACAGGGCTGCGTCCCCGGTCGGCTACGAGCCGCCAACTCCCGCCCGCTGCCCCGCGGCGCCCGCTGCCCATGCCGAATCGAGTCCGTGCCGCCATCGCGGCCGCCGTCGTCGTCGTCCTTGCCGCCGTCGTGTTCTGGCTGTCTTCGGGCCAGCCCGACCTGCCGCCCGCGCCGCCTGGCGCCGGTGGCAACGTCACGGCGAACGCTGCGCCGGCGAGCGGCGACCTGACGGGGGCAGCGGCCGCGGTCGCGGGAACGGTCGGCGCCGCGGATCGCCAGGCGGGGACGATCGGTGGGCCGCCGACGGGGGTGCGCGGCGTGGTGCTGGACGGCAAGACGGGGCAGCCGCTCGGGGGAATCGAAGTGGTCGCGGTGCAGGACGAGCCGTCGATCGAACCGCTGGTCGCGCGCTTCCGCGGCCTGTTCCAGGAAGGCCTGATGGTCGACACGCGCGCGCCGCGGCGTGAACTCGGCCGGACGATCAGCAATCCGGACGGCACCTTCGAACTGCTCGGACTCGCGCCGGGCCGCGTGTTCCTCGACGGGCGCAGTGACGGCTGGTTCGTGCGCACGCCGGGCACCGCGCGCCTCGCTGCGGGCCAGATCCAGGAAGGCATCGAACTGCGCGCCCAGCCCGGTGGTCGCGTGCGCGGCATCGTGCTCGGTGCCGACGGCGCGCCGGCGGCGGGTGCGCACGTCAGCGTGCGTCCCGGGCTCAACGCGTTCCTCGGCCAGATCACCGAGCGGCAGTACCGCTGGCTCGAGACGGTCACCGACAAGAACGGTCTGTTCGACCTGCCGGGCGTGCCCGCGGGCAGCGGCTACACCGTGTCGGCGACGGCGCCGCAGATCGCGCTCGAGGAAGTGCACGGCGTCGACGTGCGCGTTGGCCAGGTCACCGAACTGTCGATCCGCGGCCACCAGGGTGCGCTGGTCGCCGGTCGCGTCGTCGATCTGCAGGGCCAGCCGGTCGCCAACGCCAACGTGGCGATGGTCTACCTCGACATCAGCCGCGTGCTGTTCTCCGCCGACGGTCGTTCGGCGCCGATCGCGACCGATGCCGAGGGCCGCTTCCGGCTCGAGCACGTCGCCGCCGGGCGCGTCGCGTTCGTCGCCGCGGCGCAGGACCTGGCGCCGAGCCAGATCGAGGAACTCGCGGTCGTCGACGGCGGCGTCTACGAAGACATGGTCCTGCAGCTCGGCGAAGGAGCGACCGTGAGCGGTCGCGTCGTCGACGATCAGAAGCAGCCGGTCGCCGGCGCCGAAGTCGAACTGCGCCCGTTCGAGCAGCCGAACGATCCGCAGTTCCTGAAGATGATGCTGAAGGTGCGGCGCGTGGCGACCAAGACCGACGCCGAAGGCAAGTTCGTTGCCAAGGGGCTGACCGGCGAACGGCTCGTCGTGCAGGCGCAGAAGGAGGGCTACACGACCGCGGTGCGCTTCGGGGTGAAGCTCGACGAACCCGACCTCGTCATCGAAGTGCAGCGCGGGGCGATCGTGCGCGGCAAGGTGTTGCAGGGTGAGGTGCCGATGACGCGCTTCCGCGTCGACACGCGGACCAGCGCGATCCCGAAGCCCGCCGACGCTGCGACGACGGCGGCGGCTGGGGAGCCGGGTGCTTCCGCGGAGGCCGGTGGGCGCGGTGGGCGGCGCGAGACCGACGGCAACAGCGGCGCGACCTGGGAAGGCGGCGGCCGCCGTGGCCAACGCACCGGCACGCGCCAGCTCCGCGAGGGCCAGAACATGATGGATCGCGGCATGGGCGGCATGGACGGCGACTGGCGGGAGATCCAGACCGCCGACGGCACGTTCGAGCTGCGCGGCATCCCGCCCGGTCGCATCCGCGTGCGCGTGCGTGCCGACGGTTTCCTCGAGCCGGCGAACCAGGAGATCGACCTGCAGCCGGGCCAGCAGGGCGACGTGCTCACGTTCCGGCTCGAACCCGGCCTGCCGGTCGCCGGTCGCGTCGTCGACGAGAGCGGCAAGCCGGTCAGCGACGCGCAGGTCACCGCCTACAAGAACCGCGAAGGCGGCGGCAGCCGCGGCGCGTTCAACTTCCAGATCGACCCCGAGGACTTCGACTTCCTCGCCTTGTCGGCCGCGACCAATCGGCGCAGCGCGATCAGCGATTCGCAGGGCCGGTTCCTGGTGCCAGCACTGGAGGCCGGCAAGTACCGCTTCACGGCGCGACACCCCGACCTCGCCAAGTCGTCGACCAAGGACGTCGAGGTCAAGGTCGGCGAACCCACACCCGAGGTCGAGATCGTGCTCGACGCCGGCGGCGGCATCGAAGGGGCCGTGACGGGGCTCGGCATGCGCCCGCTCGCCGACGCGCTGATGGTCGCGTTCAGCATCCAGGCTGGAACGATGCGCAGCAGCACCTCCGACAAGGCGGGCTACTACCGCATCGACGGCCTGCCGCCGGGCCAGTACGTGGTGTTCAAGTCGCGGCTCGACGAACGCGCCGACAACATCCCGCTCGAGCTGATGAGCAACATGCGGCTCAAGACGGTGACCGTGCGGCAGGGCAAGTTGTCGCGGCTCGACGTGCACGACCAGGGCGAGGACGGCGTGCGCGTGTTCGGCGTGGTGCGCGAGAACGGCGCGCCGGTTCCGCGCGCGCTGGTGACGCTGCTCGGCAGCGACCGCGACGGGTTGCTGGGCATGGGCGTGCGCGCCAACGCCGCTGGCATGGACGGCCGCTACGAACTGATCGGCATCAAGCCCGGCAGCTACGTGATGCAGGTCACGCGCTTCCAGGGACAGCCGGTGCAGACGACGTTCGAGGTCGACGTGCCCGACGAGGTGCGGGAGTTCGTGTTCGACATCGCGCTGCCGACGAGTTCGCTGCGCGGTCGTGTCATCGACACGCGCGGCAATCCGGTGTCCGGCATGCAGGTCACGCTCGGCAGCGCCGATGGTTCGTTGTCCGGCGCCGAGGGACTCGTCGGCATGATCGCGCAGAACGGTCTCGCGCAGGCGCGCACCGACAACGACGGACAGTTCACCCTGCGCTCCGTCGCCGCGGGCACGTATCGCCTGACCGCGGGTGGTGCGTTCGGCGGTGGGCGGCGTCGTGGTGGCGGCGGCCAGCCGCGCCTGCACGGCGAGGCGTCGCTCGACGGCATCGTGGTCGATGGCGTCACCCCGATCGAAGACCTCGTGGTCACGGTGCCGATGGCAGGGCGGATCACCGGCATCGTCATCGATGGCAGCGGGGTGCCGGTCGCGAACGCCGAGATCGTCTACGACCAGTCGAACAAGGAACGCCGCCGCCAACGCAGCAACCCGCTGCTCGACCTCGTTGCCGCGCAGGCGCGACCGATCCGCAGTGGCGCCGACGGCAGGTTCGAGATCACGGGGCTGACGCCCGGCACCTACGCGTTGAAGATCGAGAGCGAAGCGCTCGAGGCCGGCAAGCTCGACGACGTGGCGGTCGCCGAGGAGGCGGTGGTCGACGTGACGTTGCGCGTCGTGCGCGGCGCCACGCTCCGGGTGCGCGCGACGAACGTCGACAAGCAGATGATCCCGTTCGCGCACATCTCGCTGCTCGACGGGCGCGGCAAGGCCGTGGTGTCGCGAGTGTCGACGCTGTCGGTGATGCGGCGGTTGATGAACCGCGACAACGTGCAGGACTCAGGGTGGTACGAGTTCGGCAGCGTGCCGCCCGACACCTACACGGCGATCCTCGCCGAGCCGGGCAAGCCGGAGATCCGCATCGTGCGCACGATCGCCGACGGCGAGACCGTCGAGTGGGACATCGACATCGCGGCCGAACTCGCAGCGCGCGACGCGGCGAACAAGAAGTAGGCGGCGCTTCCCGAAGCGCCAGCGGCTGCAGCCGGCTCGCGGTCGATGGCGCGTCGTGCCTACGAAGGAGCGAACACCTCGGGGATCGTGCGAGCGTCGAGAATGCGATCGGTCCAGCGATCGAGTTCGGCGGAGCCGGCAGCGCGAACGCGACGACTGACGGCCGTCGGAATCGGGCCGAAGCGCTTGGCGAGCAGCCGCAGCAGGGTTGCAGCCCTGACCTTGGTCGCGCCCTCGGCCCTGCCCTCGGCCCTGCCCTCGGCCCTGCCCTTGGCCCTGCCCTCGGCTTTGCCTTCGGCCTTGCCCTTCATGTAGATGCGCTTCGCGGTGGAGATGACCATGTCTTCGGGTCGTTGCAGGATGCGGGAGATCAGGTCGACGAGCGGCTGCTGACGAACGTCGCTCACCGTCAGAGCATACATGGAGAGCGCGTCGATGATCTCGGCACCGTGGCGGCGGTGTGCAGCGCGCACCAGGTCCGCCCATCGGTCGATGGCCGAGAGGACCTGGTGACCGGTGCATTGACGGAGGAAGCGCAGGCAGAGCAACGCGAGGCGCGTCGTGGGTCGCAATCGACGCGCCAGGAGCGCGGCTTCGCTCTGCGCCGTCAGATCGTCGACGAGAAGAGGAAGCCGCGGCTGCAGCGCTTCCAGCGCCTTCGCGGCGGCCTCTGGATGGGCGACGAGGTGCGGATGCAGGTCGGGGTGCCATGGCTTTGCCGAATGGTGCAGGACGGTCGCGATCACGAGCGGGTCGGGGTCCCGTGGACGACGACGCACGGCGTGGCGCAGATCGACCGCGTACCGCAGTGCCTGCGAAGACAGGTCCGGGGCGCGCTCGGCCTTGTGTTCGAGCACCAACACGATTCGCCCGCGACCGCGGCGCAGGCGCGCCAGGAACACGTGGTCGGACTCGTTCCGTTGCAACCGCATCCCGAACGATCGCGCGGACGCGCGCACGAAGGTGTGCCACGCGATGGCGCGGGCGACCTTGGTCGGCAGCACGGAACGCAGCCAGTCGGCCGCCACCTCCGCGTGCCGGAAGACCAGGCCGAAGAACGTGTCGTGCGGTGCATCGAGGATGCCCATGCTCCTTGGTGCGCGACCCGGGGCTGGATTCCGCGGAAATCGGGGCGGTGAGGCGGTGTACCTGGGCTGGACGCCTACGCGAGCCTGGTGACAATCGCCCGCCACCATGCCGCGACCGCGTTTCTTCGCCGCGTTCCTGCTCGCGCTGTTCACGCTGCTCGCCCCGGCGCGCGCCACCTGGTCGATCGTCATCGTCGACCTCACGACCGGCGAGGTGGCGCTCGGCATCGCGACCTGCCTCACCGGCTTCGATCTGCGCCCCAATACGGTCGTCGTCGTGCCGGGTCTCGGCGTCGCCTGCGCGCAGTCGTTCGTCGGACCGTTGTCGCTGCGCGAACTGATCCGCACCGGGATCCTGTCCGGATCGTCTCCCACGCAGATCCTGCAGCAGCTCGCCGCCGCCGACCCGGGCCACCAGACGCGGCAGTACGGCATCGCCACGCTTCTTGGCGGTGCGGCGACGTTCACCGGCAACCAGGCTGGCGCCTGGGCCGGCGGCCTGACCGGCCAGAGCGGCTCGCTCGTCTACGCGATCCAGGGCAACGTGCTGACGGGCCAGCCGGTCGTGACCGCGGCCGAGCAGGCGCTGCTGAGCACTCCGGGCACGCTCGGCGACAAGCTGATGGCGGCGATGCAGGCGGCGCGCAGCTTCGGCGGCGATGGCCGCTGCTCGTGCTCGCAGTCGCAGCCGACCGCGTGCGGTTCGCCGCCGCCGTCGTTCACCAAGTCGTCGCACATCGGACTGATGATCCTGAGTCGGCCGAGCGACCTCGATGCGGCGTGCAACGGCGCGCTCGGCTGCGGGGCCGGCCAGTACTGGATGGACCTCAACGTCGCCAACCAGTCCGCCGCCGCCCCCGACGCCGTAGCGCAGCTGCAGACGCTCTACACCACGTGGAAGGCGAACCAGGTCGGTCGCCCCGACCACTTCCAGTCGAGCGTGACGATGAGCGCGCCGAGACTGCGCGCGAACGGCGTCGACGTGATCACTGGTACGGTCGTACTGCGCGACGCCGCCGGCAATCCGCTCGGCACCACGTTGCCGGTGACCGTCGGCCTGCGCGCCGGCAGCAGCGTCGGCGGCATCGTGTTCGGGCCGGTCACGCCGCAGGCCAACGGCAGCTACTCGTTCACGATGCGAGGCGAGTTCGACGCGGGCACTGCGATCCTCGACGTCGCGGCAACCGACGCCTTCGGCCGCGTCGGGATCTGGCCGCAGCCGGTCGTGCAGGTGGCCGACGTGTTCGGCGCGTGCGGCGTGGGCGCGATCGGGAACGGCACGGGCGGCGTTCTCGACGCGTTGAAGATCGCCGGCAGTGCTGGCGACGATCGTGTCGTGCAGGTCGGCTACGGACAGCCGTTCACGCTGTCGCTTGTGCCGCCGGGCGGCGCGGGCCCCGCGCCCGTCGGGTGGTTCGCACTGTGGGCCCATGCCGGTCTGCCGGCCGCTGGCAGCGCGTTGCCGATCACGCCGGGGAAGGGAAGCCTGTGCTTCACGCCGTTCCCGCTGGCGCCATCGCCGACGGCCGTCGTCGCCGACAGCTTCGGCCTCGGCGGCTACTACTCGGCGGGCGGCGCGCCATGGCAGGTCACGTTCCCCGGGGTGCCTGCGGTGCTCGACGTCGCGGTGCAGGGGGCGATGGTGATCGACGCGCTGCCGACGTTCGCGGCGACGAATGCCGTGTGGTTGCGCGTGCGGCCGCTGCCGGCGCCGACGATCGCGAACGTGACGCCGCCGTCGCCGACCCCGGGGCAGACCGGCGTCGTGACCGGCACCAACTTCCTGGCCGGTCTCGGCGGCACGGTCGCCGGCATCCCGATCGCCGTGAGCGTCCTGTCGCCGACGTCGGCGTCCTTCGTGATGCCGGCCGGCGTGCCGTGCGATGCGCAGCTCGTGCTGCAGAACCTGTCTTCGGCTTCGGTGCAGCGCGCGATCAACGCCACGCCGGTGGTGACCACTTCGCCGGCGACCGGGCCGTCCGGCGGCGGCACGCAGCTGATCTTCGTCGGCGCCAACCTGCTCGGCACCACGGTCACGGTGAACGGCGTGCCGGTACCGATCATCAACCAGTTTGCGAACGCGATCATCGCCACGCTGCCGCCCGGCGTGCCCGGCCCGACGACGTTCGTGATCACCAACCCCAACGGTTGCCAGACGACGCGCCCGTTCACCTACCTCTGACGGCGGCTACAGCGACTGCGCCGGGAATCCGGCCGTGCGCAGCGACGCCAGGATCTGCTCGACGTGCGCGGTGCCGCGCGTCTCCATCACCACGTCCAGTTCCGCCTGGCGCGGCGCGAGTCCGGTGAACAGACGCTGGTGCTCGATGTCGATGATGTCGGCGCCGGCGGCGCCGATCATCTGCGTGACGCGAGCCAGCACCCCGGGAACGTCGTTGATCGCGATGCGGAGCTTGGCGACCTTGCCGTCGCGCTTGAGCCCGCGCAGCAGCACGGTCGCCAACAGGCGGCGATCGATGTTGCCGCCGCACACCAGCACCGCGACGTCGCGGCCGCGGAAGGCGTCGGCGTGGCGAATCACGGCCGCGAGGCCGGCGGCGCCGGCGCCCTCGGCGATGACCTTCTGCTGCGCGGCGAGCACCTGCACCGCGTTCTCGACGTCGACTTCGTCGACCAGCAGGATGTCGTCGGCCAGCTTCGCCAGGATCTCCGCGGTCACGACGCCGGGCGTCTTCACGGCGATGCCGTCGGCGATCGTGTGCGTGTGCAGCGGCGGCATCGGCCGCCCCTTCACCGTCGCGAGCATCGGCGCGCACGCCGCGATCTGCACGCCGAGGATGCGCACGGTCGGCTTCGCGTGCTTGGCCCAGACCGCGATGCCCGCGCACAACCCGCCGCCGCCGACCGGCACGACGATCGTGTCGACCGACGGGCGGTCCTCGAGCAGCTCGATCGCGGCCGTGCCCTGGCCGGCGACGACGACGGGATCGTCGTACGGGTGCACGAACGCGAAGCCGCGCGATGCGGCGAGTCCCTTCGCATGCACCGTCGATTCGGCGACGGACTCGCCGTGCAGCACGACTTCGGCGCCGAGGGCCTCGGTGCGTTCGACCTTCGAGAACGGCGTCGTCAGCGGCATCACGATCAGCGCCGGCAGGCCGAGTCGCCGCGCGTGGTAGGCGACGCCTTGCGCATGGTTGCCGGCCGAGGCGGCGGCGACGCCCTTTGGCGGGTCGGGCTGCTGCGCGAGGCGCTGCAGCTTGAGGCAGCTGCCGCGGTCCTTGAACGAGCCGGTTGCCTGCAGGTTCTCGAGCTTCAGCGACAGCGTGCAGCCAAGTTGCTCCGACAGCCGCGGGGCCGCGATCGTCGGCGTGCGTTGGACGTGGCGCGCGATCGCCGCGTGGGCGGCGGCGATGTCGTGGGCGTGGACCTGCATGGCGGCCGGGAGCGTAGCGACGCGCGGGCCGCGTTGCCGCAGCGCTGCGGCGGCGCCATCATCGGCGCATGCGCGACGTCTGCTGGGTGCTGGTGCTGGTGGCCAACTTCGTGACGTTCGCCGTGTTCGGGTTCGACAAGTGGCGCGCCGCACGGCATGGGCGCCGGCTGCGTGAGCGCACGTTGCTGTGGTGGACGTTCGCGACCGGCTGGATCGGCGCCTGGCTCGGGTCGTCGCTGTTCCGGCACAAGACGCAGAAGGCGTCGTTCCGCCGCTGGGCGATCCTCTGGACGATCGTCAACCCGTTCTGGCTGCTGCTCTGGTGGACGCTGAGCGGGAGCTGAGCGCGGCGATGCTCAGAGCAGCAGGCGTACCTTGGCCTGCGCCCGCGCCTTGAACAGCCGTTCCTCCTGCATCGCTCGCCGCATCACCCGCTTGATGTCGGGCATCGCGTCGTCGGTGAACAGGATGAAGACGTGCTGCGCGAACTCGAGGCGCTTGATGATGTGCCATCCGTACTGGGTCTCGACGACGCCGCTGACTTCGCCGTCCTTGAGCTCCCACGCGGCGCGGCACAACGCCGCCGGCATGCGGTCGTCGTGGCGATGCACCGGGCCGAGCTTGCCGCCGTCGGGCGCCGTCTTCGCGTCGTCGGACCAGGCCTGGGCGACCTCCTCGAAGTTCGAGCCGTCGGGACGCAGCCGGGCCTTGATGTCGGCGATGCGCGCGTTGGCGAGCGCGGTGCCGGCATCGTCGAGCAGGATGCCGGTGCCGCCGTCACGGTGTTGGACGAGGATGTGCGCGATCGTCACCTGGCCGCCGAACGTGCGCGGGTTCGCGGTGAAGAACGCGTGCAACTGGCCGCGGTGGTAGTCGCCGGGCTCGAGGTGGTCGAGCGTGCCCTGCAGTTCGGCAGCCAGGCCGTTGTGCAGCTGGAAGCGCGTCAGGTGGTTGTTGACCTGCGCGGTCGTCAACTCGGTCGGGCGCCCCGCGTCGCGCCGTTTGGCGACGTAGCTGTCGAGCCAGGCCTGGAACGACTGCTTGAGCGCGTCGCTCTTGCTCTGCTCCAGCTTTGCCTCGTCGATCTCGTCGCCGAACGTCTGCCGCAGCGCCTCGAGGTCGGCGAAGTGGCGGGTCCAGGGGGCGATCAGGTCGGACTGCAGCAGGCGTTGGATCTCGGGGCGACTCATCGCTTCGCGCAGGCCCGGGTGGTGGCGCTTGTCGAGGTGGTCGACGAGATCGCCGAGTGTCAGCGTGCGGCTGCCGACCACCGCGATCGCACGATCCTTGTCCTGCGGGTAACGAACGACGACGTGGTGCGTCGTCGGAGCTGGCGGCGTCGGCGGCGTTGGCGCGGGTTCTTGCGCCAGGCAGGTCAGAAGCGGCATCCCGACGATGAGCGAATGGAGGCGGGGCAGGCGCATGGGCGGGATCCTCGTGGTGGGGAAGCTATAGCGGCGCGCGCGCGCCGCGTAACCCGCTCGCTTGCACGTGCATGCGTGGACCGGTTCGATCGGGAACAGCGCCATGTCCGCCACGTCCGGTCCCCCCCTGCTCGCCGCGATCGACGCACGGTTTCGCACTGAGTTCGGCGGCGGCGGCGGCGTGCGCAAGTTCTTCGCGCCGGGCCGCATCAACCTCGTCGGTGCGCACCTCGACTACAACGGCGGCGACGTGCTGCCGATGGCCGTCGATCGCGGCATCTATCTGGCGATCCGGCTGCGCACGGACGGCAGGTTGCGGCTGCGCAGCCTCGACCAGCCGCTCGCCGTCGACGTCGCAGCCGCCGACGTCGGCGACCGCACGCGACCGGAGTTCGGCTGGGCCGGCTACCCGCTCGGCGTCTGGCGGGGTTTTCGGGCGACGACCGGCCACGGCGCCGGGTTCGACGCGGTGTTCGCGGGCGACCTGCCGATCGCGTCCGGGCTGTCGTCGTCGGCGGCGATCGAGGTCGTCACGGCGCTCGCGCTCGACGCGCTGCACGGCACCGCGCTCGAGCGCCAGCAGCTGGCATTGATCGCGCACCGCGCCGAGACCGGGTTCGTCGGCGTGCGTTGCGGCATCATGGACCAATTCGCGTCGGCGCTCGGGCGCGCCGGGCAGGTGCTGCTGCTGCACTGCGCCGGGCCGCGCTGGGAGCACGTGCCGTTCGATCCGGCTGCCTGCGAAGTGCTCGTGCTCGACACCAAGAAGCCGCGCCATCTCGCGCAGAGCGGCTTCAACGAACGGGTCGCGCAGTGCGCGACCGCGCACGAGCTCCTGCGCGCGCACGTTCGCGACCTGCCGCATCTCGCGCTCTACACGCTGGCCGACCTCGAAGCCTGTCGTGCGGCGATGCCGGAAGTGCCGGGCCGGCGCGCGCACCATGTCGTGACCGAGATGCAGCGCACGCGCGACGGCGCCCTGGCGTTGCGCGCGCACGACTACGTGGCGCTCGGCCGACAACTCGACGCCAGCCACCGGTCGGCGGCGACGGACTACGAAGTCAGTTGCGACGAGCTCGACGTGATCACCGCCGCCGCACGCGAATGCGACGCCGTGTTCGGCGCGCGGCTCACCGGTGCGGGTTTCGGTGGCTGCGCGATTGCCTTGGTGCGGCCGGGCAGTGCCGCCGCGGTGCGGGCGCACGTGGCGCCGATCTACCGCGCTCGCTTCGGCGTCGACGCCGGGTTCGATCTGCTGCGCAACGGCACCGGTCCCGTCGAGTTCGCGTAGGCGGTCTGGCGCCTCAGGCGCCGAAGCCGCCGTCGACGCCGATCACCTGGCCGGTGACGTAGCTCGCCGCCTCGGAGCAGAGGAACCCGACGACGGCCGCGACTTCATCGCTCTCGCCGGCGCGCTGCATCGGGATCTGCGCGAACACCGACTCCGGCACCTGGGCGGTCATGTCGGTGCGGATCAGGCCGGGCGCCACGGCGTTCACGGTGATGTTGCGCTTCGCGAGTTCGAGCGCGAGCGACTTGGTGGCGCCGATCACGCCAGCCTTGGCGGCGGCGTAGTTCGCCTGGCCGCGGTTGCCGCGCAGGGCGCTGATCGACGACAGGTTGACGATGCGGCCCCAGCGGTGCTGCACCATCGGCATCACCAGCGGGCGCGTGACGTGGAAGAAGCCGTCGAGCGAGGTGCGCAGCACGTCGTGCCACTGTTCGCCGGTCATCGCCGGGAACACCGCGTCGCGCACGATGCCGGCATTGTTGACGAGGATCGCGATCGGCCGTGGGTCGCGGAGCAGGACCTGGAGCGCGCTGGCGGTCGCGTCGCCGTCGGCGACGTCGAAGGCCGCGGCCGTGGCTTCGCCGCCGGCGGCGCGGATTGCCTCGACGACGTGCTGCGCGGCGCCGGCGTCGCTGCGGTAGTTGACGATCACCGGGTGTCCCATCGCCGCCAGCCGACGGCAGATCGCGGCGCCGATGCCGCGGCTGCCGCCAGTGACGAGGGCGCGGCGGGAGCTGGTGGGTGCGGAAGTCATGACGGCCTCATGGCGACGGGCCGCGCGCGGCACAACGGGTTCGTCACGCCAGCAGCGGCGCGCTGCCCGTCGAAGGCTCGCAGCGATGGGCGACTACGCGAGCGCGTCGCGGACCAGCGACTGGATCCGCTCGATCGCGGCGCGCAGCTGCGCCCGTTCGCGTTCGCCGTTCTTCACCATGTCGAGGATGCCAGCGAGGCCGCCCAGCCCCGCATTGCTCGTCGACGCTGCCTTGCGGGGCCGGCCGGGCCCACGCTTCGGAGCGCCGCCGCTCATGCGCGCCTTGACGTTGTAGACGAGGGCCGGCGTGCAACCGACCTTCTTGGCGATGTCGCCCGCACCCATGCCGCTGGCGAGCAACACCCGGATCTTGCCCGACTTCGAGTTCGCATCCGGCTTACGACCGCGTTTCTTTGTAGCCATTGTGGGGCGATCTGAGCAAAGCCCTGGTGAGTCGACAACAGGAAAGAGAAGGCGCTCGGGCCGCTGACCATCTCACCACATCTTCGACCCCCGGGTTGATAGGGAATGCGGGTCGCGTTGGCTGCTTTCCGGTGTGCCGCCGACGCTGTCCAATCGGCGGTTCGCGCGGCAGTGAGTGGCACACCCGGCAGGATTCGAACCTGCGACCCTCGGTTCCGAAGACCGATGTTCTTCCGCTGAACTACGGGTGCGCGGAGGCGCGCAACGCTAGCGCCGTCCGGTCGCGACGCCAACGAGTCGACGCCGTGCAATGGAACTTGGCACCAACGGCTCGCGCGCGCCGTCCGTAGCATGCCGGCCGATGGCTTCCACCTCGCGCCGCACGTTCCTCTCGTCGATCGCCGCTGCCGGCGTCGCGGCACCGCTCGCTGCCGCCAGGCTGTCCACGCCGACGCGCCGCGGCGCACCGAAGAAGATCCTGGTGCTCGGTGGCACCGCGTTCCTCGGCCCGCCCTTCGTGCGCGCGGCGCAGGCGAACGGCCACACGGTGACCCTGTTCAACCGCGGCAAGACCAACCCCGGCATGTTCGCCGACCTCGAGCAGTTGCGCGGCGACCGTGAGAAGGGAGACCTCGAGGCACTGAAGGGGCGCCAGTTCGACGCGGTCGTCGACACCTCGGGCTACGTGCCAGCGCACGTCGAGGCGACCGCGAAGCTGTTCGCCGAGCGCTGCAATCACTACCAGTTCATCAGCACGATCTCGGTCTATGGCAGCTTCGGCCAGCGGCCGGACCGCATCGACGAGAAGGCGGAGACGCCGGACGTGCCCGTCGACAAGGCCGAAGAGGCGGGGCAGGTCAACGAGATCCGCAAGGCGATGCCCTTCTATGGCGCGCTGAAGGCGCGCTGCGAGGCGGCGGCCGAGAAAGCGATGCCGGGCAAGGTCGCCAACATCCGCCCCGGCCTGATCGTCGGTCCGGGCGACACCAGCGACCGCTTCACCTGGTGGCCGGTGCGCCTCGATCGCGGCGGCGAGGTGTTGGCACCCGGCGATCCCGACGGCCACGTGCAGTTCGTCGACGTGCGTGATCTGGCGGCGTGGATGCTGCATTGCATCGAGCACGACGTCGCCGGCGTGTTCAACGCGACGGGGTTCCACGGCCGGGTGTCGATGGCGGAGGTGCTCGGCGCCTGCAAGTGCGCGACCTCGTCGGCGGCAGAGCTGGTGTGGGTGAGCGAGGAGTTCCTCGACGACAACGAGGTGAAGCCGTACATGCAGATGCCGCTGTGGATCCCGCGGGATGGCCGCAGCGTCGTCGACTGCAGTCGCGCCATCGCCGCCGGGCTGCGCTTCCGGCCGATCGCCGACACCGTCCGCGACACGCTGCAGTGGGCGAAGACCGAGCGCGGGGACAAGCCGTTCGCGCGCACGGGCCTGCCGGCAGCGCGCGAGGCCGAGCTGATCGCGAAGTGGCGCTCCGTGAAGGCGGAGAAGAAGGGATGACGTCCGGCCTGCGCTGGCTGCTGGCACCCGCGTTCGTCCTCGGCAGTGCGCTCGCCCTGCCGTCGCAGGACGAGCTCGGCCTCGGCAAGATGTGGACGTTCGAGCGGCCGCCACTCGCGTACCTCCAACGGGAGTACGGCCTGCAGCCCGACGAAGCGTGGTGGAACCGCATGCGGCTCGCGTCGCTGCGCTTCGGCAACCACTGCTCGGCGTCGTTCGTGTCGCCAAAGGGGCTCGTGCTCACCAACCATCACTGCGTGCGCGACCTGATCGCGAAGGTGCAGGGCGAGCGCGACTGGGTGCGCGATGGTTTCGTCGCCGCCGAGCTGACCGATGAAGTGCGACTGCCGGGGCTGACGCTGCAGCAGCTCGTCGGCATGCGGGACGTGACCGCGGCGGTCGATGCCGGGACCGCCGATGCCGCCGATGCTGGCGCCGCCGATGCCGTGCGCGCGGCGAACCGCGAGCGACTGCTCGCCGAGGCGCGCGCCGAGACGCCGGGGGTCGAGCTGCAGCTCGTCAAGCTGTTCGAAGGTGCCGTCTGGCAGCTCTACCGCTACCGCGTGTTCGACGACGTGCGGCTGGTGATGGCGCCGCACCTGCAGGTGGCGCACTTCGGCGGCGACCCGGACAACTTCGTCTACCCGCGCTACTCCCTCGACTTCGCGTTCTGCCGTGCGTGGGTCGATGGCGCGCCGGCGGACACCGCCGCGACCCACTTCGCGTGGGGCGACGGCCCGGCCGAGGGCGACCTGGTGTTCCTCACCGGCAATCCCGGCGGCACGCAGCGCGCCCTGACCAAGGCGCAGCTCGAGTTCCAGCGCGACGTGCACTACCCGCGCGTGCGCGAGACGATCGATGCGCGGCTCGGAATCCTGCGCGAGTTCGCGGCCCGCGACCCTGCGGCCGAGAAGCGGCTTCGCACGTCGATCCTGCGGCTCGAGAACGCGCAGAAGCTGTACCGCGGCGAACACGGCGCTCTGCTCGATCCGGCCTTCGTCGCGCGCAAGGAAGCCGCGGAGTCCGCGTTCCGCTACCGTGCGGCCAAGGCCGGGTTCGGCGCCGAATTGGCGGCGCAGGACACGATCGCGGCGTTGATGCCCGAGAAGCGCGCGCTCGACGCGCCGCTCGCGTTCCATGGTGCCGGCGGTCTGCCGCTGCTGCTGCGGGCGATCGCCGTCGTCGAGTTCGCGGCGTCCGACGACGAGAGACTTGCAACGAAGGCGCGCGACAGCGATTGCGGCGCCGACCCTGTGCAGCAGGCGTTGTTCGTCGACCACCTGCGGCGGGCGCGCGGGCGTCTGCCTGCCGACGATCCTTGGCTCGCGGCGGTGTTGCGCGGCGAATCGCCGCAGACCGCAGCCGAACGCCTGCTGCGCACCAGCCGGCTCTGTGACGTGGCGTTCCTCGACGAACTGCTGGCTGCCGGGAAGTCGGCGATCGAGGCGTCCGACGACCCGGCGCTGGCGATTGCGCGGGTGGCGGTGCGGCTCGCCGCCGAGAACGCCACGCGTCGCTCTCGGCTGGAGGTCGCGGAGTCGACCGCGGGGGCAGCCCTGGCGCGGCTGCGGTTCCGCGTCTACGGCGACGAGGTCTCGCCGGACGCGACGTTCACGCTGCGGTGGAGCGATGGCATCGCTGCGGGCTACGAGATGAACGGCAGCAAAGCGCCGTGGCGCACGGTGCTCGCGGGCATGTTCGCGCGTTCGGCCGAGTTCGACGGCGCGCCGCCGTTCGACCTGCCGCCCGAGTGGGTGGCAGCGAAGGATCGCCTCGACCTGCGCGCTCCGGTCGACTTCGTGTGCACCGTCGACTCGACCGGCGGCAATTCGGGCAGTCCGGTGGTGAGCAAGCGCCTCGAACTGGTCGGGTTGCTGTTCGACGGCAACATCGAGTCGCTGGCCAACGAGTTCCTCTACGGCGAGCGCGCCGAACGCAGCGTCTGCGTGCATCCGCGAGGCATCGTCGAGGCGTTGCGCGTCGTCTATCGCGCCGACCGCCTGCTGCACGAACTGTCGCGTTGAGCATCCGGCAGCGCCGCCCGTAGTCTTGCTGGCCATGGAACTCCACGTCTGGTCGCGGCTCGCGACCCTGGCCCTGCTGGCGTCCGCCGTCGCGCAGGACGTGCCGCATGCGTTCGTCGGTGCGCGCATCGAACCGGTCGACGCCGCGGTGATCGAGCGCGGCACGTTGCTCGTGCGCGGCGGTCGCATCGAAGCGGTCGGGCCGGTCGCCGGCGTCAAGGTGCCCGACGACGCCGTGCGCATCGACGCCGCGGGCCGCACGATCGTGCCGGGCCTCGTGTGCAGCCATTCGCACATCGGTTCGGTGGCCGGCGCCGACGGCAGCGGCCCGATCCAGCCCGAGGTGCGTGCGCTGGACGGGATCAACCCGCGCGATCCCGGGATCCAGAAGGCGCAGGCCGGCGGCATCACCACCGTGAACGTCATGCCCGGATCCGGCCACCTGCTTTCGGGCCAGACGATCTACCTCAAGCTGCGCGATGTGTTCACCGTCGAGGATCTCGCGATCAAGAACGCCGACGGCAGCATCGCGGGTGGCCTCAAGATGGCGAACGGGACCAACCCGCAGAAGGACCCGCCGTTCGCGGGCACGCGCGGCAAGGCCGCGGCGCTGGTGCGCGCCCAGTTCCACCGCGCCCGCGACCACCAACGCAAGCTCGCGGAGGGCGCGACCGATCCGGCGAAGATGCCGGATCGCAACCTCGCACTCGAGGCGCTGGTCGAGGTGCTCGAAGGCAAGCGCGTCGTGCACCACCACACGCATCGGCAGGACGACATCCTGACGGTGCTGCGCCTGCAGCAGGAGTTCGGGTTCCGCTGCGTGCTGCACCACGTCAGCGAAGGCGGGCTCGTCGCCGAACAGATCGCGGCGGCCAACGTGCCGTGCTCGGTGATCGTCATCGACTCGCCGGGCGGCAAGCTCGAAGCCGCACGCCTGTCGCTCACGACCGGCGCCGTGCTCGACCGCGCGGGCGTGCTCGTCGGGTTCCACACCGACGACGGCATCACCGACAGCCGGCTGTTCCTTCGTTCCGCCGCGCTCGCGGTGCGCGCTGGCATGGACCGCGACAAGGCCCTGCAGGCGGTGACGATCGCCAACGCGCGCATGCTCGACCTGCAGGAGCGGGTCGGCTCGTTGGCGCCGGGCAAGGACGCCGACTTCGTCGTTCTCTCGGGCGATCCCTTCTCGGTCTACACGCGCGTGCTGCAGACCTGGGTCGAGGGCAAGAAGGTCTTCGACTTCGCCGAGCCGCGCGATCGCCTGCTCGCAGTCGGCGGCTACGGCGCGAGCGACGACCAGGCGATGTCGTTGTGCTGCTACGGCGGCCAGGGGGGCCAATGAGAACGCGCTACGCGTGCCTGCTGCTGGCCGGCGTCGTCGTGTCCGGAGCATCGGCCCAGGACGGTGCCGCGCCGGCTCCGGCCGCACCGGCTGCGTTCGTCGTGCACGCCGGTCTCGTCGTCACGATGGCCGGCGAGCCGATCGCCGACGGCGTGGTGTTCGTTCGCGACGGCAAGATCGAGAAGGTCGGCAAGGCAGCCGACCTGCCGGTGCCGCCGGACCTGCCGGTCGTTCGCGCCGCGGTCGTGACGCCGGGCCTGATCGATGCCCATGCGACGGTCGGCCTCAGCGGCCTGCTGAACATCCCGCACGACCAGGATCAACTCGAACGCTCGGCGGCGATCCAGCCGGAGTTGCGCGCCATCGATGCGTTCCATGCGCGCGACGAACTCGTCGGCTGGCTGCGAGGTCTCGGCATCACGACGGTGCACACCGGCCACGCGCCGGGTGCGTTGGTCTCCGGACAGACGATGGTCGTGAAGACCCACGGGCGCAGTGCCGACGCCGACGTCGTGCGCCCCGTGGCGATGGTGGCTTGCACGCTCGGCGACGGCGGGCGTGGGCGCGACGGCAAGAGTCCGGGCACGCGCGCGAAATCGGTCGCGATGTTGCGTGAGCACCTGCAGAAGGCGAAGGAGTACGCGGCGAAGCGCGCGAAGGACCCCACGACGTCCATCGATCTGGGGCTCGAGGTGACCGCGAAGGTGCTCGCGCGCGAGATCCCGATGCTGGTCACGGCGCATCGCTCGCACGACCTGCTGGCGGCGTTGCGCGTCGCGCAGGAGTTCGGATTCCGGCTCGTGCTCGACGGCGCGGCCGAGGCGTATCTCGTGCTGCCGGAGCTGGTGGCGGCCAAGGTGCCGGTGCTCCCGCATCCGGCAATGGCCCGCACCGGCGGCGAACTGAAGAACGGGACCATGGAGCTCGCCAGGCTGCTGCACGACGCGCAGGTGCCGTTCGGCCTGCAGAGCGGGTTCGAGGGCTACGTGCCCAAGACCCGCGTCGTGCTGTGGGAGGCCGGTGTGGCGGTTGGCCACGGCCTGCCGGCGGCCGCGGCCCTGCACGCGCTCACCATCGGTGCTGCGCGCCTGCTCGAAGTCGACGCGCGGCTCGGCACGCTCGAGCCCGGCAAGGACGCCGACCTGGCGCTCTTCGACGGCGACCCGTTCGAGTACACGACGCACTGTCTCGGCGCCGTCATCGACGGCGTGCAGTACCTCGGCACTCCACGTTGATCGTCGACCATGCCGTCGACGCGCCGTCGCCTTCGTCCCGTGATCGTCGTCCTGAGCTCCGCCGCACTGCTCTACGTCGCCGCCTGCGCCCTGATGTGGGCGGTGCAGGATCGCATGGTGTTCCCCGGCGCTGGGTACGGCGATCGTGGCGTTCCCGACGTGCGGCCCCCGGCCGTCGTCGGCTGGCTCGGCCAGGGCGAGTCGCGCACGCGCATCGCGACGTTGTCGCCGCAGAGTCCACGCGCCGTCGCGCTGTACCTCGGCGGCAACGGCGAGGACCTGCACCTGGCGGTCGGCAGCGCCGCCCAGCTCGTGTCGTTTGGCGTCGAGGCGATCGCGTGCGAGTACCCGGGCTACGGCGCCAGTCCGGGCCGGCCGAGCGTCGAGGGCCTGCTCGCGGCAGCCCAACGCGCCGCGGCGCACGCGCGGGAGCGGGCGCAGGCTCTGGGCGTACCGTTCGTCGTCGTCGGCAGCTCGCTCGGTTCGTTCGGAGCGATGCACGTGGCCGCGACCGGGGCGGTCGACCGGCTGGTGCTGCGCGCGCCACCGACGACGTTGGCCGCGGTCTCGGCGGCGTCGTTTCCGTGGTTGCCCGTGCGCCTCCTGCTCGCGCATCGCTTCGACAACCTCGGTCCGGCCGCGACCGTGCGCTGCCCGGTCGTCGTGCTGCACGGCGATCGCGACCGCATCGTGTCCGACCGATTCGGCCGCGACCTCGCCGCCGCGCTGCCGCAAGCCAGGTTCGTCTCCGTGCCGGGGCGTGGACACAACGACATCGATCTGTCGGCGAACGGCCCCGTGGCAACGGAGCTACGCCAGGTGTTCGAGCGGCCCTGACTCGATTCGGGGCGGCGCGGCGACGCAGCCGGCGTGGAACTTCGATACTGCTGAGTGCACCTGACCGAACGTCTGCACCGCTGCCGGTTCCTCCTGATGCTGGCGGGGGTGTTGGTCGCCGTCGACGCCGCGGCGCGTCTGACTTTCACGGGCCGCGCGCACGTCGAGACGCCGCCGCTCTGCTGGTTCAATGCGTCGGTCGAGGCGAGCGTGCCGACGTGGTTCTCGGTGGCGATGATGCTTGCGGCCGGCGTCGGCTGCCTGCGGGGAGGCGCATCGCCGCGGCGAGCCTGGCGAACGCTCGGGATCCTGTTCGTCTACCTGGCGATCGACGACTTGCTCGGTCTGCACGAGCGAATCAGCGCGCTGCTGCACCACGCCATGGGTGGATTCGATGGCGTCTACGTGTGGGTGTGGACGCTGGCGCCGGTGTTCGCGGTCGTCGCGCTGGTCGCCACGGTGGTGATCCTGCGCGCCGCCGAGACGGCGCCCGCACAGCGCGTGCTGCTGCTCGCTGCCTTCGGGCTGCTCGCGGTGGCGCTGGGTCTCGAGGCGGCGGAGAACTCCGTGCTCACTTCGCCACTGCGCCCACGCGGCATCCCGCTGCTGACCTACACGCAGGTCCTGGAGGAAGCGCTCGAGATGGTGGGGCCGGTGCTGTTGGTCGCGGCGTGCTGGCCAGCGCCGGCAAGGCTGCCGCGCGGCGAGATCAGCCGTGCGGCCGCATGTGACGCTTCAGCAGCTGGGTCAGCTGCGCGCGACTGATCGGCTTCGTCGCATAGTCGTCGAAGCCGGCTTCGAGGCACGTCTTCTTGTCGTGCTCCGTCGCGTGCGCAGTCAGCGCGATCAGCGGCAGCTTGCAGCCGTCGTCGCGCAAGCGACGCGCCGCCTGCTGGCCGTCGAGCACCGGCATCATGATGTCCATGATGACGAGGTCGAACGGAGTGCCGCCGCGGTCGGCGTTCTGCACGGCGTCGCAGCCGAGGGCGCCGTTCTCGGCGGTCTCGACGTCGGCGCCCGTCTTGCGCAGGATCGCCGACAGGAGGCGGCGATTGTCGGCCGCATCGTCGACGAGCAGGATGCGAGGCTTCGGCGCGTCGGACGATTCCGCGGCAGTCGGTGCCGTCGGGCGCGACTGCGTCATGATCGTCGTGGTCGTCGGCGCCGGCAGTTCCGCCGGGGACTTGCCACAGTGCAGCGTCACGGTCAGCCGCGTGCCCTTGCCGGGGCGGCTCCTCAGCTGGATGTCTCCGCCCATCGCGCGCGCGAGCTGACGGCTGATCACGAGGCCAAGGCCCGTGCCGCCGTGCTGCCGCGTGAGCGACGCGTCGCCCTGCTGGAACGGCTGGAACAGTCGAGCCTGCGCCTCGCGGGCGATGCCAGGGCCGCTGTCGGTGACCGTGATGCGGAGCTGGTCCGGCGTGCTCCGCGCGCGAGAGACGCGCACGCGAACGCCGCCCTTCGACGTGAACTTGATCGCGTTGCCGATCAGGTTGACCAGCACCTGGCGCAAACGCATCGGGTCGGCCACGGCCGCCGCAGGCGCGTCGTGCCCCATGCGCAGCATGCAGTTCAGGTTCTTCACCTTGGCTTCCGGCGTCGCGCACGCGAGCACGTCCTCGAGCAACGGCCGCAAGGCGACGTCCTGCGTCTGCACCTGCAGGTTGCCCGCCTGCAGCTTGCTGAAGTCGAGGATCTGGTTGATCAGGAACAGCAGGTGCTTGCCGTTCCGGCTCATGCCTGTCACCAGCTCTTCGCGCTCGTGGGCGCTCGCTTCGGGCAGCAGTTCGATGCCGGCGAGGATCTGGCCCAGCGGCGTGCGGATCTCGTGGCTGGTGTTCGCCAGGAACTCGTCCTTCATGTGGTCGAGTTCGACCAGGCGCTTGTTCTGCGCCTGCAGCGACGCATGCGACTCCTGCAGGTTGCAGCGCATGCCCTCGAGCGTGAACGCGAGTCGGCGCAACTCACCGACGCCGGTGGTCGGCACGGTGGCGGCGAGGTCGCCGGTGGCGATGCGCTGGGCGGACTCGTCGAGGTCGCGCAACGGCCGGCCGAGCCACGATCGCAGCAGCAGCATGAGCACCGTCGTGATCAACGCGAACGCGCCGATGTTCTGCGCCAGCGTCTGCATCGACCGTTCGCGCAGCTGCGCGCGCCACGGCTCGACAGCGATGCCGATCGTGACCTTGCCGAGCGCGCGGTTCTCGGGCTCCATCAGCACCGGTGCCTCGAACTTGCGGATGTCGGCGGCGATCGCCCCCGCGACAGGCGCGTTCTTCGGATTCAGCACGCGACCATCCGGGCGTTCGATGCGCAGGTACTCGATCAGCACGTCGGTCTGCGCGAGCATGTGCTCGGCGAACGCCTCGATCTCGGGGATCTCGCTGGCGATGATGAGGTCGGCGCAGTTGGCGGCGACGGTGCTCGCCAACACTTGCCCCATCGTCGCGACCTGTTCGTCGAGCGCTTTGGCCGCCTGACGGAACTCGTACGCGGTCAAGCCCACGGCGGCGATCACGGTCATGCCGAGCACGGCAGTGACCAGTCGCGCCGCGAGCCGTTCGCGCCACAGGCGGATCGGCTGCAGGATGTTGCAGCTCTGTTCCAAGGCTCAGTCCTTGTTCGGCTGCGGCTGCGGTTCCGCCGACGCGCGCGGGAAGGCCTCGGCGATCTTCATGCCGGCGCGCACCTTCTCGTAGTCCTTGTCGGTGGTGGCGAGGAAGCCGTGCACCTTGAGCGCCTTGAGCGCCACGGGGTCCTTCATCTCGAACAACGCCCTGCGCAGGGTCTCGAGCATGGTCGCGTCGAGACCGGCGCGCGCGACCCAGGGCTTGCCGGCGTTCTCGAACGTCACGATCGTGCGCAGCTGGCCCTTCTGGTTGAGGTCTTCGAACGTCGCGATGTGCATCGCGCCCGCGTCGAAGTCACCGACCTCGACCGCCTTGAACACCTTGTCGTGCCGCTCGAGGAACTTGGAGCTCGAGAGGTCGGCCTCGAAGATGTTCGCCTTCACCAGCTCGGCCTGCGACAGGTAACGGCCGATCGTCGACAGCTCGTCGCCGAACGCGAACGAGCGGCCGCGGATGTCGGCGATGGTCTTGATCGGGCTGTCCTTGCGCACGGCGATCACGCCCTGGCTGCGGTTCTTGCCGTCTTCCTGTTCCGCCACGACGAGCTGGACCCCGGCGTTCCGGGCCTTGGCGTGCACGTACGAAGCCGGGCCGAAGCGCACGAGGTCGATCTCGCCGGCGACGAACTTGTCGAGGCACTCGTCGTAGGTCTTGGTGACGCGCAGGCTCAACGTGATCGGTCGACCGGCCAGCTTGGTCATCGCTCGCGACAGCTCGTCGATGGCGGGCCCGAAGTCGCGGACGACCTCGGTCGGCTTCTTGAACGAGTAGACGCCGAGCGTCAGTTCGGTCGGCTGCTGCGCGGCGAGGGGCAGCGCTGCGACCAACGGCAAGGCGAGACGGAGGAGACGAGCAGGCAGGTTCGACATCGTGGGATCCTGGATAGGTTGCTCGGCCTATCGGGCCCGATGTGGGCGGAGGCTGAGTGACTTTCCACGGATTGCCGAGCCTGCGGTGCCAAGGCCGCTTCCACCGCCGCAGCGCGAGGCGGTGTGCGGCGCACGGGACGTGCCGGGCTCGCTTCGAGCCTTTTTCCTCTCGGCCCGTGGGAGCGTGATCGTGGCGAACGGAGCGGCGCGAGTCTCCGGTTGCGCCCGACCTCTCCCGCCTACGACGCGGCCCCGATCTCCTCGTAGACCGTCGTGCGCTGCACCGGCTCGTAGCCGGCTTCGCGGATCAGGTGCGCGATCTGCTGCGGGTTGAGCGCCTGCGGCTCGGTCGTCCCGGCGTCGTGCGTGATCTTCTCCTCGGTCACCGTGCCGTCGATGTCGTTCGCGCCGAAGCTCAACGCCGTCTGCGCCGACTCCTGCGTCAGCATGATCCAGTACGCCTTCACGTGCGGGAAGTTGTCGAGCATCAGCCGCCCGACCGCGATCGAACGCTGGTCGAGATGCCCGGTCGTGACGTGGCCGAAGTTGGCGAGGTCGGTGTGGTAGGGCCAGAACGCCAGCGGGATGTAGGCCATGAAGCCGCCGCACTCGTCCTGCAGTTCGCGCAGCTTGATCAGGTGCGTGACGCGCTCGTCGACGCGCTCGATGTGGCCGTACAGCATCGTCGCGTTCATCTTGAAGCCGGCCTTCTGCACCTTGCGCGCGGTGTCGAGCCAGCCCTGCGGGCCCTGCTTCTCGCGGAACACCGCCTTGTGCACGCGGTCGGTCAGCACTTCGGCGCCACCGCCCGGGCACGACCCGAGCCCCGCGGCGCGCAGGTCGGCGAACACCTCGTCCTCGCTCTTGCCCGAGATCTTCAGCATGTGGTCGATCTCGACCATCGTGAACGCCTTGACGTGGATGTCGGGCCGCGCGCGCTTCGCAGCGCGCACCACGTCGAGGTAGTACTCGTACGGCATCGTCGGGTGGATGCCGGCGACCATGTGCACCTCGGTGACCGGGCGATGCAGCTGCTCGCGGACCTTCTGCTCGACGATCGCCGGCGTCATCAGGTAGGCGCGTTCTTCGCCCTCCTTCGCCGCGAACGCGCAGAACTTGCACGAGTAGATGCAGATGTTCGTGTAGTTGACGTGCTGGTTGATGTTGAAGTACGTCTTCTTGCCGTGCAGTCGCGTGCGCACGCGGTGCGCCATCAGACCGACCGCGGCGAGGTGCGGCGTCTCGTAGAGGCGCACGCCGTCCTCGAACGTCAGCCGCTCGCCAGCGCGGACCTTCTGGTCGATGTCGCCGAGACCGGCCTTGGCGATGAGGCGGGTCGCGATCGCGCCGTCGAGGTGGGTGTAGGCGTGGGCGGTCATGCGGGGCGACAAGGGTAGGACGCAGGTTGCGGCGGGTGAAGGGCAACGGTCGCGCCCAGGCGCGAATTGCCGCCCGGGCGCCCCCCAGCCGTTTACTTGAAGCCCTTGTTGAACTCGGCCCACTTCGGGTCGAGGGCGAGCCAGGCATCCGGCTGCAGCGGCACCGCGACGTTGTTGATGGCGACGAGCAACCCGTCGCGCCACTTGTAGAACCGCGTGTTGCGTTCCTTCTGCTGCGCTTCGGACAGGCCGACGAGGGCGACGTCGAGGGTCGGGTCGGGGCCGACGGTCGCATGGGCGACGCCGAGTGCCTTGATGTAGTCGGCGACGAGCGTCGGCTTGCCGAACGCCTTCTGCCCGTCGTGCAGCCAGAACCAGCGCATCAGGCGCGCGCAGTCGGGCGTCCAACCCCAGTTGGTCTCCATGCTGCCATCGGTCGGGCTCGGCTGGATCGCCTCCTGCATCAGCTTCCACGGCGCCGGCATCGTGTCCCCCTTCTGCCGGTAGTAATCCATGCGCCCGCGCTCGACCTCGCCGCAGACGAACTCGAACTTCTTGCCGTCGAACTTGCTGCTGCGCAGGAACTCCCAGCAGCCGTTGTCGAACCAGCGTGGGATCGCCGCCACCGCGAGTGGATCGACGTCGTCGATCAGCTGCCACAGCACCGCGCGCGCGATCGGGCCGAAGCCGTTCGGGCCGCCGTTGTCGCGGTCGTTGACGACGATCAGTTCGCGGCGAAGCGGGTCGTACTCGCGGGAGTTGCCGCGCACGATCTGCAGGGCGTTCCAGTGGTCGACGCTGTCGAGGATGCGCAGCACCGCGGGCAGCGGCGCGTCCTTCGTCAGCTCCGGCAGCTTCTTCGCCAGCCACTCGCGCGCGACTTCCGCCGCGGCGGTCGCCTTCTTGGTGAAGTTCGGGTCGGCGACGCTGAGCACGGTCCAGTACTTGGCCTTGCTGCTCTTGTAGGCGAGCTCGGGGTTCTTCAGCGTCGCGGCGACGACCTCGTCGGCCCACGTGCGGCGCGCGGCGGTTCGTGCCGCAGCATCCTTCGTTGCCCACTCCGCGTCGGCGACCCACGGCGGCGCGGGACGCGGTGCTGCGACACGGGCGACCGGTGCGAGCGACGCGAGCGCGGCCTCGATCTCCTGCTTGATCTTGTCGGCCTGGTTGGCGAGCACCTCGATGCAGATCGCCGCCTCGCCACCGTCGACCGGCAGCGTCTGCCCGAGCATCACGCGATCGCCCGGCAGGTCCTTGCCGGTGACGCGCTGTCCTGCGACGCCGCCGACCTTGCTCGGCTCCTTGGTCGCGCTCTTGGCGCCAAGCCCTCGCTTGGCGAAGTCCTCGAGGTCGCGGAACGGCGTCGTGCGCGGCAGCCCGTCGACCTCGTCCTTGCTCGCATCGCCTCCCGCCGCGAAGAACATCACGCGCAGCAGCGGCGTGTGCGTTCCTTCCGCCTTGCTCGCCAACGCCTGCGGCCCGGCGAACAGGCGAACGGTCGCGCCGCGATCGCCATCGGTCGGCAGTTCGGTCCACGTCTTCGGCGGCTGGAACGACAGCCCGGCGCGCGGCTCGGCGATGCCCTTCTGGGCTGGCAGTGGGGCGGTGAGCAGGGCGAACGCGGCGACGAGGAGCGCGGGCAGGGGCGAGCGCATGCGCCGGATCATGCCGACGGCGCGATTCGAAGTCAGGCGCTGGGGGGCTTGCCGCCTGGGTACGACGCCTGGCCGGAGTGTGGCGTCGAGGCGTACCGGGGATGGCGACACGGTGCGGCCTCGCGCGCGAGTCGCTCGGTTCTGGCTACCCGCCGCCGCTTGCCAGATCTCGGCAGAACGCTACGTTCCCGCGCCTTACCGGAGGCTCCCGTGCAACGCATCTGCATCGCTGTGCCCGCCTCCCGGTTCTCGCGCGCCTGAAGAGCGTGCGGCGGCCGGGCTGAGCGTCGAGTCCTGACACCCCGGTTCCGTTCCGGCGTGCACGCGCACGCCATGGCACCCAGCAGATGCACGCTTCCGATGACCGCGGAGGGCGGTCGTTCACCAAGTCCCTCCAACTCTGCGCCCAGGTACACGACGCGTTGTCGTGGGCCCTGGGCGACTCCTCCGATCCGGTCCTGATGGACCTCGTGCTCGACCGCGTTGAGCCCATGCCAGACGACAAGCACGTGCTCGTCGTGATGCAGGATCCGTGCGGCCACGGCCTGGTCGCTTCCTTGCAAGCCCTCGATCGTGCGCGCGCGTGGCTGCGCGAAGCAGTGGCTTCGACCGTGCAACGGCGGCGCGTGCCGCAGTTGTCGTTCACGGTGCTGCCGGCCGGAGGTGCCCCATGACCGTGGTGCACCGCTGGCTCGTCGAGCCGCTGCCGCGCGACGTCGCCAACGCCCTCGGGCGCTTGGCGGCGGCGCCCGGCGTGCGGCACATTGCGGTGATGCCGGACGTGCACCTCGCCGAGCACGTCTGCGTCGGCACCGTCGTAGGCACCGTCGACCACCTGTATCCACAGGCGGTCGGCGGCGACATCGGTTGCGGCATGGCGGTCGTCCGCCTCGACGCGACGCGCGACGTGCTCGCCGACGACACCGCGGCCAGCCGCGTGTTCGCGGCGCTGCGCGAGCGTGTGCCTGCGTTGCGGCAACGCGCCCGTCTTGCCCCGTTGCCGTTCGCCGTCGCCGACGCGGCGTTGCAACGGCGTGTGCAGCGCGATCTGCACGTCGAATTCGGAACGCTCGGCCGCGGCAACCACTTCCTCGAAGTGCAGGCCGACGACGAGGACCGGTTGTGGCTGATGGTGCACAGCGGCTCGCGCGCGTTGGGCCCGGCGGTGTGCGACCATCACCTCGCGCGTGGGCAGGCGGTCGGCAAAGGACTCGTCGCGTTGTCGCTGCCGGACGCGGGCCGCGACTACCTGCACGACCACGACGTCGCCATCGCTTTTGCCCGCGCGAACCGTCGCGCCATCGCCGAAGCCGCGGAGCGGGCGCTGCAGCAGGCGCTCGGCGTCGGCTTCGACTGGACGACGTGGGTCGACGTCGTGCACAACTTCGTGCGTGAGGAAGTCCACGACGGCGTGGCGCTGCAAGTGCACCGCAAGGGCGCGTCGTCGGCGCGGGCTGGCGAGCCGGGCGTGATCCCGGGGTCGATGGGCAGCTACTCGTTCCACGTCGAAGGGCGTGGCGATGCGCCTTCGCTCGGTTCGAGCTCGCACGGGGCGGGTCGCCGGCTGCCGCGTGGCGAAGCGATGCGGCGAATCAGCATGCGCGATCTCGAGCGGGATCTGTCGGCGGTGTTCTACCAGCGCGAACTCGCGAACTCGCTGCGCGACGAGGCGCCGTCGGCCTACAAGGACATCGGCGCGGTGATGCGCGCGCAACGCGACCTCGTGCGCATCGTGCGGCGGCTGCGTCCCGTGCTCTGTTACAAGGGCGTGTGACGTCGCGGCGGCAGACTCTCACGCCGCCGCTGCCTCGGGTTGGCGCGCGGGCTGGCGCAGAGCGGCGGCGACGCGCCGACGATTCCGCAGCTCAGGCTTTTGCCACCGCGGCGGCCCAGCGCTGCAGATGCGCCGCGACTTCGGCTGCGGGCATCGCCGGCGTGAACGAACGCTGCTCACGCCACGCCGCGGCGATCGTGTCCTGATCCGGCCACAGCCCGGCGCCGAGTCCGGCCAGGAACGCGGCGCCGAACGACGTCGACTCGAGTTGCGCGGGGCGCCGGATGCGCACGCCGAGCACGTCCGCCTGGAACTGCATCAGCAGATCGTTCGCGGCGGCACCACCGTCGACCTTCAACTCGCGCAGCGGCGTGCCGGCGTCGCGTTCCATCGCCCGCAGGATGTCGACGTTCTGCAGGGCCACGCCCTCGAGCACGGCCCGCGCGAGGTGGGCCTTGGTCGTGCCGCGCGTCAGCCCGGTGATCACGCCGCGGGCGTCGGGCCGCCAGTGCGGCGCGCCGAGGCCGGCGAACGCGGGCACCACGACCACGCCGCCGTTGTCGGGCACGCTGCGCGCGAGCGCCTCGATTTCACCGGCATGCGCGAACAGGCCGAGCCCAGAGCACAACCACTGCACCGCCGCGCCCGCGACGAACGCCGAGCCCTCGAGCGCATAGACGCGATCGTTGCCGAGCTGCCACGCCACGGTCGTCACCAGGCCGTGGCGCGAAGCGACCGGCGTCGGCCCGGTGTTCAGCAGCAGGAAGGCGCCGGTGCCGTAGGTGCACTTCGCGTCGCCCGCGCGGAAGCACGCCTGGCCGAACAGCGCCGCCTGCTGGTCGCCGGCGATGCCCGTGATCGGCAGCCCGTCGGGCAGGCCGGGGATCCCGCGCACGCGACCGAACGTCGCCGTGCATGGCGCGACCTCAGGCAGCAGGGCGCGCGGAACGGCGAACAGTCGGAAGAGCTCGTCCGACCACGCCATCGTGTGCAGGTCGAACAGCGACGTGCGCGACGCGTTGGTGACATCGGTGCGATGCACCGCACCGCCGGTGAGTCGGTGCAACAGGAAGCTGTCGATCGTGCCGAACGCCAGCTCGCCGCGTTCGGCGCGGGCGCGCAGGCCACCGTGGTCGAGCAGCCAGCCGATCTTGGTGGCCGAGAAGTACGGATCGATCGGCAGGCCCGTCCGGGCGCGCACGAGCACCGCGTGGCCCGCGGCGGTCTGCGCGGCGCACGCGTCGGCGGTGCGGCGGTCCTGCCAGACGATCGCGCGGTGCACGGGTTCGCCGGTCGCGCGGTCCCACAACACCGTGGTCTCGCGCTGGTTGGTGATGCCGAGGGCGACGAGGTCGCGCGGCGCCACGCGCGCTTGCTCGAGCGCGCGAGCAAGGGCCTGCTGCACCGAGCCCCACAGTTCGCCGAGGTCGTGTTCGACGAGCCCGGGCGCGGGATAGTGCTGGGGGAAGTCGGCGTCGCCCCGACCGAGCACGCGCAGATCCTCGCCGAGCACCGTTGCCGTGCTGCCGGTGGTGCCCTGGTCGATCGCGACGACGGCGCGCATGGTCGTCGTTGTAGCGATCGCGGGTATCGTGCGCCGCCATGGTGTCGAAGCTCGTCGCCGTGGCGCTGTTCGCGTCGGTTGCCGTGTCCCAAGTGGCGCCGAAGGTCGTGACGCTCGAGCCCGCGATCGGCGGCGAAGTCGACGCGAAGAGCACGAAGCGACTCGTCGTCGAGTTCGACCGCGCGATGAACCAGGACGGCCATTCGTTCTGCGGCGGCGGCGAGACGTTCCCCAAGATCACCGGCAAGCCGAAGTGGGAGAGCGACCGCAAGCTGGTGCTGCCGGTCGAACTGCAGCCCGACCGCGAGTACCGCCTCGGCATCAACTGCCCGGCGGCGAACAACACGCGCGGCAAGGACGGCACGCCGGTCGAGCCCGTCGCGTGGACGTTCACGACCCTGCCGGAGAAGGTGCGGCCGGCGGCCGAGCAGAAGCGCCGCAACGAGCAGGCGCTCGCGCTGCTGCGGAAGACGCTGCCCGAGCGCTACAGCTACCACGACCTGCGCGTGAAGGACTGGCCCGCGCTGGTCGAGCAGCACCGCGCGGCGATCGTCGGCGCGCGCACCGACCGCGGCTGGGCCGCGGCGACGGCGAAGATGCTCGCGGCGTGCGAGGACCTGCACCTGTCGCTGCAGCTCGGCGAGCAGCGTTTCTGGACCGGCTCGCGGAGCGTCGACCCGCTGTTCCGCCGCGAACTGCTCGACCGCTACCTGCGCGTCGAGCCGGCCGGCAAGCAGACCCTCGCGGGCCGCACCGCGGACGACATCGGCTACCTGTTGGTCGGCGCCTGGAACTCCGACGTCGATCCGGAACGCGTCGGCGGCGCCATCGTCGAGCTCGCCGACACCAAGGCGATGGTCATCGACGCCCGGCCGAACAGCGGCGGCGACGAACGGCTGGCGATGCAGGTCGCGGCGTGGTTCGTCGAGGGCACGAAGACCTACGCCAAACACCGGCTGCGGCGGAAGGCCGGCCCCGACGGCTTCGGCCCGATCCAGGAGCGCGCGTTGACCGGCAACGGCGAGGATCGCCGCTACGACCGGCCGATCGTGGTGCTCACCAGCCGCTACGTGATGAGCAGCAACGAGTCGTTCGTGATGATGCTGCGGCAGGCGAAGGACTGCACGACGGTCGGGCAGCCGACGTTCGGCAGCAGCGGCAACCCGCGCCCGTTCGAACTCGACAACGGCGTCACCGTGCACGCACCGTCGTGGGAGGACCTCAGTCTCGACGGCAAGTCGATCGAGGGAGTCGGCATCCCACCGGACGTGCTGGTCGAGTGCACGGCGAAGGACTTCGAGCAGAAGGACCCGATCCTGGCGAAGGCGCTCGAACTGCTGCGCGCGAAGATCGGCGGCAAGTGACCATGAAGAAGACGAAGAAGACCTGGGCCGAGAAACTCGCGACGAATCACGGATTGCCGCGGGTCGAGCGCATCCCGCCGCGCATGCGCGGGACCTGGGGCAAGGGCACGATCCTGATCGCGGCGCCGCGCGAGGTCGATGCGCTGATGAAGCGCGTGCGCCGCGGCCGGCTCACGACGATCGACGAGCTGCGCCGCGCGCTGGCGAGCGCCCACGGCGCCACGATCACCTGCCCGATGACCACCGGCATCTTCGCGAACATCGCCGCGCATGCGGCGGACGAAGCCGAGCAGGCCGGCAAGGTGCGGGTGACGCCCTACTGGCGCACACTGAAAGCCGGGGGCGAACTCAACCCCAAGTTCCCCGGCGGCGTCGCGGTGTTGCGCGCACGGCTCGAGGCCGAGGGCCACGTGGTCGAGGCGCGCGGCAAGCGCCTGTTCGTGGTCGACCACGAGCGCGCGCTCGCTCACCTCGCGGCGAAGCGCTCCCGACCACGGCGTCGGCCGCGCACGCGGTGATCGTCGGCGCGCCGGGTCAGGCTTCGACCTGGCTGACGATCGCCTTCTTCTGCCCGAGCGGGTTGCCGAACTTGTCGGTCGGCGGCGTCTCGACCGGCTGGTACATCATGTTGCGGCGCTGCGGCACGAAGCCGGCGTCCTTGATGTGCCGCTCGATCTCGGGGATCGACGTCGGGTGCGTGCAGCCGGCCGAGCTGACGACGTTCTCCTCGAGCATCGCCGAGCCGAAGTCGTCAGCGCCCATCGACAGCCCGATCTGGCAGGTCTTCATGCCCTGCGTGACGAAGCTCGACTGTACGTGCGGCACGTTCTGCAGGTAGAGGCGCGAGAGGCTCAGCGTGCGCAGGTACTCGGCGACGGTGGTCTTCAGGCCGCCGCGGTTGGCGAGCATCGACGCGCCCATCGCCGTGTTCTCGGGCTGGAACGTCCACGGAATGAACGCGGTGAACACGCCGGTCTCGTCCTGCAGTTCGCGGATGCGCTGCATGTGCTCGATGCGTTCGGCGTCGGTCTCGACGTGACCGAACATCATCGTCGCGGTGCCTTTGCCGCCGAGCGCGGCCCACTGCCGCATCACCTCGAGCCACTCGTGGGTCGTCGCCTTCTTCGGGGCGATGATCTTGCGCACACGTTCGACCAGGATCTCGGCTCCGCCGCCCGGGATCGAATTCAGGCCCGCGGCCTTGAGGTCGACGAGCACGTCGCGCACCGGCCGCTTCTCGAGCTTGCTGAGGTGCGTGATCTCCGGCGGGCTCATGCCGTGGATCCAGACCTGCGGGTAGCGCTGCTTGAGGTCGCGGAACAGCTCGGCGAACCACTCGGTCTTCAGCCGCGGGTGGTGGCCACCCTGCAGCAGCAGCTGGATGCCGCCCTTCGCCAGCAGCTCGTCGACCTTCTGGTAGATGACGTCGCGCGTCAGCACGTAGGCGTCGGCGGCGTCGGGCGATCGGTAGAACGCGCAGAAGCCGCAGTCGGTGACGCAGACGTTGGTCGGGTTGAGGTTGCGGTCGACGATGTAGGTGACGCGCACCTTGCCGTCGGCGTGCGGCGGCTGGAGGCGCAACCGCACGTCGTTGGCGAGCAGGCCGAGCGAAGGCTGGTCGAGACCGCGGTAGAGGGCCAGCGCCTCGTCGGGCGCGAGCGCCGCGCCGGCGACGGCCTTGTCGGCGAGGTCGCGCAGGCGGATCGAATCGGCGGACGGCGTCATGGGGGCGACCAGGGTAGGCAGGTGCAGGCGCGCCGAGAAGGGTGAACCCGTGTCGCCGCGCAGAACGGCCGGCCGGTGGCGCGAATTGCCGACGTCGCCACGTTACGCCCGACCTGGCGACGACTACTGGCGGCGCCATGCGCGCCAGCCCTCTCGTACTCCTGGCCCTCGCGTCGATCGCCTGCCACGGCTCGGGTTCGGGGTCGAACTCGCCCGAACTCGCCGCGGCGACCATCGGACCCGAGGGCGGCACGATCGAGGTGTCGAGCGGCGTGCAGGCCGGGCTGGTGTTCACGATCCCACCGGGAGCGCTGGCGGCGCCGACGCGCATCCGCGTCCGCGACGCGACGCGAGTCGCGCCGCCGGGGTCGTTGCCGACCATCGAAGCGCCGTGGATCGCGCGCCCCTTCTACTTCGAGCCGGCCGGCCTCGAGCTGGCATTGCCGGCGACGCTGCGCGCGCCCTACCGCGTCATCGCGGTCGTGAACACGGCACCGGGCAACGTGCGGCTGCGCGAGGTGCGCAACGGCAACACGATCGACCACGTGCCGGCGGTCATCGACGTGGCGCAGGGGTTCATCGAGTTCGCGACACGCCGTCTGTCGTGGTTCGAAGTGCGCACCGGCCCGACGGCCAACGGCATCGGCGACTACGAGTCGCAACTCGGCGCGGTGGTGCCGCTCACCGGCGGTGCCACGTTCACGGTCGAACCGGGCCCGGCGCCGTCGCCGTTCCCGACCACCACGGCCTACGGTTGGCGGCTGACGAGCCCGATCGGCGACGAGCGTCTGTGGTTCGGTGCGGGAGGGATGTCGGGGCGCGAGGACCTGCTCGCGGGTTGGCGCGAGGTCTGGCCGCAGCCGTTCGAAGTGTGGACGCCGTTGCCCCAGGCGGCGATGAACGGCGCGACGTTCCCGGTCAACGTCTCGAATCCGTTCACCCTGCAGTCGACGACGGGCCAGATGACCGCGTTCGGCGCCTGGCAGTGGATCGCGCCGCGCACCATCGACGGGCGGAAACTGCTCGACTTGCTGCAGCTTCGCGTGTCGCTGGCGTGGAATCGCGGCGACATCGGTGTCGGCCAGAAGGAGTACCGCTTCACGTTCGCGCCCGAACTCGGTCTCGTCGCGCTGTCGATCGACGGCGTCGAGCAGACGCGCACCGACCTCTGAGCGGGCGCCGACGGCGGCCTAGGCGCGCACGTGCAGGTCGCCTTCGCCAAAGGTCAGGCGCAGCGGCTCGATGACGACCTGCTTCGCGCCCGCCTCGATCGTGCCGGCGTGCCACGCCCGCACGCCCGCGCGCGCCGCGATCTCGACAGTGCGCGCGGCATCGGCGGCGGCGACGAACAGGGCGAACCCGGCGCCCATGTTGAGGTTGCCGTACGCCTCGCGGTCGTCGCTGCCGGTCTCTCGCTGCAGGAAGCGCAGCACCGGCGGCACGTCGGGCAGCGTGTGGATGCGGTAGGTGAACGCGGCCGGATGGCGCATCAGCTTGCGCCAGCCATGCCCGGTGATGTTCGCGGCGTAGTGTGGCTGGATGCCGGCGGCGGCGAGCGCTTCGGTGACGGGGCTGTAGAGAGTCGTCGGCGCCAACAGCGCTTCGCCGAACGTCGAGCCGTCGGTGAGCGTCGTCGCGTAGCCCTTCGGCAACTTCTCGGCGAGCTTGCGCGCGAGGGAGACGCCGTTGGCGTGGATGCCGCTCGAGGCGAGCAGCACGATCGCAGCACCCGGCGCGAGCCGTTCGCCGAGCGTGAGCCGCGACTTCGGCCGCACGATGCCGACGCACGACGCCGCAAGGTCGATGCGGTCGTCGACGACGACGCCGGACAACGCCGGCGTCTCGCCGCCGCCCCAGGCCACGCCGCACGCGTCGCACGCGGCCTTCCAGCCGGCGACGAGATCCGCGGCGCGCTGCTTGTCGTCGAACCAGCCGCTGCCGCCGGCGGCCCAATAGGCATGCACCGAGATCGGCGTCGCGCCCACCGTGACGATGTCGTTGATCGCCATCGCGATGGTGTCCTGCGCGATGCGGTCGTAGTGGCTCTTGCCGGTGAACGCGCGCACCGCGTCCGCGACCAGGGCCTTGGTGCCGAGGCACTCGGTGATCGAGGCGAGATAGAAGTCGCCGCAGTCGACGACGTAGGCCGACTCGCCGCGCGACGCCGCGACTTCGTGCAGACCATGCCGCGCGAGGTTGCCCGCCGTGGCGGTCGCCGCTCGCTGCGCGAGGATCTTCAGCGGGTCGATCGAGCCGTAGTCGACGCCGGCCTGCTTGTAGTCGATGCGCGCCATCGCCCTGAGGATGGAGTCTCGCCGCGGCGTTTGCGAGGGGCAGCCGCGAACGGACCCGGGCCGCAGGGTCACGTTTGCCGGCGGGGCGTCGGGCGACGAGGATTCCACGGATGCTGGCACTGCGTCGTCTGCCGTTCTCGCTCGTCGTCGTCGCGGCCGCGTTCGCCGCCGCGGCGCTCCCGGTCGCTGCCCAGGTCCAGACCCTGGAACTGGCGCCGCCGCGGGCCAAGCAGGTTCCGCACGAGCAGCAGTGGCACGGCCGCACGTTCGTCGATCCGTGGTTCTGGCTGCGCGAGCGCGACAACCCCGAAGTGCGCGCCTACCTCGCGGCGGAGAACTCCTTCACCGCCGAGGTGACGAAGGACCAGCAGGCGCTGCGCGAGAAGCTCTACACCGAGATGGTCGGGCGCGTGCAGCAGACCGACTTGTCGGCGCCGGTGCGCAATGGGCGGTACTGGTACTACACCCGCACCGCGGAGGGGCTGCAGTACGGCATCCGGTGCCGCAAGGCGGGCCGCGCCGACGGCGCCTTCGACGAGGCGGCGACCGAGGAAGTGCTGCTCGATCCCAACGCGATGGCAAACGGCGGCTACCTGGGCATCGGTGCCACGCAGGTCAGCGACGACGACCACCTGCTCGCGTTCACGACCGACCGCTCGGGTTTCCGGCAGTACGTGCTGCACGTGAAGGACCTGCGGACCGGGGTGGTGACCGCGGACCTGGCGCAGCGCGTGACCTCGGTCGAGTGGGCGGCCGACGGCGCGACGTTGTTCTTCGTCACCGAACATCCGGTGACCAAGCGTTCCGACCAGCTCTGGCGGCTCGAACTCGGCAAGGCGCCGGAGCTCGTGCTCGAGGAGAAGGACGAGCTGTACCGCATCGGCGTGAGCCGCACGCGCGACAAGAAGTACCTGCGGGTCGGCGCCGGCAGCACCGACACCGCGGAGTGGCGATGGCTCGACGCGAAGACGCCGCGCGGCGAGTGGCGCACGCTGCTGCCGCGGCAGAAGGGGCATCGCTACCGGTTCGACCACCGCGACGGTTCGTGGTACGTCGTCTCCGATCTCGGAGCGAAGAACTACCGCGTCGTCGAGGTGCCGGTCGGTGCGAGCGACCTCACTTCGGCGAAGGAGATCGTCGCGCATCGCGACGACGTGCTGGTCACCGGCTTCGACGTGTTCGCGCGGTACGCCGTCGTGCAGGAACGCGTGCAGGGGCTGGCTCGGTTCCGCGTGCTCGACTTCGCCGGCGGCGAGTGGCGCGACATCACCTTCCCCGAATCGGTCTACGCGGCGTTCGCCGGCGGCACGCCGGAGTTCACGTCGATCCACTACCGCATCAACTACCAGTCGATGGTGATGCCGTCGTGCGTCTACGACTACGACCTGCGCACGCTGCAGCGGTCGGCCAAGAAGCGCACGGAAGTGCTCGGCTACGACGCCAGCCAGTATCGCTCGGCGCGGGTGTGGGCGACGGCGCGCGACGGCGCGCGGGTGCCGATCTCGATCGTCTGGCGCGACGGCCGGCCGCGCGACGGCAGCCAGCCGCTGTGGCTCTACGCGTACGGCAGCTACGGCGCGCCGATGGCGGCGACGTTCGACAGCGACCGGATCAGCCTGCTCGACCGCGGCTTTGCGTTCGCGATCGCGCACATTCGCGGCGGCAACGAACTCGGCGAGCAATGGCACAAGGACGGCATGTTGATGAAGAAGAAGAACACGTTCTTCGACTTCATCGACTGCGCCGAGTTCCTGGTGGGGGCCAAGTGGACCGCGAAGGAGAAGCTCGTCGCCGAGGGCGGCAGCGCTGGCGGGCTGCTGATGGGCGCGGTCGCGAACCTGCGGCCCGACCTGTTCCGCGCGATCCACTCGGCGGTGCCGTTCGTCGACGTGATGAACACGATGATGGACGCGACGCTGCCGCTGACCGTCGGCGAGTATCTCGAGTGGGGCAACCCGAACGAGAAGGCGGCGTTCGACTACATGCTCTCGTACAGCCCGTACGACAACCTCGAGGCCAAGGCCTACCCGGCGACGCTGGTGACGACGAGCTTCAACGACTCGCAGGTCATGTACTGGGAACCCGCGAAGTACGTCGCCAAGCTGCGCTCGCTGCTGGCGTCCGACCAGCGCGCCTTGCTGTTCCAGTGCAAGCTGGAGGCCGCGGGCCACGGCGGCGCTTCGGGCCGCTACGACCAGTGGCGCGATCGGGCGTTCGAGATGGCGTGGATGCTGCGGCAGGTCGGCATCAGCGAGTGATGCCGACCGCGCGGCTTCGGCTCAGCAGGGCGTGCCGGTCGCGTTGATCTGGAACAGGGCGAAGATCGCGCCGCACGGGTCGCTGAGCATCGAGAAGGCGCCGATGCCCGGGATCGGCACGTTCGCGTGCATGACCTTGGCGCCGAGCTTCTCGGCGCGCTTGGTGCTGCCCGCGAGGTCTGGCGCCAAGAAGTACATCAGCCAGCAGCTCGGTGCGCCCGGCATCGGGTGCTTCATCAGTCCGCCGGCCTGCTTGTCGCCGAGCATCTGCACGCGGTAGGTGCCCATCGGCCCCATGTCCTTCGTCTGCTCCTTCCAGCCGAACAGCCCGCTGTAGAACTTCTGCGCAGCGACGTCGTCCGTGGACAGCAGTTCGTTCCAGCACACGCGGCCGGGTACCGGCAGGTCGGGATCGAAGCCCTGCGACTCCGGCAGACCCTTGTAGAGCGAGAAGTAGGCGCCCTGCGGATCGCCGACGACGGCAAAGCGGCCGGTGCCGGGGATGTCGGTCGGCGGCACGCACACGCTGCCGCCGAGCTGCTGCAGCTTCTTCGCCGCGGCGTCGACATCGGCGACGGCGACGTACGGCATCCAGTGCGCCATCGGGATGTTCTTCTCCTCGACGATGCCGCCGATCGGGCCGGGGCCGGCCATGATCATGCGGTAGGTGCAGCCCTGCATCGGGATCTCGTGGATCTGCCAGTCGAACAGCGCGCAGTAGAACTGCGCCGACTTCGCGCCGTCGGTCGTCATCATGTCGTGCCAGACGAAGCGGCCTGGCCACGGGCCTTGGTTCTGTGAGCTCATCGGGGTTCTCGTGCGGAGGACGGGGTGGGAGTGGGGTGGGCGTTCATAGCCAGCCCGACGAACGAGGCCACCGCGATTCGACAGTCCGGGCGAGATTCAGCGGCCCGGCAGCGTCGGCGGCACCGGGAGATCGTCGGCGCGCGGTGGCGCGCCCGCGGGTGCGGCGAGCACGAGTTCGGTGCGCGCGCGGGTGGCGGCGATCTCGGGCGGCGCCGTGAAGTCGCCGTGGCAGAGCACGAAGCGACCGTTGCGCGTGTTGCCCCAGCGGTCGAGCCGCACCCGGTCGCCGGTCTCGTCGTGCGTGAAGCGAGCGCGCAGCAGCGGCGTCCATTCGCCGTCGACCGGCCGGATCCACACGTTGCCGAACTCGCACTCGCGCCGCCGATCGCCGGTGCTGCCGCTGAAGTTCTCGCTGAACGAGTAGAGCCCGCGCGGCAGCTTGCCGTCCTTCGGCGCGCGGAAGCTCGCGATCAGGCCCCAGCGCTGCTCGGCGGCGAACCAGAACCAGCCCGTGTAGATCGTCGCGTTGCCGTCGACGCGCGCGTGCAGCAGGAACCGGAACGTCTCGCCGAGCTTCCAGTCGTGCACGAGATGGCTGTGGCCGCCGGTGCCCTCGTTGCCGAAGTCGCCGGCGTACACGCGATCGCCCTTGGCGACGAGCGTCACGCGGTCGTCGTTGGCGACCTTGCCGCGGTCGATCGCTTCGCCGCCGGCGTCCCACACGCTGAAGATCACGCGGCGCTCGGTGGCCGAGTTGACCTGCATGCCGAAGTAGCCGCGGTGCCAGCCGGTCGCCATGTAGTAGCTGTGCACGGGGTCGGTCTTCGGCGTGAGTTCGACGTGGAACCACGCGACGTTCTCGCGGTGCGCCGGCGGCACCGTGTAGCCGACGTGGATCGACGCGGCGTTGCGGCGCTCGGCGACGTTGGCGTGCGCCTGCGCGGCCGCGGGTCCGGAAAGGTGCAGCGCGCGCAGGTCGCGCAGCGGCGTGTCGTCGGCGTGGGCGACGCGGATCCGGTGGTAGCCGGGAGTGGCGATCGCGAACGTGCCGAGGTCGTCACCGTTCGCGGACTGCGCCGTGCCGACGTCGGCGGTCGTCGGGGTGATGGTCGTCAGCAGGCGCGGCGCATCGGCGGGCGGCGGCGAGGTGCGTTCGAGCCGAAGGCGCAGTTCGCCGGTGTGCGCCAGGTGCACGTAGAAGTGCAGCGCGCCCGCGCATCGGTGCACGCTGCCGTCGTCGTCGCGGCGCATGCGCTCGGGATCCGGGTGGGCGTAGCCGGTGAAGGCGGGCAGCGTGAGCCCGGACGGTTCCTGCGCCGGAGCGGGCGTTGCCGTCAGCGTGAGCAACGACGACAGCGCGATGGCGGACGTTCGCATCGCGAGACTCTACGCGCCGGCTCTTGCCGGTCGGGTCCGTCGCGCTAGCATCCTGCGTTCCCCGGAGCCGCAAGGCTCGAACGTCGGTCTCTCGGTCGGAGCGTAGCGCAGCCTGGTAGCGCACCTGCATGGGGTGCAGGGGGTCGGAAGTTCAAATCTTCTCGCTCCGACCATTCTTCATCTCCTGCTGAGTGCCCGACATCGGGCACACCCGTCCTTCGGACGGTGCGGCGCGTGAGTCCCCAAACTTGGTAGTCGACTGCCAAGTGAAGGTCGTTCCATGCCGCAGCTCAGCAAGAAGCGTCGCCGCAGCGCGCCGCCCGGAATGCTCCGCCACGCCAGCGGGCAGGCCCGTGTCGTCCTCGATGGCGTGACCGTCTACCTCGGCAAGTTCGGCACTCCCGAGGCCCACGCTCGCTACGCCGAGGTCGTCCAGCAGTGGCAGGCGGGCCAGCCTGTTCGCGCGAAGCCGGCTCGCACCGTCGTCGAGGCGAAGAGGTCGGTGGCCGAGGTAGTGCTCCTCTACGACAGGTGGATGGACGAGACTCGGGCCTACTCGAAGGCCGGGAAGGCGACGACGCAGCGCGGCCTGATCCGGGTCGCTCTCCGGGAGCTGAACCTGTCTCTTATACACATCTCCGAGCCCACGAGACCGTACTAGATCTCGT
>CALFZH010000005.1:0-75349 GCA_937952215.1 uncultured bacterium
GCCAAGCGTTCAAGCCGCAGGCGCGAGCCTGCGAGCTGGAGTTCTTTGACAAGTTGGGTTGGTGGAACGAGATCGTTGAGGATCTCGAGTGAGAATCAGATCAAGCTAGAAAGGGTGTACGTGAGGATGCCTAGGCACCAAGAGCCGACGAAGGACGTGGCCAAGCTGCGAAAAGCCCCGGGTAGACGCAAGCAGTCGAAGATCCGGGGGTATCCTAGATTCGGAAACGACACGAAGTAGATCTTCGTGAGCCGTGCATGAATCCATAGTGTACGGTAGGGAACGCAGGGAACTGACCCATCTCAGTACCTGCAGGAAAGGAAAGAGACATCGATTCCCCCAGTAGAGGCGATCGAAAAGGGAAGAGCCCAAACCGAGCATGTGTCAAGCCCGTGAGCGTTGCATGTTCGGGGTTGAGAGAGCCGGGGTCACGATTACGGACGTGGCACGGAGTTACCAAACTGGTCTTTAGACGAGCAGGCTGGAAGGCCTGGCCGCAGAGGGTGAAAGCCCCGTAGTCGAAAGGGACTGGTCTCCGCCGGAGTTCTCGAGTAGCGCCCGTCCCGTGGAACCGGGCGTGAATCGGCGCGGCCCACCGCGCAAGGCTAAGTACTACTTGGTGACCGATAGCGAAGAGTAGCGCGAGCGAAAGGTGAAAAGAACCCCTGTCAGGGGAGTGAAATAGAACCTGAAACCGTATACCTACCAGCGGTCGGAGCCCCATTGATGGGGTGACGGCGTGCCTTTTGCATAATGACCCGGCGAGTTGGCGTACGCGGCAAGGTTAAGGGTTTGAGGCCCGAAGCCGAAGCGAAAGCGAGTGCGAAATGTGCGATACCAGTCGAGTGCGCCAGACCCGAAAACAGGTGATCTAACCATGGGCAGGCTGAAGCGGATGTAACAGTTCGTGGAGGGCCGAACCGGTGGATGTTGAAAAATCCTCGGATGACTTGTGGTTAGGGATAAAAGGTCAATCAAACCTGTAGATAGCTGGTTCTCCCCGAAATAGCTTTAGGGCTAGCCTCAGGTGTTTTCCCGTGGGGGTAGAGCGACTGTTCAGGTTGAGGGGGTGCATAACCTACCTCGCCCAGACAAACTCCGAATACCACGGGCAACAGCCTGGGAGTCAGACTGCGAGGGATAAGCTTCGTGGTCGAGAGGGAAACAGCCCAGATTGGCAGCTAAGGCCCCGAATCCATGCTCAGTGTAGATAAGGAGGTGGGGTTGCATAGACAGCTAGGATGTTGGCTTAGAAGCAGCCACCATTTAAAAAGTGCGTAATAGCTTACTAGTCGAGCAACTCTGCGCCGAAAATTAACGGGACTAAGCATGGAGCCGAAGCTCCAGACTGCACACGAAGAAGTGTGCATTGGTAGGGGAGCGTTGGACGAGCGATTGAAGGAGGACGGTAACGACCTCTGGACGTGGTCCAAGTGATTATGCCGGGATGAGTAGCGATAAAGAAGGTGAGAATCCTTCTCGCCGTAAGCCTAAGGTTTCCTGGGCAAGGCCATTCCGCCCAGGGTTAGTCGGTCCCTAAGACGAGGCTGAAAGGCGTAGTCGATGGGAAGCAGGTCAACATTCCTGCACCACTGTGAGCGTTGAACGAGGAGTGACGGCGGGTCGAAGGTTGTCCGGCTGCTAGATGCCGGTTCTTGGTTTGGGGTGGTGGATAGGAAAACCCGTCCACGGAATCTCCGGATCGAGAGGAGCCCTCGAGGCGAACCAACTGGAAGTCCGTCCGAGAAAAACTTCGCGGGAGCAGAGCAGTGACCGTACCCAAACTGACACAGGAAGGCGAGGCGAATAGCCTCAGGCGCTCGAGAGAACCCTACGTGAAGGAACTCGGCAAATTGACCCCGTAAGTTAGCGATAAGGGGTGCCCTCGCAAGAGGGTCACAGGAAAACGACAGCTGCGACTGTTTACTAAAAACACAGGTCTCTGCGAAGTCGTCAAAGGCGACGTATAGAGACTGACGCTTGCCCGCTGTTGGAACGTTAAGGTGACTGGTTAGCCGCAAGGCGAGGCTGGGAGCCGAAGCGCCAATGAAGGGCGGCCGTAACTATGACGGTCCTAAGGTAGCGAAATTCCTTGTCGGGTAAGTTCCGACCCGCACGAATAGCGTAACGACAGCTGTACTGTCTCCACGAGGGACTCGGCGAAATTGTAGCTGTGGTGAAGATGCCACATGCCCGCACCAAGACGGAAAGACCCCGTGAACCTTTACTGTAACCTAATACTGGCTCTAGGTTCGCCATGTGTAGCATAGGTGGGAGACGTTGATGTCGGGGGCGCTAGCCTCCGAATAGTCGTCAGTGAAATACCACTCTTGGCGTACTTGGAGTCTAACCTGCGACCGTTATCCGGCGTGGGAACAGTGTTAGGCGGGCAGTTTGACTGGGGCGGTCTCCTCCTAAAAGGTAACGGAGGAGTTCAAAGGTACCCTCAATGCGGTTGGCAATCGCATGTAGAGCGTAAAAGTATAAGGGTGCTTGACTGCGAGACACATAGGTCGAGCAGGTACGAAAGTAGGATTTAGTGATCCGGTGGTCCCGTGTGGAAGGGCCATCGCTCATCAGATAAAAGGTACTCCGGGGATAACAGGCTGATCACGCCCAAGAGTCCATATCGACGGCGTGGTTTGGCACCTCGATGTCGGCTCATCGCATCCTGGGGCTGAAGGCGGTCCCAAGGGTTGGTCTGTTCGCCCATTAAAGCGGTACGTGAGCTGGGTTTAGACCGTCGTGAGACAGGTCGGTCCCTATCTGGTGTGGGCGCAGGATGATTGCGGAGACTCATTCCTAGTACGAGAGGATTGGAATGAACGAACCTCTGGTGTGCCAGTTGTCGCGCTAGCGGCATCGCTGGATAGCTATGTTCGGACAGGATAAGCGCTGAAAGCATCTAAGCGCGAAGCCAACTCCAAGACTGGTCATCCCCATAGACGCCTGGTAGACCACCAGGTTGATAGGCCGGAAGTGTAAGGCCAGCAATGGCTTCAGCTAACCGGTACTAACCAGTCGATCGGCTTGATCTCATCCTCACTCTCGGTCCTCGACGACTCGTTCCACCAACCCAACAACGTCTTCCGCTACCGCTGGCGGCGGGCATCGATACCAATCGAAGCCCCGCTCCAACCACGCGATCGCGGAAGATCAAGCGCCTCCCGGTGCCCATACCTGGCTGGAAATACCCGTTCCCTTTCCGAACACGGCAGTCAAGCAGCCAGGGCCGATGATAGTGCTCAGCGCGAAAGTAGGTCAGTGCCGGGTCATTCCAACTCGCGGCGACGTCCTCACGGACGTCGCCGCGTTTCTTTGTACTGTCCCAATGCGCGGTGGGTCTCGGCGGTGCGTACCAGTGCGGCTGTGACCGCCGTCGGCTGCGCAGCCGGGGCTGCGCGACGAGGCGCGGGTAACGGCGTGCGAAGGTGGCGCGTGGGGTTGTCGAGCGCTTCGGATTCCACCCAGGCTGACCCGCGAGCCCTCGCGTCCGCCGGTCGGAGGTCATCGCCTGCGGGGCCATGGCCCGGTTTCCGTTGGCTTCGAGCTACTGCGTGAGCCAGAGTTCCGGCCTCCCGGTCATGAAGATCGCTCAGCTGTTCCGCGGAGCCGCGCCAGTGGTTTCGTTCGAGTTCTTCCCGCCGAAGACGCCGGAGGGCGTCGAGCAGCTCTATCGCACCGTCGAAGTGCTGCGGCCGTGCCGACCGTCCTTCGTCAGCGTCACCTACGGGGCGGGGGGGAGCACTCGCGATCGCACCATCGAACTCGTCACGCGCATCCAGCGGGATCTCGGAATCCTGACGATGGCACATCTGACGTGCGTGGGCAGTGCTCGGCAGGACATCAAGGAAACTCTGCAGCGGCTGCACGATGGCGGCATCCGCAACATCCTGGCGCTACGTGGCGATCCGCCGCAGGGCGAGAAGGAGTTCCGTCCCGCACCGGATGGCTTTCGGTTCGCATCCGAGTTGATCGCCTTCATCCGGAGCCAACCTTGGGATTTCTGTGTCGGTGCGGCCTGCTACCCGGAGGGGCATGTCGAAACGCGCAACCTCGAGGCCGACATGGCCAACCTGCGAGCGAAGGTCGATGCTGGCGTCGACTTCCTGGTTACGCAGCTCTTCTTCGACAACGAGGATTATCGGGCGTTCGTTCGGCGCGCTCGTTCCGCGGGGATGACGCTCCCGATCGTGCCGGGCCTGATGCCGGTCACCAACGTCAGCCAAACCGAACGCTTCACACAGATGTGCGGGTCGCGCATTCCGCAGGAGCTCTACCGCCGCCTGCGCGTGGTCGCCAACGACCCCTCGGCGGTGGTTGCGACGGGCGTGCAGTGGTCGGTCGACCAGGGTCGCGCGCTGCTGCGAGATGGCGCGCCAGGCCTGCACTTCTACACGCTGAACCGCTCGTCTGCGTCGCTCGCCGTGCACGCGGCCTTGGGACTCTGATCGATCCAACGCCGCCGGAGGTCATGAGCCGGCGGTCGCGTCTCGGTTGGCCGGGCGTGACGGCCGTGCTGCCGGCTGCACGCCATCCCCTCGTGCGAAGCACCGCAGCCGCTCGCACAGGCCCGAGTTCCGGTGGCCGTCGTCTGCGTTCTTCACGGCCATTTCGAGAGCTCGCCGTGAGCCGACCGCAACGACCAGGCGCTTCCCGCGCGTGATCGCGGTGTAGAGCAGGCTGCGGCGGAGCAGCAGGAAGTGGTCGGTCACGACCGGAATCACCACGGCGGGATACTCGCTGCCCTGCGAGCGATGGATCGAGATCGCGTAGGCCGGCACGAGGTCGCCAAGATCCTCGAAGCGGTACTCGTGTTCCCGTTCGGGGAACCGCACGAATGCCTTCGCTGCGGCTGTGTCGAGGTAGGTGATCCTGCCGACATCGCCGTTCCAGACTTCGCGGTCGTAGTCGTTGCGGATCTGCATCACGCGATCGCCGACGCGATAGCGCTTGCCGGATCGCTCGACTTCGATCTGCTCCGGATTCAGAGCGTCCTGCAGGTCGCGGTTGAGCGCATCGGCGCCAGCTTCGCCGCGATACATCGGGCACAGCACCTGCACGTCGCTGCGTGGGTCCATCCCGAATCGTCGCGGGATGCGCTGGGTGACGAGTTCGCGCACGACCTCGCGTGCTTGCAGGGAATCGCGAGTCTCGATCCAGAAGAAGTCGCCCTCTTCGCCGCCGGACGTCGGCACCTGCCCGGCGAGAAGGGCGTGCGCGACGCGCACGATGTCCGACCCTGCGCGCTGCCGGAAGATCTGCGTCAGCGAAGTCGTCGGGGCGCGCCCGCTGGCGAGCACGTCGGCGAGCACGTTGCCGGGGCCGACCGACGGCAGCTGGTTGCTGTCGCCGACGAGCACGACGCTCATGGTCGCTGGCACCGCTTGCAGCAACGCAGCCGCCAACTGGATGTCCAGCATCGACACTTCGTCGACGACCAGCAGGTCGCCCTCGAGGGGGTTCTCCGCAGAACGCGCGAAGCGGCCGGTCCCAGGCGTGAACTCGAGCAAACGATGGATCGTCGCCGCGGCGTGGCCGGTCGACTCTTCGAGCCGCTTGGCCGCGCGTCCGGTCGGCGCAGCGAGCAGCACGCGCCGTTCCTTCAGCTCGAGAATGCGCACGAGAGCACGGACGATCGTCGTCTTACCGACTCCGGGTCCGCCAGTGATCACCGAGACCGGCTCGGTCAACGCGCGGAGCAACGCCGTCCGCTGCCCCTCCGGCAACTGCATCCCGGCGGTGTTCTCGAACCACGCGACGGCCGATGGCGCGCGGATGTCCAGCAGCGCGTTGCTGCGCCGCAACAACCGGTCGAGGGCGCGTGCTGCCCCGTCCTCGGCAACGGCGAGGGCGACCGGGTACACGATCGGCCGCGGATCCTCGTGCAACAGGACCGGCCCGGGCGGCATCTGCCGGACGAAGCGTCCAGCGGTCGCGGACTCGGGGACGCGCGCAGCGATCCGTGCCTCGTCGCAACCGAGCAGATCCGCCGTGCGGCGCACGAGGTCCGCCTCGGGCAGGAAGCAGTGGCCGTCCTTGGTGGCTTCGCCCAGCACATGCTCGAGCGCCGCGTCCAGACGCTCCGGTGCTTCGGGCGCGATGCCCATCTGGCCGGCGAGGCGATCCGCGATGCGGAAGCCGACGCCGATCACCTCGTCGGCAAGCCGATACGGATTCGCCTGCACCAGCGCCGAAGCGCTCGCGCCATAGTGTCGGACGATGCGGGCGGCGAGTGCTGCGCCGAGTCCGTGGGTGCGCAGGAACACCATCACGTTCTGCAGGTCCTTCTGCGCCTTCACGGCCTGGGTCAGTTCTTCGATCCGGCGATGGCCGAGCCCGCGGACCTGGCCAAGGCGTTGCGGCTGTTCCTCGATCACGCGCAGCGTTTCGATGCCGAACGCCGCGACGATCTTCTTGGCCGTCGCGGGACCGATGCCGCGCACCAGGCCCGAGGCGAGGTAGGCCTCGATGCCCTCGGTCGACGAAGGTGCCAGCACCTCGAACGAGACGACCTTGACCTGGCGCCCGAACCTGGGGTGCTCCCCTTCGACGCCGGTCATCTCAAGCCTCTGACCTTCCTTGAGTTGCGAAAGCGGCCCAACGGCGGTCACTTGCCGTCCCGAGCCGTCCTCGATCACGCGCGCCACCGCCCACCCGGTATCGGGGTTGCGGAAGGTGAAGCGTTCGATCGTGCCCTGCAGGGTCACGTCGCGTTCGGCGTCACGGGGCGGCATCGCGGTCGATCGGCGGCATTGCCAGGGCGGCGCGAATCGCTATCGTGTCGCGCCCTTTGCCCGCCAGGGAGCGGCGTCACCTTACGCGACGCTGCTCACAGGTGCCAACCGGTGCCTGGCAGGCTTCCGAGTCCGCCCGAGCGATCCCTTTCGCATGATCCGAGTCCAGGTCCGTCCGAACGAGCCGTTGGAAGCCGCCTTGCGCCGCTTCAAGCGTCAGTGCAACTACGCCGGCATCTTTCGTCTCGCCAAGAAGCACGCCTACCACGAGAAGACGAGCGATCGCCGTCGCCGCGAAGAGCGTGAGCGCCTGCGCAACATCGTGATCGCCGAGCGGAAGCGCGGTGGGCTGCCCGTTGGCCGCACCAACAAGAAGCGGCGCGCCAAGTCCGGGAAGTTCAGCGATCGTCGCAACTCCGACCAGCCCGACTTCGATCCGTTGACCGCCGACACGACGATCCAGAAGACCGACGCGTAGTCGTGTCCGCGGCAGCCGAGCGCCCTGCAGGCCCGCCATGCTGCCCAAGTTCCCCGGCGATGCGCCGCGCGACCTGAGTCGCCCTCTGCAGTCGCTGAAGTTGCTCGTCGATCACCGCCTTGCCGGCCAGCGCCTCGACACGGCGCTGGCGACGATGCTGACTTGGCGTTCACGCGCCAGCGTGCACCGCCTGATCGACGCAGGCCTTGTTCATCTGGCTGGTCGCCGCGTCGCCCCGGCGCGGCGAGTGCGTGAAGGTGAGACGATCGTCGTGGAGATCCCGGCCGACGCGATCGCCCGACCCGACGAATCGGTCCCGGTCGCGTTCTCGGTGCTCTACGAGGACCGCTGGATGGTCGCGGTCGACAAGCCGCCCGGCATCGCCGTGCACCCGTCGGGGCGCCACCTCACCGGAACGCTGATGCAGGAGCTGCATCGCCGCTACCGGCGGCCGGACGATCCTGCGCACGATGTCGTGCCTCGCCTGCTCCACCGCATCGACCTCGAGACCTCGGGGCTCGTGGCGATCGGCCTCGACGAGCACTTCCACCAGCTCGTCGGACGCCAGTTCGAGGAGCGCCAGGTGCGCAAGAGCTACCTCGCCGTCGTGCACGGGCGCCCGGCGGTTCCCGAGGCGACGCTCGACCTGCCGCTCGTGCCGGACAAGCGCTCGGCGGTTCGACTCAAGCTCCGCGTGGGGGCCCACGGCGAAGGTCCGCCAGCGATCACGCACTACCGCGTCGTGCGCGCGAACCAGCGGTTCGCGCTGCTCCACGTGCAGCCGCGAACCGGGCGTACCCACCAGATCCGAGTGCATCTCGCCTCGATCGGCTGTCCGCTCGTGGGCGACAAGCTCTACGGTCCGGACGAGCGGTTGTTCCTGCGCAACATCGAAGGCACGCTCGACGATGCCGAGCGACAGGCGTTGGTGATCGACCGGCACGCCCTGCATTCGCACACGCTCGCCTTCCACCACCCGATGCTCGATCGCGAACTCGAGCTGACGGCGCCGTTGCCCGCCGACATGGCGGCGCTCGTCGCCGATGCGACCTGACGCCGCCTACTCGAGCGGCTGCCCGTCCAACACCTCGAGCACCCTGTCGAGGAACGCGAGCTGCTCGTGCGAGCAATCGCTCCAGCTGAGGCCGATCTTGTAGTAGTTGCTGTCGCCGCGGCGTTCGACGCGCATCACCTTCGTGCGCAGTTCGTGGATCGTGTCATCGAGGAGAAGCCGCAGCAGCACCGTCTGCCCCTTGAACGGTGGCTGACCGGTCTCGAGACCGATCCCCACGCGCGACACGTCGCGCACGGTGCCTACCGCCTGGTTGTTCGCGTGCCTCGAGCCGATCGACTCCATCGTGGCGATGGCGCCGAGACGGACTCGCATGGCGCGGCGCCGATCTTCACCTCGATGCATGCCGATGCATCGGCTGGAATCGCCCGTCAGGTCAAGTTCGCCTGGTCGCCGTTCACAGGCGCGAAGACCAGGGCATCACGAGCCGATAACGATCGGTCCGTCGCATCGGATCTTCGCTCGTTCGCGGCGCCGCGATGCTGCGCATGGCAGCAGGCTGACGGGTGCCGGCGTCGCTGCCGCGGACGTCGCGCGCGGGCGGCGCGCCTTTCGTCGCGGGAATCGTGCCTGATTGCGGCATCACCTCGGGGTTCGCTTCCATCGGCTGATCCTCGGTGAGGGGAGACGCGGAACGCTACCACGCCATCGGGACCAGACCTAGTCGCCCAGGTCGACGCGGCGATCCCCGCCGGGTCGTCAGGAAGCGAGCAGTCCGCCGAGCGCCAACGGCAGTCCGCAGAGGATCAGCAGCAGCCATGCGATCGCGCGCAACTCCCCACGCAGGGACGCCGGCGCCTGCTTGCGCTGCTTCTCCCGATCTGCTGGGCCGCCGTGAACTTGCGTCGACGCATCGCCATCCGCCGGCATGCCCGTGGCGTCCCGTTCCTGTATCAGCACCCCCGCTCTCGGTGCCGGACGAGCGAGGAGCCAACCGGCCAGCGCGCACGCGAGCAGCGCGCCCGGCCAACGCAGCGTCTCCGGCAACCACAGCCCGAACGCGAGCCCAAACCCCCCGAGCAGCAGCGCCGAGAGAAACAGCGACCCGAGGTCGGGTCCTGACTCGACGTCGCGAGCGGCAGTGAACGGAATGACGGCGAGAGCGCGTGCCGCCGGGCGGGCGGCCACAACGGCGATGCCGAACGCGAACGCCGCGGCCGGAAGCGCGCCGAGACCGGTCGAGCCCGTCACCGTGACCAGAACCGTCGCGAACGCGAACACCGGCAGGAGCACGTGCGTGACCAGCGCCCTCCACACGGCGTCGTGCATGGCAGCGATCGGCTGCTGCGGCGCCTGCGCGAACAGCCATTCGGTCCCCGGCTGGTCGGAGCGCGGCAGGAACGCCACGAGGAAGGGCAAGTAGATCGCCGGCAACTGCAGCAACGCGCTGGTCAGGGCGTACGCGTTCTCTGCCTCGGCTCGCGCCGACAGCAGCGCGGTCGCCGCGGGGATTCCCAGCAGCGGCAGCACGCGCGCGCGGAACGCGGCGTTGCGCCAGATGCCGATCGCCACGAACTCGGCGATTGCCCGGTGCGGTCCTCGCTCGGTGAGCCGGCGCAGCAGCCGGCGCAGCAAGCCGTCGCGGCCAACTCGCGTGGCGTGCCTCGCCGCGGGTCGGCTGGCGAGCGCTGCGACCAGCAGCAGCACGGCGCCGACGCCGGCCAGCAGGCCGAGGCGCCACGCTTCGGTCGACGGCGCCGCGAGCCACCGAGCAAGGTGCCACGGTGGTGTCAGCCAGGCGAGAACACTGCCGAACGGCAGGGCGTCGGCAGTGCCCTGCAAGCGCGGCAGGCACAACGCGAACAACACGACGCCGCCGCCGAGCAGCACCGCTTTGGCGGTCCCGAGCCACAGCGCCGTGCGTGCGGCGCCGGTCCACTGCGTGAGCAGTCGCCCGGCTGCGCCGAGCGCGCCGCAGGCAAGCCCGCTGCTGACGCAGGCGGCGACGACGTACGCCGGCGCTTGCCAGACGTCCTCTTGCAGATTCGCGAGCAGGATCGCCGGCGGCAGCGCCATGCCGACGGTGACCAGCGACGTGGCGAAGGCCGCGTGGGTGCTGCGCGCGATCGTGACCGTCAGGCTGGAGAGCGGCGACGTGCGAAGCAGGTGCTCGTTCGCCGCGACGCGCCAGGGTCGGCTCTCGTCGCCGAGCGCTCCGATCGTCACCAGGACCGTCGAGAGGCACAGGTTCGCCGCCGCGAATGCGACGGGCGGAGTCTCGGGGTACAGCAGTGCCGCGAACAGCAGACCGAGGAACGACTGCGTGAAGATCGTGCTGGTCAGACTGCTCGAATTGCCGGTGCCGGCGCGACGCGAGTCACCGAAGAAGTCGAGCACCAGCCAGGCGTGCACGAGCGTCAGCACCTTCTTCATCGGGGGCCTCCCGGCCGCAGCCGCGTCGACGACGAACGGGACGACGGCACGGTCGCGGCACCGCCAGCTGCGCCGAACCGACCTGCCGGCGCGCGACAGGCGGCCTCGAGGGCGGTTTCGGCAACCCGCGGGCGGTGGCTCTGCATCGTCGGCAGCGTAGGCGCGGTGCCGCGGCATTTCCGCAGCTTGCGCGTTGCGGCTGCCGGGTTGCCCCGCAACGTCGTGCCGTGATACTGCGGCAGCTTCCGATGTCCGCCGAGCGGTATCTGCAGCGCGTCGCGGCCTGCCGCGGGATCGACCCCACGAGCTTCGAGCCGTGGTTCGTCGGTGAACGCCGAGCCGGTCGTGTGCATCGTGATCACGTGCCCGAGCTGCTCGCCGGGCCGCCGTTCCGCCGTGCCGCGGGTCGCCTCACGCTCGACGCGCCGCCCGAGCACCGCACGCGCGCACTTGCGGACGTCGTCGCCCGGCTGGCCGCCGCCGGGCGTATCCGGCCGCTGACCGGCGAACCGTACCCCGTGCTCGCCGACGCCTCGCCGCCGTTCACGATCGACCGCGCCGGGGTTCCGTGGTTCGGCGTGCACGCGTTCGGAGTCCACGGCAATGGCTTCGTGCGCACCGCAAGCGGTCTCGAAGTCTGGGTCGCGACGCGCGCGCGCGGCAAGTCGACGTTCGCCGGGCACCTGGACAACCTGGTCGCCGGCGGCATCGCGGCCGGCTTGGACGCCGTCACGACGCTGCGCAAGGAGTGTCGTGAAGAGGCCGATGTCCCGGCAGAACTCGCAGCGCGCGCCGTTGCCGTCGGCCGGATCGACTACGTCCATGCCGACGGATCGTCGCTGAAGGACGACACGCTGTTCTGCTTCGATCTGGAGCTGCCGCCCGAGTTCGAGCCGCGCCCGGTCGACGGAGAAGTCGAACGGTTCGACCGCTGGCCCGCGGCCGTCGTTGCGGCATCGCTGCGTGGGGACGCGCTGTGGAAGCCGAATTGTGCGCTCGTCGCACTGCACTTCCTGCTGCGTCACGGCTGCCTCGACGACGAACTCGACCGCGCGTCCCGCGACCGCGTGTGGCAGGCGCTGCACGCACCGGCATGGCGATGAAGGCCGTCCCGCACGTGTTGATCGTGAGTTCGCCCGGAGCCGGCGAACTGCATTGGAGTCACGACTTCGCCGCCGCGATCGTCGCCGAGTGCCGCCGGCGGGGGGCGCCGACGAGTTGGCTGGCGGCGGTGCGCCGCGGGCAACGGCTGCCGGAAGAACCCACGGCGGCCGCGCCGACGCTGCTGCCGGTCGCGATCACGGCGTCGCCGACGCGGGTCGCTGCCGATACCGGTCATCTGGCGCTCGAACTCGCGGTCACGCGCGCGCTGCGCGAACGGCCGGGAACGGTCGTCGTGCACGTCGGCATCGGCGCGCGTGGTTCGCCGAACGTGCCCTGGCTCGCCGAGCGGCTCGGCGCCCGGGCGTTCGCGGTGCTGCGTTCGGCAGAAGTCGTCTGCCATCGGGGGGACCTCGTCGAGTGCACCGGCGATCCTTGCCGCGACTGCCGGTCGCCCGAGCGCTGCAGGTGGTGCTGCTCGGGATGGTGGAACCGGCCGGCCGCCGACGACTTTCGGAATCGCTCCGACCTGCTGGCAGCAAGCCTGCAGGCATGTGCGTGCATCTGGGTGCCCGCGGCCGCCGACGTGGCACCGCTCGGCGACTTCGGGTTGACGGCGCGGGTGTGCGAGGTCGGGCACGACGCTGCGGCCATCGTTGCGCGGCTGCTCGGGTAGTTCCGGCGGGCAACCCTTGCGCCCCATGGTAAGGGGATCTCCGCGCCAGGCGGCGGGCCGCGGCGCACGCCGACCCGACGCGAGCTCCCGGTCGCGCGACAGGACTTCTGCCGCCGCATGGCTATGCTCCGCACCCCATGCGGGTCGCGCCTTTCCTTGCCGGAGGCTTTCTCGCCGGGGCCGTTGCTGCCCAGGCGTGCATGCGGCCCGAGCCGCCGCCCGGCGGGCATCCGCTCGACATCGACCTGATCGTCCCCGTCACCTACTCGGACGGCTACCAAACGTTCGGTTCGCTGATCAAGCCGCAGGGCCAAGCTCCGACCTGCGGCTGGCCGCTCGTGGTGTTCGTGCATCCGCTCGGCAGCTTCCGTGGCTTCAACCTGCCGACGCAGGAGCTGATCGCGGGCCAGGGCTACGCGATCTGGAACTACGACGTCCGCGGCCAGGGCACCGCGATTCCGGCAAACGTCGCGCACCCACAAGCCGGCTCGACGATCTGGGGCGCGCTCGAGCGCCATGACCTGGTCGAGCAGATCCAGTTCGTCGCCAGCAATCCGGCTTGGACCGGCATCGTCGACACGAGTCGGGTGGCGGTCATGGGCAGCAGCCAGGGGGGCGCCCACGCCTGGATGGCGGCCGCCTACTCTGGCCAGTCCGTCTCGTATCCGGGACGCCCGACCCACGTCTTCCCGACGATCGCCTGCGTCGCTCCCGCGGACCTGGTTGCGGATCCGGCCGACAGTTGGCTGCGTGGCGGGCAGCTGTGGAACTCGTGGTTCGTCGAGGCGCTGGCCGGCAGCTACACGGCGATGCCGTTCGATGCCGGATTCATCACCGCCTGTCGCAACGCGTTCATCGCGCAGGATCCGAGCAGCCTGATCAACGCGTGGAATGCCGAGGGTCGCCTGCTCGGGTCGTCACTGGCCACGTCGAGCGTGCCGGTGCTCTACTCGCACGCCTACCTGGACATCGTCGACGGACCGCTGTCCGCCGTGATGCGGCTCGAGTCGATGCAGGGACCGGTCCGGGCGCTGCTCGGCCCGAACGGCCATGGCGCCACGCTCAACGCCGGCCTGCGCGAGTTCCGGTTCATGTCGATCGTGCGGTGGTTCCACCGCTTCCTGTGGGGTGAGCAGAACGAAGTCGAACTCGAGGCGCCGTTCGTGCTGCCCGAGATGCCGCTGCGCGCCGTCGAGCGCGACGACCCGAGCTTTGCGTGGAGCCGCGCGCACGTCGTGACGACCTCCTTGCCGCCGACGTCGACCCGCCGGTGGCTGCACGACGACTTTGCGCTGCGCGACACCGCCCCCGTGGCGCCGCAAGTCGACGCGATCGTGCAGCAGACGATCGATCCGCAAGCGACGACGTTCACGCCCCAGGAGTACCTGCTGCAGCCGGCCGTGAGAGACTTGCAGAACGTGCTCACCGTGTGCCCGTTGAGCGAGCAGGTGTGGTCGACGACGGTGGTCGACGAGTCGCAGATGGCCGCGAGCCCGCAGTTGCACCTGCGTCTCGTGCCGCAGCAGCCGAGTTGGATGCTGGTCGCGTTCGTGACGCTGCAGACGCCCGATCCCGGCGAGGCGGAGGTCGTCGTCGCCACGGCGGCGATCAGCTCGGCGACCAGCGTCGCCGGAATCGCCGAGGACCACGATGTCCGGATGACGCCGATCGCCGTGCGCATCCCCGCCGGATCGACGTTGCGCTTGCGGTTGCGCAGCCTGTGGCTGCGCATGACGCCGCAGCATCCGAGCCTCGAAGTCGCCCCGCTCTTCCACAACTTCCGCGTCGACGTCCAGCAAGGGGATCCGGCGGGCTCGTGGATCGACCTGCCGCTGACGCCGCCGGAGATGCGAGTGGCCGTCGATCGCACCTGGCTCGAACTCGCGGCGCCGGTGCCGCTCACCGCCACGGTGCGCGGCGGCACGCAGCGAGCCGGCGCGGTGTACTTCACCGTCGTCAGCTTCGGTGGCCACTTGCCCGGCGTGCAGGTCCTCAACACGACGCTGCCGATCGAGGCCGACTGGCTCGCCTACACGTCCGCCGGCTCGAACCTGCAGCCGTGGTTCAGCGGGTTCTACGGCGTGCTCGACCCTGCCGGCGAGGCCACGAGCGTCTTCGACCTCAGCAGCATCGTCATCCCGCAGGCGCTCAACGGGTTGCGCATCACGTTCTGCGCGTTCGCGTTCGATGGCGCTGGCGGCGCCGCGTCGAACCCTGCCGACGTGATGATGCGCTGACGCGTCAGCCGTCGCCGGCGGCGTGCATCCGGCGCTGCCGCCGTTCGTCGGCGGTCATTTCGCTGTCCAGGCGGCCGAGGAACGCGCCGCCCTCCTTGGCGCGCACGTACTCGGCGAACAGTGGCGACACCGTCTTGATCCGCGCCCACATGTCGAGCGCGACCTGGCGATACGAGAAGTGGCCCTCGGGACCGCTGCGCAGCTCGATGAAGTAGGCCGTCTGCCGTGGATCGAAGGAGATGCGCACCCGCTGCAGGAACGCGAACGGCGTCACGTAGCCGGCCGCCGCCGGGAACGTGCGCGCGACGCGCTGCTGTTGTTCGGCGGCGTGCTCGAGCACGTTGGCGTACTCCACTGCGAGTCCAGCCTGCTCCATCAACGGCGGCACTGCGTAGCCGTGGGTGGTGGTCAGCGCCTGCTGCTGCTGGAGGCCCTTGCGGTGCCGGCCGATGTCGCGGTAGGCGCCGAAGTCGAGCATCGTCTCGAACACGAACGGCGCCGCCCCCTCGAACGCGAGCGGCCACGCGTCGTTCGGGCCGCGCGCGGCCATCGCCCGACGCAGCAGCTCGCGGCGCTCGCCGTCGGTCATCGCCGCCACCCGCTGCATCAGGGTCGCGAAGGGCAGATCGGCGTGTTCGTACAGCAACGACGCCAGCAACCGGACGTCGAGTTGTGGGTCCCAGGCCAGCAGCTCGGTGTGGCCGACTGCGGCGTGGCGCTCGGCGGGCGCGCTGGCGAGTCCGAGTTCGCGCACGACTTGCGGCAGCAGCTGCTGCAGGTGCTGCACGAACGCGTTCGGACGCGCGTGCCTGAGCAGGGTCGGCAGCGCCTTCTCGGCTTCCCGCTGCATGCGTTCGCCGACGATGCGGAACTCCGCCAGCGTGTGGCTCCTCAGTTCGGTCACGACGTCGGCGAGCGTTCGCGCGTCGACGACCATGCCCCACTTGGTGAAGATCGCCGGCGTCAGCAGGTAGCGAGCGGCGTCGAAGGCCTCGGCCTTCAGCGTGCGCAGCCACGGCGCCTCCTTCTCGCCAGCCTGCAGCGGCCGCACGCGTTGCAGGTGGGCGAGCAGGGTCTCGGTGGCCTTCGTGTAGAGGGCGAACGTGCGCTGCAGCACCTGTTCGTAGGCGGCGGCGACATCGCCGCCAGCGGCGATGACGTCGGGGTCACGCCAGTGCATCTCGGCGGTGAACGGGATGTACCGCGTCGACGACTCCTCGAAGCTGCAACGGCGTTCGCGCTGCACGAAGCGCGTCACGAGCTGCGAGACGCGTTCGATCGCGAGGTGCACGACAGAGCCCTCGCGCAGCGAGTTGTGGCCGTGGTCGATCGCGTACGTCTTGAGGAACTGGCCCGACTTGTCGGCCATCACCGCCGACAGTGCGTCGACCGGCGGACTCAGCGACAGCGACTCGAGCTGCCGTCCTTGCGCCTGGAGCCCGGCGCGCAGGCGCTCGAGGAACTGGTCGCGCATCGACTTGCTCGACCGCGAGTAGACGCCGTTCAGCGTCGCCGCGACCTCGGCGGGCAGGTTGCGCACCAGGTAGATGTCGGCGTGATCCGGCCCGTCGACGACCGAGAAGTAGGTCGCGAGCAGCGTGCGCTCGAAGTCGGTGTAGCTCACGAGGAGGCGCGGTCGGCGGCGCGGCGGCGCAGCAACAACCAGGTGGCGGCCGAACCGAGCGCGATCCCGGCGGCGAAAGTGAGCCAGAGGACCGGCGCCTCGAGGGGGGTGATGTGCGCGAACATGGCGAGCATGCGCTCATGGGAGCGGTGCCCTGGCCTCGCGGCAAGTCGGCAGTCGCGCCGTGCCGGCAGCGGGACCTCGGCGCGAAGGCCACCCACGCCGGGCGCTGCCGGTCGTGGATTCCGTCGGAGGCCGCCCCCTGCAGCCCACCTAGGGGCATGGCCACTTCGATGCGGTTCGCGTTCCGGGTCGTCGTGCTCCTCGTGTTCTGGCCGCCCGCCTCGACGCCGGCGCAGGGCCTGGCTTGGGTGCTGCCGCCGCTCGGCGCCGCCGAGTATTCGCGCGAATGCCGCGGCACTTCGAGCCAGCCGGCGCGCACTGCCGGCGCCGCGCGCGCGGCACCGACGGGCGAGACGCTGCCCGATCGCTACCTGCACCGCCTCGCGCCCGCTCCCTGGGTCTGCCAGGGCGAGCTTCGCGCCGACCAGAAGGCGATCGCGGGCCCCGTGCGCGACCTGCGCGATCTCATGCGCGCGATCGCCTGCGACCTCACCGGCCCCGTGCATGGGCGCTTCCCGCGACTGCTGCCGTTCGGCGACGTCGTCGTCAGCGGCAGCTGGTCGGCGCTCGCGGCCGACGGCAGTCAGACGCTGCGCGCGACGGTGACCGCCGGTCCGATCCGGACCGAGAGCGGCGAAGGGCGCGACGTGGCCGAGCGCCTGCGCGCGTTCTGCGTCACGGACGCCAGCGGGACACTGGCGATGGTCCGCACCTTCGACCCCAACCGCGGCGTCGTCGCGGCGTTCGCGGGCACGATCGACGTCGTCGTCGAGGAAGGCGACCGCGCGTTCCGTCGTGTCGTCGTCGTCGACGAGTGGAAGCTGGTCGCCGTGCGCGACAACCAGGACGCCGACTTCCGGCGCCGGGTCGCCGAGGCGATCCGCGGCGGCACCGGCTGGGTGCGCGAGACGATCGACGCGCGCAAGTCGTTCCTCGTCGACAGCGGCGGCGACGAACGCAACTACGGCAGCGGCCGGCTGGCGCTCGGTCTGCTGACGCTGCTGCACGGCCACGTCGCCGCGACCGATCCGGTCGTCGTGAAGGGCTTCGCCGAGTTGCGCCGCCGGCGCCTCGAGGACAGCTACTCGCTCGCCGCCGCGTTGATGGCGCTCGCGGCGCTGCACACGCCGCCCGGCGAAGCGGCGCGGTTGCGCGAAGGTGGACTCGCGGCGTTGCCGGAGCGCACGTTGCCGGAGCGCGACCGCGAACTCGCCGAGCGATGGCTGCAGGCGCTGCTGCGCAACGTCGACCCGCGCGCGCCCGCGGACGAACTGCGGTTCAACTACGTCACCGGTCCGCGCTACGACACGTCCCTGCAGCAGTACGGCCTGCTCGGCATGTGGTCGGCGCGCACGATGGGACTCACGCTGCCGCCAGGTTCGTTCGGCGCCGCGGCAAGACACCTGCTTGCCGTGCAGTGTCCGCCGTCCGGTAGCGCGGCGCTACGGCTGACGAGCTACGCGCAACTCCGCGATGCCGCCGGCACCGATGCGCCGCCGGCCGCGCGCGAACAGCGGGCGCAGCAGCGGGGCCACGCCTACCAGGATGCCGCCGAGGCGCCGTTCGGCTCGATGACCGCCGCCGGCGCGAGCGGTCTGCTGCTCGCGCGCGCGGGCATGGCGGCCAATGGCGAGAACGACCGCGCGCTCGCGTCGCGCATCGACGTCGCGATCCGCGACGGCCAGGCCTGGCTCGCCGACGCGTTCTCGGTGCGCGTCAACCCCGGCTTCGCCGAGCGCGCCGACCATCACTGGTACTACTGGCTCTACTGCCTCGAGCGCGCGTGCGAACTCGCCGGCGTGGCGCGGCTGCAGGGGCGGGACTGGTACTACGAAGGGGGACTGCAGCTGCTCAGCGCGCAGCAGCCGAACGGCTCGTTCCGCGCGGAGAACGCCGGCACGCTGCTGCTCGACAGCACCTGCTTCGCGGTGCTGTTCCTCGCCAAGGCGACGGCGCCGTCGCCGATCACGGGGCGATGATTGCGCGTGACTCCGGTGCTACGCCGGTGCTCGAGGCCGATCGGCGTGTCGAGGCTGCGCTCTTCTCACGCATCGTGCTGCGACTCGAGCCAGCGCTCGACCTCGATCGCTGCCATGCACCCCGACCCCGCCGCCGTCACCGCCTGCCGGTAGTAGCTGTCCTGGCAGTCACCCGCTGCGAACACGCCCGCCACGTTCGTCGCAGTCTTGCCAGGCACCGTCTGGATGTAGCCCTTGTCGTCCATCGTCAGCACCCCGCGGAACAACTCGGTGTTCGGCTGGTGCCCGATCGCCAGGAACAAACCGTCCGCCTCGACCAGCTGCTTCTTGCCGTCCTTGGTGCCGGTGAGCTCGAGGCCGGTGACCTTGCCCTTCTTGACGTCGAGCACGTCGGTCACGTTCTGGTTCCAGAGCACTTCGACCTTCGGGTTCTTCAGCGCGCGGTCCTGCATGATCTTCGAGGCGCGCAGCGCGTCGCGGCGCACCACCAGCCGCACCTTGCTCGCGTACTTGGTCAGGAAGTTCGCTTCTTCGCAGGCCGAGTCGCCGCCGCCGACCACGTAGACCACCTTGTTCTTGAAGAAGAACCCGTCGCAGGTCGCGCACGCCGAGACCCCGCGCCCCTGCAGCGCCTTCTCGTTGGGCAGCCCGAGATAGAGCGCCGAGGCGCCCGTCGAGATGATCAGCGTCTGCGTCTTCCAGACCTTGCCGCTCTCGGTCGTGACGGTGAACGGCCGCTGCTTCAGGTCGACCTTCGTGCCGACCTCGTCGTGGATCTGGGTGCCGAACCGCGCCGCCTGCTCCTTGAACTTCTCCATCATCTCCGGGCCCATCACTCCTTCGGGGAAGCCCGGGTAGTTCTCGACCTCGCTGGTGATCGTCAGCTGGCCGCCGGGTTGGCGGCCGGCCAGCAGCACGGGCGCCAGGTTGGCGCGGGCGGCGTAGATCGCGGCGGTGTAGCCGGCGGGGCCGGAACCAAGGATGAGCGTCTTGAGCGGTGCGGTCATGGGAACGGGGCGCGCATGCTACGCGGCCGTCGCGGCCAGTTCCCTGCCGTTCTTTCGCGCTCCGGTGCGGTCAGCGGCCCGGCGGCGTCGCCAGTTCGTGCTGGCGGATGCGGTCGAAGTCTGCGGGCGTCAGTGGCCGCGGCTCGAAGCGATCTTCGGAGTGGGTGGCCTCGACGACTTCGGCGGTGAGGCCAGCCGACGCCACGAGATCGACGACCAGCTTGCCGTGCTCGCGCACGACGACGAACTCGCCGGCCTTGCCGTCGGCATTCGGGTCGGTGACCGCGACGCGGAACTCGTTGCCCTCGCGATGCGCGCCGCGCACGGCGAGCAGTTGGCGGGCACGGATCGACTGCCACGGCATGTCGACCAGGGCCTGCGCCGATTCGACGGTCAGCAGTCGGCGGCAGTCTTCTTCGTCGGCGCGATGCAGCGCGTCCTGGAACGCCGTGAACACCGCGGCCGCCGCCGCGGGTTCGGCGTCCGGTGCGCAGGCCGGAACCGCTGCGAGCAGCAGGAAGCCGAGTCGACCGATGCCGTGCATGTCGGCAACATCGGCATGTCTCCGATCGGGACTGAACCTCGAGGCGTGGGCGACGGCATACTGGCGGCATGCCGCGTTGCGCCGCACTGACGTTCCTGCTGGTCGCGACGACCGCGGCACTGCCGGTTGTCGCGCAGGGCGAAGCGGCGGAAGCGGCGCGGCGCGCGACCTTCGTGCGCGTCGAGAACGCCGCTGGCGAGCCCATCGCCGGCGCCGTGGTCACGTTCGTGGGCGGCGCGCCGCACCTCGGCGTCGCAGCGTGCCCGCCCGAGGTCCGGGAAGTGCAGAGCGACGCGCGCGGCCGCGTGCAGTGCAAGCTCGCACCCGGCCTCTGCTACGTCGCGTGGGCCACGGTCCCGGCCGACGCCAATGGGCGGGTGGCGGTGTCGCTGGCGCAGGGGTGGTTTGGCGCCGGCAGCCTGATCGTGCTGCGCTGCAACGAGGCGGTGGCGCCGACGACGATCCCGGTGGTGGTCGACGAGGGGTGGGCCGCGCACGGACCGCTGCAGTTCGTGGCGCTGATGCCGACCCCGGGCATGGCCCTGCCGATCGCCCGCGACGCCGAGCAGCGGCTGGTGGTGCCGCCCGGACCGGTGCAGATGATCGAAGTGCGCACCGCGGCGGGAGCGCCGCTGCTGCACGTGCCGACGACGGTGGAGGTCGTCAAGGTTCCGCCGCTGCAGCGCGTGCGCGTGCGCGTGCGCGACGAACAGCAGGCGCCGCTCGCCGGAGTCGTGATCCGGCACCGGGTCGGCCGCGTGACTTCGTGGCGGCTCGATCGGCTCGGCGGCGTTCCCGACGATCGCTGGCGCGAACTCGGTGCGACCGACGCCGACGGCGTGTGCACCGTGGAGGTGCCGTACGCCACGGACCCGCTGCGCACGCGCGACTCGAGCAACCTGCTGCTGTTCGCGGGCGCGCCAGGGCGCCCGGAGGTCGCGGGCGGCGTGATGCAGAGCGCGATGTTCGTCGACGACCGCAAGGACCTGCAGTTCGCCGGCGACGAGCTGCCGTTCACGTTGCGGCGCTTCGCCCCGCTCGCCGGGTCGCTCGGACGGGTGCCGGCCGGCACGACGGTCCACCTCGCCGCCGTGTGCAAGTTGTCGATGGACCGGAACGGCTACATGCACGACCCGCGGTCGTACGTCGCGACGGTCGGGCCCGACGGCACGTTCGCGTTCGGCGAAGTGCCCGGCGAACTGCACTCGTGCCGGCTGTCGCTGGTGCCGCCCGACGGGGACTCACGGCGATGGCCGCTGTTCCCGGCGCGGTCGGGGCGCGAACTGCCGCCCGAGGTCGCGGCGGGCGCCGCTGGCGTGTTGCACAGCGAGGGTTGGGCCGACGTGGCGGTGCAGTGGATCGAGCCGAACGGCGGACCGGCGCGTGGCGTCGTCTGCTTCGTGGTGCCGGCGAACGGCGCCAACGTGCTGGTGCGCGATGCCGCGGTGCGCGTGCCGCTCGACGCGCGCGGCGCGGCGGCACTGCGGCTGGTGCCCGGCAGGTGGGCGTTCGTGGCGCACTCGGCCGCGGGCTTTGGCGCCGAGGTGCTCGAACTCGCGGCGAACGAACGCTCGGCGACGATCGCGATGCAGCCGTACGCGATGATGCGGCTCGAACTGCGCGACGCCGCCGGAGCGCCGATCACGGGCGCGCGCGTCGTGGCGCGAGGCACGACGATGCGCGGCACCGGCGACCCGCTGCAGTCGATGCTGCAGTCGATGCGCGACCAGTGGCTCGGTCAGTGGAACGCGCTGCGCACCGACGCGGAGGGCCGTGTGCAGGTGCCGTTCGCGTCGGTCGAGGGCGTCACGCAGAAACTCGGGTTCTCGTGGGACGGCGGCACGTCGGAGGAAGTCGTGCTCGAGGCGACCGAGGACTGGCGGCTGGTGCGGCCGCAGTGAGCCCTTGCGGCGGAGGGCGGCGTCGCGGTAATCCCGCGGGCCGATGGCCGCCCAGCTGCGTTCGATTCCCCGCGTCTGCGACGTCGAGATCGTACGCGGCGCGGCTGCCGACCCGGACGCGTCGCCCGACCTGCTGCTCGAAGTGGCCCACGGTGCCACGCTGCAACGCCACTTCGACGACCTGCGCGCGGAGCTGCGCGGCAGCTACGGCGACGATCTGCGCGACTTCTTCTTCGTCAACACCGACGTCGGGTCGCCCGAGTTGGCGCGGGCCGTCGCGGCTCGGGTGGTGCGGGACACGCCGCGCCGCGTCGCGTGCATCGTGCGCTGCCTCGTGCCGCGCACGTTCGTCGACTGCAACCGCAAGATCGATCGCGAGGCCGTGCCCGCGGCGTCGAAGGCCGGCGAGATGACGCCGGGCATGCCGCCATGGGTCGCCGATGCCGCCGACCAGCGCCTCCTGCTCGACCGCTACTTCGCCTACCGCGGCGTCGTCACCGCGGCGTTCGACGCGGTCGCCGGCGCCGGTGGCCAGGCGCTGTTCGTGCACACCTACGCGCCGCGCAGCATCGACGTGCCGGTCGACGTGAACATCGGCAAGGCGCTGCGCGACGCCTACCGGCCCGAGCGCATCGAGTCGTTCACGCTGCGGCCCGAGGTCGATCTGATCACGCACGATCCAGCCGGTGCGCCGCTGGCGGCGGGCCCGCTCGCCACCGCCGCTGCCGCCGCATTCGCGGGCGCGGGGTTCCAGGTCGCGCACAACGCGACGTACCCGCTGCATCCGGTGACCCTCGCGCACGCGTTCGCGGTGCGCCAGGCTGCCGCGACGTTGTGCCTGGAGGTGCGGCGCGACCTGCTGCTGCCCGCGTTCGTGCCGTTCCGCGAACTGCACGTCGACGCCGCGAAGGTCGAACGCGCTGCCGCGCCGCTGGCAGCTGCCGTCGGTCTCGCGGCGAAGGGGGCGGCATGAGCCGCCCGGAGCGGAAGCGTGCGCGGCGCAGCCCCATCGGCAGTTCCCCGGGCACGCTGCGCCCCGCCCCCGACGCGTTGCCCGGGCGGCTGCTTGCCGTCGGCTTCGGTGCTGGCGGCGTCGACGAGTGCGCGGAGGTCACGATTGCGCAGATCCAGGCGCTGCGTCGCACCCGGGCCGTGGTCTGGGTCGACGTCATCGGCGTCGGCAACGTCGACATGCTGCGCGAACTCGGCGAGGAGTTCGGACTGCACCGGCTGGCGCTCGAGGACGTCGTCAACGTGCACCAGCGCGCGAAGGTCGAGGACTACGGCGAGCACGCGTTCGTGGTCATGCGCATGATCGACGCGCAGAAGCCGACCGGGACCGAGCAGTTCGCTCTGTTCGTCGGCGCCGACTTCGTGCTGACGTTCCAGGAACGGCAGGGCGATTGCTTTGGCATGGTGCGGCAGCGGCTGCGCGATCCGGCGGGGCAGTTGCAGAAGCGGGGTGCGGACTACCTCGCCTACGCGCTGCTCGACTCGGTCGTCGATGCCTATTTCCCGGTGCTCGAGCGCATGGACGACCGGCTCGAAGTGATCGAGCTCGAAGTGCTCGACGGCGAGGCCGTCAGCGCGGTGCGCGACCTGCACGACGTCCGCCGCTGCCTGCTCGAACTGCGGCGCGCGGTGTGGCCGCTGCGCGAGGCGACCAGTTCGCTGGTGCGCGGCGACGCGCGCCACTTCTCGGCCGACGTGCTGCCCTACCTGCGCGACGTCAACGACCACGTCGTGCAACTGCTCGACCTGCTCGAAAACGCGCGCGAGATGAGCAGTAGCCTGCTGGAGCTGCACCTGTCGACGATCAACCACAAGCTCAACGAAGTCATCCGCGTGCTGACGGTGATCTCGACGATCTTCATTCCGCTGACGTTCGTCGTCGGCGTCTACGGGATGAACTTCGACTGGATGCCCGAACTGCGCGTGTGGTGGGGCTATCCGGCGTGCCTGCTGGTGATGCTGGTGCTGGCGCTGCTGATGCTGCGGTGGTTCCGGAAGCGTCGCTGGCTGTAGGCGCTGGTTGCTCGAGGCGCGCTTGGTCTTCTCACGGTCGCGGGGAAGTACCCCGGATCGCGCACAGGCGCTGCCGAACGGACGCAGGCGGCGTTCCCACCTCGCCATGCCAGTACTCGTGCTCGACGAGTGCCCCACGCACGGCCTCGCGCAGTTCCCCTTCGCGCAGCAGGAAGTCCGGATTGCGCGGGCGGCCGAAGCGCTCGTTGCCGACCGCGAACGTCTCGTAGAGCAGCACACCGCCGGGGGCGACCGCGGCAACGATCGCCGGCAGCAGCGGTCGCCACAGGTAGTTCACGACCACCACGGCCGCGAACGTGCGCCCTGCGAACGGCCACGGCCCGCCTTCGAGGTCGGCGTGCACGACGTCGATGCGAGGATCGGGGCGCGCGAGCAGGGCGGTGACATCGCGATCGACCGCGACGACACGATGGCCGCGCGCCGCGAAGAAGCGCGCGTGCCGCCCGTTGCCGGCCGCCACGTCCAGCACGTCGCCACCGGCGGGCACGAGTGGCGCCCAACGCACGATCGCCGCCGACGGCGCGTCGTCGCAGCCAGCGTGCCCGCTCACACGATCGACGCCGTCTCGAGCACCGAGCGCAGCGCCTGCACGACGCCCTTGGTCTCGGGGTGCCGCACCAGCACCCAGCCGTCGCCCTCGTAGTGCTGCGAGCGCGTCTGCCCGACCGTGGGCAGCTTCCAGTCGACGAATGCGGGCCCGAGCCGCTGCCGCAGCGCCTCGAAGCCCTCGACCGCGCGCACCGTCGGTCCGCCGCCCTTCGCGCGCAGGAACACCGTGCCTGCGGCGAAGCGCCGTTCGGGGAACTGCCACTGCCGGTGCACCATCAGGTGCGCCCACGCCGCCCACGGATCCGCGCCGTGCGCGGCCTGCAGCAGCGGCATGATGTTGGCGCCCGGAGGCCGCGCGCCGACTTCGCTGACGACCGGCGAACCGTCCGCGCGCAGGAACCACTCCATGTGCGACAGCCCGTGCCGCACGCCGAGCGCCGCGAGCGCCTTGCCGTTCACCGGTGCGAACGCCTGCGCGTGCGGCGGGTGCATCTCGCGCGGCAGGATCACCGCGTACTGCATCCACGGATTCTCGAGCACTTGCAGCGGCCGCGGCACGTAGGCGGTCGACGACGACCACACGACCTTGCCGTCGATCACCACCGCTTCGAACGTGTGCTCGTCGCCTTGCACGAACTCCTCGGCCTGCGCGGGACTCTGCGCCGACGGCTGCAGCGCGTCGAGCGCCGTCGTCAGCGACGCCGCGTCCTGCACCCGCTGCGTGTTGCGCGCGCCGAAGCCGGCCAGCGGCTTGAGCACGATCGGGTAGCCGACCTTCTGGACGAACGCGCGCGCGTCATCGGCCGAGCGCACCAGTGCCTGCCGCGCGACCGGCACGCCGGCGCCGCGCAGCACTTCCTTCATGCGGTTCTTGTCGCGGAAGTTCTTGGCGACCTCGCCGCGCATGCCGTCGACCCCGAGCGCGTCGCGGGCTTCGGCGATCGGCACCTGCAGCATCTCGAGGTAGCCCTCGAGGCGGTCGATGCGGCCCCACCCGCTGCGGATCGTGGTGGCGCCGGCGACGATGTTCTTCGCGTCGGCCGGGTCGCCGATGCGTTCGCAGGCGGCAAGACGGCTTCGCAGTTCGGGCGGCACGCGGTCGAGCGGTTCTTGCGTGAGGATCCCGACCTTCGTGTCGCGCAGGTCGAGGAAGCAGCGCACGCAGTGGCGCATCACCTCGCTGAAGTGGGGGGCGACGAGAACGACGTGGAGCATGGGCGGGCGGGGATCATCACGGCCGTCCAGGCACTTGCCAGTCTCGCCGTCCGTGATCGGGACCGGGCCAGCCCGGGCAGCCGCCCATGGCGCGGGCGCCTCGGCATGCCCTGTTCGCTCGACGGCAATGCGCGGGCCGTGTCCCCATGGCCGGCAACGTATACAAGTGCGGGCCACCGCTGCCCCCGGCCCTCGCACCATGCGTCACTGCACTGCCGCCCCGTTCCTGTTCGCTGCTTGCGGTCCCCTGCTCGCCCAAGGCGACTTCGACTTCGACAAGGCCACGCCGGGCACACTCGGCACGACGTTGTCGATGCTGATCAAGAACGCGACGCCGAATGCGGGCATGGTCGGCCTGGTCAGCACCAATGCCGGACCGACGCCGGTGTCGCTGCTCGACCCGAACGATCCGCGGTCGGTGTCGATCGGCACCGACATGCTGTCGTTGAACTTCCCGCAGATCCTGAGTGGCGCGGGCACGGGTGCCATCAACGTCGCCTTGCCGAGTGGCGCCGGCTTCCAGGGCATCGTGTTGTACTGGCAGTGCGTGACCGCGCCGGGCGTCACCACGATCCTCGACGACATCAGCAACCCGCTGACGACCATGCATGCGATGCCGGCGACGAGCGCGGCGTTGCCGTTCCCGATGCAGGTCGCGCGCGCCAGCGCCAACGTCGTGCGCACGCCGACGCGCAACGCCGGCCTCGGCGACTTCCTGCTGATCAGCGGCGGAACCAGCGAGTTCTTCGGCTTCCGCGACTTCCGCACGCAGACGGGTCCGGCACCGATTACGCCGCGCGGCCTGCATGCGGCGGCGACGCTCAACGACGGGCGCGTCCTGTTGTGCGGCGGCGTCGACGGCGCCAACGTCGTCACTGCGTCGTGCGAGATCTACGACCCGGTCGCCAACACCTTCACGGCGGTGGCGTCGATGCCCGGCGTGCGCGCAGGCCACGCAGCGGCGACGCTGCCGGACGGGCGTGTCATGGTCGTCGGCGGCACGACGAACTTCACCGATCTGACTCTGGCAGCCACGAACTCGCTCAACACGGCCGCGCTCTACAACCCCGCGACCAACACGTGGGCGGCTGCGCCGAACATCGGCGGGCGGCGTCTCGTGCCGTCGCTGACGCGGCTGAACACGGGCCGCATGCTGATCGCGGGCGGCATCGAGGTCACGGTGATCGTCATTCCGATCGCGGTGACGTCGACGGTCAAGGCGCAGCTCTACAACCCGGGGACCAACTCGTGGTCCAACGCGGCGAACATGCCGGCCGGACGCGCCTACCACCAGGACAACCAGATCACGCTGAACGACGGTCGCGTGCTGCTGTCCGGCGGCGTGCTCGTTCCGGACCTCGCGAATGCGGCGAACGCGGCGTCGATCGACAAGGCCGACGTCTACAACCCGGCGACCAACACCTGGACCGCGACGACGATGAGCAGCACGCGCACCGGCCACGCCGCGGCCCTGATGCCCGACGGCACGGTGATCGTCTCCGGCGGTGCCGCTGGCCTGCTGTCGGCGCCGACGACGCTCGACACGATCGCGCGCTTCACGCCGGCGACGAACACGTGGACCGACCTCGGCGTCATGACGACGCCGCGCGCCGGTCACTCGGCGGTCGTGCTGCCCGACGGCATGCTGGTGCTGATCGGCGGTTCGGGCACGACGATCGAGGCGATGGAGTTCTGAGGCCTGGGCGCGACCGCGCCGCGCCCTGCGTACGACGCTACTTTCCGGCCGGCGCCGTCGTCGGCTTGTCGAACACCGTTGCCCAGCGAGTGCCCTTGAAGGGCTCCGCGGAACGAGGCCGCAGGTCCTTCGCCGGGTTGCCGTCGGCTTCGACTTCGCGCACGAACGCCAGCTTCTGCAGCGCCTTCAGGCCCGCGTCGACGTCGGCTGCCTCGGGCTCGCCGGCGAACGGCGCCTTCACCGCGGCCAGGCGCTTGCGCAGCGCCGCCACGTCATCGCCGGCCGCCGCGGCTCGCGCGATTGCGTCGAGTTCACCAGCCGCCCAGGTGCGCGCCTGCTTCTCCGCTGCGGCGATCGTGGTGCGCTCCGTGCAGCGGCCGGTCGAACGGGCGGCGTCCCGGGCTGCCTGCAGGATCACCTTCCAGTCCGACTTCGGCAGCGCGACGGCGACTGCGGCAGCGGGCTTCTCGAGGGCCTTGCGCACGGCGGGAGTCGCCAGCAGGAGTGGCGACTTGCTCGCCTGGTCGAGCAGTGCGAGCAAGGCTCTCTCGTCCTGATAGCCGCTCGCGCCGCAGATCCACTCACCCGCCGGCGTCAGGAACGCCACGAACGGCAGCATGCTCGCGTCGGGCAGTCCGGCGGTCATGATGGCGGTGACGGACTCTTCGGGGTTGTCGCAATCGGCGGCGAGGCCGATCGCTTCGCCTCCGATACGAGCCTTCACGTTCGCAGCCGGCAGGACGCGCTGCACGAGCGCGCGACAGTTGCCTCACGCCGCGCGGCCGTACTCGACGAAGATCAGGCGGTCGGCCTTCGTCGCCGCAGCTTTGGCCGCGGCGAACGTTGTGTGCCACGCCAAGGCGCCGCCGTCGTCGAAGTGGGGGTGCTTCTGCCCCAGGGCTGGATCGGCCAGGAACGTCGCGAACGCGATCACGATCGGAAGCGGGTAGCGCATGGGTCCTCGCTTCTTCAGGGTAGCTGCCAGCGTGGCCGTGGAAAGCCCGCGAAGGCACCGACCGGCAAGGCCCGAGCTTTCAACCGCCCCGGCGGGCTGGCTATCCTGCTCGCCCCCTCATGACCGACACCAAGAAGGTGCTGGCGACGTTCTCGGTGAACGGCGAGCCGCACGAAGTGGCGTTCCCGCCACACAAGACGCTGCTGGAGGTGCTCCGTGAGGAGATGAACCTGACCGGCACCAAGCACGGCTGTGAACTCGGCGAGTGCGGCACCTGCACGGTGCAGGTCGACGGCACGCCGGTGCTGAGTTGCCTCGTGCTCGCCGTCGACGCGGTCGGTCACGAGGTTCGCACCGTCGAGGGGCTCGCCGAAGGCGCCGAGCTGACTCCCTTGCAGCACTGCATGGCCGACCTCGGCGCGGCGCAGTGCGGCTACTGCACGCCGGGCGTGCTGATGGCGGCCGACGCGCTGCTGCGCGACAACAAGGCGCCGAGCCGCTGCGAGATCAAGGAAGCGCTCGCGGGCAACCTGTGCCGCTGCACGGGCTACCTGAAGATCTTCGAGGCGGTCGAACTGGCGGCGGCGCGCATGCGCGGCGAACGGGCCGAACCACGGCCGGAGACGATCCATGGTTCTTGACGATCCGACGACGCGCTCGGCGCAGGCGAAGAACGACGCGCCGTGGCGCCACGACGCCAAGAAGCAGGACCTGCAGCACGTCGGCAAGCCGATCCGCAAAGTCGACGCGCGCAGCAAGGTCGCGGGCCTGACCAAGTTCGCCGACGACCTGACGCTGCCGCGCATGCTGCACATGAAGCTGCTGCGCAGCGTGCACGCGCATGCCGAGATCGTGTCGATCGACACCAGGCGCGCGGCCGAACTGCCGGGCGTGAAGGGCGTGCTGACGGGCAAGGACCTGCCGATCCCGTTCGGCATCCTGCCGGTGAGTCAGGACGAACACGCGCTCTGCCAGGACATCGTGCGCTTCGTCGGCGATCCCGTCGTCGCGATCGCCGCGACCGAGGAGGAGATCGCGTGGGATGCGTGCCGGCTGGTCGACGTGCAGTATCGCGAACTGCGCACGATCGGCGGCGTGCACGAAGCGGCGGCGAACGACGAGCCGCGGCTGCACGACTACGGCGTGCGCGGCAACATCCATCGCCTCGAGAACCTCGAGTTCGGCGACCTGGCGGGCGGCTTCGCCAAGGCGGCGCACGTGCGCGAGGACACGTTCTTCTTCGAGGGCAACACGCACCTGCCGATGGAGCAGCATGCGACGCTCGCGCACTTCGACCGCGACGGCAAGCTGACGGTCTGGTCGAGCACGCAGACGCCGCACTACCTGCATCGCGCGCTGGCGCGCACGCTGCACCCGCTGCCCGCGCACCACATCCGCGTGATCGCGGTGCAGAACGGCGGGGGCTTCGGCGGCAAGAGCGACCCGTTCAACCACGAGATCTGCGCCGCGAAGATGGCGATGCTGACCGGGCGGCCGGTCAAGATCTGCCTGACCCGCGAGGAGGTCTTCTGGTGCCACCGCGGCCGGCACCCGGTGCTGATGCGCAGCAAGATCGGCGTGTCGAAGACCGGGCGCATCACGGCGCTCGACTTCCACAGCTTCCTCGATGGCGGCGCCTACGGCAGCTATGGCACCGCGAGCACCTTCTACACCGGCGCTCTGCAGACGGTGACCTACGCGGTCGAGAACTACCACTTCCGCGGCGCGCGCTTCTTCACCAACAAGGCGCCGTGCGGACCCAAGCGCGGTCACGGCACGCCGCAGCCGCGCTTCGCCCTCGAGGTGCAGCTCGACAAGGTCGCGTGCGACCTCGGCCTCGACCCGGCGAAGATCCGCCTCGACAACCTGGCGCCGCGCGATTCGCTGACCGCGAACTTCCTGCGCATCGGCTCGATGGGTCTCGGCGCCTGCATCGAGAAGGTCGTCGCTGGTTCGCGCTGGAACGAGCGCCGCGGCAAGCAGGAGAGCACGGCCGACGGCCGCATCCGCGGGCTCGGGCTGGCGTGCAGCAGCTACCTGTCGGGCGCTGGCCTGCCGATCTACTGGAACGGCATGCCGCACTCGGGCGTGCAGCTCAAGCTCGACCGCAGCGGGCTGGTGACTGCGTTCTGCGGCAGCACCGACATCGGCCAGGGCAGCGACAGCGTGCTCGGCTGGATCATCGGCGAGGTGCTCGGCATCGACCCGCTCGGCATCAAGGTCGTCACCGGCGACACCGACCTGACGCCGGTCGACCTCGGCTCCTACAGCTCGCGAGTCACGGTGATGACCGGCAACGCGGCGATGCAGGCGGCCGAACGGGCGCGCGAGATCCTCGCGCGCGGCGTCGCCGAGAAGCTCGGCGTGCCCGCCGGTCGGTTGGTGTTCGCGGGCGAACGGGTGTTCGACGCCGAGGACCCGAAGGTCGGGTTGTCGTTCGTCGAGGCGATCGGCGTCACCGAAGCGAAGTTCGGCACGATCGGCACGGTCGGCAGCTACACGCCGCCGCCAACGGCTGCGAAGTTCCGCGGCGGCGGTGTTGGGCCGAGCCCGAGCTACAGCTACTCCGCGGCGGTCGTCGAGGTCGAGGTCGATCCGGACACCGGCGTCTATCGCGTGCCGAAGGTGTGGATGGCCCACGACATCGGCCGTTCGCTGAACGCCGCGGTCGCGATGGGGCAGATCGAAGGCTCGATCTACATGGGGCTGGGCGAGGCGATGATGGAGGAGATGGCCTACCGCGATCGCAGCCACAAAGGCCAGCGCGTGTTCGTCCACAAGATCCCGTCGATGCTCGAGTACAAGAGCCCGAGCACGCTCGAGATGCCGGAGTGCGTGACCTACGTCGTCGAGGATCCGGATCGCAACGGACCGTTCGGCGCCAAGGAGGTCGGGCAGGGGCCGCTGCTGCCGATGATGCCGGCGGTCGCCAACGCGGTGTTCGACGCCGTCGGTGTGCGCGTCGACGAGATCCCGGTGTCGTTCGAGAAGGTGTTCGCGGCGCTGCAGGCGAAGAAGGAAGGCAAGGAGCCGCGCTTCGGGCCGAGCAACGGCCCCGACGGCGTGCCGGCCGTCGACTTCGGCGAGTCGCTGAAGATCAAGACGCCGTGGCAGGGCGGCGACGGCACGGCGTGGAACGAGCCCAAGCGCGAGAAGAAGGCCGCGAAGTAGGAGCCGAACCGACCATGCTGCGACTGCCCGAGTTCACCTACCACCGGCCGAAGACCGCGGCGGACGCCGTTCGTCTCGCCGTGCAACACGGCAAGGCGGCGATGTACGTCGCCGGCGGCACCGACCTGTATCCGAACATGAAGCGTCGGCACCAGACGCCGACCGAAGTGATCTCGCTGCAGGACGTGCCGGGCCTGCAGTCGGTCGACGTGCTGGATGGCGGCCGCGTCGCCATCGGCGCGATGACGAAGCTGTCGCTGCTCGAGCACCACCCGACGCTGCGCCAGCACTTCCCCGCGTTCGCGCACGCGGTGCGCGAGATCAGCACGCCGCTCCTGCGCAACATGGGCACGATCGGCGGCAACCTGCTGCTCGACACGCGCTGCACCTACTACGACCAGTCGCACGAGTGGCGTGAGTCGATCGACTTCTGCATGAAGAAGGACGGCGCGATCTGCTGGGTCGCGCCCGGCTCGCCGCGGTGCTGGGCCGTGCAGTCCTCGGACACGGTGCCGGTCGTGTGCGCGATGGAAGCACAGGTCGAACTGGTCGGCCCGAGCGGCGCCCGCACGATCCCGGCGGGCGAGCTCTACCGCGACGACGGCATCCAGTACCTGACCAAGAAGCCCGAGGAACTGCTGACGCGCCTGATCCTGCCGGCACCGAAGGGCTGGAAGGCGAGCTACCTCAAGCTGCGCCGCCGCGACACCTACGACTTCCCGGTGCTCGGCGTCGGTTGTTGCGTGTGGACCGACGCGGCCGGCGTGGTGACCAAGGCGAACATCCGCCTCGGTGGTGCTGGCTCGTACGCGATCCCGGCGACCGAGAGCGAGAAGCTGCTCGTCGGCAAGCCGCTGACGGACGAAGCGATCGCCGCGGCCGGTGCTGCGGCACTCAAGCCCGCGCGCACGATGGACAACACCGACCTCGACGTCTACTGGCGGCGCAAGGTCGCGCCGATCTACGTCGCCCGGGCGCTCGCTGCGTGCCGCTGAGAGGCGAAGGACGGCGGGCGTATGTCCGAGGTCATCAGGCCTGCGGAAACCGGGACTCGTACAGCTTCGCCGCTCTGCGGATCATGCTGTCGTAGTGCAGCACATCGCCGGGTTTGACAGCCGGCGGCTTGTCCACGATCTCCAGTGGAGATCTGCCATCGTTGCGCAACTTGACGACGACGCACGCGAGCGCGTCGAAGCCGGCCTCCTGCGTTGACCCTCGTCGGGGGATCTCACGAATCTTCTCGATGACGGCGATCGTGTCGTCAGGCTGCTTGTGCCGGGTCACGTCTGCTGCGTGGTCCTTCAACGACCACTTGTTCTTGTCGGGGCTGATGAACTCCTCGGCCAGATTCACCATGACGAATCCGGCCGCGACTGCGTTGCCCGAGCTGCCGTGGATGGTCAGGTGGCTGGACGATAGCTCGTCGTAGAGCCGCGGCCTTGCCTTGCGATGGGCTGTCATGCACGCCTTCGCCTCGAGCGCAACGTGGACCTCGCCAACGACGGCCTCCTGGACGATGGGGAGTCCGTCCAGGGCCTGTCTTGCCTCCGCGTCGAGCGCGACCTTCCATTCTGTTGCAAGCGCCGCCAAGTTCGTCGGCCTTCGTCCGTCATGGCGAGCGGTGCCGGGCGTACAGATCACGAGGTCGAGGTTCTTCTTGCCACCGGTTCGAAAGTTGCGCATCTCGTGATTGATGCCGAAGCCGACGCGGCCAGACCGGAAGTGGTCCGCCAGCAGGTGGCTAGTGAGCAGAAGGTCGAAGAGGATCCCCCAGCAGGCGACCTTGGAATGATGATCGCTCCGGGAATGGTACTGCCACGCGTTGTGGAACTTCTTGTCCAGCACGTTGCACGTGCTCAGAGTTCGCGCGAGGAGTCTGGTGCCGTGCATCTTCCTCTGCGGTTGTCGTGATCAGCCGTTCGATCGCGTGAGGGTCTGGATCCGCCGCTTCAGGGCGCTGCGGAACTCGTCGGGTGCGCGAAGCGAGCTCGACGAGAGGCGCCGCTCGAAACCCGAGATGGCCTTGAGGCTCAGATCCCTGGGCTCGAACTTCAGGAACTCCTCGATTGGTTGGCTTCTCCGAGCGACCGGCCACGACGTCGCGTCTACGGCGAATCGCCCTTCACGTGAGCCGAATCCGGCGTCGGGCCATGTCCCTTCGATCTTCCCTGCGGCCGCGATGGGTGTTGGGTGCCCGTCCTTGCGCAACTGACCGGCGATCCACTCGACGACATCGACGGTCACGGCATTGCCGACGAGCTTCCAGCGATGGCCGACACGGGTCACCGCCTCCGCTGGCTTCGTCCAGTCCATGCGGAAACCCTGCATGCGCTCTGCGTCACGGATGTCCGGCGTGACGAAGCGTCCGTCCGGCATCCACAAAGCAGGTGGACTGGGAATGCCGATTGTCGACCCACCTTTCAGCGTCGGCACCGCATCGACGGCCCAGCCGAGGCCGCGAATGCCCTCGGTCCAGTAGAAGCCACAGGGTCGGCCGCGGTGGTCCGTTGCCGGCGCCGGCTCACGGTTGGACCCGAGCAGGCGGCCAGAAGGTTCCTCTTCCAGTGACGCGAGGATGAACACGCGCTCTCGGCGCTGCGGGAGCCCGAATGCGCGCGTGTCGATGACGCGGTAGGCCCACCGATAGCCGAGGCGCTCGAGGCTCGTTGCGATGTAGTCCATCGCCGCGCCACGACCGAGCCGCAGCATGAAGGGGACGTTCTCGATCAGGACCCACGGCACCTCGGACTTCCGGAGCAGCCGGAACACGTGGGTGACCAAGCCGGACTTGTCGCCATCGATGCCGCGCGTGGCGCCGGCTTGCGACAAGTCCTGGCACGGGAAGCCCGCGGTTAGCAGATCCGTGCCACGAGGCAGCGCCGCGAGCGTCCGGATGTCCGTCGACCTCTCGATGTCGGGGAAGTGTTTGTCGAGGACGGCGTTCGCGCCCGGATCGTTCTCGCAGAGGAGTGTCGTCGCGTGCCCGCCCCTCGATAGTCCGAGTTCGATGCCGCCGATCCCCGCGAACAGGCCCGCGACCCGAAGCGACGTGCGAGCGGTTGGACGCGGGGCCACCATGCGGTCATCTTGTGGCAGTCGGGTCGTCGAGGTCAAGAAACCGCGCGATGCGCTGCCTGATGCGCTCTCGATCGCGCAGTGCGCATCCCCAGATGGTCAGCACGCGGAAGCCGACTGCGCGGAGGGCATCCGCCTTGCGTCGATCCCGGCGACGGTTTGCCTCCAGCTTGTCGGACCAGAACATCGCGTTGCGCATCGGCACCCTCGGGCGTGTGCGACTCTTCGTGACACGGCATCCCAGATGGCCGTGCCAGAAGCAGCCATGCACGAACACGGCCGTGCGGAATCGTGGAAGGACGAAGTCGGGCGATCCCGGGAGCGCAGAGTCGTTGCAACGGAAGCGGATGCCGAGCGTGCGCAGGATGCTCCTAACCGCGAGTTCCTCCGTCGTCTGTCGTTGCCCGACGCTGCGCATCATCGACGACCGCTTGGTTGCGCTGACGATGTCCCTGGGAACTGACGCCGCGGACTCGCCAGACCTTCGCGGCCTTCCCGTGCGGCCGCCGCTCACTGCATCAGGCTCATCAACACGGGATTCGTCACCGCCGTGAACATCGTCGTCGTGCCGAGCACGATGCCGACGAAGTGCGTCGACCCAGCCCCGCCCGGCATCCCCGGCGGCAGTGTGAACGTCGATTGCGCGCGGCCGGTTGCGTCGAGCACGCCGTAGAAGTTGCCGAACACCGGCCCGTTGAGCAGCGAGAGGCCGAGGTCGGTGAAGCCGTCGGGGTTCAACGGCAGCTGCAGGCCGGGCTGCAGCGTGATGCCCGGCGAGGTGCCGGAGCCGCCCCAGACCACGACGTAGGCCTGTCCGGGCGCGCAGCGCGCGACGAGGTGCGGATGCAGCGAACCGCCGGCGCCGAGCGAGAACGTCGCCGCATCGTGCGGGTAGAGCAGCGGCTCCTTGAACTCGAGCTTGGCGTCGCAGGTGCCGGCCGAGAGGAACATCGCGAACAGCCGCTCGTTGTCGTTCTCGTTCGACTCGTCGACGACGTCGAGCCGATCGACGACGGCGTAGCCGTACCAGATCTGCGGCGTCAGGTGCCACGGCACCGTGGTCGCGTGCGGCACCGTGACCTGCTGGCCGGCTGCGAGGCCTGGCACCGTGACCTTGCCGAGATACCAGTGGGTCAGCTGCCAGGGTGTGGTGGTGCCGAGGAAGAACTCGACGTCGAACGAGCCCGCCGCGGCGGGACCGTCGTTGACGATGGTCGTCGTGATCGTGACCGCGGCTCCGGGCGCCAGCAGCGGCGAACTCGACGCGGCGGTCGGCACGCGCAGCTGCGCCTGCAGAGGATTGCCGATCGTCAGCTGCCACGAATGCGACTCGAGCATCGTCGCGGCGGGGTCGGTCCGCACGAGTTGCGTCTGGTCGAGCACGCTGCATTGCAGCGTGTGCAAGCCCGCGCCGACGGCGGCCGAGTCGAGCACGAGGGAGGTGCCCGCGGCGCCGGCGATCACGTTCCCATTCAGCCGCCACGTCACCAGCGGCGCGTTGCCCGGCGGCACGATGTGCGTGAACGAGAACGTCTGCTGCGCGGGGATCTGCAGCGTGACGTTCGTGTTGGTCGGCGACGTGCTGGTGATCGTGTCGACGACCGCGTTGGTGAGTCGCGTGATGTTCTCCTGGCACACGCGGCAGAGCGGCGCGCCGAGCGCGCGCATCAGGCAGTTCGACTTCGGCCGGTACAGTCCGTACAGGTGGTAGCCCGCGCCTTGGAACGCGCTGATGCCGTCGGTGCCGTGCCAGGGCGCCCACTTCTGGCCGGTCGGCGACGTCGTGATGTTGACCGTGGTCGGCTCACCGCCGGTGTAGGTCTGGTACGGGTAGTCGTACTCGTCGGCCAGTTCGCCGAGGCTGTGGCCGAGTTCGTGCGTCTGCACTTCGACCATCTGCGAGCCGTTGTAGCTGACCGCGAACTGCGCCGCGCAACCGCCGTAGCGCGTGTCGTTGACCATCACCAGCACGCGCCCTTCGTTGGCCGGCGCCAGGGCGGCGTCGGCGAGCGCCTGCGACGTGTTCTGGATGTACAGGCACCGGTCGACGCCCGCGTAGTTGTAGGTCGCGTCGTAGACCGTGTTCTTGAAGACCGGCGGCGTCTCGTCGGGCCGATCGGCGCCGCTGTCGACGCTGGCGCGGAACACCGTGTGCACGTTGTAGTAGGCGGCGAACGTCTGGTACGGCTGCTTCTGGAACAGCCCGGCCAGGAACGCCGTCACGTCGGCGTCGAACTGCGCCTGCTGTGCGGCCTGGTAACCGTCGCCGAGGATCACGATGTCGTAGCGGCTCTGCGTCGTGCCGTTCGAGAGCACCGTCGTGACCGTGGGTGCTTGCGCGGCGAGCGCGCCGGCGAACGCTGCGGCGATCGTCAGGCGGCAGCCGTTCATCGCCCGACTCCCGCCAACTGCAGCACGGTGTGGGCGGCGACGACTCCGAGCGGCACGGTGCGGCCGTCCTCGATGCGCGTGAACGTGTAGCTGGCGGCGTCGGCGAAGGCCGGAGCGTTGACGAGCATGCCGATGCGGCTGTCGCGAACCACGCAGCCCTCGACCCGCACCCCACGCGCCCGTTCGGTCGCGAACGGCGACACGTCGAGCGGCACCGTCGCGAGCAGGGTGCCCGCGGCATCGTGGACCGCCAGCGACCAGGTCGACGTGAGGCCCTTCGGGATGCCGGCCCACGGGTCCTGCTTGCGGCTCGCCGCGGTGATCGCGAGCGCGTCGCGATTGCCTTCGACCACCAGCACGAAGTGGCCGTCAGCGACCGGCGGCGATGTCGTCGACGGAGCCCCGAGCGTCAGCAACCCGCCGAACGCCGCGCAGGCGGCGATGGCGCCGAGCCAGTGGGGGTGGTGCATGGAGGTGGGACGGAACCATATCGCGCATGGAAAGCGCCGTCGTCGCGCGCCAGCATGGGCCGATGGACTTTCGCGGCCAGGTCTTCCTCGCCCCACTCACCAAGGGGGGCAACCTGCCGTTCCGACGGCTGTGTGTGCAGCACGGCTGCACCGTCACCATGGGGGAGATGGCGTACGCCTACCAGGTCGTGCGCCGCAGCAAGAGCGAACTGGCGTTGCTGCGCAAGCACCCCGAGGAGCAGTGCTTCGGCGCGCAGATCGCCGCCTCGAAGCCCGCCGACGCGATCGCGGCCGGCATCGCCGCGGCCGAACGCGGCGCCGTCTGGGTCGATCTCAATTGCGGCTGCCCGATCCACGACGTCGTGAAGCGCGGCATGGGTGCGACGTTGCTGCAGCGTCCCGCGAAGCTCGCCGAGCTCGTCGCGGCGATGGTGAAGGGCATCCCGGTGCCGGTGTCGGTGAAGATCCGGCTCGGCTGGTCCGAAGGCGAGCAGAACGCCAGCGAGGTCGCGCGACTCTGCGAGGAGGCCGGCGCCTCGGCGCTGACCGTGCACGGGCGCACGCGCGAACAGCGCTACTCGCGGGCCGCCGACTGGGACGCGATCGCGCGGATCGCCGCGGAACGTTCGATCCCGGTGATCGGCAACGGCGACCTGCTCACGTGGTACGAGACGCACGAACGTTGGCGCAGCAGCGGCGTCGCGTCGGTGATGCTCGGCCGCGGCGTGCTGATCAAGCCGTGGTTGTTCCGTGAGATCGCCGAGAAGCGGGCGTGGGAACCGACGGCGAGCGAGCGGCTCGCGGTCTGGTGGGATCTCGCGCAGAAGATGAAGGTCCACTTCCGCGACGACGAGAAGGGCAAGGAACGCGCGATGCGGTTCCTGCCGTGGCACCTCGGGTTCCTGTGCCGCTACCGGCCGCTGTCAGCACCGCACTGGGTCGAGGCGTCGCGCAAGCACCCGTTGCTGCAGACGCGCATGCCCGACGACGAAGTCGATCTGCCGGTGCTGGAACGGCTGCTGCGCGACGCGCGGCCCGAACTGCACGCGCGTCTGGCGGAGCTGCTCTGGGCGGCGCCGGACGCGGCGACCGCCGAAGAGCGTGCGCTGCAACTCGCCGCGGAGATGCCTCCCGTCGCCGGCGAGGCCGGCGAGGTGGCCACCGCGCACGGGTGACGTCGCCGCGCCGTTACGGCTTCTTGGCGGCGACGGTGATCTTCACCGACGTGTGGCCGTCGCCGACGACGTAGTCGCCGGGCGCCGTCGTCGGGCTCGTCGCGAACGTCGCCTTGCCGTCGGGCAGCACGGGCAGTGAGGCGACCGCGGTCCCTGCCGCGTCGACGACGGTCAGTGCCGTCGCCTTGTTCTTGACCACGAACACCAGCGCCTCGCCCTGCACCACCGACGTCCGATCGCCCTCGGTCGACAGATCGACGACGGTGTGGTGGGCGGGCACGAGGTTCGGCAGCCACTGGTGCAGCAGGTTCGTGCGGTAGAGCACCCAGGTCGCCACGGCGAGCAGCACTAGCACGAAGATCACGGACGGCCACGGGCTCTTCTTCGGCGCGTACGGGTCGGTCAGATCGCGCTTGCTGCCGGCCGGGATGCGCGGCAGTTCGGTCAACGAGCCGCCGAGCGGGATGTTGACGCGGGTCAGCGTGTTCACTGCCCAGCCGTTGGCGTCGAGGATCGGGCCGAGGTTGCGCGTGCGCAGCTTCAGCCAGGCGATGAACATCGACGGGCCGCTGATCGCGAGCAGGACTCCGACGAGCCCGAGCGGGATCCACGGGCCGAGGTCGAGGAAGCCCATCAGCAGGGCCGTGACCACGCCGGCGATGCCGCTGACGGCGACACCCAGCGCAGCAACCGTGCCGACGTCGAACTTCGGCTTCGCCGGGGCGGCGCCGGTCTTGGCGGCGTCACCGGCCGCGGATGCGCTGGCGGCGAGGCGCGCGTTGGCTGCCGCGTCGGCCTCGGCGGCGCGCCGGGCGATCGACTCCTGGATGCCACGCAGCACCTTCTTGTACGGCGACCAGAAGGCCTGCCGGATGCTGATCGGGTTGCTGACGATCTTGGTGATCGTCGCGTCCCAGTCGAGTCCCTTGCGGTCGTAGAAGATGCCGTTCCGGCCTTCGAACAGGTTGTCGCTGTCACCGGCGGTGAACGCGCAGGCGACGCTCATCTTCTGGCCGCCCGGCCGCGTGCAGTCGACGTAGGCGAGGAAGCTGTTCGACATCGGCGCCATCTTCGCGTGCTTGCCCGAGTCGTGGACGTGGAAGCACAGGTCGCAGGCGCGACCGTCGAGGTAGAGCGTGCCGGCCTGGAAGATCGCGCCGCGCCGCGCGTAGAACTCGGTGAACGCGACGTAGTTGTTGAGCAGCCGCGCGAAGTCGCGGTGCAAACGCGTCAGCTTGTCGACGCGCGTCATCGCCTCGACTTCGTTGGCCACCGCGAGGTCGTCGGCGATCGCCTGCTGCAACACGGCCTTGGACTTGCCGGCGAGGATCTCACGCACGCGCTTGCTGCCAAGACCCGCCACCGCGCCGCCGGCCTGCTTGCCGAGCCATGCCTCGTAGCCCGCGAACTTCGCGCCAAGGGCGATCCAGTCCGCTTCGCTCAGGCTGTCCTTGTCCTTGCAGCAGGTGGCGCGCAACGTCGCGATCGCGCCGGCCCATGCCGGATTCACGCCCTTCGTCAGCGGCAACGGCTTGTCGGGTTGCACCAGTGCCAGCGGGAAGTGCACGACCTCGGTCGCCGTGATGGTCAGGTCCTTGGCCGCGGCGGCGATGTAGGCGTCCTGTTCGCGATTGACCGCGGCCAGCGCGCGAGGGTCGAACGCCGCGAGGCGGCAGCGGCCGAAGTAGTCGTCGACCTTGGCCTGCACCGCGCGGAACGCGGCGAAGGCGGCGGCAGTGCCATCGCCGAACGGCAGCACGTTCTTGGCGTCGGCGGCGCCGGCGGCATGCCACGCCTCGAAGTCGGCGCAGGCGGTGAAGAACGCGTCGAGCTTGGCCTGGTCGAAGCCCGGCTTGCCCGAGCGGTCCGGCGAACCGCCCATGCAGGCGACGATGTCGTTGGCGACGGCCTGGGCGGCGGCGTCGTCGACGGTGTCGGCCGGCACCACGCCGTCGCCGTTGCGTTTGGCCTTGGCGAACACTTCGGCGGTCTGCGCGGCGTCGGCGACCGTGATCTTGGTGGCGTTCTTGCCGAGGCTGGCGAGGATGTGCTTGGCGGAAGCCAGCAGCGCCTTGCCTTCGGCGGTGTCCTGCCGCAGGTTCGACAGGGCCACTCCGTCCTCGCCCTTCGCCAGGGCGTCGGCGTTGGTGAGAACGTCGCGCAGCCAGGCGACCGCCGCCACGAGCTCCGGCGGCCGCACGTGGGCGTCGTTGTCGCTGTCGAGCAGCTGCAGCGTGCGTTCGTCGATCTCGAGACCCTTCACGGGGCAACTCAGCGCCACCCAGAGCTTCTGGTCGAGCTGGTCGAGCGCGAAGATGTCGGCGCCGGTGTCCAGGCGGACCTGGTCGACACCTCCCGCGCGGTAGAAGGAGAAACGATGGGATCCGGGCTTCGGGGCAGCTTGGGGCATGAGGGGTCTGGTTGGGGGCGAAGAGTGTGCGGACCTTCGCTGGACCCCGCAAGCAGGATGCAGCCATTCATCGCCGTTTGGCGTTCTGCCGGGGCGTCGGCATGATCCGCGCCCCGTCGTGAACCCGCTGATCCGCCTCATCCCTGCCTTCCTGGTGCGGTTCTTCGCCAGCCCCTACGTCGCGGGGGACTCGCTCGACAAGGCGATGGGCGCGGTGAAGAAGCTCGACGCCGAACGGGGCCTGCTGTCGACGCTCGATCTGCTGGCCGAGGACATCCGCACGCCCGAGCAGGCGCAGCGCAACCTCGACACCTACCTGCGCATGGTCGACGCCGTCGCCGCGTGCGGGCTGCCGGCGAATCGGCGACCGACGTTGTCGCTGAAGCCGTCGTCCTACACGACGAGCCCGTTGCAGCACGGCGGCGACGCTGCCGGTTCTCGCGAAGCGATGCTGCGCATCGCCGAGCGCGCGCAGCAGGCCGGGGTCGGCTTGTCCATCGACATGGAGAGTCGGCACTGGACCGACTTCACGTTGGCGACGCTGCGCGAAATGGCGGGACGCGGCATGCGCCACGTCGGCGCCGTGCTGCAGACGCGCCTGCATCGGACCGAGCAGGATCTGGCAGCGCTGCCGCCGGGCATCCGGGTGCGGCTGGTGATCGGCATCTACCGCGAACCCGGGGACGTGGCCCTGACCGACAAGCCGGCGATGAAGGACCGCATGCTGGCCTACGCCGAGAAACTGCTGCGCGCCGGCCACTACGTCGAGTTCGCCACGCACGACGACGTCTACGTCCGGCGGTTCATCGAACAGGTCGTGCCGCGAACCGGCGTCGGCAAGGACCGCTACGAAATCCAGATGCTCTACGGCGTGCCGCGCGAACGCTTCCTCGCCGACCTGCGGCGCCAGGGCATCACGGCGCGGCTGTACGTGCCGTTTGCGCTCGGTTGGGACATGGCGATCCAGTACCTGCGCCGCCGGCTCGACGAGTACCCGGCGATGGTGTGGCTGGTGACCAAGAACATGTTCTCGCGGCGCTGAATCGGCGCGGCGGGGCGGCTGTTCCCAGTCCATGGTTGCCCGGCCCCTGGCCGCGTCGGTATAGTGCTCGCCCCCATGGATCCACTCGCCACGATTGTCGAACGGCTTTGCGCTTGGAAGGATGTTGCGCGGGAGAAGCGGGACGGAAAGGACTGCTTCCTCGTTCGCGGCCAGGTGTTCGCCTACCTCGGCAAGAAGGGCGTCGTCGTGAAGTTGGCGCCGCCGCAGGTGACCGAAGCGCTCAAGATCCTTGGCGCCAAGAGGATGCCCGACGACGGCGATCCGCACTCGCGCGAGTTCGTCGAGATCCCGGTCACCGGTCCGCGCGAAGTCGAGCGCGCGATGATGTGGTTGCGCCGGGCATGCCGCCTCGGGCGGACCGCCGCCGGGCCCGTCTGAGCTGACCCGACGCCCCGCGGGGGCGGGCGCATGCGGACTGGCGCCCGGCGCCCCGCTGCGTCGTTTCCGAGCGGGCTGAGCCGCGCGAGACCTGGCTCAGCTCGGACCGCTCGTTCCCGGGCGTGCCCACGGCACGTCGCCGACGCCGGCGCGTCGATTCGCGCGCCGCGCCCACGAGAAGAACAGGTCCGACAGGCGGTTCAGCCAGACGCCGATCGGCCGCGGGATGGCGACGGCGGGATCGCTGCCGACCGTGCGTGCCAGCGTCCAGTAGCGGCGTTCCGCGCGTCGCACGACGGTGCGCAGCACGTGCAACAGGCTCGCGATCCGGGAACCGCCCGGTAGCACGAAGGTGCGCAGAGGCGGCAGCTCGGCCTCGGACCGGTCGATCCACTGCTCGAGCTCGGGGATCGCGGCGACGACCCGTGGCAGGCTGGCCTTGCCGCCGGCCGTGGCGAGGTCGGCGCCGATGTCGAACAGCGCGTCCTGGATCGCCTTCAGCTGCCGGTCGAATTCGGCGTCGAGCCGTTCACTCCGCAGCAGCCCCACGAAGGAGTTCAGCTCGTCGATCGTGCCGTAGGCCTCGATGCGCGGGTCGTCCTTCGGCACGCGGTGGTTGCCGAACAGGCCGGTGTCGCCGTCATCGCCGGTCTTGGTGTAGATGGGCACGGGAAGGGCCTTGGGAGCGGCGAGAGGGTCGCCGCCTTTGCGGTGTAGTCGTGGTGCGCAACCGGTGTCAAGACAGCGCCGTGGCCGCTACCCGCTCGGCAAGTTCGTGCCGATCGCGCATGATCCCGGCCCCGAGGCCACCATGCGCATTGCCACCCTCTCGTTCGGTGTCGCCGGCTGTCTGCTGGCCCCCGCCATCGCCCAGGACCTGCAGCTCGACGTGCGCGGCGGTTCGCTGCCGGGGTTGCTCTCGACCGATGCCTGGCCGTCGTTGGTTCCGTTCGAGCCCATCCTGGTCGTGCCGTCGACGTCGTCCGGACCGACGCCGTGCTCGGTGTTCGACCCGAACGACCCGCGCTCGGTGTCGATCGGCCTCGATCTGGTGGATGCCTATTGGTGGGGCAATGCCGACCTCGACGGCCACTTCCGGTTCTCGTTCCCGCTCGCCGGGCCGGCGTCGATCCAGGACCTGCCCCTCTTCATGCAGGCGTTCACGCTGTCGCTGCAGGTGACGATCCTCGACCGCATCGGCAATGCGAACGTGGTCCGCCTCGGCAACAAGGGCACGTTCCGGCACCGCGGCGTCTACTCGCAGTACGACCGCGCGTTCGCGACGGTGGCGTCGCGCCTCGATCGCAAGTGGCTGCTCGTCGGCGGAGCGCGCGGCCAGTTGCTCGCGCAACAAGCGTGGTCGACGACCGAGGTCTACGACCCGATGACCGACACGTTCTCGCCCGGACCGGCGATGAACGCCCCGCGCTCGCTGCACTCGATGACGCAGTTGCCCGACGGCCGCTGGCTGCTCGTCGGCGGTGTCAATGCGACCAACGATCCGCAGGCGTCGTGCGAGGTCTACGATCCCGTGCTCGACACGTTCGTGTCGGTGGCTTCGCTCGGCACGCCGCGCATGGGCCACACCGCGACGCTGCTCGCGAACGGCAAGGTGCTGGTGACCGGCGGCATCCAGGCGATGCCGGTGACGCCGACGCAGCTCGAGCCGATCCACCAGACGGTGAGGACGACCGAGCTCTACGACCCGGCCACGAACGTCTGGACGCCGGGCCCCAACCTGCTGACGCCGCGTGCGGGCCACGCGGCAGTGACGCGGCCCGACGGCAAGGTGCTGCTCGCCGGCGGCATCAGTTGGGACACCAACATCATCCTGGGCTGGGTGCCGGCGGTGCGGCGCTCGTGCGACCTCTACGACCCGGCCGCGAACACCGTTGCGGCAGCGCCGCAGATGGCGAACGCGCGGTCGCTGATCGACCCGGTCGATCTCGGCAACGATCGCTGGCTGTTCGCCGGCGGCATCGCCGGCATCACGATCATCCCGTGGAATCCCGGCAACCCGACGGCGACGGCGGAGATCTACAACGCCGTGACCAACACCTGGACGACGGTCGGCTCGATGGCGTCGGCGCGCGGCAACCACAAGGGCTGGCGACTCGCGAACGGCGACGTCGTCCTTGCCGGCGGCGCCAGCGGATCGATGCTGTCGCCGACGCCGCTCGGTAGCACCGAGGTCTTCTCGCCGACCACGAACACGTTCTCGCCGGGGCCGGCGATGAACTTCGCGCGCGCCGGGGCCGCGGAGTTCCACACGCCGCAGGGCCAGGTGCACCTGTTCGGCGGTGCGACGACCGGCACGACGATCTCCGCGTCGTGCGAGTGGTACTTCTTCTGAGCGAGCGCAACGAACTGCTGACGCGGCTCGGGCGGAACGTGCGCGGCCGCCGCAAGGCGTGCGGCTGGAGCCGCGCCGAACTGGCCGCGCGTACCGGCATCAGCCTGCGGTTCCTCGCCGACGTCGAGGCCGGCGTCGCCAATCCCTCGGTGCTGCGGCTGCAGGAGCTGGCGGCTGCGTTCGGTGTCGAGGTCGTGGCGTTGTTCGCGGCGCGCGAAGCCGAGGTCCGGCACGTGGCGCTGCTCGGGCTGCGAGGTGCCGGCAAGAGCACCGTCGGGCCGCTGCTCGGCCAGCGCCTGGGATTGCCGTTCGTCGAACTCGACGCCTGCATCGAGCGTGCGTCCGGACTGCGCATCGGCGAGATCTTCCAACTGCACGGCGAGTCGTACTACCGGACGACCGAGCGCGCCGAACTGCAGCGCCTGCTCGCGGGTGCTCCGTGCGTCATCGCGGTCGGCGGCGGCATCGTCACCGACGCCGAGAGTTTCGCCGCGCTGCGCGCGCGCACGCGCACGGTCTGGCTGCGCGCCGCGCCGCAGGACCACTGGCAGCGGGTGCTGGCGCAGGGCGACACGCGGCCGATGGCCGACAACGCGCAGGCGTTCGCCGATCTGCGCCGCATCCTGACGCAGCGGGAAGGCCTGTATCGCCAGGCCGAAGTCGTCGTCGACACGTCGGCGCAGGATCCGCCGCACGTCGCCGAAGCGGTGGTGCAGGCCCTCGCCGCGAGCTGAGTGCGCGCACCCCGGCGGTGGCGGCGCGGCGCCGAAATTCGCTCCCACCGGCGGCGGTTCTTCCGTCATGACGAGCACCTCACTCGCGTTCTGCTTCTCGTCCGCAGTCGCATTCGCCGCGGCTACCCTGGCGGCCCAGGATGGTGCCACGAGCCCGCCCGCGAACGGCGGGTTCCTGACCGGCCTGCGTGGCTTCGAGCGGTTCCACGAACCCGTGGGCCAGCCGCTCTACTTCGAATCGCCGTTCAACGACACGGGCGTGCGCGCCCTGTGGCTGAAGCACTACTTCTCGCGCAACTCGGTGCTGCAGGGCGGCAACGTCACCGTCTATGCAGTGCAGGCGCGTGTCGCGCTGAGCGAACGGCTGGCGCTGATCGCCACCAAGGATGGCTACAGCGAGATCGAGACCGGGCTGCTCGGCGAGGATGAGGGATGGAACGATCTCGCCGCGGGCTTCAAGTACGTGGCCGTCGTCGATCGTGAAGCGGACCTCGTCGTGACGCCGGGCATCCGGTTGATGACGGAGCAAGGGCACCGGCTCTACGGAGTGATCAACGGCTCGACGGCCGAGGTCAGTCCGTTCGTTTCGTTCGCCAAGGGCTTCGACGACGTGCATGCGGTCGGCAACGTGACCCTGCGCGTGCCGACCGACAGCGACGAAGGCAACACGGTGCTGCACTGGGATCTGCACTTCGACATCGACGTGAACCCGAGCGAACAAGCCGTGTTCGCGCCGGTCTTCGAGCTGCACGGTCTGCACTACCTGAGCGACGGCGATCTGGCGCTGCCGATCGGCGGCGGTGACTACACCAACCTCGGTTCCCAGCCGGACACGAGCTTCGTCTGCTGGGCGAGCTTCGGCGCGCGCTTCGAGATCCTCACCAAGTACGAACTCGGCCTCGTCTACGAGGTCGCGCTGACCGACCCGGGCGACGACATCTGGAAGGACCGGGTCACGCTCGACTTCTGCATCCGCTGGTGATCCGCGTCGGCCCGTGCCGACGCGACGCCCCGCGCCTCACAGGTCCTTCGGCAAGCGGTCGGGGACCTTGTCGCCGCGCACGAGCACCAGGATCGCGCCGTGCGGGACGACCAGGAACTGCTCCTGCTCGAACGTGATCTCGATCGCCGCCTTGCGGAAGAACAGCGCGTAGTCGCCGAGCTGCACCTGCATCGGCAGGAAGCGCGGCGCCTTGTAGCCCTCCTTCCACGGCTCGTGCTCTTCGTGCGCCGGAGGCAGCGGCTGGCCGGGACCGACGGCGACGATGTGGCCGCCGCGGACCTCCTCCTTCTCCATCACGCCGGGGGGCAGGAACAAGCCGACTTTCGTCATGCCCTCGCTCTTCTCGGGCTGCACGAGTACTCGATCCCCGACGACCAGGAGCTGCTTGTTGCCTCGTTGCATCCGCGCCGGAGGATAGCGCGAACTCCCCGCGATGGCCGAGGTCCCCGAAGTGCGCCTGCGTGCCGTCAACGACCGCCCCGTGCGCGCCGACGGCTCGTACGTCCTGTACTGGTGCATCGCGGCGCGGCGCAGCAAGGCGAACTTCGCGCTGCAGCGCGGCCTCGAACTCGCGCGCGGCCTCGGCCGCCCGCTGCTCGTGCTCGAGGCGCTGCGCTGCGGTTACCGGTGGGCGAGCGACCGGCTGCACACGTTCGTGCTGCAGGGCATGGCCGACAACGCGGCCGAACATGCGGCGCGGGGCGTCACCTACCTGCCGTACGTCGAGCCGGTCGCCGGCGCCGGCAAGGGACTGCTCGCGGCACTGGCGGCGAAGGCGTGCGCCGTCGTCACCGATGACTTCCCGTGCTTCTTCCTGCCGCGCATGGTCGCCGCTGCCGGGAAGTCCCTGCCGGTGCGGCTCGAGGCCGTCGATGGCAACGGACTGCTGCCGATGCGCGTCGGCGACAAGGTGTTTGGACGCGCGTTCGACCTGCGGCGCTTCCTGCAGCAGGCGCTGCCGGCGCACCTCGGCGACTTCCCGGCCGGCGACCCGCTGCGCGGCTACGACCTCGGCGCGGCGGAGCTGCCGCGCGGCGTCGCAACGAAGTGGCCCGCGGCCTCGCCGACGCTGCTCGCAGCGGCGCCGGCAGCGCTCGCGCGTCTGTCGATCGACCACACGGTCGGGCCGGGCGCCGTGCACGGCGGCCCGAACGCCGCGGGCGCTGCCCTGCGCGAGTTCCTCCGCACGAAGCTGGCGCGCTACGGCGCGGAACGCAGCGAACCGGACGCCGACTGCGCGAGCGGGTTGTCGCCGTTCCTGCACTTCGGCCATCTGTCCGTGCATCAGGTGTTCGCCGGCCTGGCCAGGCAGGAAGGCTGGTCGCGCGACCGGATCAAGCCGACGAAGAGTGGCCAGCGCGGTTGGTTCGGCATGAGCGAGACGGCCGAGGCGTTCCTCGACGAGCTCGTCACCTGGCGCGAACTCGGTTTCAACTACACGTGGCAGCGCGACGACTACGAGGACTTCGCGTCGTTGCCGGAGTGGGCGAAGGCGACCGTGCAGAAGCACGCCGACGATCCGCGCGAGCACGTCTACACGCTCGAGGAGTTCGCGGCGTCCCGCACGCACGATCCGGTGTGGAACGCGGCGCAGTCGCAGCTGCGCGAGACGGGCGTGATGCAGAACTATCTGCGCATGCTGTGGGGCAAGAAGGTGCTCGAGTGGACGCGCACGCCCGAACAGGCGTGGTCGTTCTTGATCGAGCTCAACAACCGCTACGCGCTCGATGGCCGCAACCCGAACTCCTACACCGGCATCTCGTGGGTGTTCGGCCGCTACGACCGGCCATGGGCGCCAGAACGCCCCATCCACGGGGTGCTGCGGTGGATGAGCTCGGCCAACACGGTGAAGAAGCTGCGCATGAAGCAGTACCTGGCGCGGTGGTCGCCGGAGGCTGCGGCCGGGAGTTGATCGGCGCCGGGCGGCGCCGTCCCCGCGCTTCCCCGACGCGACAAGGGCGAGGTCGTCCGATCTGGTCCGACAGGATGCCGCGGCAATCGGTAACAGCGGCTACCTTCGCTCGACCCCGGACTGCTGCCCGTTGCCCATGAACCGCGCCCTCGCCCTCGGCCTCATCGTTCTCGTCGTCGCCGCTGCCGCGGTGTTCTGGAAGCTGACCAGCGCTGGCGGGCAGCCAGCACTGCCGGCTCCGCCCGGGGCCACGGCCGGCGCATCGGACGCAGGCACGGCCAGCGGCCCCTTGGCCACGTCGGATGCGCCGCCCGCAGGCGTGGTGCCGGCGACGGCGACGGTCACCGAGGAACGAGCCGCGGTGGCGGCGGCGGCCGCCGGCGACGACAAGCGGCCGGCTGTGACCGGACAGGTGGTCGGGCCCGAGGGGCAGCCAGTGGCCGGCGCCGTCGTGCACGCCGCACCCGGCTTCGGCTTCGCCAACGCGAACGGCGAGATGGACTTCGACACCTTCGACTTCGGCGACTTCGACGAACTCGAGGACTTCGATGCGAACACGATGATGGACGAGGTGCGGGCCCAGCTCGCAGCCCGCGTCTCGGCGACGACCGACGCGCAGGGGCGCTTCCGGCTGCATCCGCCCGGCGAGTCGCGCGGCGTCGGATTGCGCGTGCTCGCTCGTGGGCATGCGATCCTCGACCGCCGCGTCGAGCGGCCGGTCAAGAACGACGTCGACATCGGCACGCTGGCCTTGAAGCGCGGCGCGTTCGTCGCGGGGCGCGTGCTCGACCCGAACGGCACGCCGATCGTCGGCGCCCAGGTGAGTCGCGTCCACGAGATGGAGACGCGCATGCTCGGGGGCATGGACGTCGAGATGCCGGGCATGGGTGAAGTCGAAACGCTGCGCGGCGGCGAGTCGGCGACGACCGATGCCGAGGGTCGCTTCGAACTGGCGCACATCGCCGCCGGCGAGTTCGCATTGCGCGCCAGGCACCCGGACCACCCGACTGCGCGCAGCGCGTCCCTGCAGGTCGAAGCCGGCCGCGAAGTGCGCGACGTGCTCGTCACCATGCAGCGCGGCGGCGAGATCCGCGGCACGGTCTCGGGCCTGCCGGCGCAGTGGAAGGACCTGCAGGTGATGGCGGCGAAGAAGCCGCGCCCGGAGGCCGCCGACCCGAGCGGCATGCTCGGCGGCATGGGGGGCATGTTCGGCGACATGAGCGAGATGCTGTCCGAGATGGGCATGGGCCTCAGCGAGCGCACGGCGACGATCGCCGCCGACGGTGCGTTCGTGCTGCGTGGTCTGTCGCGCGACACCTACCGCGTCTGGGTCGCGCGCACCGGCCTCGGGTTCGCCGGCAACGCGACGTGCAGCGCCCGCGTCGAGGCGATGCCCGGCGGCAACGTCGAGCTGCGCTTCGAGCCGGGGGTGAGCGTCACGTTCCGCGTCGTCGCGAGCGGTGTCGGCACCCCGGTCGAGCGCCTCTGGGTGCGTGACCAGTTGCGCGGCGGCGACGGCTTTGCCGCGATGATGGCGGCGGGCATGCCGCAGCAGCGGCGGCAGGGCCACTACCCGGACGGTGCCGTCACCGTCGCGAACCTGCGGCCCAAGAAGGGGCAGAAGCTGACGTTGGTCGTCGAAGCCGTCGGCCATTCCCGTTTCGAGCGCAGCGACATCGAACTCCCGAAGGACGGCAGCCTCGATCTCGGCACGATCGAACTCGCCGTCGAACCGACGCTCGACGTTACGGTGACCGCCGACGGGAAACCCGTCGCGGGCGCCACCGTGCGGCTCGTCGAGTCGGACGACCGGGGCGACGCCAATCCGTTCGCCGCCTTCACGGATCGCGCGAGCGGCGGCGGACCGCAGCAGGCCAGGACCGATCGAAACGGCAAGTGCCGGATCAACCGGATCGCGAGCGGCATGCGGTGCGTCGTGGTCTCCGCCAAGGGTTGGGCGCCGTACCGCAGCGAGCCCCTCGAGTTCGGCCGTGAGGGTCCGAGCGAGTTCGCTGCGATCCTGCAGGTCGGTGGCAGCGTCGAAGTCCGCGTCGCGGATCTCGCCGACAAGCCGGTCGCTGGCGCGGTCGTCGAGCGTCGCGGTGAGTCGGCAACCAAGAAGACCGACGCGCAGGGCGTCGTGCGCTTCGAACACCTCGCGCCGGGCTCGCACGAGTTCCGGCTCGGCGAAGCCGGCGGCGCCATGGCAGCGATGATGATGCGCATGCGTGAACGCGACGAGCAGGCTGCCGAAGCGGGATGGCAGTCCGTTGCCGTGGTCGACAAGGCCACTGCGTCGCTGCGGCTGACCAAGCAGCCGACGGCGACGCTGCGTGGTTTCGTGCGCGAGAACGGCGTGCCGCTCGCCGGCGCGCGCGTGATGTTCCGCGAAGGGCCTGGCGCCGCCGACGAGCAGGAGGGTCCCGATGCGATGATCGGCGCCATGATGGAGAACTTCGGCGGCGGCAACACCGGCGCACGCAACGGCAAGACGGACGACCAGGGCGCCTACCAGCTGAAGGAGCTGCCCGAAGGCGAGCACCGTCTGCAGATCACGCACAAGGGTCGCGCGATGCCGGCTCGCGCCGCGATCGTGCTGCGCAACGGCGAGAACGTGTTCGACATCGAACTCGACATGACCACCGTGCGCGGCGCCGTGCTCGATCCGGCGGGCAAGCCGGTCGACGGGGCGCGGGTGCGGGTGCGGGTGCTCCGGCCGAGCGGTGATGGCGAACGCGAGCAGATCACCGATGCGGTCGAGGGCATGATGCCCGGGCTCGGCCTCGGCGGCGGCTCGTCGCTCAAGACCGACGCCGCCGGCGTCTTCGAACTGCGCGGCGTCGACCCGGACGTCGAACTCGTGGTGTCGGCGACCGCGAAGGGCTTCGCGTCCAGCTCGGTCAAGGTCACCGCGACGCGCGGGACGACGACTGCGGCACCGGAACTGCGCCTGCTCGCCGCCGGCAAGGTGAAGGTCACGGTCGCCGGGGATGCGCCGTTCGCCGGGGTCGCGGCGCGGTTCGTCGGCGAAGGCGACTCGGTGCCGCCGGTCGTGCAGATGCTGCGCCGCGGCAAGGGCACGCTCGACGGGCTGCGCCCGGGCACCTGGCAGATCGAGGTGCAGGGCATGCGCCGCGACGGCGAGCCCGAGATGAAGCGCACGGTCGAAGTCGTCGCCGGGCAGACGCTCGAAATCGAGTTCTGACGAACGCCGCGGCGGCGACTGGCGGTGCAGGTCCTCTGCCAGCAAGCGAGGGCGTTCCGGCACCGACGGCTTCCATGGAGTCGCCGTTGAAGCCGCCCGCGCGGCGCAGCCGCGAGGGGGGCGCCACACCCGAGGCCTGCCGGGCTTGCCTTCGCGGCGCTTCGCGCCGCGATTGGCACGCCCGACAGGAGTCGAACCTGTGACCTCCGGTTTAGGAAACCAGTGCTCTATCCAACTGAGCTACGGGCGCGTGCGCCGGGCAACGTAGCGGCCCGCCGCGTCGAACCAACGTGCTCGTCGAGGTAGATCCGACAGGCGCATCCGCCGACCGGCCACGGTCGCGCCTCTTTCCCGAACCGCCCCGTTACGCTGCCGAACCCCATGCGCCTGTCGCCATTCCGCGTTCGTCCGTCACTCGCCCTCGTCGCCGGACTGCTGCTGTCGTCCCTGCCCGCGCAGGAGGAGACCACGAAGGAGACCGCGGTCGCCGCCGAAGCGAAGCAGCCCGACAAGCCGCGCCTGCCGTTCCTGAAGCCGTCCGGCCGTTACGCCGACCTCGCGGAGGCCGGTTTCGACCCGACCAGCCTGCTGCTCGGCGGCGGTGGTGCTCCGCCCAAGCCCTTCTTCCCGTTCCTGGCGTCGATCGAAGGGCTCGCGAAGCTGCCCGAGGCCGAGGTCTTGCTCGACCTGACCGGGGGCGCTTCGTTCAACCTGCCGCAGCTGCGTGAGCTCGAACGTGCGCTCGCGCGCGTGCGCGCGGCCGGCAAGCGCATCGTCTGCTACCTCGAGAACGCGGACATCGGGACCTACCAGGTCGCGGCGCAGTGCGACCAGATCCTGCTCGCCGACATGGGCGCGCTCGATCTGCGGTCGCCGGCGATGCAGGTGATGCACTTCAAGGACGCGCTCGATCTGCTCGGTGTGCAGGTCGAGGTGACGCGCGTCGGCGCGTTCAAGGGCGCCGTCGAGCCCTACATGTTGTCGGCGATGAGCCCGCACCTGCGTGAGCACTACGAGGCGATGCTGCAGTCGATGAACGACGACGTCGTTCGCCGCATCGCGACGGGACGCAAGCTCGAGGCGAAGGACGTGCGGGCGTTCCAGGCACAGCGGGTGTTCGCGGCCAAGGAAGCGCTCGCGAAGGGGCTCGTCGACAAGCTGGTGCCGTGGAGCGGTCCGCAGCGCGCGATCGCGCTGGTGAAGGGCTCGGACGACTTCGAACTGGTCGACGCCGCGCCGAAGAAGAAGGCGCAGAGCCGCGACATCATGTCGATCGTCACGAACATGTTCCGGCAGAAGAAGGAGGAGGAGATCGAGGACCCGATGGTCGTCGTGATGCACCTCGCCGGACAGATCGTCGACGGCGAGAAGCCGTCGGCCGGCAGCATGGTCAGCGGTCCGGCGGTCAAGAAGCTCGACGAGCTGGCCGCGAACGACCAGGTGAAGGGCGTCGTCGTGCGCATCAACTCGCCGGGCGGCTCGGCGACCGCGAGCGAGGCGATCCGGCAGGGGCTCGCGCGGCTGGCGGCGAAGAAGCCGGTGGTGTTCTCGATGGGCGATCTCGCGGCGTCGGGCGGCTACTGGATCACCACGATCGGCCGGCCGATCCTCGCCGAGGTCGGCACGATCACCGGTTCGATCGGCGTGTTCGGCATGCGCTTCCAGACCGGCGCCCTGATGCGGCGACTCGGCGTGCACACCGAGATCGTGCGGCTCGACGACGGCCCGCTGATGGACGCGACGGACCGGCCGTGGAGCGACGAGGCGCGTGGGCGCATGCAGGGCCTCGTCGACGACATCTACGATCGGTTCCTTGGGCATGTCGCGACGTCGCGGCGCATGAGCAAGGAGGCCGTCGACGCGATCGCCGGCGGCCGCGTGTGGTCGGGGCAGCAGGGCGTCGCCAACGGGCTCGTCGATTCGATCGGCGGCCTCGACGATGCGATCGCGATGGTGCGGACGGAGGCGGGCCTCGCCGCCGACGTCGAGGTGACGCACGTGCCGGAGCCGAAGAACTTCGCCGACTCGATCTTCTCGTCGTTGTTCGAGTCGGCCGCTGCGAGCGGTGTCGACCAGGGCCTGCTGCGCGCCGTGCTCGCGCGCTGCGGCAATCTCGGCGAAGTCGCGGGCCTGTTGCACGAAGCGCTGGCCGGCGACGGCCGCATGAAGGTGCACGCGCTGCTGCCCGGTCTGCGCGTTCGCTGAACGTCAGCCCGGTCGGCGTTCGCGCCAGGCCGCCACGATCGCGGCGGCCTGCTGTTCGAGCGTGTGCGGCCAGCCGAGCACCAGGTCGGCCGTCGCGCGCGCCGGTTCGACGAAGCGCTCGTGCATCGGTCGGACCGTCTCGAGGTACTGGTGGACGACTGAGGTGACGTCGCGGCCACGTTCGACGAGATCGCGCTGCATGCGCCGCAGCACGCGAACGTCGGCCGGCGTGTCGATGTAGATGCGCAAGTCGAACGACTCGCGCAACTCCGGCGCGGCCAGCAGCAGGATGCCCTCGCAGACGATCACCGGGCGCGGCTCGATGCGCTGCGTCAGGCGCGTGCGCGTGTGGGTCGTGAAGTCGTAGCACGGTCGCTCGATCGGCCGCCCTGCGCGCAGCTCGTCGAGGTGCCTGGCGAGCAGTTCGCTCTCCAGGCTCTCGGGATGGTCGAAGTTCGCCTCGGCGCGCTCCGCCAACGGCAGGAACGCGAGGTCGCGGTAGTACGAGTCGTGGTCGATCACCGCGCACTCGCCGGGGCCCAGGCGCCCGGCGAGGGCCCGCGTCAGCGACGTCTTGCCGCTGCCGGAGCCGCCGGCGATCCCGAGCACGAAGGCGCGCTGCGAAGTGGGCACGCCGGGCACCGTAGCAGCCGCGGGGGATCTTCTCGACGGAGGGCTTGAGCCCGGCGTTTCTGGCCTTACCTTCGGCCTGTCCCCAGGTCCCCGGCTGTCCGACCCGCACCGTTGCCCTACGACCCGACCAACGTCTTCGCCCGCGTCCTGCGTCGGGAACTGCCGACGCCGCTGCTGCACGAGGACGAACACTGCGTGGCGTTCCGTGACATCGCGCCGCAGGCCCCGTTGCACCTGCTGGTGATCCCGAAACGCCCGGTGGCGCGCCTCGCCGAGTGCACGGCGGCGGACACGCAGATGCTCGGGCACTTGTTGCGGACCGGCCGCGAACTCGCGGCCAAACTCGGCCACGCCGATGCCCGGCTCGTCGTCAACGACGGTGCCGGCGCGGGCCAGACCGTGTTCCATCTCCACGTCCACGTGCTCGCCGGCCGCGCGCTCGCGTGGCCGCCCGGTTGAACCCATGGCCGCCCGCCGCCGCGATTCCGACCCGCCGGACACCCGAGCGATGTTCCTGCCCCTGGCCGTGCGCCCGGGCGACTGGGGCGCGCTCGACGCGGCGGTGTTCGCGCGCCGCATCCCGGACTTCTGCCACCAGGTGCTCAACGAAGGCACCAGCGAACCGACGGCGATGCTCGAACTGCAGAGCGTGGTCGACGGTGGGCCGGTCGGCTGGATGCGCATCGACGAAGTGCCCGAGCGCGAGGAAGCGTTCGCGATGCTGCCGCCGGACTTCGAGGCCGCCGCGGTCGTCGTGGGGGAGATCGCGCCGGTCGACGGCGGTCTGCGCCTCGAATTCGTCGCGCATGGTGCCGAGGACGACGACGTGGTCACGGCGAAGGTCGGTGGGACGATCCCTCTCGACGATCCGGTGCCCGGGTTGTTGCGCATGGTGCGCCATCTCGCGCGCCTGCTGCAGCTCGATTTCCGCGAGCCGCCGCGTGGTCTGCTGACGCGCAACGGCAAGGCGTTCGCGTGCTTCCTGCGCGGGCTCGACGGCGAGAAGCTGCTGAGCGGCGAACTCGACATCGCGGTGCCCGACGACCGCGAGTCGCTCGTGCAGCCGTTCGCGGAGGCGCTCACGCTCGATCCCGGGTTCGGGTTGGCGCTGCGCTTCGCGAACGCCACCGCCGCGCTCGGCCTGCAGGGCGATCGCCTCCAAGTCGACCACGTGCAGCGGTTCCTGGACCGCTGCTACGCGGCGCACCCGGCGGACGGCGAGGCATGCGTCGCGATTGCCGAGCAGCTCACCGACCTCGGCGACGACGACCGCGCGTTGTGCTGGCTGCGGCACGCGACGCGGCTCGATCCGCCGCCGCCGCGCGGCCTCGAGAACCTCGGCATCCTGATGGCGCGGCGCGGCGAACGCGGCGCGGCGCGCGACCTCTGGCAGCGCGGCATCGACATCGACGGACATCCGGACTTCTGCTCGCACCTGGCGCAACTCAGCTTCGCCGAGGGTCGCGAAGCCGATGCCTGGGCGTCGACGATCGACGGACTGCGGCGCCTGCGCGAGCGGGCGAGCCGGCCTGGCGAATGGGACGACGGCGGTCGGGGCGGCAGCGCCTTGCTCGAGTGCCTGCACGCGCAGCTCGGTCGCCGGAGTTCGCCGGCAGCCGTGCGTGACGCCCTGATCGCGTTGTGCCGACTGCTCGGCGGCGAGGACCGCGTGATGCTCGGGCTGTGCCTGCAGACCCTCGGCGAACGCGCCGCCGCGCGCGGCGAGCTGGTCGGCGGGCTGCGCGCGGTCGTCGACTTCGAGCTTCGCGACCAGTGCGTGCGGGCGATGCTGCAGATCGACATCGCCGACTTCGAGAGCCGCTTCGCGCGGGCTGCGCAGATCGCGGTTTCGGGGCGCCGTCCCGTGCGCGCGCTCGCCGAGTTTCGCCTGTGGCTGCACCTGCAGCCGGAGTTCTGGCCGGCGCTCTTCTACTCGGCGTTGGCGAAGATGCGCATGCGCCAGGACGACGAGGCGCTCGATCTGCTGGCGGCGGCGCTGGAGATCTCGCCGGAGCAGCCCGAAGTGCTGTTCGCCATGGCCGAGGGGTTCGATCGCCGGCGCAATCCCAAACGCGCGCTCGAGCTGATCGATGAGGCGCTGGCCGTCCGGCCGCGCGATGCGCGGCTGCTCGCGGCGCGCGTGCGCTACCTGGAGCGCCTCGATCGCATCGACGACGCACGCCTCGTGCTCGATGCCTGCAAGCGGAACGGCGTCGACAGCGCCGAGCTGCGACGTAGCGCCCGCCGGCTGCGCCGCCGCCGCTGACCGTCGCCGTTACTTCGGCGGCGTCGCGAGCGCGGGTGCCGGCCGCGGCTGCAGCAGGTGCTCGAGCCGTTCCTCGGTGAGCCAGTCGTGGATCGCGCGGATCGGCGTGCACAGCCCCATGTGCGGCACGACCACCGGCGTGCCCTTGCCGTGCGTGTAGATCTTGCTGAAGACGCCGATCAGTTCGTGCGTGTCGGCGCGGTAGATGCCGCCGCCGCTGTTGCCGAAGTAGGTCGGCGCGTTGACCATCCAGTAGTTCGCGCCGTTGAGCTCGTTCTTGAGCGAGCTGACCTCGCCGTGGCTCGGCACCGGGTCGTTGCCGAGCGGACAGCCGACCGCGCAGACCGGATCCCAGACCTTGACCGCGTCGATGGCGTCCCGCGGCAGCACGCCGGCCACGAACGGCAGTTCGCGGTCGGTCGACAGCCGAACCAACGCGGCGTCGATCTTCTGCTGGCTCGCGACCATGCGGCCCTTCACCACCAGGCGCTCGGTGGGCAGGTAGATCGTCACGTCGAAGCCGTCGCCGGCGGCGCGCGGTGTGTCGGCCAGGATGTTGCGCACGACGTGGTACGAGGTGAGCGCGTAGGTCTCGACGGCGTCCGCGGCGCGCGCATTGCGGCCGGAGAACACGATGGTCCCCGAACCGACCGTGTCGTCACCGTTGAGCTGGACCGTCGGCAGCAGCATCGATCGCGTGAGCTGGTCGGGGTCGCGGTAGACGGCTCGCGCCAGCTTGTCGATCGCGCCCTGCGTCTGCGTCAGCCGATGCGCGGCGTCCTCTTCCTTCGCGCGCACTTCGCGAATGTAGGCGTCGACCAGCGCCTTGGTCCGCTCGACGTCCGTCGACACCTGATCGCGGAACCTCGCGACGTCGGTCTTGGCTCGTTCGAGTTCGGTCGCGATCGCGTTGGCCTGTTGCGAGCCGGTGGCCGCGACGCGCAGTTGGGCCTCCAACTGCTGCATGCGGGCAACGGCCTGTTCGACCGAACCGCGCACCCGTTCGAGGTCGCGCATCGTGTCGGCGAGGCCGGCGGCGGCGACGGCGCGGTCGACCCGGCGCTCGATCGCGGCGGTGTCCTGTTGCTGCGACCGCAGGTGCGTGACCTGATGGTGCAGCGAGACCAGCAGCACGGCGGCGGCCAGCGCGCAGGTGGTTTCGAGCCAGATCCGTTTCATCCCCGATGCTCCCGTCCCTGGTGTGCGAACTCGGACGCGTCCGGCTTCGGCCACGGCGGCGGCGACGCTGAAACCAAAGGCCACCATGCGGACGCGGTGGCGCCAGAGCGCCGTGCCACCGGACGCTGCGCCGGCGGCACCGAGACGACCGCCGTGGCGAACCCGCGCGGTCGAAGGGGTAGACTGGGCGCCTTGTCCGCAATGACGTTCGCACCGATCCCCGAACTGCTCGACGAACTGAAGGCCGGCCGACCGATCGTCCTGGTCGACGACCCTGGCCGCGAGAACGAGGGCGACCTCTGTTTCGCGGCGCAGTTCGCGACGCCTGAACTCATCACCCTGCTGTCGCGCGAGGCCTGCGGCCTGATCTGCCTCGCGCTCGACGCGCCGATCTGCGACCGGCTGCAGTTGCCGATGATGGTCGCCGAGAACAAGTCGCGCTACGGCACGGCGTTCACGGTGTCGATCGGCGCCGCGCAGGGCGTGACGACGGGCATCTCGGCGAAGGACCGCGCGCGCACGGTCCAGGTTGCCGTCGCGCCCGACTCACGGCCCGAAGACCTGGCACGCCCGGGCCACGTGTTCCCGCTGCGGGCGCGCGAGGGCGGCGTGCTCGTGCGTTCGGGCCACACCGAAGCGATCGTCGATCTCTGCCGCATCGCCGGGCTGCAGCCTGCGGGCGTGATCTGCGAAGTCGTGCGCCCCGATGGCGAGATGGCGCGCGTGCCCGAACTGATCGACTTCTGCCAGCGGCACGGCTTCAAGCTGGGCTGCATCGCCGACCTCGTCGAGTACCGCCGTCGCCGCGAGCGCATGATCGAACGTGTCGCCGTCGCCCGCATGCCCACGGCTCACGGCGAGTTCGAGTGCCACACCTACCACAGCCTCGTCGACGGCCGCACGCACATGGCCCTGACGGTCGGCATCCCGCGCGTCGGCGAGGGCCAGCGCTTCCCGCCGATCGACGAGCCGGTGCTCGTCCGCGTGCACAGCCAGTGCCTGACCGGCGACGCGTTCGGTTCGCTGCGCTGCGACTGCGGACCGCAGTTGCAGCTGGCGATGCAGCGGGTGCAGGCGGAAGGCCGGGGCATCGTGCTCTACATCAGCCAGGAGGGCCGTGGCATCGGGCTCGCCAACAAGCTGCGGGCCTACGCCCTTCAGGACGGCGGCATGGACACCGTCGAGGCCAACACCCATCTCGGGTTCCGCGCGGACGAACGTGAGTTCGGGACCGGCGCGCAGATCCTGCACGACCTCGGCGTGCGCAGGATGCGGGTGCTGACCAACAACCCGAAGAAGCTGGCCGGGCTGCAGGGCTACGGTCTCGAAGTGGTCGCCCAGGTCCCCTTGGTCGTCACACCCAACCAGCACAACCAGAAGTACTTGGAGACGAAACGCGACAAGTTGGGCCACCTGCTCGGGTGAGCCGGCAAGTCGCGGCTGCCGGGAAGAAAGGCCCGTGCGCCCCCTCCAACGCCCCGTGTTCGCCTTGCAACATCGCACCGAGAACTCCGATCGCGACCTGATCGCCGCGGCCATCGAGGGCAGCGAGTCGGCGTTCGCCGCGCTGGTCGATCGCTACAAGGACCGCGTGTTCCGGCTGCTCGGCCGCTACTGCCGCGATCCGGTCGAGTGCGAGGACCTGCTGCAGGATGTCTTCCTGAAGGTCTTCCGCAAGCTGCACACGTTCCAGGGCGAGTCGGCCTTCTACACTTGGCTCTACCGCATCGCGGTCAACGCCGCGACCGACCACCTGTCGCGCGCGAGCCATCGCCGGCTGCGGCTGGTCGGTGACGACGACGCCCTCGATCTCGGCACCGAACCCGACCAGGCGCCCGAGGCGCCGCTGGTCGCCGCGGAACTCGCCGCGGTGACGCGCCAGATCGTCGACTCGCTGCCGGAGAAGTTCCGCACCGTGCTGGTGCTGCGTGAGTTCGAGGACCTGTCCTACACCGAGATCGCCGCCGTGCTGCAGATCCAGATGGGCACCGTCGAGTCGCGCCTGTTCCGCGCCCGCCAGCGCTTCAAGGAAGCGCTCGAGCGCCTTCACCCCGAACTGTTGCCGACGGGCGAGCCTTCGTCCGGCCGCGGAGGCAGCCGATGACCCTGTCCCAACACGATTTGCTTCTCGTGCAGCGCCACGTCGATGGCGCGCTGGACGCCGCGGCGGACACCGCCTTCCGCGCGCGTCTCGCCGCCGAACCCGAACTGGCGCGCCGCGCCGCCGAACAACGCTCGACGAGCGATCTGCTGCGCGCAGCGCGCGGCGCCGAACGCCGGCCGTCGCCGGGGTTCACCGCCGGCTTGTTGGCCGCGGTGCGGCAGCTGCCGACCCGACAGCAGCTCGAGCAAGCCGACCACGTCGCCGGCGCGATCACCTGGTGCCGCCGCATCCTGATGGCGGCCGTGGTGCTCGCCGCGCTCGGTCTGGTCTGGCAATCGGGCCTGGTGCGCCGCGAGGCCCCGGGCGTGATGGAGGCGGATTCGGCCGCCGTGCAGCGGGAGATCGAACGGCTCGACGCCGAAGTGCGCGCCGGGCGCGTGCCGCCGCCGGCCCCGGAGACCCAAACGGGTCGCTGAGCGGCCGTGGCGTCGCTTCGCGTATGGATCATCGCCGTGGCCTGCGGCAGCTTCGCCGCGGGCGCGGTCGTCGGCTGGATCGGCAGCGCGCACGCCCATGGCAGCAGTTCTCCGCCCGAGGAAGTCGCCTACGCCGCCGACGTGATCGAACGCTACGGCCTCGACAACGCGCAACAGTGGCGACTGCGCGCCGTGCTGCAGAATGCCCGCGAGAAGGAGATCGACATCCTCAAGAGCGCGCAGGTGAGCGAGCTACCGCCCGACGTGATGCGGCGGCTGCTGGACCTGCGTGGGCGCACCGAACAATACGTGCGGGCCGTGCTCGACGACGAGCAGCGGGCCCGTTACGACCGCGACAGCCGGCCGCAGGGCCTGACCGCGGAACCGACCAAAGAACGTTGATCGCGACCGCCGCGCGCGACCCCACGCGGCGACCCGACAGGTGAAAGCATGGTGAGGAGCATCGGCATCGATCCCGGCGACCAGGCAGTGAAGGTCGTCGAGGTGGACGGCAGCTACAAGAAGACGCGGCTGCTCGCGCTGCACGTGGTGCCGGCCGGGGCGCCTACGGCCGAAGGCTCGACGCGCGTCGAAGCGATCGCCGCGGCCGTCGAACAGGCCCGCAGCGAAGGCATGCGCGGTGAGTGTGTGCTCGGCCACCCGTGCCGCGAGGCGGTGCTGCGCATGCTCGAGCTGCCGTTCAAGGGCCAGGACGCGATCCGCAAGGTCGTCAAGTCCGAGATCGAAGGCGAGATCCAGAGCCAGTCGATCGACGACATGGTCGTCGACTTCCACGAGATCGGGGCGGGCCAGTCGGGCGGCACGCGCATCCTCGTGGCGTCGGTGCCCAAGCCCGGCCTGCGGGCGGTGCTCGGTGCGCTCGCGGCGCACAAGGTCGAGCCCGATCGGATCGACCTGGACACCATGGCGCTCTGGCGCGTCGCGCACTGGGCGGGGGCCTTCGCCGCCGCTGCCCCGGCGCCGCCGGACGCACCGCCGCCGGTGACCGCGGTCGTCGACATCGGCGCCCGCAGCGTGCGCGTGCTGCTCGTCGAGGGCGAGCAACTCGTCGAGATGCGCGCCCTGCGGCTCGGCGACGGCGTCGTCGCCGAAGAAATCGCGCGCCGCCACGGACTCGATGCGGCCAACGCGCGTGACGTCGTGCGCAAGTGCCTGGCGACCGGCGCCGACCAGCGGCTCGAAGTGGCCGCCGCGCTGCCGGCACCCGAGGGCGCCGCGCCGGTCGAGGGTGCGCCGACAGCGCCGCCGCGCGCCGTCGTGGTTCCTCACGGCGACGTCGAATCGGCGCACACCGCCTACCTGCAGCGGCTCGCGCGCGAACTCACACGCTTCCTGACCGCGTCCGGCAAGCAGCCGCGTCTCGGCTCCGTGTTCGTGACGGGCGGCGCGTCACGCAATCCCGGCACTGCCGAGATGCTGGCGGCGGTGTTCGGCGTCGAGTGCAAGGAACTCGACGTGCTCGGTCGCCTGCAACACGACCTCACGCCAGAGCAGGTCGCGGAGCACGGGCACCGCCTCGCGACGGCGCTCGGCCTGGCGCTGGCGCGCCTCGGCGGCCCCGAGGGTTTCCAGTTGCTGCAGGAAGACCTGGTGCAAGCGCGCGGCTTCGAGCGCGTGAAGTTCCCGCTCGCGATCGCCTGCATGGTGGCGATGCTCGCGCTGTTCGTGCACTGGAACAAGAAACACTTCGAGCTCACGAACCTCGAGTTCCAGATCGGCCGCACCTACATCAACAAGGACAAGCCGAAGGACCCGCCGGTGTTCTACGGCTTGCTCAACTCGGTGTTCGGGACCGGGTGGTTCGCACGGGACGACCAGTTCCGCCTCACCCAACAGAAGGGCAAGGACTACACCAACAAGGACCTGCTCGCCGAACTCATCGCTGCGCCCGTGCACCAGCGCCTGGGCATCGTGCACGACCGGGTCAAGGCCGTCGCCAACCAGAAGCAGAAGGACTCGGGCGTCTTCGAGGACGTTTCGATCGAGTCGGGCCTCGCGGTACTGACGCGGTGGTCCGAGCTGATGCGCATGGTCGAGCCCGAGCTCGGTCGCTTCCTGGTGACGCGCATCGATCTCAACATGAAGACCGGGGCGCGCCGCCTCGAGTTCACGATCGCCTTCCGCGGCGAGGACTTCCGCAGCCGACGCCAGCAGCTGCAGCGCGCGATCGACGCCGAGTTCGCGCGCGCCGACTCGCCGTTCGAACCGCCCAAGCGCAGCGACGAGCGCAAGGACGAGGACACCTTCAAGGACATCGCCGAATCGGGCGTGCCGGGCGCCTACTTCCGCGTCACGCTGCCGATCAAGGAAGTGTTCGCGCCGTTCGGCATGGGTTCTGGCGCGGGCGCGCTCGGCATGGCGCCCACGCGCACGCCCCCGGCATCACCCCTGCCAACGCCAGAGAACGACGCGGGGGCCGGGGCGCCTGCCCTCGCCAGCAAGGAGGAAGGGCGATGAACCCGTTCCGCGACATGGACCTCTACAAGGGAATCGTGCTGGCGTCGCTGGTCGTGCTGCCGCTCGGCGGATGGCTGGTCAAGGTGCAGAACGACGAGATCGCCGCGTGCAAGAAGGCGATCCACGACGCGACCAAGTCCGGCGGCCTGATCGAGCAGATCGGCGCGTTGCAGCGCAAGGTCGAGGTGGTGGTGCAGAACAAGCGCAGCACCTCCGACGCGATCAAGGACCCGCGCACCTACATCGAAGGTCAGGTCCTCGCCGCGGCCGGCGGCCCCGGTGCGGGACTCAAGACCACCGACTTCCAGCCGAGCGAGCCCAAGGAAGAGCGGCTCGTGCTGCCGTCGAAGCAGCCGGTGACCGACCACGTCGTCGACGTCACGTGGTTGCGCAAGGACCTGACCGTCGGCATGGACTTCGTCTGGGCCGTGCTCTGGAACTGCGAATCCGGCGCGCGTCGGAAAGGCGATCCGCCCCAGCAGTCGGTGTGGAAGCTGCGGGAGCTGCAGATCGTGAACGCGACCGACGAGCGTGGGTTCGGCCAGTTCAAGACGCCGCCACCGGAGCTGGTCGACAAGTGGTCGATCAAGGTCATGAAGTTCGCGCGGCGCGAACCGCGCAAGGCCTGATGCGGGCGCCGCGCGGGATCTGGCTCGCCGGCGCCTGTCTGTGGCTGGTCGGCTGCACGCCGGTCGTGCGCTACGCCGACTCGTTGGTCGACGACCGTGGCGGTCGCACGTGGTTCACGCGGCTGCCAGCCACGCTCGGCGGCACTGCCGGGTTCATCATCGGCGTGCCGATCGACGTCGCTGCGTTCGTGCCGGCGTGGGTCTACTACCGCTCGCTGCCGCGCGACACCCGCGATCCGTTGTCGGTGTTCCTGTTCCCGTCGTTCGTGCTGTGGAAGGTCGGCGTGCTGGTCGGCGCACCGTTCGACGTGGTCGAGTGGGGGGTGTATCGCGCGTGGTGCGATGCGCCGCCGCTGACGCAGCAGGAGCGCGAGGCGATCGAGCGCGAGTGGGACAGCCGTGGGTGGTTTGGCGAGTACCCGGTCACGCCGTTGCATCCAGCGCCGGTTGCCCCGGGCGGTGGGTGACGAGCGCGGTGCGTGGCGTGCGCCGGCGCTGCTTGTAGATTGTCTGCGATGGACGAACGCGCGCGCGCCAAGAAGAAGCTCGCCGAGCGCGTGCTCGGCAAGGGCGCCGACCTGCCGCTGTCGCTGCTGCTCGAGTTCGTAGCACCAGTTCGCGCGCTGCGCGACCTCGCCCGCGAGCTGGGGCTGTCGCCGAAGGGCTTCCGCATCGACAAGGCGCCGGCGCCCGTGCTGGCGTCGTTGCTGGCCGAACAACGCGACGCGAAGGTGCTCGACCGGGTGCTCGAACTGCTGCTGCAGCCCGCTCCTGCCGAGACCGAGCCAGCCGACGGCGGTGGCGCGGCGGCCGCGGCGGTGCCCGATCCGCTCGCCGCGCTCCGCGACGCCGAACTCACGCGCACCCGCGACGAGATCGAACGTGGCCGCGAGTCGTTGGCCCGCGCCCGCGAACGCGAAGCCGACCTTGCCCAGCGCCTGCAGACTGCCGAGCAACGGCTCGCGGCGATGCGGGCCGAACTCGCCGCTGCCCGACTGCCGGCGCGCGGCGACTCATCGCGTGACGATCGGGCCCTCGAGCGCCGGGTGCACGACCTCGAGAACGAGCGCGAGGGCTTCCACGCCGCCGACCAGGCGCTGCGCCGCCAGCTCGCGCACAACCAGTCGCGTCTGCGGGAGCTCGAAGGCGAGGTCGCCGAGCTCGAAGCGCTGCTGCCGAAGGGCAAGCGCCGCCGGAAGCCGCAACCCGAGCCGACGCCGTCGCCGGACGACCGCCGCTTCCGCCTGCCGCGCTTCACCGCCCCGTTCTACAAGTCGCTCGAAGGCAAGGACCGCAAGGCGATCGAACGCGCGATCCAGGCGATCCTGCTGTTCTGCACCGAGGGCCACGCCTACCCGGGGCTCGAAGTGAAGCAGCTCGGCGGTCAGGACACCTGGAGCCTGCGCGCCTCGCTCGGGCTCCGCGTCTACTTCCGGCAGCTCGACGACGGCGACATCGAACTGCTCGAGCTCGGCGATCGGGAAGCACAGAACACCACGCTGCGACGCCTGAAGGAGCGCTGATGGGGAAGCGCCGGCGAGCGACGCCGGTGGTCCTGCCGATCCGCGGCACGCCCATCTTCCCGGACCCGGAGCCCTACGACGGCGAAGGCCTGGTGGCGATCGGCGGCGACCTGCGGCCGGCAACGCTGCTGGCCGCCTACCGCGCCGGCATCTTCCCGTGGTTCGGCGAAGGCGAAGTGCCCTTGTGGTGGAGTCCGGATCCGCGCGCGGTGATCGACCCCGAGCGTTTGCACGTGTCGCGCAGCCTCGCGCGCCGGTTGCGGCAGCCCGGCTTCCGCCTGCACTGGAACGGCGACTTCGTCGGCGTGATGACCGCGTGCGGCGAGAGCCGCGCGACCGGCACGTGGATCGTGCCGGAGATGATCGCCGCCTACCACGAACTGCACCGGCTCGGCCACGCGCACTCCCTCGAGGTTCGCGTGGACGGCGCCCTGGTCGGCGGCGTCTACGGCGTGCAGATCGGCGGCCTGTTCGCGGCCGAGTCGATGTTCCATCGGCAGACGGACATGTCGAAGGTCGCGCTCGTCGCCCTCGTGCGGTCCCTGTTCGCCGCGGGCGTCGAACTGCTCGACGTGCAGTTCGCGACGGACCATCTGCGGTCGCTCGGCGTCCACGAACTGACGCGGCGGGAATACCTGGCGCGGCTGCGCGTCGCGGTAGGGCGCACGGTCGACTTGCGCACGCTGGTGCCGTCGCTCGAACCCGTTTGACTCGTCGCTCCCGCGATCGCGACGCCGTGATACCCTGACGCGCCCTCTGGAGACCCGATGCGCTGCCCGCTGACGACGTCCCTTGTCGGAGCACTCTCGCTGTCGTTCGCCGTCGCGTTGCAGGCACAAGGCCCCGGGCCGGTGCCGCCGACGCCGGCCCCGATCGTGGTGAAGGGCAGTGCCGTGCTACTGCCGGCCCGGTCGACGCTCGCCGTGCCGATCGCCGATGGCGCGATGGCGCCGACGGGCATCGAGGTCCCGCAGGATCCCGCCGCAGCCGCCGCGGCAACAGCGGCTGCGACGCAGCGGGTGCAGAAGTGGAAGGCGCTGCAGTACGACCGTCGGCCGTCGACGGTGTTGCAAGCGTGGTCCCAGCCGGAGTTGAAGCCGTACGACCCGGCCGAGGAGAAGGACAAGGTCGGCACGGCAGTGCCGGGCGCCGCGAGCGCCACGAGTGCCCCCGGCGCCGACGCGCCGCCGCCGAGCCGCGAGGAGATCGAACGGCTGCTCGTCGCCCAGTTCGGTTCGCCGTCGCCGCCGCCGCCGCCCGCGGCCGGTCCGTCCCCCGAACAGCAACTCGCCGACAAGACGCTGCAGCGCGAGTTCGAGATGTTCCAGCGTGATGTCACGCTCGGTCGCTGGCAGCGCGTCGGCGCGTTCCTGCAGACGCTGCCGGAGAACGAGCGCCGCGGCTGCTACGAGCACCTGCTGCGGGCGCTGCCGAACCATCCGCAGCGGCCCGAGGACCAGCGGGTGCCGCCGCACCTGCAGGAGAAGAACCGCTTCGCGTTCGAAGACGCGCTGGCGCTCGCGGCGCTGGCGCCACCGCCGGCGGGCTTCGACAAGAAGCTGGTGCCGATGCTGGCGCCGCTGGTGCAGCGCGCGATCGAGCACGGCAGCGTCGTCGAGGAACTGCTGCGCCTGCTCACAGCCGAAGTCGGCAAGCCCGCGGCCGAGCAGCGCATCGACCGCCGCGAGGCAGCCCTGCTGCTGGCGGTGATCGGCCAGGAACTCGAACTGGGGCCGTTCCTGCCGACCCCGGCCGAGGCCGAGCAGGCCAACGATCGCGAGGCGCTCAACCTGCTCGCGCGGCATGCGCTCGCCCGGCACGCGAAGGAGAAGCGCAACTCGTGGCTCGAGACCGCGTGGTCGGTGACGCAGATGGCGCTCGCCAAGGGCGACATCGGCGAGGACGAGAAGAAGGAAGCGCTGCGCCGCGCGGTCGAACTGGCGCCCAAGGTGCGCCAGGATCTCGGGCCATCGTGGCTCGCCGAGAGCTTCACGTCGCGCCCCGAACGCGGCATGGAGATCGTCGCGACGATCGGCGCCCAGGTGGCGAGGGGCTTCCAGGAGCGTCCGGGCGACACCACGTTCCGCGCCGCCGGACTGCGGCTGCAGAAGACCGCGGTCGAAGCGTTGCTGAAGACCGCGCCCCAGCTCGCGGCCGAATGGCGGCCGACGCTCGGCCTGCTCGCATCGGGTTGGATCGTCGAGGCGTCCTACGCCTACGCCAACTCGCAGTCGGACTCGATGGGGCCGGTGATGGAGCGCGACGAGTTCGGCAACCTGTTCTGGACCACGCGCCGCCGCGGCGGGGGCGGCCAGGTGATGGCCGTGGAGCCGGCCGACGTGCTCGAGGCGCAGCCGAGCATCGAGTGGGCGGCGCTGCTCGACGACGCGATGCGTCCGCACTTCGCGACGGTGTCGGCGCAACTGCTGCTCAAGGTCAACGAGGAGCAGAAGGCGTTCCCGTTCATCGAACAGCTCGCCGCGATCAACCCGCGCAAGGCGAAGGAGCTCGCCGACGAGTTCCTGCGCGTGTGGATGCGCAACCACAACCCCAACTCGCAGAGCCGGACGAACGCGTACATGTTCATGTACGGCTTCGACCAGCGCAGCAACGGCATCCCGCTGACGCGCAGCAAGCAGGAGCGCAACCTCGCGGACCTGGCGGGCTGGGTCGAACGGTTGCGGCGGCTGCCGATCGGCGGCGTCGACCAGAAACTGCTCGGCGACGCGTTCGTCGCGGCGCACAGCGTGGCCGAGGTCTACCGGCTCGAGACCATCGAGAAGGTGTTCGGCGACGTCGGCGAACTCGATCCGGTGCTGCTCGGCGAACTGCTCGGCAAGATGCGCACCAACCTGGCGACGATCTGGCGCGTGCCGGCGGTGCAGGAGCGCGAGAAGACGCGCCGCAACCAGCGCGAGATGCTCGAGGAGGTCGGTCGCGGCTACGCGACCGCGCTGGAGATCGCGCAGCAGGCGCTGCAGGCGCGCGGCCAGCACTGGGCGCTGCTGGTGGTCGTCGCCTCGATCCTGCACGACCAGAACAACTTCTCGCGCGAGCTGCAGCGCGACGCCAACTTCGCCGAGGTGCGCAAGGGCGCGTTCCAGCTGTTCGCCGCCGCGGCCGAGCACTACGCGACCGTGGCCGACGGCCTGCGGCTGGACGAGGAGACGCTGCGGCCGTTCGACACGTGGTTCTACGCCGCGCTTGGCGCCTCGGACCTCGGCGCCGTCGACGAGGACACCGTGCTCGCGAAGAGCCAGCTGCCGCTCATCCGCGCCGCGATCGACGCGTTGCCGGCGGCCTCGCGCGATCGGCACCTCGGCATGTTCGCGAACGCGATGTTCACGCGCATGTCGGCGGTGAAGCCGCAGATCAAGTACCGCTACCTCGACGCCGGCTTCGCAGTGATCGGCGACCACGCGCAGGCGGTCGAAGCGAAGAAGGTCTGGGACTACTACCAGGACCTGCTCGGCGAGCTGCGGCTCGAAGCGTCGGTCGAAGGGCCTGCGGCCGTCGGCACGGCACCGTTCGGGCTGCGCGTCGACATCGTGCACTCGCCGGAGATCGAGCGCGAGAGCGGCGGCTTCCAGAAGTACGCGACCAACCAGAACAACCAGCCGTACGCGTGGAACTACGGTCGCCCGCTCGAGAACTACCGCGACAAGTTCCAGGAAGCGGTCAGCACGTCGCTGCAAGAGCACTTCGAGGTGCTGTCGGTGACCTTCAACAGCGAAGCGATGACCAGCAAGCCGACCGACGCGCCGGGTTGGCGACGCACGCCGTATGCGTGGGTGTTGCTGCAGGCGCGCGGGCCGCAGGTCGATCGGGTGCCGGAGATCAAGCTCGACCTCGACTTCCTCGACACGTCGGGCTTCACGATCCTGCCGATCGGCAGTTCGCCGGTCGTGATCGACGCCTCGGCGAAGGCCGAGGAGAGGCCGTGGTCGAACCTCGAAGTCACGCAGCTGCTCGACGAACGGCGCGCCGACGAAGGCAAGATCACGCTCGAGATCAAGGCCAAGGCATCCGGTCTGGTGCCGCCACTCGAGTCGATCCTGCAGCTCGACCTGCCGGGGTTCGTGATCGGGAAGCGCGATGACCAGGGCGCGTCGGTCAACCGCTTCCGCGAGGACCAGGACGGCATCGAGAGCGAACGCGTCTGGCTGCTGTCGCTGCAGCCGAAGGACGGTGAGTCGCGGCCGACGCAGTTCGTGTTCGGCAAGCCGCGGGCCGACGGCATCAAGGCCGTCTACCAACGATACGACGACGCCGACCTGCAGACGGTGACCCCGGAGGTGGCACTCGGCCACCTGCACGCCAGCGGCAACCCGGCCTGGGCTTGGGTGCTGCTCGGCCTCGGCTTCCTCGGCTACATGGTCTGGTTCCTGACGCCGCGCGAGCAGGCGTCCGCCCGCGCGGCCGAGTCGGCGCTGCGCATGCCCGAGCACGTGAACGCGTTCACCGTTCTCGGACTGCTCGAGCAGGTGCGTTCGCGGGCGCGGCTCGCCGCTCCGGAGCAGCAAGCGCTCGCCGCCGACATCGCGCGCATCGAAGCCTGCCACTTCGGACGCCAAAGCGATCCCGATCTCGACCTCGCCGCCGTGGCCCGCAACTGGCTCGCGCGCGCCGTCTGACCGCGCCTCCTCGCCGAAAACGCCGCAACGACCTCCTTCGCCGCCATGACCTCACCGCAAGCCGTCAGCGCTCCACGCTTCGCCGAGACCCGGCAGTTCCTCGACCAGATCCGGACCCGCGTCGGCAAGGTCGTCGTCGGCCAGGACGTCGTCGTCGAACGCGTCCTGATCTCGCTGCTGACGTCCGGCCACCTGCTGCTGCAGGGCGTGCCGGGCCTCGCCAAGACGCTGCTGGTCGCTGCGATCAGCCGCACCGTCGATCTCGCGTTCGCGCGCATCCAGTTCACGATCGACCTGCTGCCCTCGGACATCGTCGGCAGCGAGATCCTCGACCAGAAGACGCACGAGTTCCGCACCCACAAGGGGCCGATCTTCACCAACCTGCTGCTGGCCGACGAGATCAACCGCGCCGCGCCCAAGGTGCAGAGCGCGCTGCTCGAGGCGATGCAGGAGCGCCGCGTGACGATCGGCAACACGACCTATCCGCTGCCCGCACCCTTCCTGGTGATCGCGACGCAGAACCCGGTCGAGCAGGCGGGTACCTTCGAGCTGCCCGAGGCGCAGCTCGATCGCTTCATGCTGCTGCACCGGCTCGGCTACCTGACGACCGAGCAGGAGAAGGAAGTGCTGCGTCGCAACGCCGCGCTCGGCGTGCGGCGGGACGGCAAGGGTGCTGTCGCGCGCACCGAGTTCGACGTGCTCGGCGAACAAGACACCGGCAGCAGCCAGCAACTGGTGGCGGCGATGGAGGACGTGCAGCAGGTGTACGTCAGCGAAGCGTTCCTCGAACACTGCGTCGAGATCGTCAACCGCACGCGCAAGCACCCGCTGCTCGATCTGGGCTGCAGCCCGCGCGCCGGCATCTCGCTGGTCAAGGCATCGCGCGCCCGCGCGCTGATCCACGGCCGCGACTACGTGCTGCCCGAGGACCTGTTCGCGCTGGCCGACGACGTGATCCTGCACCGCATCCGGCTCTCGTACGAGGCGGTCGCCGACGGCCACACCAGCCAGCAGGTGCTGCAGCAGATCCTGGGTGAAGTGGCGCGATGAACGCGTCGCGCGGCAGTCCGGGGCACACCGTGGGTCGCGTTCCCGAACGCGACCTGCCGGGGCGGCTGCCGCCCGTCGAACCGCTCGCGGCGCGCAAGTTCGTGATCGGCGTCCGCAAGCTCGCCGACGACCTGACCTACGGGCTCGACGGCTCGCGGTTCCTCGGCTCCGGCATCGACTACGTGCAGTCGCGCGTCTACCAGCCGACCGACTCGGTCAAGGCGATCGACTGGCGGGTCACCGCGCGGTCACGCAAGGTGCACGTCAAGGAGTACGAAGCGCCGCGCCGCCTCGCCGCGTGGATCGTGCTCGACACGTCCGCATCGATGGTGCAGAGCTCCCTCGCGCGCAGCAAGTACGAGCTGGCGCTGCACATCGCCGGCGGTCTCGCGCTCGCGTGCCTCGATCGCACGAGTCCGGTCGGTGTGCTCGGCGGGGGGTCGCGCGACGTGCGTGTCGAGCCGAGCCTCGCCAAGGACCAGGTGCTGCAGTGGCTGCTGCAGCTGCGGCGGCATGCGTTCGACGAGTCGACGCGCCTCGTGCGCCGGCTGCACGAACTGCGGCCGACGCTGAAGAGCCGTTCGATCGTGATCGTCTGCAGCGACCTGCACGAGCCGGGAGCGGCGCATGCGCTGGCGTTGCTGGCGCAGCGGCACGAGGTCGCGGTGGTGCAGTTCCAGGACCCGGCGGAGCTCGGGCTGCCGGGCAGCGGCTTCCTGCGCGCACGCGAAGCCGAGACCGGCCGTGCGTTCGTCGGCGGCGGCCGCGGTGCGACGATCGACGCGGCCCGAATCGAACACGAGCTGCGGCGCGGCGGCGTCGACCACCTGCTGGTGCGAACCGACTGCGCGTACCTGCACCGCCTGCGGCAGTTCTTCCGCGCGCGTGGCCTCGCCGGCCGTGGAGGGCGGTGACGATGCGCGCCCTGGCGTTGTCGATCGCCGGTCTCGTGGTCGCCGCGACGACGACGGCGCAGGCGCGCGACCAGCGCACCGCCGCGGTCGGCATGCGCGCGCACATCGAGCAACTCGTGCTGCCCGGCAGCGAACTCGGGCCGGCGCCGTCGACGTTCGGCGCGCCCGTCGTCGTGCGCGTCGTCGCGGTGTGGCCGCACGGCGAACTGCGGCGCTACGACCTCGAGTGGGTCGGGCTCGAGGCCGGTCGGCACGACCTCGCGCGGTTCCTGGTGCGCAAGGATGGTTCGCCGACGGCCGACCTGCCGGCGATCCCGGTCGAGGTGACGAGCGTGCTGGCCGAGGGCGTCACCGAACCCGGCGAACTGCCGCCGCGTGCGCCCGAGCGCCTCGACGGGTACCGCACGACGCAGATCGTCGCGGCGGCCGTGTGGGGCGCCGGTCTGTTGGCGATCCTGCTGGTCGGGCGCCGTTTCCGCCGGGCCAAGGTCGTCGTCCAGGCGCCGCCGACCTTGGCCGATCGCCTGCGTCCGCTCGTGCAGGCCGTCGTCGACGGCAGCGCCGACACCGCCGCCAAGGCCGAGCTCGAACGGCTGCTCGTTGCGTTCTGGCGCGCGCGGCTCGGGCTGCACGAGGCGCACCCTGCTGCTGCGATCACCGCGATCAAGCAGAACGCCGAAGCGGGCGCCCTGCTGCGCCAGGTCGAAGCCTGGCTGCACATGCCGTCGCCGCCCTTGGCGACCGACGTGCACGAAGCACTGGCGCCGTATCGCACGGTCACCGCGGACGGGCTCGCGCCGATTGCGGCGCCGGGAGGTCGTTGATGTTCGCCCGCCCGTGGCTGCTGCTCCTGCTGGCGTTGCCGCTGCTGCAGTTGGCTTGGGTGTGGCAGCGCCGCGGCGGTCGCGTGGTGTTGCCGTACGACGGCGGCGGTCCCGGCCGCGGCTGGTTCGTGCGCGGCGCGCTCGGCGTCGCCGAGTCGCTGCCGGCGCTGCTGCTCGCGGTCGCCGTGATGCTGCTGGCCCTGCCGCAGGAACTGGCGGCGCCGAAGCAAAAGCGCGCGCTGACCAACATCCAGTTCTGCGTCGACATCTCCGGCTCGATGACCTTGCCGTTCGGCAGCGGCAACCGCTTCGACGCGGCGATGGCCGCGATCAACGAGTTCCTCGACTACCGCAAGGGCGACTCGTTCGGGCTGACGTTCTTCGGCAACAACTACCTGCACTGGGTGCCGCTGACGAGCGACCCGTCGGCGTTCCGCTGTGCGGCGCCGTTCATGGGGCCGGACAACAACGTGCCGGGCTTCGGCGGCACCGAGATCGGCAAGGCGGTGCTCGGTTGCCGCGAAGTGCTCACGTCGCGCGCCGAAGGTGGGCGCATGCTGATCCTGATCACCGACGGCTGGAGCAGTGATCTCGACAACGGCGCGGAGATCGACATCGCCAAGCGACTGAAGCGCGACGGCATCACGCTGTTCGCGGTCAACATCCAGGACATGGAAGCGCGCGGCGAGATCGTCAACCTCGCGCGCCTGACGGGCGGCGAGGTGTTCAACCCCGGCGACACGCAGGCGCTGCGGCGCGTGTTCCAGAGCATCGACGAGATGACGAAGGCGCAGATCGAGCAGGGCATCGCCGAGCAGGTCGACTGGTTCTTCCCGTTCTGCCTGGCCGGGCTCGTCGTGCTCGGTCTGTGGGCCCTGGCGCAGCTCGGGCTGCGATACACGCCATGGTGATCCTGGCGGTGACTCTCGGCGTGGCGGTGCTGGCGTTGCTCGGCGAACTGCTGCTGCATCGCCGCGTCGCGCGGCTGGCGCACCTCGCGTTCGGCCCGACGGGTCGCGCCGCGCCGCTCGGGCGCGTCGCGCCGTTCTTGCGCGTGCCAGCGGCAACGGCCCTGGCTTGGGGGCTGGTGACGCTGCTGTTCGTCGAGCCGAAGGTGCACAAGGGCGAGGAGATCAAGCCCGAGGACTGGCGGCACCTGGTGATGGTCTACGACGTGTCGCCGAGCATGCTGCTGAAGGACGCCGGGCCGAACGGCGACCAGACGCGCGCCGAACGCGCCAAGGTGCTCGTCGACTCGCTGTTCGAGCGCGTGCCGATCGGCAAGTTCAAGATCACGGTGATCGCGACCTACAACGGCGCGAAGCCCGTGGTGGAGGACACGGCGGACCTCGAGGTCGTGCGCCACATCCTGACCGAGATCGACATGCGCTTCGCGTTCAAGGCCGGCAGCACCAAGCTGTTCGACGGGCTCACCGAAGCGGCGCGCATCGCCAAGCCTTGGCGCGTCGGCAGTGCGCTGCTGGTGATCGTCAGCGATGGCGACACGGTGCCGGCGACCGGCATGCCGCCGATGCCGCCGTCGATCGGCGGCACGCTGGTGATCGGCGTCGGCGACCACCTCGCAGGCAAGTTCATCGCCGGCCATCAGTCGCGCCAGGACGAGAGCACGTTGCGCCAGGTGGCGATCCGCCTCGGCGGTGAGTTCCACAACGGCAACCGGCGGCACGTGCCGAGCGACGTGCTGGCGGCGGCGGCCGCCGATGCGAGGAAGCCCCTGATCGAACGGCTGACGCTGCGCGAGTATGCGCTGCTCGCGATCGCCGTCGGCAGCGCGCTACTCGCCATGCTGCCGCTGCTGCTGCACTGGTTCGGGACCCGCTGGCGGCCGGGGGTGCGGGATGCAACTTTCCTGCGTCGCTCCCACAACGAGGCTCCCGCGCCCGATAGGCTTCCCGACCTGTCGCCGACCGGGCGCGCCTGACGCGCCCGACCGGCCTGCCCGGAGACTGTCATGCGCAACATCCTGCTGGTGTCGTGGCTGCTGCTGCCGATCGGCGCGTGGGCCTACCACGAAGGACCGGGCCAGCATCGCGAGGACCTCGAGGCGACCGACGCCGTGCTCGTGAAGGCGCATGCCGCGGCCGACCGTGGTGCTTGGCGCGACGCGGTGAAGCACTACGAGGAAGCGATCAAGTCGCTGCCCAAGGACGCCGACGTCGTCGACAAGCGGTTGACGCAGCGACTGCAGCTCGAGCTCAACAAGGCGCGCATGCAGGCGAGCGGACTGCCCGACGCCCGCGAAGAACTCGAGACCCTGGTCGAGCAGATGAACGGCGACAAGGACAGGGACCCGCAACTGCTCGGCGAGGCACGCCAGGCGTTGGCGCGCGCGCAGTTCTACGTCACGTGGCTGATGCGCCTCGAAGGCCTCGACCGGAAGGAGTGGGAGCCGGAGATCGAGGCGGCGCGCCAGAATTGGCGTCTCTTGGCCGAGAGCGCGGCCACGCCGGCGGAGAAGGCGCAACACCAGGCCGACCTCGAAGCCGCGGTTCGGCTCTCGCGCATCGAGATCGAGGACCTGCAGGGTCTGCCGCTACCCAGTGAATGAGAAGGCTGCGGCACGAAGGCCGGTCGGCCTCGCATCGGGAAGAACAAGAAGCATGGTCCGCCGAAGAACGGCGCGGGCAGCGGTCCGAAGCCGGACACCGGCGGCTCCTGAGCCGCACGATCTGCACGCGCGCGCTTGGCGTCACTTCGCCGGCGGCGCGATCTCGCGGATGACGGCGCCGCGCTGCTCGTCGAGGACGAGGACGGCGTAAC
>CALFZH010000006.1:0-42885 GCA_937952215.1 uncultured bacterium
AGTGCGTGCCATGCCACTCGAACTCACTCGGGTAGGCGTCGCCGATGTAGCCGAGCTGCGTCGTCAATGTCATCGAGTAGGTGCGATTGCGAATCGGATCATGGCCGTCGATGCCCCAAGTAGTGACCGAGGGGCCAAGCCAAGGAACAGGTGCCCACGTCGTCGGCCCAGTTCTTCGGAACAGCGACGTCACCCCACTCACATTCTGAATCCGAACGAGACAACCGCGATGAGCGTCGTACCAGACTCTCGTTTGGTTCGGGATCGAACCTGCGGACCCGACGTACTGCCACCCACTGATGGGGGACCACTCCCACGTGGTGCCTTCGATGCCAAGGACCTGGCCTTGGCTGTTTCGATGGACACGGCCGAACAGGACGAGTGCCTGCGTAGTCTCGTCGTAGGCAAGCCCCATGTAGTGGTAGGTGCTTCCGCTGGGTCCGATGGTTGGAGGCACCATCGTGCCTGTTGGCATCTGCGTGAACGCTTGCCCATCCCACGAGGTCAAACTCACGCCTTGGACGCCAGAATAGGCTGTCAACTGGTAGGTAGCGCCTGCCGCAGCGGCGGAGCTGGAAGTCGTGAGGAGCCAGGGACCCGCCGTTGCCATTTGGGGCGGCAGCGCGACTCGTTGAGTCAACGCAAGACCATCCCACTCGTACAGGAATGCCTGCGACGGCCACGACCCTGGAACGGCGGCGACGAGGACAACCCCTCGACGATCGTACTGCAGCCACCAAATCCCACCGCCCCACTGCGGTGACGCGACTTGCATCCAGGACGTGCCATCGTACTCGAATATCGCGTTCAGGTCGATCGACACGACTCGATCACGGTTTGCGGCATACGCGCGCGCTGCCCATTGCGTGTTCGGCGCATTCGGGATCGGCGTCCACTGGAACTGGGCTGGCAACAGCGAGGAGATCAGCATCATCGCGACCGCGTACCAGCCAGACACGGCAAGCCCCGGACGGGCGAGGGCACGCTGCGTCCTCGACGCATCGCCCAACGCGATAAGGCTCACAGCCCACCTCCGACGAACACATGCAGACCGTTGGAATGGAACGTCCCGCCACCCGAAGGGAAGACCGCGGCCTGCAGTCCGAAGTCCAAGTGCACCACGCCCGGTGGAATCTGCACCGCCCAGCGGGCCATGCCGAACGCGTCGGTGACTCCACCCAAACTCGTCGCTGTGCTGACCCAGACCGTGCACGGCGGCACGGCAGCCGGCGCGCTCTTCCACGCGCCGATCTCCAGCAGGCATGGGGCCAGGGCGTCCGCGATCGTCTGCCGCAAGTTGTAGCCGCGATTCTTCAGCAGCAGGATCCACCGCTCGCTCCCCGGCGCCGCGCCCGGCAAGGCCGTGCTGGTGCTGGTCGTCACGACCTGCGCCCGTCCCGTCTCAGCAACGCCGCCAGCTACGAGGACGAGCAAAGTGAGTGAGTGAGTGAGTGATCGTCTTCATGGGCATGCTGGCTGCTCCGTTCGGCGACCCCGGAAGCCTACGACGCCCTCGCCGCGCGCCAACCCCCGCAACCGAAGCAGCCCATGCGACCGTGCGTTTGACCCACACCTGGTCCCCGCCTCACCGTGCGCCACGAGAACGTCGCAGGCCCCACCCGAGCGACAACACCACGCGGCGGCCACAACCAGCACCGGCTGCCCGCAGGATTCTCCGACCTCCGCCTTGCCGAGTCTGCGTAGGGCGCTAGCCTGCTCGCGGCTCGATGGCAGACTCTCGCCTGCTTCGACCTCGACACCTCGCTCCGCACCCCCTGGACGGTCTCCCCCGTGCGTCTGCCCCTGTGCTTCGTCCTCGCCTTCGTCGCGGGCCCGCTCGCGGCTCAGGGCGTCCCCTCCTCGGCCGTGCCGTCGCACGTCCTCACGGCGCCGCCCGAAGCGCCCGGCCCTGAGGGCAGCACCCCGGTTCCGGAACCGAGCACGCTGCTGCTGGTCGGCACCGGCCTGCTCGGCGTCGCCGTGACCGCGCGGCTGCGCCGCCGTCGCAACGCCTCCTGAGCGCCCGCGCCCGCGCCCGCACCACGCCGGGCGCCGTTCAGCCGAACTTCGGCACGTGTGCGCGGATGCGCTCCGCCTTGGCGACGATCGCCGCGAGCAGCCCGCGCCGGTTCGCCACCGGCTCGCCGAGGTAGGCGCGCAAGAAGCGCAGCCCGTCGCGCGCTTCCAGTTCGACCGGCACCGACGCCCACAGCCCCGCCAGGTCCTTGACGAGCCAGCGCTGGCGCCGCAACCGCGGCGCGAACACACGTTCGACGTCGAGCAGTGCCGGCGCCGTGGCGTTCGCGTCGCGCGGCGCTTCGGCGAACACGTGGTTGCAGTAGAGATCGCGGAACGCGAGGCCACGGTCGTGCAGACGCCGCACCAGCGGCGCCAACTGGGCGCACGCGTAGCGAACGAGTTTGGACAGCCAGCCTTCGTCGCGCGCGATCACCGCCCACACGTCGAGCGCACGGCCGCGCAGTCCGCTCGTGACCAGCAGCGTGCGCCGGCCGCGACCGACGAACGCGACCGGCCGCGGGACCTGCACGCCGACCATCGGCAGCACGTGGAGCCATCGCCACTCGGCCTGTGCGCGCCCACGCTCGCCATCGCGCAACTTGCCGAACAACCAGGTGCCCTCGTGGTGCACCGCCACGGTGCGCCGTGTCGGCACGCAACGCACGGTATGGCCGATCGCACCGCGCCAAAGTGCATGCACCACCGCGGCGAACGGCGCATCCGCGTCGGCGCGACCAAGGGCTTCGGGGTCCCCCGGCTTGTTGCTGGCGTGCATCTTCGACGGTACGTTCGCCCGCCCCTCGGCGTTCCGCAAGCGCCCGCCCGGCATGAACCAACCCGTCAGCAGCGAAGAAAACCCATTCCAAGCGATGCAGGCCCGGCTCGACCTGGCCGCGGCCCGACTCGGGCTCGAGCCGAACGTGATCGCGATCCTGCGCAGTTGCGAGCGGGAGATCACGATCAGCATGCCGGTGGTGATGGACGACGGTTCGGTGCAGGTGTTCGAGGGGTATCGCGTTCAGCACAGCACGTCGCGTGGACCGGCCAAGGGCGGCATCCGCTACGCGCCGAACGTCAACCGCGACGAGGTGCGGGCGCTGGCCGCCTGGATGACGTGGAAGTGCGCCGTGGTCAACGTGCCGTTCGGCGGCGGCAAGGGCGGCGTGATCTGCGACCCGTTCAAGATGTCGAAGGGCGAACTCGAGCGCGTCACGCGCCGCTACGTCTCGGGCATCATGGACCTGCTCGGCCCCGACCGCGACGTGCCCGCCCCGGACATGGGGACCGACGGCCAGGTGATGGCGTGGTTCATGGACACCTACTCCATGCACATGCGCAGCTACCTGCCGGCGATCGTCACCGGCAAGCCGGTCAGCCTCGGCGGCTCACTCGGCCGCATCGAAGCGACTGGCCGCGGCGTGATGCTGGTGACGCGCGAAGCCCTGCGGCACCTCGGCATGAACCCCAAGGACTGCACCGCGGCGGTCCAGGGTGCGGGCAACGTCGGCATGATCTCGGCCCTGCAGCTGGCGACGCTCGGCGTGAAGATCGTCGCGATCAGCGACATGTTCGGCGGCATCCACAACAGCAAGGGACTCGACCTCGAGGCGGTGCGCGCGCACCTGCAGAAGCACAAGAAGCTCGAGGGTTTCGAGGGCGCCGCCAAGATCGGCAACGCGGAACTGCTCGAACTGCCGGTCGACATCCTGGTGCCGGCGGCGACCGAGAACGTCATCACCAGCCGCAACGTCGCCAACATCAAGGCGAAGATCATCACCGAGGGCGCCAACGGGCCGTGCACGGCCAACGCCGACAAGGTGCTCGACCAGAAGGGCATCTTCGTGATCCCCGACATCCTGGCCAACGCCGGCGGCGTCACCGTCAGCTACTTCGAGTGGGTCCAGGACCGCATGGCGTTCTTCTGGACGCAGAAGGAGGTCGAGGACCGGATGGAGCACATCATGGTCGACTCCTTCAAGTCGGTCGTCGACATGGCGCGGCGCTTCCAGGTCAGCAACCGCATCGCCGCCTACATGCTCGGCGTCAACCGCGTCGCCGAGACGACGCGCATGCGCGGCATCTACGCCTGACGCCGGCTTCGCGCGCAGCTGCGCCTACCGTGGCCCGCGCCGATCTTCGTGAACCAGAACGGTCGCGCGCGCACGGTCACCGGCCGGACTCCGCCGGGAACGACAGCTCGAGGGTGTCGCCGAACTTCGTGCCGCCCCACGCTCCGGTCAGGGCGCGCAGGCGCTTGCCGATGCGATCGAGCAACTCGACGGTCAGCCACGGTGGCGTGGTCGACCCGAGCTGCCGCAAGTACCCGTTCAAGGTCGCCAGGAAGCGGGCCGGATCGAAGTCCTGCTTCCATGCACCCTGCAACGCGCCGACGACCATCTCGGTCATCGCCAGCTCGAGGTTGGCGGCCATGTTCGTCCCGACCTGCGTCAGCTCCGTGTACGACGCACCCTGCGCGAGCAGGCCGTAGAACGACTCGCGCAGCCCCGCCTCGCTCTCGACCGCGAAGTGCACCAGGTCGTGCAGCAGCGTGCTACGCGTCTCCAGTTCGCGGGCGGCGAATGGCGGGCGCGTCCCCCACTCGATCCGGTGCCGAGTCGGCGAGACGCGCGTGAAGCGCACGCGCAGCGGCGGCGAGGTGGGCTTCGCCATGATGGCGCGGCGAATGGTATCCGCCGCGCCGCAGCCATCACTGGATCGTGACGCCGATCGCCTGCGAGTTGCCGACGGGCAGCGGGATCGGCAGAGCCGGGTCGACCGGGAACACCTGCCAGAACATGTCGACGCCACTCAGCATCGGGTTTGCCGGCAGCGCGAACGGCAGGAACGCTTCGCCCTCGGCGTCTCCGAAGACGTTGAAGAACGCCATCACGCTCGTGTCGCCGTAGACCATCGAGCCCGGCTGGCCGCCGAACATGTCCAGCGGCAGCGGGAACGGGGACATGGCCAGCGACAGGGCGACCACGCCGATGCCGTTCGGCACCAGCCCGGCGACATCGACGCCCCAGCCCGAGTCCCCCGGCGTCGGCGGCCGCACCGGGTAGACAGTCGGCAGCGACACCGACGTCGCGACGTAGTCGCCGAAGGTGACCGTCGGCCCGGGCGTGAAGCACAGCGGGTGCTCCTCCAGTGCGGACTGCCTCGGCCCCATGTAGATGTAGTGCATCGCGCCGCCCGTAGTCGGCTGCACGAACACCACGTGATGGTGCGGCGACGGCGCTGCGGGCGCGACCGGGAACGGCTGCCAGTTGCACGTCGAGTCGCCGGTCGCGTCGGCCTTGACGAGGTAGAAGTCGTTGGCGCCCGAGTCGCTGATCTGCGTGAAACCCGACGCGATGCAGCCGCCGTCGGCGGTCGCCAGGACCTGGAACAGCTCTTCGACCGAACCCGCGGTGCCATAGGTGCGCGCCATCGGCGTGCCGCCGGCTGCGTCGGTGCGCAGGATCAACGCGTCGTCGCCGACGCGCCCGTTCATCACCAGCGAGCCGTTCAGGGCGCGGTCGATCGTCGGCCGCGAGCCGAGGATCGTCGGGAACTCGCGGCGCCAGAGGCCGAAACCAGTACCGTTGATCTCGAACAGGAAGCTGCCCGGCGTCGGCGAGGCGGCACTGTAGTGCCCCCACACCGCGTAGTTGCCGTTCGCCGTGGCAGTGATCGCATGCTGTTCGACGTCGTCGAACAGGCCGCCGTTGCCGAACTGGAACGCCCAGATCGGCACGCCGGCGTTGGTGGTGCGCAGCACGAGCGTCTGGCGAAGCCCGCTCCACGCGACAACCGAACCGACGATGACGAAGTCGCCGTTGGCGGCCTGGCGCAGGTCGTGGAAGCGCATCCGGTCGTAGCCCACCGGCGAGATGCCAGCGTACGACGTCCACGTGGTGAGCAGGCCATTGGCCGCGGTCGTGAACAGGACGCCCTGGCTCTGCGCGTCGGGGTCGATGTTGGTGATCACGCCGTAGCCGCCACCATGCATCGGGACGACGCGGGTACCCTGGCGCATGCCGGTGCGATCGCCCTTGTAGACCAGCAGGCGAGTCGGCAGCACGCCCGTCGGCCAGAGCGCCCCGTTCGCGGCGTAGTGAGCGAGGAAGACGTCGAGCCCGCCCCACCCGCCTTCGACTTCGCCGGTGACGATCACGCCGCCGCCCGGCGCGCGCCGCATGCAGTTCGGCGTCAGCTTCACGTTCGGCGAGAACGCCGTCGGACACTCGACACCGATCAGCCGACCGCCGTCCATGTTGGTGAGCAGGCCGAGCATGTCGGTGCCGTCGGTGCCGGCGATCAGGTAGCCCTGGGGCACCTTGGTCATCGCCAGGCCGAGTTCGGTGGCGTTCAAGGCGCCGAACGTCGACTGGTACTTCTGGGCGATGGTGACCGGTGCCAACGCGAGCGAGCACGCGGCAGCGGCAAGCGAACGACGAACGAAGGAAGGGAGCAGACGGGAGCGGAAGGAAGACATGGCAGCCTCGGGTAGGTGGTTCTTGGACAGAACCGGGATGACCTGCCCCCGCCGCCGCTGGACAAGAATCTGCCGTCAGTCGAGGCCCTGGCGCCCGCGCTTGATCTCCCCACGGTGCCGCTTCTCGTCGACGCGCCGGCGCTGGCTGCCGCGCGTCGGCCGGGTCGCGTAGCGCTTCTTCCGACGCATCAACGCCGAGGCGAGCAGCGAACGCATGCGTTCCATCGCCGCCTCGAGGTTCTGGAACTGGCTGCGGTGCTCGCTGGCCGTGACGCAGACGCGGCCCTCGGCGTCGAGCCGACCGGCGAGCGCCTCGCGGATGCGCGCGACGTCGTCGTCGCCGAGCACGGCGGCGGCCGCAGCGAGGTCGAGGCGCAGATCGACCTTGGTCTCGGTCTTGTTGACGTGCTGGCCGCCCGGCCCGCCGCCGCGCGCGAACGACAGGTGGAAGCAGTCCTTCGGCAGCATGCGCCCGTCGCGCAGCCAGAGATCAGAGCGAGCCACGTTCCACCCAGTCGTGTGCGGGCTGTTCACGCCGGTGCCAGCCGTGCGCCAGCCACGCGGCACCGACGGCCGCCGCGTTCGGGGCGATCGTGCGCGGCGGCCGTGCGCCGAACGCCACCAGCCGCTGCCGCAGCAGGTCCGCCACGGCCGGCGTGAACGACAGCACGCCGCCGCCGGTCGCCGCGTCGAGGTCGCGCCACGGGAGGCCGGCCGCGCGCACCGCGGCGGCGGCGAGCATCGCCAGGCCGTCCGCACCGGCGGCGAGCACTTCGTTCGCCACCGCGTCACCAGCCGCCGCGACGTCGACGACGACGCCGAGCTTCGCGGCCACGGCGCCCGGCGCGAGTTGCTGCAGGACCGCACCCAGGCGCTGAGGCGACGAGGCGCCGAACGCCGTGGTCAACGCCGCCGTGAGCGCGGTCGGCGGACCGAGATCGTCGGTGGCGAGCAGAGCACCGGCCGCTGCGCGCCGCACCAGGTCGTAGCCGCTGCCCTGGTCGCCGAGCAGCCAGCCGCGGCCACCGGCACGATGCAGGGCGCCGTCGCTGCCGCGCGCGACCGCGAACGAACCGGTGCCCGACCACACCAGCACTCCGGGACCGGACTGCAGCCCCGCCGCCGCTGCCGCCAGCACATCCCCCACCACCGCGATCGGGAACGCGACGCCCGCCGCGCGCAGCCCGTTCGTGATCGCGGCACGGATCGCCGGATCGCCCGCCCCCGCGAGTGCCAGCACCGCCGCCTTCGGCGTGGCGAGCCGGGCCGGCGCCGCGAGCGCTTCGCGCAAGGCCGCCACCGTCGCGTCGACGCCGTGCACGACCGGCTGCACGCCGCGCGCCTCCCCGCCAGCGTGGCTGCCCTCGGGCCACCACGCGAACCGGCAGTTCGTCCCGCCGACGTCGAGGCCGAGGTAGCTCACGGGGTCGGGATGCTACCGAGCGGGTGCGCGGACGGCGATCAGCGGTTCGCCGTGGCGAGCCACTGCTGCACGGCGCCGAGCACGACGTTGGGTTCGATCAACGCCTGGCAGTGCGGCGTCTTGTCGCAGCGCGGCAGGTAGCAGCACAGGCAGTCCAGGCCCGGCGGCGTGATCTTGCTGCCGCGACCGTAGAGCTCGATCTCCGCCGCAGACGTCGGGCCGAACAGGACGACCGCGGGCACCTTGCGCGCGGCGGCAACGTGCACCGCGAGCGAGTCGCTGGTGACGACGACGCGGCACTGGTCGACCCAGGCCGCGAAGCGGCCGAACGAGTTGTGGTTGCCGCCGTCGAACACCGGGCGCCCGGCCGCCGACGCGAGCAGCGCGCGATGCGTGTCGACTTCCTCCGGACCGCCGAGCAGCAGCACGCGCAGGCCGGCATCGGTGGCGAGGCGCAAGAACGCCTGCTGGTGCTCCCGCGTCCAGACCTTGTAGGCCCAACGGCCGCCGGCACCCGTGTTGAGGCCGACCAGTGGACCACTGCCCGCGAACGACCGCGCGAGGCGCGCGACGTCCGCCGCGTCACGCGACGACGGCACCAGGACGGGTTCGCGCACGGCCGCCCGATCGAGGCCGAGCACGTCGGCGACGAGGGCCTGGTAGGTCTGCGTGTTCGCCTTCTTGCGCTCGTCGCTGAGGCCCATCGTGAGCCAGTGCTGCGCACCCGGACCGAGCGGCACGATGCGGCCGCCGGCGTCGCGCACGTAGCCGCGGCGCTCCTTGGCCTTGGCCATCGTGGCCAGCACCGCCGCATCGGGATCGGCGTCGGGGCAGAGCACGACGTCGAACGTCTCCGTCTGCAGCCGAGCCGTCGTCACCGCGTCGTCGGTGGTCAGCACTTCGTCGACCATCGCGTTGCCGTCGAACAGGGACGCCGCACCGCGCCGCGTCAGCCACGTGACCTTCGCCTGCGGCCACTGCGCGTGGATCGCCGGCAGGAACGCCGTCGTGCGCAGCACGTCCCCCGTCGCGGCGAGTTTGACCACCAGCACGCGATGGCGCACGGGCGCGTACTCGTCGCAGGTCGCGCACTCCTTGCCGCGCTGTTTGTGCGGCGCGCACGGGCGATCCCAACGCACGTGGCGGCAGTCGTGCTTCAGCTCGAAGTCGTTCACGCGTCCGGTTATCGGCAGGACCGGCTCCCTGCCATCGGCAACCTACCGGCCAGCGCGGTCGGCGCCAGCCGACGCCCCTCCGGAGCGGCCGGAAACGTGCGTTTCTCGCGCCAGGACGACACGGTGCTTGCTCCCGCGCAATCGGCGAGGGTCAATGCCGCCCCATGGAAACGCTCGCCGCTCTCTGGCTGCCGATCCTGTTGTCGGCAGTGTTCGTCTTCCTCGCCAGCTCCGTGATCCACATGGCGCTGCCGATCCACAAGGGCGACTACAAGAAGTTGCCCGACGAAGCCGCGACGCTCGAAGCGATGCGGCGCACGGGGGTCGTGCCGGGGCAGTACATGTTCCCGTGCGCGGCTTCGATGAAGGACTTCGGGTCGCCGGAGATGCAGGCGAAGATGAAGCAGGGCCCCGTCGGCGTGATGATCGTGCGCAACGGAGCGTGCTCGATGGGCGCAGCGCTGACCCAGTGGTTCATCTTCTGCGTGGTGATCAGCTACGTCGTCGCGTGGATGACGTTCATCGCCTGCCACCACGACGCAGCCGGCGTGTTCCGCTTCGCGTTGGTCTCGGCGTTCGTCGGCTATGGGCTGTCGAGCGTGACCGACTCGATCTGGAAGGGCCTGTCGTGGGTCACGACCGCCAAGTTCCTGTTCGACGGTCTGGTCTACGGCCTGGTCACCGCGGCGACGTTCGCGTGGCTGTGGCCGGCGGCAAAGCCGGTCTGAGCAAGCCGCGCACCGCCACCGCGACATCGTGCCCGGCCGACCGACGGTGACGTGACCGTACTGGCGGCGCGGCGGTGCGACCGGTCGCGGCGCACGCGCTGGCGCCCAGAAGCCGATCGGTGCCGGCCGAGGTCGCCGCGAAGGAACCCTCGGATTCGGGAGGAACTGCCCCTCGGATTCGGGAACTCGCGACGACGTTGCTGCCGTGCCAAGGTGTCCTCGCGCCCGGCGTGCCCCATTCTCCCCTGCTGCGTCGAGCGGTTCCGCGGCGCGCTGCCGAGACCGTCGCCCGACGGCTCGAGCACGCCCAGGTGCTGGTGCTCAGCGGGCCGCGCGCCGTCGGCAAGTCGACCCTGCTCCGCGAACTCGCGACGACCCACGCCCGCACGATCCTCGATCTCGACGACCCGGCGGTGCGACGCGCCGTCGCAGCCGACCCCCGGCAGCTGCTCGATCGGCCACGCCCGGTGTTCGTGGACGAGTTCGCCCGCGTGCCAGAGGTCCTCGACGTCGTCAAGCGCCTGCTGAACCAGAACGGCGCGCCGGGCCAGTTCGTGCTCGCGGGATCGACGCGCTACGGGACCGTGCCGGCCGTGGCGCAGGCCCTGACCGGGCGCGTCGACATCGTCCCGGTGTGGCCGCTGAGCCAGGGCGAACTCCACCGCAAGCGCGAGGCCTTCGTCGAGCGACTGATCGCCGGCGCCGCCCCCGACCTCGAGCCCGTGCGCAGCACGCGCGCCGACCTCGCGGCAGCGCTGATCGCCGGCGGCCTGCCGATGCCGCTCGCGCTGCCGACGCCGGCGGCCCGCAGTCGCTGGTTCGACCAGTACCTGAACCTGACGCTGAAGAAGGACGTCGCCGAGATCGCCAAGGTGCGGCGCCGCGTGCTGCTGCCGCGGCTCGCCGCCGCCGCCGCCCGCCGGACCGCGCAGTTGCTGAACGTCGCCGACCTGGCCCGCGATCTCGACATCGACCGCAGCACGGCCGAGGACTACCTGCGCCTGCTCGAGGCGGTGTTCCTGCACCACGTGCTGCCGGCGTGGGGAACGACACTCGCGGCCCGCGCCGCGGCGACGCCGAAACTGCACTTCGTCGACACCGGGCTCGCCGCGCGCCTGATGCGCGTCACCAGCGACAAGCTGCTGCTGGCCCAGCCGAGCGCGATGCAGCAGTTCGGCCATCTGCTCGAGACGTTCGTCGTCGACGAACTGTGCAAGCAGGCCCACTGGCTCGACGAGCCGGTCGATCTCGGCCACTGGCGCACGCACGACGGCCAGGAGGTCGATCTGGTGATGGAGCGCAGCGACGGCTCGGTGCTCGCCTTCGAGGTCAAGGCCGCACCCGACGTGCGCGCCGAGGATCTGCGCGGCGTGCGGGCGCTGCAGCGACGCCTCGGCGTCGATCGCGTGACGGGCGTGGTGCTGCACGCGGGCACCGAGGGCTGGCGCGTCGACGAGGGAGTGTTCGCGGTGCCGATCGCGCGGCTGTGGACGCCGGCGTAGGCGCTGCGGCTCCCCCCCCACCGAAGTGCGATCGACGGCCGGCACGGGCACAGCGCCTTCGCGGGCGCGACCGCGCCCGTGTGCTGGCCCGCCACCGCCGCCAGCGCCATGCTGGGTGACCTCGCACGGGAACCCAGCCATGCCCACCGCTCCGACGAACGGTCCGTCACCCGAGTTCGATCGCTTGCGCGGCCTGTTCGAGCAGGCGCGGCGGCTGCCTGCGGCCGAACGCGCGGCCTTCGTGCAGCGCATCCGCGCCGAGAACGCAGCCCTGGGCAACGAACTGCTGGCGCTCTTGGAGAACGCCCCGACCGCCGCGGCCCCACCAACTGGCGACGTCTTCGACCAGTCCGCGGGCGAGACGTCGACGGACAAGGTCCACTCGACGCAGACCGCCGAGATGCTGGAGCGGCTCGAGCGTTCGCCGCGGCTGGACCTCGAGCGTTACGCGATCGAAGGCGAAGTCGACCGCGGCGGCATGGGCGCGATCCTGAGGATCCGCGACCGGCAGTTGAATCGGCGGCTGGCGATGAAGGTGCTGCTCGACCGCGAGACGCCGCGCGACGCGCTCGAGCAGCAGCTCGCCCACCAGCTCCTCGGGCGCTTCCTCGAGGAGGCGCAGGTCACTTCGCAGCTCGACCATCCGGGCGTGGTGCCGGTGCACGAGCTCGGGCTCGACCAGCACGGCAAGGTCTACTTCACGATGCGCCTCGTGAAGGGGCGCACGGCGCGCGAGGTGTTCGAGGAGTCGCACGGCGGCAGCCGTGAGTGGCCGCTGACGCGGGCGCTCGAGATCGTGCTGCGGGTCTGCGACACGATGTCGTTCGCGCACGACAAGGGGGTCCTGCACCGCGATCTCAAGCCCGACAACGTGATGGTCGGTCGCTTCGGCGAGGTCTACGTGATGGACTGGGGCCTGGCGAAGGTGCTGGGGCAGGAGGATCGGCGGGATCTTCGGATCCGGCCCGACGCCATCAGTTCGCAGAGCCAGGTCGACTCGGCGCGCCATCGCGACGCGGCGGCGGACGATGGTTCGTCGGTGGTGTCGATGGACGGGCAGAAGCTCGGCACGCCGAGCTACATGCCGCCGGAACAGGCGCGCAGCGAGGCGCTGGACCAGCGGGCCGACGTGTATGCGATCGGGGCGATGCTGTACCACCTGCTGACGGGGCGGGCGCCGTACACGACGCCCGGGGTGAAGAAGCCTGCGTATCGCATCCTGGAGGACGTGGTCGAGGGTGCGCCGAGGGCGATCGAAGCGTTGCAAAAGGGCGTGCCGGCGGAGCTGGTAGCGATCGTCGGCAAGGCGATGGCGCGGGAGCGGGATGGGCGCTACCCAACGACAGCGGCGTTGGCGGCGGATCTGCGGGCGTTCTTGGCGATGCACGCGGTGTCGGCGTACCGGACCGGGGCGCTGGTCGAGTTGCAGCTGTGGGTACGGCGCAACAAGCCGTTGGCGGCGAGTCTGGCGGCTGCGGTGTTGATCCTGGTCGTCGGCATCGTCGTGTCGACGACGCTGGCGAACGAGAATGCAGCGCTGGCGCAGCAGAAGACGGAGTTGGCGGCGGCGGAGACGAAGGCGAAGGACGACGCGCTGGCGCAGAAGCAGCGCGCGGACGAGGCGGCGGCGGCCAACGAACGGCTGGCGAAGTCGGAGACCGAGGCGAAGGTCGCGGCGACGAAACTGGCTGAGGAGAAGGGCCGCACGGTCGCCAACTTCAACCAGCTATCGGCGGTCGTTCGTCTGAAGGACGTGTTGGCGAAGCAGGATGCGTTGTGGCCGGCCTGGCCGGAAAAGGCGGCGGCTCTGCAGGCGTGGCTCGACAACGACTGTGCGCAGCTGCTCGGGCAGCGGCCGCAGATCGAGGCGACGATCGCGGAGTTGCGCCGCACGGCAGTGCCGTTGACGGCGGAGCAGGTCGACGCGGATCGGCGTGCTTCGCCCGAGTGGGATGCCTACGAGCGGCAGCAGCAGCTCGTGGCGGCATTGCAGAAGGCGCAGGCGATTCGAGCGGGTACCAGCAAGCTGGAGTTGCCAGAGCTGCCGGCTGCGCTGCAGAACGCGGATGCGTCGGCGCTGAACTCGTTCGCGTGGCCGCGGGTCGCCCCCGAGAAGCCCGACGGCGAGAAGCAGGACCGCACGACGTTTGGCGAGGAGGCTGCTGGCCTGGTCGCGGCGCGTTCGGCGGTGGTGAAGGCCAAGGGTCAGGACGGCGAGTTCCAGTTCGTCGACACGTTGGCGTGGGCGGCGTTGGCGAACGGGCAGGACGAGGAAGCGAGACAGCGCACGGCGGAGGCGTTGGCGAAGGCTCCGGCGAAGGAACGCGAGGCGTATCTGGGCTACCAGCGCGACATCGAGGCGGCGATCGCCGAGGCCCCGACGCGTGTCGCCGCGGCCGAGGCGAGGCTGGCGGAGCTGGACGCGACGGTGTCGGTGCGTCGGACGTGGACGTTCGGTGGCGACGAGGAGAGTCGTTCGGCGGAGTTCCTGCACAACGCGCTGGTGGACGTGCTGGCGGGGCTGATCTCGATGGCGGCGAAGGAGCGCGCCGACGTGGCGCAGCGGCTCACGTGGGCGCAGCAGGTGCGCGCGGCGAGTCTCGCGCATCCGAAGGCCGGGGCGACGTGGTCAGCGGCGCGCGAGGCGATCGCGACGGCGGACGACGTCGTTGCCAGCACGCGGTATGCGGGGCTCTCGATGCCGTTGGCGGACGAGGCGGTGATCGGGCTGGTGCCGATCGGGATGAACCCGGTGACCAAGCTGTGGGAGTTCTACGACCTGCGCAGTGCGTGGGACGGCAAGCAGGCGGCGACGGAAATCGTGATCCCGACGCACAAGGAGGACGGCACGATCGAGGTGAAAGCCGGGACAGGGATCGTGTTCGTGCTGTTGCCGGGCGGCAGGGTGACGCTGGGCTCGCAGAAGGACGACCTGAACGCGCCGTTCTACGACCCGCAGCGTCAGAACGACGAGACGCTGTACGACGTATCGCTGTCGCCGTTCTTCCTGGCGCGGCACGAGCTGACGCAGGGGCAGTGGTCGCGGCTGTGGACCTGGGACGCAGAGCTGCGGGATCCGAGCCGATACAAGGCGGGGCAGAACATCGTCGACAAGCGGATCACGTTGACGAACCCGGTGGAGCTGGTGGACTGGACGATGTGCAACCGCCTGATGACGCGGCATGGCTTGGTGTTGCCAACGGAAGCGCAGTGGGAGTATGGGTGCCGTGGCGGGACGAGGACGGTGTGGAACGTCGAGTTCGAGCAGCTCGGCAAGGTCGCCAACGTGGCGGACGCAGCGGCCAAGGCGGCTGCGCCACAGTGGGGCAACTTCGAGTCCTGGCGGGATGGTCACGTGGTGCACGCGCCGGTCGGCACGTTCGCGGCGAATGCCTACGGGCTGCACGACGTACATGGCAACGTGTGGGAGTGGTGCCGCGACTGGTATGGGGACTACGGCAGCGAGCGTGCAGGCGATGGCCTGCGATCTGTTAGCTCCCCCGCCAACCGCGTCAACCGCGGCGGCAGCTACCGCAACGCGGCCGTCCTCGCGCGGTCGGCCAACCGCGACCTCATCGCACCGTCGTTCCGCAGTTTCGAGATGGGCCTGCGCCCCGCCAGGCTCATCACGTACTGACCTCACCCCTTCACCGTCCGCCGGCCCGCCAAGCGAAGCGTGGCAGTTGGCCGCCGGTGCCGCGGTGCGGGCCCTTTCTCGGTGCACCAGCCCAACGCTGGCCTGCACGAGCGACTCGAACGCGGCAGCGGCCGCCTGCACTTGCGAGCGAACCCGCCACGTGTCGCCATGCGCAGGTATCGCGGGATTCCCTGACCAAATTGCCCGCCCAGATTCCACAACCGGCGTGGCATCCCATCACGACCACCTGTTCCAGCTGGCCTTCGGCGATCCCGAGCACGCAGTCCCGCTGCTGCGCACCGCCTTGCCGGCCACGCTCGCCAAGGCCATCGACTGGCGCACCCTGACCAGGAAGAACCCCACGCACCACGGCCGTCGCAGCCGCCGAACCCACTGCGACCTCCTGTTCTCGGTCCGCACCGACCGCCGCCAGACGCTCCTGCTCTACGTCGTGCTCGAGCACAAGTCGAAGAGCCACCGTTTCGACGCGCTGCAGATCCTCGACCAGGTCACGGCCGTGCTGCGCACCCACCGCCGCGAACACCCGCGCGACCACTTCCTGCCGCCGGTGCTGCCGGTCGTGCTGCACGCCGACGCCCGACCATGGCGCTCGCCGCACAACGTGCGCGACCTGTTCGATCTCGACCGCATCCCGGAGGCACTGCACGACTACCTCCCGTCGTTGCCCTACGTACTCGACGACCTGCACGACGTGCCGCCCGAGCGATTGCGCCAGCGGGCGCTCAGCGTGTTCGGTCTGTGCGCCCTGAGTGCGCTGCAGTACCTGCCCGCAGCCGCGCGCGACGAACGCGCTTTCGCCGCCTTCCTCGACGCCTGGCACGACATCCAGGAACAGGCGCACCGGATCGGCGCGGCCGGCAACGGCCGCGACCTGTTCGATGCGCTGGTAGACTACGTCTTCGCGACCTCTGGCCTGCCGACGCCGGTCGTCCAGCGCCTGCTGACCCGCCGCTTCCCGGATCCCGCCATGAAGAACAAGTTCGTCTCCACCGCGCAGCAGCTCCGCAACGAAGGCAGGGCCGAGGTCCAGGTCTCGACCCTGCTGCGCCAGATCACCCGGCGCTTCGGCAAACCGGAGCCCGACGTCGTCGAACGCGTTCGCAACGGGGCGCCCGAAGAACTCGACCGCTGGCTCGACCGCATCCTCGACGCGGCCTCGGTCGACGAGCTGCTGGCCGACTGAACGGCCGCCCCGCGCTAGCGCCCGAGCCGACCTGCCGGCAGCAGCCGCCGCACCACCGCCTCGACCTCGGGCCCCAACCGATCGGCGGTGAAGTTCGCGAGCGCGCGGCGGCGGCCAGCGACGCCGTGCGTCCGCGCCAACACGTCGTCGTCGAGATAGCGCGCGATCGCCGCGGCCAGCGCGGCGACGTCGCCCTTCGGCACGACCGCGCCCGTCACCCCGTCGACGACGATCTCGCCGTTGCCGCCGGCGTCGCTGACGACCTGCGGCAGTTCGGCGAAGGCGGCCTCGAGGCAGGCGTTGCACAGGCCTTCGTGGAAGCTCGGCATCACGAACAGGTCGCTCGCCGCGTAGACGTCGAACACCGGCCGCACCGGGCCGGGCAGCAGCACGCGCTTGCCGAGCCCGAGAGCTGCGGCCTGCGCGCGCAGCCGTTCGAGTTCGGTGCCACCACCGGCGAGCAGCAGGATCGCCCGCGGGAACTGCGCGGCGAGGCGCGCGAACGCCGCCAGCAGCACGTGCTGGCCCTTGCGCGGGCGCAGCACCGCCGCACAGCTGACGACCTGCGCGTCGGCGGCGATGCGGAGCCGATCGCGGGCCTCCTGGCGCTGCGCGCGCAGCCCCGTCCATGGTCGTGGATCGAGGCCGTCGTAGACGCGGGTGATGCGCTCGGCCGGCACGCCGCCGGCGCGCAGCCGTTCGCCGATCGCGTCGCAGATCGCGACCACGTGGTCGCACAACGCCGTGTAGCGGAACCCGCCGAGCAGCCCGCGCCGCACCGGGTAGTCGATGCGCCGGATCGTGAACGTCTTCGCCGGACCGCCGCGCGCTGCCAGCCCGCCGAGCAACAGCGAGCGCCCGCAGGCGAAGTGGATCACGTCGGGGCGCACGTGCGCGTAGACGCGCCGCAGCTTCCACCACAGGTCTGGCCGCCACCACCGCCGCAGCGGAGCCTCGTAGACCGGAGCTCCGAGTTCGCGCGCCGCGGCAGCGAACTTCGCGCCAGGCGCCAGCAGGACGTGGTTCTCCCAGCCGATGCGGCGGAAGTGCGCGAGCAGCAACTGCAGCTGCACTTCGCCGCCCGACCAACCGGTCTCGGCGAGCACGTGGAGCAGCCGCAGCGAAGTCATGCGGCGCGCAGTAGGCCGCCAAGCTCGCGCCGAGGCAAGGAAGACGAGCGAGCGGAGCGGAGGCGGCCTCCTGGCCGCTGAGCATCCGCGAGGCGAAGCCGCGCAGCGGCGGGCGCCGCAGGCGCCCGTCTGACGCCGCATCGGCGCGAGATCGGCGGCCTACAGGATCGCGTCTTCGCCGGTCAGCTGGCGGCCGATGATGAGGCCGTGGATGTCGTGCGTGCCCTCGTAGGTGATGACCGACTCGAGGTTGCACATGTGGCGCATCATCTGGTACTCGTCGGTGATGCCGTTCGCGCCGAGCACGTCGCGACCCATGCGGCAGCATTCGAGCGCCATCCAGCAGTTGTTGCGCTTGGCCATCGACACGTGGAAGTGCTGCATGGTGCCGGCCTCCTTGAGCTTGCCGAGCCGCCAGCACAGCAGTTGCGCCTTGGTGATCTCGTTCGCCATCCACACCAGCTTGTTCTGCACGAGCTGGAAGCGCGCGATCGGCTTGTCGAACTGGATGCGCATCTTGCTGTAGCGACACGCCTCGTCGAATGCCGCCTGGGCAGCACCGACGACGCCGAACGCGATGCCGTAGCGCGCTTGCGTCAGGCAGCCGAGCGGGCCCTTGAGGCCCTCGACGTTCGGCAGCATCTGCGACTTGTGGATGCGCACGTCCTCGAGCACCAGCTCGCTGGTGTCCGAGGCGCGCAGCGAGAACTTGTTCTTGATCGGCTTGCCCCGGTAGCCCTTCGTACCCTTGTCGACGAGGAAGCCGCGGATCACGCCGTCGAGCTTCGCCCAGACCACCGCGACGTCGCCGATCGTGCCGTTGGTGATCCAGTACTTGCTGCCGTTCAGCACGAAGTGGTCGCCGTCCTTGACGGCCTTCGTCAGCATGCCGCCGGGGTTGCTGCCGAAGTCGGCCTCGGTCAGACCGAAGCAACCGATCAACTTGCCGGCCGCCATCGCCGGCAGGTAGCGCTGCTTCTGCTCCTCGCTGCCGTAGGCCCAGATCGGATACATGCACAACGAGCCCTGCACCGACACGAACGACCGCAGACCGGAGTCGCCGCGCTCGAGTTCCTGGCAGATCAGGCCGCTGGCGATCGGGCTCAGCCCGGCACAGCCGTAGCCCGTGAGCGACGCGCCGTAGACCCCCATCTCACCGAGTTCGGGGATCAGATTGGTCGGGAACGTCGCGGCGCGGTTGTGTTCCTCGATCACCGGCATGAACCGGTCGGAGACCCACGACCGCACCGTGTCGCGGATCATCCGCTCCTCGTCGCTGTAGAGTTCGTCGACGTTGTAGAAATCGAGTGCCTTGTAGAGATCGCTCATGCTCTTGGAATCCGCGGGCGAAGCAGGATAGACGCGTGCCGGTGCCAAGGAAAGCAACCGCCGTGGCCCGCCGGGCAGCCGTGATCGTGGAGACTCGGCGATGACCGCCGTCGGCAGCACGTGCCCGCACTGCGGCTACACGAGTCGCGGCCCACAGTGTGGAGCGTGCCGCGGCACCGTGCTGGCCCTCGACGGCAGGCGCCATCTGCCCCCGCCGCGCGACGACCGTCCGCGCGACCTGTTCGCCGGCCTCGGCAACGTGCGCGCCGCCGCAACGGCGATGCTGCACGGTCGTGAATACGTCGGTGCGCTGCGCGTGCCGGTGGTCTGCAACCTGCTCGCGTTCACGGCGATTGTCGGCGGCGGCTGGCTGCTGCTGTCGCCGGTGTTCGCTGCAGCGTTCGCCGGCGAATGGCCCCTGCTCGACAGCCTGCGGATGCACGTGGCCCCGTTCGCAGCCGACGTCTGGCTGCTGACGACCTGGCTCGTGCTCGGCCATCCGCTGCTCGACCTGTTCGCCGGCGAGGCGCAGGCGGGACTGCTCACCGCGACCGAAGCGCGCGTGCTGATGCCACCGCCGAACCACGCTGCTGGCGACGTGGAACGCCACGGCGGGCTGCGGCTGCGCGACCGCGCGCGCGTCGTGGCGTTCCTGCTGGTGGTCTGGCCGGTCGCGCTCGCCGTGGCCCTGGTGCCGTGGATCGGACTGGTCGCCGTCGTGGCGCTCGGCAGCGCCATTGCGGCGGTGGTCTGGTTCGAGGCGCCGATGGCGCGCCGCGGTCACGCCCTGGCGCCGCGCCTGCGGCTGCTGCGCGCGCATCCGTGGCGCGCGCTCGGCTTCGGCCTCGGCGTGCAGCTGGCGAGCGTCGTGCCGTTCGTGAACCTGCTGGCGCTGGCCCCGATCGCGACGATCGCCGCGACGGCGAGTTGGCTGCGCTTCGTGAAGGTCAGGGCTGGATCGTGACCGTCAGCCCCGGCGACGTCGACCAGCCGGAGAACGACGGCGCGCAGACCGTCGGGCTCCATTGCCAGGCCGCCTGCACGTGCACGAAGGCCGAGGCGAGCGCCGTCGTCGGCGGAATCGGGAACGCGAACGAGCCGATCCCGGCACCGTCGGCGATCGAGGTCGCCGCGACCAGCAGCGACGACAGGTCGAGGTGCAACAGGATGCCGTAGCCGAGCGGATCCGATCCGGCGACGTCGGGCTGCAGCGCGAACCCGTAGAGGCCGATCGATGCCGGCGGTGCGTTGGTGCAGCGCAGCGTGAACGTCGGGTTGCCGACGACCGGCGAGTTGTTGGCCCACAACGCGTGCGGCCCGCTGCAGCCGGCCGTGCCGACGCCGTACGAGGCGAGCCCGGCGAAGGCCGGCGTCGCCGGCACGATCTTGTAGACCTTGCCCGCGAAGTCGCAGACGTAGAGCTCGCCGTAGCCGTCCTCGCCGAACCCGGTCGGCCCGATGAGGAAGTGCGGCGACGGCGGCGTCAGCTCCGCGGTGCGGTTGGTGAGTTGCGTGATGCCCGTGCCGTTGCGGCGGAACGACCACAGCTGCACGAGCATGTAGTCGCCGTAGAAGTAGGTGCCGCGCAGGTCGGGGATCGCCGAGCCGCGGTAGACGTAGCCGCCGATGATCGCGTGCGCGGGCGTCGGCGTGCCGTAGTTGTGGATCGGCAGGGTGAGCGACGGCGCGTTGCAGGTGCACAGCGTCGAGCTGGCGCAGATCGAGCCGGACATGCAGGCCCAGCCGTAGTTGCGGCCGCCGACGCCGGCCGGCTCGAAGTCGACTTCCTCGCGCTGGCCGCCGACGTCGGCGATCCACATGTCCCCGGTCAGACGATCGAAACTGAACCGCCACGGGTTGCGCCAGCCGAGCGACCAGATCTCGTCGAGTGGATCGCCCGGGCCGACGAACGGATTGCTCGGCGGGATGCCGTAGGCCAGCGGCGGCTGCGGGTTGTCGACGTCGAGGCGCAGCATCTTGCCGATAAGACTGTCGCCGCGCTGCGCGTGGCCCTGCGGATCCTCGGGCCACAACGGCGCCGTGCTGCCGCCGTCACCCAGGCTCACATAGAGGTAGCCGTCGGGCCCGAACGCGAGCATGCCGGCGTTGTGGTTGCCGTGCACCATGGGCTGGGTCAGCAACACCACGCCGCTCGCCGCATCGGCGAGGTCGGGGTTCCCGGCCGACACCGTGTAGCGACGGATCTGGACGCGCGGGTACGGCTGCGTCGAGTGGAAGACGAAGAACTGGCCGTTCTGGGCGTAGTTCGGGTGGAAGGCGAGGCCGAGCAGGCCGTTCTCGCCGCCGAACTGGATCAGGTTCGGCGTGGTCGTCATGTTGAGGAACGGCGTCGCGAGCAGGACCCCGTTCTTGACGATGCGGATGCGACCGGGCTGCTCGACGATGAAGACGCGCTCGAGGTCGCCGCGCGGCGACACCGCGAGCACTGGCCGCGACAGGCCGGATGCGAAGAGCTGCAACTGCAGCGGCGTCTGGGCGAGCGCTGACGCGCCCACGACGGCGAGAACGGCGACGAAGTGGCGGAGTCGCATGGCGGAGGAATGGTAGCCGCCTGCCGTCCGGGCGGCGCTCCGGGGACCCGGAATGAGCGCCGCAAGCCCCCGGCTCCGGGCCGGGCGACCTTCGCTTCGTGGTGCCGCACGGCGCCAACTCCTAGCCTTGCCCGCCCCCATGACGCGCCAGATCCTGGTCACCAGCGCCCTGCCGTACGCGAACGGCCCGATCCACCTCGGCCACCTCGTCGAGTACATCCAGACCGACATCTTCGCGCGCTTCCAGCGGCTGCGCGGCCATCGGGTCGCCTACCTGTGCGCCGACGACACGCACGGCACGGCGATCATGATCCGCGCGCAGAAGGAAGGGCGCACGCCCGAGGCGCTGATCGCGGCGATGGCCGACGAGCACCAGCGCGACTTCGCGGCGTTCGGCATGTCGTTCGACCACTACGGCTCAACCAACAGCGACACGAACCGCGCGGTCGCCGCCGGCATCTGGCGCGCGCTGCGCGCGGCGAACCTGGTCGTCGAGCGCAACGTCGAGCGGCTGTTCGATCCGGTGCAGAAGACGTTCCTCGCCGATCGCTTCGTCGTCGGCACCTGCCCACGCTGCGGCGCTGCCGACCAGTATGGCGACAGCTGCGAGAAGTGCGGCGCGACCTACGCGGCGACGGAGTTGAAGAACCCGCGCAGCGTGCACTCCGGGGCGGCGCCCGAACTGCGGCCGAGCCGGCAACTGTTCGTGCGGCTGCAGCCGCTGCAGCCGTTCCTCACCGAGTGGACGCAGCGGAGCGGCGCCTTGCAGGCTGAGGTCGCGAACTACCTCGCGGGCCACTTCCTGAACCAGCCGCTGCAGGACTGGGACGTGTCGCGACCGGCACCGTACTTCGGCTTCGAGATCCCCGACGCGCCGGGCCAGTTCTGGTACGTCTGGTTCGACGCCCCGATCGGCTACGTCGCGAGCGCCGCCGAGTGGTGCGCCCGCACGGGCCAGTCGCTCGACGCGTGGTGGAAGAACCCGCAGGGCGAAGTCGTGCACTTCCTCGGCAAGGACATCACGTACTTCCACACGCTGTTCTGGCCGGCACTGCTGCACGTCGGCGGCTACCGGCTGCCATCGCGCGTGCAGATCCACGGCTTCCTGCGCGTCAACGGCGAGAAGATGTCGAAGTCGCGCGGCACGTTCGTCACCGCGCGCCAGTACCTCGACGCCGGGCTCGATCCGGAGTGGCTGCGCTACTACTACGCGAGCAAGCTCAGCAACAAGATCGACGACCTCGACTTCCAGGCCGACGAGTTCGTCGGCAAGGTCAACAGCGACCTGGTCGGGCGCGTGGTCAACCTGGCAAGCCGTTCGGCGCGCTTCGTCGAGGCGACCGGGCTGGCGACGACGTACCCCGACGACGGCGGCTTGTTCGCGCGGGCCGCCGCCCAGCGCGAAGCGATCGCCGCCGCCTACGAGGCGTGCGACTACCGCGAAGCGACGCGACTCGTGATGCTGCTCGCCGACGCCGCCAACGAGTACGTCGAGAAGCAGGCGCCGTGGACGCTGAAGAAGGACCCGGCGCGCGCGCAGGAGTTGCAGGGCGTATGCACGGTCGTGCTCAACCTGTTCCACCAGATCGTGGTCTACCTGCAGCCGGTGCTGCCGGGCCTGGCGCAGCGCGCCGGCGCGCTGCTCGGCAGCGCCTGCGATCGATGGGACCTGGTCGCCACCCCGCTCACGGGAACCAAGGTCGCGCCGTTCACCCACATGATGGCGCGCGTCGAAGCCGAGAAGGTGCAGACGATGTTCGTGCCCGGCCCGGCGACGTCCGCGCCACCGACGCCAGCGACGCCGACCGCGGCCGTCGCGAGCGACGCCCTGGCGAAGGAGCCGCTCGCCGCCGAGATCACGATCGACGACTTCCAGAAGGTCGACCTGCGCGTGGCCAAGGTGATCGCCGCCGAGGCAGTGCCCGACGCGAAGAAGCTGCTGCGGCTGACGCTGAGTCTCGGCAGCGGGCCGACGCGCAACGTGTTCGCCGGCATCAAGGGCGCCTACCAGCCAGACCAGCTCGTCGGCCGGCTCGTCGTGATGGTCGCCAACCTCGCGCCGAGGAAGATGAAGTTCGGCCTCAGCGAGGGCATGGTGATCGCCGCGGGCACCGACGGCGAAGTCTTCCTGCTGTCGCCGGACGCAGGCGCAGTGCCGGGCCAGCGCCTGCACTGACCGGCGACAGTCCTGGCGGGCTCTTGCGCACGAGCACGGCCAAAGGGAATCGTCCTGGAGGTCGGTACGTGAAACAGGGTTTGGCAGCACGCAGGCGATGCCAAACCCCGTTTCGGATGCTTCAGACGTGGTCGTAGCCGCGTGAGCAGCTCGACCGAGGGCTCACTTCTTGGCCTTCTTCGCCTTCTTCTTCTTTGCCATCGCTCTGTCCTCGTTGGGGTTGATGGGGACCGGAGGAGCCCTACCGCGGGCACCTCGGAAATCCGGCCGCATGTGGGATCGTCCAGGACGCGCCGGGAATTCACCGGAACTTCGGTCGGCCGAACGAGATAGTGCGGCGCCGCCGCTCGGATCTAATTGCGAATCGTTGCCAGCGACCTTGCCTTCTAGGGCTGTATGGCAAGTTCGCGGCTTCTCTTGCCGCGACCCACAATCTGCTGTGGCCCGCCAGAATTTTGTACCCCGCCGCCAGCGTGACTCGAGAGCGACGGGCGGCGGGCTCAGTCGAACAGCTTGTCGAGCGTCTTCTTCGCGTCGCTGCCGTAGGCCTGGTCGAGGCCGGAGTCTCCCGCCGGCCGGTCGATCGCTTCGCGGTAGATGTCGGCCAGCTTCTTGGCGGTCTCGCCCGCGTAGAGCCGGACCATGCCGACCGTGGTGCGGTCGTCGAACAGGATCGTCAGCAGCGTACGGTCGCCGACGAGCGAGAGTTGGATGTTGTCGCGCTCGCCCTGGTGGAACATCGCGGTGAACTCGTCCTCGCCGAGCAGCCGCGCCATCTCCTTGGTCGCCGCGAACGAGCCGGCGACGAGCGCCGAGATCGTGTCGATGTCGATCGTGCGCAGTTCGCCGCGCTTGGTCACCAGGTGGCCTTCCTTGTCGATCAGCAGCGCGCACTTCGCGCCCGACAACCGCAGGAACTCGGCCAGCAGCTTGTCGATGCGATCGATGTCCTCCTTGTAGAAGGTCAGTCGGTCGTGACGCAGCCGGTCGTTCTGCGACATCCGTTTCTGGGCAGCCATGGTGGGTTCCCTCACTGGCCGAGGAAGAAGAAGGCGACGCCGGCGGCGGCGGCGATCACGAGCACGCTGAGGCCGACGACGAGCCCGAGTGCCTTGCCCTTCTTGCCCTTCGGAGCGCTGGATGCGGTCTCGGCCGCGCGGGCCGGGGCAGCAACCGCTCGACGGGCCGGGGCGGCAGCCTGGGGACGGGCGACCTGACGGGCCTGGGCGGGCGCGGCAGCGGCCGGAGCGGCAACGGGCCGGCGCGCCGGCGCTGGCGCAGCCTTGGCCGGGGCAGCAGCGGCCCGAGCCGGCGCCGCAGCGGCGCGGGCCGGTGCGGGTGCGGGTGCGGGCTTGGCGTTCGCCGGTGCCGGCGCGGCTGCGGGCTTGCCGCTGGCCTTGCGCGGATTGCGGCCGTCGATCTTGTCGATGCTCTCGAGCACCATCGCGGCCAGCGTCTTCAGCGTCGGGAACACGCCTTCGCCCGTGCAAGCGACGGCCTCGAAGGTCGGCACGCCGAACTTGTTCAACCGCTTGTCGATCTCGGCGACCGGCAGCGCGTTCGGCAGGTCGCGCTTGTTGTACTGGAGCACGTGCGGCAGCTCGCGGACGTCCTTGCCGTACTCTTCGAGGTTCTCGATGAGGTTCGCGTACGACTCGATGTTCTCGTCCATCTTGTCGGGGTCGCTGTCGGCCACGAAGATCACGCCGTCGACGCCCTGCAGCACGAGCTTGCGCGTCGAGTTGTAGTAGACCTGGCCGGGCACCGTGTAGAGCTGGAACTTCGTGCGCATGCCCGCGACGTTGCCGAGGTCGAGCGGCATGAAGTCGAAGAACAGCGTGCGATCCCCGTCGGTCGAGATCGACGTCAGCTCGCCCTTGTTCTCCTCGGGCGCTTTCTGATGCACGATCTCGAGGTTGGTGGTCTTCCCACTCATCCCCGGACCGTAGTAGACGACCTTGCAGTTGACTTCCTTGAGCGCGAAGTTGATCTGGACCATGAGTTCAGCTCGCCGGGCGATATGGATCCCGCCCGGCAGCCGCAGTGGCGCCGGGCGCAGTCAGTCGTTCATCGGCTGTCGTGCCGCCCGAACTTGAGGGTGCAGCGCCGATTGCGATGCACGGCGCCGATCAGCGCACGCGCGAGGCGCGGCGAATGCGCAGCGCGGCTTCGTCGATCTCGGCGGCCGCCTGGTCGACATCCGTGAACTGGTCGAGCATCACGACCAGGCAGGACTCCTGCAGATCGATCAGCACGGCCTTGCCATGGGTCGCCTGGACGACGAGGCGGTGCATGCCGCCCATGCCGCCGTCGCGCAGGATCTTGACCGTGGTCATCAGCAGCCACGAGGCGATGCCGGCGAGGGTCTCGGCGCTGTCGGCGTTGTCGAGCGAAGCCGCGGCGACCAGCCCGTCCTGGGTCAGCACCGCCGCTCCCTTCACACCGGACACGGCACGCAAGTCGGTCAGGGCTTCGTGGATCCTGCTCATGGTCCTCACTCCTCCGTCACGGCCAAGGCGCCGGCGACGATTTCCTGCAACTCGGCCATGACCTGCGTGGCGTCGGCCCGCGCGTCGCACAGCGCCGCGGCGAGCGCGTCGCCGTAGGCGCAGACGCAGATGCGACCGAACGGCCCCTCGACGATCGTCTTGCTGGCGCTGCCGATGTCGACCTTGCGGGCAAACCGGTGCGCCGCGCGCGCCACGACGCGCGACGCGCGCAGGAACGAGTCCTTGCCGTCGCGGATCGCCCCCTTCACCAGCGCCTTGGCGCCGCGGATGAAAGCGGCCTTGGTCACGCCAGGCAGTTCGGCGACCTGAGCCAGTCCGTCGCGAACGCCCGCCAGCGGCCTCTCGTCTCCCGAAGGCGACGTCGGCGCCATCGGCGGGTGGCGCAACGAGCCGTGCGTCTCGACGTCGGCGAACAACCCCGCGAGGTCGTCGCCGTGGTCGGACAGCGACGCCACGTGGCGAAGCAGGGCAGCCACTTCGCGATCCTCGGCGTTCAGCGCCTGCAGTTCGCGGAACTGGCGCTGCGCTGCCGCGACCGCGCCGATGCGATACATGAGTTCGCCGAGCAGGCGACGCGCCTGCGGATCGGCCGGCTGCATGCGCACTGCGCGCTGCAGACAGCGCGCCGCCTCGTGGCCCTCACGCGCCGCGAGGTCGCGGTAGAAGTTGACGAGCTTCGTCTGTCCGAGCACGAGCCAACACCCGGCGTCGGCCGGGAACCGGAGGCTCCACTCCTGGCAGACCGCATGCAGGCTCGCGGAGTCGCCGATCTCGATCAGCAGCTGCGCGAGGTCGCGGTAGTCCTTCTGGTTCGGGCTGCGCGTGACGCGGGCCCGCAGCGCCGCGGCGCGCCGCTGGCGCAGGCCGCGCCGGGCGCATTCCCGCAGCTCGCGCAACTCGGACGACTTCGGGAACAGCGCGAGCCCGTCGGTCGCACACTGCTCGGCCTTGTCGTGCATCTCGAGGTTGATGAACACCTGACCGAGGTCGACGAAGGTGTTGGGCGCGGGCTCTTCGCGCACGCGCCGCTCGAGCCGGCGCAGTTCCTTCCAGACCTTCATTCGTTGGATCAGGTGCATGGGTCCTCGCTCAGCGGAACAGCACGATGTCGCCGTCCGCCGACGGCATCGCCGCCACCAGTGGATCGCAACCCGGTTGTCCGGGTCGCAGCCCGGAGTCGACGAACTCCCAGGCCACGGTCATCGCTTCGATGTCGATCGCGACCAGCACGTCGCGGGCCGGTGTGTTGCGGGTCTTGCCGCGCCGCACCTGCACCAACGCCCGGCCACCTTGCACCCGCAAGCCGCCCAGGGCATCGCCGGCGAGCCGGACTTCCCCGAGTTGGCGACCGCTGGTTCGGCAGATCGCGAGCACCCGGTTGTCGGCGGCCAACGTCAACACGGCCTTCTCGGCCAACGCGACGTCGCCGTCGGCGAGCGGCCGCCCCGTCGAGACGGTCCAGGCCATGCCGCCGTCGCGGCCATCGACCGCGCGCACGCTGCCGTCGGCTCCGCCGAAGAACCAGGCGTGGCCGTCGGCGATCACGCGTGTCGCGACGCCGACCGGGCTGCGGAACGACGCCATCGCTCGGCCGTCGGCGGCATCGAACGCCAGCACCCGACCGTCCGCGGTGCCGACGCGCACTTGCCGGCGGTCGATCGTCGGCGGTCCGGACGGCGCGCTCTCGAGCGCGACGGACAGCACCGCGCGACCCGTCGCCTGCTCCCAGCAGTGCAGCACGCCATCGCGGTCGACGACCGCGACGCGGCCATCGTTGACGCAGAGTTCGGTCGCCGCGCCGGAGGCCAACTGGATCGGCCAGCCGGGCACTGCGACGTTCTGGTCGACGGGCATGCACTCGATCGTGTTGTCGGTGCTGACGAAGAACACGCGGCCGTTCTGAACGCGCGGCGTGGAGTCGACGGCACGCAGGCCGGGCAACGCCCGGACGTGGCGGCTGCTGCCGTCCGTTCGGGCGAGACCGAGACGCCCGCCGCGCAGGCCGACCGCGAGCCAGCCATCGCCGACGCCGACGCCGGTCTGGGCCGGCGAGTCGAAGGTGATGCGGCGTTCGGGAACGACCGTGAGCACGACTTCGATCGATGCCGTGGCGCGCGCGTCGATCACGAGGCTCGCCGGCTCGAAGCCAGGTAGCGTGGCGACGACGGTGAACGGCTGCGCCGGGCAGAGCAGCACGCCCGGAGTCTGCAGCGCCGCCCCGCCCTTGGCTGCGAGCAGCGGCGCCCCTTCGCGCGACATGGCGGCACCGGCAGGTCGCGTCGTGATCGTCACCGGGATCGCGGCGCGTTTGGTCGGCGCCGTGTTCTCGTAGTCGGCGTGCAGGCGCAGCGCCGTGACGCGGGCAGCCTGCCAATCGTCGGCGGCGACGTGGCGGTCGTAGTCGACGGCGAGACGCTCGGCTTCGGCGAGGAAGTCGCGCAGTCGCGTCCAGGTCCGTTCGACCTGCCGCTCGTGGCTCCACCCGATGTCCTCCGCCGTGCCCGCTTCGCCGACGAGGTCGCGCACGCGGGTCAGCGCCGCGAACGACTCCTCGGGCTGGCCGTCGCTGAACGCCCGACGATGGCGTGTCCACTCCTGCTCGTACAGGCCGCGCACACGCCGCAGTTCCCGTTCGCGACCGGCTCGCTCCGACGCGCGGCGCGCTTCGAACTGCTGCCGGGCCGTCTCGATCTGCAGCAGTTCGGCCTTCGCCTTCGACACGGAGGCCGTCAGCGGATGCGACTGCACGAAGTCGTCCCACGCGGCCTTCGCTCCGGCGAAGTCCTCGGCGGCCAGCATCGCATGCACGTCGATGCGCTCGAAGGCCTCCTCGGCGCGTTCGTTGTAGAACCAGTAGGCGGAGCCGAGCACGAGCAGCAGGCAGAACACGACCGCCAGCACGTTCAGCGCGCGACCGCGCCGCCGCGACCGTTCGTCGAACTCGTACAGCTTGCGCACCCGCTCGCTGATGTCGGCGCGGCCACGATCGATCAGCAGGATCTTCTGCAGGTAGGCAACGGCCTCGATCGGCTTCTGCGCGCGCACGAGGTCGTCGGCGATCGACTCGTACAGCTCGACGATGCGCGGCTGATCGCCGGCCTTGAGATGCACGTTGACGAGCGCCTTCTTGAGGTCGGGGTCGCCCGGGTCGGCCTGCAGCAGCCGTTCGAGCAGCGCGCGAACGCGCTGGATGTCGCCGAACTCGACCATCAGCTCGACGAGCTCCTTGCCCTCGGCGTGCGGGTCGAAGCCGGCGATCTTCACGCCGTTGGCGCCGAGCGTGAGGTCCACCAGGCGGTCGCGCGACTGCAGGTCGGTGGGCATCAACTGCCGCACCTCGAACAACCGCTGCGCGGCGCCGGCGCGGTCGCCGTGCTTGCAGCGATACTCGGCCTCGCTCGCCAGGTGGTAGACCGCGTGTTCGTACTCGGACGTTGCCTGGTAGGCCTTCGCCGCCAGCGAGCAGACCTCGGGCATCCCGACGCCCAGCTCGATCGCACGTTCGTAGAGGCTGATCGCGTCCTGGACGCGGCCGTCGGCCGTGCATTCGGCTGCCAGCGCCACCAGCTGGTCGGGAGCGACGGGCGCGACGGCCTGCGCCTCGAGCAATTGGCTCAGGCTCTTGCAGACCTGGAAGTTCGACAGGCCCGTCGTCTCGACGACGCGCGCAACGTTGCGACGGCCGTCGAGCAGCGCGAACACGGCCGGCGCATGCGGGCCGAACTGGTCGGCGTCGATCGTCTCGGCAGTGGCCACCAGCACTTCGCTGGTCGTCGGCACGCGTTCGCTGATGTAGGCCCACTCGTCGATGCGGCGAGCCGCCTCCATCACGACGCTGTCGCAGTTGGCGAAGAAGCGCTCGTCGATCGAGCCCTCGACGCCTTCGAGCGTCTTCACCTTCTCGTGGAACTCGAACTTCGCCTCGCGCACGAAGAAGAGGTCGTAGATGTCCTCCTCGAGCTCGAACCGGTACTGCTCCTCGAGTTCGGCAGGTTCGACGTAGCCACCCGCCAGCAGGCTGTCGGCGAGCGGCTGGCCGACGCGCGCGGAATGGTCGCGCACCTCGTCGGCGGTCTGCTCGGTCAGGCGTCCGGTTCGCACGAACGCACTGACGACGCGCTCCACGAGGCGATGGACGTTGTGGTAGACCGTTACGCCGTGCTCGTTGAAGTAGAGGACCTTGCGCCTGTTGGCCGCCTGGATCGAGAGCAGCCCCGCCTTCTTGTTGAGCGAGAGCATCTGGAACACCTGCGCCAGATCGACACTCGCAAGATCCCCTCGTAGAGCCATGGTGTGTGCGCGCCGGGACTACCCAATCCCGCATCGGCCTATCGACCACCGCCGGTCGAGCCCTGAGCCAAAAGGCCGAGACGCCGGGTTGCGCGATCGCCCACCGCACGACCCATCCCCACACCTTGCCGCCACCACGACCAGGCCATACTGTCGGCGGGATGTCGATCGTCGGCAGGCTGTTGCAGTGCCTCGCCGCGCGCCTGCATGGCGCCGGCGGCTGGCTCGCCTACCGGCTCGGTTGCCGTCGCACCGCGCGGCATCACTTCGAGCGCGTGTTGATGCTGCGCGGCGCCGACTTCGCCGCCTACGTCCACCTCGGCCGCATCGCGTTCGACTGCGGCGACTACGCCGGCTGGCGCCGCGAACTCGAACACGCGCGCCGCCTCGACCCCGTGCGCTTCGCGCGACTGCGCCACCCACCGGCCCTGCACGAGCCGCGCCTGGCCGGGACCACGTTCGCGCCGGTCGCCGACCACGACGATTTCGACGGCACCGGCGAACGGGCGACCTGGCACCTCCCACGAGCCGGCGGTGCTGGTCGCGAGCCGCGCAACGAGTCGATCGACACCGCACTCGACGCGTTGCTGCCCGGGCTGGACGAGCTGGCAGAGACCACGTTCGGCCGCCCGATGTCCGGGCGGTTGCCCGACGATGGCCGCGCCACGAGCGCGCACGACGACTGCACTTCGGCCACCGAGCGCGTCCGTTTCCAGCGCCTCGGACCGATCCGCGCCGCGGACGTCACGCGCTGCGATCTCGACGCACTCGCGAAGAAGCTCGCCGAATGATGGAGCTGGTCGGGCCGGATCGCCGCATGGCGACTGCCCGCGCGGCTGGCTAAGCTCGCCGCCCCGCACGCGCCATGCAAAGCACCGCCCTCGCCTCGACCCACGTCGCCCTCGGCGCCCGCATGGTGCCGTTCGCCGGCTGGAACATGCCGGTCCAGTACCGCCCGATCCTCGACGAAGCGCGCACCGTGCGCAGCAAGGCCGGCTTGTTCGACCTCGGCCACATGGGCCGCGTCAAGGTGCACGGTCCGCAGGCGGAAGCGTTCCTGCAGCGCCTGCAGACCAACGACGCGGCGGCGATTCCCGCCGGCCGGATCCGCTACGCGATGATCCTGTCCGAGCAGGGCCTGACGCAGGACGACATCCTGGTGTACCGCAACCCGAGGAACGACGGCTTCTTCGTCGTCGTCAACGCCGGCAACACCGCGCGCGACCTCGGCATCATGCGCGAGATCGCCAAGCAGTACCAGGTCACCGTCGAGGACTGCACTGCCAGCCTCGGCATGATCGCGATCCAGGGGCCGCTGTCGCAGCAGATCACGCAACGCATCTGCGGCGGCGATCTCGCGTCGCTGAAGTACTACGCCTGGATGGAGACGACCGTCGCCGGCGTGCCGATGACGCTCTCGCGCACCGGCTACACCGGCGAAGACGGCTTCGAGGCCTACGTGCCGAGCGGCAAGGAACAGAAGGTCTGGGACGCGTTCATGGCGTCGGGGGAGAAGGACGGCCTCACCGCGATCGGCCTCGGTGCGCGCGACACCCTGCGCCACGAAGCCGGCATGCCGCTCTTCGGCCACGAGATCGACGAGACGACGAACCCGCTCGAGGCCGGGCTCGGCTGGGCGGTGAAGATGAACCACGACTTCGTCGGCAAGGCTGCCCTCGAGAAGGTGGTCGCCGCCGGCGGCACCGGCCGCCGCCTGGTCGGCCTGACGAGCACGGCGAAACGCTGCCCGCGCCAGGGCTACCCGCTGCTCGCGGGCGGCCGGCCGGTGGGCCACGTCTGCTCGGGCAACATCTCGCCGACGTTGGACACCAACATCGCGACGGCCTACGTTCGCGACGAGTTCACGACCCCGGGCACGGCCCTCGAGTTCGTGGTTCGCGACAAGCCCGAGCCGTGCGTCGTCGCGGCGTTGCCGTTCTACCAGCGCGTCCGCTGAACGCCCCGAGCCAGGAGTTCTCCCCATGCGTCCCACCGACCGCCGTTACATGAAGAGTCACGAGTGGTGCAAGATCGAGAATGGCGTCGCCACGATCGGCATCACCGACTTCGCCGTCTCCCACCTGAGCGACCTCGTCTTCCTCGATCTGCCGGCGAAAGGTGGCTCGGTCACGATCGGCGAGGGCTTCGGCGAGATCGAATCGGTGAAGGCGGTCAGCAGCCTCTATTCGCCGGTCAGCGGTGAGGTGCTCGACACCAACAAGGCGCTGCCGGACAACCTCGAGTGGTTGGCCCAGGATCCGTTCGGCAAGGCCTGGATGATCAAGGTCAAGGTCGCCTCCACGTCCCCGGACCTGCTCGCGGGGCCCGCGTACGACGCGCACTGCCAGGCCGAAGGCTGACCGCGGGGCGGTGCGTGCGCCGCCAGGCCGTACGTCTGCGCGTGATCCGCGACGAGCCTGGCCCGGCCGCCTGGAACATGGGCGCCGACGAAGCCCTGCTCGTGCACGCCGCGACGCCGACGCTGCGCCTCTACGGCTGGCGACCGCACGCGGTGTCGCTCGGCTGGTTCCAGCGCTTCGCCGACTTCTCCGACGTGCCGGCCTCGGTGCCGATCGTGCGCCGCCCGACCGGCGGCGGCGCGATCTGGCACGGCGACGAGCTCACGTTCGCGTTGGCGATCGACGCAGCACTGCTGCCCCGCGACGTCGCCGCGGGCTACCGCTTGTTGCACGACGCCGCCGTCCGAGCGCTCGCCGCGGTCGGGGTGGCGAGTGAACGATCGACCGCCGGCACGCCGCCCGCGGCCCGGCCCGACGTTCGCTGGTGCTTCCGCGAGGCCGGCCGCGACGATGTCGTCACCGGCCACGGCAAGCTGCTGGGCTCGGCGCAGCGGCGCCTGACGACGGACCGACCGCGCCTGCTGCACCACGGCTCGCTGGTCCTCGAACGACCGGCGGGCACGCCGTTCGTCGCGGCCGTCGCCGATGCCACCCCGGTCACGCCCACGCTGCGCGCCGCCCTCGGCGACGGCCTGGTCGCCCACTTCGCCGCCGCGCTGGGCCTCACCCCGGTCGCCGGCGACTACACGCCCACCGAACGGCAGGCCGCCGCCGCGCTCGCCGCGCGCCATGCCGACCCTTCGCACGTGCAACGCCGCTGATCCCGATGGACCGAGACCAACTGCTCGCGCGACCCGGCCTCCCCGCTGCCGACCGGCTCCGCATCGGTGCGGCGATCGCGATCTGGCGTGGCGACTGGCCCGCCCTGCGCGCCTGGGCCGAGGCGGCGCGCGACCGGCAGCGGCCGCGGGCCGACTTCGAAGAGGTCCTGCTGCAGGCAGTCCTGTTCTGCGGCTTCCCACGGGTCGTGACCGCGTTCGAGCACCTGGCCGCGGCATGGCCAGCACCCGTCCCGCCCGCCGGCGGGGCCCTGCCGACGGCCGAGCAGCGCGCGGCCGGCGAACGGCTGTTCGCGGCGATCTACGGCGCCAACACCGCGGCCGTCGACGCGATGCTGCGCGGCTGCCACGCCGAGTTCCACGACTTCGTGCTGAGCACCGCCTACGGCAGGATCCTCACGCGGCCGCACCTCGATCCCCGGGCGCGGGAACTGGTCGCCGTGGCGCTGCTCGCGGTGATGGACCAACCGCGGCAGTTCACCGGCCACGCCCGCGGCGCGCGCCACTTCGGCGTGACGGCGACCGAACTGCGCGAGGCGCTGGCGATGGTGTTCGACGATGCCGGCGTCGTCGACGCCTGGGTGCACCGAGCCCGCTGAAGCGCACCGCGCCGGCAGAGGGAAAGAAGACTCTCCACCTCGCCCCCGGAGGTCCGAGCGACGTGCCCGTCCCTCCTCGGTGGAGAGTCTCGTGGTGCCCCCGGCAAGGATCACACCCTGTCGGGAACAGCACCCACTACCTGCATCGCCGTGGCAGGTTTCGCCGGACCACGAAAAAAAAGTCCCCGACGTTGCCGCTGGCGAACGGCGACCGGCCGCGATCTACCTTCGTCCGACATGGCTCGCAGCAACCTCGTCGTGATCGCCGCCCTCGCCGCACTCGGCGGGAACGCCGGCGGACTCCCCGGCCAGGCCCCCACCTCGCCGCCCGTGCGGTACGACCTGGTGTTGCGCGGCGGCACCCTCGTCGACGGCGACCAGCGAACGGCGGTGCTCGGGGACCTGGCGATCGCCGACGGCCGCATCGTCGCGCTCGGCACGGTCGATGCCGCGCCGGGAACACCAGTGCTGTTCGTGACGGGACTGCACGTGGCGGCTGGCTTCGTCGACGTGCACGTGCACGTCGACGCCGACGTCGCCCGACAGCCCGGGTGCGAGAACTTCCTCCGCATGGGCGTGACCACCATCGTCACCGGCAACTGCGGATCGTCGATGCGCGACCTGCCGGCGCACTTCGCGCGCCTCGAGCAGGGCGGCATCGGCTGCAACTACGCGAGCCTGGTCGGCCACGGCACCGTGCGCACGGCGGTGCTCGGCACGCAGAACCGGGCGCCGGACGCCGCCGAACTGCAGCGCATGGCCGACCTCGTCGACGCCGGCATGCGCGCGGGCGCGTTCGGCATGTCGACCGGCCTGATCTACGTTCCCGGCATCTACGCCGAGACCGCCGAGATCACCGCGCTGGCGAGGGTCGTCGGCCGCCACGGCGGGATCTACGCGAGCCACATCCGCTCGGAGAACGACCAGGTGCTGGCCGCGATCGCCGAGGCGCTGCAGATCGGCGCCGACGCCGGCGTGCCGGTGCAGATCAGCCACATCAAGTGCACCGGCAGGCCCAACCACGGCCGCGCCGAGGAAGTGCTCGCCGCACTGCAGGCGGCGCGCGCGCGCGGCCAGCGTGTGCACGCCGACCAGTACGCCTACGACGCGAGTTCGACCGGGCTCGACGTGCTGTTCCCCGCCGACGAACTCGAAATCGGGCGCGAACCGTTCGCGGCGAAACTGCGCGACGACGCCGCGTTCCGCGCGCGCATCCACGCCGCCTTGCGCGCGAAGATGACGCAGGTCGGGTTCGGCGACTTCCGCTACGCGCGCATCGCCTCGGCGAAGGGCCACCCGCAGCTCAACGGCCTGCTGCTGCCCGACGCCGCGCGGCGGCATCTGCAGCGCGACGACGCCGACGCCCAGGCCGACCTGGCGATCGAACTGTTCGCCGCGGCGGCCCCCGACCGCGTCGGCATGATCTACCACACGATGGCCGAGGCCGACGTCGAGCGCTTCCTGCGCGAGGACTGGATCGCGATCGCGAGCGACGCGGGCCTGCGCCCCGAGGGCGGCCCCGAACGGCCCCACCCGCGCGGCAGCGGCAACAACCCCAGGGTGCTCGGCCGCTACGTGCGCGAGCGCGGCGTGCTCGACCTGCCTACGGCGATCCGCAAGATGACCGTGGTGCCGGCGCGCGCGTTCGGTCTCGTCGATCGCGGCGAACTGCGCGTCGGCGCCTTCGCCGACCTCGTGGTGTTCGACCCGGCGACGATCGCCGACCGCGCGACCTGGGACGAGCCGTTGGCGCCGCCGGCAGGGATCCGGGCCGTGTTCGTGAACGGCATCCTCGCGGTCGATCGTGGCCAGGCCAACGGCGTGCGCGCCGGCCACGTGCTGCGACGCGCCACTGCCGTCGACCGCCGCTGAACGCACCCCGCCGGCGCGCGAGGTATCATCCGGGACGGCGCACCGCCACCACGCGGCGCACCTCCCCCTGCCATGGTCTCGATCGACGAACCGCGACCCGCGGCCGAGCCGCATCGCGACCCCACCGAATGGGGCCGTCTCGTCGAGAGTCTGGACGTCGCGAGCATCTTCGTCGTGATCGGCAGCTGGCTCGGCCAGAAGCTGCGCACGACGGTCTCGGCGGAGGACGTCTGGCAGGAAACGCTGTGGTGCTCCTGGCGCGACCGCGAGCAGCACGACTGGCGCAACCTCGCAGCCTGGCGCGCCTGGCTCTTGTCGATCGCCCGCAACCGCGTGCGCGACGCGGCGCGCACCGCCGGCCGCAGCAAGCGCGGCGGCGACCATCGGATCGCCCCGTTCTCGCTGCTCGCCGACGCCGGCTCGGTGTCGCAGATGCTGCCGCCGGGCTCGACGACGCCGAGCCGCGTCGCCGGCTTCCGCGAACGCGCCCAGGCGATGGAGTTGGCGCTGCAGGGCCTCGAACCCGAACTGCGCGACGTCGTGCACCTGCGCCTGTTCGAGGAAGTGCCGATGCGCGAGGTCGCGACGCAGCTCGGCCTGCCGTTGTCGACGGCCAAGGAACGGCTGCTGCGCGGCGTCACCAAGTACCGCCACCGGCTGCGCCAACTGCTCGGCAGCGACGACGAACGCGAGGTCGCCCCGTGAGCGCCGTTCCGCAGGGCGAGACCCGCGACGAAGAACTGCTGGCGGACCTGTTCGACACGCTGCTGCAGGACATCCTCGAAGGCCGCACGCCCGACGTCGCGACGCTGCTGCCCGACCGCCCCGATCTGCGGGACCGCGTGCAGGAGGCCTGGCACCTCGCGTGTTCGGTCGCCGGGCGTCGCGTGCCGAGCCGGCCCGTGCTCGGCGGCTACGAGATCCTGCGCGAACTGGGCCACGGCGGCATGGGCACCGTCTATCTCGCCCGCCACGAGCAACTCGCGCGCGACGTCGCGATCAAGGTGCTGCCGCAGTCGCTGGCGATGTCGCCTCGCGCCAAGGAGCGCTTCCTCGAGGAAGCCAGGGCCCTGGCCCAGCTGCGCCACGAGCACGTGGTCCCGATCCACCGCATCATCGACCACGAGGAGATGCTCGCGTTCGAGATGGAGTACGTCGCCGGCGGCAGCCTGCAGTCGCTGATCCTGGCGCTGCAACAGCACGACAAGCCGTTCGCGCTGGAGTCGCTGCAGAAAGCGCTCGGCTGCGACGTCGGCCCCGGCGTGCGCAGCAGCGTCGAGTGGTTCGTGCGAGTCGGCATCAAGATGGCGCGGGCACTCGGCGTGGTGCACCGGCACGGTCTCATCCACCGCGACGTGAAGCCGTCGAACATCCTGCTGCGCAAGGACGGCACGCCAGTACTCGCCGACTTCGGGCTGGCGCTGCAGGGCGAGCTCGACAGCACGCGCACCAAGTTCGCCGGCACGCCGGTCTACGCAGCACCGGAGCGGCTGCGCGGCGGCGATGGCCGCGTCGACGCGCGCACCGACGTCTACTCGCTCGGCGTGACGCTGTACGAGGCGTTCACGTCGAGCCCGCCGTTCCGCGGCAGCAGCACCGACGAAGTGCTGCGCCGCATCGAGAGCGGCAACGCGCCGCCGCTGCGCGATCGCGCGCCGCACGTGTCGGCCGACCTGTCGACGATCATCGCCAAGGCGATCGAACCGGATCCACGCCGGCGCTACGCGACCGCCGACGAGTTCGCCGACGACCTCGAACGGCTGCTCAACCTGCAGCCGATCCTGGCCCGGCCGGCGGGACCGCTGCGGCGCCTGAGCAAGTTCCTCGCCCGCAACCGCAAGGCAGTGTTCGCGGCGACGGCCGGCGCGGCCCTGGTCGCGTTGGCGGCGTGGCCGATCGCGGCGCACGCCGACGCGCGGCAGGCCGCGCGCGCGAGGAGTACCGCGGCGAGGACGGCAGCGCGCTCGGCCCTGCTGCAGCCCGAGACGTTGCCGACCTCATGGTCGGCGCAGCCGGTCGGCGAACGGCTGCTCGAGCAGTCGAACACCGTCGCCGCCCGCGGACGCGCCTTCCGTGATGCCCTCGCTCACTATCGGAGCGCCCTCGAGGCAACGCCCGACGATGCGCGGCTGCGGCTCGAACACGGCGTGGTCGACGCCGTCGATCGGCTGCTCGGCGGGGGCGCCGATGCCGCAGCGGTGTTCGCGGCGTTGCCGCCCGTTTGTCGCCAGCTCGTCGCCAACGCCCGCGAGCACCGCCGCCTCACCGACGACCTCGGTGATGGTCTCGCTCGCGCCAACGACGACGACCGCTTCGCCAGCGGCTTGTTCGCGTTCCTGTGGGGCGACCATGCCCTGTGCGCGAACTGCTGGACCGGGCTCGGCCCGGACTGGCGCGAGGATGCCCTGGTCGACGCGTGCAGCGCGCTGCGCCTGGCCGCCGCCGGCCCCGCCGACCGCGCCTACCCGCGCCTGTTCCACGCCGTGCGGGCCCTGCCCGAAGCCAAGGCCCTGGCGTTCGCGCTCGCCGACGCCGCCCTCGCGGCCGGCGACCTGCCGCTCGCTCGGCAGTGGATCCAGGCGCTGCCGCGCGGGGCCGCCCCGACCGACGACGTCGGCCTGCGCCTGCTCGAAGCCGATCTCGCCGCCGCCGAAGGCGACACGCAGGGCGCCGCCCGTTCCTACCGCGAGATCTCGATCGACGACGCCTCGAACCCGGCACCGCGGCTGCGTCTGGCGATGCTCGCGCTGCGGGTCGGCGAACGCGCGGCCGGCGAACGCCAGCTCGACTACGTGCTGTCGCGCTGGCCGGACCTGGCGTTCGCGCGCCAGCAGCTCGCGCGCATGGCGCTGCTCGACCGCGACACGACGCGTTACCTGCAGCACGCGCGCCACGCGGTCGGGCAACTCCGGCGGCAGGCGACGCCAGCGCTCGGCGACTCGCTCGGCATCCTCCGTCTCGGCGGGCTCAACGGCCTGCTCGGAGAACTCGCCAGCGCCGCCGTGGTGGACGGCGCGACGGCCCGCACCGAGGACGTGGTGCCGCTGCGGGCCTGGCTGCGGCCGGCGACGGTCGTCGGCATCGAACAGGCGCTGCGCGCGTTCGCGCTCTACGACGACGCGAGCAACCGCCTCGCCAGCCACGATCGCCGGCCGATCGGCGTCGCCCTGCGCAGCACGTGGCTCGTGCTGCTGCAGACGCCGCAGGCGCTGCTGCGGCTCCCCGCCGCCGCGCAAGTGGCGCTGGTCGCCGGCATCCCATGCCTGCTGGGCCGCGCGACCGACCAGTTGACGCTCGAACTGCTGCCGTACGAGCGGGCGCTCGGCAAGCGCCTGCACCGTGTCCAGGATCGGCGCCTGTTCCGCGGCCCGGCCAGCGACGATGTCGTCTACGGCAGCCAGCTCCTGGTGGTCGGCGACCTCGACGGCGACACGCTCGACGAACTGCTGGTCGCCGCTCCGCCGTCGCCGCAAGCCCCCGGTACCGGCTTCGTCGAGGTGCGCAACCTGCACGACGGCGCGCTGCTCCGCACGTGGCTGCACGACGATGAACACGCGATGTTCGGCCGGGCAGTCGCGAGCCTCGGCGACATCGACGGCGATCTGTGCGCCGACGTGGCGATCGGCATCCCGCTGGCCAGCCACGAACCGACCGCACGCGCCGCCGTCGAACTCTGGTCGGGGCGCACCGGCGAGCGGATCTGGCGCGTCGAGGAAGACGGCGCGAGCTTCGGCTCGGCGCTCGCGAGGCTCGGCGACGTCAACGGCGACGGCGTGCCCGACCTCGTCGTCGGTATGTCCCCGGGCCGCCTGCACGCCGACGCCCACGGGCTCGCCTTCGTCTGCTCGGGCAAGGACGGCGACGTGCTGCATGTGCTGGCGAGCCAACGCGGCGGCACCTGGTTCGGCGGCTCGTGCGCCAACGCCGGCGACGTGAACGGCGACGGCATCGACGACGTCGTCGTCGGCGGCAACTACGGCGACGCGCCGGGCCTCGTCGTCGTGTTCGACGGCGCCACCGGCGAACGCCTGACCACGCTCGTCGACAGCGACAGCAACGCGCGCTTCGGCGAGACGGTGCTCGGCTGCGGCGACCTCGACGACGACGGTCGCGCCGAGATCCTGGTCACCGCACCGGGACGCGCGGGACCGAACCAGAGCGGACGCGTGCTGGTGTTCAGCAGCCGCACCGGACGCACGCTCTACGAACTGAGCGGCGAGCGCCCCGGCGACGGCTTCGGCGCCTCGGTGCAGTTGCTGCCGCACTGGCAACGCAACTCCGGACCGGCAATCGCCGTCGCGACGCGCGGCGGCGGCGCGCTTGGCACCGGCTGGTTGCGCGTGTTCGACCTGAAGAGCACCACCCCGGTGCAGACCTTCACCGCCAACGCGCCGTTGACCCGTTTCGCCATCGCGCTGGCCGATCTAGGCGACCGCGATCGCGACGGGCTGCGCGACCTCGGCGTGGTCTCCTTCCTTCCCGACGGCATGACCGAGGTCTGGGCGCTCTCGTGGGCCGACGCGACGCCACGGCCGGAGGCTCAGGCTCCCAAGTAGGGGCGGCGGCCGAACAGGCGCCGTCGGCGCACCGCCGCGGCGACGGCCTTCGCGAGGCGCCGCCACCAGTCGTGGCGGGCGTCGCGATCGGGCAGCAGCGAGCGCAGGCAGCGCATGCGTTCGGCGCGGGACGGCGTCGCCGGCAGGTGCTGGCGATGGCGCAGCCAGTAGCGCTGCAGGCGGACGAGCATGGCGTCGCGGCTCCCCGCCGCCAGCTTGCGCACGATCACACCACGATCGAGGTCGACGAGCACGATGCGCACGCGGTCGCCGCGCGCCTGGCACAACACGTTGTCGGCGTGCAGGTCGGGATGGCGCAACCCGGCGGCGAAGGCGAGGTGCAGCACGCTGCCGACGGCCTCGGCGGTGAAGCGCCGCAGCGCCGGGTTGGCGGCGAGGAACGCCGGCAACGGCAGCGCCCCGTCGAGGTACTCGGTGCACAGCCGCAGGCGCCAGAACGCGCCGCTGCGGCGGGCCACCGCCGCCACCGGCACCACCACCGGCACGCCGTGGGCCCGCAGCGCCGCGAGCAGTTCGAGTTCGGCGCGCGCGCGGCGCGGTCGCATGTAGCGATCGTGCAGGACCGCACCGAGCGCCCCCCCACGGCGGAACGGACGCACCACGAGCACCTGGCCGGCGACGCGCAGCAGGCCGACGCCGCCGCGCCCCTTCGCCGCCGGCAGCGGCTCGAGCGGCTGCCACCACGTCGCCAGCGGCAGCGCCGCGAGGTCGGCGCGCACCCACGCGCGGCCCGACGGCTCGCGCAGTTCGACGAAGGTGTCGGCGGTCACCACGACACCATGATAGGCAGCGCCCCCGCGCGCTCCGTACTGGAAGTCGGCGCTGCGTTCGCAATGCTGCGCGCATGCCGTCTGCGACCGCTGCCCCGGCCTTGCCGGGCGAACGCTGGCTGCCGCGTGCCGGCAGCGCGCTCGTCGTACGGCTGTCGGCGCTCGGCGACGTGCTGTTCGCGCTCGAGACCGTGGCCGCACTCGCGCGCGAACGGCCCGACGTGCAGGTGGACTTCCTGGTCGAGGATCGCTTCGCGTCGCTGCTCGCCGGCCACCCGCAACTGCGCGAAGTGATCGTCTATCCACGCGCCAACACGGCCGCGATCGGCAAGAGCCTCTGGGCGCTGCGCAAGCGCCGCTACGACGTCGTGCTCGACGTGCACGGCATCCTGAAGAGTGCGATGCACGTGTTCTGCGTGCGCTCGCCGTGCAAGGTCGGGCCGGCGGCTCCCGGTTCGCGCGAGGGCGCGCAGCGCGCCTACGGCACCGTCGTGCCGATGCCGACGCCCGTGCCGCATCGCGCCGACATCGGCCATCGGCTGCTGGCGGCGATCGGCCTGTCGGGCACGCCGACGCCGCCGCTGCTCGCGGTGCCGCCGCCTCCGGCCGGACTGCTCCCCGGCGAACGGGCGCGCCGCGTCCTGCTCTATCCAGGCACGTCGGCGTGGGCGGCCTTCAAGCGCTGGCCGGTCGAACGCTTCGCCGCGCTGACGCGACGGCTGGTCGCGCGCGGGCTCCCGGTGTTCGCGGGCTTCGGCCCCGGCGAACGGGAACTCGCGGCCCCGCTGCTCGCCGCCGGCGCACTGCCCGTCGACGGCGCCACCCTCGGCTTGCTCGGGCTCGGCGGGGTGCTGCGCGAATGCGCGGTCGCCGTCGCCGCCGACACTGGCCCGCTGCACCTCGCGGCAGCCGTCGGTGCGCGTTGCGTCGCGCTGTTCGGGCCGAAGGACGAAGCTCGCTACGGGCCGCGCGGTCACGGCGGGGTGCAGCACGAGGTGCTCTTCGCGCCAACGCCGTGCCGGCCGTGCAAACGCCGCACGTGCGTGACGCCGCAGTGCGTGCTCGGCATCGGCCTCGACGACGTCGAGTCGGCGGTGCTGCGGCAACTCGCGGCGGTGCGCGCATGACGGCGGTGCGCACGACGGTGATCCGTCATCCGAAGGAACGCATCGCCAAGTGCTCGCTGCGCTTCCTGCACGACCGGCCGGAGATGACGTTCCTGCGCGCGCGGCCGGGCTTCACGTTCGACGGCACGGGCTTCTTGCTGCTCGCGGTGGACGCGCCGCCGCTGTCGCGCGCCGACGCAGGCCGGCCGCTGCTGCTGCTCGACTCGACGTGGCGCTGGCTGCCACAGCTGCGCGCCTGCGTGCACGGCGCCGTGGTGCCACGCTCGATCCCGGCCGCGGTGGCGACGGCGTATCCGCGCACCAGCAAGGTGTTCGAGGATCCGACTGGCGGGCTGGCGTCGATCGAAGCGCTCTACGTGGCCCGGCGGCTGCTCGGCGACCGCGACGACACGCTGCTCGACGGCTACCACTGGCGCGAGCCGTTCCTGGCGAACGTCGCAGCGGTCGGGATCGCGTAGCCGGTCGCGCGCGTGCCGTCGTTCACCGGCGTTGGTATCGTCGCTGCGGCACGCGCCCGTAGCTCAGCCGGATAGAGCACCGCTTTTCTAAAGCGGCGGTCCCAGGTTCGACTCCTGGCGGGCGTGCCATCTCGCGAAGCGAGATGGCTAGCCCGACAGGCGTCGGGCATGCCTCACGCGCTGCTACGCAT
>CALFZH010000007.1:0-146624 GCA_937952215.1 uncultured bacterium
TGAGATGATGGCTCCCCAACACGACCTTGGAGCCGGCAAGCGCCGCAGCGGCGCTCGCGGCTCAATGCCAAAGACGTTGGGCAGGCAGCGCCATGGATTCGCGCATCATGTTCATCGAGATCAAGGCTGGCCTGACTGGTCCCGCACGGATCGGTCGCGTCACCTTCTCGAAGACCGGGCGCACGATTCGATACGGTCGGTGGGTGCTCCAGTCGCTCAAGGGGAACGGCTTCAAGGCCAACTACTTCGATGTCGACAGCGGCACGCACTTCTGGGTGTCCGGACCGCGCCGAGACGGGATGGACTGCCTCTACCCAGGCGTGGTCGAGATCGATGAGGACGTTCGCGAGGAGTACTGGCGAGACGTGCGCCGGCTTCCGGAGTCTGTCCACCTCACCTTGTTCCGTTCGCCAGGCAAGTACTCACGGCGACGGCCCCAGCCTTCACTTGTCGTTCGTGGTTCCGCATCTGTCGGTTGCTCGCGTCGGAAGTGACGGACCGAGTCGCTACGATGCCGCCCAACAACGCATGAGATCCGGCGTCGCCCCCGAGCGGGCGAGCGCGGCTCAGTGCCAGAGGTTGGATGGAACCAGTCCCTGATCCCGAGGCAGCGTCGAAGGGGTTGCGGAGCCGCGACCCGTGGATCGGTCTGCTCTTCTTGGTGTTCGGCGTTCTCGTCAGCGGGTACGCAATCCTCGCCTTCAACAATGGCATGCCCCTGCCCCTGTGGGGTACGGCAGCGTTGCTTGGACCGGTGCTGGTGCTTCTTGGTTCCGCTGCCTTCCTTCGCGTCCTGCCTGGACGACGGTAGGTCGAGGGCCTCGTACATGCGGGCGGCGAACCGCGGCAGAATGGACACTCGCGCTGCACCATGATCACCAAGTCGCTACTTGCCGGCTCGCTCGTCCTGGCCCTCACCGCGTGCACCACGAACGGACTGCGCCCGCTCGTCCTCGACGGCCACGACCTGCACCCATCGCTCGGGCCGAAGCAACTCGACGGAGCGAACCACGGGCTGCCCCCAGGCGTGCGCGACAACCCGCAGTTCTCCACGGACGTCGATGTCGTGAAGTCGATCGCGCACTACGCGTCGCAGGGCCGGCTCGGCGGTGACGGCGTCCGCGCGGCGCTCTACGCCCTGTACCAGGCCGAGACCGAACTCGGCTTCTACGGATTGGAGGCGGCGACGACCGTGGACGCCGACCGGATCGAGGGCGTCCTGCGAGCGGCTTGGGCGCACAACGAGAGCCTCGGCATCGCTCGCGTGCACCGAGGCGGTCCGGTCTTCGTCGTGGTGTGGCACGACGGCGTGTCGCCGGCTTGTTGGCAGGCGGTGAACGACGGCTTGGCCCAGCGCCTGACCGCGCGCTGAGCGGTGGTCGTCACCAGGCCGCCCGACACTCCGGAGGCTCCCGGAGTCACGAGGGAATGCAGGAAGTCCCCGACGGGCGGGTGACCGGGTCGCGAGCGCCGCAGCGGCGGTGAGCGCGTCGATCGCCCGACCCTTGCCGGTGCCGCGAGCCCGTCGCAGACTCCGCGACCCATGCCGTCGATCGAAGCGAACCGCGCCAACTGGAACGACCCCGAGAAGTGGGAGCGCGATGGCGACGAGTGGTCCGACTCGTGGGGCGGCACGCCGAGCTTGTGGTTCGGGTCGATCCTGCCGCGCCTGTGGCCGCTGTTGCCGGCGCGGAACCTGCTGGAGATCGCGCCCGGACACGGCCGCATCACCGCCCACCTGCTCGCGCACACCGAGCGTTACACCGGCATCGATCTCGCCCCGAACTGCGTCGCGCATTGCCGCCAGCGCTTCGCCGGCGTCGCCCACGCGCGCTTTCTCGGCACCGACGGGCGCTCCCTGGCCGGCATCGACGATGCGAGCATCGACCTCGTGTTCAGCTGGGACTCGTTGGTCCATGCCGAACGCGACGCCATGGTCGGCTACGTGAACGAGATCGCGCGGGTGCTCGTTCCGGGCGGAAGCGCTTGGTTGCAACACAGCAACCTCGGCGCGTTCACCGACGCCGCGGGCGTGCCGACGATCGCCAACCCGAATTGGCGCGGCAGTTCCGTGTCGGCCGCGTCCATGCGCGAATGGGCGACGGCGGCGGGATTGGCCTGCGTGTCGCAGGAGATCGTGCAGTGCGCCGAGGCCGACGTCGACTGCATCACGGTGCTGCGCCGCCCGGTCCCGGGCCAGCCGGTCGCGGCGCCCGTGCTGCACCGGCACGAGGACTTCGCCGTCGAGATGCGGCACTTCCGCCACATCACCTCGATCTACGGTGCAGGCGCGGCGCAGCGACCACGCACCTGAACGGTCCCAAGGCGGGGACCGCTTCACGCGAACGTCGCGTGGTACTCCTGCAGCGGTGTGACCGCGAGCGGCTTCTTCAGCCACGCTTCCATGCCCTGGATCGTCGCCGCCGCCGCTGCCAGCGTCGTGATGCACGGAATCCGGTGCCCGACCGCCGCGCTGCGGATCTTCACGTCGTCCTTCCGTTCGCGCCGCCCGCTCGGCGTGTTGATGATCAGCCGCACTTCGCGGTTGAGCACGAGGTCGAGCACGTGCGGCCGCCCCTCGTGGATCTTCAGCACCCGCTGCACCGGGATCCCCGCATTCTGCAGCGCCCGCGCCGTGCCGGAAGTCGCGACGATCTCGAAGCCCAGCCGATGCAGCCGGTCGATCAGCGGCACGATCAGTCGCTTGTCCTCGTCGCGCACCGACACGAACACCTTGCCGTCCTTCGGCAGCGTGTTGCCAGCCCCCACCATCGCCTTCGCGAACGCGGTGCCGAACATCGCGTCGACGCCCATCACTTCGCCGGTCGACTTCATCTCCGGCCCGAGCAGCGTGTCGACGCCGTGGAACTTGTTGAACGGGAACACCGGCGCCTTCACCGAGAAGTGCGGCGGCTCCAGTCGTTCGATCACGCCGACCTGCGCCAGCGTCTCGCCGAGCATCACCCGCGCCGCCATCTTCGCCAGCGGCTGTCCGATCGCCTTGCTGACGAACGGCACCGTGCGTGACGCGCGGGGGTTGGCCTCGAGGATGTAGACCGTGGTGCCGCGCACGGCCCACTGCACGTTCATCAGCCCGATCACCTTCAGCGCGCGCGCCAGCCGCCGCGTCTTCTCGGCGATCTCCGCGATGAGGCCTTCACTCAGCGAGTAGGGCGGCAGCGAGCAGCTCGAGTCGCCGGAGTGGATGCCGGCCTCCTCGATGTGCTCCATGATTCCGCCGATCACGACGTTCTCGCCGTCGGCGATCGCATCGACGTCGACCTCGATCGCCGCGTCGAGGAACTTGTCGACCAGCAGCGGCCGTTCTTCGGAGAACGAGCGGTGCCGGTCCATGTAGGACTCGAGGCCGGCGCGGTCGTAGACGACCTCCATCGCGCGCCCGCCGAGCACGAAGCTCGGCCGCACCAGCACCGGGTAGCCGATGCGTTCGGCGACCTCGATCGCCTCGGCGCTCTTGCGCGCCATGCCGTTCGGCGGCTGGTCGATGCCGAGCTTGGTGATGAGCTTGCTGAACAGCTCGCGGTCCTCGGCCTCGTCGATCGAGTCGACGCTGGTGCCGACCAGGGGCGCGCCGTGCTCCATCAGCCCGCGCGCGAGGTTGAGCGGCGTCTGCCCGCCGAACTGCACGATCACGCCGCGCGGCGCGATGCGGTCGACGACGTTCATGACGTCTTCGTGCGTCAGCGGCTCGAAGAACAGCATGTCGGAGGTGTCGAAGTCGGTCGACACGGTCTCCGGGTTGCTGTTGATCATCACCGTCTCGTAGCCGAGTTCGCGCAGCGCAAACGCTGCGTGCACGCAGCAGTAGTCGAACTCGATGCCCTGGCCGATGCGGTTGGGGCCGCCGCCGATCACGATCACCTTCTGCTTGCCGCTCGGCGTGCTGCCGACCTCGTCCTCGCTGCCGTCGTAGGTCGAGTACAGGTAGGGCGTGTGGCTCGGGTACTCCGCGGCGCAGGTGTCGACCCGTTTGTAGACCGGCACCACGCCGAGGCGCTTGCGGTGCTCGCGCACCTGCCACTCGTCGACCGAGTCGCCGCACGCCGCCGCGATCTGGCGATCGCTGAAGCCGAACTGCTTGGTCGTTCGCAGCAAGACTGCGTCGAGCCCCGCGAGCCCGCCCTTGCATGCGGCGACCAGCGTCTGCTCGTGCCGCGCGAGCACCGCGAGCTGGTCGAGGAACCACGGGTCGATGCGCGAGAACTCGTGGATCTCCTCGACGCTCATGCCCGCCAGCAGTGCCGTGCGCACCCAGTCGATGCGGTCGGCGCGTGGTGTCGCGAGGTGGGGGCGGATCGCCTCGGGGGCGAAGTCCTCGGGCTTGCAGTGCGGCTTGCCCGGCACGTTGCCGAAGCCGTTGCGTCCGGTCTCGAGGCCGCGCAGCGCCTTCTGCATCGCTTCCTTGAAGGTGCGGCCGATCGCCATCACCTCGCCGACCGACTTCATCTGCGTCGTCAGCACCGAGTCCGCGGTCGGGAACTTCTCGAACGCCCAGCGCGGGAACTTCACCACGCAGTAGTCGATCGTCGGCTCGAAGCAGGCCTTCGTCGTCTTGGTGATGTCGTTGTCGAGTTCGTCGAGCGTGTAGCCGACGGCCAGCTTGGCGGCGATCTTGGCGATCGGGAACCCGGTGGCCTTGCTCGCGAGCGCGCTGCTCCGGCTCACCCGCGGGTTCATCTCGATCACGATCATGCGCCCGTCCCGCGGGTTGATCGCGAACTGCACGTTGCTGCCGCCGGTGTCGACGCCGATCTCGCGGATGCAGGCGATCGCGGCGTCGCGCATCAGCTGGTACTCGCGGTCGCTCAGCGTCTGCGACGGCGCCACCGTGATCGAGTCGCCGGTGTGCACGCCCATCGGATCGAAGTTCTCGATCGAGCAGACGATGATGACGTTGTCGTTCTTGTCGCGGACGACCTCGAGCTCGTACTCCTTCCAGCCGGCGATCGACTCCTCGACCAGCACCTCGCTGTTGAGCGACAACTGCAGGCCGCGGGCGCAGATCTCCTCGAACTCCTGCAGGTTGTAGGCGATGCCGCCGCCGCTGCCGCCCATCGTGAACCCGGGCCGGATCACCGCCGGCAGCCCGATCTCGTCGAGCGCCTGGCGCGCCTCGGCCATCGAGTAGGCGAGCCGCGAGCGCGCGCACTGCAGCCCGATCTTCTGCATCGCGTCGCGGAACTCGAGCCGGCCCTCGGCCTTCTGGATCGACTCGGGGCGCGCGCCGATCATCTCGACATCGAACTTCACCAGCACGCCCATGTCGTGCAGCTGCATCGCGCAGTTGAGGGCGGTCTGGCCGCCGAGCGTCGGCAGGATCGCGTCGGGCCGTTCCTGTTCGATGATCTTGGCGACGACGTCGGCGGTGATCGGTTCGATGTAGGTCCGATCCGCCATCTCGGGATCGGTCATGATCGTCGCCGGATTGCTGTTGATCAGGATGATCCGGTAGCCGTCCGCGCGCAGCGCCTTGCACGCCTGCACTCCCGAGTAGTCGAACTCGCAGGCCTGGCCGATGACGATCGGTCCCGAGCCGAGGATGAGGATCGACTTCAGGTCTTGGCGGCGTGGCATTTCGGGCAGGGACTACACCGGCCCGGGTGCGGCAGGGCGAGGGGAAAGTGGCGCGGCGTTGCCCCGCGTCGAGAGGGGTGTTGGACGCGGTCAGCCAGCCTGGCGCCCGGCGGGCGCCGGGCGACTACAGGTCCTGGGCGAACGCCCAGGCGACGATTGCGGGCAGCGCGCCGTGGTCGCGCTGGAACCGCAGGGCCGGGAGCTTCGGCTCCGACCGGCGGTAGGCGCGGCCGAGGCCGAGAGCCACGCCGGCGCGGGCATCGGCGGGCGCCGAGGCGTCCTTCGCGAACGAACGCAGCGCGTCGAAGGCGCGGGCGTCGGCGATGGCCCCGAGCGCGATCGCCGCGTTGCGCTGCACCGGCGCGGACGAGTCGTCGCGCAGCGCCGCCACCAGGGCGTCGATCGCCGGCGCGCCAAGTCGGCCGAGTGCGGTCGTGGCGTGCAGCCGCACGGCCGGGCACGAGTCGTTGGCGATGGCCTGCCGCAACGGCGCCAGCGCCGCGGCATCGCCGATCAGGCCGAGCGCCATGGCGGCGGCGCTGCGCGTCGACGAAACCTGGCCGTTCGCCAGATGCTGCGCCAGCAGGTCCAGCGACGGTCCGTGCTGGAGCAGGCCGATCGCGAGCAGGTAGGCGCCTTGCTGGTCGCGGTTGCGCTCGTCGGCCAAGGCCTTCACCAGCGCCGCGGCGATGGGGGAGCGCGCCGCCGGATCGCGTTGTCGCGCGTGGAGACCGAGGGCGAGCGCCGCGTTCGCGCGCAGGGTCTTGCTGCCGTCGCGCATCGCCGCGAGCAGGAACGCCTCGCCGGCGTCGCCGCCGTGGTCGCCGATCGCGAACAGCAGCATCGCCTTGGTGACGACTTCGTGTTCGAGTTCGAACGCCAACTGCAGGGCGGGCAGCGCCAGCGCGTGCCGCGTGCGGCCCAGCGCCAGCGCGGCGGCGCGCCGCACGTCGACGCTGCGATCACCGACGAGCCGGGTCAACGCGGCGACGTCGTCGTCGCTGGCATTGCCGCCGAGCAAGGGCAACATTGCCGCCCGCTGCAACGGTGAGGCGGCGCCTTGTGCGACTTCGCGCGCAGCGGCGAGCAGATGTGCGCTGCCGTGCGCCGTTGCCGCGAGCGCTGCCGCGGCGTGCACCGTGGCGCGCTGGTCGGCGAGGTGGCGTTCGATGCCGGGTGCCAGGACCCGCTGCAGGCTCTGGTCGCCGATCATCGCGGCGGCGGTCAGCGCCACGGCCAGTGTGTCGCCCGGGGCCGCGGACTCGATCCAGGTGCCGAGTGCGCGGGCGTGGGCGGCGCTGCCGGCACTGCCGAGCGCGAGCAGCGCCATCAGCCGGACCTCGCGTGCGCCGTCGGTCAGGTGGGGCGTCAGGTCGGCGATCGAGGCGCCGGCCCGGCCGGCAGCGAGCACCGCTGCGGCGCGGACCATCGGCGTGGCGTCGCGGGCGAGTTCGGCGAGCAGCGCCTGCACTTCGGTCCGGCGGGCATCCGCCGTGGTCACGTTCGCGGCGGCCGCGGCGACCGGCTGTGGTGGTTCGAACACGGCGCGGTTCCACTGCCACCAGTCCTGCCAGGTGGGAACCCCGAGCTCGTCGATCGTGGTGCCACGGGCGCGGCGGGTCCCGGCGGCGACGCTGGGGGTCGGCGGCACGGCCGGGCGTGCTGGGGTCGTGCCGGCGGCAGGTCGCGGGGACGTCACCGGGGGCGGCGGAGCAGTGACGTCGCCCGGTTGCGTGTTTGGCGGCGGATCGCGTGGCTCGGGCGGCGGATCGGGCGGCGGTTCGGTGCCCGGCGGCGTGTAGCCGGGCCCTTGGATGCGCGCCGCTTCCGCTGCGCTCAGGCCGTGGTTCGCGAGCCACTGCGCAAGGGCCGGGTCGCTGACCAGGTCGATCACCCAGGCGTGGTTGCGGTGAGAACGGATCGCCTCGGTGACCGCGGCGTGGCCGGTGCGGTCCAGCAGGTTCGCCACCGCGCAGCGCCGGCCGTCGGCGTCGACGAACAGCGGAACGCGCGCCCCGGAGCCGCTGCGGTCGATGCCGAAGTCGCCCCGTTCGCGATACTCGCGCAGGAGTTCGATGACGAGCCGGCGTCGCGCGGCGGCCGCGGCGTTCGCCGGTGCGGGCGCGGCGCGCAGTTCGGCCTCGACCGCCTGGTAGTGGCGGGCCAGATCGGCGGCGTCGACGCGCGCAGAATCGGGGGACTGGGCGGCGCCGGCCGCGGCGAGGACGAGGGACGACAGGAGCAGTTCGGTTCGCATTGGGGAGACCTCGGGCCCGCGTCCGAGCAAGCCGCATGCCCACGCTCGAACCGCCGTCGCCGACGCGCCGATCGCTGGCGGCGTGTTCCTGTGGCGGAACGACAACCCGAGGCGCGGCGCCGGGCCCGCCACCACCGCCCGCGAACTCCTGGTAGCCTCCTCCGGCCGCCCTCTGCTTGCGATGAATCCCACTGCCTGCTTGCTCGTTCGCGGGTCGCCGTTGCTGCCGGCCCTCCTGTTCGCCGCGTTCGCCGCCGCCCAAGAACCGGCCGTGCTGCTGACGGAGGTCGTGTCCCCGCCACCGGCCGCCGTCGCGTGGGACGCGGCCGAACGGGCGAGCAACCCGATGATCCTCCGCAGTGCGTTCGTGCGCGTCGAACCCGACGTGTTCGCGGCGGTGCGCACCGACGGCGTGCAGCCGCTGGCGACGTGCATCCTCGAGCACTTCGGGACTCGCACGACGATCGCCATCTCCGGCTACGAGTTCGTGCTCGGGCACCGCGTGCTGCGGGGTCGCGCGGTGGGGGCCGAGGCGGACTTCGTGATGTCGTTCGCGAGTGATGGCACTGCGAGTGGCCTGCTGGACTTCGGTGGTCGCGCGGTCGGCATCGCCCCGACCGGACAGCCCGGCGTGCACGTGGTGCAGGACCTCGACACCACGCGCCTGCCCGCGCCGAGTGCGTGCGGCGTCGACCACACGCACGCGGTCGCAGCACCGCCGGGGCCGGGCCTGCCGGAGGGCGCCAACTCCGACTGTTCGGTCACGACGATCGACCTGCTCGTCTGCTACACACCGCTGGCGCGGACGAACGCGGGCGGCACTTCGGCGATGGAAGCGGCGATCGTCGCCGCGGTCGCGCAGGCCAACACCGGCCACCGCGAATCGGGCGCGCCGATCGAGTTCCGCCTCGTGCACATGCACGAGACCGCCTACGTCGAACTCGGCACCAGCACCGACCTGAGCCGCTTCCGCAGCACGAGCGACGGACACATGGACGAAGTGCACGGGCTGCGCGACACCTACGGCGCCGACCTGATGCAGCTCATCACCAACCATCCGTCGCCGGCGTACTGCGGCATCGCCTACCTGATGACGTCGTTGTCGACGGGCTTCGCGTCGTCGGCGTTCGCGGTCACCGTGCGCACCTGCATCCCCGGCCACACCTTCACGCACGAGTGCGGCCACAACATGGGCTGCCACCACGACGCGGCGAACGCCAGCGGCGCGATCTACCCGTACAGCTACGGCTACCGCACGCCGGACAACGCCTGGCGCTCGATCATGGCCTACGCGCCGGGCACCCGCGTCAACCGCTGGTCGAGCCCGAACGTGGTCTGGCAGGGCTACACGATGGGCGTCGCCAACGCGGCCGACAACGCGCGCTCGATCGACGACACGCGAGCGACGGTCGCGGCCTTCCGGGGGACGCAGGTGCTGCGTTGGTGCGACCTCGACGGTGGCATCGCGGGCACCTCCGGCCTGCCGACGCTCGAGGGCCGCGGGACGGTCGGGCCGACGGTGCCGGTCGAACTGCGGATCCGCGACTTCCTGTCGGGTGCCCCGGGCGTGCTGATCGTCGGCGCCAGCGAGATCAACCAGCCGTTGGTCGGCGGCACGCTGGTGCCGAGTCCCGATGTGATGCTCGGCATCGTCGGCACGGGCACCGAGATCGTGCACAACGCATCGTGGCTGCTCGGACTCGGCTCGGGCTTCCAGGCCTGGTTCCAAGCGGCGTTCCTCGACGCGGCGGCGATCGAGGGGTTCTCGGCGAGCGATGCGGTCAAGGTGACCGTGCCGTAGGTCCGCGCTGGGCACCACGTTCGTAACGCCGCGCGGGTTCACGGACGACGGCAGTCGCGCGGTGCCGTCCCGCCGTTACGCGGCGGTCTCGCGTCGGTACTCGCCGGCATGAACGGTCACCGAAGTCGTGCTGGTCGCGCGTGGCCCGCGTTCTCGTTCGCCCTCGTGGTCGGGTCCCTGCCAGCACAAGGCGTGTTGCGGTTCGACATGGGCACCAGCACGAGCCCCGTCGCCAGCGGCTACACCGCCATCACGCCGACCACGTCGTACTCCGCCGCGTTGGGCCATGGCTGGACGGCGGGCGTGCCGACCTCGTTCACCCAGGCCGCGCTGCCGTCGTCGATCCCACTGGTCGGTGATGCGGCGCTGCTGCGCGATGGCGTCGACGGCTACAACGACCTGACGTTCCGCGTCGACGTGCCGAACGGCAGCTACCAGGTGGTCGCGTGGCTGGGCAACCTCGGCAGCACGCTGGCGCCCACGCCACGCACCAACCTCGACCTGACGGTGAACGGCGTGCCGGTCGCGGCCGACCTTGCGGTGCGCACGCTGACGATGAAGGCGCAGTACCTGAACGCGATCGGCGGCTACCGCCGCGTGCTCGGCGTGGTCAGCAACACGATCGGCCGGCTCGACCTGACGTTCCATTGCGACGGTGCGGGCAGCAGCAAGAACTCGATCCTCGGCGTCGAGATCTGGCCCGACGTGCCGGCGCCGATCCGCTTCGACCACGCGACCAACGGCCTCGTCGCCGCCCCGCCGTTCGCGGCGGTGCTCGCGCCAGCGCTCGTGGCGTTCAACGCTGGCGACTACGCGGCGGCGCGCAGTGCGTTCGACGGGCTCGCCGATGCCCGGTTGCGCGCCTGGGGCTACGCGTGGTTGCTCGGCTGGCTCACCGACGCCGAGGACGAGATCGACGACGCCCTGCTGGCGAACGCGCAGTCGCTGCTGCAGGGACTCGCCGCCCCCGACGACATCACGGTCGCCGGCCTCTCGTGGGAGCTCGAGGCGATGCGGCAGGCGGACTTCTTCAATCGCGCCCGCGGCTACACCGTCGCTGCCTGGCCCGGCAGCCTCGGCTCGATCCTGACCAACCTCAACGCAGCGATCCTGCTGTTCGACCAGTTTCGCAGCGACGTGCTGCGCGCAACCCCGGTGGCGTGGCTCCCGGCGAGTCCACTGCACGCGAAGGCGCACTACCTGACGGCGCGCAACATGTGGGGCCGCAACACCGGCGTGAACGATCCGGTGGCCAACCCCTTCACCGCGGCGTGGCTCTCGATGTTGGTGACGATCTGGAATCGCCAGGCGCTGTTCCCGAAGGGCAACGAGGCGAAGGTGATGGGTTTCCTCGGCTCTGCCTACGCCATGCCTGGCGGCATCGTGCAGAACTGGACGGGGCCGGCGAGCCTGCCGCCGATCACGCCGGCCAACACGTGGTGGGCGCCGTTCGTGACCATGAGCGACAGCCCGGCGGCGCCGGCGTGGGCGAACGCGATGCGGCGCTACCACGTGATGTTCCGCAACTGCAGCGAGTGGTGGATGTCGCGACGGCTCGTCGACGGCGAGATCGGTGGCGGCGACGGCGACGACGTCGAAGGTGCGGGCCTGCTGGCGCTGCCGGCGGTCGCGGTGCGTGAGCCCGGCCACCCGGTCGAGGTGGGCAGCGAGGACGTGATGGACAAGGTGCTGTTCGGACCGTCGATGACGGTGGCCGAGGGCTACTTCACCGGCTGCGGCGACGTCGAACACTCGGCCGAGTTCAGCACCAACCCGCTCTACATCCTGCTCGCCGCCAGCTACGGCAGCCCGAAGTACACCGAGTACGCGCTGCGCACGTTGCGCAACCTCGACGACGCCCACGATCCGGTACCGTGGACGCAGCCGGACGGCCTCGGCGGGCGCCACTTCCGCGGCTACAACCTCGGCGCCAACGTGGTGTGCGGGCCGCTGCTCGACATCCCGCTGTGCATGCGCGCCGCGGTGCCGGGCTTCGCGATCGGCGACTTCAACGCGCACCCCGGCGTCGTGCAGGTGTTCGACCAGCTCGCGCGCGCCTGGGCGAGCAACGCCGTGAGCACCGCGCAGAACAAGCCACGCGGCGTGTTCCCCGCGGCGGTCACCACGTCGCCGCCGTACGTGTTCGGCACCAACGGCAACTGGTGGGAGAACGCGGGCTACGTCGACCTCGAGGGCGGGCCGATCTACCACGCCTACCTCTACGCGCTGCTGCAGTCCGCCTACGTGCGCAGCACCGCGCCCGACCGCCACCTCCTGCTGCGGCCGATCCTGCTGTCGGGCACGTTCCTGCACGGCTACCTGACGGGGACCGTGACCGGCACCGCGCCGGGAACCGGCGGCTGGACCGCGAACCTGCTCAAGAACGTGATGGCCGACGCGGTGGCGCGCGCGCGCGGACTGATGCTCGCCGAGCCGATGCTGGCGATCACGCCGGCGACCCTGGCCCAGCTCGACGCGGTGATCGCGGCCTACGCATCGCCGTTCGAGAAGCACGTCTCCTTGCCGGTCGTCGGCACCAAGCCGAAGACGTCGTTCGTGACGACGTTCCAGAACGCCCAGACCTGGGCGACCTACTTCTGGCCGCTGTCGACCTCGACCGTCTCCTACACCGACCGCATCTACATCATGACGGGCGGCTCGCAGACGTCGCTGTACGGGTGCCTGACCGGCGCGTCGACGTGGGGCATCCTGCCACCGTCGGTGCTGTCGTGGGTCAATCCCGATCCGGCAGCCGGCGAGCTCGAATTCGCGGCGCTGGTGAACGACATCCAGGCGACCGGGCTCGACGTGCTGTTGTTCCACTACGGCGCCGGGCCGCGCAACTTCGGCCTGCGGCTTTGGCGCTCGCTGCCGACCGGTCAGTACGAAGCGCGCATCGGCGTCGACGCCAACCAGGACGACACGATGGACGGCCCGCCCCACACCGTGGTGCCGTTCGTGCTCAGCAATCCCGGCATCACGGTGCTGCTGCCGAACGTGCCCAGCGGAGCGCTGCAGAAGATCGAGATCCGGCAGGTGGCCCCCGGCGGCAGCGCGCCGCCGCTGCTGCCCGACGCGGCGATCGAACGCGACGACATCGTGGTCGGTCTCGGCGGCTCGGTGGCGGTGACCGTGCACAACCTCGGCAGCGCGCCGCTGGTCGGCGCGACCTGCGAACTGCGGCAGAACAACGTCGTCGTCGCCAGCGCGACGGTGCCCACGATCGGAGCACCGCTCGACTACCAGGCGAAGACCGCGGTGGTCAACCTCTGCTGCGGCGCGCTGTCGCCAGGCGCTTCGCTGACGGTCGCCTTGGTGTTGCCGCCGGGCGGCCAGCAGATCACGCCGGAGAACGACGTGGTGACGTTCGCGCCGCCGGCAGTCGTGACGATCGGCCCTGGCTGCGCTGGGGCCAACGGCACGTTGACGCAGACGCACACTTCGTTGCCGGTGATCGGCAGCACCTACACGGTCGCCATCGGCAACCTCGCCGGAGGGCTCGCGTACCAGGCGGTGGGCTTGCAGCCGCTCGTCGTGCCGCTCGCTCCGCTCGGGTTCGGCTTCGGACCGACGTGCTCAGGTTACCTCGATCCGCTCGTGTTCGAGTTCCTGCCGCAGGCGGGCGGCACGGCGACCTGGAGCTTCGTGATTCCGCCCGCGCCGCACCTCGCGGGCGCGAGCCTGCTCACGCAGGCGCTCGAGCTCGGCACGCTTTCGGCGGTCAGCAACGCACTGGAGGCGTGGCTCCAGTGATCGCCCCCACGCGATCGTCGGATCGGTGACCGGGGCTGCTTCGACGGCTGGTTCGACCGGGGCGATTCTGCAGCCGCGCCCGAGAGGCGCCCGGCGTGCAATCGACGGTGCGCCGTGCGTCCAAGACGGCGCCGGGGGTTGTCACGTCGTGAGCCCTCCGGTCAATACCACCCCATGCGCATCCTCCCCACCCTCGTCGTTTCGCTCGCGTCACTCGCCTCGCTCGCGACCGCGCAAAGCGTCGTCGCGCCGTTCACCGGCGCGATGCAAGTCGTCAATCTCGGGTTCCCAGCCAACCTCTTCAACTACGGCGGAACTGCCTTCGTCCCGGGCAACCCGAACGTGCTGCTGTTCGGCCCGTACGGATCGACGCAGATCCTGGCGAGCACCGTCTCGCGCGATGGCCTTGGTCGCATCACCAGCATTGGCGCCGCGGCGCCGGTCGCCAGCGTCGGCGGTCTCGATGGTGGGCTCGCGTTCGGGCCGGGCAACGTGCTGTTCGCGACGTGGTGGCCCGACAACAAGATCAGCCAGTTCAAGCCCGGCAGCGTGGCGCCGGATCGCGTCGACGATCTCGGCCCGTTGGGCGTCGCTACCAGTGTCGGCAGTTGCACCTTCGTGCCCGCTGGCTTGCCCGGGGCGGGGCGGTTCAAGGTCGTCACCTGGCAGTCCAGTGAGCTCTTCGACGTGCCGCTGACTCCAGACGGGAACGGGACCTACGCGCCCGGACCGATCGGTGCGCCGGTGCAACTCGTCGGCGGCCCGGAAGGGCTCGTCTACGCGTCGGCGTCGCTGCCAGCGATCGCCGGCCGGTTGCTCGTCTCCGAGTACAACTCGGGCGACATCGTCGCCTACCAGGTCGACGCGATCGGCAACCCGCTCCCTGCCACTCGCCAGGCCGTCGTCCGAGGCGCGTACCTTCCCGGTGGCGGTGCGACCGACCCGGTGACGGGCGATGCCGTGTTCCTATCCGGCGGCGGGGTCTTGATCCTGCGACCCGGCGCGGCTTGCGGCAGCTTCACCAACTACGGCAACGCGAGCCCCGGCGCGCTGGGCACGCCGACGATCGGCGGTTCGGGCTGCGCCAACGTCGGGCAGTCGTTCAGCCTCGTGTTCAACGGGCCGTCGAACGGCCAGGGCGTCGTGGCCCTGGGCTACTCGCAGACGTCGTTCTTCTACTTCAACGTCGAGGTGCTGCAGTCCCTCGACGCGTCGGTCGGAGTGTCGCTCGGTCCGACCGGCCAGGGATCGCTGCCGCTGACGCTGCCGAACATCCCGAGCCTCGGCTGGGCGCACATCTACTGGCAGGCGGCGTTCCTCGACCCGAGCACGCCGTCGGGGTTGATCGCGTCGCGAGGGCTCGACATCACGTTCCGCTGAGCCTGGCCGCGACGCCGGCGCCTGTGGTCACCACCGCAGGCGCTCGTCGTCGGGCGTGAGGCGCCCCGGCGCGCGAGCGCCGTTCCCCTTGACGCCCGTCAGCGTGTCGCCGAGATCGCCGCGCGCCGCCGCGGCGGCCTGCTGCAAGCGCGCGACGACGTCCGGGTGGAGAGCGGCGACATCGGTCGTCTCGCCGGGATCGGACCGCAGGTCATAGAGGGCGAGCGTCGCCTCGCGATTCGAGTACGCCGTCGGCGCACCATCGCGGCCGCCTTCGCGCCCGGCCAGCGTCGCGTAGCGGTGCGGCAGGATCAGCTTCCAGCGCGCATCGCGCACGGCCTGCAGTTGGCCGCCGGCGTACCAGATCGCGAACGTGTCGTGCGGCGAATGCGCGCCATTCTCTCCGAGCAGCAACGGGCTCACGTCGCGGCCGTCGATGCTCCGCGGAGGCAGTGGCGCGCCGATCAGCGCGGCGATCGTCGGCAGCACGTCGATCGTCGCCGCGAACTCGCGGCAGGTGGCGCCGGCCGGCACGCGGCCCGGCCACCACGCGATCATCGGCACGCGCACGCCGCCCTCGAACGACGTGCCCTTGCCCTCGCGCAGCGGCCCCGCCGAACCGGCGTGCGTGCCGTACGAGAGCCACGGGCCGTTGTCGCTCGTGAACAGCACCAGCGTGTCGTTCGCGATGCCGCAGCGTTCGAGGGCGTCGACGATCCGGCCGACCGACCAATCGACCTCCATCAGGGCGTCGCCGAACGGCCCATGACCGCTCTTGCCGGCGAACCCCTCGGACGCGAACAACGGCACGTGCACCATCGTGTGCGGCACGTAGAGGAAGAACGGCCGGTCGCGGTTGCGTTCGACGAACGCGACGGCGCGTTCGGTGTAGGCGCGCGTCAGTTGCGCCTGATCGGCCGCGGTGACCTCGGCGTCGACGACGCGGTCGCCGTCGAGCAGCGGCAGCGCTGGATAGCCGCGTTTGCGGCGTTCGGCGTCGGCCGGCAGCTTCACGAGGTCCGGGTGCAGCGGCCACATGTCGTTGCTGTAGGGCAGTCCGAACCACTCGTCGAAGCCGTGGCGCGTCGGCAGGAACTTCGGATGGTGCCCGAGGTGCCACTTGCCGAAGCAGGCGGTCGCGTAGCCCTTCGCCTGGCACAGTTCGGCGATCGTCGTTTCGTCCGCGTGCAGGCCGATCTGCGCGTCGGGGCCGAGCGCCCCGGCGATGCCGACGCGATGGTGGTAACAGCCGGTCAGCAGCGAGGCGCGGGACGCCGAGCACACCGCCGACGTCACGCTGAAGTCGGTGAAGCGCGTGCCTTCGCGCGCCAGGCGATCGAGCGCGGGCGTCGGCACGCGGCCGCCGAACGGACCGATGTCGCCGTAGCCGAGATCGTCGACGAACACGACGACGACGTTCGGCGGACGCCGTTCGTCGCCAGTCGGCGTCGCCGTGCACCCGGCCAGCAGCAGGGCGGTTGCCAACCAACGGCTGCGCGCGGCGGACGAGACGTTCGGCATGGGCCGGTCATGCTATTCCTCGTCGCCAGGCGAGCACGAGGTTGACGGCATGCCGGCTCGCCACCGATCCTCCGTGCTGCCATGGACCCGACCGAACCTGCGCCACGAACGGCAGCCGCGCCGCGCGGCTCGTCGCGGCTGCGGCGGAACGCCATCCGCGGCGCGATCGCCGTGGTCGTGGGCGCCGCCGTGCTGTGGTTGCTGTTCCCGTGGCGGCTGCAGTGGGGCGATGCCGTGCTCGTCGATCGTGGCCCGCTGCACCGCGCCCAGCGCTTCGAGTTCGAATTCGGCGAGATCGTCGTGCGCGACGGCGAGGAGCGTCGGTGGGTGTTGCCGAGCGTGCCCGGGCGCGGCTGCATGCTGCTGTGCCGCGACTGGCCGGCCGCGTTCGGCCGCGCCGAGGCCGCGAGCCTCGAGATCCACGTCGAGGACGGCATCTCCGCGCGTGACTTCACGATCCACTGGGACACCGACTTCGCCGATCCCGAGGTCGAGGCGCGCTGGCGCGAGGTCGGCTGGCTGCCCCGCCGCGACCGGCCGGTGACCGTCGCCGTGCGCGTGCAGCGCTCCGTGAAGACGGCCGTCGGACCGACGCTGACGCTGCGCGGGATCGAGCCTCTTCGCCAGTAGCAGCGCCGCGGCGTTCCACGGCCCGACCGGCATCGCTACTCTGCCGCCCCCGCATGCGCCTTGCCCAGATCCTGATCTCCACCCTGCGCGACGACCCGGCTGACGCCGAGATCCCCAGCCACCGCCTGCTCGCGCGCGGCGGCTACATCGTCAAGATCGCCGCCGGCGTCTACACGTTCGCGCCGTTGATGTGGCGCGTCGTGAAGAAGTTCGCGCAGATCGTGCGCGAAGAACTCGACCGCGAGGGCGCCAACGAGGTGATGCTGCCGATCATCCAGCCGAAGGAGCTGTGGGTGAGCAGCGGTCGTTGGGATCGCTACGTCAACGACGGGATCATGTTCACCCTGAAGGACCGCAAGGGCAGCGACATGTGCCTCGGTCCGACGCACGAGGAAGTGATGACCGCGTACGTGAACGCGCAGGTCAACTCCTACAAGCAGCTGCCGGTCAACTGCTACCAGATCCAGGACAAGTTCCGCGACGAGATCCGCCCGCGGTTCGGCCTGATGCGCGGCCGCGAGTTCTCGATGATGGACGCCTACTCGTTCGACGCCGACCAGGCGGGGCTCGACGTCGCGTACCAGAAGATGCGGAACGCCTACTGCCGCATCTTCGAGCGCTGCGGGCTCGCCTACACGGTGGTGCAGGCCGACAGCGGCGCGATCGGCGGTGCGGGCAGCGAGGAGTTCATGGTGATCGCGGACTCCGGCGAGGACTCGATCCTGTTCTGCCGCGAGTCGGGTTATGCCGCGAACGTCGAGAAGGCGACCAGCAAGCTGCCCGATGCGCCGCCGGGCGGCGAGGTGCGGCCGATGCAGAAGATCGCCACGCCGGACGTGAAGACGGTCGCGCAGCTCGAAGCGTTCTTCCCCGGCTGGCAGGCCGGCCGCATGGCGAAGACCGTGCTCTACCACATCACGTGGAAGGACAAGTCCAAGGTCGTCGCGGTGATGATGCGCGGCGATCTCGAGATCAACGAGGTCAAGCTCGCCAACGCGGTCGACGCGCTGGCGGTGCGGCTCGCGACCGACGACGAGATCAAGGCGGCGACCGGCGCCGACACGGGCTTCGCCGGACCGGTCGGCCTGCCGGACACGGTGCCGCTGATGGCGGACGAGTCGCTGAAGGACCGCACCAACCTGCTCGTCGGCTGCAACCAGACCGGCTACCACTGCCTCGACGTCAACCTCGGCCGCGACTGCCGCATGCCGTCGTTCAAGGAGCTGCGCAAGGCGCGCGCTGGCGAGGGCTGTCCGCTCAGCGGCAAGCCGCTCGAGCAGGCGCGCGGCATCGAAGTCGGCCACATCTTCAAGCTCGGCATCAAGTACTCGAAGGCGATGGGGGCGACGTTCATGGACCAGGGCGGCAAGCCGGTGCCGTTCGTCATGGGCTGCTACGGCATCGGTGTCTCGCGCACGCCGGCGGCGGCGGTCGAGCAGTCGTTCGACGACAAGGGCATCGTCTGGCCGGTCGCGATCGCACCGTTCGAATGCGTGGTGGCGATGCTCGATCCGTCGCGCGCCGAACAGAAGGCACTCGGCGAGCAGCTCTACGCGGAGCTGAAGGCGGCCGGTGTCGACGCGTGCCTCGACGACCGGGCGATGAGCCCGGGCGCGAAGTTCAAGGACAACGAACTGCTGGGCTTCCCGGTGCAGGTGTTCGTCGGCAGGAAGGCCGCCGAAGGCGGCGTCGAGTTCCTGGTGCGCAAGGGCATGCAGAAGAGCGAGTGCGCGGCTGCCGACGTGAAGGCGAAGGTGCTGGCGGCGCTGGGCCGCTGACGCGGCGCGGCAATGGGTCTCGACTCCGTCGAACTCGTGATGGCGTTCGAGGACTTCTTCGAGATCGACATCCCGAACGAAGTCGCTGCGGCGTTGCAGACCATCGGTGACGTGACCAGCTACGTGTGCGCGCGTCTCGCCGCAGACGGGCGGTCCTGCGATCGGCAGGATGTCCTGGCCATGGTGTGCGTGATCACTTGCGACCAATGCGGCACGACGCTCGATCGGTTGACGGAGCAGACGAGCTTCGTCAACGACCTTGGCATCCAGTAGCTGGTCGGTGCATCGCGTCCGGCGACGCGGAGCGGGTGCTCCGGCCAGACGTGGCCGTGCCGTGCTGGCGGCGTTGGCGGTAGGGTTTGCGGCATGAGCCCCGGCGAGTCCGACGATGCATCGAAGGTGATCGAAGGGGCGTCGATGGGCGACGTGCTGCGGCCGGCGTTCGCACTGTGGCTCGTGATCGTCGGCGCGTGGGGTGCGTATTGGCTGTCGACCGCGATGGCCGTCGAGGCCAGCGGTCTAGCCGAGTGGATCCTGTGGCTGCACACCGCCGTCCAGGTCGCCGTGGCGGTGTGCATCGTGCGCAGCGCCCTGCGCGATCGGGAGATGGCGCGGATCTTCGCGTGGCCCCGCGGCGGCACGTTCGAGCTGTGTCTGCTCGTCGGCATCGGTGGGTCGATGCTGCTGGCGATGTGGGAGCGCACGATTCCCTCGTGGGGCCCCGGGTCCTTCGAGTGGGAACGTGAGGCCGGTTGGTCGATCGTGCCGGTGCTCATCTCCGGCGCCGTGCTGCCGGGCGTGTTCGAGGAGCTGGCGTTTCGCGGGGTGATCCTCGGCCGGCTGATGGTGGTGTTCGGACCGTGGTTCGCGCTCGTGCTGCAGGCCGCGATGTTCTCGGTCATGCACGCCGACGGCGTCTACCTGCTGCCGCACTTCGTGTTCGGCTGCCTGACCGGATTCCTGCGGCTCGCAGCCGGCGCACTCTGGCCGTGCATGCTGCTGCACTTCGTCTGGAACGGCTGGATCGCGCTCGAGGTCTACGAACTGGTCTGACCGGCAGCGGGTGGACGTTCGCGCAGCTGCGGGAACAGCCGCACGAAGTCGGGCTCGTGCATCGCGGTGGCTTCGACCACGTCGCCGCCGAGCGGATGCGGGAAGCGCAGCCGTTCGCCGTGCAGCAGCGTGCGGTGCGTGCCGAAGGTCGCCTTGGCGCGGTCGTTGGCGTTGCGGTCGCCGTAGCGTGGATCGCCGAGCAGCGGGTGGCCGACCGCGGCGAGGTGCGCGCGGATCTGGTGCGTGCGCCCGGTCTCGAGCCGCACGCGCAGCAGCGACGCGCCAGCGCGACGCGCGACGACGGTGACGTGCGACACGGCCTTCGTGCCCTGCGGATCGACGACCGTCTTCGGACGATCGCCGTTCGGTTCGTCGGTGACGCGCAGCGGCAGGTCGATCGTGCGGGCGTCCCCGGCGAACTCGCCGGCGGCGATCGCCAGGTAGTGGCGTTCGATCGTGCCGGCCTCCATCGCGAGGCCGAGGCTGCGCAGGGCGGCGGGTGTGCGGCCGACCAGCAGCAGGCCCGAAGCCTCGCGGTCGAGGCGCTGTGCCAGGCCCGCGCCCGGCAACTCACGCGCGAGTGCGTCGGCGACCGAGGCGTCGACCAGCGGGCCCGCGTGCACGGCGAGGCCCGGCGGCTTCTGCAGGACGACGACCGCGTCGTCGGCGAACACGACCGGGATGCCGAGGTCGAGGGTGAGGGCGGCGTGATCGGCCGCGAACGCCACGGTGCTGCCGGCGCGGAGCTTCGTGGTCCCCTCCGCGCGCACGCCGTCGACGGCGACGGCCCCGAGTGCGCAGAGCCGACGCGCCTTCGTCTGCGACAGCGGGCCGAGTTCGGCGCATTGAGCGCCCTGCAGCAGCGCGTCGAGCCGCCATCCGGCCTGCTCGGCGCCGACGACGAGCGTCGTCACACCTTCACGCCATCGAGCAGTTCGACGAACCGGCGGAACAGGTAGAGCGCGTCGTGCGGCCCGGGCGCGGCCTCCGGGTGGTACTGCACCGAGAACACCGGCAGTTCCTTGTGGCGCAGGCCTTCGCAGGTGCCGTCGTTGAGGTTCCGGTGGGTGACGACGACCGCGTCGGGCAGCGACTTCGGGTCGACGGCGTAGCTGTGGTTCTGCGAGGTGATCTCGACCTTGCCCGTCGACAGGTCGATCACCGGCTGGTTGCCGCCGTGATGGCCGAACTTCATCTTGAAGGTCTTGCCGCCGAACACGTGGCCGAGGATCTGGTGGCCGAGGCAGATGCCGAACACCGGCAGCTTCTTGACCAGCACCTTCGCCGACTCGATCGCGTAACGGCAGATGGCCGGGTCGCCGGGTCCGTTGCTGAGGAACACACCGTCGGGTTGCAGCGCCAGCACCGCTTCGGCCTTCGTCTCGGCCGGCACCACGGTGACGTCGAGGCCGCAGGCGGCGAGCGACCGCAGGATGTTGCGCTTCGCGCCGAAGTCGAAGGCGACGATGCGGCGCTTCTTGCCCGGCAGCGCTGCGGCCGGGGCCTTGCTGCTGAACGCCGACTCGTAGCCGCGGTCCCAGGTGTACTGCACGCTGGTCGTGACCTTCAGCACGTGGTCGACATCGGCGACCTTCGGGGCCTTGCGCACCTTCTCGACGAGCTGCGCGTCGGTGCTCGTCATGTCGCGCGTGATCAGCACTCGCTGCTCGCCGCGATCGCGCACCGCGCGCGTCAGCATGCGGGTGTCGATGCCGTCGATGCCGGGCACGCCGTGCTGCGCGAGATAGTCGGACAGCTCCATCGCCGACCGGAAGTTGCTCGCGCGCGTGCACGCCTCGCGCACGACGAGCCCGGACAGCCACAGCTTGCCGGACTCTTCGTCCTCGCTGCTGACGCCGTAGTTGCCGATGTGCGGCTGCGTCAGCAACACCGTCTGACCGCGGTACGAGGGATCCGTGAGGATCTCCTGGTAGCCCGTCATCGAGGTGTTGAACACCAGCTCGCCGACCGAATCGGCGGCAGCGCCAAAGCCCCGGCCGACGAGCACCGTTCCGTCCTCGAGCACGAGGCGTGCAGGCGGTCGTTCGTTCGTCGCGGAAGGAGGCGGAGTGGTCAAAGTTGCGGGGTCGGCGAAGCCGTCCTCGAATTGATGCGGGCAGCGAGATAGCCAGCCCCGAAACCGTTGTCAATGTTGACGACCGCGACGCCGGCAGCGCAGCTGTTGAGCATCGCCAGCAGCGCGGTGAGGCCGCCGAACGACGCGCCGTAGCCGATGCTGGTCGGCACGGCGATCACCGGGCGATCGACGAGCCCGGCGAGCACCGACGGCAGAGCTCCCTCCATGCCGGCGACGGCCACGATCGCGTTCGCCGCCCGGATCTCGGCGAGCCGGTTGAAGAGGCGGTGCAGGCCGGCGACCCCGATGTCGCGGAAGGTCACGACGCGGCTGCCGGCGAAGCGCGCGGTGACCGCGGCCTCCTCGGCGACGGGCAGGTCGGCGGTGCCGGCGCAGACGACGGCGACGAGGCCAGCCTCGGGCGGCCGGGCGTTCTCGACGGTGACGCAGCGGGCCCGTTCGTGGAACTCGGCCGTCGGCAGGCGCTCGCGCACGGCGGCGAAGTGGTCGTGGCCGACGCGTGTCAGCAGCACGCGCCCGGCGCGGGCGTGGATCTCGGCGGCGATCGCGGCGGCGTCGCCAGGGCGCTTGCCTTCGCCGAACACGACCTCGGGCAGACCGCAGCGCTGCGCACGGTCGTGGTCGACGGTCGCGACGTCGAGGTGCGCGGCCGCGGTCGGCAACGAACGCATGGCGCGCACCGCGTCGTCGACGCTGCGCGTGCCGGCGCGAACGTCGTCGAGCAGCGTGCGCAGCAGGCGATCAGGGTCGGGCGCGGCGGCGGTCATGCGGGGAGCTGGGCGAATGCTGCGCGTTCGCGGGGCGGCGGTCCATGGCCTGTTCGCGGCGACCTACGCGCGAGCGGCCTTGCCGCCGGACTTCGGCGTCGCGACCGCGTCGAGGTCGAGCGCATCGAAGCGCCCCGCCCGCCAAGCGAACGTGGCCAGGCTCGCGATCATCGCGCCGTTGTCGGCGCACAACGCCAGCGGTGGCAGCACGAGGCGCAGCGCGCGCAGCACCGGATCGCCGGCGAGCCGTTCGCGCAGGCGGAGGTTCTTGGCGACGCCGCCGCCGATGCAGAGGGAACGCACCGCCTGGCGTTCGGCCGCGCGGCGCAGTTTCTCGACCAGCACGTCGACGACGGCTTCCTGGTAGCTCGCCGCGAGGTCGGCGAGGCGTTGCCCGGTCGGCGGCTCGGTTGGCGCTGTCGCCTGCTGCGGCCGCAGCGTGTAGAGCAGCGCCGTCTTGAGGCCGGAGAACGAGAAGTCGAGCGAGTCCCGCCCGAGCAGCGAGCGTGGCAGCTCGAACGCCGCGCGGTCGCCGGTTGCCCCCGCCTTCTCGATCGACGGGCCACCCGGGTAGGGCAGGCCGAGCAGGGCGGCGCCCTTGTCGAGCGCTTCGCCGGCCGCGTCGTCGCGCGTCGTGCCGAGCCGTTCGGTGTCGCCGGGCGCGCGCAACAGCCACAACGCCGTGTGCCCACCGGACGCGACGAGCGAGAGGGCAGGCAGCGGCATGTCGGGTTCGGCGAGCAGGCCCGTGTGCACGTGGGCCTGCACGTGGTCGACGCCGAGCAGTGGTTTGCCGAACCGCCAGGCCAGCGCCTTCGCCGCGGCCAGTCCGACGAGCAGGCAGCCGACCATGCCCGGCCGATGCGTGACCGCGATCGCCGTGAGGTCCGGCGCCGCCACGTTCGCGTCGGCGAGCGCCTGCGTGACGATCGGCACGATGCGCTCGGTGTGCGAGCGGCTCGCGACCTCCGGCACGACGCCGCGCCAACGTGCGTGCAGCGCGATCTGGCTGTGCACGACGTTGCTGCGCACGATGTGGCCATCCTCGACCACCGCGGCGGCGGTCTCGTCGCAGGACGTCTCGATGCCGAGGATCAGCGTTCGCACGGCCCGAGCATGCCGGGTGGTTCGGCCGCGGGCTACTTGTGCGTGCCGGTGCTGGCCGGCGGAGTGGCGAGGGCCGTGCGCAGCGTGCTCAGTGCCGACGCGAGTTGTGGGTCGGTGTCGGGCGTGGGGGCCGTCGCCACGGGCGAGTCGAGGCGCTTGGCGAGCGCGCGGTAGGCCTCGCGGTAGGCGGCCGGCGGCTCGCTCGCTTGCAGGGCGGCGCGGGCTTCGGGTGCTTGCGTCGGCGACAACGCGATCTCGACGTCCGGCGGGATGCCGCCGACGGCCTGGTCGGTGCCCGCGGCGCGGTGACGATCGATGTCGCGACCGAGCGGCGTCCGGTAACGACCCGTCGTGAGCTTCAGGCGGAACGGCAGGTTCTTCCAGGTGTAGACCGTGTTGACGTCGCCCTTGCCGTGCGTGCGCTGGCCGACGATCGCCGCGCGGCCGTGGTCCTGCAGCGCGCCGGCGAGCACTTCGCTCGCGCTGGCCGAGCCGGCGTTGACGAGCAGCACCAGCGGCAAGGTCGGGAAGGTGCAGTGCTCTGCGTCGGCGTCGTGGCGTTCGACGACTTCGCCGTCGCGCCGTGTCTGCGTCAGGATGACGCCTTCGCGCAGGAACGTGCGCGCGATCGCGACGCACTCGACGAGGCTGCCGCCGCCGTTCCAACGCAGGTCGAGCACCAGCCCGCGCATGCCGTCGCGCTGCAGTGCCGCCAGCGCGGTCGCCAGTTGCTCCGAAGCACCAGGATGGAAGTCGGAGAGATGCACGTAGGCGAGGCCTTCACCGGCGGAGGCGAGATGCGCCCACTTCACGCACGGCCGCTGGATGTCGCCGCGCCGCAGCACTTCCTCGAACTCGCGGCCGTCGCGTGCGAACCGCAGCCGCACGCTGCTGCCGGCCGGGCCACGCACCAGGTCGACGACCCGGGCGCGGACCTCGGGCGTGTCGAGCCGCTGGTCGTCGACGGCCAGCAGCACGTCGCCGGGCCGCAGGTCGGCGCGTTCGGCCGCGCCGCCAGCCAGAGGGAAGTGCAGCACGATCTGGTCGCCGTGGGTGCCGAAGTCGGCGCCGATGCCCGCATAGTGGCCGGTGTTGCGCTCCTCGTAGGCGGCCACGTCCGCCGGCGGCACGTAGCGGCTGTGCGGATCGAGTTCCTTCACCATGCCGGCGATCGCGTTCTCGAGCAGTGCGGCGCCGTCCTGTGGTTCGACGTGCGACTGCAGGATCTCGCGGTGCACGACCGCGAGCGCGATCAACTGCTCGTCGGGCAGTTCGGCCGTGCGGTTGCCGCCGAGCCGCACGCCGAGGGCGAACGCGCCGGCGATCAGCGCCCAGTTCGCCAGCAGGAACCAGAGAGGAAGGCGGGCGCGCTGCTCCATCACGCCGATGGTACGGCAGACCGCCACAGGATCCTCCCGTCACCACGAACGACTGCGTTTTCGGTGCAGCGCGCCACAGGCCCGACGGGGTGGTCGGCCGTGGACTGGGCGCTAGACTCCCGCGCCGGCGTTCGGTCCCCTCGAGCCCTGCGGCGGGAAGCCCCCGACGCCGCGACTTGCATCGCCATGAACCTGCACCACCTCGTCATCGTCGCCGCCGGCTTGACCGCCGCGGCTGTTGCGCAAGCCACCATCACCGACGGCAACATGAAGGTGACGTACGGCGCGTTGTCGCCGACGTCGCAGTCTCCGCGCTCGTTCGCGTTGTTCGGCGACGCGCTGGCCATCGACCACGGCTTCCAGAGCGGTTGGTACTACCGGATCGCCGGCGACACGCGGGAGTTCTCGCTGCGCAACGTCGGCGGGGTCACGCAGGTGGTGGGCCCCGTGCATGCCGATCGTGACTTCGCCGACGTCGATGCGCGCGGCCTGCTGAAGGCGAGCATCGACTACGACATCTACGACAGCGGCCCGGCGAGCGGCGTTGCCATCAACCGGCTGACGCTGATGAACCGCTCCAACGCGCCCGTCACCGTGGACGTGTTCTGCTACCACGACCTCGACATCGCCGGGAACTTCGCCAACGACGTGTGCACGGGCAACAACAGTTCGCACAAGGTCACCGACCCGAGCGGCGTGTCGGTCGAGTTGCGCGCGCTGGGCAACGATCTCTCGGCGGTCGGCGTCTTCCCGACGGTCCGCGACCTGCTGACCAACACCGCCGTCGATGACTTGCCGGGCACGCTGCCGCCGTTCAGCGGCGACTACACGGGCGCCTTCCAGTGGCAGAACCGCACCCTGCAACCGTTCGAGCAGCTCTCGTTCGTCGTGTGGCAGATCGTCGATACCGCCGGTTCGGCGCTGCCGTTGGTCCAGCAATACGGTGCGGGCAGCAGCAGCGCCTTCGAGATCCACACGACGACGATCGCGCTGCAGGACAACTCGGCGCCGCGCACCCTGCAGGTGCAGATGAAGGGCGCGATTCCGGGCGTTCAGTACCTGTTCCTGGCCTGCGCCGCGCCATCGGCTGTGGCGACCCCGTTCTTCGGCGTCGATCTCTGGGTCGACTACAGCTCGTTCCTCGGCACCTACGGGCACGGGATGGTGGTTTCGCCGACCGGCGAGGCGTCCGAGCCCTTCTCGATTCCGCCGAGCCCCTACCTGACGGGCATCATGGTGTTCTTCCAGGCGTTCGCGGAGGACGTGACCGCTCCGAACGGATTCGCCCACTGGTCGGCCGGCCTGGGCGTCCGCGTCGGCAAGGTCTAGCCGCCGCGGAGCCGCTGGCGCGATTGTGCCGCCACTGGCGGCCAGCCATGATCGCGCTGTGCCCAGCGTCGGCCTTCGTTTGCGTTCTGCGACGTCGTGCGGGCTGACGCTTCTGCTGGCCGCGTGTGCCGCGCCGACGCGCTCGGCGCCAGCCGAACTGGCGGCCGCGCTCGCCGAGCTGACCGCGCGCACTGAGCTCGCCGGTGGCCGCATCGGCGTCTGCGTGCTCGACGCGACGTCCGGCGAACGGTTGCTCGCCGTGGACGCCGACCGTGGCTTTGCGCCGGCGTCGAACATGAAGCTGGTGACCGCGGCCGTGGCGCTCACGTCGCTCGGGCCGCGCTTCACGATGCCGACGGAGGTGTGGTGTGGCGGCGAGGTGCGCGAGGGCGCGCTGCACGGCGATCTGGTGCTGCGAGGTCACGGTGACCCGACCTTGGGTCGCGGCGAAGCGGGCCGCATGCGCATGGCCAAACTCGTCGCTGGCGTACGCGAACGTGGCATCACCCGCATCGTCGGCCGGGTCGTCGGCGACGATGCCTGGCTCGGTCCGGAGCACCTCGGCCTCGGCTGGCAGTGGGACTACCTCGACGAGGACTACGCGGCTCCCTTCGGCGCGCTGTGCTGTGCCGGCAACGTCGTCACGCTGCGCGTGCGGATGGAACCGACGGGCCCGGTCGTCGCCGTCGACCCACCGTGGTACCCGGTGCGCAGTGCCGTCGAAGGCGTGGCGGCGGGTGGCAAGACGAGCCTGCGCGCCACCCGCGCTCTCGGCGCGGCGAACATCGACGTGACGGGGACGATCGCTGCCGACGCCCGCCCGCAGGTGTTGCGCGTCGCCGTTGCCGACCCGACGGCGTTCGCCGTCGACCACTTCACCGTCGCCCTGCGCGAGGCGGGCATCACCATCGATCCGGTCGCGCCCGTGGTCGCCTCGCGCGACACGCCGAGGACCCTGGTTGCGCGAGTGGGGTCGCCGCCGCTCGCCGAGTTGCTGGTGCCGCTGCTGCGCGACAGCGACAACCTGATCGCCGAGAACGTCGCCCGCGTCGCGGCGCGCGAGTCGACCGGGGACGGCGGCACTTCGGCGGTGGCAGGGAACGCGGCCACGACCCTGACGGCCTTCGGCATCGATCCAAACGGCCTGGTCGCCGCCGACGGTTCTGGGCTGTCGCGCCGCAACCTGGTGCGTCCGTCCCAACTCGCGCAGTTGCTGCTGGCGATGCAGCGTTCGCCGCACGGCGCCGTCTTCGCCGGAGCACTGCCGGTCGCCGGCGAATCCGGCACGCTGCGCGCTCGCTTCGACGCAGGCCCGGCGCGCGGCCGCGTGCGCGCCAAGACCGGCTTCATCTCCCGCGTCGTCTGCCTGTCCGGTTACGTGCCGAGCGGCACGGGCGAAGCCTCGCTGGTGTTCAGCGTGATGCTGAACGACTTCACGTGCGACGAGACGGCGGCCAAGGCCGCGGTCGACGCGTTCGTGCAGCGCCTCGCGACGTTCGCCGACGAGTCCCGCGCGATCAGAAGGTGACGGCGAGCCCGAGGCTGAAGCCGTCGATCACGAGGTCGGCGTCGTAGCCGAGTTGGTTCTGCTGGCCCTCGGCGTGCAGGGAGCTCCACCGCCACCCGCCGAAGAACGTCACGTCGTGCAGCGGCATGGTCCAACTTGCACGCAGCTCGAGGTCCTGCTGGAAGTCCTCGAAGTCGCCGCGCACGACGAGGCCCGGCGAGGCGGCGTAGTCGAGGTCGCACGCGAAGTCGCGCCAGGTCGCGCGCATGCGCACGTTCGCATAGACCACGTCGCCGTCGATCGAGAGGTCCTGGCGGCGCAGGCCGTCCTCGGTGCTCGCCCGCAGCCGCAGGTCGCGATGCGCGAAGGTGCCGCCGGCGCCCACGCGGAACTGCAAGGGGCGGTCGCGCCACGTCGTCCGGATCGTCAGCAGCGGCTCGATCAGCGACAGGCGCAGTTCGTCCATCCGGGCGCGCATCAGCACGGTGTCGCCGGCGAGCAGGGTGCCCCAGTCCGCGCCGAGCGTGCCGGGCGCCGCCGTGTCCTGATCGAGCTGGTACCAGTCGACCCGGAAGCCGCCGAAGCCGTCGCCGATGTCGGCGCGCACGCCGATGTCCTCGCGGTAGCGCTCCTGACCGAACGAACGCAGCGACTGCGCGGCGTTGTCCTGCAGCGGGCCGGCGGCGACCGGCTGCGACTGCAACGCGACGTCACCGCGCACGCGGTAGAGCGCCAGGTACGGCGAGACCAGGATGCGAGGCTCGGCGAACGTCGTCGAACTGCAGGCGGCGAGCAGCACGGCGACGACGGGCACGGAAAGGGCGCGCATCCCCTCAGGCTACCCGGCGGCACGCGCCGAGCGCAGCGCTGGCGTCTTGTCGTCGCACCCGTAGCGTGTCGCGATGAGCGAAGTGTTCCTCGAGCGCGACTTCAAGGCGTACGAACGTCATCGCCAGGACGACCCGGAGTACAACGCACTGCGACTGTCCGTTCGCCGCAAGCTCAAGGCGATCGTCGACGGCGTGCAGAAGGAGGCCAAGGCTGCGGGATACGACCTCAGCGCCCAGGCCGGGCTGCACCATCCGTACACGTTCAACGCCTATCGGGTGCGCGAACAGCGCGCCTACCTCTGCCGCGGCACGAAGGAGCGCAAGCAGCTCGCGACGTTCTTCGGCGACGCGCTCGGCAAGGACGCGGAGACGCACTACATCCAGACGGTGCTCGAGTGCTGCCTCGACGACTGCATCGTCGAGGCCGCGCTGCGTGTCCACCCGCAGGCGTGGTGGGACGGCGAGAACCTGAAGAAGAAGGTGCTCGGCGACGCGGCCGGCATGGACGAGTTCGTGCGCCTGCTGCGGGCGCTGCCGCCGGGCTTCAACCTGAAGCTGCACGACTGGAAGAAGGACCACTGGTGCGCACAGGCCAAGGCGAGCGAGGTCAAGGAGCTGCTGCAGCACTACACGCCGGGCAACCACTGGCTGCACGTGCAGCGGCAGCTGCCGAAGGAGGACGCCGTGGCGATGGGGCCGGACGCCGAGGCGTGGGTGCGCGCGTCGTTGCTCGCGCTGCTGCCGCTGCAGCGATTCACGCTCTGGGTCCCGAAGTGACCCGCGGCGCGGGCGGCTTCACTGCGACGGGTAGGTCGCCTTGACCCACTCGGCCCACTTGCGATCGAAGTCCAGGAACGTGATGCCGTAGGCGGCCTGCAGCGACTCACGCGTGGCGCCGACGAGGTCCTTGTGGTCGGGCAGCCACTGGGCGTCGACGCGGCCCTTGATGCCGAACAGGAACTTCTTCCACTTGTCCCGTCCCTGCGCGATCAGGAAGTCGACGCGCGACCACACCGCGACGTGGTCGTCGAACTTGATGTTGCCGAAGTCGCGCCAGGTCGCCGCCTCCGGGAAACCGGTGACCTTGCTGGCCGCGATCAGCTGCCGGCAGTAGAGGTCCCAGCGGTCGAGGGTCTTCATCTCGGCGATCGACCCCTCGTTCTGGTCGTAGCTGGGCCACTTCGGGCTGATGCGCCGGGAGTTCCAGTGGCCGAAGCCCTCGCGGACCCAGACCGGCAGGTCGTACGAGTAGTAGCGGAAACCGTCGAGCAGGTTGTGGCTGACGTTGAACGCTAGCGCGCAGTGCAGCGCGGTGTCGTGCTTCAACGGGTACTCGTTCGACTCGGTGGTGAGGCCGATGAACAGTTGGCTGACTTCCTTGAAGTGCCAGCGCTGCGGTTGGGCCGAGTCGCGCCCGACGAACTTCGACATGTAGGAGCGGAACGGCCCGGCCTTGTCGATCACCAGCACGAGGAACTTGTCCTTCATGCCGAAGTACGGTCCGTAGCCCATGTACGTCTTCGCCGGGTCGATGACGACCTTCGTCGGATCCGGCGGGAAGTCCTGCTCCGTGACGCCGAACAGCTCCAGCGTCTCGCCATAGAGCTTCTCGAGCCGCTGCGCGGTCAGGTGCAGGCGCAGCCACGGGTCGAGCGTGCGCGTCTTGCTGTTCACGGAGGGCAGCTTCTTCTGCAGTTCCTCGAGTTCGCCGCGGATCTTGTTGCGCGTCTCAGGGTCGAGCGGCACCGGCCACGACGGCAGATTGAGGCCGATGCGGAAGTGGGCGGTCTCGACCCACAACATCTGTGTGTGCTCGAGGTGGGCTTCGATCTGCGTCGACTCCACCGGCTTGTCGGCGATGCAGCCGAACGGGAACGGTCCGTACGAGACGTAGCCGAGCTTCGCCATCGCTGCGGGGTCGTTCTTCGTGAACGGGTCGATGCGCCACTTCGCCTGCTTGTCCGCCTGCGCCGCGAGACCGGCGGTGAGCGCGAGAGCGAACAGGAGCGACGGCAGTCGGCGCGTTGGCATCGTCGGGTGGTGCGGCATGGCAGCGTGGCGGCGCGAGTCGGGGGTCACAGCTTCTTCAGCCACTCTTTGGCGTGTTCGATCGCCTGGAAGACCGAGAGATTCTCGATCGGCGCTTCGCCGTGCACGACGCGGGCCGCGTTGATCGCTTCGCGCTTCACGGCGTGGTCCGCCGACTCGATGTAGCGGCGCAACAACGTGCCCTGCTCCTTGACCATCAAGTAGCGCGCGAGGCGCAGGCCGGCCATCTGGTCGCCGGGCGCGGCTTTCGTCAGGTACTCGAACAGCGGCGTTGCCGCGGCATGGGACCGGATCGGCCCCAGCACCTCGGCGACGACCGGGGCGAGTTCGGCCCACCGGGTCTTCGTGTAGGCGATCACGGGCTCCAGCGCCGCGGGACGCTGCAGGCCGAGCAGGCCGAGCTGGGCGTAGAAGACCGTGCGCTCGTCCTTGTCCTGCAGCAACGACTCGAACACCGGGCCGAGTTCGGCCTCGCGGGCGCGGCACAGGCGCAGTGCCAACCAACGGCGCAGCTCGACGCGCGGCTTCTTGATCTCGCGCGCGAGCAAGCTCGTGTGTTCGGCGGTCAGGATGCGGTCCAGCACCGCGAACACGTGCACGTTCGAGTTCTCGGCGCGATCGCTGATCTGCTGCATCAGCAGCGGAGCGCCGCTGGCGCCGATCGCCACGAGCTGCTGCGTCGCGTCGGCGTGCAACTGCGGGTCCTGTTTGCGGAACTGTCCGACGAGCGCCAGCAGGCGTTCCTTGGCGGTGGCAGCGAGCGGTGGCCATTCGGCGAGCTTGGCCGGCGGCTCGGCTTGCGCCGACGCCAGCGCGACGAGCAGGATCGACGGGAGCAGGCGGGCGGTGGTCATGGCATCTTGGGGGCGCGCAGCCAGGGCGGCAGCACACCGTGGTAGTCGGGATGGAGGAACGTGACCTTGTCGGCGATCGCCTGCTTCTGCGCCTCGAGCCACTCGGCCCACGGCCCGGCAGTGTGCGTCACGAACGCGACCTGCAGCGCGTCGACGACGTCCTCGAGCACGAGGCTCGGCGACTCGGTCAGCCCGTAGGCGGCAGCGACGAACCAGCCCTGCGGCACTTCGATCGGCGGGCCGACGGCGCCCGTGCGCAGCGGGTCGAACAACTCCATCGCGACGCGCAGCTGCGCTTGCATGCGGGTCATCGTGCTGCGGCGCTTGGTGTCGATCAGCGCCGACTGCTGTTCGAGCTCGGTGACGTTGCCGGCGATCGCCGCGAGGGCCTTCGCGCGTTCGGCGAGCGCTGCTCGTTCGACGGGAAACGCCCGCTGCGCCAGGCGCAGCGGGATCAGGTGCTCCTCGAGCACGCGCTGGATCTTGGTCTTCTTGCCGCCCTCGGGCAGGAACGAGTCGAGGAAGGCGACGTACGGCGCGACGTCGGCGAGCTGGATCTCGATGCCGTCGACGACGAGCAGGCGCGTTTCGGGCGCAGCCTCGCTTCGGCACGCGGCGAACCCGACGACGAGTGCTGCGGTGCAGCAGAGGACCGGATGCGGCTTCACGGCGTGTCGAGGTTCGCGAGGAACGAGCAGACGGGACCGGTCAGCCATCGGTAGGTGGATCCCAGCAGGTCGGCCAGGGCCGGCGCGTTGCTGGCGGCGACGGGAGCCGTGAACGTGCCGGTGTTCTCGAGCCACAACGACCGCTGGTCCTGCGGCCAGGTCTCGATGCGAACCTGCCAGGCCTCGCTGCTCCCGGACGCCGGCGGGAACACCATCCGGATGCCGAGCTGCTGCAGCGGGCGCTCGAACGACTGCCATGCCTCGGCGCCCGGGGCGATCAGGCGGCGGCTGAGGAACTCGCGGCCGTCGCGGTAGTGGCGCGGCGCGATCAGGCTGCGCACGACGAACTGCTGCATCAGCGACGCTTGGATGCCCAGCGTCTGGAAGGCGATCGTGGTCACGTTGACGACGCGCGTCGCGAAGTCCTCCGGCGTCGAGCCGCGCAGTTCCTCGCGCAGCACCAGCCGGTCCCACGCGAAGGTCGCCGTCGACACCTGCCCTGGCGCCTGCGGCAGGTTGCTCAGGTGGATGCCGTCGGGCGCGATCTGGAAGCTCTGGTAGCCGATCGCGGGCTGGCGGAAGAGGGTGTTGTGGACGCTCTGCACGAGGTCGGCCCGCAGCTGCTGCGGCGGGTAGAGGATCTCGGCGGCGAAGGCGATCGTGCGCGGGTCGTAGGTCATCGGGCGGCTGCGATGCTACGGGCGATCCCGCTACGGGACAGGCCGGTCACCGCCCTGTCTCGAATGTGGGAGGAAACCCCGGCCCGGCTCGTTTCGCGCCCCGCCCTCGTTACACTGCTCGGCCCTTTCCCGGACGATTCCCTCCGATGCAACGCGCAATTCCCCTGACGGCCACGGTTGCGGCCGTTCTCCTCTCCTCGCTCGCCGCCCAGGATGACGAGCGCCTTCGCAGCCTGCGCCGCGACATCGACCGCCTGAACGACCAGCTGGTCGAAGAACGCGCGGGCCTGCTGTCGGCGCTGCGGGTGAACGGCAAGCAGCTCGACCCGCTCGAGGTGATGCGCGAAGCCGTCTACCTCACCGGCGGCAAGCTGGTCGAGTCGCGCGTCTCGAAGTTCTTCATCCTGGAGGAGTTGAAGAAGCAGATCGAATCGGGGACGCGGAAGCCGGAGGAGTTCGAGATCAGCGACGAGGTCGTGATGGACCAGCTCGCCCCGATGCGAGCCGAGTTCGAGAGCAAGAACCCTGGCGTCGACTTCTGGGCGGTCGTCCGGTCGCAGTACGGCCTGAGCAAGGAGACGTTCCTCGAGCAGCGGCGCGAGTCGATCCTGTTCGACCGCGTGTTCTTCCCGGGTGCGCCGAAGGACTGGCCGGACATCACCAAGGAGGCGATCAAGGCCCAGACGCAGAGCGGTGATGGTCCCCGATTCCTCGAGCAGCTCGAGAAGTCGACCCAGGGTACCGACGACAAGGGGCAGCCGCGCAAGTTGCCCGAATTCTGGGTCAACATGATGCGCCAGTTCGTGAACAAGGGCCTGCGCAGCTGGAGTGACATCCGCTACGCGTCGCACGGGCTGCCCCCCGCCACCGTGCTCAAGGTCAACGACCTGGAGTGGTCGACGCAGGATGCGTTCGAGTTCGTCAAGAAGGGGCTGTTCGTGCAGGACCTCGAGCGGGCGATGCAGGAGGTCTGCGTGCGCGAAGCGCTGCGCCAGGAACTGATCGCCAAGAACTCCTACCTCTCCGACGAGGAGTTCACGAAGCGCTACGACGAGTACCGCCAGCCTTTCGACACCACGCCGTTCACCGTCGAGATCATCGCGACGCGCTTCAAGGGCTATCCGTGCCTCGAGGCGTTCCGTGCGCGCTGGCGCCTGATCGACTCGTACACGGACCTGATCAAGGCCGAGATCACCGACGAGGCCCTGCAGGCGCACGCCAACAAGCGCAACGCCTTCTTTGCCGACGGCCAGCTCGATGTCAGTGTGCTGCCGTTCCAGGCGCGCAATCCGAAGACCGGCGCCTGGGAGCCGGGTGGCATGGACGCGGCGAAGGAGCGTTGCGAGGCGACGTTCGCCGCGCTCGAGCGCAAGGAGATGACCTTCGATCAGGCGATCGACAAGCACACCGAGTTCTTCGCCAACGACGAGAAGCGGGGGCGCCTCGGCATGCTGCCGCTCAACCAGATCCGTCAGCAGCTCCGCGAGAGCGAGTTCACCCAGTTGCTCGACGGGTTCTCGCTCGCCGAGTTCTTGTTCTTCGAAGCCGAGGTCGGCAAGACGATCGGTCCGATCGCCGGCGCCGACGGCTGGTTCATCGTGCGCGTCAACAGCCGGACGCCGGCGCGGCGCCTGATCGACGTCAAGGTCGAGCGCGAGCGCGAGCTGGTGCGCGAGGACTACATCACGGTGCGCTTCTTCGAATGGGCCGCCGGCGTCATCGCCCGCGCGAAGTTCGAGTGAGCCAGTGAGCCAGGACGGCGCGGGAACTCTCCGCGCCGTCGCCCTACGATCCGGCGCGTGACCGAGACCCCGGATCCGCGCGCGGCGTTCCGCGCGCTGCTGGCCCGCCTGTGGGCCGCCATCGTCCGCTACAAGGGCATGGTCGCGGTGATGCTCGCCTTCGGGTTCCTCGAGGCGATCTTCACCAAGCTGCCGCTGGTGCTGATCGAGCCGCTGTTCACGGCGCTTGGCAAGCCGAGCGGCCAGGCGCCGGCCGTGCCCGCGGTCGGCGACGACATGAAGTCGGAGGCGCGCCGCTGGTTCCACGACTTCGCGGTCGACCTGAGTACCGGCCTCGGTTTCACCTTCGACCAGCCCGGCATGCACGTGGTGATCGCCTGCGCGGTGGTCGCCGTCGCTTGCGGTGTGCTCGGCGCGGTGACGATCTACTTCGTGCAGACGGTGTCGCGGTTGTTCGCGGTTCGCATCGTCGCCGACCTGCGTGGCGAACTGGCGCGCCACTTCCTCGCCTTGCCGCTGCGGTTCTACGGCCGGCAGCGCATGGGCGAGATGATCAGCAAGGTCACCAACGACACGCAGGTGATGCAGCGATCGTTCGAGCTCGCGGCCGACAACATCGTCGTCGATCCGCTGCTGATCCTCGGCAACGTCGCGATCCTGGCGTGGTTCGTCCCCGAGGCGATCTGGATCCTCGCGGCGATGGTGCCGTTGATGGGGATCCCGCTCTACCGACAGGGCCGGCGCGTGCAGAAGCGCAGCAGCAAGTCGCTGCAGGCGATGGGCGAGACGACGGAGTCGCTGAACCAGATCCTGTCGGGGATCCGCACCGTGAAGGCGTTCCAGCTCGAACAGCAGCGCCTGCAGGACTTCGAAGGCAGCACCGGCTTGTTCCTCGATCGCACGCGCAAGATGTTGCGCGCGAAGGGGCGATCGATGGCCCAGACGTTCGTCACCTACCAGATCGGGTTCGCGGCGCTGCTGGTGATGTTGGGCTGGGTCGTGTTGGTCGGCGGCCAGGTGACGTTCGCCGAGGTGGCGGTGGCGATCGCGCCGCTGTCGACGACCTACCAGAACGTGAAGCGGCTGACACGCTCGTGGCACGTGCTGATGGAGTCGGCCGGGGCGTTGCAGGGGATCGACAGTCTGTTGGCGGTGAAGGCCGACGAGACGGCGTTCGGCGGCGAGCCGATGCCGGTGGTGCGCGGCGAGGTGACGATCCGTGACCTCTGGTTCGCGTACGGCCAGGAACCCGTGCTCCGCGGCCTCGACCTCGAAGTGCACGCCGGCCAGACCGTTGCTCTGGTCGGCATGTCCGGCGGCGGCAAGTCGACGCTGATGGACCTGCTGCTGCGATTCCACGATCCAGAACGCGGCAGCATCACCGTCGACGGCCGCGACCTGAAGACCGTGCGCCTCGCCGATTACCGTGCCCACACCGCGGTGGTCAGCCAACAACCGTTCCTGTTCAACACGTCGATCCGCGCCAACATCGGCTACGGCCGACCTGGGGCCACGCAGGAGCAAATCGAAGCCGCGGCCCGCGCCGCCAACATCCACGACTTCGTGCAGTCGCTGCCGCACGGCTACGACACCTTGGCGGGCGAACGCGGCAGCAACCTGTCCGGCGGCCAGATGCAGCGGATCACGATCGCGCGGGCGATCCTGCGCGACCCCGCGATCCTGTTCCTCGACGAGGCGACGTCGGCGCTCGACTCCGAGAGCGAAGGCTTGGTGCAGAAGGCGCTCGATCGCCTGCGCCAGGGGCGCACCTCGTTCGTGATCGCGCATCGTCTGTCGACGATCGTCGACGCCGATCTCATCGTCGTGCTCGATCAGGGCCGCGTCGCCGAGACCGGGACGCACATGCAGTTGTTGGCGAAGGACGGCCTCTACCGCCGCATGTTCGACCTGCAGATGGCCGGTTCAGGCCGGGCCGAGTAGCGCGACCACGGTCGCGCGCAGTGCCTCGCCCCGGCCGATCGCATCGACCTTCTCGCCGGTCTTGCCCTTGATGTTGACGCGGTCCGGTGGCGCGTCGAAGAGCGCCGCCAGCGACGCGCGCATCGCCGCCCGGGCCGGCGCGAGCTTCGGCGTTTCCGTCTCGAGCACGCAATCGAGGGACAGCACGCGCAATCCTCGCCCGCGGATCCGGGCGACGACTTCGCCGCAGAACTCGGCCGAGGCGCGGTTCTTGTTCTCCGGCGCACGGTCGGAGAACAGCGTGCCGAGGTCGTCGAGTCCGGCGGCGCCGAGCACGGCATCGCAGGCGGCGTGCAGCACGGCATCGCCGTCGCTGTGGCCGAGTGGCCCGACGGGAGCGTCGAAGCGCACGCCTGCGAGCATGCACGGGCGGCCTGGCGCGAGCCGGTGCACGTCGATGCCGATGCCGATGCGGAGCGAGTCGTTCATGGCGTCAGGTTCGCGGCGAGGATCGCCGCGGCGAGTGGCAGATCGTCGGGGCGCGTGATCTTCATGTTGGTCGGTGCTCCTGGCACGACGACCACGGGGGCGCCGAGATGCTCGACCAGCGACACGTCGTCGGTGCCGACGAAGCCGGTCGCAGCGGCATGCGCGAAGGCGCGCCGCAGCAGGGCCGCCTGCACGATCTGCGGCGTCTGCGCCGCCCACATGTGCTCGCGTTCGACGGTGCCGGCGACTCGTTCGCCCACGACGCGCTTCATCGTGTCGGCGATGGGCACCGCGAGCAGTGCGGCGCCGTGGCGCGCGGCGGCGGCGATGCAGTCACGCGTCGCGGCGATCGGCAGCAGCGCGCGAGCGGCGTCGTGCACGAGCACGAGGTCGACGTCGGGCGAACAGGCCGCGAGGCCGTTCTGCACCGAACCCTGACGCGTCGAGCCGCCATCGACGATGCGCAGGCGGCCCGGCTCCGGCGCGAGAGCGCGCAGCCGGCCCTCGACTGCTGGCAGCGCGCTGCGGCGGTCGTCCGGATGCACGACCACGAGCAGTTCGGTGGTCGCACCGGCAGGCGCCGCTTTCAGCAGCCGCTCGGCCGCGTGCACCACCAGCGCCTTGCCGCCCAGTTCCAGCCACGCCTTCGGGATCGGGCCGCCGAACCGCGTGCCGCGGCCGGCAGCGAGCAGCAGCATGGCGATCTTCACGCGCAGAGACCTTACAGTCGTCGTCGTGGCGGTGGTGCGGATTCTGGGCATCGACCCGGGCACGCTGGTCGTGGGTTTCGGTTGCCTCGAAATCTCGATCGACGGCTCGCGGTTGGGCGGTGGCGTTGTCCCGCTTGCGTTGCGGGCCAGCAACGTCGTGCGCGCAGGCGGAGGCGATGGGGGTGTGCGGTTGGTGGCTGCCGGCGTGATGAGGCTCGGTGGTCGCGAGGCGCCGCTGCCCGTCCGGCTGCTCGCCTTGGCTCGCCAGTTCCGGGCGTTGCTTGGCGACGTCGTGCCGAGCGAACTCGCGGTCGAGCAGGCGTTCCATGGCAAGAGCGTGCAGGCCGCACTGCGCATCGGCGAAGCCCGCGGTGTGGTCCTGGCCGAAGCCGCGGCAGCGGGCGTCGAGGTGCATCAGTTCGCGCCGGCGCGCGTCAAGCGGTGCGTGACCGGATCGGGCGCCGCCGGCAAGGAGCAGGTGGCCGCGATGATCCGGCAGATGCTGCGGGCGGCGGACGCGGCGACGGTCGATGGGCTGCCGGCCGATGCGACGGATGCCGTGGCCATCGCCTGGACTCGCCTCGAGGCGCGGCGCTCGCCGCTGCTCGGTCTGGCGGACGACGTCGGCCGCGACGGAGCGTCCCTGCCTCGCCGCCGGCATTGCAATTCTGCAGAAGACGGCCTGTAATCGGGCATCCGGTCAGCGAGGTGTGCGTGTACCAGCCGAGGCGGTCAGCGGCGGCGGTGGGCGGTTGCTCGAGCAGGTTCCGGGACGATCGTCCGCGGCGCTGGGTGGCCCTGTCGACACGCGATGTCCCGACCTGGCGCCGGGGAGGTCGCCGATGATGCGTGGTCCCGTGCTGCCCCAGGCGCGTGAAACACTGTGGTCGCTGGTTGCACCACGGCTCGAAACGATCGAGCGTGGTCTCGTTCTCGTCGCCGAAGGGCTCGACTGCAGCGATGGAACGCTCGGATCGGCCGAGGGATTGGCCCGAGACGCGGCCGGCGCGCCGGTCGTGCTGCTGCTCGCAGTCGAAGGTGACGCGTTGCTGCCGGCGCGAGCACTCGGCGCCGTGGACTTCCTGCAGCGCGTCGGCGACGCGTTGGCCGCTGCGGTGCCCGAGGGCGCGTTCCAGGCTGGCGCCGCCGGACGCGTGCTGGTGATCGCAACGGCGGCAACCAATGCGCTCGAGTCGCTCGTGCGGCGCGACGCGCCCGGCGTGCAGGTCTGCTGTCTCGAGCCGTTCCGACTGGCGCAGGCCGAACGATTCGCGGTGCGGTGGCTCGTGCCGACCGGAGTGGCGGCCCCGGCGTTGGTGCTGCCGGAAGCCGTGCAGTCGACGTGGTCGGCGGTCGAGCGGCTCTGCGGACGCATCGACGAGAGCGTCCGGGTCGACGGCGATCGCTACCGCAGGCGCGTCACCTGGAACGGCCACGTCCTTGCCGAGTGCTGGCTCGCCGACGGCGGGCTGCACGGTGCCGTTCCCGACACCGACGCGCGCGGCTTCGCGCTGCCGTCGGACATGCGGCAGTTCGCCGACCAACTGCTGCGTCGCTACGCGCGCGTGGCAGGACTGGCCGCGGTTCGCGGCGAAACGCAGAGCGCGGGCGACGAGGCGGCGCGCTCGGAACGTGGAGTCGGTCTGCGGGCGGCGGCTGCTGCGGCGCGCCTTACCGGGGCCGAGATCGAAGCGCTGACGAGCGGTGGCGTGGGCGGCGACGCCGCGACCGCCGATGACGTGGTGCGGATCGTGGCTGCGCAGGAAGGCGCCTCGACGCGCGTGCGCAGCGACTGAGCTGGTTCGCCGTCGGCCAGTGCCGAGGCGGGTGGGTGCCGAGGCGAGTGATCGTGCATCAAGACTCGAACCAAGAGCGCGAGCAGGGTGGCTTCCTGCGGCGGTGGTTCCGGCGGACGGCGCCGGCGACGATGTCGCGTCGCGAGGCCGTCGTCGTCGCGTTCGCCAGCGGCAAGGGCGGCACGGGCAAGTCGTTCCTCGCGACCAACACCGCCATCGCCCTGCACGATGCGGGGAGTCGCGTCGCGCTCGTGGACTGCGACTTCGGGCTCGCGAACGCCCACTTGCTGTTCGGCGTCAACCCGCGCTGGACCATGCAGCATCTGCTCGATGGCGGAGTGCCGGCACTGCAGGCGTTGACCAAGACGCCGTATGGGCCGGGCCTCGTCGCCGGCGGCTCGGGGATCGCCAGTCTCGCCGAACTCGACCTGCGGCACATGCAGGCCTTGGCGCGTGCACTGCAGCAACTCGCGGCCACCCACGACGTGCTGCTTCTCGACTGCGCTGCGGGCCTTGCGCCGCAGGCCCTGGTGACGGTGTTCGCTGCCCAACACGTCGTGGTCGTCACCAATCCGGAGATCGCAGCCCTGACCGACGCCTACGCGCTGATCAAGTGCCTGGCGCGGCAGGGGCGACACCCCGAGGTCGGTCTGGTGGTCAATCGCGTCGGCCAACCGGGATTCGGCCGCGTCACGTTCGATCGTCTCGCCGAAGTTTCGCGGCGCTATGCGGCCTGCCCGATCCACTACTTGGGCGAGGTGCCGGAGGACCCCCAGGTGACGCACCGACGTCTGGGGCAGCCCCCTCTGCTCCGCGCCGCTCCGGAATGCGCGACGACGAAGTCGGTGGTCTCGATGGTGGCGTCCCTGCAGGAGCGCGTGGAGCCGACACGGTCGACGCCGAACGAGGGCATCGAAGCACGGATGCTCGAGGTGATCCGGCGCTGGTGAGCCGGCAGCGGTTGGTTCTCGGCGCCTGGGGGATGCTCGTGCTGGGACTCGTGATCCGTGCGTTCGCGGCCGGCGCGCTCCCTCCTGGCGACCCGGCGGTGTCCTGGCGGCCGCACCGCGTCGATGCCAATCGCGCGGGCGTCGACGAGCTCACGGTGTTGCCAGGCATCGGCCGCACCCGCGCCGAGGCGATCGTCGTCGAGCGAATCCGCAACGGTCCGTTTCGCAGTCTCGAGGATCTCGAACGAGTCGACGGGCTCGGGCCGGTCGCCGCGCAAGCGCTCCGTGGCATGGTCGAGTTCTCCATGCCGGCGGTTGTTCGATGATCGCGCAACCGTAGGCGCACCGGCGTGTGCGGGCGCCCGTTTCGGGTAGGCTGCGCGGTACCGCATGGAGGCTTCATCCGGCACTCGCGAAGCGGTTCGCCGCGCGCTCGCGGAGGACCTGGGCGACGAAGACCTGGCAGAGTGGCGTGATGTCACCAGCCGGTTGTCCGTTCCGGCCGGCAAGCGGGGCCGGGCGCGCATCATCAGTCGTGCACCTTGCGTGTTGGCGGGTCTGGCCTGCGCGATCACCGCGTTCCGGCTGCTCGATGCGGGCGCCACGTGCGAGACGACCTTGGCCGACGGCGCGCGGTGCACCCCCGGGCTCGTCGTGGTCGAAGTCGAATCGCGCATGCACTCGTTGCTGGCGGCCGAGCGAACGGCGCTCAACTTCCTGCAGCGACTCTCCGGCATCGCGACGTGTACTCGCGCGTTCGTCGATGCGGTCGCCGGCACCGGAGCCGTGATTCTCGACACCCGCAAGACCACGCCTGGCCTGCGAGAACTCGAGAAGCAGGCCGTGCTCGCGGGCGGTGGGCAGAACCATCGCATCGGCTTGTTCGATCAGGTGCTGCTGAAGGAGAACCACTTCGGCTTCGCTCGGCCCACGAGCTACGAGGAGACGGTTCGGCGCTGCGTGCAGGGGCAAGCCCGACCGGTCGTGGCCGAGGCACGCAACATCACGGAAGCAGTGGCGGCGGCACGCGGGGGCGCTGCGGTCGTGCTGCTCGACAACTTCCGGCCCGACGAGAGTCTGCGTGCCGCGATTGCCGCCGTGCATGGCGTCGCCGCGCAGATCGACCGCCGAGTGCTGGTCGAAGCATCGGGCGGCGTCACGCTCGCGAACGTTCGCGCGTTCGCCGAGTGTGGAGTCGACCGCATCTCGATCGGCGCGTTGACGCACTCAGCACCAGCCGTGGACCTGTCGCTGCTCGTGGAGGGCGTCGAGACGTGATGCGGCGACTCACGTTCGCGCCGAGCCCCGGCGTGCTCAAGAACCTGCGTGCCGAGGTTCGACGGCTCGCGGCCACCTTCGGCGCCGATGAGCGTGTCGGCGACAACCTGGCGTTGGTGGTCGACGAACTCGTGAACAACGCGATCGAGCACGGCGCCGAGTACCGGCGGCGCGGCGTCGATCTGGCGGTGCAGATCGGCGACGTGGGGGAACGCATCTGCATCGAGTTCTTCGATCCCGAGATGCCCTCCGCAACCGTGAACGAAGTCGCTCGAGCGCTCGCGGCGTCGGCGAACGGCATGCCGTCGCTGGACAGCGAACGCGGGCGCGGCCTGTTCCTGCTCACGGTCTACCTCGAGGACATTCGCGCCGAGTCCGCCGTGTCGGGAGGCTTGCGCCTTGTCGGTCACATTGCGCGCAAGTGACGATCGGTCACGCGGGCGTGGGCTCGCATCTTGGCTGCGCGCGCCGATCGTGACGTGGCTCGCCATGCCCGCCGCACTTCGTTGGTCGGCGCCGATCTCGCTGATGGCGGTGCTGTGGTGGTCGTCCTCGCGCGCCCCGCAGCAACTGCCGTTCGTCGCCGTCTGGGCGATCCTCCACAACGCCATGCACGTCGTGGCCTGGTGCCTGCTCGCCGCGATGCTCTGGTGCGCACTGCGCGGCATTCGTGATCGCGCACGACCACGGGATGCGTCGTGGGCGTGGTTGCTGGCGACGATGTACGGCGGCGTCGACGAGATCCACCAGTCGTTCTCGGGCCGGACCTGTTCGATCGCCGACCTGTTCAGTGATGCGTGCGGCGCCCTGTTGGGCGTGATGATCGTGGTGGCGGTCGCCGATCGGCGGTCACTCCCGCTGCGGGGCTGGCTTGCCGTCGCGGTGGTGAGTTGCGGGAGTGTCGCCCTGGCGACGTTCGGCCCCTGGTGAAGCGGCGTCAGGACAGGCAGTGAATCGCCATGGCTCCGCGGCGCCGTTGGCGTGGACGTCGTGACGTCGCGCCGTGCAGCCGCGAACGGCGGCATGCGCGTTGCGCTGAGCAGGCCGCCATGAAACAACTCACCTGGTCCGTCCTGGCCGCTGCGCTGCTGGCCGCAGCCCAGGTTCCCGCGCAGATCTCCATCGCCGCCGACTTCGGTCGCCACGCTCGCGCCAGCGTCCGCATCGGCGGCCACCAGCACCATGGGGTGCATCACGACTCCTGCCGCGTTCGGCGCCCGCCGGCCCCGCCGCGCGGCCACTGGCAGACGATCGAGGAATGCGTCCTGGTCCCCGGCTACTGGCACGACGAACACGTGCCCCCGACCTACGGCTGGATCTACGATCGGTGCGGCCATCGGCACTGGGGGATGATCGATCCAGGGGGCTGCAGGCGAACCTGGGTGCCCGCGCGCTGGGAGACCCGCCACCGCCGAGTCTGGGTCGCCTGCTGATCGTGGCGGCGTCGCCGGCATGCGGATAAGCAGGCCGGCATGGAACGGCCCGAGCGCTTCGACCACCCCCTGATCGAGCGGTACGCCAGCAAGGAGATGGCTCGCCTGTTCTCGCCGCGCGCGCGGCATGGGGCGTGGCGCGATCTCTGGATTGCGTTGGCGCGGGCCGAACACGAACTCGGCTTTCCGGTGACTGCCCCGCAGATCGCCGAGATGGAGGCGCGCCGCGACGAGTTCGACTGGGAGCGCGTCGCGAACTACGAGAAGGAACTCCGTCACGACGTGATGGCGCACGTCCATCACTTCGGGGACCTCTGCCCGCTGGCTCGTCCCATCATCCACCTGGGCGCGACGAGCTGCTTCGTGACCGACAACGGTGACTTGCTGCAGTACCGACGTGCCCTTCGGATCGTCGAGGCGCGCCTGGTGGCCTCGATCCGCGCCCTGGCGGACTTCGCCCGTCGATGGCGCGCGGAGCCGTGCCTCGGCTACACCCACTTCCAGGTCGCGCAACCGGTCACGGTTGGCAAACGCGCATGCCTGTGGGCGCAGGACCTCCTTCTCGACCTCGACGAGGTTCGGCGCGTCGCTGCGTGGTTGCCGTTCCGGGGCGTGAAGGGCACGACCGGGACGCAGGCGACCTTCCTGACGTTGGCTCGCGGCGACCACGCCGTGGTCGAAGAACTCGATCGCCGCGTCACGGCGGCGATGGGCTTCTCGAAGTCGATCCCGGTCAGCGGCCAGACCTACACGCGCAAGATCGACTGGACGATCCACCAGGCCTTGTCGGCCGTCGCGCAGTCGGCGAGCAAGTTCGCCACCGACCTGCGGCTGCTGTCGCACGAAGGCGAGATCGAGGAGCCGAGCGAGTCGAAGCAGATCGGCAGTTCGGCGATGGCGTACAAGAAGAACCCGATGCGCTGCGAGCGCGTGTGCTCGCTCGCCCGCTACGTCATCGAGACCGCGAACACGAGTGCGCACACGGCAGCGACCCAGTGGCTCGAACGCACGCTCGACGACTCGGCCGTTCGCCGCATCGCGCTGCCGGAGTCGTTCCTGGCGATCGACGGCATCCTGATGCTGGTCGAGAACGTCGCCAGGGGACTCGTCGTGTATCCGAAGGTGATCGCCAAGAAGCTGCGTGAGCAGCTGCCGTTCCTCGCGACCGAGGAGATCCTGATGGCCGGCGTCGCTGCTGGCGGCGATCGCCAGGATCTGCACGAACGTGTGCGCGTGCATGCTCGTGCCGCCGCGCACGCCGTGAAGGCCGAAGGGCGCGACAATCCGCTGCTGGCGCTGATCGCCGCCGACCCGGCGTTCGCCCGCATTCGCGAGGCGCTGCCGAGCCTGCTGGAGCCGGCGCGTTTCGTCGGCCGCGCCGCCGAGCAGGTCGATGCGTTCCTGCGCGACGAAGTGACGCCGAGGTTGGCGGCCGCGAGCGGGGAGGCGATCGCTTCGGACATCCGCGTCTGAGGCTCAGCGTCGACCCTGCCGTTGTGGCGGTCGATGCGTGAATGCCGCCAAGATGGCGGCTCGTGGGGTGTCGACCTGTGGTCGCATCGACGAGCAAGTGGCTTGATTCGAGTGACTTACGACGTGCAGGCAGGATTGGCATGCGCCGTGCATCCCGTCCACGCATGGACACCCAGAAGCTGACCCAGAAGTCCCAGGAAGCGCTGCAGCTGGCCCACACCAAGGCGATCGAGTCTGGCCACCAGCAAGTCGATCCGGCGCACCTGGCGCTCGCGCTGCTCGAACCCGCGGACGGGTTGGTGCGCCGGCTGCTGCAGAGGGCCGACGTGACCGTCGACGGCCTTGTGCAGGCGGTGCAACAGGAGCTGCAGCGGCTGCCCAAGGTCTCGGGTCCCGGCTTCGCGCCCGATCGCATCTTCCTGACCCCGGAGCTCGCGCAGGTGTTGAGCGCCGCCGAGGCCCACGCCCAGAAGATGCGCGACGAGTACGTCTCGGTCGAGCACCTGTTCATGGCGCTGTTGCAGCACGGCAAGGGCCTGCGCGACGTCTTCCGGCGGTTCTCCATCGACGAAGCGCGGTTCCTGAACGCGCTCAAGGAAGTGCGCGGCAACCAGCGTGTGCAGAGCGCCAACCCGGAGACGACCTACGAAGCGCTCGAGCGATACGGGCGCGACCTCGTGCAGATGGCCAAGTCGGGCAAGCTCGATCCGGTGATCGGCCGCGACGAGGAGATCCGGCGCGTCGTGCGCATCCTCTCGCGCAAGACCAAGAACAACCCGGTGCTGATCGGCGAACCAGGTGTCGGCAAGACGGCGATCGCCGAAGGACTCGCGCAGCGCATCGTGCGTGGTGACGTGCCCGAAGGGCTGCGCGACAAGACGGTGTTCGCGCTCGACATGGGCAGTCTGGTCGCCGGCGCCAAGTACCGCGGCGAGTTCGAGGAACGGCTCAAGGCCGTGCTCACCGAGATCAAGAACAGCGAGGGACGGATCCTGCTGTTCATCGACGAGCTGCACACGATCGTCGGTGCGGGCAAGGCCGAGGGCGCGATGGACGCCGGCAACATGCTGAAGCCGATGCTCGCGCGCGGCGAACTGCACTGCATCGGCGCCACGACGCTCGACGAGTACCGCAAGCACATCGAGAAGGACGCGGCGCTCGAGCGGCGCTTCCAGCCGGTGCTGGTCGAGCAACCGAGCGTCGAGGACACCATTTCGATCCTGCGCGGCCTGCGCGAGCGCTTCGAAGTGCACCACGGCGTCAAGATCCTCGATCAGGCGCTGGTCGACGCGGCGGGGCTCTCGCACCGCTACATCACCGACCGCTTCCTGCCGGACAAGGCCATCGATCTCGTCGACGAAGCGTGCGCGACGATCCGCACCGAGATCGACTCGCTGCCGGCCGAACTCGACACCGTCAGTCGCCGCGTCGTGCAGCTCGAAATCGAGCAGACCGCGCTCGCGAAGGAGAAGGACGCCGCGAGTCGGGCGCGTCTCGCCGAGCTGAACAAGGAGGCACAGGAAATGCGCGCCAAGGCCGACGCGATGCGTGCGCAGTACGAAGCCGAGAAGAAGGCGATCGCCGGCGTGCGCACGATGCGCGAGAAGATCGAGGTCCTGCGCCGCGACCAGGAGGCTGCCGAGCGTCGCTACGACATGAACAAGGCGGCCGAGCTGAAGTACGGCGCGATCCCGGCAGCGGAGAAGGAACTCGCGACCGCCGAAGCCGGTCTCGCCGCCGGCGGCGAGCGCCTGCTGCGCGAGGAGGTCACCGCCGACGAGATCGCGCGGATCGTCGCCCGTTGGACGGGCATCCCGGTCACGCGTCTGCTCGCCGGCGAGCGCGAGAAGCTGCTGCAACTCGACCGCATCCTGCACGAGCGTGTGATCGGACAGGACGAAGCGGTGCAGGCCGTCGCCGACGCGGTGATCCGCGCGCGAGCCGGCATCAAGGACCCCAAGCGCCCGATCGGCAGCTTCCTGTTCCTCGGCCCGACCGGAGTCGGCAAGACGGAGCTGGCCAAGGCGCTTGCGCAGTCGCTGTTCGACAGCGAGGACAACCTCGTGCGCATCGACATGTCCGAGTACATGGAGAAGCACGCGGTCTCGCGCCTGATCGGCGCACCGCCCGGCTACGTCGGCTACGACGAAGGGGGGCAGCTGACCGAAGCCGTGCGCCGCAAGCCGTACTCGGTCGTGCTGTTCGACGAGATCGAGAAGGCCCACCCGGACGTCTTCCACGTGCTCCTGCAGATCCTCGACGACGGCCGTGCGACCGACAGCCAGGGCCGCACAGTCGACTTCAAGAACACCGTCATCGTGATGACGTCGAACATCGGCGCGCCGATCCTCCTGGAGGGCATCACGCGCGACGGTGTCATCCGCGAATCAGCGCGTGACCAGGTCATGGCCGAACTGCGATCCCACTTCCGGCCCGAGCTGCTGAACCGCATCGACGACGTCGTGCTGTTCAAGCCGCTGCAGACCGGCGAGATCCGCCGCATCGTCGACCTGCTGCTCACGGGGCTGCGGGCGCGGCTCACCGACCGGCGCATCACGCTCGAAGTCACCGACGCGGCGAAGACGTTCCTAGGCAACCAAGGCTACGACCCGGTCTACGGGGCGCGGCCGCTGAAGCGCCTGCTGCAGCGCGAGCTGGAGACGCGCATCGGCCGCCGCCTCGTCGCCGGCGACGTCGCCGACGGCAGCACGCTGCACGTCGACGTCGCGAACGGGGAGCTGCGTCTGACCGTGGCCGCGCCGCAACCGACCGCCGGCTGAACGGCCGGCGGCGCCGGGCATTTGGTGGCGGCGCTGCCGGGCGGTAGCGTTCGCCCCCCGCATGTCGAAACGGCCCGTCGCACTCGTCACCGGCGCCAACGGGGAGATCGGTCGATCGCTGATCGAGCGTCTCCATCAGGATGGCCGCTACCGCATCGTCACCCTCGACCTGTCACCCCTGCCCGAACGGTGGCGGCCGCTGTGTGACGAGACCTACGCCGGCAACATCCTCGACCGCTACCTGCTGGACCAGCTCGCCGCGCACCACGAGATCGAGGCAGTGTTCCACCTGGCGGCGCTGCTGTCGACGCGCGGCGAACGCGACCCCGAGCTCGCGCACCAGATCAACGTCGAGGGCACGCTGCACCTGCTGCGCATGGCGCAGACGCTGTCGGCACGGCTCGACAAGCCGGTGAAGTTCGTGTTCCCGAGCTCGATCGCCGTCTACGGCATCGGCAGCCTCGCCGAGAAGGCGCGCCTCGGCCGCGTGCGCGAGGACCAGGCGCTCGAGCCGATCACGATGTACGGCGTCAACAAGCTCTACGCCGAGCACCTGGGCCGCTACTTCATGCGCCACTACAAGGCGCTGGCGGCGAACAGCGAGCGCACGGTGCACCTCGACTTCCGCGGCGTGCGCTTCCCGGGCCTGATCTCGGCGGAGACCGTGCCGTCGGGCGGCACCAGCGACTACGGCCCGGAGATGCTGCACGCAGCCGCGCAAGGCAAGCCGTACGCCTGCTTCGTGGCGCCGGAGGCCCGCATTCCGTTCATGGCGATGCCCGATGCCGTGCGCGCGTTGATGGGCCTGCTCGACGCCAAGCGCGAGCAGCTGACGCTGCCTTGCTACAACGTCGGCGCGTTCAGCCTCAGCGCCCAGGAGTTCGTCGAGCGGGTGCAGCGAGCGTTCCCGGGCGCCGACATCACGTTCCGGCCCGATCCGGCGCGCGCGCGCATCGTCGACTCGTGGCCGGCGGACGTCGACCACGGCCGCGCACGCGCCGACTGGAACTGGACCGCCCACTACGGCATCGACCGCGCATTCGACGAGTACCTGGTGCCGTCGATCCGAGCCCGCTACCGGAGCTGATGGTCGTGGCCGGCGACGACCTGCTGACGATCGAATCGCTCGGGTATCGCTACGGCGAACGGGTCGCGGTGCGCGCGGCGAGCTTGACGTGCCGCCGTGGCGAGATCCTCGGGCTGCTCGGCCCGAACGGTGCCGGCAAGACGACCCTGCTCTCGTGCGTGTCCGGGTTGCTGGCCGGCCACGACGGCGTGATGACGTTCGCCGGCACGCCGTTCCGGCCCGCGACCGACGCGGCGGCGCGCGCGCGCCTTGGCCTCGTGCCGCAGGATCTCGCGTTGTACGACGACCTCACGGCCCGCGAGAACCTCGTGTTCTTCGCGCGGCTGCAAGGAGTGCCGTCGGGCAAGGTGTCGGGCGCCGTCGACCGCGCGCTCGCGTTGGCCGGGCTGGCCGACCGCGCCGACGACCGCGTGCGCGCGTACTCGGGCGGCATGAAGCGCCGGCTCAACCTCGTGGTCGGCGATCTGCACGAACCCGAATTGCTGCTGCTCGACGAACCGACCGTCGGCGTCGATCCGCAGTCGCGCAACCACTTGTTCGAGAGCCTGCAGGCGCTGCGCCAAGGTGGGCGCACGTTGATCTACACGTCGCACTACATGGAGGAAGTGCAGCGGCTCTGCGATCGCGTCGCCGTGATGAACGACGGCGCCGTCGTCGCCATCGGCACCGCGGCCCAACTCGCCGAGCGCGCCGGCACGCCAGGCGCCGACCTCGAGCGGGTGTTCCTGACCCTCACCGGCCGCTCGCTGCGGGACGACCCATGAACCTGATCGCCGCTGGCTGGTGGATCGCCAAGAAGGACCTGCGGGCCTACTTCCGCGACCGCACCGGTCTGATGCTCGGACTGTTGCTGCCGATCGCGCTGGTCACCGTGTTCGGCATGGTGATGAAGTTCGCGTTCGGCGGCGGCTCGGGCATGCCGAAGGTGGAGCTGTGGGTCGTCGACGACGACGACAGCGAGACGAGCCGACGCTTCGTCTCGGCACTCCGCGACGTCGGCATGGTGACCGTGCGCCCGCGCCCAGGCGACGCGCCGACGACGGCGGACCGGGTGCGCCAGCGCGTCGCCGACGGCGAAGCGCACCACGGCTTGATCGTCGGTGCCGGCTACGGCGAGTCGGTGACGACCGGCAAGGAGCCTCAGCTCGTGCTCGTCCGGGACGCTGGCCGCACGATGGAGAGCCGGCTCGTCGGCATCGCCATGATGCAGGCGACGATGGCGGCGTCCGAGGGCAAGAGCATGCCGTGGCTGCTCGCCAGCATGATGCGACGGCAGGGCATGAGCGAGGACGGCGTCGCGCGCGTGCGCGCCGCGATGGAGATGGTGCAGGGCGTCATCGACCGTTTCGTCGGGGGCGACGCGGACCTGCGGGCACCCGAGAAGGCGCCGGCGGCGAACTTCGACATGGCGTCGATGTTCGAGGGCATGGTGCCGGTCACGCACGAGAACGTGCAGCCGCCATCGCGCCCGAAGAACCTCGGCTACCAGCTCGCGCAGAGCGTCGCCGGCATGAGCGTCATGATGCTGATGTTCGGCCTGATGGCGTGCAGCGTCACGCTGCTGCAGGAGCGCGACCAAGGCACGCTGCGGCGCTTGCTGGTCAGTCGCGCTCCGCGTGCCTCACTGCTGCTCGGCAAGTTCCTGTTGTGCGTCCTGATCGGGATGCTGCAACTCGTCGTCCTGTTCGCCTACGGCGAGATGCTGTTCGGCGTCGGCGCGTTCCGCGATCCGCTGACACTGCTGGTGCTGTCGATCACCTGGGCCGCGGCGGCGACGTCGTTCGGCATGCTGATCGCCGTGTGGGCGCGCACGCAGAAGCAGGCGGAGGGCCTGTCGACGCTGCTGATCCTGGTGATGGCCGCGCTCGGCGGCTGCTGGTTCCCGATCCAGATCGCCGAGCTGCCGTGGTGGGCGGATCTCGTCACGCACGCGACCATCACGCACTGGGCGATGACCAGCTTCCAGGGCATGTTCTGGAGCCAGAAGGCGTTCACCGATCCGGTGATGCTGCGCGCGCTCGGCGTGCAGTGGGCCTTCGCAGCCGTGGCCACGGCGATCGCGTGGCGGCTCTGGCAGCGCCGGTTCGCCGGCGGCTGACGAACGCCGGACGCCGGGCTCCCTCGATCCTGCTCAGCAGGCCGAGGGAATCCTCCGCTCGCGTCAGGCGCCGAGGTTGATCTTGAACTCCGCCGTTTCGCCCAGCGGCGCGCCGCCCTTCTGCAGGTTGCGGATCATGATCGGGTAGGTGCCCTCACCGATCACGTCGCCGACCTCGAACGACCAGTCGAACTGGCGGTTCGACTTCGCCTGCACGTCGGGGTTCTGGTCCTTCGTCATGCCCGGCGTCGGCGACACTTCGCGGCCCTTGAACTGCAGGCGCACGTCGCCGAGGTCGTAGTGAACGCGCTGGTCGTGGTCGTTCCAGATGCGCACGCGAACATCGATGCGCTGCTTCCGCTGCGAGTAGTCGGCCTTGACCACGTCGATGCGCATCCCGGCGGTCTGCGCCTGGGACGGTTGCATGACCTTGTTGGACTGGCAGCCCGCCGCGGCGAAGGCGGCGAGGGCCACGGCGGGGAGGACGAGACGGCGAACGGGAGTCGGCATGCCGAGAGTCTGCGCCATGGCCCCGCGGCTCGCAACATCGCGCCGTCGCGCGGTAACCTGCGTCGCCGCGATGCGCGCCGTCCACGATCCCGCCGCGTTCGCATTCGTGCCTCGGCTCGAAGCGGCGTTCGGCGCCGTGCTCGCCGAACTCCAAGCGCTGCCGGCCGACGCGTTCGTGCCGAGCCCCGACTCCCTGACCACCGTCGCCGACGGCTACGACGAACGTGGGTGGACGTGGTACGGTCTGTTCGGCGACGCCCCGGGCCTCGCGGCGCATCGGGCGCGCTGTCCCGCCACGGCGCGCGCCTGCGAGGGCGTGCCCGGCCTGCGGAACGCCGGGTTCTCGCGATTCCTGCCCGGGACGCGTCTCTACCCGCACTGCGGCGAACTGCCGGGCGTGTTGCGCTGCCACCTCGGGCTCGAGATCCCCGCCGGCGACGCCGCATTGCGGTTCGTCGACGGCACGTGCCGCTGGCAGCGCGGCCGGTGCCTCGTGTTCGACGACACCTTCGAACACGAGGCCTGGAACCTCACCGACGCACCTCGCACGGTGCTGCTGATCACGTTCGCGCGGTCCTGAACGCGCCTCGGTCAGGACGGGCCGAACGGCAGCCCGAGCCACATCCAGCCCAGGAACAGCACCGACCAGCTGATGAGCAGCGCGACCGAGTAGGGCAGCATCGTCGCGACCAACGTGCCGAGCCCGGCCTGTTTGTCGTAGCGCTGCATGAACGCGATGATCAGCGCGAAGTAGCTCATCATCGGCGAGATCACGTTGGTGCAGCTGTCGCCGACGCGATACGCCGCCTGCGTGACGTCCGGGGGGTAGCCGAGCAGCATCATCATCGGCACGAAGATCGGCGCCATCAGTGCCCACTTCGCCGAGGCGCTGCCCATGACCAGGTTGATCGCTGCGGTCAGCAGGATGAACCCGAGCACCAGCGGCGCGCCGTCGAGCCCGGTCGCCTGCAGGAAGTTGGCGCCCTTCACCGCGAGGATCAGCCCGAGCTTCGTCCAGTTGAAGAAGTTGACGAACTGCGCGGCGAAGAACACCAGCACGAGGTAGCCGCCCAGCGTCTCCATCGACTTCGCCATGCCCTTCATCGCCGCGGCGTCGCTGCGGATGGTGCCGGCGGCGATGCCGTAGGCGAGGCCCATGAGCGCCGCGAACAGGAAGATCAGCGCAACGATGCCGCTCATCAGCGGCGAGTGCAGCAGGTCGCCGGTCTTCGGGTCGCGCAGGAAACCGTCGCCGGGGATCGTGCCCCACAGCACCCACGCGGCGCCGAGCACGAACACGGCCGTGGCTGCCCAGAGGCCCTTGCGTTCCGCGGCCGTCAGCGGCGCGAGCGAGGGGTCGCCGGCTGCGGTCGAACCGGTGCCGCCTTCGGGCACGAACGGCCGCAGACGGGGTGCGACGATCTTCTCGGTGACGAAGGTCACGATGATCGTCACCCAGAACGTCGACGCAGCCATGAACCAGTAGTTGCAGGCCGGGCTAACCACGGCCCCCGGTTCGAGGATGCGCGCCGCTTCCTGCGTCAGGCCGGACAGCAGCGGGTCGACGGTGCCGAGCAGCAGGTTGGCGCTGTAGCCGCCCGACACGCCCGCGAACGCGGCCGCGAGGCCGAGGACCGGGTGTCGCCCCGCGGCCTGGAAGATCATCGCCGCCATCGGGATCAGCAGCACGTAGCCGACTTCGCTCGCGGTGTTCGAGAGCACGCCCGCGAACACGACGACCATCGTCAGCAGCTTGCGCGGCGCCGACAGCACGAGCAGACGCATCGCGGTGCCGATCAGGCCGCTCGACTCGGCGATGCCGATGCCGAGCAGCGCCACGAGCACCGTGCCGAGCGGTGCGAAGCCGGTGAAGTTCGTGACGAGGTTGGTCAGGATCTTGTGCAGGCCATCGCGCGTCATCAGGCTGACCGGCGCGATCACCTCTTTGGTGACCGGGTGCTGTGCAGTGAGATCGAACCAGGTCGCGACTTCGCTCAGCCCGATCACCGCCAACGAGAGCAGCAGGAACAGCGTCGCCGGGTGCGGCAGGGCGTTGCCGACGCGTTCGATCAGCGAGAGGAAGCGCGCCATGAGGCCGCGGGCAGCGGGTGAGGGTGCGTTCATGCGGGACGGAGCAGTGGGGCCGCGCGCACCATAGTGGCGGCACTGGACCTGCCCATGGCTTTCCCGGGTCGGTAGGCTGCGCGGCTTCGCCATGCATCCCTTGCGTCTCGTTGCCGTCGCCGTGCTGTCCACGCTGCCCCTGACCGCGCAAGCGGCGTGGAAGCTGCCGCCGTCGGGCGCGGCCGAGTTCCGGCGCACGCACGCGTCGAGCAGCGACGTGGCCGACGGCAAGGCCGCCGCCGAACAGCTGCAGCCGAAGGGACAGCCGCCCGAGGGCATGCTGCCGCACCTCGTGCCCTCGCCCTGGCTCTGCCAGGGAGAACTGACTGCCGACCAGCGAGCCGTTGGCGACGAGCCGCGCGATCTGCGCGACGTGATCCGCGCCGTCGCGTTCGACCTGCGGCTCGAGGGCGCCGTCCGCCTGCGGTATCGCCGCCAGGTGCCGTTCGGCGACCTGGTGCTGACCGGCAAGGTCGAAGCGCCCGCTGCCGATGGCGCGCAGGCGTTCACCCTCGCCGTGACCACCGAGGATCCCGAAGTGCGCCCCGGCGAGTCGCGCGCCGCGCTGCAGCAGTTCATCCGGCCGCTGTGCAAACACGCGGCGAGCGGGTCGCTGCGGATGTCACGCACGTTCGACGCGCAGCGCGGCGTGGTCGCGAAGTTCGACGCGGAGCTGACGCTGGTGTTCGAGGAGGCGAAGGGCAAGTGGCGCAAGCTCGTCGTCGCCGACGCCCAGGAATTCGTGGCCCTGCACGAGAACCAGGACGCGGCGTTCCGGGGGCGCGTCGCCGAGGCCATCCGCGACGGCGGCAAGTGGCTGAAGAAGGAAGTCGAAGACCTGTCGCGCCGCCACTTCCAGGACCAGGAGGATGGCGAACGCAGCTACGGGGCCGGCCGCATCGCTCTGGCGTTGCTGACGATGCTGCACGCGGAGATCCCGCCCGACGATCCGGTCGTCGCCGCCGGCTTCGACGAGCTGCGCCGCCGCGAGTTCGTCGACACCTATTCGCTGGCGGTCGCGTTGATGGCGTTGGCCGAACGTCACACGCCGCCCGGCGAGGCCGACCTGCTGCGGTCGGGAACCCTCAAGGCGCCGCGCCAGCGCGTGCTGCCCGAGGCGGACAAAGCGGTCGCCGTCCAGTGGCTGGCGAAGCTCCGCACCAACATCGACACCCGCGGCAACGCCAACTCGCGGATGGCCTTCAACTACACGGCGGGTCCACGGTTCGACAACTCGGTGAACCAGTACGGCATGCTCGGCCTCTACGCCGCGTCGTTGTGCGGGCTCGAGGTTCCCGTCACCGTGTGGCGCGCGACGGCGAACTACCAGCTCGAGGTGCAGTGCGCCGACAACGGCCGCCAGCTGCCGCCGGGTGTCACCAGCTACCGCGAACTCGCTGCCGCGGCGGATGCGCCGGATGGGACGAAGCCGACCCGCGCGGCGCCGCGCGCGGTGCCGGTGCGTGGCTTCGCCTACCACACGCCGAATCGTCCGCCGTACGGATCGATGACCGCGGCCGGCGTCGGCAGCCTGGTGATCGCGCGTTTCGGCCTCCTGCAGTCGGGCCAGCCGCATGCCGACGTGGTGTCGAAGATCGATGCCGGCATCCAGAGCGGGTTCGCCTGGCTCGGCGCCGAGTTCCACGTGCGTAGCAACCCCGGCTACATCGATCGCGCCGACGACAGTTGGTACTACTACCTCTACGGCCTCGAACGCACCTGCGAACTGTCGGGCATCGCGCGCATCGCCGGTCGCGACTGGTACTACGAAGGCGCGCTGCAGATCCTGCCGCTGCAGAACAAGAACGGCTCGTTCCGCAGCGAACGCGCGCGCGGCCTGATGCTGGACGCGACGTGCTTCGCGGTGCTGTTCCTGAAGAAGGCGACGCTGCCGCCGGTGACCGGCGGATGAACGCGCCGGCGACGGAGTCGGCGGCGTTCGCGCCGCTGCGGCTCGGCCGCATCACCCTGCCGATGCCGGTCGTGCAGGCGGCATTGAGCGGCTACAGCGACCTCGCGATGCGCACCGTCGCGCGGGAGCACGGCGCGTCCTACACGCTCGCCGAGGTCGTGCTCGACGAGCACGTGCTGCAGAAGGGCAAGCTGCGGCGCCGGATCCTGGCGGTGCCCGAGCACGATCATCCGGTCGGCGGCCAGCTGATGGGCAGCGATCCGGCGACGTTCGGGCGCGCCGCGCGCGAACTGGTGCACGCCGGCTACGACGTCGTCGACGTCAACTTCGGCTGCCCGGTGACGAAAGTGCTCGGTCGCCGCCGGGGCGGCTGGCTGCTGCAGGACCCCGACCAGGCGCTGGCGATCGTCGATGCCGTCCTGCAGTCGGTGGCCGGTGACGTCGCGGTCACCGTGAAGATGCGGCGCGGTTCGGACGACTCGCCCGATGCCGAGACGAGGTTCTGGACGATCCTCGAAGGCGCGATCGCGCGCGGCGTCACCGCCGCGACCGTGCATCCGCGATCCGTCGAGCAGAAGTACGCCGGCCCGAGCCGCTGGCCGTTCCTCGCCGAGGTGAAGCGGCGCGTCGGCGCCTTCCCGATCCTCGGCAGCGGCGACCTGTTCTCGCCGTTCGACGTGCTGGCGATGCGTCGCCAGACCGGCGTCGACGGCGTCACGATCGCGCGCGGCTGCATCGGCAATCCGTTCGTGTTCGGCCAGGTCGCGGACCTGTTCGCCGGCCGGCCGGCGAGGCGACCGACGATGGCAGGGCAGCGCGCTGCCCTGCACCGGCACTGGCAGATCGCGGTGCCGTTCTACGGCGGCGAACGGCAGGCGCTGCCGCACGTGCGCATGCACGCGATCAAGTACGGCCAGTACCACGCCGAGCCGCTCTTCGCGCGCGAGCGTCTGGTCACCATGCGCGGGCCCGAGGTCTTCGCGGCGCTGGTCGACGAGGTGTTCGCGGATCGATTCGACGACCACAAGCCGCGCGAGCTGCGGCCCGAGGATGCGGTCGTGCCGGCATTGCAGAGCTGCGGCGAGTGAACAGTTGCCTCGCGGCACGCTGGCGCCGATCCTCGCCGCCATGAAGGTCCTGCCCGCGGCGTCGTTCTCCCTGCTGTTGCTGATGATCGGTTGCCGGGGCGGCGACGAGGCCGCCGAGCGGGCGATCGCCGCGCTGGTCCCGGCCGACGCAGCCGTCTTCGTGCGTTTGCTGTCGATCGACGATCTCGTCGACACCGCGCGAACCGGCGCCACGCCGTTCGGGGTGCCGACCGAGCTGATCGGCGCCGACCCGATGCTGGCGACGATCGGGCCGATGGGCGGCGACACGACGTACGTCGACAAGAAGCGCCCGATCGCGTTCGCCCTGGTCGCGCCGCGCGCGGTGCAGCCCATTCCACTCGTGTTCGTGCCGGTGACCGATGCCGCGAAGTACGTGGCGTCGTTGCAGGGCAGCGGCATCCAGACGTTCGTCGACGGCGGCTACGTGGTCTTGCCGCTCAGCGGCAAGTACGAGAAGCCGGCCCAGCCGTCCGCGCTGGCGACGAACCTGCCGGCGGAGCTGGTCGTGGCGCGCGTCGACGTCGCCAAGGCGGCGCAGAACCTCGGCACCGTGATCGGCGCCGGCTTCCTGGCGTTCAAGACGATGGTGTCGCAGGCGGAAACGGGCAATGCCGGCGTCGACGGCGCGGCCGTCGCCGACCTCTACATCGAGGCGGCCAAGGCGCTGCTGGCATCGGGCCAGAGCTTCGAACTCGCGGCCGATGCGCCGAACGGCAAGCTCGCGGTGTCGGCGCGCATGCAGATGAAGCCCGGCAGTGACCTCGACGGCTGGGGCAGCGCGCCGGTCGACCTGGCGCCGTTCGCCGGCAAGCTGTCGCCGCGCAGTGCCGCGAACGTGGTCATGGTCGCCGACTGGAAGGCGCTGTGGCCGCGCTTCGAGTCGATGCTGGAACCGCTCTTCGACATCTACCCGCAGCAAGGCCGGACCGCGATGCGCGAGATGATGCGCGGCTACCGCGAACTCTACGAAGCGATGGGGCCGGTGCTCGCCGCGGACGTCGACGTCGATGCGAAGGGACTCGGCATGACCGCCCACATGACGCCGACCGCCGCCGAGTCGATGTTCTCGCTGTTCGCGACCATGACGCAAAGCTCGCAGCTTGCGACGTTCGGCGTCGCGTTCACGCCCGGGGAGACCGGCGAAGTGGATGGCGCCCGATTCCAGGACCATCGCCTGAGGGTCGACTTCCTGAAGTTCGCGTCGGCGATCAGTGCCGTGCCGGTACCCGAGTCGGAGCGCGGCAAGGCCGAGGATGCGATCGCGAGGATGCTCGGCAAGGACGGCCTGCAGATGCGGCTCGCGGCGAAGGGCGGCAGTGCGGCGATCGGCGTCGGCCACCGCGCCGCCGACACCGTCGCCGCGCTCGGAAGGTCGGGCGGGTCGTGGCCGACGTCGATGCGCGCGGCGATGGCGGCCGTCGGCGACTGCAACCCGATGTTCGTCGAGTGCATCGACTTCCTGGCGATGTTCCGGGGCATGCAGGAGTGGATCCCGGAGATGGTGCCGCCGGGCTTCCCGCAGTTCTCGGCCGGCACGTCGGCCGACTTCGTGATCGCCGCCGGCATCCGCGGTGCTGAGTGGCGCGGGCACTTCGAGATGGACCTGGTCGGCTTCGGCGAGGCGGTGCGGGCGTCGTCGCGCCGCTGACGGCGCGGCGCGGGAGCAACGCCGCCTGTCGCGTAGGATGGCGCGGATGAAGACGTGGCATGTGGCCGTGGCGTTGCTCTCGATCGCCGGTGGCTGCTGGTCGGCGCAGCGCCCCACGCCCGGCGCCGAGGGCTTCGATGGGGCGCTGGCCGGGTTCCGCGCCGGGAGCACCGGCGGCAACGGACCGCAAGCGACGTGGCTGGTGGTCGCCGACGCGGCCGCGATCTCGCCGCCGAACGTCGTTGCGTTGACCGCGCCGAACCACGACGTCGACCATCGGTTCAATCTGTTCTGGACCGACGGCGCGCTCGCTGACGGACGCATCGCGGTCGCGGTGCGCGCCGACGGCGGCGTCGTCGACCAGGGCGGCGGCCCGATGTGGCGCGTGCAGGACGCCGACAACTACTACCTCTGCCGCTTCAACCCGCTGGAGTCGAACTTCCGCGTCTACGTGGTGAAGGACGGCGTGCGGCGGCAGCTCGCGACCGCGCTCGTCGACGCCCCGGCCGGAGCGTGGCATCGCGTCGAGGCGACGTTCGTCGGTGATCGCATCACGTGCGCGCTCGATGGGCGCGTCCTGCTCGAGGTCGCGGACGACACGATCCGGAGCGGCGGTGGCCACGGTCTGTGGACCAAGGCCGACGCGCGCACGTCGTTCGACGACCTGTGGGTCGGTCCGGTCAACTAGCCGGTGGCGCGCCGCGCGCGAGGCAGGCGGCGAACGTGGCGTGGTCGAGGTTGGCGCCGCAGACAATGAGACCGACCCGTTGCCCCGCCAGCCGATCCTGCACCTGCAGCATCGCCGCGAGTGCCGCGGCACCCGCGGGCTCGACCGCGAGCTTGGCGTCGGCGAACAAGAGCCACATCGCGCGGCACATCGCGTCGTCGTCGACCTTCACCAGTTCGTCGACGAACCGGCGGCAGAGCCCGTAGGTGTACGGCAACGCCATCGGCGCGCCGAGCGTGTCCGCGATCGTGCGCACCGCGTCGATGCGCTGCGGTGAGCCGGCCGCGAAACTGCGGTGCATGGTGTCAGCTCCCGCGGGTTCGACTCCGAACACGCGACAGCGCGGCTGCAGCGCCTTGACCACGCTCGCGACCCCGGCGGCGAGTCCGCCGCCGCCGATCGCGACGAACAGCGCATCGAGCTGGCCCGTCTGCCGCAGGAACTCCATGCCGAGGGTGCCCGCGCCCAGCACCATCGCGTCGCTCTCGAACGGATGCAGGAGCGTGCGCCCTTCCTGTTCTTCGATCGCGCGTGCTGCCGGAAACGCCGCGGCGACGTCGGCGACCAGCACGACTTCGGCGCCGAACGCGCGGCATGCAGCGACCCGCGCGGGGTTCGCGGTCGCCGGCATCACCACCTTGGCGTGGGTGCCGACCGTTCGCGCGGCGAACGCGACCGAGATCGCGTGGTTGCCGCCGCTGACCGCAGTGACGCCGCGGGCCCGTTGTGCGGCGTCGAGGCGGCGCATCGCGAGCAAGGCGCCGCGCGCCTTGAACGATCCGGAGTGCTGCAGCAGTTCGAGCTTGAGCCAGACCGCGCCGGTGGTGGGTGCCGCGGCCGCGAGCCGATGCCCTTGCCACTGCCACGACGGTGTTTCGCGCACGTCGCGGCCGATTTCGACACGGGCGCGCTGAACGGCCTCGAGCGACGGCGGTTCGCCAGGCGACGTGGTGGTTGGGTTCACGATGGATGGGAGAGTCGGCGTTCCGGCGACCGGAAGGCCTACCAGCGATGAAACGCCGGATGGCCCTCTTTCACGGCGACGAACACGCCGTCGCACGTCGCGCACACCTTGCCGCCGGCTTCGAGCGTGCCGGTGATGCGCGCGCGGTCGGCGCTGGACTCGGCGACTTTCGCCCGCAGCAGCACCGGCCCCGACGTCGGCGTCGGTCGCCGCAGCTTGATCGAGTACTCCGCGGTCACCGTGCACGGCGGCGCGCTCGCCCCCTGCGCCTGCATCAGGTGCCACGCCGCTGTCCAGTTGCAGTGGCAGTCGAGCAGTGCGCCGATGATGCCGCCGTTCAGCATGCCGGGGAACGCCTCGTGCATGGTCTGTGGCTGCCACGTGCACACGACCTCGTCGCCGTCGACGAGGCTGCGGATGCGCAGGCCGTGCGCATTGGCTGGACCGCAGCCAAAGCACGCACCGCGCGGGGCGAATCGTTCCTGCAGGCTCTGGGTCATGCCGTGAGCCTACGGGCCCGAGCATCGCCTACCACTGGCCGACCAGCGCTCGCTGGCGAATGATGCGCCGATGCTGACGACCCGTCGTTCGTTCGTGCTCACCGGGGTTGCGGCCGCTGGTGCTTGCGTGTTGCCTGCGACCGGCAGCCCGAAACCGCTGCGCGTCGCGCGGCCGCCGCGCGATCCCGCCACCAAGGCGCGGCTCATGATCGTCGGCGTCGGTGGCCGCGGCGGCGACAACCTCGCGGCCGTCGCCAGCGAACACATCGCTGTGCTCTGCGACATCGACGGCGAACGGCTCGCCGCGGCCCACAAGCGTTTCCCCGGTGCGCGCGCCGTGCGCGACTTTCGTGAGGTGTTGCGCGATGCCGCCGCCTGCCGCGAACTCGACGGCGTCGTCGTCAGCACGCCCGACCACACGCACTACCTGCCGTCGATGCTCGCCCTGCAGCAAGGCCTCGACGTCTACTGCGAGAAGCCGCTGACGCACACGGTGGCGCAGGCGCGTCGACTGCTGCGCACCGCCGAGGCGAACGGCTGCGTGACGCAGATGGGCATCCAGATCCACGCCAACGCCAACTACCACCGCGTCGTCGAGGCGATCCGCGGCGGTGCCGTGGGGGCGGTGCGCGAAGTGATCGTGTTCGTCAACGGCACCGATTGGTCGGCCACCGAGCTGCCGAAGGCCGGCCAGCGCCCGCCGCACGTCGAATGGGATCTCTGGCTCGGGCCCGCGGCGGCGCGCGACTACGCCGATGGCTACCACCCGATGGGCTGGCGCCGGTACTGGGCATTCGGCGGCGGCACGACGGCCGACATGGCGTGCCACTTCGTCGATCTGCCGTTCTGGGCGCTCGAACTCGAAGCGCCGACGAGCCTGCAGGCCGACGGACCCGAGCCGCACGCGGAATGCGCGCCGCGTGGCAGCCGCTGCACGTACTCGTTCGCGGCGCGCGGCGCGCGACCGGCGGTGACGCTGCACTGGCACGCGGGGAGCGATCGGCCGCAGGCGGCGCTGGCGTCGCGCGGCCTCGATGGGTGGCGCAACGGCGTGCTGTTCGTCGGCGACGACGGCTGGCTGATCAGCAACTACGACAAGCACGAGATCGGGCCTGCTTCGCGGGCTGCGGCGTGGAAGGCGCCGGCGCCGTCGTTGCCGCCTTCACCCGGGCACCACCGCGAGTGGCTGCTCGCCAGTGCTGCGCGCACGATGCCGTCGACGTCGTTCGCCTACGCGGCCCCGCTGACCGAGGCGGTGCTGCTCGCCAACGTCGCGCTGCGGGCGGCGCGCGGGCGGCGGCTTTCGTGGGACGCGGCTGCGTTGCGCACCGACGATGCCGCGGCGAACGCGCTGCTCGACGCCCCGGCGCGCGACGGCTTCGACGCCTGAACGTCAGCGCAGCGTGCGCGCGATCGACGCCCCGACCGCGAGCAGCAGGGCCTGTTCGTCGGCGGTGAAGTCGTAGGCGACGGGCTTGGCGATCCCGAACACGCCGGCGAGCCGCTTGCCGTCCATCATCGGCGCGGCGAGCGAACCCTCCATCTGCGTGAGCTTCGCGCCCTGGCGCACGACGCCGCTCTGGTCGGTCTGCAGGTTGCACACCTGCACCGGCTCGCGGCGCTGCGCGGCGATCCCCGCCATGCCCTTGCCGATCGGGATCACGGCCACCTTGTCGAGCACCGGCGGCGGCAGTCCCTGCTGCGCGGCCAGGTGGAGCTGGCCGTCCGCGCCGAGCACGTGGATCGTCGCGACCGGGCAGACGAAGTGCCCGGCGACGCGCGCGAGCACCGCCGGCCACGGTGGGGCTTGCGGACTCGCCTGCAGGAGGGACTCGATGGCGGCGACGAGCGGATGGGGAGTGCCCATGCGTGCATGCTAACGACGCATCGCCGCGACGACGCTCGCGACCATCGCACCATCCGTCGTGCGCAACATGTACTCGTCGGCGGTGACCGCCGCGCTCATCGGCACGCCGTCGCGCCGGAACGTCATCCCACTTGCCTGCCGACGGCTCGCGGAAAGATGCACTTCGCGCACGCCGCTGGCCGCGACCAGCGCGTGCACGTTCTCCGCGCGCACGCCGCCGCCCGCCATCACGACCACGCGCCCGGCGGCGTGCTGCACGAACGTCCGGATCGCCGCCGCACCCGCCGGCGCGTTCGGCGCCTGGCCCGAGGTCAGCACGCGCGCGATGCCGAGGTCGGCCAGGGCGTCGAGCGCGCGCAGCGGCTCGCGGCACAGATCGAACGCGCGGTGGCAGGTGAACGCCTGAACCGGCGCGACCGCGCGCAGTTCGCGCAGGCGGGGGCCGTCGAGCGCGCCCTCCGCGGTCAGCACGCCGCTGACCAGGCCATGCGCGCCCGCCGCGACGAGCCGTTCGGCGTCGCGCCGCATCACGGCGAACTCGTCGCGGTCGTAGAGGAAGTCGCCGGCGCGCGGCCGGATCATCACGAACACCGGCACGGCGACCGCGGCCCGCACCGCCTCGAGCAGCGCGAGGCTCGGAGTGAGCCCGCCGAGTTCGAGCGCTGCGCACAGTTCGAGCCGCGTGGCGCCGTTCGCAGCGGCCGTACGCGCACCAGCGACCGAATCGATGGCGACCTCGACGGCGAACGGCGCGTTGGCGGGACTGGTCACGGCGACTATGGTCCGGGAATGCGCCCCCAGTTGCTGCACCTTTCCGGTCCGCTGCGTGGCCGCACGGTGACCTACGAGGCGCGCGTGGTCCGCATCGGCAGCGCCCCCGACTGCGATGCCGTCATCGACGCGCCTGGGATCGCCCGCAAGCACGTGCAGATCGAGTGGGTCGAGGCCGAGTGCCAGTTCCACCTCAAGCGCCGCGACGGCCAGACGTTCGTCAACGGCCAGGAAGTGGACGAAGTGATCTTGCAGGACGGCGACCAACTCGAACTCGGCAGCGGCGGTCCCGTCGTGCGCTTCAACATCTACGTGCCGATCGGCGCGGCCTGCAAGCCGGTGCGGCGCATGCTCGCCGATGCGCGCGAGGTCGCGCGCGTGAGCGGCGGTGCGGCGGCGACGCAGACGCTGACGCGCGACCTGTTCACGCAGGCGACGCCGCAGTTGAAGTGGGGGGTGCCGCTGACGCTCGTCGCCGGGGCGTTCGTCGCGGCCTGGCTCGGCGCGTTCGTCGGCCGCCCGGAGATCGATCAGGTCGTGACGCGCGCCGAGCTCGATGCGCTGCGCGAGGCGCAGGCGAAGCTGCAGCCCGCCGACGTGGTGAAGCGCGAGGACTTCGAGGCGCTGCGTGCCGAGCAGAAGAAGCAGCAGGACGACGTCGCGCGGTTGGCGCGCGCCAGCGCGGTGCTGCGGCGGATCCAGAAGGAACTGAGCCAGGGCGTGTGCCTGCTGCACGGCGTGTTCCGGCTGAAGATGCCCGACGGTTCGTGGTTCGCGCCCGACGGCGACACGTTCGAGGTCGAGTACACGGGCTCGGGGTTCCTGGTCAGCGACGCCGGGCACGTGATGACGAACCGCCACGTGGTGGCGCCGTGGCTCGAGATGGCGCCGGTGGTGCGGCTGATCGCGGCCGGAGCCAAGCCCGAGTTCGCGCGGCTGACGGCGACGTTCCCCGGCAAGGCGCCGATCGCCGTGCCGCCGGAGTCGATCGTGCGCCGCAAGGACGACCTCGACGTCGCGGTCGTGCAGATCGCCGCCGCCGAGGTGGTGGGCGTGCCGCGCCTGCCGCTGCGCGACCTGCCGGAGGAGGAAGAGGACCGCCGCGCCATCGTCGTCGGCTACCCGACGGGATTGTCGGCGATGCTCGCGCGCGCCGACGGCGCGCTGGTCGAGTCGCTGCAGCAGCGTTCGGCGTCGATGGCCGAGACGATCGAAGAACTGGCGAGCGCCGGGCAGATCACACCGACGATCACGCAGGGCGTGATCGGCAACGTGCGCGACACGGTGATCAGCTACGACGCGCCGACGACGCACGGCGGTTCGGGCGGGCCGGTGTTCGACGGCACCGGGATGGTGATCGCGGTGAACTTCGCGATCCTGCGCGACTTCACCGGCAGCAACTTCGGCGTACCGGTGCGCTACGGGCGCGAACTGCTGCCGAAGTGAGGGGCGTGCGAGCGGCTGCTGCTCAGCGCTTCTTTGCCACGACGATCATCTTGTTCTGCCGACCGACGAGCTTCGCCAGCGCGAACAGCGCGCCGAGGAACAACCGCGAAGCGCGGGCCTTCAGTCCCGATCCCGAGAACGAACGCGCGACGTAGGTCGACGCGCCGGTGATGCCTTCGACGACGAAGCCATGCTGCTCGAGCAGGCGGCGGATCGAGGCGCGGCGGAACAGCACGAGGTGGTGCGTGCCGTAGAACTGGCGCGCGGGCCACGACACGCCGAGCCGGTGCAGCGCCAGGATCGTGCGGTCGAGCAGCGCCGCCTCGTCGGGCGTCTCGACGAACAACCGCCCGCCGGGGGACAACCGTGCGGCTGCCTGCGCGACCAGACCGTGCGGGTCGGCGACGTGCTCGAGCAGGTCCCACATCGCGATTGCGTCGAACGTCGAGCCGGGCACCGAGTCCAGCGTGCCCGCGTGCACCGTCACGCCGTGCGCCGCGCGGCTGCGTTCGGCGGCGCGGGCGCTGAGTTCGACGCCCTCCGCATGCACGCCGGCGTCGACGAGCACCTTGAGGAACAGGCCGTGGCCGGAGCCCACTTCGAGCACGCGCTGCGGTCGCGGCGTCGCGGCCAGCACGAGGCCCGCGCGTTCGCGGATCTCCCGCCCCTCGGGCGTGTCGAGCGCGTCCGGACGCCAGAGCGCGGCGAAGTACGGGTAGTGCTCGCCGACGATGTCGTAGCGCTGGTAGTAGTCGAACAGCTCGCGGTCCGTGGGCATCGGCCGCATCTGCAGCAGCGTGCACGCCCGGCAGCGGAAGAACCGGCTCGCCTCCATGTCCGCGCCGCGCAGCAGCGGGCGGAAGTCGTGGCCGCCGCACAGGACGCAGGCGGGATCGGGGCGAGAGTCCATGGTGGGGCGCGGTGGCGAGGGCGAAAGCGCGGGCGGTTTCGCCGAGGGGTGCTGCGCATGCAGCCTATTGGCCCGGACCGCGTCGACGGAGTTGTTTCAGGCGAGGGTCGGGGGCCTCGTGGCTGCAAGAGGGCGAGTGGCCGTTCGCAATCTCGCTGCGGGTCTGCGACACTCCCGGCGCGCGGCCGGTCAGCCGCGAACATGGTCAGGCGAGCAGAAATGGACGGTGCTTCAGCCGGGCGGCAACCAACGGCTCCGACGAGCGGGCTCGGCCCACGCGGTCGCGGTCTGTTCGGTCGTCTGCTCGACGGCCTGCGCGGCGCGCCGACGGCGCGGCACGAAGCGACCTCGATCGCGATCGCGAGCGGCAAGGGCGGTACCGGCAAGTCGTTCGTCGCAACCTCGCTCGCCGTGCTGCTGCACCGCATCCGCCGCACCGTGCTCGTCGACTGCGACTTCGGCCTCGCCTGCGACCACCTGCTGCTCGGCGTGAAGCCGACCCTCACTCTCCAGCAACTGCTCGGCGGCCAGTGCACGCTCGACCAGGCGCTCGTCGCGTCGCCGTGCGGCCCGCGTCTCTTGCCGGGCGCGTCGGGCGTGCGCCGCATGGCGACGCCGACCGACAAGGACCTGCTCGCGTTCGCGCGGGAACTCGGCGCGTTGGCGCAGCGCGAGGAAGCGCTGGTGCTCGATCTGGGTGCGGGCATCGCGCCGGCCACCGTGCTGACGATGCTCGCCGCCGATTGGATCGTGCTCGTCACCCAGCCCGAGATCGCCGCCCTCGTCGACGCCTATGCGGTGGTGAAGTGCATCGGCCAGGTGAACAAGAACGCGCGCTTCCTCGTGCTCGTCAACCGCGTCGCCACGCCGGGCCGCGGCGAGCTCGCGTTCCAGCGCCTCACCGAAGTCAGCAAACAACACGTCGGCGTGCCGTTGACCTACCTCGGCGAGATCCCCGACGACGACGCGGTGATGCAGCATCGCCTCGGGCAGTTGCCGCTGATCGCGACCGATCCGGAGGCGCCGACGTCGCGCGCGCTCGCGGCGATCGTCGAGCGGCTGCTGCAGCTCACCGGCGGCCTGCATGCGCACGAGGTCGCGAGCGACCAGGGCATCGAGGCGCGCTTCCGCCAGCACCGCCTGTTTCTCTAGGCGCGGTGCGGCTCAGCGGCTGACGCGGTTGCGGCCGGCGGCCTTGGCGCGGTAGAGCGCGTCGTCGGCCTTGCGCGTCAGTTCTTCGGCGACCTGGCCGTCGTCGGGAAGCACGGCGAATCCGATCGAGATCGTCGGGTTGACGGTGATCGCATCACGCGTGATCGGCTCGCCGCCGACGGCCGCGCGCATGCGTTCGCCGATCGCGGCTGCCTGCTCGGCGTCGGCGTTGGGCACGAAGGCCGAGAACTCGTCGCCGCCGAAGCGGCTGACCACGCCGCCGGCCGCGTGCACGATCGCGCCGAGCCGCCGCCCGACGGTCGCGATCGAGTTCGCGCCGACGAAGTGGCCGTGCGTGTCGTTCATCTTCTTCAGGCCGTCCATGTCCATCATGTAGACCGCCATCGGCTGCCCGCGGCGTTTGCACACCGTGAACGACTCCTGCAGCCGCGTCTGGAACACGCGCTGCACCGGCAACCCGGTCAGGTCGTCGATGTTCATCAGGTGGTCGACCTGACGGTGGAACTCCTCCTCGAGCTCGTCGTGGAAGGTGAACTTCAGCACCGTCTCGCCGACCAGCATGCGGTCGCCGTCGCACAGCGCGCGGTTGTCGACGCGTTCGCCGCCGATCACCGTACCGTTGGTCGACTGCAGGTCGACGACGTGCCACACCTCGCCCGCACCGCTGCGTTCGAACTTGCAGTGCGTGCTCGAGATCTGGGCGTCGCCGGGCACCACGATCTGCGCCTTGTCGGCGCGGCGCCCGAGCACGAGTCCGCTCTCGTTGAGCAGGTAGCGACGGCCGACCTGGGCGCCGCGCAGCACCACCAGCACCGGCAGGCGGTTGCTGCCGCCTGCGTCCTTGCCGCCGGTCGGCACGGAGTAGACGGTGCGGCTGAAGTCGCTCTCGGTGTCACCCATGACAGGTCGTGCGGCGGGGAAGTCTAGCTCGTGGTCGAGGCGCGTGAAGGCGCGCGCGGCGCCAGCGCGAACATGCCCCATGCGGCGGCGGCGGCTCCGGCGAGGCACGCCGCGGCCTTGCCGTGGTCGCCGAAGATCAGCCCGCCGATGCCCGGCAGCGTGAGCCAGATCGTGGCGGTGCCGAGCAGCGCGCGTAGCACGGATCGGCCCAAGCCACCGTCCGGTCGCACGTCGCGGGCGTCCGCCGCGATCGGACCCCAGCCCGGGCCGTCGGGGCGGATGCGTTGGTAGAAGGCGACCAGGTGTTCGCGGGGCTCGGGGCGCGTCAGGAACGTGACCGTCATCCAGACGACGATCGACACACTGGCCACGATCAGGGCCGTGTACTGCGGCGCGATCCCGAACGGGACCACGGTCACCACGACGAACATCACCAGCGACGAGGCCATCGCCGCGATCTCGCTCCAGGCCGAGATGCGCCACCAGAACCAGCGCAGCAGGAAGACGCTGCCGAGTCCGCCGCCGAGGGCCGCCAGGTAGCCCCACGATTCATCGGGCGAGATGCGGAAGCGCACCATGATCCACGCGGTCAGGCCGCCGCATACCAGCACGACGACCGAAGCCCAACGCGACGCGCGCACCAGCTCGCGGTCGGTCGCGCCCGGCGCGACGAACCGCTTCCAGATGTCGTTGACGACGTAGCTGGCGCCCCAGTTCATCTGGGTGCTGACGGTCGACATGTAGGCGGCGAAGAACGTGACGAGCAGAAGTCCGCGCAGCCCCGGCGGCGCCAGTTCGCGGATCAGCATCGGAAAGCCGGTGTCGGGGTTCGGCAGGTTCGCGGACTTGTCGGCGAGCGCCCACGTGCGCAGTTCCGGATGCAACGCCATGGCGGCGAAGGCGACCAGGATCCACGGCCAGGGCCGCAGGCAGTAGTGGGCGAGCTGGAACAGCAGCGTCGCCTTCTCGGCATCCCGCTCGTTCCGGCAACTCGCCATGCGCTGCACGATGTAGCCGCCGCCGCCGGGTTCAGCGCCCGGGTACCACGTCGCCCACCACTGGCCGAGCACGAGGGCCAGGAACACGCCGAGCGGCATCCACGCCGCCGAACCGAAGTCGGGCACGTAGTCGAACAACTGCGTGCCGCCGAAGTTCGTGGTCGCGCGCTCGCGCAACTGATCGACGCCGCCGACGTGGTCGACGGCGATCACGGCCAGCGCGATGCAGCCACCCATCGCCAGCACGAACTGGAAGGCGTCGGTCACGGCGACGCCCCACATGCCGGAGAGGACGCAGTAGAGCCCGGTCACGGCCAGCAGCGCTCCGATCAGCAGCAGGTCCGTCGAGCTGTCCGCGGAGCTGCCGTGCAACACGGTCTCGCGCAGCACGGTGACCATCGCGTAGGTGACCCAGCCGATCACGAACGAGTTGACGACGATCGACACGTAGACCGCGCGGAAGCCGCGCAAGAAGGCCGCCGGCCGGCCGGCATAGCGCAACTCGATGAGCTCGACGTCGGTCAGCAGGTTCGCGCGGCGCCACAACTTCGCGAACACGAAAACCGTCAACATTCCGCCGAACGCGAACGCCCACCAGAACCAGTTGCCGGCCAAGCCGTTCTTGGCGACGAAGCCGGTGACCGCCAGCGGGGTGTCGGCGGCGAACGTCGTCGCAACCATCGAGATGCCCGCCAGCCACCACGGCATGCTGCGGCCCGACACGAAGTAGTCCGCGAGGCTGGCTCCGGACTTCTTCGCGAAGGCGAGGCCGATGCCCAGCGAGATGGCGAAGTAGCCGACGATGATCGCCAGATCGAGGCCGCTGAGTTCCATGCGCGGATGTTGCGTTCTGCTCGCGAGCGACGCCACGGCGTGGCCCGCTTTCGCCGCCGGACCGCGGCGCGCTTGCACCGCGCTCGCGAGCCGCTATGCGAACGCCATGGACCTGGTCGAAGTGCACTTCGCGACCGCCGCGAAGACCGTGTTCGTGCAGCCCGGCACGACGCTGCTGGCGGCCGCCCGGCTCGCCGGCGTCGACTGGCCGAGCGGCTGCACGCGCGGCATGTGCGGCACCGACGCGGCGCGGCTCGCCGCGGGGGCCGACGCTGCGCTCGAGCCCGCCGCCGAACCGGAGCGCTCGACCCTCGCTCGCATGGGCCTCGGCGACGGCTGCCGTCTGCTGTGTTCGGCCCGAGTGCGCGTCGGCCGCGTCGCCGTGCTGGGCGACGCGCTCGTCGATGGGTGACGGGGCGCTTGCCCGCGGCGCGGGCTCGGGGCACTGTTCCGCCGTGGCTTCCACGATGCCCGCGGGCGAACCTGCCGACATCCCGCGGCGACCGATCCGCGACGGTCTCGGCTTCTTTGGTCGCTTCCTCCGCAACCCGACGACGGTCGGCGCCGTGCTGCCGAGTTCGCGCTACCTGTCGCGCGCATTGGTCGGACATCTCGACCTGCGGCCCGGCGAGCTGATCGTCGAGTTTGGTCCCGGCACTGGCCCGGCGACGGCGGTCGTGCGCGAGCGCTTGCCGAAGGGCGCGCGCTACCTCGGCATCGAGCTCGAGAAGCGCTTCCACCGCCTGCTGACCGAGCGGTTCCCGACGATGGCGTTCCACCTCGGCTCGGCGGCGGACCTTCGGCAGATCCTCACCGACCAAGGCCTGCCACCGCCGCGCCGCATCATCTCGGGGCTGCCGTTCGCGAGCCTGCCGCCCGCCGTGCAGGACGGCGTCGTCGACGGACTGGTGTGGGCGTTGCGCGAGGGCGGCGGCGACTTCCGCACCTTCCAGTACGTGCACGCCTACGGACTGCGCGCGGCGCGACGCTTCCGCGCGCTCATGCAGGAGCGGTTCGCGGGCTTCGAGCGCATCGGTCCGATCGTGCGGAACGTGCCGCCGGCGTTCGTGCTGCGCTACTGGGACGCGAAGTAGCGCCGGCGCGCCATGAGCGGCCCTGCCGATCGTCGCTCGTCCGGTCTGCCGCTGCTCGCCCTGGCTGGTGTCGTGATCGCGGGGCTGGCGGCGTTCACGCCGAACCTGCTCGCGGGTCCATTCGTCACCGCTGCGGTGTTCGCCTGGTTCGTCGCGCTGCCGGCAGTCGTCGCGTGGCGCACGGCCTCGGCGCTGCTGCCGGAGGCCGAGGGTTCGGTGTTCCTGCTCGCCGTCGGCCTGCTCACGCTGGTCGTGCCGGGCGGGTTCGTCGTCGCGACCGGCCTCTGCGGCGCGTTCGGTCTGGTCGCGGTCGGCGTGCTCGGCGCCGTCGTGTCGCTGCTCGTGCACGTGCAGGCGCCGCCGGGCCGCACCGTTGGCAGCCTGTTGCCAAGCGCGCGGTTCGACGCTGCGACCGCGGCCGGCGCGTTGCTGCTCGCCGCGGCGTGGCTGTTCGTCGCCGGCAACTGCCTGCGCTTCACCGTGCAGGATGCCGACAGCATGTGGTACCACCTCGTGATGCCGGCCGAGTGGGTGCGGACCGGCAGCGTCGCGATCAGCGACACGGTGCCCGACCTGGCGCGCGCCTACCCGGGATTCCGGCAGGCGGTGATCGCCTGGCTGTCGTTGCCGGCCGGCAACGAACACCTGGCGCTGCTGTCGGTGTTCGAATTCCCGCTGCTGGTCGTGGCGGTCTACACGCTGGCGCGGTCGTTCGGCGGCACGCGTCCCGTCGCCTTCGCCGGCGCGCTCGCGGCAGCGACCACGCCGGTCGCGCTGGGAGCGACCACCACGCAGGGGAACGACCTGCTGCTCGCGATCGTCGTCGTCGCCGCCGTCGTCTTCTGTCGCCGCCACTTCGCGCAACGGGGCGCTGGCGACGGACTGCTGGCGGGCTTGGCGCTCGGCGCCGTGATGGCGACGAAGTTCTCAGGCCCCGGCTACGCGGCGCTGATCGTCGCGGCGACGGCGTTCGTGCACTGGCGGGCGCTCCTCGCGCCACGAACGCTCGGCCTGCTCGCCGTAGGCCCGATGCTGGTCGCAGCGCCGTGGTACCTGCGCAACCTGCTGGCACTCGGCAATCCGCTGTGGCCGGCGCAGGTGAAGGTCGCGGGCAGCGTCGTGTTCGACGGTCCGATCGACGCCGCGTGGTTCGCCGAACGCACGCTCGGCTGGAACCTGCGGCCGCTGCTCGAACGTCTGCCGCAATTCGTCGAGGCGCACGGCGTGGCCGCGCCGGTCGTCGCCGGCGCACCGGTGCTGCTGCTGCTCGCCGCCGTCGCGCGTCGACTGCCGTGGCGGACGGCGGCGGTCGGCGCGGTGCTGCCGCTGCTGCTGTTCGCGACGTTCCTGAAGCACCCGTTCAACCAGCCGTCGTTCGACGCGCAGTACTCGCATCGTTACCTGCTGGCCTGGGCGAGCGTCGGCTTCGCGGGGGCCGCTGCGGCCGTGAGCGCCCTGCTGCCGGCCCGTGCCTCCTGGCTCGTCGTCGCCGCCTTCGCCGGCGCTGCGGCGAACGGAATTGCGCCGCTGACCCGTCTGGCCTGGCCGGCGTTCGCGGCCGCGGTCGTCGGCGGCGCGGCGCTCGCCGTGCCGGCGTGGCGCCGTCGACTGAACGACGTCGGGGCGCTCGGGCTGCGCGCGGCGTCGTCACGGGCGACCGCGGCGATCGTCGGGCTGGTGCTCGTCGTCGGCGCGCTGCTCGTCGCCAGCGCACGGCAACGTTGGCAGTACGACGCCGCCCTCGGCTGGCGCGACGGGCGCAGCGAACGCGGGTGGGCTGGCTGCGTGTCCTTCGTGCACCGGCAGGTCGCCGGCAAACGCGTCGGCGTGCACGGCAGCCACTTCCTCTTCCCGCTGCTCGGCGAGCCGTGGCGCAACGTCGTGCGCATCGCCGACCAGCCGCTGGTGCCGGGCACGCCGAAGTCCGTGGAAGAAGTCGCGGCGTGGAGCGAGGCGGAGGCCCTCGACTTCCTGGTGTGCTGCCAGGACCGGGCGCAACGCACCGGCTCGCGCACGTTCGAGTTCGTGCCGTCGATCGCGCCCGCACTGCTGGCCGCGCATCCCGGCCGGTTCGAAGTGGTGCACGAGAGCGACGGCGCCTTCGTGCTCGCCGTGCGGCGCTGACTCAGAGGCGCGGCAACGAACGTCGCGCGCGTTGGTCGTCGACGAGCGCGTCGGTGGTCGCCGACAGCTGCTCGAGCTTCGCTTCGAGCACGCGGATGCGATCCTGCGTCGCCTTGGCGTGCCAGAACGCGGCGAGCGCGACCCACGCGAGGCCGAGCACGAACGTCACGATGCCGATGCGCGGCGAGGACCAGTGGGGGACGTGCGTCGCAGCCAGGTGTTCGAGGAACAACGCCGCGACGAGCAGCGCGGCCATGCGCAGGTGGAAGTTCGTGTCGTTCGGGAAGCGCATGCGAGCAGCGTAGGCCGGCGCGGTCGGGCACGGCAGCGCCGTGTGCGGACTCGTGCACGACACCCCGGGTGGTGCTACGAAACGCGCCATGGATCTGGCCCAGCTGATCGCGAGCGCTCCTGGTCTCGAACTCGCGAGCTCGCGCCTCGTGCTCCGGCGGTTCACCGCCGCGGACGTCCCGATGGTGACGGCCCAGGAGAACGACCGGGAGCTGATGCGTTGGATCCGCGATCCGGAATCCAGCGAGGCCGTGCGCGCGCGCGGCGAGCAGATGGCGTCGCCGTGGCAGGGGCGGGACGGGGAGTGGCTGTGCCTCACGATCGTGCCGCACGCCGAGCGCCGCGCCGTCGGCATCGTGGTGTTCCGGCTGACCGCAGCGGCGAACGAGACGATGGAGATCGGCTACCGGATCGACGCCAACGTGCACCGGCGCGGCTACACGCGCGAGGCGTGCGCCCGGCTCTGCACGTACCTGTTCGAGGTCGTGCGCGTGCACAAGCTGGTCGCCTACTGCGTCGCCGACAACGAACCCTCGTGGCGACTGATGGAGAAGCTCGGCATGCGGCGTGAGGCCTGCCTGCGCGAGTACTGCCGGCTCGGCGGTCGTTGGCGCGACGAGTTCGTCTACGGGCTGCTGGCCCGCGAATGGCCGCCGGCGGCGGGCTGACCGTCTTCGACGTTCCGCGCCCAGTCGGGCCTGGGCATACTGCTCGCCCTCCGACCATGGCCGAGCCGAGACACGAGCCGAAGCAGACGTACGAACCCGCGGCGATCGAACCGAAGTGGCAGCGGTTCTGGCGCGAGCACAAGGTGTTCCGGGCCAAGAACCCCGGCGACCCGGACTTCGACGCGCGGCAGCCGAAGTTCTACGCGCTCGACATGTTCCCCTACCCGTCGGCGGCGGGCCTGCACGTCGGCCACCCCGAGGGCTACACCGCGACCGACATCGTGTCGCGCTGGAAGCGGGCGAAGGGCTGCAACGTGCTGCACCCGATGGGGTGGGACGCGTTCGGCCTGCCCGCGGAGCAGTACGCGATCCAGACCAACACCCATCCGGCGAAGACTACGGCCGCCAACATCGCGACGTTCCGGGCGCAGCTGCAGCGGCTGGGCTTCTCGTACGACTGGGACCGCGAGCTCAGCACCGCCGACCCGAGCTACTTCCGCTGGACGCAATGGATCTGGAAGCAGCTGCACGCGCGTGGTCTGGCCTACGAGAGCAACGCGCCGGTGTGGTGGTGCGAGGCGCTCGGCACCGTGCTCGCCAACGACGAGGTCATCAACGGCAAGAGCGAGCGCGGCGACCATCCGTGCGAACGGCGGCCGCTGCGCCAGTGGGTGCTGAAGATCACCGAGTACGCGGAGCGCCTGCTCGCGGATCTCGACGGGCTGGACTGGAGCGAGTCGCTCAAGACCATGCAGCGCGAGTGGATCGGCAAGAGCGAGGGCGCCGAGATCGACTTCGAGTGCGACCAGGCGAGCCACGGCAAGATCCGCGTGTTCACGACGCGCCCCGACACGCTGTTCGGCGCGTCGTTCGTGGTGTTGGCGCCCGAGCACCCGCTGGTCGCGAAGATCACGACGGAGAAGCAACGGGCGGCCGTCGACGCCTACGTGAAGGCGGCGGCGCAGAAGAGCGAACTCGAGCGCACCGATCTGGCGAAGGAGAAGACCGGCGTGTGGACCGGTGCTCTGGCCCGCAACCCGGTGTTCCCGATCGGCGACCCGCGCGGCTGGCTGCAGGTGTGGGTCGCGGACTACGTCATCGTCACCTACGGCACCGGCGCGATCATGGCCGTGCCCGCCGGTGACGAGCGCGACTTCGAGTTCGCGACGAAGTTCCGCCTGCCGATCCCGGGCATCTTCGCGCCGCAGACCGGCGATGAGGCGCGCGATGCCCGCATCGCCGACGGCAAGGAGTGCTGCAGCGACGAGATGCCGTATGCGGAGCACTGCCGCACCGTCGACGAGTCGTTGCGGCTGGCCGGGTCGTCGTTGGCGCAGGCCAAGCGCGCCACGATCGACTGGCTCGTCGCGAACGGGCATGGCGCCGCGAAGGTCACCTACAAGCTGCGCGATTGGCTGTTCTCGCGGCAGCGCTACTGGGGCGAGCCGTTCCCGGTGCTGCACACGCAGGACGGCGCCGAACTGGTGCCCGACGCGCAGCTGCCGGTGCTGCTGCCGCACATGGACGACTTCCAGCCCGGCGGCACGCCGGAGTCGCCGCTGATCCGTGCGCGGCAGTGGGTGGAGACGAAGGACGGCAAGGGCCGCCCGGCGCAGCGCGAGATCAACACGATGCCGGGCGCTGCCGGCTCGAGCTGGTACTTCCTGCGGTTCTGCGACCCGAAGAACGACCGCGAGTTCTGCAGCAAGCAGGCGAGCGACTACTGGCTGCCGGTCGACCTCTACGTCGGCGGCACCGAGCACGCAGTCGGGCACCTGCTCTACTCGCGGTTCTGGACGAAGGTGCTGCACGACCAAGGGCTCGTGCGCGTCCGCGAGCCGTTCCACAAGCTCTACAACCAGGGGATGATCCAGGCGTTCGCCTACGAGGATGCGCGCGGCGCGATCGTGCCGAAGGCGCAGACCAAGGAGCAGGGCGACGACGTCGTGCACGCCACGACCGGCGAGAAGCTCAAGGCCATCGTCACCAAGATGAGCAAGCGCTACGGCAACGTCGTCAACCCCGACGACGTGGTCGCCGAGTACGGCGCCGACACGCTGCGGCTGTACGAGATGTACATGGGGCCGCTCGCCGACAGCAAGCCGTGGAACCCCAAGGACGTGCCCGGCGTGTTCCGCTTCCTGCAGCGGAGCTGGCGGCTGGTGGTGCCGGAGTTCGCCGAGAAGGGCACCGTGCACGAGTGGCTGCGCAGCGATCGCGCCGACGATCCCGAGCTCGAGAAGGCGCTGCACCGCACGATCCACAAGGTCGACGGCGACATCGAGCGGCTCGCGTTCAACACCGCGATCGCGGCGATGATGATCTTCGTCAACGAGGCGACGAAGGGCGTCGAACGGCTGGGCCGCGGCCAGCTGCGGCGCTTCGCGCAGATCCTGCAGCCGTTCGCGCCGCACCTCGCCGAGGAACTGTGGGAGCGTCTCGGCGGCCAGGGGCTGCTGAGCTACGCGAGCTGGCCCACGGTCGACGCCAAGCTGCTCGTCGACGACGAAGTCGAGATCGCGGTGCAGGTGCTCGGCAAGCTGCGCGGTCGCGCGATGGTGCCGAACGGCTGCGGCAACGACGTGGCGCTGGCGGCGGCGCGTGCGGCGGTGGCGTCGTTCCTCGACGGCAAGACGGTGGTCAAGGAGATCGTCGTGCCGGGCAAGCTCGTCAACTTCGTCGTGAAGTAGCGGCGATGCTCGCCAACCCGATCATCGGGCGGCTGTACAGCGATCCGTTCGTCTGGGGCGTCGCGCTGATCGCGATGTGGGTCGAGGTGCGGACGGTCGTCTGGCTGCTGCGGAAGTGGGGCAGCGACGCTCGTGGGCTCGACGCGACGTTGTTCGCCGTGAACCTGACGACGTGGCTGCCTTTCCTGGTCCTGGTCGATGGCGTCGAACGTTGGCCCCTGCCGACGTGGCTGGCCATCGCTGGCTTGGAGGGCCTGGTCGTGGCGGTCGAGGCCGTGCTCCTCCACGCCGCGACGCGCGGCCGCGTGTTCAGCCGGGGGCTGCCCTGCGCGCCGCTGTCCTGGCCGCGCGCCTGGTGCGCATCGCTGCTCGGGAACGTGATGTCGGTTGCCGTCAGCGTGGCTGCCCCGCTCGGGATCTACCTGCTGGCGCTGGCCTGGCGCGGCTGACCGTCGGCCGAGGGAAGCGAACTCCGTGACTCGCCTGCGGCGGGCGCGGTCGGCGCATCGTACGGCTCACGGATGAGCGCGAGCACCGGCCGGTCCGGCATCGCTCGACGGCCCATCGGGCCGCGGTTCGCCGGTGAAGCCCTTGCCGACCAGCCGGTCGAAGATCGGGCTCGCCATCAGCGTGGTGACGATCGCCATGATCACCAACGTCGCGAACAGGCCCTCGCCGATGATCCCGCGCTGCAGGCCGATGTTGATGATGATGAGCTCCATCAGCCCGCGCGCGTTCATCAGGATGCCGATGCCGAGCGCCTCGCGGTTGGGCACGCCGGTCGCGCGGGCGGCGAGCCAGCAGGCGATGCCCTTGCCGGCGATCGCGGCGAACAGCACCGCACCGCACATCAGCCACAGGAACGGCGTGTCGATCAGGCTGATCTTGGTGTTGAGCCCCGAGTAGGTGAAGAACAACGGCAGCAGCAGCGACACCGCGAGCGGCTGCACGCGCTGGACCACGTCGCGGGCGACGCCGCGCGGCATCACCGCGCCGGCGACGAAGGCGCCGAACACGGCGTGCAGGCCGATCAGGTCCGTGAACCAGGCGGCGATCGCCATCGTCGCCAGCGCGACCACCAGCCCGGTCTCGGTCAACGAGCCCTTGTCGAACAGCCACTGCGACAGCCACTGCAGCAGCGGCCGCACGACGAGCAGCATCACCAGGACGAAGCAGCCACCGCCGCCGACGTTCCAGACCGCGTGCGCGAAGTCGCCGTCGAAGCTCGCGAGCACGAGCGCCAGCAGGCACCACGCCGCCGCGTCGTCGAGGGCGCCAGCACCCAGCGCGATCGTGCCCATGCGGGTGCCGGCCAGTCCCTTGAAGTGGATGATGCGCGCCAGCATCGGGAACGCCGTGATCGACATCGAGGCGCCGAGGAACAGCACCGCCTCGAACAGCCCGGTCTTCGCCGGGAACAGGTCGGTCCACGCGAACATCGCCCAGCCGAGCAGGCCGCCGAGCAGGAACGGCGTGGCGATGCCGGCGAGCGACACCGCGACCGAGCTCTTGAAGTGGCGCCGCACGATGTCGACGCGGAACTCCATGCCGACGATGAACATGTAGAGCGCGAGCCCGAGCTGCGAGGCCGGGAACAGGTAGCTCTGCGTGTCGCGCGTGCGCTGCGTCGGATCCCACGGGAACAGGGCGCCCTGGAGTTCGGGCGCGAGCAGCCCGAACAGCGACGGCCCGAGCAGCACGCCGGCGATCATCTCGGCGACGACCTGCGGCTGGCCGAAGCGCTTCGCGACGAGGCCAACGGCTCGGCAGACCAGCAGGATCACTGCGATCTGCAGGAAGAAGTGGATGGCGAGCTGCAGGTTGGTCATGCCGGCGGACTGCGCAGCTTAGACCCGGTGCGGCCGCCGTGAAGGCCGCTGTCGGTTCGCCGGGGCGCGTCCGCGGTCGCTACTCGGTCCGCGCGACGGCGAGCACGTCCTCGAGCGTGACCAGGCCGCGCTTCGCCTTCTCGAAACCGTCGTGCAGCAGGCGTCGATACCCGGCTTCGACCGCGAGCTTCTCGAGTTCGGTGTCGGGCGCGCGTCGCGAGATCGCGGACGCCAGCGCCGGCGAGACGTAGAGCACTTCGTGCATGCCGATGCGGCCGCGCTTGCCGCGGTTGCGGCACTGCTGGCACCCCGCACCTTCGCGGAAACCCGAGAGATCGATGTCGCTGCCGACTCCGAACTCGCGCAGCAGCTCCGGCTTTGGACGGGCAGGGCGTGCGCAGCCCGTGCAGATGCGGGAGACGAGGCGCTGGCCGACGACGCACCGCAGGGCAGGGCCGAGCAGGTACGGGGCGACGCCCATGTCGCACAGCCGGTGCACCGTCGACAGCGCGTCGTTGGTGTGCGCGGTGCTCAGCACCACGTGGCCGGTCAGGGCAGCCTGCACCGCGATGCCGGCGGTCTCGGGGTCGCGGATCTCGCCGACCATCACGACGTCCGGATCCTGGCGGAGGATCGACCGCAGCGCGCTGGCGAACGTGCGCTCCGCCTTGACGTCGACCTGGACCTGCGTCGTTCCTGCGAGTTCGTACTCGACCGGGTCCTCGACGGTCACGAGGTTGCACTCCGGCTGGTTGAGCTCGGACATCGCCGTGTAGAGCGTCGTGGTCTTGCCCGAGCCGGTGGGGCCGGTCAGCAGCACGATGCCGTTCGGCGAGGTGTAGCCGCGCTTGAACAGCTCGAGGTTGTGCGCGTTCATCTCGAGCTTGGCCGGATCCAGCGCCACGCCGCGTCGGTCCAGCACGCGCATGACCGCCTTCTCGCCGAGCGTGCTCGGCAGCATCGAGACGCGCAACTCGACCTTGTCGGAGACGGCGATGCGCCCGTCCTGGGGCTTGCGGCACTCGCCGAGGTCCATGCTGCCGGCGACCTTGATGCGCGCGGCGACGGCGCGGTGCAGACCCGCCGGCAGCGTGTAGAGCGTGTCGAGTTCGCCGTCGACGCGGATGCGCACGCGCAGGCCATCGCGCTGCGGCTCGATGTGGATGTCGCTCGCGCGCGCGCGCATTCCCTCTTCGATCAGGTGGTCGACGAGTTGCACGACGGCGTCGTCGCCGCCCAGTCGCCGCAGCCGTTCGGCATCGCCGCCATCCGCGCCGTCGTCCGACGCGAGCATGCGCTGGATCAGGCCTTCGATGCCGGCCGCCCCGCGCTGCAGCCGCGCGAGCGCCTCGGCGATCGCCTGCGGCGTCGACAGCACGACCTGCACCGACTTGCCGGTGACCTCCTGGATCTCGTCGACCGCGAGCAGGTCGAACGGGTTCTTGAGCGCCACCGAAAGCACGTCGTCCTCCTCGGCGATCGCGACGGCCGAGTGGCGTGTCGCGAGGTCGAGCGGGATCGCGTGGCGCACCTTGTGGTCGAGACCACGTTCTTCGAGCGTGTGGAACGGCAACCCGAGCACTTCCGCCCACAGCCGATAGCCGCGCTCGACGCTGATCATGCCCAGCGCCGACAGCCGCTCGATCCAGGCGACCTCGCCCGGCCCGCAGTCGTTGAGGAGGCCCTGCAACGAAGTCGGCGCGCGATCGAGGCTTGCAGCGATCGCGTTCAGCAGCTCGGACTTCGGTTGCGGCATCGGTAGTCGGTGATCGGCAGCCCGCGGGCAGCGCCATGAGGCGAGAGTTGCCAGTCCATGCGACCGGATCGACAGCGAGGATCGACAACAGTCCGAGGCGGTGGATTGCCGATGCCGGCGCACCATGAACGAAACTCGTCAACCTCAGTCCCACCGCCGCGCCGAACGCGGCTTCACGCTCGTCGAAGTCATCGTCGTGCTGTCCGTCGTGCTGCTGCTGACGGGCATCGCGGTGCCGATGCTCTCGAGCTACATGGAAGACGGCCGCCGCGCTCGCGCCGAAGCCGAGTGCAAGGTGATCGGCGCTTCCGTGTCGTCCTTCTACAAGGACCTCGGCGTCTGGCCGGCCCGCAACAGCGCCGCCAGCAACAACCAGATCTATGTGCTGCTCACGGGCAACACGATGCCGACCACGAACCCGTTCACGGCCGGCCACCAGTGGATCACCTGGGGCATGAGCACCGCGCGCGGTGACCTCGCCAACTACCACCTGACCGTCAACACGCCGCAGGCCACGACCGGCGCTGCCTACACGACCACCGGCAACATCCGCTGGCGCGGTCCGTACTCGAACGGCAACACGCCCCTCGATCCGTGGGGCCGTCCGTACGTCATCAACGTCGTGTCGGGCCACCTCGCCAACGCGACCAACTACAAGCGCCTCTGGGTGATCTCGGCTGGTCCGAACGGCACGTTCGACACCAACGCCAACGCCACCGCGACGACGGACATCGCCGGCGACGACATCGGTTACCTGGTCAACCAGGTGCAGTGATTCGCGGGTAGCGAACACGCGGGAGCGCCCGAGGCTCCCGCGTCTCCTCCGGATCGCCATGCCCCCCGAGGAACGTCCCCCATGCGTTTCCGATCGACGATCCTCGATGCCGACGGCTCGCAGAGCCAAGCCGTGCTCGAGGCTGCCGACGAGCAGGAGTTGCACGCTCGTCTGCACGGCGAGGGTCGCACGCTCGTGCGCGCGCAGTCGCTCGATCGCGCGGCACCGACCGATCTCGATGCGCACGAACTCGGGGTCGTGCACATCCCGCCGCGCCGGCTGCTGCTGCTGACGCAGGCGCTGTACGAAGCTCTCGACGCCGGCGTGCCGCTGCTCGGCACGTTCCAGGCGGTGGCGGAGCAGGAAGAAGACCCCAAGATCGCCGCGTTGCTCGAGCACCTCGGCGACCGCGTCGCGGCCGGGCAGATGCTGTCCGACGCGATGGCCGAACACCCGCGCGCGTTCCCGGGCATCTACTGCTCGCTGGTGCGCGCCGGCGAACAGTCCGGCAGCCTGCCGGAAGTCCTGCTGTCGATCGTCGGCTTCCTCGAGTGGCGCATCGAGATCGCGTCGACGGTCAAGCAGGCGATGATCTATCCGATGATCGTGGCCGCCGCGGGCTACGGCATGGTGCTGTTCATGCTGTCGTTCGTGATCCCGCGGCTCGGCTCGGTGCTGAGCAAGATGGGCGGCGAACTGCCGGCCGCGAGCCTGGTGCTGATCAGCGCCTCGGACTTCGTCGCCGCCAACGTCTGGTACATCCTCGGCGGCACGATCGCCGGGGCGATCGCCTTCAAGATCCTGGCGGGCACGCCGCTCGTGCAGGGCCTGCTGCTCGATGGCCTGGGCAAGCTGCCGGTGGTGCGCAACGTCGTGCGCACGCTCGCCATCGCCCAGTTCGCCCGCACGTTCAGCGTGCTGCTGCACGCCGGCCTGACGATGACGCAGGCGCTCGACCTCGGCGGCTCCGCGGTCTCGCTGCCGGCCGTGCGCAACCGTCTCGACGGCACGCGCGAACGGATCCTCGGCGGCTCGCGCCTCGGCGAGGCCCTGCGCGAGGAAGAAGTGCTGCCGCCCGTGGCGCTCAGCATGGTGATGGTCGGCGAAGAGGCCGGCCGCCTGCCAGTGACGTTCGAGCGGCTCAGCAAGCTCTACGACCGCGAAGTCAAGGCCGCGGTGAAGAAGGCGCTCGGCATGCTCGAGCCCATCGTCACCGTCGTGCTCGGCATCGTCGTCGGCGGCGTCGCCGTCCTGGTCGTCGGCACGATCTACTCGGCGATGAAGGGGATCGGCAAGTGAACGCGTTCCCCGCATCGCATCGCGCCGAAGGCGGCTTCGCCCTGCTGGTGATGCTCGGCGTGCTCGGCATGGGCAGTCTCTCGATCGTGCTCGCCGTGCAGGCGTTCGTGGCGCCGGCCGCCGAACGCGCCGTTGCGCTCGACGAACGCCTGGCGATCGCGCAGTCCGCGGTGCGGGTCGGCTACCGGCGGCAGGGCGCCTTCCCGGCGTCGCTCGACGCGGCGGCGACGGCGGGCAGCCTGCCGCTGCAGGATTCCTGGCGTCTCGATCCGTTCGGCCATGCGCAGGACTTCGGGTACGTCGTCACGGCGGCGGGCGTCACGCTGCGATCGCGCGGCGACGACACGGCCCTGAACACCGCCGACGACGTCACGTTCGCCGTGCCGGCCGAAGCGCAGTTGCGGGCGCGGCAGCGCGGACGACTCCGCTTGCTGCGGGCGCAGCTCCTGCGCAGCCCGTATCGCGATGCCGTGGCGATGACCGCGCCGGCGCGTGCGCAGATGCGCACGGCGATGCGCACGGTCGCCGTCAACACGCGGCGTTGGCTCACTGCCACGGCGGCCGAGCGCACCGTGCTCGGCACGCAGACCAGTGCGGCCGCCGCGACCATCGCGTCGTTGGCCACCACGTGGTCCCTGCCTCCGTTGCCGCCGTCGCTGACCGGCGCCGGCGGCCTGATGCAGATGCTCGGCACCAGCGACAACCGCGCCGTCGACGGCGCGGGCAACGCGTTGCGCACCGACACCAACCTCGGCATGGCAGCGCGCGGCGCAGACCTCACCGGAGGCACCGATGACGACATGTGATCGCCATGCCGCGCCGCGGCCCGTGGCCCAGGCCGGCTTCACTCTGATCGAGTTGATCGTCGTGCTCGCCGTGCTCGGCATCGTGGTCGGCACCGCCGTGCCGCTCGCGGGCGCGGTCGTCCAGGCCGATCGCCGGCAGGAGGCCAAGCAAGAACTCGACGCCATCGCCGAAGCGCTGTCGTCGTACTGGTTCCAGCGCGCGGCGTTCCCGGCCAGCCTGACGGCGACCGACTTCCTCGGCGTGCACCTGCTGCCGGGCGTGAACGGCACCGCGGCGGAGGACCCGTTCGGCGCCGGCCAGGGCTACATCTACGCCGTCAGCGCCGCCGGCGTCGCGAGCGTGCACAGCCGCGGCGAGAACGGCGTCGACGACGGCGTTGCCAGCGAAGAACTGGTCGTTCGCGTCGACCGTGCCGTGCCGGGCACGAAGAAGACCTGGATGCGCCTGCGGCTCGTCGTCGAGGTGCTCGCCAACCACATCGAGACCGGCGGTTCGGTCGCCGGTACCTGGCCCGTCGTGCGAGCCGCCTGCGGCCTGCCGGCGTCGTTCGACGCCGACGGGTTCGGCACCACGCTGCAGTGGACCGCGGCGACCCACACGTTGCTCAGTGCGGGCGCCGATCGCGCCTTCGGCACGGCCGACGACATCACTCTCTGAGGAATGCCCATGCAAACCCATGCCATCGTCGAGATCGAGGAAGGCTCGCTGAGCGTCGTCGTCGGCGCGCGCGTCGGCAAGGCGACACGCGTGCTGAAGTCGCAGCGCGTTGCGCTCGCGGACCTGAATCGCGAGGCCGTGACCCAGGCGCTGCGTTCGCTCGCCGGCGACGTGCTGCAAGGCGCGCGCGGCGTGCACGTGATCCTCGGCGAACGTCGCGTCCTGCACTTCTCGAGCACGGTGCCGAAGATGGGCGCCACCGAGATGGCCAGCTTCGTCGTGCGTGAGGCGCTGCGCCTCACCAGCCTGAAGAGCCCCGACGAGGTGCTCGCGACGACGCGGCTGGTGCGGTCGTTGCCCGGACATCGGCACGTGCTGGCGACGACGGCGGTCGCGCGGGCCGTCGCCGAACCGATCCTCGCGGCTTTCGAACAGAACCAGTTCCAGGTGCTCGGCCTGTACTCGACCGAGACCTGCATGGCGTTGGCGGCGCCGCCGCGCGGCAGCCAACCGTTGGCACTGCTCGAGTGCAACGCCGGTCGTGCGCGCTTCGTGCTCTGCGATGGCCCGAGCCCCGTCCAGGTCCGGCGCTTCGTGATCAGCGGGGCCGGCGAGGCCGGCGGCGACATGCTCGCGACGCAGTTGGCGATGGAGCTGCCGCGCACCTTCGACTGGTTGCGCGAGATCGGTCAGGAGCTGCCGCGGACGATGCTGCTCGGCACGCGCGTCGCGATCGAGGACGACTCGCTGGCGATGTTGAAGGGCGACGAGTTCCAGCACATCGGGCGCGCCCAGCCTGGCCTCGCTATCGATGCCGAGGCGCAGCCGCCGAGCCTCGGGGCGTCGATGCTGCTGCGGGCGCTCGCCCTCGGCGAGGCGCCGACGTCGCTGCTGTCGCCGCCGCGCGTCGTGTTGCCGGTCGGCGCCGGTCGGCTCGTCACCATCGCCGCCGCATTGATCGCCGGCGGCGCGATGTCGTGGAGTGCTTGGGTCGACTTCGAAGGGCAACGCTCCCTGCGCTACGCGATCGCCCAGGCAGAGTTGGAGTTCGGGAAGCTGCAGCAGCAGATCGCCGACCAGAAGGTGCAGGCGCCGCCGCCTTCGGCGCCGTCGACCGACGACGCCGTGGTCGCGGCAGCGTGTGCGATGCGACGCCCGGTGAGTCTGCTGTTCGCCCAGGTCAGCAACGCCGCGGAGCCGTCGGTGAACCTCGAGGAACTGAAGTTCGCGAGCGCCGACCGCATCATCGTGTCGGGGAGCGTGACCGGCGAGTCGCGCCGTGAAGCGCTCGCCGTCCTCGCGACCTTCGGCAAGCGGCTGCGCGACATCCCGTTCGTCAAGCCCGATGGCCAGGACGACGTCTCCGAGGTCGCGGGCCAACGCACCCGCTTCCGCTTCAAGCTCGGTCTGGCGTGGAGGAACCCATGAGCAAGACGCGTCTCGTGACCGGCATGACGGTCGTCCTGGTGTTGGCGCAGGCGTCGGCCGCAGGCGTCAGCTGGTGGCTGCGTGAGGACGCCGATGGCGCACTCTCCCGGGCCACGGCGAACAACGTCGACCTGCGGCGTAGGGCCGAAGAGGTGCCTGCGGCTCCGAGCGTCGAGGTGGCTACGCCGCCGCCGCGTTGGGTGCTGCCCGAGAGCAACGACGTGCCCGCGACGATGCAGCTCCTGGAGTCGATGTGCGACGGCGAAGGCGTCACCGTCGACGGCATCAAGGCCGCGACCACGAACTCGCCCGGGCGCCAGTCGTTCGTGCTCGCCGTGCGTGGGGCGCCCCAGGCGCTGTGCGCGCTGCTGGTGGCGTTCGAGAGGCACGAACGCCTGTTGGTGGTCGAGACCGGGCGCGTGCGTCCGGGTCCCGAGGGCACGGTGACGGCGGAACTCGGCGTCGCTGCGATCCACCAGGGAGGTGGCCGATGAGCCGCAAGAAGAAGGCGAAGAAGGGCATGCACCCGGGCGTGGCCATCGGGTTGCTGGTCCTGGGCGGCGGGTTCGCCGCGAAGTCTCTGCTCGGCACGCTCGCGCCGGCGAAGCCCTCGGGGCCCGAGCCGACGTTCTCGACCGAGATCGCCGGCGAGCCCGGCGCGGCCGAGACTGCCGGGGGCCTGGGGCAGGACTTGCTGGTCGTGCACGGTTCGCACGACCTCAGGCTTCCGCTGCGGATGCCGTTCCACGCGGTCGCCGATGTCACGCCGGCGAACGCCGCAGCACCATTGGCCGAGACCGCGCCTGTCCCCGCCGGGGAGTGGGAAGGCCTCGAGCCGCCGCAGTTGCGACTCGGCGTCGTGATGGTGAGCAGTGAAGCCCGCCGTGCCTCGCTGGGAGGACGCATCGTCGGTGTCGGCGACCGTCTCGGCGAAGCCACCGTGCGCAGGATCGAGCGCGGCCACGTGCAAGTGCTGTGGCGCGGCCGCCCCCTGACCTACGCCCTGGGCGGCGACGTGCCGCTCGAGTTCCGCGCCGAACAAACGCGGCGCGAGGCCGCCAAGCAGGCGGCGCGTGTTGCCGTGGCGGCCGACGACTCGACACCCGCCGGCGAGCCGGCCACCGAGCCGTCGACCACCGCCCCGCAGGGCGGAGGCAAGGACCAGAAACCGCAGAAGCAGGAGTGAGGCAGATGAAGACGTCATCCCATTTCGTTGTCGGCGCCGCGGCCCTGTTCGCGTCGTGCGCCGTTCCTGGCGGCGCGTCGCTGCCGCGGTTGGATCACGAGGACGGCAACGCTGCGCCGTCGTTCCAGCCGCTGCTGGTGGTTCCGCTGCCGCCCCTGCAGGCGCCGGCGCGGGCCGGGCGCGCGATGGACGCGATGCAGGCGAACGCCACGCCGCTGTCCGAAGTGCTGCTGACCCTGTTCCGCGACTCCGACATCAACCTGGTGATCGATCCGGCGGTGCAGGCGCGCGAGTGCACGTTCGACATCAAGCGCTCGACGGTCGAGGAGACGTTCGAGGCGCTGCTCGACGGGCTCGACCTCGGCTACGAGTGGGATGGCAGCTTCCTCCGCATCCTGCCGACCGTCGAAGCGACGGTGATGGTCGATCTGATGTCCGGCGGCTCGGGCGGCGGTGGTGGTGGCGGCGGCGGCGGCGCGGGCGGCTCCGGGGGCTCCGGCGGCGGTGGTGGCGGCGGCGGTGGCTCCGCGAGTCTCTGGGACGAACTCGAGGAGAGTCTGCCGAACGTACTCGGCGAAGAGGGCTCCTTCGTGCTCAACCGGACCGCGTCGACGATCCACTTGCGCGGGCGGCCGAGCGGCCTGCGCCGCGTGCAGGCGATGATCGGCACGACGATGGGGCGTGCCAACAAGCAGGTCTCGCTCGAGGCCCGCGTGCTCGAGGTGCGGCTCGAGAACGAGTACAGCCTCGGCGTGAACTGGGGGGCCCTGCCGGGCCTCTTCAACAGCAACAAGACCGGCCTGACGACCGGCGGCGCCGTCGTTGCGCAGGCGGCGGGTGCTGGTGGCACGGCGCTGACGTTCGGCATCCTCGACACCAACGACTTCTCGGTGTTCGTCGATGCACTGCAGTCGCAGGGCCAGGTGCGCGTGCTGAGCAGCCCGCGCGTCTCCACGCTGAACAACCAGACGGCGACGATCGCGGTCACCGACCAGGTGCCGTTCATCACCCGCGAGGTCATCACCGAGGAGGGCATCGCCCGCACCGAGTTCAGCGTCGAGTTTGCGCAGACCGGCGTCCTGCTGGCCGTGCGGCCGCTGATCGGCGAGGACGGGCTTCTGTCGGTCACCGTGTCGCCGTCCGTGCGCGAGCAGATCGGCACGGCCGTGACGCCCGACGGTCTGGTCAGTGTTCCGGTCATCAGCGAACGGCAGGCGTCGACGACCGTGCGCGTCGCCGACGGCCAGGCGATCGCGCTCGGCGGTCTGCGCAGCACGCGCAAGAGCGAACAGCGCGCCGGCGTCCCGTTCTTGATGGACGTTCCGTGGGTGGGCCAGGTGTTCTCCAGCACGGTGCAGCAGCGCGACGAGATCGAACTGATGATCGTGCTGGTGCCGCGCGTGCTCGACGACACCTGGATCGCCGAGGAGATCCAGCGCGGCGCGCATCGCCTCGTGCAGCTGCGCCACGCCTTCCAGTGGAATCCGATCCGGCTCGACGGCTACCGCCCCGAGGACTGGTCGGGCGGCAGCCTGCAGGGCACGGCGCAATCGGTGGCCGATCCGGGCGTGCGATCGCCGGAACGCACGCCGGCACCGCCGACCGATCGTGGCACGACCGTGACCCGCAAGGGGCTCGCCGCGCACCATCTCGCGCGCGCCGATGTCGCCCTGGCCCAAGGCGATCCACGCACCGCGTTGGCAGCGATCGAACGTGCGTTGCAGCTCGAGCCGACGTCGATGGAGGCCCTGGTCGCGGCGGCGGTGTTGCACGAGCGGCGCGGTGATCGTGGCCGCGCCCGCGCGCTGCTCGACCGGGCGCTGGACCTGAAGACCGACGACGTCATGGCCCTGACGGCGCGCGGCGCGCTCGAACTCGATGCGGGCTCGCCCCACGCGAGCCGGCGCCACCTGCAGCGGGCCCACGAACTCGGCAACAGCGCGGCGACGGCGTCGAACCTCGCGGCGGCATTGCTCGCGCTCGGCGAGCACGCCGCGGCGCGCGAACTGCTGACCGCGCGGGCGGCGCCCGGCGGGTCGCCCGAACTGCACGCGAACCTCGCGTACGCCGAACTGCAGACGGGTGCCGTCGATCTCGCCCGCGAGAGCCTTCGCCAGGCGTTGGTCAGCGGCGCCGATCCGCGCAACCCGCGGCTCGTCGCGCTCGAGCGGCTGATCACGGACGCCGAGAAGGCGCCGCCGGCTCAGCCGTAGGGCTCGCTCACTTGGCGGCGGGGGGCAGCCCTGCCTCGCCGCGGCCAGGGGAAAACCTGGAGTTGCTCGCCTTAGGAGCCGAAAATACAGTAGTATTTACGGCATGGATCGGCGATACAGCAACGCATACGCGGAGTGGGCGGCGGCCCGTTCCGCGCGACCGCTCGTCCTTCGAGGCGCCAGGCAGGTTGGCAAGACGTGGCTGATCGAGAACCTCCGACGACCGACCGACAAAGTCGTCGTCACGGCCAACTTCGATCGTGATCCCGGCCTCGCCCGGGCCTTCGCGTCCAATGACCCCAAGGCGATCGTCGGTCTCCTCGAAGTGGCCCTTCGCCGATCGATCGAACCGGGGCGCACGGTGCTGCTGCTCGACGAGATCCAGGCGGCTCCCGAACTGCTCGCGAAGCTGAGGTGGTTTGGCGAAGAGATGCCCGAGCTGCACGTCGTGGCGACCGGGTCGCTGCTGGACTTCGCGCTCGAGCAACCGGAGTTCTCGATGCCGGTGGGGCGCGTCACCTACGGCCACCTGGAGCCGCTGACGTTTGGCGAGTTCCTGGATGCGGTCGGCGAACGCCGCTTGGGCGAGGCGATCGGTGCCGCGACGGTCACCGCATCGCTGCCGCCGATGCTGCACGCCCGTGCTGCCGAACTGCAGCGCACCTACATGCTCGTCGGCGGCATGCCGGCGGCGGTGGTGGAGTGGACCCAGACCGGCTCGCTGCTCACCGTCGCCACGCGCCACCGCGACATCCTCACTTCGATGCGCGACGACTTCGCCAAGTACCGCCGCCGCACCGAGCCCCGGCGCATCGAGAAGGTGTTCGCAGCACTGCCACGACTCGTCGGCCGCAAGTTCCAGGCAACCCAGGTCGATCGCGAGGAGAGTGGGCGCGGGATCAAGGAGGCGTTCCGCCTGCTGTGCTTGGCGCGCGTGGCGACGCCGGTGCGACGCAGTGCGTGCACCGGCATCCCTCTCGGTGCGACGATCGACGAGCGCTACGACAAGGTCTGCATGCTGGACGTCGGGCTGCTGGCGACCATGTCGGGCCTGGATGCGGCATCGCTGCCGCCCGACGGCGAGACGCTGTTCAGCAACCGTGGCCAGCTCGCCGAGCAGTACGTGGGGCAAGAACTGCGCGCGTGCCGGCCGTTCGACCAGGAGCCGGCGCTGTTCACCTGGGTTCGCGACGCGAGGAGTTCGAACGCCGAGGTCGACTACGTGATCCAGGTCGGCGGCCGCGTCGTGCCGGTGGAAGTGAAGGCCGGAGCGCCGGGGCGGCTCCGCAGCCTGCACATGATGGTGCAGGAGAGGGAACTCGACATCGCCGTGCGAGTCGGACCGGAGCCGTTGCAGTTGCGCGAGGTGACGACGGCGCTGCCGGTCGGTCCGGCGCGCACGTTCCGTCTGCTGTCGGTGCCGTTGGCGATGGTCAGCGAGATTCCGCGACTCGTGCGCGAGATCGCTGGGTGAGAGTCAGGGAGTGCCGGCGCGCGATGGTGGCGTGACCGGATGTCGGCGTTCGACGCACGGCGCAGGCGACGAGACTCCCGCAAGCGGCACGCTTGACGTGCGGGAAGCCGACGCCAAGGCGGTCGCGCGGAGCGTGGTGGGCGGATAGGCGGACCCTTGCGCGCACCGGGCGCCCACGAGTCGAAAGGGCTCCGCGGGGCGCCTTGTTGGTCGCCCAAGAGCGGGCTAGGGTGACCAGCTCGTCGGCCGCCCATGCCTCACGCATTCCGCAGCGCCTTCGCCGTCTCCGCTTTCGTGGTGGCCGGCGTTGCCCAGGAAGATGCCTGGTGGGCCTACCGCCCGCTGCAGCGGCCGCCCGTTCCCGCGGTGCAGAACGCCGCTTGGGTGCAGAACCCGATCGATGCGTTCGTGCTCGCGGGCCTCGAGGCGCGCGGCTTCACGCCGGCCGCCGCCGCCGACCGCCATGCTCTGCTGCGACGTGTCACCTACGGCCTCACGGGTCTGCCGCCGACGCCCGAGGAGATCGCCGCGTTCGTCGCCGACGATGCGCCCGACGCCTACGAGCGTGTCGTCGATCGGCTGCTCGCCTCGCCGCAGTACGGCGTGAAGTGGGCGCAGCACTGGCTCGACCTCGTCCGCTACGCCGAGACCGACGGCTACGAACGCGACCGCAAGAAGCCCTTCGTGTGGCGCTACCGCGACTGGGTCGTCGACGCGTTGAACGCCGACATGCCGTGGCACGAGTTCGTGCAGACGCAGCTCGCCGGTGACGAGAAGCCGGAGCCCAGGGTCGCCGACCTCGTCGCGACGGGGTTCTATCGCCTGGGCATCTGGGACGACGAACCGACCGATCCCGAGCAGCATCGTTACGACGATCTCGACAGCATCGCCGACACCACGGCGCGTTCGCTGCTCGCGATCTCGATGGGCTGCGCGCGTTGCCACGACCACAAGAAGGATCCGCTTTCGCAGAAGGAGTACCACGCCTTCCTGGCGTTCTTCGAGAACGTGCGGCCCTACGACCTGGCGGCGCGCACCGTGCCGGTCGATGGCGCACGTGCGCAGTTCGAGCGTTCGCTCGCCGACTACACGACCGCGCGCAGCGACGCGGTGGCGGCGCTGCGCATGGCGGCGGCCGCGGTGGTGCCGGGCGAGGCTGCGAACGCGCCGAAGCTCGTGGCCGCCTACCCGGGCGATCGCGGCAGCGCCACCGAACTGCTGGATGCGGTCGGCGAACGGCACGGCGCGATGCGCGGCCAGATCGTGCAGGTGCCCGGCCATCGCGGGCAGGCGCTGCGCTTCGACGGCGACGACCACGCCGAGCTGCCGCGGCTGGTCGAGGACTCGTTCACGGTGTCGTTCTTCGTGCGCAGCGACCGGCCCGGTGCTGGCAATGGCAACGACACCCGTTGGTTCACCGGCACCGGGCTCGTCGATGGCGAAGTGTCGGGCATCGTGCGCGATTGGGGCATCGCCTGGCACAGCGACGGCCGCATCGTCGCGGGCAGCGGCGATCCGGAGACGTTCCTCGCGTCGGGGCCCGGCCACCACGACGGCCAGTGGCATCACGTCGCGTTCACGCGCGACCGGGACAGCGGCCGCATCGCGTTGTACGTCGACGGCGTGCTCGTCGGGGAAGCCACCGGTTCGAAGGCGGCGCTGACCGCGCCGCCGCATCTCGTCGTCGGCAGGATGCGGCCCGGCGGCCGTGGCTTCCGCGGCGATCTCGACGAACTCGCGTTCCATGACCGCGCGCTGAGCGGTCCGGAAGTGGCGGCGCTCGCCTTCGACCTGCCGGGCGGGTTCGCGGCGGCCGAGGCGATCGCCGCGTCGCCGGCGTTCGCGCGGCTTGCCGCGCTGCGCCGCCCGGATCTCGAGACCACCGAAGTGCTGGCGGTGACCGAGTTCGGCAGCGAGCCGCCGGCCGCGTTCGTGCGGTTGCGCGGCAACGTGCACAGCAAGGGGCCGCAGGTCGAACCCGGCGTTCCGTCGATGCTCGGCGGCGAGGGCGTCGGGCCAGTGCGCGCGACGCCGCAGTCGGCCGGTCGACGTACGGCGTTGGCGCAGTGGATCACGCGGCCGGACCACGTGCTGACGTGGCGCGTGCTGGCGAATCGCCTCTGGCAACACCACTTCGGCCGCGGGCTGTCGCGTTCGACCAACGACTTCGGCCGGCTCGGCGACGTGCCGACGCATCCGGAGTTGCTCGACTGGCTGGCCTGCGAAGTGCTCGCGCGTGGCCAGAGCCTGAAGGCGATGCACCGTCTGATCGTGCACTCGGCGGCGTTCCGCATGGGCAGCGACGCGGAGCCCAAGGCTCTCGCTGCCGATCCGCTCAACGACGCGTTCTGGCGTTTCGATCGCCGGCGACTGACGGCCGAAGAGGTGCGCGACTCCGTCCTGGCGATGGCCGGCGTGCTCAACCTCGAACGCGGCGGCCCGAGCGTCTATCCGCCGCTGCCGCCCGAGGTGCTGGCGACGTCGTCTCGGCCCGACGAAGCCTGGGGCGAAGCGACGCCCGAGCAGGCCGCGCGCCGCAGCCTCTTCGTGCACGTGAAGCGTTCGCTCGCCGAGCCGCTGCTGGCGTCGTTCGACCGCGCCGACACCGACGCGAGTTGCCCGGTGCGCTTCGCGACCGTGCAGCCGACGCAGGCGCTGACGATGCTGAACGGCGACTTCGCGCAGGCGCACGCTGCGGCGTTCGCGGCGCGCCTGCTGCGCGAAACCTCGGGACTGCGCGCACAGCTGACCCGCGGCCTCGAACTGGTCACGCAGCGTCCGGCGCGCGCGGCCGATGTCGACCGGCTCGTGCTGCTGGCGCGGGAGCTGCGGGCCGACCACGGCCGCGACGAGGCGCAGGCGCTGCAGCGCTGCTGCCTCGTGCTGCTGAACGCCAACGAGTTCGTGTTCCTCGACTGACCCATGAACGACCCGACCAACACCTTCTGCGGTCGCACGCGGCGCGAGTTCCTGTGGCAGGCAGGTGCCGGGTTCACGGCGCTCGGGCTGACCGACGCGTTGTCGCGCGACGGCTTCTTCGGCGACGACCGCAAGGCCGCAGGTCCGCTCGCGCCCAAACCGCCGCACCACGCGCCGAAGGCCCGCGCCTGCATCTTCCTGTTCATGTACGGCGGCCCGAGCCAGGTCGACACGTTCGACTACAAGCCGAAGCTCTACCCGCTCGACGGCAAGACGATCGACATCAAGACCAAGGGCCGCGGCGGCAGCAAGAACCAGGGCCGCGTCGTCGGCCCGAAGTGGAACTTCAAGCAGTACGGCCAGTGCGGGCGGTGGGTGAGCGACCTGTTCCCGCACGTCGGTCGTTGCGTCGACGACCTCGCGTTCGTGCACAGCATGTACGCGGAGTCGCCGCTGCACGGTTCGGCGATGCTGATGATGAACAGCGGCCGCATCCTGTCGGGCGCGCCGTGCCTCGGTTCGTGGGTCAACTACGGACTCGGCACCGAGAACCAGGATCTGCCAGGCTTCGTGGTGATGCTCGATCCGTCGGGCGGCCCGATCTCGGGCGCGAAGAACTGGAACAGCGGCTTCATGCCCGCGGTCTACCAGGGCACGGTCCTGCGGCCGCACGGCGAGCCGATCCTCGATCTCGCGATCCCGGCCGGCATGACGGTGCGCGAGCAGCGGCGACTGCTCGACGCGCTGCGCGAACAGAACGACGCGCACCTGGCCCCGCGCAGCGACGACAGCAACCTCGCGGCGCGCATCCAGAGCTACGAGCTGGCGTTCCGCATGCAGGCGCATGCGCCGGAAGCGATCGATCTCGCCAACGAGAGCGCGGCGACGCGCACGCTCTACGGCCTCGACGACCCGCGCACCGAGGACTTCGGGCGCAAGTGCCTGCTGGCGCGCCGGCTGGTCGAACGCGGCGTGCGGTTCATCCAGATCTACTCGGGTGGCAACCACAACGACTACAACTGGGACGCGCACGGCGACCTCGTGATCAACCACGAGAAGCACGCCGGTGCGACCGATCGGCCGATCGCCGCGTTGCTGCAGGACCTGAAGCAGCGCGGATTGCTCGAGTCGACGATCGTCGTGTGGGGCGGTGAGTTCGGCCGCCAGCCGACGGCGGAGTACGCTGAAGGTACCGGCCGCGACCACGATTCGGCGGGGTTCACGATGTGGCTCGCGGGTGGAGGCATTCGCGGCGGCATGGCGCTCGGCGCCACCGACGAACTCGGCTACCAGGCCGTCGAACGGCCGCTGCACGTCAAGCATCTGCACGCGACGATCCTGCAGCAGATGGGGCTCGACCCGAACCGGCTGTCGTTCTTCCACGCCGGACTCGCGCAGCGGCTCGTCGGCACCGAAGGGGCGCAGCCCGTGCGCGAGCTGATCGCCTGACGCGATCGTCGCTCAGTTGACCGACGGCCGCGACGGCACGTCGCGCGCGTCGCCGTCCTGCACGTGCATGTCGAGCGCGACCAGCGTCGCCAGGTAGACGGCGCTCTGCTCGGGCCGCTCGCGCACGAAGTCGCGGGCGACGGCGAGGAACTCGCGGAAGTGGATGGTGCCACCGTTGCCGGCGCGCAGCAGGCGGGCGCCGAAGTCGAGGGCGTGCGGGGTCAGCAGGCGGCGCAGGTACGCGCTGGCGCTGAGGGAAGGAACGGGCGGACGCATGGGGGCGGTCTCCTGCGGCGGGTCGAGCCGCATCGACTAGGTGCGCGACCGGGGGCGACGCGTTCGGGTCGATTCGCGCGGCGACCCGGGTGCGGCCATCGGGGGGGCGGCCGCCGCGCGGCGTGTTCAGGCGAGGCCGAGCGTGCCGAGCAGCTCGAACCAGCGGGCGCGTTCGCGTTCCGGCGCGACCATCGGCTGCAGCGTGTGGATGCGGCGCTGCAGTTCCGAACGGAACGTCGCGTCCGACGCCGTCCGCCGCAGCAGGGCGCCGAGTGCTGCCGCGTCGCCGGCCGGGAACGTCGCCGGCCAGTCGTCGCCGAGCAGCCCGAGGTTGCCGGGGATCGCGGTGCACAGGACCGGCGTACCGGCGGCGATCGCCTCGCACACGACGTTGGAGCCGCCCTCGGCAGCCGACGTGACGATGCAGGCGTGGCTCGAGGCGAGCATCGTCTTGGCGGCCCGACGTGGCAGTTCCCCGAGCCAGCGCGCGCGCGCATCCGTCGCGGCGGCGGCGTTCGCTGCGGCGGCGAGTTCGGGAGTCAGCGCCCTGCCGGCCAGCCAGACTTCGATCGGCAGGTCGCGCGGCACGTGCGCGAGTGCTTCGAACGCCAGCAGCGGATCCTTGATCGGCCGCAGGTGCGCCAGCACGCAGGCGCGGAAGGTGGGCGCTCGCACGGCGGCGATCGCCGTCGCGGACTGCTCGATCGTGCGCGCCTTGCCACGCATTCCGGCGGGCAGCGACTCGATGCCGCGGCGTTGCAGCGCCACGAGCGCGTCGGCGCGATCCAGCACGGCCAGCGTCTCGGCATCGGGTTGGAACCGCGGGTAGATGTCGGTGCCGGCCAGCAGCACGACGAGCCGCAGCTTCGGCAGGGCGCGCGCCGCGTCGAGCGCGGTTGCAGCGGACTTCTTCGCGTGCACGGCGACGAGCAGGTCGCACGGCTGCCCCTGCCAGCGCTCGGCGACGCGCACGGTCGCGCCGCGCGAGCGCAGGTGCGCCGCCAGTCGCAGGGCGGTGACGCGGTTGCCGCTGCGGCTGCCGCGTGCCGCCGGCGTCACGATCAGGGCACGCATCGGCGCCCGGTCAGCCCTTGCCGAGCTGGCTCAGGATCTCGCGTTCGTCGGGGAAGCGGTCGTCGTCGCGCCGCCGCTTGTCCCACAGCGTCTTGCTGTCGGCCTTGACCAGGAAGTCGCCGCGGCCCCCGGGTCGGGTCTCGACCTTCGCCCGCGGGTGCGCCTTCTGGATCGCGGCGGCCAGACTGGCCGCCTTCGGCAGGTAGTTTCAAACGACGCAGTAGTCGATCGTGATGTGCATGGGGGCGAGTCTAGGCTGCGCGCGATGGGGTCGCGAGCAGCGCCCAGCCGACCAGGAACGCCACGCCGCCCGCTGGCGTCACCATGCCCAGCGCTCGCAGGTCGAACCACACCAGCGCGTAGAGCGAGCCCGAGAACAGGATCACGCCGACCGTGAACGCGATTGCCGCAGCGCCGACGCGACGCGTGGTCGCCGGCAGCGCGCCGCACAGCACGATCGCCAGCGCGTGCACGAGCTGGTACCGCACGGCTGTCTCGAACGTCTGCAGTGCGGTCGCTTCGTAGCGGTCCCGCATGGCGTGCGCGGCGAAGGCGCCGAGAGCCACGGCGATGCCGGCGAGCAGCGCGCCGGCGCGGATGCAGGTCGTGGAACGCATCGCGCCACCGTAGCGGTGGCGCGTGGACCTGGTCGAGTTCCGTCAGCGGCAGTGACGGTGTGGGCGGCAGTAGCTCCAGCTCAGGCCCCACCCGTCGTCGCAGTCGTCGTAGCCGCCGTGGAAGTGGCAGCCGGCGAAGCAGGCGGCGAGGACGACGAGGATGACGACGCGGGCGATCTTGCGCAGGTTCATGGCAGCCTCCGGAAAAGGCCGCCCCCAGCGCGTTCGTCCCGGGAACGTGACGAGCAGTGCGAAGTTGGACCCTTCCGCACCGTCCCCGCGACGTGCCGGTCCGATAACACGGACCATGCACGAGCTACCGCACCTGCTGTTCGCCGCATCGTGGCTCGCCGGGCTTGCCGCGCAGGCCGGGGAACTGCCGGGAGTGCGAGCCGCCACCGCGGAGGCGGTGCAGCAGCTCGGGTTGCGCGGGGCTGGTCTCGCCGTGGTGCGCGCCGGCGAACGGCTGCACACGTCGCTGCACGGCAATCTCACCGCGGATGCCGCGCTGCCGATCGCGTCGGCGAGCAAGTGGCTGGCGGTCGCGACGGTGCTGGCGATGGTCGACGCCGGCGAACTGGACCTCGACCTGCCGGTCGGTCGCTACGTGGCCGAGTTCGATCGCCCCGATCGCCAGGGGATGACCCTGCGCCAGTGCCTGGCCAACACCACGGGGCTGCCGGCGCGCCTCGGCGACCTGCGCGACGCCGACATGGCGGCGTTTGCCGCGGCGGCTGCCGACGTCGGACTGCGCAGCCCGCCGGGCGCTTCGTTCCGCTACGGCGGCGTGGGGTTCCAGGTCGCGGCCGTGGCCGCCGAGCGCGTGAGCGGAAAGAACTGGCACACACTGTTCGCCGAACGCATCGCCGGTCCGCTCGGCATGACGAAGACGAAGTTCGGCACGCTGCTGCCGCCCGGCGGCGAGGCCGGCACGGCCAGGCTGCCGTGGGTCGCTGGCGGCGCGGTGTCGACGCTCGACGACTACGCGGCCTTCGTCGGCATGCTGCTCGCGAAGGGCCGGGTCGGCGAGCGCCGTGTGCTGAGTGAAGCCAGCGTCGCGGCGATGCTGCGCGATCAGGTGCCCGAGAACGTCGCGGTCGATGCCGTCGGCTTCGAGGCCGATGGCGTGCGCTACGGACTCGGCACGTGGATCGTGCCGATCCCGGGCGAAGGCGTGCCGCGGGCGAGCGATCCTGGGGCCTTCGGCTTCACGCCATGGCTCGATGTCGATCTCGGCATCGGCGGGGTGTTCGCGGTGCGCGATCGCGTCGGACGCGTGATGCCGAAGCTCGAGCGCGTGCAGGCCGTGGTGCGCGATGCCGTGCGTTCGCCGGCCGTCGCGGGCTCGACGACGACGGTCGCGCTGGAGCACGGTGGTCGCGATCGGCGCTACCACCTGCACGTGCCGCCGCATCCGCAGGGTCACCCCGGGTTGCCGCTGCTGCTCGTGCTGCATGGCGGCGGCGGCAATGGCGAGCAGGTGCGCGAAGCGACGGGACTGGCCGCGGCCGGCGTGCGGGCCGGCTTCGTGGTCGTGTTCCCGGACGGCACCGGGCCGCTGCGCGGCAAGTTGCTGACCTGGAACTCGGGCGGCATTGCGGTCTACGCGCAGGAGCACGACGTCGACGACGTCGGCTTCTTGCGGGCGGTGGTCGCCGACGTCGCGCGCCGCGCGCCGATCGACCTCGCGCGCGTGTTCGCGGCCGGGCACAGCAACGGCGGCATGATGTGCCATCGCCTCGCGCGGCAGGCAGCGGACGTGTTCGCGGGCATCGCCGTCGTCGCCGGCGCGATGAACTTCACGGCCACGGCCGCCGACCGCCCGATCGCCGTGCTGCTCGTGCACGGCAGCGCCGACGACCACGTTCGCATCGAAGGCGGCCGGCCGCGGGCGGCCATCGGCCGTGCGGGGGATCGCACCGACACTTCGCTCGCAGCGGCGGTCGAGTACTACTGCGCCCGCAACGAACTGACCGCGGCGTTCGAGAAGGTCGTCGAGGGCAAGGTGCGCACCGAGACGTGGTCGGTCGGCGCGCGGCCCGGCACTCCGCAACCCGTGCGCGTCATCACGCTCGACGGCGGCGGCCATGCGTGGCCAGGGTCATCGGCGAGGTTGCTCGCCGACACGCCGTTCCCGTTCGACGCCAGCGCGGCGATCCTCGCGTTCTTCCGCGATCTGCCGGCGCGCTGACGCGCGCGGCGCGTCACCAGTAGAGGCGCCAGCGCCAGGTGGAGTCGGCGTAGCCGGTCGCCGAACGCAGCGTCGCCAGCTGGTGTTCGGTGAGCAGCGCGCGCATCCGTTCGCGCAGTTCGGGATCGTCTTCTTGCGCACCACGGCCGAACGGCAGGATCTCCCCGACCGCCATGCCGACCCACTCGAGCGGGACGGCGAACAGCGAACCGACGTCCCCGCGCGCCGCAGCGTTCATGCCTGGCGGCAGGAACTTGCGCAGGTCCGCGAGCGCATCTTCGGCAGGCTTGGCGTCGGCGGGTTGCTGCAGCCCGGCGAGCAAGTCCGTGAGCCGTTGTTCGGCCTCGCCGCCGCCGGCGACGAAGAACGTGCCGCGCCCGACTGCGAACCACACCGCGTAGTTCAGGAAGTTGCCGTAGCGGTGGCACTCGACGCCGTGGATCGTCGTCGTCTCGGCGCGAGTCAGGCTGGGCTTGGCCTCCTCGAGCAGGGTGTCGAGCCCCTTCGCGAACGCCTTCTCGTCACGCAGCGCCACCGCGACTGCCCACGTGAAGTCCTCGGGTCGCTCGATCGCGTCGAGCGGGGAACCGAACGCGAGCACTTCGTCGGTCATGTGCGCGATCAGGTCGTCGGCGAGGTCGACGCCGAGTTTCTGCTTCATTTCGGCGCGTACGTCGATCGGTTCGGCGGCCCCGCGCATGTCGGCGATGCGCAGCACGGCATCGAAGAGCGCTTGGAACCCGAAGCGACCGACGCGCCACGAGCCGTTGCCGGCCGGCACGGCGCGCTGCAGCGACGACACGCCGGTGGTCGGCGGGCAGAACACGGCCAACAGCCCCTGGGGGTCCGGGAGGAAGCGCGCTGCGACTTCGACCTGCAGGTGCGGTCCGGCCGTCGTGATCGCGAGTTGCGCCCGAATCAGGCTGGCGAGGCCGAGGAACGCCATCTCGTTGCGGTCGTGTTCCCGCATGTCCCCCATGGCGTTGGCGACGATCGCCTGGATGTTGGCGTCGAGCGAGAACGCCGGCGTCGTCGGCGTCGGCGGCTTGCCGGTGGCGGCGCGGGCCAGCGCGCGGGCAGCCACGAACGGCCGGGCGATGTCCTCGCCGTGCTCGAGCACGACGACGACCGAGCCATCGACGAGTGCCGCGGCCGTCATCGTGTCGCGGCCGGCGCGCAGGACCTCGACGGCCAAGCCGTCGATCTCCGCGGTGCTCGCCTTCGCACCGGCCGTGTTCTGCAGCTGCCGCACGTCGCCGACGAGCGCTTCCATGTCGGTGCGCCCGTCGGGTTCGAGCACCAACATCGCGCTGCCGATTTCGTCGGTCCGGTTCTCACCGCTGCCGAACCACAGGCCGATGCGCACGGCACCGCTGTAGCCGAGCACCCGTTCGCGCTGGGCTCCGAACGCCGCGGCATCGCCGGCCAGGCGTTCCCAACCGCCGAGCAACGGGGCCAGGATCGGCCGCCACATGCCCTGGCCCTGCTCGGAAGCGAGCAGGCTGCCGAGGTTGGTCGGGCCGAGCCGCATGCGCCATCCGTCGGGGCCGACGGTGTCGATCCGCAGGTGCGGGGCCGGGGCGGCGGCTGCTGCCGTCGTCTGCGCTGGCAGCAGCGCAGCGAGCAGCAGGAATGGCGGGACGAAGCGGATGTTCATGGTCGGGACTCGGGTTCGGGAATCGATGCGCGCAGGTTCCGCGTCGCCAGCAGCAGCCCGATCGTGCACAGGGCGGCACTGACGTAGTAGACGGTGCCGGGCGGAAGCGAAGTGTCGGTGGTCTGGATCGATGCGCGGAAGACGTAGGCGCCGAGCGGATATCCGGCGATCGTCGCCAGGCTCTGCACACTCGTGAGCGCGCCTTGCACGAGACCCTGTTGGTCCGGGCGCACGCTCTTCGTGATCATCGACTGGCACGCCGGCATCGTGATGCCGCCGAGCGCCGCGATCGCGATCGCGACGTAGATCATCCAGCCGACCGGCGCGCTGCCGTAGCCGCAGTAGGCGACGATCGCGAGCGACAGTCCGGCGAACAGGGCGCGGCGTTCGCCGAGGCGCGGCACGAGGGTTCGCGCGAGTCCGCCCTGGACCAGGGCCCCGCTGACGCCGACCGCGAACATCGACCACCCGACCGCGGCGCTGTCCCAGCCGTAGCGATGCCCGGTGTAGAGCACCCAGGTCGAGTGCAGCATGAACTGCGCCATGTTGGCGAAGAGCAGCGTGAGCGCGAGGCGCCGCACCACCGTCTGTTGGCGGAGGATGGCGAGCGCTGCGAACGGGCTGCCGACTGCGCGCTTGGTGCGACGCTCCAGCGGCAGCGACTCCGGCATGACGAAGGCGCCGTAGAGCGCGTTCAGCAGCGCCAGTCCGCCGGCGATCCAGAACGGCAGGCGGACGTCGATCTGGCCGAGGTAGCCGCCGAGCAGCGGACCGAGCACGAAGCCGAGACTCGCCGCTGCGCCGAACACGCCGTAGCCGGCGGCCCGCTTCTCGGGCGGCGTGACGTCCGCGATGTAGGCGGCCGCCGTGGTGACGCTCGCGCCGGTGAGGCCGTTGACGATGCGCGTGACGAACAGCCACGTGATCGACGGCGCCAGCGCCATCGCGAAGTAGTCGAGGCCCGTGCCGAGCATCGACAGCAGCAGCACCGGACGCCGGCCGAAGCGGTCGGACCAGGCGCCGAGCAGCGGGGCGCACAGGAACACCATCGCCGAGTAGACGGCACCGAGCCAGCCGACCATCGGCGCGGCGTTGCTCTCGTCGCCGCCGGTCAGCTCCGTCACGAGTCGAGGCCCGACCGGGATCAGCAAGCCGATGCCGAGCAGATCGATCAGCACCACGAAGAAGACGAAACGCAGCGCTGCGGGGCGGGCGGTCACGCGGCCGGATCGTGGAGCGCGGAGGATCGCGCGTCCACATCGTGGCGCGACAACTGCACGGCCTTGCATGATGCGCCGGCGATGGGCGAGCCGTTCAAGAACCTGATCTCGGCGCCGCTGCTGCGCACCGCGGCCCGACACCTGCAGCGCGTGCAGGCGGACTTCCCGGCCGCGGCGTTCGTGCGGTTGGCGACGCGCGGCCTCGACGAACTCGAGCTGAAGGCGCGCGTGCTGCAGGTCGCCGCCGCGTTCGCGGCGACGCTGCCGACGGACTTCGCGGCGGCCGCCGCCGTGCTCGTGCGCTCGTTGGCGCCGCCGCGCGATGACACGGACCTCGGCAAACTCGTGCCGGGCGCCGATGGCCTCGCGGGGTGGATCGTCTGGCCGATGACGGAGTTCGTCGCGCAGCGTGGCCTCGATCACCCCGAGCGCGCGCTCATGGCTCTGCGCGAGCTGACGCAGCGCTCCACGGCGGAGTACGCGGTGCGGCCGTTCCTGGTCGCCCACGAGGCGCTGACGCTACGCACGCTGCGCGGCTGGCTGCGCGATCCGAGCGCGCACGTGCGTCGCCTCGTAAGCGAGGGCACGCGGCCGCGCCTGCCATGGGGGATCCGGCTGCAGAGGTTCGTTGCCGACCCCACGCCGACGCTGCCGCTGCTCGTGGCCTTGCAGGATGATCCGAGCGAGTACGTCCGGCGCAGCGTCGCCAACCACCTCAACGACATCGCCAAGGACCATCCCGACGTGGTTGCGGACTGGCTCGAACGGCACTTGCCCGACGCGCCCGCCGAACGGGTGGCGCTGCTGAAGCACGCGAGCCGAACGTTGGTGAAGCAGGGCCACCGCCGCGTGCTCGCGGCGTGGGGCGTCGCTGGCGCTCTGCGCGGCACCGCCGCCATGCGCGTCGAACCGGCGGTCGTCCGTCGTGGGCGATCCATGACGGTCGTCGTCGAGCTGCGATCGACGTCCCGCGGGTCGCAGCGGCTCGCGATCGACTACGCGGTGCACCACCTGCGGCCGACCGGGCGCAGCTCGCGCAAGGTCTGGAAGGGCTGGACGGTCGACCTCGCGGCCGGGGAACGGCGCATGCTGCAGAAGGAACACTCGTGGCGGCCGACGACGATCCGCAAGGACCACCCCGGCCAGCACGACGTCGAACTGCTCGTCAACGGCCGCGTCGCCGCGCGCACGTCGTTCGTGCTGCAGTAGCCGATCGGCGGCCCGCCGAGCCCACCGAGGGATCAGTTGCCGGCGTCGGGATCGGAGAAGGGCACGATCGCGATCGCTCCGGCCAGCAGCACCAGGGCCACGACCAGGCTCGGCACCATGGTGCCGTTCAGCATCCAGGTGACGATGCCGAGCAGGCAGCCGCCTTCGAGGAGCGCGAGCGGCACCAGCGTCGCGAAGAAGCGCGCCTGCGCCCGGGCCGGCCCCGTGGCCTGTTCGGCGCGGCGCCGCAGCGGTCCGCGCACGAAGAACGCCGCCGACGCCAGGACCGCGCCCAGAACGATCGAGGCACTGTCGAGCGCCGGGATCGGCTCGACGGCCAGGCCCCTGCCTTCGTTCGCCTGCTGCAGCACGGCGACCGCGACGATGAACATCACGACGCTGAACAGGATCGCGAAGTAGATGATCCGCTGCTGCGCGAACGAGGGTGCCGGGCGTTCCGTGGTCATTGGCGCTTGAACAGGCCGAGCACGTGGCCCGAGCCGATCAGGAACAGCGGCTTGCCGAGTTCCTGGCGGAACCCGCACTCGGTCGCGATCGCGCGCACGCGCTCGTTGCGCAGCACGTTCTTCGGCTTCTTGCCGGCGATGCGCACGCGCACCTCGCGCAGCAGGTTCTTCAGCGAAGTCGCCGAGAACCAGGTGACGATCACGGCCTTGCCGGCGACGCGGAACAGTTCGCGCAGGTGCCGCTCGCGCAGTTCCTGCGTCTCGAGGTGGTGCGACAGCCGGAACGACACGACGACGTCGACCGCGCGGTCCGGCAGCGGGATCTCGAGGGCCGAAGCGCGCACGTAGTGGCGCCGATCGAGGCCGTGGTCCTTCTGGTTCAACGACACCATCGTGAACGACCAGTCGCCTTCGATCAGCCGATCGCAGTGGCTCCGCAGCAGGTCGCTGAGGCGGCCGTGGCCGCACGGCAGGTCGAGGATCGTGCCGACGCGGCCGATGCGCGCGAAGTAGCGGTGCAGCAGCGCGCGCTCGCGCTTGTCGGACCACTTGCGGTGCAGCTTGTTGCGGTAGTCGGCCTTGTAGGCCTCCGCTCCGCGCGTGCTGTTGTAGTTCTGCAGCTTGCTGCGCTGCATCGGGGCGTGCACGGTCGTCGTCGGGCGGGGGTCGTTCACGGGCGGGTTCGTCGCGGGCCAACGATATAGGTGAACGCCGCCGTCGCGAGCGCGCGCTCGAGGACATTCTGCAGCGATCGCCGGCGGACCAGGCGGCGCCACAGACCCCGGGCCGCGTCGCGATCGCCGGCGGTGTAGCCGAGCAGCCACCGCAGCCGTTCGCTGCGCGACCAGTCGGCGCGGCGGCTCGGCGAGAACGCGCCGAGGAACAGGTCGATGCACGCCAGGCGCCTGCCGTGCAGGTCGCGACCGAGCACGAGGCAACTCGGCGGGTCGCAGACCACGAGGCGGGCGTCGGCCGGATCGCCGACGACCAGTGCGTTGCGCGGCATCGGGGTGTTCCACAAGAACCCTGCGTGGTGCATCGCGCCGACCAAGGCGCCCATCGCGCGGGCCAGCGCGGCTCGGCCGCGGAACGCGGTCGGACGCAGGTCGCGAAGCACCTGCTTCAGCGCCACCGCGTCCGGCAGCCAGCGCGTCACCAACGTCGAGTTGGCGACGCCGCCGAACCGCCGCTGCTCGGACCAGGCGAGCGGCTGCAGGCACGGCACGCCGGCGGCGGCGATCGCGGCGAGGCGGTCGTGCTCACGGTGGGCGCGGCTCTGCCGCCACAGACTCTGCAGCCAGCGCACGCCGCGGTTGCGGTAGGTCTTGCGGACGACGGCGTGCTCGCCGTCGCCGAGCCGTTCGACCCGCGCCTGCAGCTCGTCCTTCAGCACGACCCGTCGTTCCCGCGCCAGGCGCTCGAGGTCGGCTGCGTCGCCGCTCATCGCCGCTGCAGCCCGCGTTCGAGCCGTTGCACGAGCTCGTGCGTCGGCCACGGGCCGCGCGGGGCCATCGTGACGAGGTTGGTGAACATCAGCGCATGCTCCACCTTCGGCATCGACAGGCCGAGCCACTCGCGAACGGCGCGCACGGCGAGCACTTCGACCGGGAACACCCGCAGCGGCGGGTCGTCGAACGGACTGCCGGCGGAAGCCGCTCCCTCGAGGTGCAGGTCGAGCAGGCCCGCGAGCTGTTGCGCGAACACGCGGCCCTCACCGTTCCAGTGCATCAGCGCCTCGTGGTACGGTCCGAGCCGCGGCGTCAACGTCGGCCGCTGCCCGGCGTGCAGCACCAGCAGGGCGTGCGCGAACAGCGGCATCGCCTCGTCCGGGCCGAACGACGTCTCGGGCTCGTCGCGCAGCAGTTCGTAGAGCGGGTCGGCGCCCGGATCGTGCAGAGCGAGCCCGAGCATCGCGGTCCACGCGCCGTGCAGTCGCGAGAACGGCAGCCGCGAGCCGTTGCGGCCGGTGCTCCTGCCGGTGCCGACGTTCTGTGCGCGCAGCAGCAGCGAGCAGCGCCGCAGGGATTGGCCGATGCGCGCCTCGTCGAAGCCCTCGCCGTCACCTTCCAGCACGCGATGCAGGCCGTGGCCGAGGTGCCAGGTGCCGAGCATCCACGCCGCGACGTGAACCTGCGGCCGGCGGCGATCGTCGTCGATCGCGCGGCGCAACTGCGCCTCCTGGTCCTGCTGCAGGAACTTGCGGTTCGCGGGCCGTGCGGCCCATTCGCCGAGTTGCCGGCGCAGCGTGGTGAGGATCGCGTGGCTCATCGCGAGCGGCGAAGAGTACCGTCGAAGCGCGCGGGACCGAAACGTAGACTGCGGGCGTGGAGCTGCTGCAGTGGGTGGTGTTCGGCGTGCTGCCGGCGATCACGGCGGTGCTCGTCGGCGTCGGCACGCTCGGTCCGCGGTGGCTGGCGGCAGCGCTCGCCGTCGCCGTCTGCGTGCCGTTCGGCATCGCGGCGGGTTGGCCGGCGTGGCCGTGGCATCTGCCGCTGCAGGGTGCGGCCTTGGCGTGGCTGTGGTGGACGTTCGCTGCCGCCGGCGTGGTCGGCGTCGGCTACGACGCGCGGTTGCTGCCGAAGCCCTTGCTGCTCGCGATCGACGTCGTGCTGGTGGTGGCGATGCCGCTGCTCGTCACCGGCGAAGGTCGCGGCGCGTGGAAGTTCGAGACGCAAGTCCTGTGGCTCGCCGCGGCGTGGCTCGTGCTCGCCGCCGCGTGGTGGGTGCTGCGGCGCGTCGCCAAGATCCTGCCCGGGCTCACCGTGCCGCTGGTCGGCGCGATCGCGCTGGCCACCGACGCGTGGGTCCTGCGCGAACGCGGGGTCACGCTGCACTGGCAGCTCGCCGGTGTCGGCGCCATCGCGCTGCTGATGGCGGTCGCGACCACGACGTGGCGGCGGCCGTTCCAGTGCGGAACCGGGGCGGCGCTCACGATCACGGTGTTGCACACGGGTCCGCTGCTGACGGCGCACGGCCAAGGCCAGCTGCCGTCGTGGCCGTTCGTGCTGGTCGCGGCGGTGCCGCTGGCGCTCGGTCTCGCCCTGCTGCGACTGTTCGCGCGTCGGCCGCGCCTCGGTGCGGCGGTCGGGATCGGCGGCTGCCTGTTGCTGGCGGGCATCGCAATCGCCAGGGCGTGATGCCAGACCGCTGGCGATGAACCGCTGACCGTCCCGCGCCGTTCGCCCGGCCCTTGCCGGATGGATCCATCCGGCGCCGAGGAACCCGATGCCGACGTCCCCGCTCGCCGTCGTGGCCGCGGCTGCACTCGCAGTCGTTGCCGTCTTGCCCGCCCAGAGTTCGCAGTCGGTGCTGCCGCCACCTCCGCCGGGCCAAGGCGGTTCGACGTTGTTCGCGACCGAGCGCTACCTGTTCGTGCTGCGCGGTGACGAGCTGTGGCAGTTCGACATCGACTCGTTGGCGCCGCGGCACACCTTCCGCTTCCCGGGTGGCGAGGAGTCGCGGCCGATGGCGAAGAACCGCGCCGAACTGCGGGTGCCGGCGCGGGCGCCGACCGCGGCCCCCGAGGTGGTGCGAGAACCATCGGCGCGCAGCCGCGCCGTGGATGCCGGGCTCGCCTGGTTGGCGCGGCACCAGGACGAGGACGGCAAGTGGGACTGCGATGCGTTCATGCGCCACGACAAGGAAGGGGAAGTCTGTGATGGTGCTGGCAGCCCGGTACACGACGTCGGCGTGACGGGCCTGGCGTTGCTGGCCTTCCTCGGCAGCGGCAACACGATGCGCGCCGGCCCGCACCGCGACGTGGTCAAGCGGGGCGTGGTCTGGCTGCGCGACCAGCAGGATGCGAACGGCCGGTTCGGCACGGCCGCCGCGCACGACTTCATCTACGACCACGCGATCGCGGCGTATGCGATGTGCGAAGCGTTCGGGCTGTCGAACTACCAGATGCTGCGCGGGTCCGCGCAGAAGGGCATCGACTACCTCGAGTCGCATCGCAACCCGTACTCGGTGTGGCGGTACCAGCCGCGCGACAACGACAACGACACCTCGGTCACGTCGTGGGCGTTGTCGGCGTATGCGTCGGCAGAGTTCTTTGGCCTCACCGTCAACCGCGAGGCGATGACCCAGATCGCGGCGTGGTTCGACCAGGTCAGCGACCCGAGTGGTCGTCACGGCTACAGCAAGCAGGGGGAGCCGTCGTCGCGGCTGCAGGGCGACCACGCGACGCGGTTCCCGCCCGCGAACGGCGAGGCGATGACGGCCGCCGCCGCCGCCGGACGGTTGCTGCTCGGGCAGCGAGCCGTCGACAAGCCGGTCCTGGCGGCAGCGGCGCACGTGATCGCCAGTGCGCCGCCGCGTTGGGAGCCCGGGCACGTCGACGCCTACTACTGGTACTGGGGCACCTGTGCCATGGCGAACCTCGGCGAGCCCTGGGCGAGCACCTGGAACGGCGCGCTCGGCACGTTGGTCGATCACCAGCGCACCGGCGGCAACTTCGCCGGCTCGTGGGATCCCGTCGGCGTCTGGGACGAGGCCGGCGGGCGCGTGTTCGCGACGGCGCTGTGCACGCTCTCGCTCGCGACCGCCGAGGCGGCCGGCAAGCGGCGCAAGTAGGCGCCGGCCCGGGGTTGTCGGGCGTGCGCGGCAGGCCATGATCGCCGGACCGCGTCGCATGCGCCTCGCTCCCCGCCTTGCCCTCGCCATGCTCGCCGTCTCTGGCGGCGCCCTGGCGCAGCAGCACTGGTCGTACCAGCCGATCGCGCGACCCGAGCCGCCGACCGTCCCCGACGCGGCGTGGCGCCAGCCGATCGATGCGTTCGTGCATGCGGCGATGCAGGCACGCGGCCTCGCACCATCGCCGGCCGCCGACCGGGCGACCTGGTTGCGGCGCGTCACCCTCGACCTGACCGGGCTGCCGCCGACGCTCGACGAACTCGACGCATTCCTCGCCGACACCACCGACGAACATGGCGCGAAGGCGCGCGTGGTCGATCGGCTGGTCACGACGCCGGCGTTCGCCGAACGGTGGACGCAGTGGTGGTTGGACCTCGCGCGGTACGCCGACAGCCAGGGCTATGAGAAGGACGGCCTGCGCCGGACGATGTGGCGCTACCGCGACTGGGTGCTCGACGCGTTCGCGCGCGACGTGCCGTTCGACCGCTTCACGATCGAACAGCTCGCCGGCGACCTGCTGCCCGGCGCGGGCGACGAACAACGGCTGGCGACGGCGTTCCATCGGCAGACGATGACGAACACCGAAGGCGGCACCGACAACGAAGAGTTCCGGGTCGCTGCCGTGGTCGATCGCGTCGACACCACGCTGTCGGTGTGGATGGGCAGCACGCTTGGGTGCGCGCAGTGCCACGACCACAAGTACGACCCGTTCACGCAGCGCGAGTTCTTCGAGTTGTACGCGTTCTTCGACCAGACCGAGGATGCCGATCGCGACGACGACGCGCCGGTGCTGCGCGTGCCGACGCTCGAACAACGCGCCGCGGCGAAGGCGATCGAACTCGAGCTGACGGCGGTGCGGGCGCGCCTCGTCGCCGGGGAAGGCGACGTCGCTGCGTGGGCGGCCGACGTCGGTGCGCGGCACGCGGCGTTTCGGGCGGCGGCGCTGCAGCTCTCGCCGTGGCGCGTGCTCGGGCCAGTGCCGGCCGGTGGGCTCGAAGCGGCGCATCGCACGGCGTTCGCGCCCGAGCGCGACGGCGTCCGGCTCGAGGAGCAGCAGGAAGGTCTCGCCTGGCGCGTCGAGCCGACGTTCGTCGATGGCGCCGTGCACACCTGGACCGGCAACGGTGCGGCGGTCTATCTGCACCGCACGATCGAAGCCGCGAGTGCCGCCGAAGCCGTGCTATCGCTCGGCAGCGACGACGCGATCAAGGTGTGGTGGAACGGCATCGAGGTGCTCGCGAAGGAGGTGGCGCGCGGCGCCCGCCTCGATCAGGAGGTGCTCGCCGTCGATCTGCGGCCGGGCACCAACACACTGACGCTGAAGGTCAGCAACGGCGGTGGGCCGAGCGGCTTCGCGTTCGCGTTGCGCGTGCCCGAGTCGGGCGCCGAACTCGAGCGGGTGCTCGCGGTCGCCGCGCTCGACCGCACGTCGGCGGATCGCGCGGTGCTCGCCGCCGAGTTCGTCGCGCGCGCGCCGGCTTTGTCCGCCGAGCGGGCCGAGCTGCTTCGCCTCGAAGGCGCGTTCGACGCGCAGCGCGGACCGGCGGTGCCGGTGATGCGCGAACTGCCCGCGGACCGTCGACGGGAAACGCGTGTCCATCGCCGCGGCAACTTCCTCGATCCGGGCGACGTGGTGACCCCCGCGGTGCCGCGCGTCTGGCCGCCGCTGCCGCCGGACGCGGGCCGCGACCGGCTCGCCTTCGCGCGCTGGCTGATGTCGCGCGAGAACCCGATGACGGCGCGCGTGCTCGCCAACCGCATCTGGAGCGAGTTGTTCGGCGCCGGAATCGTGACCACGCTCGAGGACTTCGGCACGCAGGGCGAGGCGCCGTCGCACCCCGAACTGCTCGACTGGCTCGCCGCCGAGTTCCGCGACGGCTGGTCGCTGCGCTCGCTGTTGCGCACGATCGTGCTGTCGGCGACCTACGGCCAGAGCAGTGCGTGGAACGAGAGCAACCGGGAGGTCGACCCGGACAACCGTTGGCTGTCGCGTGGACCGTCGTTCCGGCTGTCCGCGGAGATGCTGCGCGACCAGGCGCTCGCGGTCTCGGGCCTGTTGTCGGCAAAGCCCGGCGGCCCGAGCGTGATGCCGCCGCAGCCCGATGGCGTGTGGATGCAGATCTACAGCGGCGAGAAGTGGGAGCCTGCGACCGGGGACGATGCGACCCGCCGATCGCTCTACACGTTCTGGCGGCGAACGAGTCCGCACCCGGCGATGCTGGTGTTCGACGCGATGAGTCGCGAGGCGTGCGTGCTGCGGCGGCAGCGGACGAACACGCCGCTCCAGGCGCTGGTGCTGTGGAACGACCCGCAGTTCCGCGAGCCCGCGATCCACCTCGCCTTCGCGGCCATGCAGGCCACCGGCGGTCATGACGACGACACGGTGCGCTGGCTGTTCCGGCGTTGCCTGCAGCGCGACCCGAGCGCGGCGGAGATGGCGCGGTTGGTGGAGCTGGTGAAGGCAGAGCGAGGCGCGTTCGCGGCCGACCCGGGGCTCGCCGAGCGCATCGTCGGCGCCGAGCGGCATGACTTGCATCTCGAAGTCGCGGCGTGGTCCGTCGTCGCGGGCGTCGTGCTGTCACTCGACGAGTTCGTGAGCAAACGATGAACGCTCCCGACCTCTTCACGTCCGCCTCGCGCCGCGCCTTCCTCGGCAGCGCACCGTCCCTGCTCGGCGCGCTCGCGCTGCGCGACCTGTTCGGCGGCGACGACGGCAAGCCGTCGCGCGCCGCGCCGCGCGTGAAGAACGTGATCTGGCTGCACATGGAGGGCTCGCCGCCGACGCTCGACATGTTCGATCGCAAGCCGGCGCTGGACCGGCACGACGGCCAGAAGTGCCCGGATGCGTTCCTGCCGAAGGAGCGGTTCGCGTTCATCAAGGGCCACCCGCACCTGCTCGGCCACCGCCACGGCTGGATCCGCGGCAACAACGGCATCGACGTGTGCGAGCTGTTCCCGCACCTGGCACAGCAGCTCCGCGACGTGACGCTGGTGCGCTCGATGGTCACCGACCAGTTCAACCACGCACCGGCCGAGCACCTGCTGTTCGCCGGAGCGCCGCGACCGGGTCGCCCGTCGTTCGGCGCCTGGGCGTCGTACGGCCTCGGCAGCGAGAACCGCGACCTGCCGGCGTTCGTCGTGCTGCTGAGCGGCGGCTCCCTGCCGAGTGCGGGCAAGGCGCTGTGGAGCGCGGGCTTCTTGCCGTCGGTGCACCAGGGCGTCGAGTTCCGTTCGGTCGGCGAGCCCGTGCTCTACCTGCAGGATCCGCCCGGCTTCGACCGCGCGCGCCGCGAACGCGCGCTGCGTGCCGGCAACGATCTCAACGGGCTGCACGCCGAGGCGCACGGGGACCCCGAGACGCGGACGCGCATCGCCCAGGCCGAGCTCGCGTTCCGCATGCAGCTCTCGGTGCCCGAGGCCGCCGACGTCGCGAACGAACCGCCGGACGTGCACGCGCTCTACGGCACGACGCCGGGCGCTTCGTCGTTCGCGAACAACTGCCTGCTGGCGCGCCGGCTGGTCGAACGTGGCGTGCGGTTCGTGCAGTTGCACGACTCCGGCTGGGACATCCACGGCACGTCGCCCGGCGACGACCTGATGACGCAGTTCCCGAAGAAGGCGGCGCAGATCGATCGTGCGCTGTCGGCGCTGCTGATCGACCTGCGACGGCGCGGGCTGCTCGAAGAGACGCTGGTGGTGTGGGGCGGCGAGTTCGGCCGCACGCCGATGAACGAGGCGCGCGACGGCAGCGCGTACTGGGGACGCGACCACCATCCGCACTGCTTCTCGATGCTGCTCGCGGGGGCGGGGGTGAAGCGCGGGGCGGTGGTCGGCGCGACCGACGAACTCGGCTGGCACGTCACCGACGCGCCGATCCACGTGCACGACCTGCAGGCGACGGTGCTGTTCCTGCTCGGCGTCGACCACGAGAAGCTGACCTACAAGTTCCAGGGCCGGCCGTTCCGGCTCACCGACGTGCACGGCAAGGTGCGCAGGGAGTTGCTCGCATGAGCAGGTTCGCGGTCCTCGCCGTTCCGTTCGTCGTCGCCATGGTCGCGCTGGCGAGTCCCGCGAGCAGTCAGGAGACGGCGCAGCCGAAGGCGCCGAAGCCGATCGACGTCGTGGTGGTTGCGATCGACTGCAAGGCCGAGGGCACGGCGGTGGCGCGCGTTGCCGACGCGGACCCGAAGGAAGCGCTCGCCAAGGCGAAGGTCTGGGTCGAACGCGAACTGCAGTGGCGCGTGCAGGGCGGCGCGGGTCTGGATCATCGGGGCGTGCAGGCGAAGCTCGAGGCGCTGGTTCGTTCGGCGGAGGTCCTGCGCGACGATCCGGACTCGCCGGGCAAGAAGGTCCCGGTGCCGCTGCGCATCGAGCCGGGACACGGGGCGCGCTGGAACGACGTCGTCCGCACGTTCGACCTGGCGTTGCAGACCGGATGGAACGAGATCCAGCTGCAGGATGTCGACACCATCTACATCGTGCCGAAGGAGATCGATGCGCCCGTCGCTGAGCACGGGGCGTTGATCGTGCCGCGGGCCATCTTCCACGAGCCCGACGATGCACCGGACCCGCTGCGGCCGGTGTTCGACGTGCACCAGGACGGGCGGATCCTGCACGGCGACGACGTGCTGTTCCGATGGGAGCCGGCGAAGGCCGAGGATCTCGCCCCGCTGAACGCGCGCCTCGGCGAACTGCGCAAGGACCTGGTCGGCAAGGGCCACCTGAAGGAACGCTCCGTCGCCGGCAAGGTGCAGAAGGTGCTCGACATGCCGTTCCTGGTGCGCGCTGACAAGTGGGCGGAGTGGCGCGACGTGCGACGCGTGATCGAACGCGCGCTCGATCCGGCGGCCGGCTTCTGGAAGCTGGAGATCGGCCTGACCGAGCTCGACCACGAGGCCAAGCTGCGCGAGAACCCCGAGCGCTACCGCTGAGTCTCGCGGGCCGCGACGGCGCCCCGGAAGCTCAGCCGTCCTTCTTCTGACGGCTCAGGAACTCGATCAGGTCGCGGAGCTGCCGGCGGTCGAGCGGACCGCCCATCTTCGGCATCGCGCTCTCGGCGTTCGGCTTGCGGGAACGGATGCGCGTGACCGGCACCTCGGTCGCTTCGCCGGTCGCCGCGACGATCGTGACCATGCCGTCCTGGTCCTTGGTGACGACGCCGACCAGCAGCGAGTCGTCGTGCAGTTCGAGCGTCGTCGTCCCGAAGCCCTCGGCGATGCGCGCGCTCGGCGTGATCAGGGCTTCGAGCAGCTGGTCGCGCGTCAGCTTCTTGCCGATGCCGTCGAGCGGCGGCCCGGCGTTGCCGCCGGTGCCGCCGAGCGCGTGGCAACGCGTGCAGCGTGTCGCCTCGAAGTCGAAGAACACCTTGCGACCAGCACCCGCATCGCCGCCCTCGCGGCAGGCCAGGAACGGGCCGAGGTCGCCGATCGCGGCGGCCTTCGCGTCGAGCGCCGCGAGCGGAGCCTGCAGCTCGTCGTGCTTGGCGGCGGCTTCGAGCAGGTCGAGTCGCAGGGCGGCCTCGACGTCGTCGCGGTCGAGCCGATCGAGCCAGGTGCGCAGCAGCGCGGTCGCCGCGGCGGCGCGAAGGTCGCCGAGCGCCTCGAACGCTGCCTGCCGCTCGCCGCGCGTGCCGTTGTCTAGCAGCGTCGCCAGCACGGGCACGGCCTTCTCCGGAGCGCGGCGCGACAACAGCGCGACGGCGCGTTGGCGCAGGCCGGCGGGTGCATCGGCGGCGATGCCGGTCATGGCGTCTTCCAGCTCGGGCGCCTTCAGGTCCGCCAAGGCGTCGAGCGCCGCGCGCCGCGTCGCTTCCGGTCGATCCGCCGCGTGCACGAGCTGCACGAGCCGGGGGGCTGCGTGCAGCAGGCCGAGCTTCGCCACGGCGCGCGCTGCTGCCGCCGCCGTCGCGTCGTCGGCGAGCAGCTCGGGGAGCATGCCGTGGAAGTTCTGCGCGACGATGTCGGCCACCGGATGTTCGCAGGGCCGCCAGTTGCCGGTGAGGCGGCACTGCCCGTGCGGCGTGGGCCATTCGGCGACGATCGCGAGCGCCTCGACGCGCAGTTCGGGCGCGTGGTTCGCCAGGATCGCGAGGTGCACGAGCGCCTCGCCGTTCTCGTTGAACCCGACGATGCGGTTCGCCTGGATCGCGCGCCGGTCGATGGCGTCGGTGTCGGCGAAGTCGTCGTAGGCGAGCAGCGCCAGCGCCTGCATCGCCGCCGGGATCGGCGTCTCGTAGATCGCGCGCGCGGTCGCCGCGCGCACGCCGGCGTCGGCATCCTTGAGGGCGGCAGCGATCGCGGCGTCGGCGCGCCGGCCGAGCGCGAGCACGGCGCCCAGTCGCACGGCGCGATGTTCGTCGGTGAGGGCGCGGTGCAGGCGTTCCGCGGGCGCGGCCGCGGCCAAGGCGAACACAGCCGCGTGGCGCAGCACGGCGTCGCGGTCGTCGTTGCGCGCCAGCAACTCGAGCAGGGCCTCGGTGGCCGGCGCCGCGGCAGCGCCGAGCCGTTCGAGCGCCAGCGCTGCCTCGCGCTGCACGCGCGCGTTGCCGTCGGCGAGCAGCTTGCGCAGCGGCGTGACGGCCGAGGCGACGCGGGCGTCGCCCAACACCCGGGCTGCCGTCGCGCGCACGTCGGCGTCGCCGTCGGCGAGCAACGCGGGGACGCCGTCGAGCCGCTGCGGGTCGCGGCGGCCGAGCACGCCGAGCCCGAAGATCGCGTGGATCCGGGCGAGGCGCGAGGCCTGGTCGTTCGCGGTCGCGAGCAGGGTCTCGTGCGCGTCGAGGTCGACGAGCGCGAACTGCGCCTGCTGGCGCACGCGCCGGTCGGGATGCGCGAGCAGCGCCTGCAGCGCCGCCGGGCCGCGCGACTTCAGGTCGGCGTCGCCGAGGATCTGCGCCGTCGCGCGCAGCGTGAAGTCGTTCGCCATCTGCGGCGACCGCACGCGCCAGACCCGACCCTTGCCGCTCTTGTTCCATCCCGACACCCAGTCGAGCACGTGGAGCGAGCCGTCGGGGCCGAAGTCGACGTCGGTGGCCAGCACGTGCCAGATCACCTGGTCGACACTCGCGAGTTCGAAGCCCGCGCCCGCGCGCTGCAGGCGCAGCGCGTGCACGCCGCTGTTGCTCGCGCCGCCACGGAAGTCGCACAGGAAGAAGCAGCCGCGGAAGCGTTCGGGCAGGCCGACTCCCGGATCGAACACGAGCCCCGAGGGGCCGTCGGCGAAGTTCGCGATCGGCGGCAGGATGCCGGCCGGGGTGCCGGCGTGGCGCGGCTTCCACATGCTCTCGCGGTTCCAGGCGCCGCGGTCGTCGAGCCACTGGAAGCCGATGCGCCAGCCGCTGTCGGCGCCGGGCACGATCTGCACCAGGCGCGCCTTGTCGCCGCCGTCGCTGTTGTTGTCGCCGGTGAACAGGTCGCCGTGCGCGTCGAACGCGAGTTCCTGCGGGTTGCGCAGGCCGCGGTGCACGACCTCGAGGTCGCTGCCGTCGAGTTCGCAGCGCAGCACCGCGCCTTCGTCGGGGAACGCCAGCGTGCGTTCGCCCTGCTGCACGTGGAAGCCGCGATCGCCGATCGAGAAGTAGAGCCGCCGGTCGGGCCCGACGATCAGTCCGTGCAGGTCGTGGCCGATCAGCGAGGTGTGCACGCCGTAGCCGTCGTGCACGGCGGTGCGTTCGTCGGCCTTGCCGTCGCCGTCGCGATCGCGCAGCCGCCAGAGCTTCGGGATGTTGGCGAACCAGACGTCGTCGCCGACCGGCAGCACGCCGGATGCGATGCCGTCGGCCAGGTCGTGGAAGCCATCGGCCCAGACCGTCGAGCGGTCGAACACGCCGTCGCGGTCGCTGTCGACGAGCAGGCGGATGCGCTCGGAGTAGGCGGCGTACTTCGGGATGTCGGCGGCGATGTGCTTGCCGTACTTGGCGATCCGGTCGGCGACCGTGCGGCACGCGAGGTCGTCGTCCTTCCACTGCATGTAGTTGCGGGTGTCGAAGACGCCGTCGTTGATGCGGAACGTCTCGGCGACCCAGCAGCGGCCCTTGCCGTCGATCGCGAACGCGACGGCGTTGCAGAGGTCGGGCTCGGCGGCGACCAGTTCGCACGTGAGGCCCGTCGCGAGCCGGAAGGTGCGCTGCTGTGCCTTCGCGTCCTCGCTCGCGGGCGCCACGAACATCGGCGACCTGGCTTCGCCTTGGGCCGGCGACGGAGCGGCGAGTGCGACCAGGGCCGGGAACGCGAGGTGCCTGCGGGCGATCATGCGGCGGTCATGTTGCCGGCGCGTTGTCGCGATGGCGATGGCGCGTTGCGGGGATCGGCGATCGGCCGTGATCGCGTTGGCATCGAGGGCTCGCGCGCTCGTGCGCGTCGGGGCGAGGTTCCCCCGGTTTGCTTCACGCGGCAGGCCGGCCCCGTCCGATCCCTTCGGACCCCGTGGCTGCGATGACGTTCCTACGCTGCCTGCTCTGGTTGGCGACGGCAACCACGCTCGGCGTGATGGCCGCCTGCGGCACGGAGTCCACCGACGGTCGCCGTGTCGTCCGGCTCGGCCACTTCGCGAACGTGACGCACGCGCACGGCCTGTTGGGTCACCACGGCACCCGGCATGGCGACGGCGTGTTCGAACGGCACCTCGGCCCCGACGTCAAGGTCGAGTGGTACGTGTTCCACGCCGGGCCGACGGCGATGGAAGCGCTGCTCTGGGGGTCGCTCGACGCGACCTACGTCGGTCCCAACCCGGCGCTCAACGCCTACTCGCGTTCGAAGGGGCGCGAGGTGCGCATCCTCGCCGGCGCGACCGATGGTGGGGCTGCGCTCGTCGTGCGGGCCGGGGCCGGGATCGAAGCGCCGGGCGACCTGCGCGGCCGGCGCATCGCGACGCCGCAGTTCGGCAACACGCAGGACGTCGCCTGCCGCGCGTGGTTGCGGCGGCAGGGCTTCACCGTCACGCAGACGGGGGGCGACGTGACGGTGGTGCCGACGGCGAACCCCGACCAGCTCGTGCTGTTCCAGAAGGGCGAGATCGACGCGGCATGGACCGTGGAGCCCTGGGTTTCGCGGCTCGTGCGGGAAGCCAACGGCCGTGTGCTGGTCGAGGAGACCGACGCGATGACCACGGTGCTGGCGTGCAGCGCGAAGCTCCTCGCCGAGCGGCCGGAAGTGGCGCGGCAGCTCGTCGCGGCGCACCGCGAACTCACGGCGTTCCTGCAGCAGGAGCCGGCGGCGGCCCGCCAGCGTGTCGTCGACGAGCTGTCGGCGCTGACCCGGCGGCCGATCCCGGCCGAGCTGATCGCCGCGGCGTGGCCGCGGCTGCGCTTCACCGACGTGGCGCGTCGCGAGGCGTTGGCGTCGTTCGTCGAGGCCGCGCGCGACGCCGGTCTGCTCGCCACGCCCCCGGACCTCGCCGGACTGCTGGTGGTGCAGCCATGAGCGAGACGACGGGCGTGCCCACACCGGACGCGGGGCCGGAACTGCGGCTGCAAGGCGTGCGCAAGTTCTTCCGTTCGCGCGGCAGCGAGCTGCTGGTGCTCGACGACGTGTCGCTCGACGTGGCGCCGGGCGAGTTCGTCTGCCTGCTGGGGCCGAGCGGCTGCGGCAAGTCGACGTTGCTCAACGTCGTCGCCGGACTCGAGCAGCCCGATGGCGGCAGCGTGCACGCGTGCGGCGAAGCGGTCGTCGGCCCGAGCCGCGACCGCATGGTGATGTTCCAGGAGGCGGCGCTGTTCCCGTGGCGCGATGCGCTCGGCAACGTGATGTTCGGGCTCGAGCTCAAGCCCGGCCTCGATCGCAAGGCGCGGCGCGAAGTCGCCCGCTACTACCTCAAGCTCGTCGGCCTCGAACGCTTCGAGCACGCCGCGATCCACGAACTGTCGGGAGGCATGCGCCAGCGCGTGTCGTTGGCGCGGGCCTTGGCGCCCAACCCGCGCGTGCTGCTGATGGACGAGCCGTTCTCGGCGCTCGATGCGATGACGCGCGAACAACTCTACGCCGACCTGCAGGGCATCCAGACCAAGCGTCGCAAGACGATCCTGTTCGTGACGCACAACGTACGCGAGGCGGCCTGCCTCGGCGACCGCATCGTCGTGATGTCGCCGCACCCGGGGCGCATCTGCCAGATCGTCGACGTGCCGTTGCCGCGGCCGCGCGACATCAACGACGCTGGCGTCGCCCAGATCGCGCGCGCGGCCACCGCCCTGCTGCGGGCGCAGCATTCCCCGGCGGGGAACGGGGCGCCATGAAGCGGGCGCTGATCGCGATCGTCGTGTTCGGCGCGCTGCTGGCCGGCTGGCAGCTCGGCGGCGACGCCGGGCTGTGGTCGGACACGTTGATGCCGCAGCCGATGACGATCGCCGGCTGGCTGCGCGGCGCGATCGCCGACGGCTCGCTGCTCGACGCCGTGATCGTGACCGGACGGCGCCTGCTGCTCGGCTACGGCGTCGGCCTTTGCCTCGGCATCCCGCTCGGCCTGCTGACATCGCGCAGCCGGCTGCTGCAGGACACGCTCGGGCTGCTGGCGCTCGGGCTGCAGACGCTGCCGAGCGTCTGCTGGGTGCCGCTGGCGCTGGTGTGGTTCGGCCAGACCGAGACCGCGATGGGGTTCGTCGTGGTGATGGGGACGCTGTGGGCGATCCTGCTGGCGACCGCCGACGGCGTGCGCAACGTGCCGCCGATCTACGTGCGCGCGGCGCGGACGATGGGCTCGGGCCCCGTGCACACACTGCTGCGCGTCGTGCTGCCGGCGTCGCTGCCGTTCGTGATCGGCGGCATGAAGCAGGGCTGGGCGTTCGCGTGGCGCTCGTTGATGGCGGCCGAGATCTACGTCACGGTGCTGACCGGGTTCGGTCTCGGCCACCTGCTGCACTACGGCCGCGAACTGCACGCGATGGAACAGGTGCTCGGCGTGATGCTCGCGATCATGGCCGTCGGCCTGATCGTCGACCGCCTGCTGTTCCTGCCGATCGAGCGCGCGCTGCACCGTCGTTGGGGCACGGCGCGCGGCTGAGTCTTCCCAGCGGTCGGCAAGGGGCGACGCCGGCGTGTGCGCGGCGTCGCCTCGGCGAACCTCAGTTGCCGACGGTGATCTGCGCGCCGCCCGAGCTGCCGACTGGCAGGTTGTAGGCACCCAGGAAGACCGGGTCGTAGCTGAACCACTGCGCGGCCAGGATCGCCGTGGCCAGCGCGTTCGACGGCGGCAGCGGGATCGGGAGGAAGGCAGTGCCGTTGCTGGTGAGAACCGTCTCGAGGATCGTCGGGAACGCGTAGAGCAGCAGCGACGGCTGCGTGCCGGGGACCGGCGAGCCGCCCGGGATCAGGAAGTTGAGGTCCAGCGAGATGAAGCCGAAGCCCCCGCCGACGAGCGGGTTCATGTTGCTCGCGGTGATCTGGAAGCTCGCGTTGCCGACCTGGGGCGCGCCGCTCGTGCCGATCACCGGGTTGCCGACGGACGTCGGCGAACCGGTGCCCGTGAAGAACACGCTCGGGTCGACGGCGCCGTAGATCTCCAGCCGGTCGATCACCAGCGGCCGCATGTTGGCGTTGGCGAGGATGCACTCGCGGTACTGGAGGTAGACGTGGCCGAGCTTGCGCGGGGTCACGGTCGCCGTGAAGCGCTGGCCGTTGTCGCGGCCGTAGTCACCGCCGAAGTTGCCGACGATGTTGCTGCCGGAGCCGCGCAGGCGCAGGCGTTGCCACCCGTCGTTGGTGCCAGGCGTCGCGGTGATCGGGCCAGCGATGACAGTGAACCCGGAGCCGCCGTTGTTCATGTCGACGAGGTAGAGATCGGTCTGCGTCGTGGTGTTGTAGGCGACCCAGCAGACACCGGTCAGGCTCGGGCCGTTGCCGATCGTGCAGAGCAGGCCGGGGTAGTAGGTGCCCGCCACGTCGATGGGGTGCGCGAAGCTGTCGCCGTGGCCGATGCCGATCGCCCACGATTCCTTCTCGTTGGCCGGCAGGATCGGGTTGCCGCCTGCAATGTAGACCCAGGTCTCGACCAGGAAGTCCGTGCCGACGGGATTGAGGCTCGTGTGGCAGTTGCCGCCGCCGGTCGTGTCGTGCAGCGCCGCGACGTTGCCGCCCTGCGGGGACGGGGGGAGCGACCACAGGCCCGCACCCGACGTCGTCACCGCGATCGGATCGTAGATCGTCGGCAGCACGAACGAACTCGACAGCGGACCGCTGATGGTGCTCAGCACCGCCCCGTCGCAGTTCAGGACGATGGGCAACGGCAGGACGTTGGCCGAGCCGTTGGCGGCGCCCGGCGTCCATTCCATCGTGCAGAAGTCGTAGCCGTTGTCGTTCGAGTCGTAGCCGTCGAGCCAGCGCTGCCACGACAGACTGCCACGACCGAGCGGCGCGGCGTTCAGCTGGTTACCGCCTTGCAGGCCCTGTCCCTCGAGCCACGCGGGCACGGGGTTCGTCCAGCCGGCGTACTCCCAGACGACGGCGTCGATGACGTTGCCGAGATTGTCGTCCAGGGTCACGCCATCCGAGCCGGGGGTGCCTGTCCCGCCGCCGTTCTCGAGGAAGTCGTTCACGAGCACAAACGCCGGGTTGTGGTTCGGTACTTGGCCGCCCGGGCCCGCGATCCCGGCGTTGGACAGCAGCAGGTACTGGCCGGGCGCGATCACCGTCGTGCCGGAGCCGGCAGCTCCCGCGAACGTGTAGATGAGATTGGCCGCTCCCCCCGCCGTGCCTTCCCTGCCGCGCAGGACCCACGCCGAGATGTCCACGGGCGCACCGGTGCGGTTCCAGAGTTCGATGAACTCGAGATTGTCGGTGCTGTCGTCGTCGTAGCTGATCTCGTTGATGACGACGGGCGCCGTCGAGGGGCCTTGGGGAAGTGGTGCAGGCGTGAACGCCAGTACGGTGGCAAGGGTGAGAAGCATGGATGGCTCCGGGGGAACGCGATCCCGCGCGCACGGCACGTCCGTGCACGCCGGGGCGCGGCAGCTTAGCGCTGCGCCGGTGCGTTGTGCACCGCCCGCAAGGCCTTCGTGGTTGCGGTGAAGCGAACGACAGTGCGTGCCTTCGCCACCAGCACGAAGGCGCCGCCGACGGCGACCAACAACAGTGCGTCCAGGCCCATGACCCCAGGATGGCGCCGCGACGCGAACGCTCGGCGAAGCGAGCGTGAACCTTCGATGCCAACAGGCGGCCCGCGCGACGCATGCGTGGCGCCGTCGCGGGCTGGGCCGCGGCGCCGCGAATCAGTGCGGAGTGCGGACGGTGAGCACGGGGCACTCCGACAACCGCACGACGCGTTCGGCCGTGCTGCCGAGCAGGGCGTGCTTGAGCCCCGTGTGGCCGTGCGTGCCGATCACGATGAGGTCGGCCTGCGTTTCCTTGGCGCACGCCAGCACCTGCTCGTAGGCCTCGCCGTCGCGCAGCTCGAGCCGGATCGTGCCGTTGCCCAGCGCCGCAGCCGCCTGCTTCAGTCGTTCCTTCGCGCGCTCGTGCAGGTCCTGCTGCAAGTGGGGGATCGCCGACATGCCGAGGCCTCGCAGCGGGTAGTGCAACTGCGGCAACACGTGCAGCAGCGTCAGTTGTCCGCCGTAGGCGCGCGCCAGACTGACGGCGTGTCGCGCTGCGGCGTCGGCGGTCGGCGAGAAGTCGGTCGGACAGACGATGCGTTGGAACTGAGGCATGCGAATGACCTGGCGGAGCACTCCGAGAGCCGCAGCATAACCCGCGCCTCGCCTGCCGCCAGCCGCGTGGTGCGCGCTAGTCTTCTCGCCCCCATGGATCTCGAACCGCTCGGCATCGTGCCACCGGACGACGACGGCCAGCCCGGCCGCGATCCGGTGATGCAGCGCATCGAGGAACTGCTCGACGAGGACAAGATGGAGGAAGCGCTGGCCGCGATCGACGAAGCGCTCGCGGACGGCCAGGGCAACGCGGTCGACCTGCAGTTCCTGCGCGGCGATGCGTGCATCGGGCTCGGGCGGGCCGCGGAAGCGGAACAGGCCTTTCGCTCGGTGTTGGCGCGCGACCCGGACTGCCCGTCGTCGCGATGCTGGTTGGCGATGAGCCTGTTCCTGCAGTGGCGCTTCGACGAAGCCGAAGTGGCGGTGCAGGCTGCGCGCGAGGTGCCGGGTGCCGTGCCCGACGCCGACGTCGTGCATGGCATCCTGCTCGAGCGGCGCGGGCGCTTCGACGACGCCGAGCCGTTCTTCCTGCGCGCGGCAGCCGCACTGCCGGACAAGTATCCGCCGCCCGTGCGCATGAGCCGCGCCGACTTCGACCGCGAAGTGCGCAAGGCGGCGCGCAAGCTGCCGCGGCAGTTCCGGCAGAGCCTCGACCGCGTGCCGGTCGTCGTGCAGGACGTTCCCGACGCGAGGCTGGCCGAGGGGCCGGATCGCGAGGAAGTCGGCCCCGACATCCTCGGCTTGTTCGACGGTGTGCCGCTGCCGGAGACGAGTTCGTTCGACCTGCCGCAGTTGCGCCCCAACACGATCTTCCTGTTCCAGCGCAACCTCGAGCGCGCCGCGAAGGACCGCGCCGACCTGATCGAGCAGATCCGCATCACGCTCTACCACGAACTCGCGCACTACCTCGGGTTCGAGGAAGAGGACATGGACGACATGGGCCTGGCGTGACCCGATCGCCGTCGCGCGTCAGCGCGCGTCGGCCTTCACGGTCTCGCCGAGGAACGTCATGAGACTGCGCACAGTGTCGTAGTCCTCGTGGCGCAGGCGGAACCAGGTGTTCACGAGCCAGCCCTTGTCGAGCCCCTTGGTCGGCGTGCCGGGAGCCGGCGTCGAGTGCTCGTAGATCGCGCTGCCGCAGCGTTCCCACGCCGCTTCGAGTCCGCGATGCCCGACGTAGTGGCCGTCCTGGCTCGGCCGGATCTGGATCGAACCGGCGGCGTAGCGCCGCGATGGTCGTTGCTGCGAGGGCCGGCCGAGGATCGCCAGCGCCCATTCGCGGTAGACGTCGAACTCGTTGGCGACGCCGTACATGTCCCAGATCTTCTCGCCCGCCGGCCGGGCGCCGATCTCGCCGAACTTCAGGCCCTTCTTGCCGAAGAACCACTCCATGTGCGTCGCCGCGTTGCGGATGCCGAGCGCTGCGATCACCTTGCTGCTCAGCGCGCGCACTTCGTCGTAGCCGGACTGCGCGATGCGGTTGGTCACCGCGATCTGTGGCGAGATCCAGCGATGCTGGGCCGCCTCGAGGCAGCCGGGGTAGTAGTGCGACGCGAACTCGTGCCGCACGCCGTCGCCGTCGCACAGGGTGTCGAGGAACCCCTCGTGGCCGTCGATGAACTCCTCGATCGCGACACGATGCGTCGCCGTCGGCTTCAGTTTGGCGATGGCGGCTTCGAGCTCACGCGCATCGGCGCAGCGGAACGTGCCGAGCGCGCCGAAGCCGGCGATCGGCTTCACGATGACCGGATAGCCCTCGCGCTCGGCGAACGCGAGCGCCTCGGCGGCGCTGCCGACCGCGGCCGACTGCGCGCACGGGATCGCGTTGGCGCGCAGGAACTCCTTCATCGCGACCTTGTCGCGGCACAGGCGCGCCGTGCGCAACGGCAGGCCGGGCACGCCGAGTTGTTCGCGCAGCGCCGCCGCGGGCTCGACCAGCGGTTCGTCGATCGTCTCGATGCGGTCGAACGACGGGGTCGCGAGTTCGCGAGCGCAGCGCAGCAGGGCCTGCTCCTCGAGCAGCCGGTCGCAGGCGCGGTAGCCGTCGAGCAGGTGCCGCACCGCCGGCGCCACCTTCTCGTTCGCGGCGGCGCCGATCGCCGACACCTTCACGCCGAGGTCCTTCAGGGCCCGCACGAAGCCGTGGTTGTAGACGTGCGTGTCGGGGGCGAGGAAGAGGACGTGCATCGCGCGGTGGCCATCATGCAGACGGGTCCGCGGCGCGGAAAGCGTCCGTCGCGCGGGGCCGGCGCGTCACGCGTCGGGCCGCCGAGCGACGACGCGCCCGCCGCGCACCGTCAGCACCAGCGTGAACGGGCCGTCGTTGACCAGTTCGACGCGCATCGACGCGCCAAATCGTCCGGTCGCGACCGGCACGCCGGCGGCGGCGAGGCGTTCGACGACGCGCGCGCAGAGGCCGGCCGCGGCTTCGGGCGGCGCGGCGGCCGTGAAGTCCGGGCGGTTGCCGGAGCCCAACTCGGCAGCGAGGGTGAACTGGCTCACCACGAGGCAACCGCCGCCGACGTCGCCGACGGCGAGGTCCGTGGGGGTGCGGCCCGGGAACACACGCAGGGCGGCGACCTTCTTGGCGGTCGCATCGGCATCGGCGTCGGTGTCGCCATGTTCGACGCCGAGCAGGACCAGCAGGCCGCGCTCGATCTGGCCGACGCATTCGCCGGCGACGAGGACCCTGGCTTCGGCGACGCGCTGCACGACGGCGATCACGGCCGCAGGCTACACTCGCCGCCCGCATGGTGCCCACGCGCAAAGAGGATCCCGAGCCGCCGTTGTCCAGCACGCTGCGCTACGTCAAGAACGTGCAGGGCGAGGGGGATGCCGACCTGTCGTGGTCGAACCTGCACGACAAGATGGTGCGTTGGGTCGACGAGGCGACGCGCGGGCAGAACTGGCCGGCCGACAAGAGCCTCGACGACCTGACGCAGGAAGTGCTGCTGCAGGTCTTCCGCGACATCCACGAGTTCCGCGTCGAGCCCGGCGCGTCGTTCTCCGGCTGGGTGCGCATGATCGCGCACCGCAAGCTCAACGACTACTGGCGTCGCACGCGCGCGAAGAAGCGCGGCGGCGGTCGCCAGAGGCACCTCGGCGACTTCGACGAGACCGGTGGCCGCGAACGTTTCGCCGACGACCGGTTCCCGCGGCCGAGCATGCTGGTGCGCTGCGCCGAGCTGCGCGACGCGCTCGAGAAGGCGCTCGGCGAACTCAGCGACAAGCACAAGCGCGTGCTCGAGATGCGCCTGTTCCAGGGCAAGAGCTACGCCGAGATCATGCCGGTGCTCGGCTACGCCAAGGAGGTCACGGTGCGCTCGCTGCACATGCGCGCGCTGCAGCGGCTGCAAGAACTGCTGGCGCCCTACGACGGCTGACGCGGCCGGGCCGCCGTCACTCGTTGATCTTCTTCTCGGGGGCCTCGGCCTTCTTCTTCGGCGGAGCGTCGGCCTTCGGCTTGCTCGGCGCCGACTTGCTCTCTTGGAGCAGCAGGAACTCGCCTGCGCCATCGACCTTGCTCGGCTTCGACATCGACGACGGCGCGGGCGCGGCCTTCGGCATCACGACGTGCGGCGTCGGGCCATGGAAGTGGAAGTGCACCTGGCCTTCCTCGTTGTTGACGACGATCGAGCCCGGGGCCGCTGCGGTGGCGGGTGGTGCTTCGGCGTGCGCGTGCGTGTGCGCGTGGGCGGCGGCCCTCGCGGCGAGTTCGCGCTCGAGCTCGGCGAGGCGGTTCTTCAGGCGTGCGTTCTGCACGCGCAGCTGTTCGGCCTCCTCGGCCTGCGCGCGGGCTCGGCGTTCGGCGGCGACGCTGCTCTCGGCGGCCTTGGCGACGGCGGCCACGCGTTCGGTCTGGGCCGCGGCGGTTTCCCGGACTCGCGCCACGTCCTGCTGCACCGCGGCGCGCAGCTTCTCGACCTCGCGGCGCTCGGCCGCCAGCTTCTCGACCACGCCTTCGCGTTCGCCCTGCCGCGCCTGCGCGCGCTCCAGCTCCGCCCGATGGCGCTCCGCCACCTCTCGGCCGCGCTGCTCGGCTTGTTCGGCGGCCTGCCTGGCCTTGCGGACCTCGTCGTGCAGCGCGGCGCGTTCGCTCTCGACCTGGCGCTGCATCTGCGCGCGTTCGTCGGCGAGCTGCTTCTCGGCTGCGGCCCGCTCCTTGGCGAACTGCTCCTGCACCTTCGCGCGCTGGCGCTCCATCTCGACGGTCTGCCGCTCCACCGCCTGCGCGCGCTCCTTCGCCTGCCGCTCGTGCTGCGCGAGCAGCTCGCGCAGCTGCTGCAGTTCCGCCTCGCGTTCCTGGGTCTGTCGCGCCTGCTGGGCGCGCTTGTCCGCTTCGCCCTGCTGCAGCGACTTCAGGTACTCGTCCATGCGCACGAGTCGCTGCTCGAGCTTGGTGACCGAGTTCTGCAACGCCTTGCGATCCTCCTGCGCGCGGCAACCGACCAGGCTGCTCAACAGGACCAACGCCGGCAATACGAGGCTTCTGTTCATCGGGGGTGCTCCGCTAACGTGGGCGACGAGACGCGACCCGGCACGCTACCGCGGGTCGCCGCTTCGACAACCCTCCCATGCCCGTGCAGCGTTTCCTGGGTTCGGCGTGGGCGACGGTGCACGGGCCGTCGGATCCGCGCCGGTTGTGGCTGTCGGTGCTGGAGGCGAAGTTCGCTGGACTGGCGGTGTCACCGGGCCCACGCGCCACCGATTGGACCGCGCTGCACGCCGCCGCCGCGGACCTGCCCGTGCGGGTTGCCGCGGTGCGGGCGGGCAATCCGCTCGCCGAAGTTTCGCCGACCGCGGGGTTCTGCTCGGCGAAGGACTCCGAACGACGCGCCGCGCGGCTGGCGATCGAGCTGGCGGTGGCAACGGCGCATCGCCTGCGCTGCCCGGTGGTCGTGTTCGACCCGGGCGTCGTGCCCGTCACCGGCGAAGTCGAGGCCGAGGATCTCGGCGACCCCAACGTCGGCTGGACGCGCGAACGGGTCGACGCCCTGCAGGCGCGGCGCAAGGTCGGCCGCAACGCGGCGCTCGACCGTGCCTGCCGCGAGGTGTTCGCGCTCGTGCGGTCGTTCCCCGACATCGAGTTCTGCCTGACGGCCAGCCGCAGCCTGCGCGCCCTGGCCGATCCGGCGACGCTGCGCGACCTGACCGAGGATCTCGGCAGCCTACGGCTTGGCTACTGGCATGACGCCGGGCTGTGCGCACGGCGTTCCCAGGTCGGCCTCGAGGATCAGGGCGAGTGGCTCGAGGCCTTCGCCAACCGCTGTCGGGGCATGACGTTGGGCGATGGCAGCCCCGATGGCCTCTACCTGCCCCCGGGGGCGGGCGGGGTGGACTACGGGCTGCTTGCCACCTATGTACCGCGCCTCGGCCCGGCCCTGCCGGCAGTGGTCGAACTCGATGTCGGGATCGCCCCCGCCGAACTGCCAGGTGTCCGTTCCTGCCTCGACAAGTACGGCCTGTAGTTCCAGGGCGGCTGGCCGCCCGGCCGATCCTCTTGCGTAGGCTGCGTCGGCCCCTCCGTTCCGATGAACCCCAAACCGCTCAGCAAAGTGGCCTCCGGCGTCGCCGGCGACACGCGAACGCACGCCCTGCGCGAGCTGCTGCGCCGTCGGCGGCGGCTGCTGGTGCTGACGCACAACAATCCGGACCCGGACTCGCTCGGTGGCGCCGTCGGCCTGCTCGAGTTCGCCAGGCTTGCGGCCGGCATCGATGGGCGACTGGCGATCACCGGCAAGGTCCTTCGCGCCGAGAACCAGGCCATGGTGCGGGAACTCGGCATCGAGATGGACCCGATCGAGACCGTGCGGCTGGCCGACTTCGATTGTGTGGCCCTCGTCGACACGCAACCCGGCTTCGGCCACACGCACCTGCCCCCAGGTCTCGGGATCGACATCGTGATCGACCATCACGTCTGCGCCGACGCGACGGCCGGACCCGACACGGTCGCATTCTTCGACGTGCGCCCGGAGATCGGCGCGACGAGTTCGATCGTCGCCGGACACCTGCTCGCGGCGGGCGTGCAGCCCAGTGCCACGTGCGCCACGGCGCTCGCCTACGGCATCCGCACCGACACCGCCGACCTGTCGCGCAACGTCAGCGAACTCGACGAACGGGCGTGGGAGTTCCTCTCGCCACGCATCGACCGCAAGAAGCTCGCGGCGATCACCAACCCGCGGCTGCCGGTCGTGTACTTCCAGGCGCTCAAGCAGGCGTTGTCGAAGGTGCGCCTCTACGACGGGCTGACGCTCTGCTCGCTCGGCCGCACGTCGAGCGCCGAGATGGTCGCCGAAGTCGCCGACATGCTGCTGCGCATGGAAGGCGTGCGCGCCGTGTTCTGCGGCGGCCTGGTCGGCGCCAACTACTACGTGTCCGTTCGGACCGAGGTCGGCATCGACGCCTGGTCGTTGATCCGGGCCGGCCTCGAAGGGGAGAAGGGCAGCTGCGGGGGCCACGGCGCGGTCGCCGGCGGCTCGGTGGTGCTCGACTCGTCCGACCCGCGGGCGTTGCGCCGGCTGGAGCGGCGGCTCGAACGCAATGTGCTCGCTGCCATGGGCGCTTCGGGCGGCAACGCGGCGACGCTCGGCGACAAGGACGACTGAACGGCTGCCCGGCAGCGGGCGAGCGGGCCCAGGTCGGGGCGGCAACCCACCGTCCGGGCGGCATTCGCCGTCGCGCGCCGTATGCTGAAGGGCCCTCGCATGCGTCTGTCCGCGACAGCCCTGTTGCTGGTGGGAGCGGCCGTCGTCGCCTGGCGCAGTTCGTCGCCCCGCGACCCCGGCACCCTGCCTGTGCAAGCGCCGCCCGCCCAGGCGCCGGCCGCCGTGCGCGACGCCGCAGTGGCAGCGATGGCGCGCGTGCAGTTCGTGCCGAACGTCGGGCAGTGGGACGAGCAGGTCCGCTTCACGGCTTTCGGGGACACCACCGGCTGGCTGCACGACGACGGGTTCACACTGCGGTTCGAGCGGTGGCAGTCGCGGTCCGACGATGGCCGGCCGCGCGAGCAGGCCGGGTGCGTCGTGCGCACGCACTTCCTCGGCGCCGCGACCCCCGAGTTCGCGAGCGAGGGCGAACTGACGACGCGGCGCCACTTCCTGATCGGCGACGCGGCGCAGCATCGCACCAACGTGCCGGCGTGGGAGCGCGTCGTGATGCGCGGCGTGCATCCTGGCATCGACGTCGCGTTCCGGCCGCTGCCGGCAGGTCGCCGCGGCGCGTTCGAGTACGACCTGTTGCTCGCGCCCGGCGCCGACCTCGCGTGCTTCGTGGCCCGCTGCGAGGGCGTCACTTCGCTTCGCATCGACGATGCCGGCCGCCTGTGCGCATCCCTTGCCGGGTTGGGCGAAGCCGGGGAGCTCGTGCAAGAGGCGCCGATCGCCTGGCAGCTGACGCCGGATGGGCAGCGACCGCTGCGCGTCGCATTCCGCCTGCTCGGCGACAACTGCTACGGGTTCGCCGCCGCCGACCTCGATCCCGCGTTTGCCGCCGTCGTCGACCCCGGCGTCGTCTGGGGCACGTTCCTCGGCGGCGGTTCGACGGACACCGTCAACGGTCTCGCGTGGCGCGAGGGCGTCGGCGTGTGGGTCGCGGGCCTCGCCGGCTCGACCGACTTCCCGGTGACGCCCGGCGTCTTCCAGACCATTGGCGGCGTCGATGCGTACGTCGCGCGGTTGGCCGAGGACGGCCAGACGCTGCAGTTCGCGACCTACCTCGGCGGCAGCAGCACCGACGAAGCGCGCGCGATCGCCCTCGGGCCCGGGGACGCCGCGACCGTCGTCGGCGTCACCCGATCGACCAACTTCCCGGTCACGCCCGGCGCGCTGCAGCCCTCCTACGGCGGCAACAGTCCGTTCATCTCCGTCGGCGATGGCTTCGTGACCCGTCTCGGACCCGCGGGCGATGTGCTCGAGGCGTCGACGTATCTCGGCGGCCTTTTCGACGATGTCGCCGAGGCGGTCGCGATCGACTCGACCGGAGCAGCCGTGGTCGCCGGCTGGACGAGCTCGCACGACTTCCCGGTCGGCGGCAACGCTGCCCAGTCGCTGCTCGGCGGACCGGCGGGCGCACAGTCGGACGGCTTCGTCGTCCGCATCGCCAGCGACAAGCAGGTGCTGCTCGCCGGAACGTTCGTCGGCGGGCCGTTCAACGATCAGTTCCTCAGCCTCGCCCTCGACTCGAACAGCGGCGACGTCATCGTCGGCGGCTACTCGCTCGGTCCCGGCTATCCGACGACGCCCGGAGCCCTGCGCCCGTCCAACCCGGGCGGCGCCGACGCGATCGTCACGCGGCTGAATGCCCAGGCTTCTGCCTTCGTCTTCTCGACCTACGTCGGCGGCAGTGGTTTCGACAGCGCGATGGCGGTCCATCGCGATCGCGACGGCAGGATCTGGGTCGGCGGCACGACGCAGTCCGCCGACCTGACGACCACGCCCGGGGCGCCTTGGCCGCAGCGCATCGGCGGCAACGACGGGTTCCTCGCGGCTCTGACGCCGGACGGCCAGTCGCTCGTGTACTCGACCTACCTCGGCGGCAGCGGCAACGACCGCATCCGCGGCATCGCGAGCTTGGCCAACGACGTGGTGGTGGTCGGCGAGGCCGGGCCCGGGTTCCCGCTGACGCCGGATGCCGTGCAGGTTGCGCACGCCGGCGGGGTGCTCGACGCGTTCGTGCTGCGGCTGTCCGCCAACGGCGGCACCTGGAGTGTCGGCTACGGCACCTACCTCGGCGGCGCCGGGCAGGACGCGCTGCGCTGCATCGCCCTCGCCGGCAACGGCGTCGCCATGCTCGGCGGCTGGACGTTCAGCCCCGACCTCGTGCTGCAGCCGCCGGGCTTCCAGCCGCAGATGGCGGGCGTCGAGAACGGCATGGTCGTCAAGTTCGACCTGCTGGCGAATCTCGGCGAGGGCATGCGCGCGAGCGGTGATCCGCCGGTGATCACGCGCGGCGTCGGCGACGGCGAACGCGAACTGCTCAACGCGCGTCTCGACAACCTGACCGATCGCCAGCTCCACGTCGACGGCTTGCGCGTGCTGCTTGCGGGTGCGGGAGACAACGCGGCGCGGCTCGCAGCGGTGCGCTGCGTCTGGGAGCGTGATGGCGTGGCGCCGCTGCAGGTCGGCGGGCCGATGCCGGTGCTCGCCGACGATCGGGAACTCGCGCTCGTCCTGGCTGGTGCGGCGCTGCCCGCGTTCGGGACAGCGCGCCTTCGTGTGCTCGGCACGGTGGCCGGGGATCCGGCAGGGTTCTCCGCCGAGATCGCCGCGGTCATCGCCGGCGTCGATGCGTGGACGCTGCGCGCCGATGGTGGCGGGCAGGGTCCGCAAGTTCGCGTCGAGTCGCCGGGGCGCGTCGGTGGTCCGGTGCTCGTGCTCGGCGAACTGCCGGGCGACAGCGATCGCGACGGGGTTCGCACCGTGATCGACGTGCGGCGGCAGATCGACAAACTCGGTGCCGACGATCCTGCGGTCGATGCCGACGGCGACGGCCGGATGACACAGGTCGACGCCGATGCCACGCGCGAACTCGTGCTCGGCCGCGCGACCCTGTTCGCCGTGCCGTCGGTGTGGCAGGTCGGCAGTTGGCACACGCTGCGCGGCGCGTTCCCCGGAATCGGCGCGGTGCAGGCGACGCTCGGCGGGCTGCCGCTCGTGCTCGGCGCGGTGACGCCGCGCGAACTGACGCTGTTCGTTCCGGCGACGCATCCGATCGGCACGCAGCAGTTCGATCTGACGATCGGCGGTCGCGTCGCGTGGTCGTCGCTCGTCTTCGTGCAGTGACCCCGCGTGTCCTGCTGCTCGGCGGCCTCGACCCTTCCGGTGGTGCCGGCATCACCGTCGACGCGACGGTCGCGGCGTTGCACCACGTCGAGCCACTGCCGATCGCGCTGCTGCTGACCGAGCAGAACCGCCGGCGCTTCGTCCGCAGCGAACCGGTGCCGGCAGACTGCTGGCGCCGCGCCATGCACGACGTGCTCGCCGACGGCGACGTGCACGCGGTCAAGGTCGGCCTGATCGGCGATCCGGTGCTCGCGCGCGGCGTCGCGCGCGAACTGGCGCCGCTGCGCGGTCGGGCGCCGATCGTCATCGATCCGGTCTTGTCGGCGACGGCCGGCGGGCTGCTGCCGCCGCCCGGACTCGTCGACGCCTACCGCGAAGTGCTGCTGCCGCTGGCGACGCTGCTGACGCCGAACCATCCCGAACTCGGAGCGCTCGGTGGCGGGGACGTTCGGAACGTGCTCGCCGCGGGTGCGGGCGCCGTGCTGCAGAAGGGCGGCCACGACGCCGCCCCGCACTGCGAGGACGTGCTGTGGCATGGACGCGAGCGGTTGGCGTTCCGTCGCGAGCGGTTGCCGTGCGGCCCGGTGCGCGGGACCGGATGCGCGCTGGCGGCCGCGATCGCGGCGTCGCTGGCGCGCGGCGTCGCCCTCGCCGAGGCCTGCCGGCGCAGCGGCGACTGGTTGGCCGCCCTGTTGCGCGCACTCGGGCCGGCCGCCGCCGACGCGCTGCCACGCCTGTTGCCGTTCGGTCGCGCGGGTCGGATCGCGGCCGACGACTAGAACATCGTCGCGAGCACGCCGGCGAATCGCTGCGCCACGACGTGGCGACGCACTTTCATGGTCTGCGTCAGCAGGCCGTTCTCCGGCGTCAGCGGCTCGGCGAGCACACGCAGCACGGCGACCCGATCGCAGGGCCGCAGGCCGGCTTCGCGCACGACCAGGCGGTCGAGTTCGCCGCGCAGCAGCGCGTGCACTGCGGGGCCGTGCAGCAGGCCGTCGCGCGCGTCCCACTCGGTCCGCGGGATGCGTGCCTCGAGCGCGTCGAGGCGCGGCACCAGCAGGGCGCCGAGGTGCTTCTGGTCCTGGCCGACGACGACCACCTGCTCGATCAACGGCGAGGTCTTGATCACGGCCTCGACCGGCTCCGGTTCGACGTTCTCGCCGCCCGCGAGCACGATGGTGTCCTTCGCGCGGCCGGTGATCCACACGTTGCCGTCGGCGTCGATGTGCCCGAGGTCGCCGGAGTTGAACCAGCCGTCGCGCGTCAGCACTTCGGCGGTCCGGGCCGGGTTCTCGTAGTAGCCGCGCATCACCTGCGGGCCCTGGATCCACAGCACCCCGGTCTCGCCGACGCGGCACGGCGTGCCATCGGCGGCGCGGGCCTCGATGCGCGTGTGCGGCAACGGCGGGCCGATGTGGCCGGGTTGCGTCTGGTGCGGCAGGCGAACGGAGGCGACCGGACTCGTCTCGGTCAGGCCGTAGCCGTTGCGCAGCGGCAGGCCGATGCCGAGCAGGGTTTCGTCGACGTGCCGCGGCAGGGCGCCGCCGCCGCTGACGCACAGCCGCAGCCGGCCGCCGAGCGTCGAGCGCACCTTGCGCAGCACGAGCGGTTCGCAGACCGCGTGCAACAGGCGCTGGCCGAGGTGCGCGCGGCCGCTGCCGACGAGCCGCGAGAGCCGCAACGCCGCGCGCAGCAGCGCGCCGCGCAGCCCGGCCAGCTTGGCGGCATGGCCGACGAGGCCGTCGTGCAGCATCTCCCAGATGCGCGGCACCGCCGCGAACACCGTCGGGCGCACGTTCGCGAGGTCTTCCTTGATGCGGCGGCGGTCGGTGTAGACGAGCGAAGCTCCGGTCGCGAGCGCGAGGTAGTCCATGATGCGCTCGTACATGTGCCACGCCGGCAGCACCGACAGGAAGGTGTCGGTCGGCTCGATGGCGAGCACGTCGGTGACCGCGCGCACGTTGCTGAGCACGTTGGCGTGCGTCAGCATCACGCCCTTCGGATCGGCGGTGGTGCCGCTCGTGTAGACGATCGTCAGCAGGTCGTCGGCGGTGACGCGGTCGCGCGCCGCGGCGAGTGTTCTGGTCTTCGCCGCAGCGGCGGCGGTTCCGGCGCGCAGCAGATCGCCGAGCGTATGCGCGTCGCCCAGCTTGGTGGCATCCTGCATTACCGCGACGCGTTCGAGGCCGGGCAGGGACGCGCGCAGCCCGAGCAGTTCCTTCGCCACCTTCTCGTCGTCGGCGAACACCATCCGGCAGCCGCTGTGGCGCAGGATGAACTCGAGCTCGCGCGGTGCGGTGTCGGAGCCGCGCGGCACGCTGATCGCACCGATGCTGGCGAGGGCCTGGTCGACGAGCAGCCACTCGTAGCGGTTCTCGGCGATGACACCGACGCGATCGCCGCGCGCGATGCCGGCGTCGAGCAGCGCCACCGCGAGCGCGTCGACGTCGGTGAGCAGTTCGCCGAACGTCACCGGGCTGGCGTCGCCGGCGCGTCGCCGCGGCAGGAACACGCGAGGACCGTGTTCGCGAGCCGAACGGAGCAGCAGGCGGGAGAGTGTCGTTGGCGCCGGCTCGGTCATGCGCGGTCGTGGTGGGGCGTCGTGATGGGCCGGGGGAAGGGGGCTCGTGCGCTTGACATCCACGGGCGGGATCCATACGAATGCGCCCCCTCGTGCGGCGGGTCAACCCCGCCGCGCGCGTTCTGTTCGAGTGTACGTGTGAGCGGGTGTAGCTCAGTGGTAGAGCATCACGTTGCCAACGTGAGGGTCGAGAGTTCGAATCTCTTCACCCGCTCCAGTTTCCGCCGTCCAGAACGGCGTGACCGCCGTCGTCAGCGCGACGCGCTGACGCCCCGCCTCGGCCAGAAGTAGGCGGCGTAGACGAGGGCGTAGACGCCGATGCCGCCGATGCCGGCGAGCGCGAGCCCGGCGAACACGAAGATCAGCAGGTGCATGCGCACCACGTTCCGGTAGGGGCCGGCGGTATCGAACGGCAGCGGCGTCGGTCGGTCGCCCGCGGGCGGCTTCGCTCGTTGCAGCACTGCGTCCAGCAGGGCGTGGCGTTCGGCGATCGCGGCCGCGAACAGCCACGGCCAGTACTCGCGGAACACAACGGCGTAGGTCGACCCGATCGCGGTCCAGTCGTCGGTCAGCGGGAAGAACGCCGCGAGGAATGCCGAGTGCACGAAGTGGAAGCCGCCGAAGTGCACCGTGAAGAACAGCAGCACGAAGACCTTGGTGATGATGGCGGGTGTCGTCGAGTCGTCGCTGGGCCGGGCGAACACGATCGCCAGCAGCAGCGTGGCGTAGCCGACGACGAGGCTCGACAACCACAGGCTCCAGACCAGATCGCGCGTCTGCCAGCCCAGCGCCCAAGCAACCCCGAGGCCGAGCAGGAACGCCCCCAGGTCGACGAGGTGCGCTGCGGAGAAGCGGCGCGCGGGCATCGTGGCGTCAGGCATCGACGGCGCGCGGCGGCCTGGTGGCTGCGACGTCGGCTGTACGAGCGAGCCGCCGCGCCTGATGGCACGGCGGCTCACCGGCGGCGCGCTCCGTTCGTTACCAGAACCGGATCTTGTAGCCGTCGGTCAGGCCGAAGCGCCAGCCGAGGCCGAGGTCGCACGGCAGGGTCGATCCCGGGATCTCGACCTGCACACCCTGGGTGTAGCACTCGAAGCCGACGGCCGAGGGCACCATCGGCACCTGCCAAGTGTAGGCGCTGCCGACGTGCACCACTTCGAGCGAAGCGTGCTGCACGCAACTGCACGCGGGCAGGAACGAGAAGGCGGGATCGGTGACGCCCAGCAAGACCACCGGCGTCGCCGACGGTGCTGTGCCCGACATCTCGACGTGCACGACGCCGCCGACGTGCAGAGCACCGCGAACGTCGAGCGTTGCCGCCGTACAGCCGCCGCCGAGGTTGGTGACCAGCGGTCCCGGCGAACCGGACGAGCCGATCAGGCGGAACGGCAGTCCCTGCGGGACGGTGCCGTCGACCAGCGGGTTCCACGGGCCGGCCACGTTCTGCAAGGCACCGCTGCCGGTGGCAGGGGAACCGACGATCGTGATCGGGGGCACCCATGGGCCGGATGCCACCGAGCCGGTGAACGCGTAGCGCAGGTAGTAGCGTCCGCCCGCGATCGACGCCGAGTTCAGCGACAGCGCCGCGGGGAAACTCACGACCACCTTCTGGATCCGGCGGGTGGTGTCCGTCAGTGTCGTCGGCAGGACGCGGTAGACGTTGTCGAAGCCGTTGAAGACGCCGTAGCCCGCTGCGCCGACGAGGTTGGTCGCGAAGCCCGGGCTACCGACGATCGGCACGCCGCCGGTGGACGGGTTGCCGTTGTAGATTTCGAGGAACACGCCGGTGATCGAGGGCGCCACGGCGGTCGTCTGGTAGCAGTAGAGCTCGATGGCGTTGACCGACCAGATGCCGTTGGTCGCGAAGTCGTCGGCGACGCTGTTGCCAGAGCCGTTCTGGGCGCCGTAACCGAAGAAGGTCAGTGGCGCGGCGAGCACGCTGACCGCCGCACCGCCGAAGCCGTCGTCCGGATCGGTGACGATCGGCCCGGCGTCGTAGATCACGTCGAATGGCGGATCGACGACGATGTCGAAGTTGCCGGAGCTGCGGTTATAGCCGCCGCAACGCACGTAGTAGGTGGTACCGCCGGTCAGCGCGACATTGAGCGACGAGCCGAGGCCGCAGGAGTCGTCGTTGCACGCGACCAAGGCCAGCGCGCCGCACGTGCCGCTGAAGACCTGGATCACGGTGTCGAACGTGCGCGTCGGCGTGCAGGTGTTGACCACGTGGTTGCCGCTGAGCTGCGCCGTGTAGCGGAACCACACGTCGTTGCCGACGTTCGTGCCGCAGGTGAACACCGACGTCGAGAGCGTCGCGCCGACGTTGTCGAAGGGGCCGTTGGTGCCGTCGACGATCGTGATGGCGCCGGTGCATTCGTCGTTGGCCTGGGCCGCGCCGCCGCCGACCGTGACGATCGCCGCCTGCAGTCCGGCGTTGAGGATCGACGTGCCGCTGTTGCTGCCACTCGTCGACGTGCAGCCACCGTTGGTGTGGATGCCGATCGCGAGCCCGGTGGTGTTGTCGCTGAACGGGCTGCCGGAGTTGCCGCCGCAGGTGTCGAACTGGTGGTTGATCCGGTTGCCGCTGATGCTCGTCAACGGCCCGGTGTGCGTCTGCTGGGTCTGGTTGCGCGTGCCGGTCGTGCTCGTGCTCGGGCACGAGCAGCTGCCGGAGTTCGGCGCGCCGTTGGTGTTGGTGCCGTCGAGCCCGTAGCCGTAGTTGCGCAGCGTCGTGCCGCTCGGCGGGATCACCGGCGACAGCGTCCATGCGGCGTTCTGTTCCTCGAACGTCGTCTTGCCGGTCGTCGAGTTGGGGAAGCAGCGGAACGCCCACCAGTCGTTGCCGATGCCGGTGTTCGCCGACACGTCGGTGACCGTGTCGATCGCGAACTGCTTCGAGGCCGGTGGGTGCACCAGCGAGCAGTTGGCGTTCGAGCTCGGAACCGCGAACTGCAGCACGTTGCCGGACGCCACGCAGTGGCCCGCCGAAAGGTGGACCTTGTTCGTCCCCGTGCCGGGGTTGTCGATGATCCAGCCGGTGCAGCCGATCGGGTTGATGCGCGCGGTGCGGGCGTCACTCGACGGCGTGCGGTCATCGGTGCCGCCGCAGATCGTCTCCGGCTCGGTGAGCACCGGATTGATGTCGCCGGCCGCGACCTTGGTGATCTCGACCAGGTTGCCCACCGTGTTCGGGCCGGCGACCAGTTCGACCAGCACGGCGTTGCCGTTGAAGTAGCAGCTCGTGTAGCTCCATTGCCCGAGGTGCTCGTCGTGCATCGTCATGAAGTCGCCGTCGAGCACCGACGTGATGCGCAGGTAGCTGCCACGGCCCAGGGAGGCGTTCTCGTAGTGCAGGCGCAACCACGGCGTGCCCTGCGGCAGGACCACGAAGTCGCTCCAGACGACGACTTCGATCGGCGTCGTGTTGTCGCGGGGACCGCTGGCGACGTTGACGTACTCCCAGTGTTGGTGGAGAGGCGCAGTCTGCGCGGCGGCCGGCTGCAGCAGGATGGCAGTCGCCAACGTGGCGAGCATGCCCGTCGTGAACGCAGAGACGGTGTGCATGGGGGACTCGAGGTGGGGGATGGGTCGGTCGGCAGAGCCGACGACGGGACGAGAACGACCAGCGGTCATCAGAGCACGGGTCGCGGGGTGAGCAAGGCCCGTCGTGCCGCCGGATCCCAGGCGCCGACGGGGCTGATTCGCCGCCAGCAAACGAACGTTGCCCCCGAGTCGCGCGCAAGCTCGCATGCCGCCGCCGCGTGCCAACCGTGAACCGATCACTCGCCAGTCCGCCACGGCCATCGCTCGCTGCCGTGTTCGCCCGGTTCTTTCGGTTCGGCGCGTCGGCATGGGGTGGCCCCGTCGCGCAGATCGCGATGCTGCAACGCGAACTGGTCGACGAGCAGCGCTGGGTCACGCACGAGCGGTTTCGCCGCGCCTTCGCGGTGTACCAGGCGTTGCCCGGTCCGGAGGCGCACGAGATGTGCGTGTGGTTCGGCACGATTGCTCGCGGTCGGCTCGGCGGCCTGCTGGCCGGTCTCGGGTTCCTGCTGCCGGGCCTCGCGCTGATGCTGGTCGTGGCGTGGCTCTACTCGGCGGGAGTCCTGCGCGACGCATCGCTGCGGCCGGTGCTCGCCGGCATGCAGGCCGCCGTCGTCGCGGTGATCGTGCGCGCGACGTTCCGTATCGGTGGGCACGCGTTGCACGACCGCTGGCTGCTGGCGATCGGCGCCGGTGCGTGCGTTGCGACCCTGTCCGGCGTGCCGTTCGGTCTCCTGCTCTTCGCGGGCGGCGCCTGGCGCATGGTGGTGGTACGGCAGCGGTGGTTCGCGGCGGCCTGCGTGCTGGCGGCGGCGGTCGCGATCGCCTGGTGGTGGTCGGCGACTCCGGCCGCCGGCGCGCCCGTCCCGTCGGGCGCACCGAGGATTCCGGGCACTGACGAACTGTTCGCGGCGGGCCTGCGCAGCGGACTGTTGACCTTCGGCGGCGCCTACACCGCGATCCCGTTCGTGCAGCACGACGCAGTCGTCGTCGGCGGCTGGCTCACGCCGGAGCAGTTCCTCGACGGCGTCGCACTCGCCAGCGTGATGCCCGCACCGCTCGTGATCTTCGCGACCTTCGTCGGCTTCGTCGCGGGCGATCTCGCCGGTGCGTTGGCGATGACGGCCGGGATGTTCCTGCCGGCGTTCCTGTTCCCGATCCTCGGGCACGACCTGTTCGAACGGTGGACGGCCAACCCCACGCTGCACGCGTTCCTCGACGGTGTCACCGCCGCGGTCGTCGGCGTGATGGCCGCAGCGACGATCGGGCTGGCGCGCGCCAGCGTCGAAACGCCGGCGACCGCGGGCATCGCCGTCGCCGGCCTGCTCCTCGTCTTCGGCTGGCGTGCGCGCGGGGCGGTGCCGGTGGTCGTGCTCGGCGGCGGCGCGTGCGGCTGGCTCTTGCTGTAGGACTGCCTCGCCGCCGCACGCGACCTCGCGTCAGCCGCGCGCGAGGTCGAAGCGGTCCAGGTTCATGACCTTGGTCCACGCCGCGACGAAGTCGGGGACGAACTTCGCGGCGCCGTCCGAGCTGGCGTAGACCTCGGCGATCGCGCGCAGCTGCGAGTTCGAGCCGAACACCAGGTCGACCGAAGTCGCGGTCCACTTCGGCTGCCCCGTCGCGCGGTCGCGGCCCTCGTAGACGTCGTAGCCCGAGGCAGCCTTCTGCCACGTCGTGCCGAGGTCGAGCAGGTTGACGAAGAAGTCGTTCGTCAGCGCCTCGCGGCGCACGGTGAACACGCCGTGCTTGCCCTTGCCGAAGTCGGCGCCGAGCACGCGCAGGCCGCCGAGCAGAACCGTCATCTCCGGCGCGCTCAACGTGAGCTGCTGCGCGCGGTCGACGAGCAGTTCGGCCGGCTGCCGGCTCTGGCCGTCCGCGACGAAGTTGCGGAAGCCGTCGGCGCGTGGTTCGAGCACCGCGAACGACACGACGTCGGTCTGTTCCTGCGTCGCATCCGTGCGGCCCGCGCGGAACGGCACCTTCACGTCATGGCCCGCGCGCTTCGCCGCGGCCTCCACGCCAGCACAGCCTGCCAGCACGACGAGATCGGCGAGCGAGACCTTCTTGCCGCCGGTCTGGGCGTCGTGGAACTGCTTCTGGATGTCGCCGAGCACCGTGAGCACCTTCGCCAGTTCGGCCGGCTGGTTGACTGCCCAGTCCTTCTGCGGCGCGAGCCGGATGCGGCCGCCGTTGGCGCCGCCGCGCAGATCGCTGCCGCGGAACGACGAAGCCGCCGCCCACGCCGCCGACACCATCTGCGACGTCGACAAGCCCGACGCGAGGATCTTCTCCTTCAGCGCGGCGATGTCCTGGTCGTCGATCAACGCGTGGTCGACGGCGGGCACCGGATCCTGCCAGAGCTGCGTCGCCGGAACCTCGGGGCCGAGCAGCCGCGCGCGCGGACCCATGTCGCGATGCGTCAGCTTGAACCAGGCGCGCGCGAACGCGGCGTTGAACTCGTTCGGGTTGGCGTGGAAGCGCTCCGAGATCTTGCGGTAGGCAGGGTCGGTGATCAGCGCGATGTCCGTCGTCAGCATCATCGGCTGGTGCAGCTTCGACGGATGGTGCGCATCGGGCACGTTGCGGCCCGCGTCGCCCTTGGGCTTCCACTGCTGCGCGCCCGCGGGGCTCTTCGTCAGCTCCCATTCGAAGCGGAACAGGTTGCGGAAGTACCCCTGCGACCAGTCGGTCGGCGTCGAGGTCCAGGCGCCTTCGAGGCCGCTGGTGATCGTGTCACCGCCCTTGCCGGTGCCGTACGCGTTCTTCCAGCCGAGACCCTGCTCCTCGAGGCTCGCGCCCTCGGGCTCGGGTCCGACGTACTTCCGCGGATCGGCCGCGCCGTGGGCCTTGCCGAGGGTGTGGCCGCCGGCGATCAGTGCCACGGTTTCCTCGTCGTCCATGGCCATGCGCCCGAACGTGATGCGGATGTCGCGCGCCGCCGCCAGCGGATCGGGCGTGCCGTTCGGTCCCTCGGGATTGACGTAGATCAGGCCCATCTGCGACGCCGCGAGCGGATGGCTGAGTTCGCGGTCCTTGCTGAACCGCTCGTCGGCGAGCCAGGTGCCCTCGGGGCCCCAGAAGACGTCGGCCTGCGGCTCCCAGACGTCTTCGCGACCGCCGGCGAAGCCGAAGGTCTGGAAGCCCATCGACTCGAGCGCGACGTTGCCGGTCAGGATCATCAGGTCGGCCCACGAGATCCTGCTGCCGTACTTCTGCTTGATCGGCCACAGCAGGCGACGCGCCTTGTCGAGGTTGCCGTTGTCGGGCCAGCTGTTGAGCGGGGCGAACCGGATCGTGCCGTCCGAGCTGCCGCCGCGGCCGTCGGCGGTGCGGTAGGTGCCGGCGCTGTGCCAGGCGAGGCGGATGAACAGCGGGCCGTAGTGCCCGTAGTCGGCGGGCCACCAGTCCTGCGACTTGGTCAGCATCGCCGCGATGTCGGCCTTCAGGGTCGGCAGGTCGACCTTGGCGAACTCGGCGGCGTAGTCGAAGCCTGCGCCCATCGGGTTGCTGGCCGGCGGGTTCTGGTGCAGGACGCGAAGGTCGAGCTGGTTCGGCCACCAGTCGGCGTTGGACCGCGGTGCGTTCGGGCTGGCGTTCGTGCTGACGGCAGCCGGCTTCGCCTCGCCGCCGAGGCCGGTGATCGGGCATGTGCCTGCGGCCATCGTGGTTGCGTCGGCGCCGGTCGCCTTGTCGTGGTGCGAGGATGCGCAGGCGGCGAGCGTCGCGGCGAACACGACGAGGCTGGCGCGGTGTGGACGGAGGGAACGGCGCGACGTGGGCGTGCGCCGTACGGAGGGTTGGGATCCTGACATGGTCTCGAGATCGGGAATCGGGTGGCTGACGGAAGCGGCCCGCCGCGCGTTCGCGGTCGTGCCGGATGGCTTGCACAACTTAGACTACGTCTAAGATAGGTGCAAGTCCGGATCGGCAGTCCGGCGTGACGTTGGGGTGGTGGACCTGCTCCTTCTCGTCGAGGTCTGCGATGCGTCTCGTTGTGGCTCGCCGCCGCGTGGGCGCGTCGTCGCCTCGCTCGACGAAGTGCGCGTCGCAGGAGTGTTCGCCCTCGCTGGCATCGCTGCGCTCGCGCGGCGTCAAGGGAGTGAGCGCTCGACGCGGTTGCTCGCGGCCACGCCGCGTTTGCACCGTCGCGGGCAGGGGGCCACACTGGCCGCCCCGATGACCGAGCCGAAGCCGAGTGGCCCGCCGACGAAGCACTACCCCGAGGTTCCGGCCCAAGCGAACTTCCCGGCGATCGAGCAGGAAGTGCTGGCGCGCTGGGCGGCGGACGACACCTTCCGGAAGTCGGTCGAGCAGCGAGCGGCGGGTGCCGACGAGTACGTCTTCTACGACGGCCCGCCGTTCGCCAATGGCCTGCCGCACTACGGGCACCTGCTGACCGGCTACGTGAAGGACGTCGTGCCGCGCTACCAGACGATGCGCGGTCGGCGCGTCGAGCGGCGCTTCGGCTGGGACTGCCACGGGCTGCCCGCCGAGATGGAGGCGGAGAAGGAACTCGGCCTCAGCGGTGCGCAGGCGGTGCAGTCGATCGGCCTCGCGAAGTACAACGACGCGTGCCGCAACAGCGTGCAGCGCTACACCGAGGAGTGGCGCAGCTACGTGACGCGGCAGGCGCGCTGGGTCGACTTCGACCGCGCCTACAAGACGATGGACCTCTCCTACATGGAGAGCGTGATGTGGGCGTTCCAGACGCTGCATCAGAAGGGCCTCGTCTACGAAGGGCAGCGGGTGATGGCCTACTCGTGGGCGCTGCAGACGCCGGTCAGCAACTTCGAGACGCGCATCGACGACGCAACGCGGCCGCGGCAGGACCCGGCGATCACCGTCGCGTTCACGCTGCAGCCGCGCACCGGCGATCCGGGCCCGTTGCAGGTTCTCGTCTGGACGACGACGCCGTGGACGTTGCCGAGCAACCTGGCGCTGGCCGTCGGTCCCGACATCGACTACGCGATCGTGCAGAAGGGCGAGCAGCGCTACGTGATCGGGGCCGCGACGATCGCCGGCTACAAGAAAGAGCTCGAGGGCTTCGAGACGGTCGCGACGATGAAGGGCAAGGACCTCGTCGGCCGCACCTACCAGCCGCTGTTCGCGTTCTTCCAGGGCCACGCGAAGAGCTTTCGCGTGCTCGCCGGCGAGTTCGTCGACACCGCCGAGGGCACCGGCGTCGTGCACATGGCGCCCGGCTTCGGCGAGGACGACCAGAAGGTCTGCGAGCAGAACGGCATCGAGCTGGTGTGCCCGGTCGACGAGCGTGGGCGCTTCACGAGCCAGGTTCCCGATTGGCAGGGCACGCTCGTGTTCGACGCCAACAAGGACATCATCAAGGTGCTGAAGGAGCGCGGCGTGCTGCTGCGCCACGTCACCTACGAGCACAACTACCCGCACTGCTGGCGCACGCGCGAACCGCTGATCTACAAGGCGATCCCGGGCGCGTGGTTCGTGAAGGTGACCGCGATCAAGGATCGCATGCTCGCGCACAACGCGACGATCCGGTGGATCCCGGAGCACGTGAAGGAGGGGCAGTTCGGCAAGTGGCTCGAGAACGCGCGCGACTGGTCGATCTCGCGCAACCGCTTCTGGGGCTCGCCGATCCCGGTCTGGAAGAGCGACGACCCGAAGTACCCGCGCACCGACGTCTACGGCTCGCTGGCCGAGCTCGAGCGCGACTTCGGCGTGAAGGTCACCGACCTGCACCGGCCGTTCATCGACCAGCTCACGCGCAAGAACCCCGACGACCCGACCGGCAAGTCGACGATGCGGCGCGTGCCCGAGGTGCTCGACTGCTGGTTCGAGTCGGGCTCGATGCCGTTCGCGCAGGTGCACTACCCGTTCGAGAACAAGGCCTGGTTCGAGAGCCACTTCCCCGCCGACTTCATCGTCGAGTACGTCGCGCAGACGCGCGGCTGGTTCTACACGCTGGTCGTGTTGGCGACGGCGCTGTTCGACAAGCCGCCGTTCCAGAACGTGATCTGCCACGGCGTGGTGCTCGACGAGCACGGCGCCAAGCTGTCGAAGTCGCTGCGCAACTACCCGGACCCGGTCGAGCTGTTCGAGAAGACCGGCGCCGACGCGCTGCGCTGGTTCCTGATGAGCTCGCCGATCCTGCGCGGCGGCGACCTGCAGATCGGCAAGGACGGCAAGCAGATCCACGAGGTCGTGCGCCTCGTGCTCAACCCGATCTGGAACGCCTACTACTTCTTCAGCCTCTACGCGAACGCGGACGGCGTGAAGGCGCGGGTGCGCGAGGACCAGACGGCGGTGCTCGATCGCTACGCACTCGGCAAGACCCGCGCGATGGTCGAGGGCGTGCAGCGCTGCATGGACGGCTACGACCTCGCAGCGGCGTGCCAGGTGGTGAAGGACTACCTCGACGCGCTCAACAACTGGTACATCCGCCGCAGCCGCGAGCGCTTCTGGGGCGAGACGGGCAAGCAGGATCGGCAGGACGCGTTCGACACGCTCTACACCTGCCTCGTCACCCTGTGCCAGGCGGCGGCGCCGCTGCTGCCGCTGCTCTGCGAGAAGGTCTACACGGGGCTCACGGGTCGGCCGTCGGTGCACCTCGCGAACTGGCCCGACGTCGGCAAGCTGCCGCTCGACGCCGAACTGGTCGCGCAGATGGACCGCGTGCGCGACGCGTGCTCGGTCGGCCTCTCGCTGCGCGAGGCGAAGAAGCTGCGCACGCGGTTGCCGCTGCCGAACGTCACGCTGGCCGGCGCCGACGCGGCGCGCATGCAGCCGTTCGTGCACCTGCTGCAGGACGAACTCAACGTGCAGGGCGTCGCGTTCGCGAACGACCTCGCCGCGTTCGGCTCGTTCCGCCTGCAGATCGACGCCAAGGCGCTCGGCCCGAAGCTCGGGGCGAAGATGAAGGACGTGCTCGCCGCGACGCGGTCGGGTGCGTGGAAGCTCGTCGGCGACCGCGCCGAGATCGGCGGTGCGCTGCTCGAGAAGGGCGAGTTCGTGCTGCAGCTCGCGCCGAAGGCGGGCATCACCGCTGCGGCGCTGTCGACGAACGACGTCGTGCTCGTGCTCGACACCAACGTCACGCCCGAACTCGAGGCCGAAGGCGTGCGCAACGACTTCGTGCGGCTGGTGCAGCAGGCGCGCAAGGACGCCGGTCTGCACGTCAGCGACCGCATCGCCCTCTGGATCGCCGCGGATGCCGCCACGGCCGCGACCCTGCGGGCGCACCTCGCCTACGTGCGAGAGCAGGTGCTCGCGACCGCCGTCGACTTCGCGGGCGCACCGGCGAGCGCCTTCGCTGCCGAGGGCAAGGTCGGCAGCGGTGAAGGTGCGGCCGTGCGCCTCGCCGTCGCCAAGGCATGAGCGCCGAGCCGTCGCGCGCTCGGCGTACGGGAGGCGGCGCGGCGGCAGCCCGCACTCAGCCGTTGCGCACGACCCGCACCCGCGAGGGATAGGTCGTGGTCGCGCGCTGACGGACCTGCTCGAGGAACGCCCGTGGAGCCTGGCCCCAGCGATCGAGTTCGTCGCGCCACTTCTGCCGCTGCGCCATCGCCACCGGATCGTCCAGCGGCGGCTTCGATGCGTTCAGCCGCTGCCACTCGGCGTCGATCACGGCGAGCACTTCGCGCGCCCTCGCCGCCATCACTTCGGCTTCGGCATCCGCCTTGGTGGGCGCGGCCGGCGGTTCGTGCAGCGTCTCGCCGAGCAGCAGGGTCGGGCGGCGCGGCGAGCCCGTCGCGGCGACCGCGAGACGCGCCTGGCTCGGATCGCCGTTCACCGCCGTGATCACGCGCGGCGCGTCGAGGTCGTCACCCGCGCGTTCGCGCACGACGACGTTCCCGCCTTCGACCAGCAGCAGGTCCGCCTTGCCGTCCCCGGTCCAATCGGCGAACGCCATGCCGCTGCTGGTGCGCACGCCGAGCGCGCGCCCTCTCGTCGCGAAGCCGCGCGCGCTGCCGAGGTGGACGCGCACCTCGGTGACGGCGACCAGCAGGTCGAGACGGCCGTCGTCGTTCCAGTCGCCGAGCGCCATCGCGCTGGCGCTCCCGTCGCATGGCAGCGGCGCACCGTCGTCGCCGAGCAGTGCTGCAGCGGCGCCGAACCTGCCGCGCCCGTCGTTCGCGAACCACGCGAACTGGCCCGTGCTGCCGAGCGGCGTGTCGATCGCGACCAGGTCGAGGTCACCGTCGCCGTCGACATCCACGAGGCAGGGCTGTCCCGCACTCTCGCAGCTCGGTCCGACCACGGACGTGAGCGGCGACGTGTCCCCGTAGTCGTCGCCCGTCGTCCCGCGGCCACGCCGCACGGCGAAGGCGCCGTTGTGGCCGATCACCAGGTCGAGCGTGCCGTCGCCATCGACGTCGGCGATCGCCGCGCTGACGCGGTACGCGTCGCCAACCGGCAGCAAGGGGATGCGCGGCTCGGCCTGGGCAACCAGGACGGCGGGAACGAACGCCACGAGCAGGATGCGAGCGATGGACACGGGACCTCCGGAAGCGGCCGTCGACGTCGGTCGCCGGCAAGAACTTCGACGCGGCAGCATCGGCGCGGGAGCCGCGGCGATCGTCAGTGTTCGGTCAACATCGTGCCGCACCGGCTTGTCGCCGGCACGGTCCAGCAGAACGCCAGTTGGCCTGCCCGCCATGGGCGGCTCCGGTCACGGATCAGCGAGCAGGCGGCCGAACGAGGCGACGCGGGCCGGCGACAGCAGGCCGGCGGCGACCGCCGCGTGCACGCCGCAGTCAGGTTCGCTTGCGTGGGTGCAGTCGCGGAACCGGCAGCGGGCCGCGAACGGCGCGAACTCGGCGAACGCTGCGTCGAGATCGTCGCGCGACGGCGCGTCGAGCCCGAACGCCCGCACGCCGGGCGTGTCGATCAACCGCGTGCCGTCCGCGAGCTGCCGCAAGCTCGACGCCGTGGTCGTGTGGCGACCGCGGCCGTCGTGGTCGCGCACCGCACCGGTGCGTCGGCCGCCGTCCGGATCGAGCGCGTTGGCCAGCGAACTCTTGCCGACGCCCGAGTGCCCGAGCAGCACGACGGTCTTGCCGGCGACGAGCGCCCGCAGCGCGTCGATGCCTTCGCCGGTGTCGGCCGAGCACGCGAGCACCGGCACGCCGAGTTCGCGGTACGGCGCGAGCCGCACGTCGACTTCTCGGCGACCGGCGGCGTCGAGCAGGTCGACCTTGTTGGCGCACACCGCAGGCGGAACGCCACCGCGGTGCAGCGCCACGAGGCAGCGGTCGATGAGGCCCGGCCGCAGCGGCGGATCGGCGACCGCGACCACGATCAGCGCCACGTCGACGTTGGCGGCCAGCACCAGCTGTCGATGCGCATGCCCGGGATCCGGCCGCGCGAGCATGCTGCGGCGCGGCAGCAGCGCCACCGCGCGCGGCGGACCGTCGGTCGCCACGTAGCGCACCTCGTCGCCGACGACGGGTCGTTGCTCGGGGTCGAGCACCAACTCGGTGCCGAGCCGGGCGGGCACGCCGTCGATCGCGATGCCGTTCTTGTGCACGGCGGTCACGGTGCCGCACGGCAGGGCGTCGACGTTCGCGCGTTCGCGAGGGGGCGCGGCCACCGCGCGGCGCTTCATCGCCTCCACGCCGCCGACGTCGTCGTCGTCGATGTGGCGTTGGCGCGGCCGGTCGCGGCGTGCCGCGTGCGCGGCCTTCGCCGCCTGCTTGCGACGTTGCTCCTCGTCGCGGGAAACCAGATGTCGCTGGGCCTTCTGCCAGCGGCGGAGCTGCCGTTCCTTGTCGTTCTCTCGATCGTGTTCGCGGGCCATGGGATCCTGCCTGACTGCGTTGTTTCCGGGCAAAGCACCGCCCGCGTGCGGCCAGCGGCCGCGACGAGGGCACTCGGAAAGGCCGCGCCGCGAGGCGCGAAGGAGCGAGCGACGAGCCATGGCACCAGTGGC
>CALFZH010000008.1:0-124344 GCA_937952215.1 uncultured bacterium
GAACGTGGAGTTCCGGTGGCGCGCAACGTATGTTGCCCCCGAACTCAAGCTGAGTGGCGTCGCCGCTCGATCCAGCTACCGCGTGGTGTCCCGTCTAGGAAGTCAGGTGTCGCGCCAGATCCGCCAGATCTCGATCTTGGCGGTCCTGCTCATGCTCTGCCTGGGCCTTCCGCGCTTCCTCGTGGTCTGCAGCGGGCCACATTGCCACGGCAGCATCGAGTTCGTGCACGCCTCTGGCTCCTGCTGCCAGGATCACCACGAGGTGGAAGTCGGTTGCGGCGCGCACGAGCAGGATCACGGCGACGACGATGGTGGCGACTGTGGCGAAGGTGATGCTGCCGAGCCGAGTCGTTGTGGCTGCACCGACGTTGCGTTCTCGATCGCCGAAGGCCCGCTTCCCGAACGCATCACGTTCGAGTTCCACGACGCCCCGGCGGTTGACGTCGTCGATTCGTGGCTCGCCTATACGCCGAGTGCGCAACCCGACACGGTGTTGCCGCCTGCGACTGGTCCGCCGAGAACGGACCAACGCACCGAGTTGCTGGCTACGACCCTTCTGCTGATCTGAGTCGACTCGCGCCGCCTGAGCCCTGTGGCTCGGGATTCGGTGCCTTTTGGCCTCGCCGTGCCGCGTCGTGCGAGTGACGCGGCGTCCCGTTCGCGCGCCAACGTCACGTTCGTCGACTCTCATGCACCCGATCCGTTGGGCGGCTTTGTCCGCCTTCGTCGCGGCAGGCTGCCAGACCTACACGCCTGCTCCTGTCGATCTCCAAGCGCACGCGCGGCTGTTCGCCGAGCGCATTCCCGACGCCACACTCGTACGGGCGTTCGCCGAGACGCTGCGTCAGCACGATCCCGCCATCCACGGATTCGACGTGGCGGACGGGCTGTCGCTCGAAGAAGCACGCTACGTCGCCCTGCTCTTCAACCCGTCGCTGAAGGTCGTCAGGGCACAGGCGGCCGTCGCGCAAGCGACGGCGGAGCTGGCGGGCTTGTGGGAAGACCCGCAGCTCAGTGGCTCGTTCTTCTACGTGCTGGAGAACGTTTGGCAGCACAATTGGTTCGCGGGAGCTTACGTCGGGCAAACGCTGCCGATCACGGGTCGCCCTGGCTTGGAGAAGGCGCTTGCGGAATCGCAGCATGCGCAGGCGCTGATCGACGCACGCCGTTCCGAAGCCGACGTACTGAACAACCTGGATGTCGCGTGGGTGAAGCACTCCGCCGCACGGCTGCGCGTCGATCTGCTGACGGCGCTGGTGCAGAGGCTCACCGACCTCGAACAGATCGCGTCGCGGTTGGCCGCTTCCCAGACCCTGACTCAGCTCGAAGCGCGTGCGTTCACGCTGGCGAGAGTCCGCCACCAAGCCGACCTCGTCGTCGCCCGCGGGGAGGCGCAGGGTGCAGACCTGCGTCTGCGCGAGCTGCTCGGGATGCCCCCTGGACTGGAGCTGCGCGTCGAACCCAATCTGTCCATTACCGAGCGTGTGTCTGGTTCGGAGCAGCTTGCGAAACTGAGCCAGAGCCCTCTCGTCGAGCTGGCGATGCGCGAGCACGATGTCGCCGAACGCGGGTTGCAACTCGCCATCCGCAAGCAGTGGCCGGAGCTGTGGATTCAGCCCGGGTGGCAGGAGGAAGACGCGCAGCCGCGCCCCGCTTTCGGTTTCTCGTTGCCGATCCCGCTGTGGAACGCGAACGCGCAGGAGATCGGTGAGAGGCGAGCGGCGAGGAACGTTGCCGCTGAGCGCCTGAAGGAGCGGCTCGAGGCCGCTACGCACGCCCTTGCCCAGGCGGACACGAAGCGCCGCGCAGCGGTCGAGCAACGACGCATCCTCGATGTCGAGTTGCTGCCACTCACCGAGCGCCAAGTCGCGGACGCGAAACGTCTCGCCGAACTCGGCCAGCTCGACACTCTTCTGATCCTGGATGCCGTGACACGCGCCTACGAGGCGCAACTCGCCGCGGTCGCATCCGCCGTGACCGAGGCGGAAGCCACGGTCGAACTGAACTCGCTCTTCTGGCCGTCGCTGGCGGCCCCCGCGAAGGAGGAATGACCCATGGCTGCACGTCTCCGTTTCATTCTCGTTGTCACCCTGCTCGCGTCGGCCTGTTCGAAGAAGCAGGAGCCCCAGCCTGCGCATGACGAAACACAAGCACCGACGAATCGGATCGCGGTGCCCGAAGCCGTTCGCAGGAATCTCGGCATCGACTTCGTCAAGGTCGAGCGTCGCCGGGTGGCGCAGACCCTGCGGTTCTCCGGTCACTTCGAGTTGCTGATGACCGCGCGTCATGAGCTGCGCACGCCGGTGCAGGGGCGCGTCACCCTGATAGTCAAGCCTCTACAGTCGGTCCAGGCCGGCGAACCCATCTTCCGCGTCGACTCCCCCGACTGGCGACAAACGCAACGCGAGATCGGGGAGATCGCCACGCAGATTCGAGTCGACGAGGCACGACTGGCGGCGATGCAGCCACTCGTCGCTGCGCACCGCGAACACGAACAGAGTTTGCGCGAAGCCGCGTCGGTGCTCGAAGCGCGCCAGAAGAACGTCGAGGAGACGCAGTCCAGCGTTGGCGGGCAGGCTCGCGAGCTGTCGGAAGCGCGTGCGCAACTCGCCCAGGTGCGCGCTGACCTCGCCGAAGCTCGCGAGAAGGGGGCTACAACCGATGCCGCGCTGGCCGAAGTCCAGGCGCAGCTCATCGCTGGTCGGGACAGGTTCCGCTTGGCGCTCGAAGCCGCAGCGGCTGTGACCGGCTCGACGGTCGAACAACTACTCGGCGATGCCCCGGGCGCTACCAGCAAGTTGCCCTATTGGCGTGTGCTGTCGGCCATCGAGGTGCGCGCGAGTGCGGGCGGCGTGGTCGATCAGTTGCAGGTCGCTTCGGGCTCGTGGCTGGAAACCGGCCAACTGGTCGTCACGGTCAGCGACCTCGGCCAAGTTCGGTTCCGGGCGCGCGGCCTGCAGAGCGATCTGCCGCGGCTTCGCAGTGGGTTGTCGGCGCAAGCGGTGCCGGCACTCAGCACCAGTGCCGGGGAAGAGCGCGTGCCTGGAGCCCTGTTGCTCGGCTCCGACGCGGACCCGTCGCAGCGGACCCTCGACCTGTTTCTCGAACCGACGGCTGCGGCGGCGTGGGCGCGTCCCGGTGTCTCGGGCTTCCTGGAGATCGAGACGGCCGGCACGGCGGAGCCCGTGCTGGCAATCCCACTCGCCGCGACGCTGCAGGATGGTCTCGAACGGGTGCTGTTCCGACGCGATCCGGCCGACGCGGACAAAGTCATCCGCCGGGAGGCGGACCTCGGCCTCGATGACGGACGCTGGGTCGAGGTAAGGAGCGGCCTGCGCGACGGCGACGAGGTCGTGCTCGCCGGTGCCTACGAGCTGATGCTGGCCAGCTCGGGTTCGGCGGCGAAGGGCGGGCACTTCCATTCCGACGGGACCTTCCACGCCGGGGAACACAAGTAACATGTTCCGCAAGCTCATCGCCTTCTCGCTGCGGCAGCCTTGGATCGTGCTGCTGATGGCCGTCGGTCTGCTGGCCTTCGCGGGCTACCAAGTGCCGCGCATGCCGGTGGACGTCTTCCCCGAACTGAACGCACCGACCGTCGTCGTGCTGACCGAGGCCGCAGGCTTCGCCGCCGACGAAGTCGAACAGAACGTCACGTTCCCGATCGAGAGTTCGGTCAACGGTCTGCCCGGCATCCGTCGTGTGCGCAGCGCAAGCGCCATCGGCCTGTCCCTGGTGTGGGTCGAGTTCGAGTGGGGCGAGGACATCTACCGCGCCCGCACCTTGGTCGCGGAGAAGCTCAACGCTGCACGCGCCAACCTGCCGCCGAATGCGCATGCCGAGATCACGCCGATCACCTCGATCACCGGCGAGATCATGCTGCTGTCGTTGTCCTCGCCGGACGGCACGCAGACGCCGATGACGGTGCGCGCGTACGCCGAGTTCGAGCTGCGCAACCAACTGCTTTCGGTTCCTGGCGTGGCCCAGGTCGTCGCCATCGGCGGTGATCTGCCCGAGTACCAGATCAACGTCCGTCAGGACCAACTGCAGCTCTACGACCTCACGATGCAGGAGGTCGTGGATGCGGCACGCACGGCGCACAGCACCGCTGGAGCCGGCTACCTGCCAAACGTCGATGGGCTCGAACTGCCGGTGCGCCAGACCGGGCGCGTCCGGTCAGAGGCTGACATCGCCGGCACCATCGTTCGCTACAAGGACGGGCATCCGGTCACGATCGGGCAGGTCGCTGAGGTCGTGCGCGGGGCCACTCCCAAGCGCGGCACGGCCACCGAGGGCGGCAAGGCTGCGGTCGTGTTGTCGGTGCAGAAGTCGCCCGGCACGAACACGCTCAACCTGACCGACGCCATCGACAGCAAGCTCGACCAAGTCGAGAAGGCGATGCCCCCTGGCGTCGTGCTGAACCGCCATGTGATGCGCCAGTCGGACTTTATCACGCTGTCCGTGCACAACCTGATCGCGGTGCTGCGCGATGCGGCGATCTTCGTCGTCATCATCCTGATCCTGTTCCTGCTCGACGTCCGCACGACGCTCATCACGTTGACGGCGCTGCCGCTCAGCTTGGCGGTCGCCTTCCTCGTGCTCTGGGCATGCGGGCTCTCGATCAACGTCATGACGCTCGGTGGCCTCGCGGTCGCGATCGGTGAACTGGTCGACGACGCGATCATCGATGTCGAGAACGTCTTCCGCCGGCTGCACGAGAACGCCGCTCTCCCGGTCGAGGGACAGAAGCCGGTGCTCCGGGTCATCTGGGACGCCAGCAACGAGATCCGCAGCTCAGTCGTCTTCGCGACGGTCATCATCTGCATGGTGTTCGTGCCGCTGCTCTTCCTGCAGGGCATCGAAGGACGCTTCTTCCGGCCGCTCGGCATCGCATACATCGTGTCGACGTTCGCGTCGCTGATCGTCGCGCTGACCGTGACGCCGGCGCTCTGCCGGTTGGTCCTGTCGAAAGTCGGTTCGAAGGCGCACGGCGAGGGGTTCCTCGTCCGATGGTTGAAGCGGCGCTACGAGCCGGCGTTGCAGTGGGTGATGCGCCGCGGCCGAAGCGTTCTCGCGGTCTCTGCGCTGGCTACCGTCGCTAGCCTTGCACTCGGCAAGACCTACGGCACGAGCTTCCTGCCAGAGTTCAACGAGGGCACGTTCACCGTGTTCCTGATGGCTCCGCCCGGCACGTCGCTTGTCGAGAGCGATCGATTGGCGACCGGCGTGGAAGCCCAACTCGGCAAGCTGCCCGGAGTGCGTTCGGTCGTGCGTCGAACGGGGCGTGCGGAGCGGGACGAGCACGCCGAGCCCGTGAGCAGTTCGGAGATCGAGGTCACCATCGCTGTCGGGTTCAGCAAGCACGATGTGCGGCGATCCATCGATGGCGTTCTAGCGGGTGTTCCCGGCATCACGACCAGCATCGGCCAGCCCATCGAGCACCGCTTGTCCCACGTTCTCTCTGGCACGCCGGCTGCGATCGCGATCGTCGTGCAGGGGGATGACCTGAGCTTGCTTCGAACTCTCGCCAAGCAGATCGAGGGCGAACTCAAGTCGCTGCCCGGGACGCGCGACGTCGCTGCGAACCGAGAAGTGATGATCACGTCTTTGCCTGTCCGCTACCGACCTCGTGATCTAGCAGCAGCGGGGTTGAGCCCGGCATCGGCCGCGGAGCAAGTGCAGGACGCCCTCCAAGGCGAGACCGTGGCGGAGGTCAACGAGGGCATCCGGCGCTACGCGATCACGGTGCGGCTGCATCCCGACGAGCGCGAGCGCATCGACGATGTCAGCAGGCTGGTGTTGCGTGGTGTCGGCGGGGCTACGGTTCGGCTGCGGGACGTGGCCGACATGGGGCGCGAGCGCACGTCGAACCTGATCGCGCGAGAGAACGGCAAGCGCAAGGCCGTCATCTCCTGCAACGTCGCCGAGGGCTACAACCTGGGACAGCTCGTCGAAGAGGTGAAGAAGCGGGTAGACCCGATCGTCACCAAGGCAGGCTGCACCCTCGCTCTGGGCGGTCAGTTCGAGGCGCAGCAGTCGGCGAGCCAGACGATCCTGGTGATGGGGGCGTTCGTCATCGTCGTGATGCTGCTGTTGGTCAACGCGGCACTCGGCTCGATGCGCGCTGCCGTGCTGGTGATGGTCAACCTGCCTTTGTCCCTGATCGGCGGCATCGCCGCCATCTACCTCACCGAGTCGCCGAGCCTCTGGAGCAACACGCTTGCACTGTTCGGCATCGGCAGCGGCCGGTACGTCGCGCCGGTGATCTCGATCGCGAGCATGGTCGGCTTCATCACGCTGTTCGGCATCGCCGTCCGCAACGGCATCCTGCTCGTGCGGCACTACTTCGATCTGATGCACGAAGGCGTGCCGCTGCAGGAAGCCATCATGCGCGGGTCGATGGAGCGGCTAGTGCCGATCCTCATGACGGCGCTGACGGCCGCACTCGGCCTCTTGCCCATCGTCATGGCTGCCGGCGAGCCCGGCAGCGAGATCCTCGCCCCGCTGTCGGTCGTCGTGCTTGGCGGCCTCTTGTCCTCGACCTTCCTCAACCTGCTCGTCGTGCCGGCCGGGTTCTACCTGATGTTCAGGAACCACCCGGTCGGACCGAAGGGCCAAACGCCCGATGCGCTGGAGTTGTCATGAAGACAAAGTTGCTTCCCGTTCTCGTTGCCTCGTTCTTTATCGCTGCGTGCGGCAAGGAGGCCCATGTCCACACGCCCGGCGATAGCCACGGCAAGGAAGCCGGCCACACCGACGACCACGACGACGGCGGTCAGGGGTCGATGGTGAGCCTGGGTTCGATCCAGCTCGGCGGCGTCGCCGTCGAGGTCAAGCAGGAGGGCACGGTCGAGGCTGGCAAGGAGGTCGGCGTCGATCTCTCCTTCGCCAAGGGTGCGGCCGTTCCTGGCACGGTGCGCGCGTGGGTCGGGGTCGAGTCGGCGGCCGGCTCCCTGAAGGCCAAGCTCTCTGGCACGCACGGTCACCTGGAAGTGCCGAAGCCCCTGCCGGACGGCAGTAAGTTCTGGTTCGAGGTCGAGGGCGCTACGGGCATCACCAAGGCGTCGATCGCGTTCCGCAAGTAGGTCCCTACCTGTTGGTGTTTTCCGATGAACAACATGCTTCCCTGGTTGCGTCTCATGCCGCTGGTGCTTCTCCTCGCTGGCTGCGCTGGAGCACCCTCACCGAGGTGTGCTCCCGAGTGCGCCGAGTGCAGAGATCTCGCGGTGCAGGAGCTGAAGGTCCACCGCACTGGCCGACACTTCCAGTCCGCTTCGCGACTGCCACGGGTCCACACCTGCAGTTGCTGCAAGGTCGAGGTTGCCATCTACGAGGTAGACGGCGAGCCGATGTTGCGGTGCCCGAAGTGTGCGCCGGAGGGCATCGAGTGCGCTGCATGCGAAGCCGGTGGTTCGCAAGCGCACACCCATGCGGCCAAGTGACAGCCCGGGGCCGGGCCTTGCCCTCAGTCGGCGAGGCTCGGCGTCTGGATGCCGATGCGACACTGTCCGTCGGTTCGGAGCTTCATGCGGCGCTCGAACCTCTTCTGGTCCTGAGCCAGGGTGTCGTCGACCTCCAGCGCCGCGAGCAACTTGCGCAGGTGCTTCTCTGGCGCGGTCGCCGCGGGGCACAGGCTGTAGTAGACCCAGCGGCCGTCTTTTCTCCCGCGGACCAAGCCGGCCGAGACGAGCACCTTCAGTTGTCGCGACACGTTGTATTGGCGCTCCTGCAGGGCGTCGACGAACTCGCAGACGCAAAGCTCGGTCTCGTTGCTGGCGAGCAGGCGAAGCATGCGAACGCGCGTCGGATCGGAGAGCGCCTGAAAAGTTGCCGACGCCTGCTCGGGTGAAGAAGTCTTGCTCATGCGAACGACCTGGGAATCCGATCAATAGTTGCGCGAATGCGCATGTGTGCTAGTGTAGCACGACCCGCGACGACCACAAGCGTTCCCCCGACTCCCTCCATGAGCCACCCCGACGAGCTTCGACCGAGTGAGTGCATCGCCGAATCGTCGTGCGGGCACACTGCGAGTGAGGAGGGTGGCCATGGTGCGCGTAGCGAGCGATGGCGCTTGCCGACGGCGGCTGTGCTGGCTGTGTCTGCGGAGCTTTGGGCACTTGGTCAAGGTGCGGGGAGTACGGCCGCCGTGGCCACGTTGTCCGTCGCGGCGATCTTGCTCGGCGGCATCCCGACGCTGCTCGGAGGGCTCAGGTCTCTCGCCGCGCTGCGCCTCGACATCCAGTTCTTGATGACCATCGCGGTCGTCGGCGCGTTCGTGATCGGTGAGTTCCCCGAGGCCGCGGTGGTGGTCGTGTTGTTCGCGGTTGCCGAACGGATCGAGGAGCGCACGGTAACCCGGGCGCAGAACGCCATCCGCTCGCTGATGACGCTGTCGCCGCCTACGGCAACCGTTGCCGATGCCGGAGGTCAGTGGGTCGAACGGCCGGCGGTCGAGGTCCGCGCCGGATCCACGATGCTGGTGCGGCCGGGTGAGCGGTTCGCGCTGGACGGTGTGGTCGTAGACGGCGAATCCGCGGTCAACCAAGCGGCGATCACGGGCGAGAGTCTGCCCGTAGAGAAGCGGCCCGGCGACAAGGTCTTTGCGGGCACCATGAACGGACAGGGTGCGTTGCGTGTGACGACGACCGGCGGTGCCGACCAGACCACGCTTGCGCGCATCGTTCGCAGCGTGCAAGAGGCCCAGGCGCAGCGGGCTCCGGTGCAGCGGTTCATCGACTCGTTCGCGCGCATCTACACGCCCGTCGTGGTCGCGATTGCGACCCTCATCGCACTGTTGCCATGGCTCGCGTTCGGACAACCCTTCGAGCCGTGGCTCTACCGAGCCTTGGTCTTGCTGGTGATCGCCTGCCCATGCGCACTGGTCGTCTCGACGCCAGTGGCGATTGCGAGCGGTCTCACGGCAGCCGCGCGCGCTGGGATCGTCGTGAAGGGTGGCGTGTATCTGGAACGCGGGGAGAAGCTCGCGTGCATCGCGCTCGACAAGACGGGCACGCTCACTGCGGGCACTCCGACCCTCACGGACGTGCTCCCGCAGAATGGCCGCGAACCTGGGGAGGTACTTCGGCTCGCGGCGAGCATCGAGGCGTCCTCGGAACATCCCGTCGCCAAGGCTCTCGTATCCGCCTACAAGGGCGACTTGCAGAAGGTGACCGGGTTCGCTGCGTTGACGGGCCGCGGTGTGGCCGGAGTCGTGGACGAGGTCGAGTACTGGGTCGGCAACCATCGTCTCGTGGAGTCCACCGGCGTGTGTTCCCCCGCGATCGAGCAACAGCTTCAGGCGCTCGAACAGCAGGGCAAGACGTGCCTCGTGCTGATGTCGCGGGACTGCGTGTTGGCGATCTTCGCAGTTGCCGACCATGTGCGGGAGACGAGTCCCGCCGCGGTAGCAGCGTTGAAAGGCATGGGCATCCATCCCGTCGTCCTGAGTGGCGACAACCAGCGCACTACCAGCGCGGTTGCCCTCCAGGTCGGCATCGACGACGCGCGCGGTGAGTTGTTGCCCGACGACAAGCTGCAAGCTGTCGCCACCCTGAAGGCCACGCATGGCGCAGTCGGCATGGTCGGGGATGGTGTCAACGATGCACCTGCGTTGGCACGGGCCGACGTCAGTTTCGCGATGGGCGCTGCGGGGTCGGATACGGCCTTGGAAACTGCGGGAGTCGCGCTGATGGCTGACGACCTGCGCGGGCTGGCGGTCTTCCTCAGGATCAGCCGCGCAACAAGACAGATCCTGCGCCAGAACATCTCGGTGGCGCTCGCGACCAAGGGTGTCTTCTTTGGCTTGGCTCTCCTCGGGTATGCCACGCTGTGGGCTGCGGTGGTAGCGGACATGGGAGCGAGTCTGGTGGTGGTCGCGAACAGCTTGCGCTTGCTCCATGCGCCCTTGACCGAGGAACTGCACTTGAGCAAAGGAGTGAAGACATGAAGGGCGCGATGAAGCAGCGAGGCTGTGGTCGAGAGACGAACTCCGTGCTCTTAGTCGTGTGCGATGGAGTTGCGGGTTGCAGTAGCTCACGGGAGACAGGCATCGAGCACTCTGACAAGCTGCGTGTCCAGCCAACGCCTGCGGCCGGGCGCACTCTGCTGGGGTGGTTGCTGCTGGCGGGTCTTCTTTGTGGCTGCGCGAGCGCCGTACCCGATCTCGATCCAGTGCGCGATGCAGCCATGGCCGTAGGCGTCGCGGACGCGATCGTCATTCGCGAGGACGCGGAGCCCATCGACTCGAAGTTGCCGGAGTTGCCGACGCTGACGATTGCCGATGCCGTGCGCGCGGCGCTGCAGCACGATCCACGCTTGCAGGAAGCGCTCGCCGTAGCCAGGGTCGCCCTTGCCGGCGCTCACCAGGCGCGACGATGGCCCAACCCCATCCTCGATATCGTCTTCCGATTCCCCGAGGGTGGCGGAAGGGTCGAGGTCGATGCCGGCATCGCCGCCAACGTGTTAGCGATTCTGCAAACACCGACGCGCGCGTCCGCGGCGGACCATCGACTGACGGCCGCCTGCGCCGGAGCGGTGGCGACGGCGATCGATGTCCTCGCCGATACTCAGGCCAGCTACGTGCGCCTGCAAACGCTCGAGGCCGAGGTGCCGCTGCTCGAAGCGCAGGCCGATTTTGCTCAACGACTGGCAGCCATCGGTCGCGCGCGGCTGGCCGCTGGCGACAGCACGCAACTCGATCTCGTCGAACTCGATGCACTGCGCCTGCGACTCGAACTCGAAGCGGCCGCTCGTGGCGTCGAGTGCGTCGTCGAGCGCGTGCGCCTGGCCCGATTACTGGGGGTGCCGAGCACGTCGCAACCGCTCGTGCTCGCGCCGTGGCAAGAGCCCTCAGCCGTGACGGCTACCGAAGAGCGCTTGCTTGCGGCGGCGCTGAAACGCCGTCCGGAACTTGCTGCCGCAAGAGCTGAGATCCAGGCTCTCGGCGACGATCTCGATCGCGCGGGCCTGTCGTGGCTCGCCGGCGCGAGCTTGGGGGCAGTCGCCGAGCGCGAAGAGGCATGGGGCGCGGGGCCGAGCCTATCGCTGCCGCTGCCCCTCTTCGATGGCGGTAGCGCACGACTGCAAGGTGTTCGCGCCGAAATCCTGGCGGCTCGTCACAGAGCCACGGCGCTCGGACGTGAGATCGTCGAGGCCACTCGGAGAGCACTCGCGACCGCGAAGGTGGCCGACGCAGCGTTGGGACGCGTGCGGATGGAGCTGCTGCCGATGCAGCAACGCCGCCGCAACCTGGCCGAGGCTGCTTGGCGCGCCGGTGCTGCCGACTTGGGCCCCTTGTTGCGGGCCGAGCAGGAGTTGCGGGCGGCAGAGGCAACCCGACTGCTGCTGCAGCGCGATCAATGGTTGGCTCGGATCGCACTCGAACGTGCCGTCGGCGGCCCCACCGCGCTGGCAGCCGCTGTGCAGCCGGATTCCGAACGCAAGAAGGGGCCATGAAGCGCTGTAACCGTTCGTTCCATCCGCGTGCCTGGAGGCACTGAGAATCATGACCGATGTCGTCACACCGCGATCCGGGCGTCGACCAATCGCCTGGCTACTGGCCCGGCTGCCAAACGCTCTCGTGCTGCTGCTCCTGCTCGCAGTGGGGCTCTGGGGGCATCACACGGGCTGGGAGGCACCCAGGTTTTCGACGCTGTTCGGCGAGGCACCTGCTGCGAGCGAAGACTGGTGCGCGGAGCACAACGTACCAGAGTCCACGTGCTTGGCCTGCCACCCGGAGCTCGCTGGCGAGAGCCCCACGGACTGGTGCAAGGAACACGGAGTTCCCGAGTCGAAGTGCACCATCTGCCATCCCGAGATTCTCGCGACTGGAATCGCGGACGACTGGTGCAAGGAGCACGGCGTCCCTGAGTCTGGCTGCACGATCTGTCACCCCGAGATCGCGCGCAGAGGCGAGGTCGCGGACGACGAGTCACTGCCGATCGTCACGGCCGCCGAGGACATCGCTCCTGCCGGACCACCGAAGCCCGGCAAGGATCCGACGACCTGCCAGAAGCATGCGCTGAAGGTGCAGTTTGCCTCGAAGGAAGCGATGGACAAGGCCGGCGTAGGGCTCGGCAAGGTGATCGAGCGGCCGATGGCTGAGGCGATCGCCGTCCCCGCCCACGTCGACTACGATCGCACACACTACGCCAAGGTCATGTCGCGCGTGACGGGGACCGCCCGCTACCTGGGCAGGCAGCTCGGAGATCCCGTGGCGGCAGGTGACGTTCTAGCGCTGATCGACGCTGCAGAAGTGGGGTTGGCGAAGGCGGAGTTGCTGCAGGCGTTCGCTGCTAACGAGGTCGCGATCGCCAACGAAAAGCGACTCGAACGCTTCGTCGCCGAGGGCTTTGGCAAGGACACCGACCGCATCCAGGCGAGTGCCGTCGCGCGCGAAGCAGCGATCCGGCTCTTCCATGCGCAGCAGGACATCCGCAACCTTGGCCTGCCCTTGCCTGAAGGAGCCGCCACACCCGAATCCGTCGCCGCGCTCGGCGTTCCGGAGGCCATCCTAAAGCAACTGACCGAGGCCGACCGGTCGGCCAACCTGTTGCCGCTCCGCGCGCCGCTTGCTGGCATCGTCGTGGGGCGGGACCTCGTCTATGGCGACACGGTCGACACGACCCGAATCCTGTTCGAGATCGCGGACACACAGCGAATGTGGGTTCTGATGGACGTGCCGCAATTGTTGTCGTCGCGCATCGTGCTAGGTGCGCGCATGCTCTTGCGCCCTGACCACGCGCGCGGGGAGCCTGTTGCCGGCCAGGTCGACTGGATCTCGACTGCAGTCGACGACGTGACGCGCACGCTGCAGGCGAGGGCAATGGTAGACAACGCCGACGGAGTCTTGCGCGCGAACACCTTCGGCAAGGCTCAGATTGTGATCCGCCCCACCACCAAGGTCATCGCGGTGCCTAGCGCGGCGGTGCAGTGGGAAGGCTGCTGCCACGTCGTGTTCGTCCGTCTCGCCGACACCGTGTTTCAGACGCGCAAGGTGCGGATCGGCACGCGCGACGCGGCCTTCACCGAAGTGCTCGTGGGCCTGTTGCCAGGCGAGGTCGTGGTGACGGCCGCAAGCCACGTGTTGCTAGCCGAAATCCTGAAGAGCAACCTGGGTGCCGGCTGCTGCGGGGACAAGTGACCCGATGCTAGAGTTCATCATCACGTGGTCGCTCAAGCACCGCCTTGTGGTGCTGGTGGCGTTGCTCGTCGCCTCGGTGTTCGGGACCCTGGCCGTGCGCTCGCTTGACATCGACGCGTTCCCGGACACAACGCCGGTGCAGGTTCAGATCAACACGGTCGCGCCTGCACTAGCAGCGGAACAGATCGAACGGCAAGTCACGTTCCCCGTGGAGCAATCGATCAGCGGCCTGCCGGCGCTCCTCGGCGTGCGCTCGGTAAGCAAGTTCGGCCTCTCGCAAGTGGTCGTCACGTTTGCCGACTCGACTGACGTCTACTTCGCTCGCAGGTTGGTCAGTGAACGACTCGGCGGCATCGAACTGCCGCCTGGGGTTGCCGCGCCGACTCTCGGTCCGGTTGCGACGGGACTTGGCGAGGTGTTCCACTACGTCGTGACATCAGATCGCGGCGACATCACCGAACTACGCACCGTGCAGGACTGGATCCTCGAACCGGCCTTGCGCACCGTGCCGGGCGTCGCCGAGGTCAACAGCTGGGGTGGCAACGAGAAGCAGTACCAGGTGCGCGTCGACCCGGCGCGACTTGTGCGGCACGGGCTGACGTTCGGCCAGGTTGTGACCGCACTGCAAGCCAACAACGTCAACGCCGGCGGCGGCAGTATCGCCGCGCAGGGCAGCATGCTGTTGGTACAGGGCGAGGGCCTCGTGGCCGGCATCGAACCCATCCGGCAGATCGTACTAACGGCTCGGGATGGCGTGCCGATCCGCGTCGGCGACGTGGCGGATGTCGCGATCGGCGCTGAGATCCGGCGCGGCGCGGTCACCTACCAGGGTCGCGGCGAAGCCGTGCTCGGTCTCGGCTTCATGCTGATGGGCGAGAACACGCACACCGTGACGACGGCCTTGAAACGCAAGCTCGACGAGCTGCGCCCTCGCTTGCCAGCGGGGATCCAGGTCGAGGTCGTCTACGATCGCACAGAACTCGTCGATCACGTTATCGACACCGTACGCAAGAACCTGTTCGAGGGCGGTCTGCTAGTCATCGCGGTGCTGTTCTTGTTCCTCGGCAACCTGCGCGCGGGGCTGATCGTCGCCCTGGCGATACCTTTGTCGATGCTGTTTGCCTTCGCCGGCATGTGGCGCTTCGCGATCGCGGGCAGCCTGATGAGCCTGGGTGCGATCGACTTCGGCCTCGTTGTCGACAGCGCCGTGATCCAGATCGAGAACGCGGTGCGCCATCTCGGGCACGATCAAGACGGCCGGCGACGCATCGACGTGATCCGCGACGCTGTGCTCGAAGTGCGCCGGCCGACGATGTTCGGCGAGCTGATCATCGCGCTTGTCTACGTGCCGATCCTCACGCTCGAGGGTATCGAGGGGAAGCTGTTCCAGCCGATGGCACTGACGGTCATCTTCGCGCTAGCGGGGTCCATGGTGCTGTCGCTGACCGTGATCCCCGTGCTCGCTAGCCTGCTCTTGCCGGTTCGTCGCGAGGCACACGAACCGTGGCTGATCCGCGTAGCGCGTTGGCTATACGCGCCCGTGCTACGATCCGTCATGCGCCACCGCTATCCAGTTATCGGCTGCGCACTGGCGGTGCTCGCGGCGGCGTGGATCGTTGCACGCGGGCTCGGTTCCGAGTTCGTGCCGCAGCTGTCCGAGGGTGCCATCGTGGCAAATGCGGTGCGCGTAGCCGGCACCGACCTCGACGAGTCCGTGCGCTACAATACGCAGATCGAGAAGGCGCTGCTTGCGGCGTTCCCCGACGAGGTCCGGCATGTTTGGAGTCGGATCGGTGCCGCCGAGGTCGCGACGGATCCCATGGGCGTCGAGCTCACGGATGTGTTCCTGACGCTGCACCCGCGCGAGCGCTGGCGGCGTGCCCACACGCAGGCCGACTTGGTGGACCTTGTGCAACGGGAACTGCGCGATCTCCCGGGCCAGCGCATCGCCTACACGCAGCCGATCGAGATGCGAATGGAAGAGATGATTGCCGGCGTGCGCGGCGACGTCGCGGTCAAGATCTACGGCGACGACCTCGAACTGCTGAAGAAGAAAGCCGCAGAGGTCGGTGCCGTACTCGGTGGGATTCGGGGTGCGGCGGACTTGAGCACGGAGCAGATCACCGGCCAGCCCGTGTTGCAGATCCGCGCCGATCGCGACGCGCTGGCCCGCCACGGCGTGCCAGCGCAGGAGGCGATGGACCTCGTGCAGGCCATCGGCGGCAAGCACGTCGGCAATGTTGTCGAGGGACAGCTGAGCTTCCCGATCGTGGTGCGGCTTACCGACGCCCTGCGGGTGGGTGCGGAAGCCATCGGCACAGCCCTCGTCGCGACGTCCACCGGCCAACGATTGCCCTTGGCATCGCTCACGACCATCGAGGAGGTCGAGGGGCCCTCCACGATCACGCGCGAGTGGGGCCAGCGCCGCGTCTCGGTGCAGGTTAACGTGCGCGGCCGCGACCCTGGCTCATACGTCGAGGAAGCACGCCTTCGCGTGGCCGCTACGGTTAAGATGCCGCCTGGCAGATACCGCATCGAGTGGGGTGGGCAGTTCGAGAACTACGAACGAGCGCGGGAGCGGCTGCAAGTCGTTGTGCCCATCGTACTCGTTACGATCCTGGGCCTGCTCTTCGTCACCTACCGCAACTGGCGCGACTCGCTGCGCGTGTTCACCGGCGTGCCGTTCGCGGCAGTCGGCGGCGTGGCCGCCCTGTGGGTGCGCGACATGCCGTTCTCGATCTCGGCCGGCGTCGGCTTCATTGCACTGTCGGGAGTGGCCGTGCTCGGCGACATGGTGCTCGTCTCTTACGTGCGGCAGCTGATGGCCAAGGGCCTCGACCGCACCAACGCGGTCGCGTCTGCATGTCTGACGCGGCTGCGGCCGGTGCTGATGACTGCGCTCGTGGCAGCGATCGGATTCTTACCCATGGCGCTCAGCACCGGGGTTGGTGCCGAAGTGCAGCGTCCACTGGCAACGGTCGTGATCGGCGGCGTGATGAGCAGCACGTTGCTCACGCTGCTGGTGCTGCCGGCAATCTACCTTGTGTTCGGTTCGAAGCTGCCCCTTGCCTTGACTAACCAGGAGAAGCGATGAAGTCCAAGACGTCGAAGCGGTGGATCTCGTGTGTAGTGGTAATGACGCTGTTCGCCGCGTGCGGCGGCGACTCCAAGGCCCCATCGCCCGCCGCGCCGCCGGTTGCACCGAAAGCGCCGTTGATCGAGAAGACGCAGGTTGTGGACTGGTGTCCAGAGCATGGTGTGCCCGAGTCGATCTGTACGCGCTGCAACGCAAGCCTGGTCGACTCGTTCAAGAAGAAGGGCGACTGGTGTACCAAGCACGAACTGCCGGATTCGCAGTGCCTCACCTGTCATCCAGAACTCGAAGCGAAGCTCAAAGCGATGGCTCCGAAGAAGAAGTAGGTGTACTTCTCCCGCCTTCGGCGGCTTCGCTCACACCAAGCAGCGCCCTCGATCTGCTTCGAGCCCAGCGGTGCATCACCGGGCTGGGACGTTGCGGACGCGAAGGGCAAGCCCTTGCGGGTTCGTTCGGTGATCTGCGTCTGCTCGATGCGGTCACCGTGGTCGGCAAGCTGACGAAGGACGAGCACGGAAACCACGTTCTGCTCGCGACGGGCTGGCATCGCGACGCGCGGCCCGAGCTGCCGGCAGACTTGCTCGCCGAACTGATCCGACGTCGAGTCGAACCACTGCCGGCAACTGGCACGCGAGTGAGCCGGAATCTCCGCGCCGCCCGCGCGTGACGTTGAGTCAGTGTCGAGGGTGACGCCCACGAGGCCCGCGCCGCCGGGACTTCGCTTGCCCGCCCCGGTTGGCGTCATCAAGGCCATGTGCCAACGAACGGTCGGAATCTCCTGAATCCCGCACGCGGCAGGCGTCGCCAAGACATCAGGAGCCAGCGGGGCCGGATCCCAGGGCCTTGGTGCTGTCGGACGCAGTTCGACACTTTGCGAGTTCTAGAACTTGTTACCTAGGAAAGTGGCGATGCTACGATTCGCGAATGCGGAAGCTCTCGCCACCTCTGCTGCCGGTCAGCATCCTCGAATCGGTTGCCCCGGTCCTGCGGACGGTTGCTCACCCCGTGCGACTCCAGATCCTCGATCTGATTCGCGAAGGCCAAGCAACGCCGTCCCAGCTCGCGGAGGACATCGGGCTCCCCTTGGCGCAGATCAGCCAGCATCTGCAAGGAATGCGGCAGCTCGGGGTGCTGATCCAAGGCAGCGATGGCCGCAGCCGGCCCTACCGGGTCGCGCGGCCCAGCGTCCTCGGCATCCTCGACTGCATCCGAGAGCACATGAAGGACCGGACCTGAAGGCTCTCGTCACCGCTACCTGCTCGTCCTCCGACTCCAACCAGGAAAATCTCCCGATGTCGACCCGCACTCCCCAACGCCCCGCTTCTGCGCCAGCATCCCTCGGATCCGCGCTTGCCCTGACGCTGCTCGCTTCCGGCCTTCTTCGCGCGCAGGTCGTGGAGTTCAACCTCACCGCGGCCCCTGGCACGACGCAGGTCGCTCCTGGCGTCAGCGTCAACGCTTGGCTCTACAACGGCTCGATGCCTGGGCCGACGTTGCGCGTGACGGAGGGACAGACCCTGCGCGTCCGGTTCCAGAACAACCTCCCCGAGTCGACGGCGATCCACTGGCATGGCCAGCCGATCCAGCTCGGCATGGATGGCGTGCCGGACATCTCCCGCCCCGCGATCGCGGCCGGCCAGGAGTTCATCTACGACCTGAACAACCTGACGCCCGGCACTTACTGGTTCCATCCGCATGGCCACGAGATGCAGCTCGATGTCGGCTTGGCCAGCGTGCTGATCGTCGATCCGGCGAACCCTGGCAGTGATCCTGCCTTCGACGTCGAGCAGACGATCGTTCTCGACGACTGGACCAATCCGCTTGGTGGTGTGTTTTCGGGCCATCTGCTGAACGGCCGCAGCAGCGCCGGTCAGAACCCGATCAGCGTTCAGCCCGGGCAGCGGCTCCGTTTGCGCGTCGTCAACGCGGCGGCGACGACGAACTACGTGTTCGCGCTCGATGGACACTCGATGACCGTCACCCACGCCGACGGCAACCGCGTGCAACCAGTCGTCGTGCAGGCGATCCCGATCGGCATCGGCGAACGCTGGGACGTCCTGGTCGACTGCAACAACCCCGGGACGTGGAGCCTCGCGACGTCGACGATCGAGAACCGAAACGCCACCGTCGTTCGCGGCGTCGTGCAGTACGCCGGCCAGACGGGGCCGGTGCCGGCGGCGAGCTTCGTGCCGCCGAACTTGGCATCGGGTTCGCTGCTGAACTACTCGCAGTTGGCGTCGTACTTCCCGGTGCAGCCCATCACACCGACGCCGAACCGGACCTTCACGGCTGCGCTCGGAATGGGGATGGGACCGTCGGGAATGATCCACACGATCAATGGCCAGACGTGGCCGAACGTGACCCCGTTCCAGGTCGCAGCCGGCGAGCAGGTTCAGATGTCGATCGTGAACAACGGCATGATGATGATGCCGGAGTATCACCCGATGCATGTGCACGGCCACTTCTTCCGGTTGATGGGAACGGCCGGTGGGGCAGCGAATCCGCCGAAGAAGGACACGGTGCTGATTCGGCCCAACGGGCAACCGGGTAGCTCAGCGACCGTGCAGATCAGCGTGGACAACCCCGGCCGATGGCTTCTGCACTGCCACAACATGGAGCATATGGCGACCGGCATGATGACCGCGATCGAGTACTTGGGTGACGCGGACGGTGACGGCGTGCTGACCCGCTCCGACTACGAGCCGATGCTGCCGTTGCCCGTGGTGACGATCAGCGACCAACCGAGCGCGTTCGCGCCAGGGGCAAGCGGGGCGGTGCGTGTCCAGTGGACGCCTGGGCAGGCGTTCGGGCTCTTCATCGGGCCGAACGAACTCGCCCCGTGGGTCTCGTTGCCGGGCCTCGGAACGCTGGTTCTCGACCCGACGACGGCAGCCCTCTACGGACTCGTGCTGACGTCGACATCCGGCGTCGCGACCTTGCCCTACATCCTGCCGAACAACCCAGCCATCATCGGGTTGCGCGTGGGCATGCAGGGAGTCGGCGTGGTTCCTCCTGCGAACAGCTTGGTGCTGTCGACGTTCCAGGCCCTCACCGCGCGTTGATTCCTGAAAGGACCGTGCCGATACTTCGTTGAGGCGATGAGTTCATGATGTCGTTCCGCAGCCTCTTGGCAGCCGTTGTCACCGCCCTGGCGCTCGCGCTTGGGTTGGGTGTCGTGGCGGGGCGCGACGCGACGACCTCCGGCTCCGAGCATGCGTGCTCCTGCTGCGTGGGTGCATGTGAGTGCGCCAAGCAGGTCGTGCCGGACTGTGGCTGCGAAGCGAACGTCGAACGCCCGGGACTGCCGGCCGTGCCGCCGGAGGCACCGACGCCGCACCACCCGACAAGTGCGGCGGGGGCGACGCGGATCCACGAGCCGTGGCGGTTGCCTTCCATCACTGGGCCGCCCGAAGGTGCGAGTCTGGTTGGTTCCGCGGCGATTCGATTCGGGAACGACTTCAGGCAGGGACGCCGGCGGCACGGCGTGCTCTCGGTCTGGCGGGAGTAGCGAGCCTCTGTAGGAGCACTCTGTACTGACGTCGCCGACGACGCAGTCCAGGTGCCCGGGCGGCCCCGAATGGGGCTTTCGTGGCGATGCGCGGCGCGCGTTGCCGGTGACCCTCCTGCAGCGTTTCCCTGAGCCGAGAGGCTTCCGTCATGCGTTGGTTTCGTACCGCCCTTCCGGCAACGGCCTTCTTCGTCTTGTTGTTCTCGGCCGCTGGCGTCGGCTACTGGTTTGGAACCCAACGCGCCGGTGGTGGCGCGAGCAAGTCAACCAGCGTCTTCACCTGCTCGATGCACCCCCAGGTGCGGCAGGATGGTCCAGGCACCTGCCCGATCTGCCGCATGGAGTTGGTGCCCTTGGCCTCGGTGCCCAAGGACTCCGGACCCGCCCTGACGATCGATCCGGTGGTCGTCCAGAACATGGGCGTCCGCGTGGCAACCATCGCGCGGGGACCGCTGTCGAGGACCGTGCATGCGTTCGGCGCGGTGCGCGAGGCGCAGGCGCGGCAGCGGGACATCGCGCTCAAGATCCCGGGCTTCGTGCACAAGCTGCACGCCCACACCGAAGGGATGGCGATCAGCAAGGGCGACGTGCTGTTCGACCTCTACTCGGCCGAGTTGATCGTGGCGCAGGAGGAGCTGATCGCCGCCCGCAAGAGCGGCGACGCCGAACTGCTCGGGGCCGCTCGACAGAAGCTCCTGCTCTGGGACCTACCCGCTTCGCTGGTCGACGAACTGCAAGCGAGGGAACGCGCTCAACAGACAATCCCCTGGCCGAGCCCGGTCAGCGGTCGGCTCATGCGGCGAGACATCGTCGAGGGTGCGCCCGCGATGATGAACCAATCGCTGCTGCGGATCGTCGACCTGTCCGAGGTTTGGCTCGATGCACAACTGCCGGAGCACGAAGCCGGCAGCGTGCGGCTCGACATGGAAGTCGAGGCTTCGTTCGCCGCCCTGCCCGGGCGTGTGGCCCAGGGCCGGATCGTCTACATCGCCCCGGGGGTCGACGAAGCGACGCGCACGGTCACGGTGCGCGCCGTGCTGCCGAACGCGGACGAGGCGTATCGGCCGGGGATGTTCGCACGTCTGCACATGCCCTTGTCGCTCGCGACGGATTCGGTGCTGGTGCCAATGGAAGCCGTGTTGGACACCGGCGACCGCCAGCTCGCGTGGTTGGCTCTCGGGGACGGCAAGTTCGAGCCGCGCGCGCTGCGCGTCGGGAGAACCGGCGACGGTGGCATGGTCGAAGTGCTGGACGGCCTGAAGGAGGGCGACCGCGTCGTCGTCTCGGGTCAGTTGCTTATCGACGCGGAGAGCCAGTTGCGCGAAGGCACTCGCAAGCTGCAGGGCGAGGGACTCCTGCACAAGAGCCCGGGGCCGGCCGTTCGTGAACCCTTGCGCCTCACCCCGGAGATCCAGCAGCGCGTCGACGCGGTGTTGAGCGCCTACTTGGCCGTCGCCGACGCGCTGCTGCACGACAAGGACGACGATGACGGCTGGCTTCGCCTCGCGACCGCCGTGCAGGCGCTGCACGACGATGCGTCGCCTGAACTGCACGAACTCGTGCACGGGTTGCCGAAGGCGGTTCCCGCCGACACTGCCGACGTCGCCACACGCCGCAAGACCCTGATCCCGGCCGGCAGACTATTCGCTGAGTTGTTCGCGGCAGCCCGGCCGAGCAAGACCTTCGGAGCGTCGCTGATCGTCCTCCACTGCCCGATGGTCGAGGCCGACTGGCTGCAGACCGACGAGCAGGTGAAGAACTTCTTCGACCTCAGCATGACGTCGTGCGGCGAAGTGAAGAGCCGCCTGCCGCTCGACACGGGGGCGGGTCGATGATCGCGCGCATCCTCGAACTCAGCGTGCGCCACCGCGCACTGGTCGTGATGTTGACAGTGGGGCTGCTGGCGCTGGGCCTGTGGGGCTACCGGAACGTCCGGCTCGACGCGATCCCCGACCTGTCCGACGTGCAGGTCATCGTCGTCACCGAGTATCCGGGCCAGAACCCGCAGGTCGTCGACGATCAGGTCACCTACCCGCTGGCCAGTGCGCTGCTGGCCGTGCCCGGGGCCACGGACGTGCGTGGCGTGTCGATGTTCGAGCTGTCGTTCTGTTACGTGCTGTTCGAGGACGGCACGGACATCTACTGGGCGCGTAGCCGTGTGCTCGAGTACCTGTCGACGATCCGGGACCGCCTGCCGGCCGGCGTGCAGCCGAAGCTCGGCCCGGACGCCACCGGCGTCGGTTGGGTCTACCAGTACGCGCTGGTCTCCGATCGCCACGACCTCGCCGAGCTGCGCACGATCCAGGACTACTACCTGCGGTATCCGCTCAGCTCCGTCGAAGGCGTCTCCGAGGTCGCGAGCTTCGGTGGGTTCGTCAAGCAATACGAGGTGCTGCTCGACCCGGAACGGGTGCGAGCGTTCGGTGTCTCGGTCACCGCCGTTGCGGCGGCGATCGAATCGAGCAACCGCGACGTCGGCGGTTCGGTCGTCGAACGCTCTGAGCAGGAGTACATGGTGCGGAGCCGCGGCTACCTGCACGGAGTCGATGACCTCGCCAAAGTGCCGGTCGGACTCGGTGCCAACGGCACGCCCGTCTTGCTCGGGCAGATCGCCGAACTGCGCGTCGGCGGCGAGGCGCGCCGGTCGGTCGGGGACCTCGACGGCAAGGGGGAAGCCGTCGGCGGCGTGGTCGTCGCGCGCTTCGGCAGCAACGCCTTCCAGGTCATCAAGGATGCGAAGGCGCGGCTCGAAGAGCTGAAGCCTGGGCTGCCTGAGGGCGTGCGCATCGTCCCGACCTACGACCGCTCGCTCGTCATCCAACGCGCGGTCGACACGCTGCGCGACGCGGTCTTCGAGGAACTGATCGTCACGGGCCTCATCTGCCTCGTGTTCCTCGCCCACGTCCGCTCGGCGATCGTCGCGCTGATCATCCTGCCGATCGGCCTGCTCGTCGCGATGCTGCTGATGACGCTGCTCGGCATCAACGCGAACATCATGTCGATCGGCGGGCTTGCGCTAGCGATCGGCGTCATGGTCGACAGCTCGGTGGTGCTGGTCGAGAACGCGCACAAGCATCTGCAACGGGCGCGCGATCTGTTCGAGAAGAGCGGGGTGCCGATGCCGCCGCAGCCGGAGATCGTGCTCGCCGCAGCGAAGGAGGTAGCACCGAGCCTGTTCAGTTCGCTGCTCATCATCACGGTCGCGTTCTTGCCCATCTTCGTGCTGGGCGGTGAGTCGGGCCGCATGTTCAGCCCACTCGCGTGGACCAAGACCTTCGCGATCGGCGCAGCCGCCATCCTTGGCATTACCGTGGTGCCGGCACTGATGGTGTGGTTCCTGAAGGGCCGCATCCCGCGCGAGGAGAGGAACCCGGTCAATCGGCTCAGCGAGGCCGTCTACGAACCGTTCTTCTGGATCTGCCTGCGGCACCCGTTCGCGACCTTGCTGTGCGTGCTCCTGCTCGGAGCGTCGGCGATCTACCCGGCGACCAACCTCGGCTCCGAGTTCATGCCGAAGCTCGACGAGGGAGACTTGCTTTACATGCCGACGACGAGCCCGAGCGTCTCGGTCGGCAAGGCGCGCGAGATCCTGCAGCAGACCGACAAACTGATCGCGATGGTGCCCGAGGTCCGCACCGTGCACGGCAAGATCGGCCGCGCCGAGACCGCGACCGACCCCGCACCGCTGTCGATGGTCGAGACGGTCGTGCAACTCGAGGCCGACCGCAGCAAGTGGCGAACGCGGGCGGTGGATCGGTTCTGGCACGGCTTTCCGGGCTGGTTGTCGTGGCTGTCGTGGCCGTTCGAGCACACGTTCTGGCCCGATCGCCGACCGATCACGATGGAGGAGTTGAAGTTCGGCTGGTCGGAGCCGGACGGCAGCCATCACCAAGGGCTCGACGAGATCGTGCGCCTGCCCGGGATGGCCAATGCGTGGCCCTACCCGATCGAGAATCGCATCAACATGCTGTCGACGGGCATCAAGACGCCGGTCGGCATCAAGCTGTTCGGGCCGGACCTCGCCGTCTTGAACGACTTGGCGCAGCGCACCGCCGCGGCCGTGCAGGGTGTGCGCGGCACGACGAGTGCCTACGCCGAGAACAACCTCGGCGGGCTCTACCTCGACATCGCCGTCGACCGTGCCGCGGCGGCTCGCTTCGGCATGACCACCGGCGACGTGCAGATGGTCATCCAGACCGCGATCGGCGGCATGCCGGTCAGCACCGCGGTCGAAGGGCTCGGCCGCTTCCCGATCAATCTGCGCTACGCCCGCGAGCGTCGCGACGATCTGGACTCGTTGCGCGGCGTGCTGGTCGACACGCCCGTCGGGCAACAGATTCCGCTCGGCGAGCTGGCGTCCTTGAGCCATGTCTCCGGCCCGCCGATGCTACGGAGCGAGAACGCGCAGCGCACGGCCTGGGTCTACGTCGACCTCGCCAACCGCGACCTCGGTGGGTTCGTCGGCGAGGCGCGCGACGTTGTCGAGCGCGCGGTGCCGCTGCCTGCGGGCTACAGCCGCGTCTGGTCCGGCACGTTCCAATACCTGCAGGAGACCGAGGAGAGGCTGTGGCTCGTGCTGCCCATCACGGGGCTGCTGATCGTGCTGCTGCTGTACCTCGCCAACGGCTCGTGGTTCCGCGTGTGCGTGATCCTGCTCGCCGTGCCGTTCTCACTGATCGGCGCGTTCTGGTTCCTGTGGGCGCTCGACTACGACATGAGCCTCGCGGTGTGGGTCGGCATCATCGCGTTGCTCGGCGTCGACGCGGAGACCGGGCAGGTGATGCTGCTCTACCTCGACAGCGAGTTCGATCGCGCGAAGTCGGAAGGGCGCATGCGAACGACCGGCGACCTGATGACCGCGATCCACGCCGGAGCCGTGAAACGCATCCGTCCGAAGACCATGACGGTTGCAACCGACATGATCGGTCTGCTGCCGCTTCTGTGGGCGACCGGGACCGGGGCTGACGTCACGCGGCGGCTCGTCGCCCCGCTGATCGGCGGCATCACCGTGAGCTTCCTGATGGAGCTGCTGGCGTACCCGGTGATCTTCTATCTGTGGCAGCGTTGGCGGATGCGAGGCCAGTTGGAGGTGGTCGCATGAAGGCGGTTCCCATGGTGTTGGCACTGGCCTTGGCCGGGTGCGTCATGCGGCCCGAAGGCGAGCAAGCGGAGCGCGACCGAGTTGCTGCCGCCGGGGTCGAGTTCCACAAGCCGTTTGCGGATCGAGAGCTTTCTGATCTGACCCAAGGAGCAACGCTCTCCACGTTTCTGGCGCACGCCGAACAGGCCAACGGCGCGCTGGAGGCGGCCTTCCATACCTGGGAGGCGGCACTCGAGAAGGTGCCCCAGGCCAGCACGCAGGCAACTACCGCGATGGTCGGGTTGGAGCACACCCTGGACGGCGGGTCTGCGCTCGATCGCACGGCCTTGCTGCTGATGAACAACACCATGGCCATGATCCTCTGGCCTGGACGCTTGGAAGCGCAGGGCGAAGCTGCTCTCGCCGATGCACGAGTCGCTGGGGCCGCCTTCGTTCGGCAACGGTTGCGGCTGCAGACCCAGGTCAGCGACGCGTACTACGCCCTGGCCTTGCGCGACGAGGAGTTGGCGCTTCTCGACCGCCTGGAGCGGCTGCTTGCCTTGCAGGTGCCATCCGTGGCGGCGCGGGTACGAGCAGGCTCTGCCATGCAGGCCGAGCTTCTGGCTGCCGAGGTGGCGCGCGATCGGGTGCGCGCGGAGCGCGCGAAGCTTGCCGGCGAGCGGCCAGCCCTGGAGGCAGCACTGCGTGCGATCGCCGGTGTCGGGGGCGATGCCATGGTGACGAAGCCGGTGCTGCCGCCTCTGACCGCCCTTCAACCGGCTGAACGGGACGTGATCGAGTCCGTGTTGGCGAACAACGCCGAGGTCGAGATGCAGCGACGTGAGCACGCTGCCGCGATGGCCGAGGTCACGATGGCCGAGTGGGAGCGTGTGCCCGAGTTCTCCCTCAGTGCCACGGTGATGGGCACCATGAGCCAGACGCTCGGTGCGGCCATGACGTTGCCTTGGCTGCGTGGAACGGCCATCGAAGGCGCGGTGCGCGAGAGCGAGGCGCGCGTGCGCGCGGCCGACGCCCTGCGTCGACAGGCTGGCGTCGATGCGACAGCCATGGCGGTGCGCGAACTGGCGATGCTCGCCGCGGTGGAGGCGGAGCACGCCGTGCTCGCGGAGTCCCTGCTGCCACGGTTGCGGCAGATGGGAGACGTCGCGCGCGCTGCGTGGACCGCGGGCGGCGGCAAGCTCACCGAGTGGGTGGCCGCGACCGCCATGGCTCTGGAAACCGAGGCGGCTTTGGCCCGACTGCGGCGCGACCACTCGCTGGCGAGGGCGAGGTTGCAGGAGCTGCTCGGAGGAGTTGCACCATGACCAGCTCGCGCCCCCGCGGGGAATTGCCCCGCCCTTCACACACCTACCTTGCTCCCGTCGGACCGACACGTTGTCGGCGCTGCGGGGGCAGTTCTGCGACACGAGAGGAAACGAAGATGACCACGAAACGACTGTTCTGGATCCTGCCGCTGCTCGCGGCGTTCTTGTTCGCCGCCAACGCGCTGGCGCAGCACGACCACGGTGACCACGGCCACGGCAAGAAGCAGGAGGACGCGAAGGCCGTTGCCCGCGTGGGCGACGCCTACTCGCTCAGCACCTGCCCGATCACCGGCAAGAAGCTCGGATCGATGGGCGATCCCGTAGTCAGGCTCTACGAAGGGCGCGAGGTCCGCTACTGCTGTGGCGGCTGCATCAAGAGGTTCGAGAAGGACTTGGCCGCGAGCCTGTCGGCGCTCGACGCGAAGATCATCGCGGACCAGGGGCCGCTGTATCCGCTGGCCACCTCGGTGATCTCGGGCAAGAAGCTGCCGGAGAAGGCGCACGAGTTCGTCTTCGGCAATCGCTTGGTTCGCGTCTCCGACGAGAAGGAGAAGGCCGAGTTCGTCAAGGAGCCGGCCAAGTTCCTGAAGGTCCTCGATGCCGCGGTCGTGACCGCGCAGGGCAAGGACTACGTCTTGAAGCAGTGCCCTGTCAGCGATGAGAGCTACGGCGGCGACATGGGCGACCCCATCGACGTCGTGGTCGGCGGGCGTCTCGTGCGTGTCTGCTGCAAGGACTGCACGGACGAAGTCGAGAAGGCCCCCGCGAAGTTCGTCGAGATGGTGGACGCGGCCCGCAAGAAGGCCGTCGAGGCGAAGCCCGGCGACACCAAGCCGGACAATCCCAAGGAGAAGAAGTAGAGCACGACCGGCCGCGCCTCTTGGCGAGGCGCGGCCCGCTTTCAAATCCCATGGGCCCCCAGTCGAGGACGACGCCATCAAGCCATGAACCCGCCCGGCACGCGGCTTGTCCCTTGCCACAAGTCCGCGACTTCCAGCTCACCGATGCCTTCGGTCGCGTAGTGCGCGACCTGCTCTCCTGAGAAAGCCGCATGCTCAACGGATTCCTGCTGTCGTCCAGCGACCCCTCACCCTGGCTCCTCGTGTTCGGTCGGGCCCACATCGTCTTGCTGCACGCGCCACTCGGCATCCTGCCCGCGATCGCGTTGCTCGAGTTCGGCGCAGCGCTGCTGCGCCGGGAAGCGCCGCGAGGTGTGGTCCTCGCGCTGGCCTGCTTCGGGGCGGTCGCGGCCGTTCTGGCCGCCGCTTCGGGGCTCGTGCTCGCGGGGGAAGACGCGAGTCCGAACGAAACGCGCGACCAGCACAAGGTGCTCGGCATCGTGCTCGCGGGCCTCTGTGTGGTGCTCGTCGCTCTGGCCATGCTGGCCGGCCGGTGGCCATTCCGCGCCACTGTGCTCGCCGCACTCGGCGTCATGGTTCCGACCGGCCATCTTGGCGGCTCGATGACGCACGGGCAGGACTTCCTGTTTGCACCTCTGCGCGAGGCCAAGAAGACAGGCGACACCGCGACCCGGAGCGTTTTCCAACGCACGATCGCCCCGATGCTCGAACGCAACTGCACGAAGTGCCACAACCCCGACAAGAAGAAGGGCGAGCTCCTGATGACGACGCCCGAGGGCCTTCAGATGGGTGGTGAGAACGGCCCTGTGTTCGTAGCCGGCAAGCCCGAGGAGAGCCCGATGCTGCAACGCTGTCTGCTGCCCGTGGACCACGACGACCACATGCCGCCCAAGGGCAAACCGCAGCCGACTGCCGCCGAACTCGAGGCCTTGAAGGCCTGGATCGCGGCCGGCGCAAGGTTCTGATCCCGCGGTCCTCGTGCCTGCCCCCTACATGCGCTTCCTGCCCACCCTGCTGCTGCCCGCCGGGTTCGTGCTAAGCCTGTGTCGATGCGCCGAGCGGGCCGAATCAATAGCCGAGTCGTGCTGCGAGCCGAGCATCTGCGGTTGTTGCGTCGGGAAGACGAAGGCGCACGACAACCCCGGCGATGACGCGGTTGGCCAGACCGCAGGGGCTCACCAGGACTGCCTGTGCCCCGTGCTTCGCGGCCCCGACCGCAAGACCGCAGCGACCGCACCCTATCGCGGTGAAGATCCGGGCCGCTGTGAGGATACGGGCCCGGACCCGATCGTGCTGCAACCGGAGTGGCTCCTATGCGAGCCGCTGACGCCAAGAGTGACGCAGTGCGGTGAAGCTGCCGAACGCAGCCCGCCGCCACCTGATCGCGCGCGCAACCTGCCGCTGTTGCTGTAGTGCGAACCGCGAGCCTGCGTCTGCCGGGTCGTGTCTTGTCTCCCCGCGGCAGGTCGCTCGTTTCGAGCCGATCCGCCGCAACCGCATACCGTGAGGTGCTGCCGTGTTCCGATCGCTGTTCCTGTCCGCTTTGTTCACCACTGGGTTGATCGCCCAGGCGAATCCCGTTCCCGCTCCCGCACCGAAGCCTATGCCGCAGGTGGAGCTGCCGACCTTCCCCAACACGAACTGCCCGATCATGGGCAAGAAGGTGTCGATGCCGCTGTTCGTCGACACCGAGGTGGGGCGCTTCTACGTCTGCTGCAAGCCATGCTTCAAGAAGGTCCTCGCCGACGTGCCGGCGGCACAAAAGACCGGCTATCCGACGACCAAGGAGGTCGGCAACAAGGTCTGCCCCGTGTCCGGTGAGCCGATCGGCGAACTCGCCGTCGGGATCACGCTGCAGGGTCATTCATTCCAGGTCTGCTGTGCTGGCTGCGTCGACGAAGCGCGGCGCGACTCGCAGCTCACGCTGACGAAGCTGCTGCGCGAGGGCATTGTCGAGGTCGGCAACACGACGTGCCCCGTCACCGGCGAGCCGGTTGCCGCGAATGCGTTCGTGCTGATCGGCAAGTCGCTCGTGCGTCTGTCGTCGCCGAAAGCCGTCGAGGCTGTCGAGAAGGACCCTGCCGCCGTGCTGGCGAAGGCGAACGAACTGAGCAAGAAGCAGCCGCCCAAGCCAAAGCACGTGCACACTCCGAAAGAGGCCCAGGCCAGCAAGCCCGGGGACGACAAGTGACGGCGCGCGCTGCCGCGCGGGTCGTTCCGGGGCACACGTTGCTGCTCGCCTTGGTGGCCTGCAGCACGGCACCGCCGATGCCACAGCCGCCGTCCACCCACCCGGCTTCGCCTCTCGCGGAGCAAGCCGCCGAAGCTCCTGCAACCGACACGTTGCGCATGTCACAGCCGGCCGCGTCGCCGGCGTCGGCTGCGACGAAACCACCGATGCGAGGCCACTGATGCGACCGTTCCCATTGCCGCTCGTGCTACTGCTCGGCTGCGCGCATGTCGACCCCGCCGCAAACGATGCGCGGTCCATCCGCGACGAACTCGACGCGCGACTTGGCGTCACGCAGGAGATGGCGGAGGCCGCTGGCCTCGACCCGTCGATTGCCGACGCGACCGTAGAGCTGCTCGGCAGCCCGCTGACCGAAGACGCCGCCGTTCGAATCGCGCTGCTCGAAAACCGCGACGTGCGCGCCGGGCTCGCCCGGTTCGGCATCGCGCGCGCCGACCTCGTGCAGGCTGGACTGCTGCGCAACCCTGTGTTCAGCGCCAACGCGATTTTCATCGGCGGCCGCACCGATGTCGAGATCGGCCTCGCACAACCGTTCCTCGATCTGTTCTGGCGGCCGCTCCGCCAACGCATCGCCGAAGCGGAGTTCCACGCCACACGGTCGGTGCTCACGCACGAGGTCGTGCAGCTTGCCTTCGCTGTGCGGCGCGGCTTCGTGCAGCTACGAGCAGCGCAGCAGCTTGTCGGCCTGCAGCAACGGGCGGTGGATACCGCAGTGGCGGCGCACGCACTGATGCAGCAGCTCCACGCATCGGGCAACGTCACCGACGTTGCGCTCGCTGCCGAACGTGTCGTCGAGTCGCGCGCGCGGCTCGACTTGCATGCCGCGGAACGGGCGGCCCGGGAAGCGCGCGAACCGCTGCAGGAGTTGCTCGGGCTGTGGGGGAAGCACACGCACTGGACCGTGACCCAGCAGCTCGACCTGGACCCGCTGGCCGGCTGGGATCCAACCAATCTCGAAGCGCGTTGCGTCGCCGCTTCGCTCGACCTGCATGCGCAGCGTGCGTCGGTCGACGCACTGGCGCAGCGGGCCGGCCTCGAGTCGTGGCGTGGCTGGCTGGGCGAGGCGAACGTTGGTATCGCGGCCACGCGCGAGGCCGCCGAAGGTTGGGGTTTGGGCCCACCCGTAGAACTCGAACTGCCGTTGTTCGACCGCAGATCAGCGCGCCAGGATAGGGCGGCGGCGGCGCTTCTTGAGGGCCTGCAACACCATGTGCAACTCGCCGTCCAGGTCCGTTCTGCGGCGCGCCTTCTCCGCGATCGCTTGGCGGCGCTCGGCGAGAGGCTGCGTTTCCTTCGCGACACCCACCTGCCGCTGCGGGAGGACTTCGTGCGGAAGACTTTGCAACACTACAACGCAATGCAGATCGGGGCTTTCGATGTGCTGCGGGCGCGGCAGCAGCAGATCGCCGACGAACGTGAGGAGCTGATCACGATGCGCGACGCGCATCTCGTGCGGCTCGATCTACAAGAACTGCTCGCCGGCAGTATGCCGCGCGATTCGCTTGAACCCACTTGGCCCGAGTTCGGCAGCTCGGATGCTCGCGCCGCCATCGGAGGAAACTGAAAATGACTAGCGACCGTCGTGAGTTCCTGATCCGCTCCGCCGCCATTGGCATCGGCGTACCGCTCGTGCCGGCTGGCGCTGCGCAGCGATCGCCATCTAAGCCATCGCCATTGCCGGGTCAGCCCTTCGTCGATTACCGACCTGTCGAGACGCCGAACGGCACGACGCTGTCGTGGCAACTCGTTGGCGGCGTCAAGGTGTTCCATCTGATCGTCGAACCGGTGCGCCACGAGTTCGCACCGGGCCTGCAAGCGAACTGCTGGGGCTACAACGGTGCTGTGCACGGCCCGACGATCGAAGCGGTCGAGGGCGACACCGTGCGCATCTACGTCACCAACAAGCTCGACTCCCCGACCACCGTGCACTGGCACGGCGTGTTCTTGCCCAACGGCATGGACGGCGTCGGTGGCCTCACGCAGCGTTCGATCGAACCGGGTGAGACGTTCCGCTACGAGTTCACTCTGCAGCAGCACGGCACGTTCATGTACCACAGCCACCACGACGAGATGGTGCAGATGGCGATGGGCCTGATGGGAATGTTCGTCGTGCACCCACGTGTCCCGAAGGAGCCGCTGCCGGACCGCGACTTCGTCTACATGCTTAGCGAGTGGGCGCTGAAGGTCGGCACGGAGCGACCCGATCCGAACGAGATGAAGGACTTCAACGTGCTCACCTTCAACGCCAAGGTGTTCCCGGCGACCGCGCCCATGGTGTGCAAGACCGGAGAACGCGTGCGCATCCGCATCGGCAACCTCAGTGCGATGGACCATCACCCGATCCACCTGCACGGCCATGCGTTCGAAGTGATCGAGACGGACGGCGGCCAGATCCCGGCCTCGGCGCGCTGGCCCGAGACGACGGTCTTGGTCGCAGTCGGGCAGACCCGCACCGTTGAGTTCGTAGCCAACGCACCCGGCGACTGGGCGATGCACTGCCACATGACGCACCACGTGATGACGCAGATGGGCCACGACATCCCCAACCTCGTCGGCATCGATCCGAGCTCGTTCGACGAGCAACTCGCCGCCGTGGTGCCCAGCGTGCACGCGCTCGGCGGCAATCCGAACGATCCGAACGCCCACGACGACACGTTGCCGAAGAACAGCACGCCGATGATTGGCGGCACTGCGGGGTTTGGCTACGTGACGATGGGCGGCATGGTCACCGTGCTCAAGGTGCGCGACGGCCTGACGAACTACGCGGATCCAGGCTGGTACGAGCATCCGAAGGGCACGGTTGCCGACGTCGCCACGGCCGAGGAGCTGATCCGCGACGGCATCCGCCGCTGACGCGCGCCACCTGCGATGTCCCCTTTACCATCCCCAGGACCTGAAGGCCCAGCGAGGGCAAGACCGACAAGTCCAAGGAGGAGAATTACGACGTGAGCAACGTGCTCTTGCCGAGGTGCGCTGGTCCCTTGCCAGCCACTCCAGAGCACAAGATCCGGCGCTCTCGCTTCACGTCCTCACACCAACGCGAGTGAGCCGAAAGCGCTATGCGTAGTTCTAGTGTGCCTTCCCCGCGAATGGCGGCATGGTGCCGTACGTCCGAGGTTGGCTTTCCCGATGAGAGGTTCCCGATGCAACCCGAGATGCGACTGCCCTTCCTTCCCTCGCGCCCGCTGATGTTCTGCCTCCTGCTCGCGGCGCTCCTCCTGCTGGCTGCCTGCCACGGCACCGACACGGGCGCGGGGCACCGACACTGATCCTTGAGAATGCGCCGAGCAGGTCGTTCCTGCGTGGGCGATCGCATTCAACCTTGAACCCCCCGAGTGAAACGATGAGAACCCTGATTCAGATGCTCGTTTGCCTGCTTGCGTTCGCCGTCATGTCGAGCGCAGCCGTCGCGCAGTGTGGTGGCAGAGCCTTCGTGCGCAGCTCTATCCACTACGGCCAGCCCTACCACGCGCATGGCCATGTGCGCGCGCCGCAGCACGGTCACTACTACCACAGGGCGCGCTACTCCGCGGTTGGCCATTCAGGCGTCCGCCACCATCGGTAGCGAAGAGGTTCGAACGACGCCAACTAGAACGATCTGGTCGGGCCGAGCCACGTGCCAGGGCGTGCTCGGTCACTTGCGTTCATGAGCGACAACATCCGAACCGCATCAGCCTTCGTGCCCGCGCTGCGCTTTCATTGGCTGACGTTCCTCTACGACTTCGTGATCGGACCGACGACTCGGGAGCGAGCGGTCAAGGCGGCGATCGTTGTGCAAGCTCGCTTGGAGCCCGGGGCGCAGGTGCTCGACGTGGGAGCGGGCACCGGGTCGCTGACGATCATGCTGAAACGATCCCAGCCGGCCGCGAAGGTGGTCGGCATCGATGGGGATCCGCAGGTCCTCACGATTGCGCGGCGCAAGGGCTCGGCTGCGGCTGCCGACGTCAGTTGGGTGGAGGGCATGGCGCAGCGCCTGCCCTTCGAGCGCAACCAGTTCGACCGCGTCGTCACGAGCCTTCTGCTCCACCACCTGGATGACGCCGCGAAGGCTGCGGCGCTTGCCGAGATGCGCCGCGTCCTACGACCCGGTGGGACGATTGTGGTCGCCGACTGGGATCGGCCGCGAGGACCACTGATGCACGCCGCATTCCTCCTGGTCCGACTGCTGGACGGCTGGGCCAACACCCGGGCGCACGCGGCCGGACAGCTTGCATCCGCGATCGCCAAGGCTGGCTTCGTGAATGTCATGGCCGTCGCTCACTTCAGTACGTGCTGTGGAACCCTGACCGTGTTCACCGCGACCAATCCGGCCGCGGGAGACGGTCCCAACCCGAACGGAGAACTACTATGAGATCGATCCTGACTCGACTGGCCGTGTGGCGCAACTGCGCCCTTCTGTCCCCCCTCCTGCTGGCCGTGCTCGCCGCGTGCCACGGCACTGGATCTCGGTGCCACTGAACGCTCGATCGCGATGGCCCGATCGATTGGCGGTGGCTGGGCACGCCGCGCACTCTGCGCGTGACGTCGTGTCATCGACGACACCGATTCGCGTCGCGGCTCCGCGTCCTGGAGTGATCGAGCCGTGACACGAACGGCTGCAGCCCCACGATGCGCGAACTGCGTCGCATGTAATGCCCTTCGACACTCGACGTCTACGAGGGCATGACGACGAAAGATCCTGCTGAGGTCCCGAGCGAGACTGCCATCCTCGACATCACCGGCATGACCTGTGCCGCCTGTGCGGGCCGCATCGAACGCGCGCTGACGAAGGTAGGCGGCGTGGAGGCCGCCCAGGTCAACCTCGTCTCGCAGCAGGCTCGCGTCGAGATCGACCCGAAGCGCGCGAACCGAGCCGCACTGGAGGCGGCCGTCGTCGCTGCGGGCTACGGCGTGTTGCCACCCGCCTCCACGGCCGGTCCGATCGGGCTGGATCGCAGTGGGTCGGAGGAGCGAGACCGCCGCGTTCTGGTGCGCGACCTTGCCGTTGCGGCGGCTCTCACGGTTCCGCTTCTCGTCCTCGGCATGTCCCATGGTGCGATCCCCTTTGCCGACACTTGGGCAGGCCGCATCGTCCAGTTCGTGCTTGGCACGGGTGTGCTGTTCGGACCCGGCCGTCGGTTTCTGCGCGCTGGCGTTGTCGCGGTCCGCCACCTCAGTCCCGACATGAACACGCTGGTTGCGCTCGGGGCGCTCTCGGCTTGGGCGTGGTCGACGGTGGCGACGTTCGCCGCGCACTGGTTTGCACACGGTGAGCACTCCGCGCCGCACATCTACTTCGAGGCGGCGGCGGCAATCGTCACCTTCGTGCTGCTTGGCAAGTTCTTGGAGACGCGGGCTCGCTGGCGTCTGGGAGATGCAGTGCGTGCGCTGCACGCCCTGGTGCCGGCGCTGGCGCATCGTGTCGACGGCGACGCATCTTCGATCGAGCGCGACGTCCCGGTCGCTGACCTGCGGCCCGGCGATCGCGTGCGGGTTCGCCCAGGCGAGCGCGTGCCGAGCGATGGCGTCGTGCAGCACGGTAGTTCTGCCGTGGACGAATCGCTGCTCAGTGGCGAGAGCATGCCAGTGGAGAAGGGGCTCGGCGACCGCGTCGTTGGCGGCAGCATGAACACGTCCGGTGCGCTGCTCGTTCGCGTCGAGCACGCGGGTGCGGAGACCGCGCTGGCGCGGATCACCGCCGCGGTCGAACTGGCCCAGGGATCGCGGGCACCAATCGCTCGGTTCGCTGATCGAGCCAGTGCGGTGTTCGTTCCGATCGTCCTGGTGCTGGCGCTGGTGACGTTCGGCCTCTGGTGGTCGATCGACCCGACCTGGGGCGGGCTGCCGGTGGCGATCGAGTACATGGTGGCGGTGCTCGTGATCGCTTGCCCGTGTGCGCTCGGCCTTGCGACGCCTGCGGCCGTTGCCGTCGGTGCTGGACGCGGTGCGGAACTCGGGGTCATGTTTCGAACCGGCGCGGCGATCGAACAGGCAAGCCACATCGACACCGTGCTGTTCGACAAGACCGGCACGCTGACGACCGGCCGTCCTGATGTGGTTGCCGTCGAGCCGCGCCCCGGCATCGCGAGCGAGGAACTCCTGCGCCTTGCCGCGGCGGTCGAGTTGTCGAGTGAGCATCCGTTTGCCCGTGCGGTCGTCGGTGCGGTGCAGGCGCGTGGGCTCGCGCTCGACGTAGCAACGCAGTTCGTCTCTGTTCCAGCCATGGGGGTGATGGCGCGTGTGGGCGGCTTCACCGTTCGCGTCGGCAAGCCCGAGTGGCTCGCCCAGCAAGGCATCGACGTCGCGGCGGTTGCTCCGCGCGTCGCGGCGCTGGCGTCAGGTGGGGTCACGCCGCTTCTCGTGGCGCGAGATCGCGACCTACTGGGGGTGATCGGCCTCGCCGATGCGCTGCGGCCCGAGGCACGGGCGGCCGTGAAGCATCTGCGCGCGATGGGGATCCGTCTCGGGATCCTGTCGGGAGACAAGCAGGGCGTCGTCGCTGCGATTGCGCAGCAAGTCGGTATCGACGAGATCGCTGCGGAGCTGCTACCTAACGACAAGACCCGACGGATCGCCGAAACGAAGGATGGAGGGCAGCGCGTCGCGATGGTCGGCGATGGCGTCAATGACGCCCCGGCACTGGCGACCGCCGACCTGGGGATCGCAGTCGGCACCGGCACCGACGTTGCTGCGGCAGCCTCGGACGTCGCGCTACTGCGAGGTGGGCTCGCGGGCGTGCCTGTAGCCATCGCCTTGGCCCGAGCAACCATGCGCACGATTCGGCGCAACCTGCTGTGGGCGTCGGTCTACAACCTGCTCGGCCTGCCGATCGCGGCCGGCGCGTTCGCGGGACTGGGCATCGTCTTGTCGCCGGTGTACGCCAGTGCCGCCATGTCGCTGTCCAGTGTGTCTGTCCTGTTGAGTTCCCTCATGCTGCGGCGTTTCCGCAGCGCGAGCGGAGCGGAGATCGTGCGGTGAGCTGCCACGGAGAGCGTGAGGGCGACGCCGCGGGACTACCGGACCGCGTGATGCACGAACTCGTTGCTGGCCACCGCGATTTCGTCGCGTTCGTGGAACGGCGCGTCGGCGACCGCACCATAGCCGAGGACGTCGTGCAGGACGCTTTCGTGAAAGGTCTGGAACGCGGCGGCGAACTGCGTGCCGACGAGTCGTCGCGCGCGTGGTTCTACCGCGTGCTGCGCAACGCGATCATCGACCGGCACCGGCGATCAACGACTGCCGGCGCTCGGCTTCAGGCACTAGTCGACGAACTGCAGCGCGCCGAGTCGCAGCGGGCTGCCGAAGCCGATCGCGAGCTATGTAGCTGCATCGGCCGGCTGATCGACACCCTGCCGCCCGATCAGGCCACGGCCTTGCGTCGCATCGAGCTGGACGGTGTCGCGGTCAAGGACTTCGCTGTCGAAGCAGGGCTCGGAGAGAGCAACGCGGGGGTGCGCGTGTTCAGGGCGCGCAAGGCGCTGCGCGAGCAAGTGACGAGGGCTTGCGGAACGTGTGCGGAACACGGTTGCTTCGACTGTTCGTGCCGCAAGCCACAGGCTGGCTAGCCAAGGTGCAATGCCGCACCGCCGCGATCCGGTCGCGCTGCCCCGGCTGAGGCAGGGCGACGCAGAACCTACTTCTTCTGCGCGGGCTGCCCGCCTGCCGCCATGCCTTCCAGCACCTTGTCGACGTTCGTCGTCGCAGGATCGTAGTGGACGGTGATCTCGGCGTTGCCCGCCGTGATCTCGGCCCCCTTCACACCCGGCAGCTTCTCCAGCGTGGCACGCACGCCGGCAACGCAGCCGCCTCAAGTGGGCTTCTTGTCGAGGACCAACATGGCGTCCTTCGTCTCGATTGACACCGGATTGGTCGCGCAACCCGCGAGGGCGATCGCGGCCAGCAACACCGGGGATGCGAACCTCATGCCTTCACCTTCGCGCCGGACTCACCGGCAGCGACCAGCTTCGCGACCATGTCGGCCGGTTTGATCTTGGCGGCGTCGTAGTGGACGGTGAAGTCCTTGTCGCCGGCCTTGATGTCGATCTGGCTGATGCCGTCGACCTTCCCAAGGGCACCGCGCACGGCGGTGACACATCCCCCTCAAACGGTCTTGCCCAACTCCAGCTTGACCTGCGACACGGTCGCGGCAGCACCCGGCGTCGGGTTGTTCGGAGCAGTTGGCTCCGGCTTGCTGCAGGCGACCAGGAACAGCGCACAGACGCTCGCGGCGAACAGTCGGTTCATGATCTCATTTCCTCGATGACAACCCCGCGAAAGTTCGCGGTGGGCGAGAATCCTAGGCTGCACTTGGTATCGCACCAGGGGAAGGCGCAGGTGCCGCCTGTGGTGCAGCTCGGAGTGTCGCGCCGTTCTCACCTTCGCGGCCCTACGATGCCGGGCCGCTCTTCAGCCCGTCAGGATGACCATGCGAGTCGCACTCCAGATGCTCTGTTCCCTCTGCTTCGCCTTGTGCTTGCCGGCGCAGCAGCCCGACCGGAAGCCGGTTGGTGTGGTGCTCGGCGAGGCAGGCTCGGTGCTGCCCGACGGCAGCTTCCGCATCGACCTGCCGCGCAAGGAGTCGGTCCTGCGCAACAAGTTCGGTTTCGTGGTCCCGCCGTCCATGGTGCTGACCTACGCGGCGTTCGCGGGCACGCCTGAGCGCGCGATCGTGGTGGGCGACACCTGCATGTTGCCCGTGGAGGTCAACCCGGTGCTCGACGAGCTGAGGAAGGGCAACCTGGAGATCGTCGCGATCCACAACCACATGCTGGGCGGCAGCCCCAACTTCATCTTCCTGCACTTCCAGGGCTCGGGTGCGGCGATGGACATGGCCAAGGCGATCCGCGCCGCGTGGGATCAGATGGGCAAGCAACCCGCGGCGGCAGCACCGGCGGCGGCGACCCCGCCTACGCCCGACTGGAAGGCGGTGTCCGACGCCGTCGGCCTGCCGGGCGCGATGCAGAAGGACGGCATGTTCAAGATCGCGTTGCCGCGCCCGCAGTTGGAGACCAGCATCGATGGGCAGCGGCTTCCCGCGGGCGTCGGGCTCGCCTGCTGGGTTGGTTTTGCGCCTTGCGAGTGCGGGCGAACGATGGTCATGGGCGACACCTGCCTGCTCCGGAGCGAGTTGCAGCAGGCCATCGATGCCTACCGCAAGCACGGCATTCGCATCGTCGCGATCCACAACCACATGCTCGGAACGAGTCCCGAGCTGATCTTCTGCCACTTCACGGCGGAAGGGGACGCGATGGAGCTGGCGCGGGCCATCAAGGTGGTGTGGTCGCCGCTGCGAGCGAAGTAGGCGCGCCCTGTCGAGGGCGACCGAGTTCGTGCGCCTCGGTGTCGTGGCCTCCTACGGGGGCTGGGAACGCGGCTCGGATCCCTGCGCGTGACGTTGAGTCAACGTCGGTGGCACCGAGCCCCTGCGCGCTCCTCGGTCACTTGGTAGGACTGCCAAGTTAAGGCGTTGACTACCACGAACCGGCGGAACGAGGCGCGATCCAGCGCGACGCCTTGCGACTCCCGCCGCCCGCTCGTAACCTTCGGCCTGTTCTCGGATTCGCGCACCAATCCGTTCCTTTTCCAGCCGCTCCGCAGGATGCGGGCGGGAGGGCCAGGAATGCATGGGGTGCAGGGGGTCGGAAGTTCAAATCTTCTCGCTCCGACCATCTTTGACTTCTGCCGCAAGGCGTCTCGCGGCGGCCGCCCGGAGTGCTCGCGCGGCACCGGTAGCTCGCAGTTTGACAGTCGACTGTCAAAGTGAGCGGGCAGCCATGAAGAGGTTGAACGACGCGCACGCGAACCGCAGCGGTTCGATGCGGTGCCATGCGACGGCATGGCAACCACCGAGAGCGAGCGAAAGGAACGTCGTCGGGCGAAGCCCCCGAAGATGGGGCGACACAGCAGCGGGCAGGCCAGGGTGACCCTCGGCGGCAAGGTCCTCCACCTGGGCCTCAGGGGATCCGCCGAGGCACACGAAAACTACGCGCGACTAGACTCGAGCCGCGCTGCTGCCGAAGCGAAGGTCGCTCGAATCCGCGCCAGCGACTTCGCGTAGATCGCGCGGCGCGCTACGCGGCCGACGGTGCTGGCATCGGCGATGCGCAGCCGTAGGTGCCAAGCAGCAGACAAGAGCAGGGGGAACGCCGGCGGCGGCGGGCCGCACATAGGCAACTCACGAAGTCGCAGATTGCTGATGAGGGCCTTTGCAGGCTGGCTTGGTGCACCGGCGCGCCGATCGGTGGCACCGGCCGCGAGAATTCGCGCGCGATCGGCCTCAGACCGCTGCGCGGACCCAAGCCGACGGGGTCGGCAGCCGGCGCCGCAGTCGCTAGCCTGCCCGCTCCCCGATGATCGCGCTCACCGGCATCAGCAAGCGACACCGCCACCAGGTCCTGTTCGTCGACGCCTCGCTGCAGCTCGACCCCGGCGAGAAGGTCGGCCTGACCGGCCCCAGCGGTGCCGGCAAGTCGACCGTGTTCCGCCTGATGACAGGCGAGGAGAAGTCCGACGAAGGCGACGTGCAGATGCCCGAACGCCTGACCATCGGCTGCTTCCGCCAGGATATGCGTGAGTTATCCTGCCGCTCGGTGCTCGACGAGGCGATTGCCGGCAGCGGCAAGGTCGGTGCCTTGCTCCACGAGCTCGAGCAGCTGCAGCACGACATGTCGGACCCCGACAAGGCCGACGACAGCGGATGGTCGCCCGGCGCGGACCTCGCAGTTCGCGGCACGGCACCGCGTCTCGACGACATCGAGACGGCCGACGATCTGTTCGGCAACCAGCGCGACGGCGTGCTGAAGGTCGCGATCGCGCCGTGAGCGACGCGCGACGCGGAGCCGACCGGAACGGGCGCTGGCATGCCATCGACGGTCGCCTTGCGATCGAGGCCGTCGGCTCGGATGCGGTAGCCGGACTGTCGGCGTCCGAAGCGCACCAGCGCCTGCTGCGCGGCGGGCCCAACGCCCTGCCGGAGCCGCATCGTCGCTCGCTGTTGTCGGTGTTCGCAGCACAGTTCCGGAGCCCGCTGATCTACCTGCTCCTCGCCGCTGCAGGCCTGGCACTGGCGCTCGGACACACGCAGGACGCCGCGGTGATCTTCGTCGTGCTGCTGGCGAACGCCGTCATCGGCGCCGTGCAGGAGGGCCGCGCCGAGCGTTCGCTGGCGGCGCTGCGCAAGCTGGAGACGCTGAAGGCGCGCGTCGTCCGCGACGGCGAAGAGCAGGTGGTCGCGGCGCGCGAGGTCGTGCCGGGGGACATCCTCGTGGTCGAGGCCGGCGATGCGATCGCCGCCGATGCGCGGCTCCTGGATGGCGTCGCCTTGCAGCTCGCCGAGGCCGCCTTGACCGGAGAGTCGGTGCCGGTCGGCAAGCACCTGCTGCCCGTCGCTCCGAACACGCCGTTGGCAGACCGCAAGAACATGATCTACGCGGGCACGCACGTGACGGCCGGACGTGCGCGCGCCGTCGTCGTCGCGACCGGGCTCGAGACCGAGATCGGACGCATTGCGACCCTGGCGGAGCAGGCGGTCGAACCGAAGACGCCGCTCGAACTCCGCATCGCGTGGTTCGGCCGTGCCGTCATGGTGGCCGCGCTCGTCATGTTCGCACTGGTGCTCTGGATCGGCGCGCTCGGCGGCATCCCGTTCGGCGAGATCCTGATGGTCGGCATCAGCCAGGTCGTCAGCATGGTGCCCGAAGGGCTGCCGGTCGCGATGACCGTCGTACTTGCGGTCGGCGTCCAGCGCATGGCCAAGCGCAAGGCGGTCGTTCGGCGCCTCGCCGCGGTCGAGACGCTTGGCTCGACGACCGTGATCTGCACCGACAAGACCGGCACGCTGACGAAGAACGAAATGACCGCCACGGCGGTGCACCTGCCGGACGGCTGCGACCTCGCGGTGACCGGCGCCGGCTACGAGCCGGTGGGCCGCTTCCAGGCGGGGGGGCGCGAGTTCGACCCGGCGCAGCACGCCGGGTTGCGAGAACTCCTGGACGCAGTGGCGTTGTGCAACGACGCGCAGCTGCGCGGCCCGGAGCCGAACGGCGGTGGTCGCTGGCAAGCCGTCGGGGACCCGACCGAGGTGGCGCTGTTGTCGCTGGCCATCAAGGGCGGCGTCGTGCCGAGCGAGCTTCGGCGTCGATGCCCCCGGCGAGCCGAGCTGCCGTTCGATCCACAGGCGCGCATGATGGCGACGCAGCACGACACCAGGGCGGGATCGCGCGTCTACCTGAAGGGCGCGCCCGAGGTCGTGTTCGCGCTCACCAGCGGCGGCTCGGTGCCAGCGCTCGCCGAGGCAGTCGACAAGATGGCGGCGCGGGCGCTGCGGGTACTGGCGGTGGGCGTCGTCGACGATGCGACGATCGACGGCAGCAGCGGCATTGGCGCTCTTGCCGGCCGCGTGCGGATGCTCGGCCTCGTCGGACAGATCGACCCGCCGCGGGCCGAAGTCGAGGCCGCCGTCGCGCAGTGCCGCGACGCTGGCATCCGGCCCGTCATGGTGACCGGTGACCACCGGCGCACCGCGCATACGATCGCCCGGGCACTCGGCATCGCTCGAGACGGCGACACCGTCGTCGACGGCGTCGAGCTCGAGAGCATGAGCGACGACGAGCTGGCGGCGCGCATCGACGCGGTCGCCGTCTTCGCGCGCGTGCATCCGGCGCAGAAGCTGCGCATCGTCGACGCGTTCCAGCGACGCAACCACGTCGTGGCGATGACCGGCGACGGCGTCAACGATGCGCCGGCGCTGGTCAAGGCCGACGTTGGCGTCGCGATGGGCTTGACTGGCACCGAGGTCGCCAAACAGGCCGCCAAGGTGGTCATCACCGACGACAACTTCGCGACCATCGTCGCCGCCGTGGAGGAGGGGCGGGTCATCTACGGCAACCTCAAGAAGCTGATCCTCTACCTGTTCACGACGTCGATCGCCGAGGTCGTGGTCCTCCTGTCGGCACTGCTGCTGGGCTACGCGCCGCCGCTGTTGGCGGTGCAGATCCTGTGGATCAACCTCGTCACCGACGGCATGTTGACCATCACGCTGATCATGGAGCCCGCCGAGGGCGACGAGATGCAGCGGCGACCGGTGCCGCGCCAAGAGTCGATCCTGAGCCGGTCGATGCTGGTGCGCGTCGCGTTCATGGTCCTGGCGATGGCGGTTGCGACGCTGGGCTGGTTCGTCTGGCGGCAGGCGCAAGGCGTGCCGTTCCCGCAGGTCCAGACCGAGACGTTCACGCTGCTCGCGGTCTGCCAGTGGTTCAATGTGCTCAGCTGTCGCTCGCAGCGGCGCTCGGCGCTGACCATGAGCCTGCTGCGCAACCCGTGGTTGATCGGCGGCTTGGTGCTCGGCAACCTGCTGCAGGCGGCCGTAATATTCTTCCGCCCGCTCGGCGACGTGTTCCACACGGTGCCGATCGGCTTCTGGACCTTCTTCGCCATCGGCGCCGTGGCCAGTCTGCCGCTCTGGGTCGAGGAGCTGCGCAAGCTCGTGGCGCGCCGCTGGTTCACGGTTCAGGACGAGCGGCCTCGTCGCGCTCGGATCATTGAGTGAAGCGGCGCATCAGTTCGCCGAGGACGTGCAGGCCCTCGAAGATCTTGGCCATGAACGAGTGGTTGTGTTTGACCAACACGAATTGTGGATGGTTCTGCCAGAGCGCGCGCAGCCGGCCGTCGAGTTCGATCGCGCGGGCGTTCGATTCGGTTCGTGTCGGGTTGCCGGTCTCGATCGAGAAGTTGCCGACCGCCGCCGTCTCGAAGAAGATCACAGCGTCATAGCGGGCGAGCTCGAGTTCCATCGACGTGCCGACCGCGGTGAAGAAGTCGACCCCGCCGTCGTTGCCAGGCCAATAGGCGCCACCGTCGACGGTGCCGCGGTCACAGAGCAGCACACGTCCCGGGAACCGGACCGACTGCAGGTCTTCGAGGTTGCGCTGCACCTGGTAGATCGCGCGCTGCGCCGCGCGGCGAGCTTCCGACTCCTCGGTGCGTGGAAACCCGCCCGCGAACAGCATTGTGGCGGCCTCGGGCACGACCACCACTCGATCACCGATTTCGCGCCGGAACATGTCCGCCGCCGTGGTCTTGCCACCACCGGGTCCACCCGTGAGCACGATGCGACACAGGTGTTCCCCGGTGCTCGACTTGGCGGGCCGCATGGCGTTCGCGTCGCTCATCGCCGTGATCATGCCTCGACCAAGGTGGGTAGCGATCGGAAGTCGGACAGCCGGGATTGTTCATGCCAGAGCCCCGGCAACCGCCGCCACTGCACCCGGCAGCGTGCGTCGGCAGCGGCGCAGCCCACGCGACGGTCTCAGGCGAATCGTCTGCCGATCCGGTAGGCGCTCTGCGCGTACTGCTCGAGCATGCGCTGCGTGTTGAAGAACGACCCGTTGAGGGCGATCGCGTAGCGCATGATCGGCACGTACGACTCCGGGGCACCGGCGAACCTCGCCGCGATCGCCTCGAGCTTGTCGTAGAGCTGCGCCGCCTCACCGAGATCCGATCCGGGCTCCCAACTGTCGCCGATCGACCATCCGGTGACGCCCTCGACGTGCCCTTCGATCCACCAGCCGTCGAGCACGCTCAGGGACGGCACGCCATTGAGCGCGGCCTTCATGCCGCTGGTGCCCGATGCTTCCTCCGGCTTCTTCGGGGTGTTGACCCAGAGGTCGACGCCGGCGCAGAGCAGGCGTGCCAGGTCCATGTCGTGGCCCTCGAGATAGACGATCTCGACGTCGCCCCGCAACCGTTCGGCTGCCTCGAACAGGCCACGGATCACCGCCAGCCCGGCACTGTCGCGCGGATGTGCCTTGCCTGCGTAGACGATCTGGACCGACTTGCCGAGCCGGCGCAGCCGCTCCGGGTCCGCGAGCAACAGGCCGGCGCGCTTGTACGGTGTCGCCCGGCGCGCGAAGCCCAACGGTATCTTCTCCATCGACAGGCGTCGGCCGGTGCGCTTCTCGATCTCGGCGATCAACTCGGCCTTGCACCGGGCATGCGCCGCAAGCAGTTCGGGGCCGGGAATGCTCACCGCATAGCGGAGGTTGTCGTTCTGCTGCCGCCAATCCGGGATGTGCCGGTCGTAGACCTCGCGAAACGCTGGCGCCGTCCAGGTCGCCGCATGCACACCATTGGTGATCGACGTGATCGGGTAGCCGGGGTACATGCCGCGCGAGATCTGGCCGTGGCGCATGGCCACACCGTTGACATACCGCGAGAAGAACAGCGCCATGTGCGTGAGGTTGAGCACGCCATCGAGGCAGCAACCGATGTTGGTGAGGCGGTCGGCACGCGCTTGCCCCAGCACCTCCCGGGCCAGCCCGATCGGAAACTGGTCGTGACCCGCGGGCACGGGCGTGTGCGTGGTGAAGACGCAGCGATCCCGCACCCGTTCGATCGCCTCGGGCCCAGCACCGTCTTCGTGCTCCAGCAGAGCCAGTGCCAGGAGCGCCGAGTGCCCTTCGTTCAGGTGGTACACACGGATGTCCTCATGCCCGAGCGCGCGCAACATCGCCACCCCGCCGCAGCCGAGCACGGTCTCCTGCGCGAGGCGATAGCGCTCGTCGCCACCGTAGAGTCGATCCGTGATGGAGCGTTGCCACGGCGTGTTCTCGTCCAGGCACGTGTCGAGCAGGTAGACGGGCACCTCGCCGCCCGACCCGCCGTGTACTCGGTACTGCCAGGTGCGCACGGCCACGGCCTGGCCTTCGACGGTCACGGTGATGCGCGCCGGCAGATCCTGCAACGACGCCTCGGGAGTCCACGGGTCCGGGCTGCCGTGCTGCATGCCGTTCGCATCGAGCTGCTGTTTCAGGTAGCCGAGTCGGTGCACGAGGGTCACGGCCACCAACGGCAGCCCGAGGTCGGCGGCCGCGCGCAAGGTGTCGCCTGCGAGCACACCGAGTCCACCTGCGTAGGTCGGAATGGCGGACTCGAGGGCGACCTCCATGGAGAAGTACGCGATGCGGGCAGTGGACATGAACGGTCGGTGGAGGGGCGCGGGTGTCGTTCGCTCACGCGAGATGGTGGCTGCCGCCACCCGTCATTGGCATCACGCCGCGGGCACCGCGGCGCGAGCAGCTCGCAGCACGTCGGCCGAAGCCGAAAGGGCCCGGTGCGGGCGATGCCGCGTGCAGGATGGAGATCGCCACGCCTGCGGCTTGTGTGAACGACCTTGGTCCATGCTGGCGCCGACCCAACCCAAGCCGATGAGACCGATGCGCATGCGCGCATCCTGTCGAGCGCCGGCGGCGCGTCAACCAGGGAAAGGGCCAGGCCGCCGCGGCCCGTCGGTGGTCGAGCCCCGTTGGTCGGCACGCTGTCCACCTTCCCGAATCGACTGCGCGTCCTGGCCCGGAAACGACTCACAGGCCCTCGACACTGCCACCCCAGCCAGGAAGGAAGTGTCCGATGACGTAGCCGCGAGCCATGCCGTCGTCAGCGGCGCGGTCCATGGCGGGCGAACGGAACAAGTGCGCGAGGGTTGACGCGACCCCGGCCGGACGCCGACCCTGTTCCGCGCTGCCCGATCGCTGATCGTCCACCGTGACCATCGTCTACATCGTCGTCCCGCTGCTGTTGCTGGCGGTGGTGCTCGCCGCCGTCTGGCTCGATCGCTTCAGCGTGCCGGTGATCCTGGTCGCGCTCGGGCTCGGCATCCTGTTCGGCAGCGATGTGCTCAACCTGTGGCACTTCGACGACGTCGAGCTGACCAACAACGTCGCCAACGTGGCGCTGTGTTTCATCCTGTTCCAGGGTGGCCTGGCAACCAAACGCGCCGACCTGCGCGCGGTGGCGCTGCCCGCGGGCGGCCTCGCGACCTGGGGCGTCGTGCTGACCGCGGCGGCGACGTTCGGCTGCCTGCACGGGTTGCTCGGCTGGTCGGTCGACAAGGCACTGCTGCTGGCAGTGATCACTTCGTCGACCGACGCGGCGGCGACGTTCTCGATCCTGCGGCGGTACGCGTTGCCCAAGCGCCTCGCCTCGACCCTCGAGATCGAGAGCGCGGCCAACGATCCGATGGCGATCCTGATGACGCTGGTCGTGGTCGAGGCCCTGGCGTCGGGTGAGAGCCGCGGCTTTTTCGTGGTGCCGCTGATGGTCTGGAAGTTCCTTGCCGGACCGGCCTGTGGCTGGGCGATCGCGCGCGGGGCGGTGGCGATCTTCGACCGCCTCAACCCGCAGGATCGCGGCTACTACTACGTCCTGTTGCTCAGCGTCGTGCTGCTGAGCTTCGGTGCCACCGAGGCCGCGCACGGCAGCGGCATGCTGGCGGTGTTCACCGCCGGGTTGGTGATGGGCAACCGCCGCTTCGTCTACCGGCAGGGCATCCGCAACTTCGCCGCCGCGCTGGCGATGATCGCCAACATCGGCGTGTTCGTGTTGCTCGGAGTGCTGGTGTTCCCCAGCCAGTGGGCGGGCGTCTGGCTCGATGGCCTCGTGCTGTTCTTGGTGTTGGCCTTCGTCGGGCGGCCGCTCGCGGTGTGGATCGGCACGGTCGGCATGCGCATCGGCTACCGCGAACGCCACTTTCTGTGCTGGGCCGGGTTGCGCGGCGCGGTGCCGATCGTGCTCGCCACGTATCCGGTGGCGGCCGGCATGCCGATCGGCCAGGACATCTTCAACCTGGTGTTCTTCGCCGTGCTGCTGTCGGTGTCGATCCAGGGCTCGACGCTCGGTTGGCTCGCGAGCCGCCTGCGGCTGGCGTCACCGTCGCGGCCGCAACCGCGCTACTCGCTCGATCTGGTGACGATGGCGCACAGCGAACTCGATCTGGTCGTCGTCGACCTGCCGGATCCGAAGGGCTGCCCCGGCCCGCGCATCCGCGACCTCATCCTGCCGCCGCGAGCGGTGATCACGTTGATCGCGCGCGGCAGCGAAGTGGTGCCGGCGACCGGCAACACGCGCCTGCTCGGCTGGGACCAGGTCACCGTGCTGGCGCGGCCCGCCGACGAGGCAGCGGTGCGCGCCGCACTGACAGGTCCGTTCGCGGCCCCGGTCGAGCCGCTGTTGGTCGAGGCCGCCGCGGCGCCGGCGACCGCGCCGCGCGACGACGAGCTCGACGCGAGGCTGCAGCACATGCGCGACCATGTGGTCCTGCTCGGCCACGGGCGGGTCGGTGCGCTGCTCGCGGCGATGCTGCGGGCGCGCGACAAGCCGTTCGTCGTCATCGAGCAGGATCGATTGACCGCCGCGGCATTGTGCCGCCGCGGCGATCTCGCGGTCTGCGGCGATGCGGACGAGCCCGCGATGCTGGACCGGGCTCGCATCGCCACCGCCCGCCTGCTGCTGGTGACCACGCCGGACCCGCTCGTGGCCCGCGTCGCGGTCGAGTACGCGCACCGCACCAATCCGGCCATCCAGGCCCTGTGCCGCGTGCACTTCGACGAACAACGCGATCTCCTGCACCGCTTTCCGCGCACGCAGTGCGTGCACGGGGAACACGAGCTCGCCTACGCGATGGCGCGGCTCCTGTTGAAGAGCTTCGGCATCAGCGCGATCGAGAGCGAGGCAGCGATCATCGACGCCCGCCGCGGTGTGCGCGAACCGGGCGCGAGCCACACCGGCATCGTCGAACTGCACGTGCCGGCGGCGTCGCCGATCGTCGGCCGGACCCTGGCGAGCCTTGGGCTGCCAGCCGGTGCGTTGGTGATCACGATCGCGCGGGCCGGCGAGTTCGTGGTGCCGGGCGGGGGCACCGAGATCGCGGCCGACGACGCGCTGCTGCTGCTCGCCAACGCCGACCTCGCGCGCGCCGTCGAACGCATCATCGCCGGCCTGGGCCCTGCCGCGGGCTGATGCAGCGGCATGCACTCTCGGCAGGAACTGGCGCCGGTGCTGCGTTGGCCGGTGGACGGCGTCGTTGGCCTGCGGCAGGATGACGGGTGCGGGTTCCGGTTGGTCCGGGACCGCTGCTTCCACCATCCAACCCCGTATTGCCGCGTGACCGCTGACGTATTTCGAGTGCATGGTGAATCGCATGCCTGATGTGGAACGTAGCGAAACGAACGGCCTGCCCGCCGCCACGCTGGAGCGCGCGGATCTGCAGCGGTTGTTCGACGCGCTGCAATCACGGGGCTTTGAAGTGTTGGGGCCGACGGTTCGCGATGGGGCGATCGTCTACGATCCGCTCTCAGGGCCGGCGCAGCTCCCGGCGGGCTGGACGGACGAGCAGCAGGGCGGGAGATATCGGCTGAGCAAGCGCGATGACGACGCGCTCTTCGGCTACGTCGTCGGGCCACATTCGTGGAAGGGTGTCGACCGCGACTCACCCCTGCTCGCCCACGTCTTCGACGAGCGCGATCCCGGCGTGAAGCGCCTGATCGAGACCGTCGTACAGACCGCCCACGCCCACCACCGCCCCGTTGGCATCTGCGGCCAAGCCCCCAGCGACCACCCCGACTTCGCCGAGTGGCTCGCCACCCTGGGCATCGACAGCATCTCCCTCACCCCCGACTCCCTGCTCGAGGTGGCCCGCCGCCTCGCGCCCTGAGCCGCGCTGCCCGATCGCTGATCGGCCACCGTGGCCATCGTCTACATCATCGTCCCGCTGCTGTTGTTGGCGGTCGTGCTCGCCGCCGGACACTGTTGATTGCACGCATGTCCGTCGCCTGGTCCCTGCTCCTGGTAGCCGCCGGCGTCGCGATCCTCGGTTGCGGCGCCGATGTGCTCGTCCGCGGTGCAGTGACGATCGCGCGACGTGCACGCATCTCGACGGCGGTCATCGGCCTCACCATCGTGTCGATGGGGACGTCTCTCCCCGAACTCACGGTCAGCGTCGCTGCCTCGCTGCGCGGCGCGGCCGACCTCGGCGTCGGGAACGTGATCGGCTCGAACCTCTGCAACATCGGCATCGTGCTCGGGCTCACCGCCCTGATGCAGCCGATGCGCGTGCATTCGAGCGCCGTGCGGCTCGAGTGGCCTTTCATGTTCCTCGCCAGCTTCCAGGTCCTGCTGCTGGCGCGAGACGGGCTGCTCGACCGCCTCGAGGGCGGGTTCTTCGTGATCGGACTGGCGCTGTTCACGGCATACGTGGTGCGTATCGGGCGCACCGAGGTGGCGGGCGAAGAGGCAGTGGACCTCTCGGAGGAGGTCCGCGAGCGGGAGGTGGCCCACGGCACCCGCGCGGTGGCCAAGGCGATGCTGTTCGTGGCGTCGGGAATCGCGCTGCTCGTCCTTGGCGGCGAGATGCTGGTGCTGGGCGCGATCGACCTCGCGCGCCTCGCCGGCATGAGCGAGCGCGTGATCGGCCTCACGATCGTCGCGATCGGGACCAGCGCGCCCGAGGTCGCGACTTCGCTGGTGGCCGCGCGGCGGGGCCAGAGTGAGATCGCCCTCGGCAACGTGATCGGCTCCAACATCTTCAACATCCTCGGGATCCTCGGCGTGACCAGCCTCATCCGGCCAATCACGGTGGGCGCGGCGATGCTCGACAGCGACATGGTCTGGATGCTCGCGCTCTCGGCGGTGCTCTTCCCGATGATGCGGAGCCGTCTCGTGGTCTCGCGCGCCGAGGGCGGGCTGTTGCTGGGCGCGTACGGAACCTACCTGACGTTGCTGCTGTTGGGTCGGTAGGGACGGCGGCCATCGCCGGGCTCGTGGCCACCTGAGCTCGCGAACCTCACGTTGCGACCGCCAAGGCGGTTGCGTCAGAAGATCCCGCCGACCAGCTGCGGCGTGTTCGTCGCGGCGACCGCGAGCCAGGCACCCGTCGCGGGGTCGACGTCGATCGGCAGCGTCTGCTGGTGGAACGTGACCCCGACGATCGGCGGCACGTTCAGCAGCTGCAGCACCGAGGGTCGAGTCCTGAAGCGGGGTCGAACGGCTCCTCAGTTGGTGTCCAAGATGCTGGGGCCGAGGGTGCGGAAGCGCAGGAGGTCGCGACGATCCAGAGCAGCGCTGCGGGGCGCATCGACGGGCAACGCGAGTGGGCAGGCGTGGCGGTCCGCTTCAGCGGATCACAACGTCGCCGTTGTGCGTGTCGATGACGAGCTTGCCCTTGCCGTCGCCGATCTTGCACGTCACGCGCCGCTTGGCGACCGTCGCTGGCCCCTCGAGGCGCGACGGCGGCGTGACCTTGCCGTTGTGCGTCGAGGCTTCGAGGCGCGTGCCGAGCCGTTCGTCGACCACGACCTCGATGTCGCCGTTGTGCGAACGCAGCTCGCCGTCGAGAGGCCCGTCGCCCGACAGCTTCAACTCGACATCGCCGTTGTGCGTCGTCGCGACGACGTGATGGGTCGTCAGGTTGCCCTTCACATCGCCGTTGTGCGTCTCGATCGCGGCCGACCCGCTCATTCCGACGGCGGCGATGTCGCCGTTGTGCGACGTGAGCTGCACGGCCAGTTCCGGCGGCACGGTCATGGTGAAGCGGAAGCCGGGCGACCGGTTCGACAGTTCTGCCGCGGGGTACTTGCCGTGGATCCGCAGTGTGTCGCCGACCTGTTCGCGCATCACCTCGAGCAGGTGCAGGTTGGCGTCGGCTTCGGCCTGCGAGTGCCCGCGCACCGACAAGTCGGCGCGCAGGGCGATCATCGTCGCCTTGGCGTCGCCCGTGATCGTGATGTCGCCGTTGTGGCTCTCGCAGTGCAGCTTCTTCAGGCCGGCGATCGGCAGCGTGAACTCGAGGGTCTTCTCGGCCTTGTACTGCGGGAAGATGCACCCGGCGGCGAGCGCGCACGGCAACAGCAGCAGGTAGGTTCGCATGGTCGGGCGGAGGCTACGGGCGGGGTTCCGGAGATTCCGAATCAGGGCAGCGGCCGGGTGTAGATCACGGTCAGGGACGGGCGGTTGGCGGGCGTGACGTCCTCGCGGGTGGCGAACCACTTGACGCGTTTGCCGGCGCCCTCGTCACCGACCAGGATCCAGCCGTTGTTCGCGACGGGCGAAACGGCCGCGCGCCATGCCTGGACGTCGGCGCCGAGGTTCCCAGAGACGTACTGGCCTTGGGGGTTGTCGACGATGATCGAAGCCGTTGGCGACCCCTGGAAATCGCCGCCCGGCGAGGTCCAGGCGGTCGAGAAGCTGCGATTGATCCAGGTTGCCCCGCCGCCCGCGGTCGCCAGGCCCTGGCCGGAGGACAGCGCGACGGCGGTGCCCTCGGTCCACGCTGCGTTCGCACGGTGGAAGTTGATCGTGCGCGGCCCGGTCAGCTGCGACGCGCCCTGCGGCGTCGTATGGAAGAGCGTCAGCAGTGCGGAACTGACCGTCGACCCGGACGGGATCGAGGTCACGTTGAAGCGGATCATCGCGCGCCGCGGCCCGTTGCTGTCGGCGTTGCCGGTGACCATGTCGACGCCAGCACCGTTGCTGAAGCTCTGCGCCGTCACGTTCGAGTAGATCGTGTTGTCCGCTGTCGGGCTGAGCGTGACGGTCTCGGTGTCGGAGACGATCGTCAGATTCTGCTGCACGGAGGCCGGGCCGCCGGGCCCGTCGACCGACAGCCGCACCACGAACACGCGCGTCGACGCAGTGGTGTTCGGGAAACTGCGGCTCGTGGGTGAGCCGGTCGCGGTCAGCGTGCCCTGGGCGTTCACGAAGTCGAAATCCCAGTTGAAGGTCGTCGGCGATCCCGTCGACGTGCTGGTGAACGTGACCGTCTCCGACTCGTAGGCCGAGGTGCGGTTCGCGCCACCCACCTGCATCGTGAAGTTCGCCGTGCTCGTCACGGTGATGACCTGGGTCGCGGTGTCGACGCCGCCTGGCCCCGTGGCCGTCAACGTCACCGTGGGCGTGCCACCGTTGGTGAAGACGTGCGTCGGGCTGGTCGTGGTCACCGGCAGGCTGCCGTCCCCGAAGTCCCAGCTGAAGCTGACGGCGCCGGTCGACGTGTTGGTGAACGTCACGGACAGCGGCGCGGGCCCGGACGTCACCGACGACGTGAACGCCGCGTTGACCGGCGCGAACACCTGCACCGCGCCGTTCTTGATCTCGGTGTCGGTGCCGGCCTCGTTGGTCACGACCAGCCGCACGTTGTAGGTGCCAGGCGCCGCGTAGCTGAACGTCGGGTTCTGCAGCGTCGAGTCGATGAAGCCGTCGTTGGTGAAGTCCCACTGCCAGCTCGTCGGCGACTGCGTCGACGTGTCGGTGAACTGCACCAGCAACGGCGCCACGCCGCTGGCCGGCGTGAACGTGAAGTCGGCGACCGGCGCCTCGACCGCGATGATCAGGTTGGTCGCGACGAACTCGTCCGTGAGGGTCTCGCCCGCTCTCACCTTGCTGGCGACGAGCCGCACCGAGTAGACGCCCGGTGTGGCGAACACGCGCGTCGGGTTCTGTTCGGTCGAGTCGATCGTGCCGTCGTTCTCGAAATCCCACTGCCAGCTGGTCGGCGCGCCGGCCGACGTGTCGGTGAACGTCACCGACAGCGGTGCAACGCCGCGCACTGGCGTCGCGGTGAAGCCGGCGAACACGCCCGCCGTCTCGTCGAGGAACCCGACGACCAGGTTCGTGCTGTCACAGGCGCCGAGGTTCGTCGCCGCCGTCGCGTAGGCCAGGAAGCCGGTCTGGAAGCTCTCGCTGCCGGCGAAGCTGCCGAGCATCGCGCTGCCCGACGCGCCGTTGGCGTCGGCGCCATCGTTCGCAGTCAGGCTCACGCGGAACGGCAGGACGTAGCCCGTCGCGAGGGGTGGCACTTCGACCAGGAACACGTCGGCGGCTTTGTTGCGGTCGGGACTGCTGCTCTTCACGTCGATGTTGTCGGCCTCCGAAGTGAACACGACGCTCGTGCCATCGGTGCCGATCACGGGGTTCGTGGCGTTGCCGTTGCCGATCGCCGAGGCGGTCGGTGTCGCGCTCTGGTTCAGCAGGGTCGAGGTTCCCCCGCCGTTGGTGCTGTCGAACAGGAACACGTTGGTCGCTGCGACCAGCCCCGGTGCCAGGTTGGTCGCGGCGGACTGGAACGCCACCAGGATGCGCCCACTGGCGGCGACGTGGATGCTCGGCGCACTGCTGGGGCCGCCGAATGCCTCGACGCCGCCGCTGGTCACGCTGCTGCGCACCTTGGTGAACGGTGAGGCTGCGTCGATGCGCGTGTGGAACACGTCGCGCACCCCATTGAGGTCGGCGGCGATCAGGTTGGTGGCGGCGCTCTCGAACGCGACGCCGACGCCGGTGGCGTCGAGCGCGGGGTTCGTGGACGTGCCGTTGCCGCCATTGCCAGTGTTGCCGATCTGGTGACTGACCAGCTGCGTCCAGTTGGTCGCGATTCGCCGCACGAAGATGTCGGTGCCGTTGCCGTTGGCGTTGCCGAACGGCGTCACGAGGTCGGTGGCCGCCGACGTGAACACCACGACGTCGCCGGTGGCGCCACCGATCGACGGCTGCGTCGAGGCGCCGTTGCCGGCGGCGGCAAGGCCGTCACGGGCGCTGACCAGCACGTGGTCCAGCGACTGGGCGACGAGGTTGATGCCGCCCCGCGACGGTGCGCCGTTCGCGTCTTCTTCGACGCGCACCTGCACGATCACCCGGAACACGTCGGTCACGGCGTTGGCGTCGCCGGCCGCAATGTCGCTGGCATCCGACTCGAACACGACGTGCACACTGCCTACCGGATTCGTCGCCCCGGGGTTTTTCGGATCGAACGCGGCGTTCGGCACCCACAGCAGTTTCGGCCGCCGCGACGCGCCGTTCGCCGCATTCGTGGTGCCGCTGGCGCGGCTGACGAGCGTGACGTCCTTCACCGCGGCCGCACCGGTGACGACCCGGCCGCTCGCGTTCCAATCGCGGATCTCCTGGATGAAGTTGCGAGAGCCGCCGGGCACCGTGCGCGGCACGCCGTCCTCGTCCTCCGGCTCGAGCACGCCGTCGTGGTCGTCGTCGGCGATGCCGTTGCGACCGCCGGCGGTCGGCAGGATGCCGGAGTCGAGCGCCCACAGCACGCGGGGGTCGGTGACGAAGTGCTCGACTTCGTCGATCGGCACGCGCGTCGCGCGATCGGCGAGCTGCGCCACCGTCTCGGTGCGCATGTCGAACGACGCGGCCGGCGCCTGCCAGGCCTCGACCGGGAACGTCGTGAGATCGGTGTGGCACGGCACGCACGTCGCCGGGTCGTTGATCGGGAACGTCGGCCCCGGCGCCGGACCGAAGTGCGGCAGCGGCGACGACGCGAACGCCTGCGTGGTCGCGGCCTGCATGCTGTGGCAGGTCGTGCAGCGCGGGTGCCGGAACTTGCCGGCGAGCGACTGGCTGAACGCACGGGTCTCGATGTCCTGCGCCACGACCGCGGCGAGGAACACGTCGCTGGCGCCGTTCTGGTCGCTCGTCCCGTCACGGCTGAGTCGCGTACCGGCTCCATCGGCGTTGTCTGCCGGTGCTGCGGTCGTGAAGCCGAGCAGCACGACGTCGCGCGCGGGGAGGTTGCCGATCGCGGGGATCACCACGCCCGCCACCGCAGCCTCGGCCGCCGGGTCGGTGGGAATCACGCCGAGGTCGATGCCGACGCGCAGGTTGGCACGCGACTGCGATGCCGGCGGGAAGTTCTTGCCCAGGCCCGACGAGCAGGCGTTGAACCAGACGAGAAGTACCAGGGCGAGGAAGAGAAACAGCGAGCGTGCCGGCATGGACGTGACCTGCGGGTTCGATGCGACGACGGCGAACGAGGCGTGCAGCCTACCGGAACACGCAGGTGGAACGACGTGGCAGTTGGCGCGGATCGCCCGGTGGCGGCGACACTTCGCGCCGCTCGGACGTGGCCTTCTCCTCGGCGCGCGCCGATACTGCTTCCCGTCGTCGCGCGAATCCGCATGAAGAACCGCCTCCTCCTCGTCGCCGGTCTCGGTCTCGCCGCTGCCGGGTGCAAGTTCCTCGCCAGCCAGATCATCGACTACACCGAGTCGTGGTCGAGCGGCATGCCGAAGAGCCGCGGATCCCTGGCGGGCGGCCTGCAGGCGGGTGAGTGGGTCTACTACTACGAGTCGGGCAAGCCGCGGGCGAAGGGCGGCTACGCCAACGACCGCCAGCGCGGCGCGTGGACGTACTACTACGAGAGCGGCGTCGTCGAGCGCGCGGGCGCCTTCGACGAGAAGGGGCTGCGCAGCGGCGAGTGGACGATGCAGTACCCTGACCAGACCCCGCAGGCGCGCGGCAGCTACGTCGCGGACTTCGAAGACGGCCCCTGGCAGTTCTTCGCCGCGGACGGCTCGCTCGAGCGGGCGGGCCAGTTCGAGGCGGGCCAGTTGTCCGGGCTGTGGCGCTACTTCCACAAGGGTGGCCGACCGCGCGCGGAAGGCATGTACTGGCGCGGCCAGCGCGTCGGGCCCTGGCGCACCTGGGATGAGCGCGGCGCTGCATCGACGCAGGACTTCGGCAGTCGTCCCGGCGTGCAACTCGTCCGCGAGACCTGGCCCGACGGCAAGCCGCGGCGTGCTGGCGCCTTGCTGAACGGCGCGCCGGCCGGCCGCTGGACGACGTGGCATCCCAATGGCGAGAGCCGGTTCTGCTGTGCGCTGAATGGCGCCGTGGCGAGCGGCGTGTTCGAGGCGCGGGACGCGACGGGCGCGGTCGTCGCGCAGGGTCGTCTCGTCGACGGCTCCTTCGCGGCCGGCTCGCTCGCGGTCGTCGCCGGCGCCACGCGCGAGATCGCCGCGTCGCCGCCGCCGGCATCGGACGCGAAGGAATGGGCGGACGCCGCTGCACTCGCAGCGCTGACTCCCGAAGCCACGGTGGGGTTGTTCGCGCGGGAGGCCCGTTCGCCGGTCGGCGGCGACGCGCTCGTCGTGCGGTTGCCGGACAACGCGCCGCCGGCGGTTTCCGATCCGTCCGTGACCGCCGTGGTGCAGAGCATCGACGACGGTCCGGCGCGCATTCCCGCGCCGATGCAGCCCGACCTGTCGCCGAAGCAGAAGCAGGAGATGAAGGACTACGTCGCCGAGTACTCCGACGGACCCCGGACCACGGGCGGCGGCAGTCTGCTCGACAAGTACCGTTCGACGCCCAATTCGCCGCGACCGCAGGGCACCGGCGAGTTGAAGGACTGGTACGGCAAGCCGCTGCCGTTCAGCGAGATGCGAAGCGTCGACGGTGGGTCCATCGACCTCACGCAGTACCACGGCAAGAAGAAGGTGATGATCGTCGTGCTGCGCGGCTTCCTCGGCGAAGTGTGCTGCTACTGCATCGCGCAGACCAAGGCGCTGGCGCAGTCGCGCGCGCGGCTCGAGCAACTCGGCATCGAGGTGCTCGTCATCTACCCGGGCGCCAAGGAGAACGAGGCCTCGTTCGAGCAGGCCTACAAGCTGACCTTCAACGAAGGCGGGCCGCCCTACCGCGTCTTCTACGATCCCGACCTTGCACTCGTGACCAAGCTCGGCATCGAAGGCGACCTCGCGTCGCCGTCGACGATCGTGGTCGACGAACAGGGGCTGATCCGCTTCTTCTACAAGGGCGAGCACCGCGCCGACCGACCGGCTGCGAAGAAGCTGGTCGAGGTCATCGAGGGCATGAGCGGGAGCGGCAAGTGAGCGGCACCGATCCCGATACGCCGAAGAGGCGCCCGGAATCCACGCAGCCGTTCCGGCCCGCGGGCGCGCCGCAGCAGCAGCAGCCGGAACCGGCCGAGAACCTGCCGCTGATCCCGGGCATCACGCTGCAGTACGAGATCGCGCGCGGCGGCATGGGCGTCGTCTACAGCGGCCGCCAGGACTTCCTCGACCGGCGCGTCGCCGTGAAGCTGCTGTCGGTCGAACTCGGCGGTGAGTCGTTCGTCCAGCGCTTCCAGCGCGAGGCCAAGATCCTCGCCGGCATCAAGCATGCGAACATCGTCGCGTGCCACCTGGCCGGGCAGACCGACGAGGGCCAGTCGTACCTGGTGATGGAGTTCATCGACGGGCCGAGCCTCAAGAAGTGGATCGCCGACCACGGGGCGGTGCCGGTCAAGGCCGCGCTGCGCACGGCGCGCGCGACGGCGCAAGCACTCGCCCATGCGCATTCGCTCGGCATCATCCACCGCGACGTCAAGCCCGAGAACATCCTGCTCGAGACGGTGACGTCGACCGCGCTCGACATCCACTTCCCGTTCACCCCGAAGGTGGTCGACCTCGGCCTCGCGCGCGCGTCGGAGGGCAGCGCCAGCCTCGGCCTCACTTCGCCCGGTTCGGTGATGGGCACGCCGGCGACGATGTCGCCCGAGCAGTACGACGAGCCCGACACCGTCGACTTCCGCACCGACATCTACGGGCTCGGCTGCGCGCTCTACGAGATGCTGGTCGGCCAGCCCGCGTTCCGCGGCAAGAAGCTGTCGGAGATCGTCGCGAGGAAGCGCGAGCCGATGGCGCCCGATCCCTGCCTCGAGAATGCGGCCGTGCCGAGCGCCGTCGGCGCGCTGGTGCAGTCGATGTTGGCGCCGAATCGCGACGACCGGCCGAGCAGCTACAAGGAACTCGACGAACAGATCGCGGCGCTGCTCGACGTGCTGTCGGTGTCGGAGTCCCGGCCGAAGATGCGCGATCTGGGCGCGACGCAGGCGACGATGTTCCATCGGCCGCAGCCGTCGAAGCCGCCGGCGGCCGCGCCGCAGCCGGCGCCACAGTCGTCGCCACAGGGATCGCCGCCTCCGCCGGTCGCCAACACGACGAGTCCGGGGTTGCTGCGCACCGCCGAGTTGAACTTCCTCGCCGGCGACGGCGCGCCCAACGCCGCCGCCGAACCGGCCGCTGCGTTCCAGAGCCGTCCGCCGGCCCCGCCGCCCGCCAAGGACGAGTCGACGAAGAGCAACCTGCGCACTGCCGACATCGGCGTTGCCTCCGCGGGCAACGCGGGCGAAGCGCCGAAGAAGCGGACGGGCCTGATCGCGGGCTTGGCGGCCGGCGTGATCGGGCTCGGCGCCGTCGGTTACCTCGTCTCGCAACCGGGTTCCTCGCCGTACGAGACGCCAGGGCCCGGACCCGGGCCGCAGCCGCAGCCGCAGCCGCCGAAGCCGCGGCCCGGGGCGTCCAAGAACCAGGCGCCCGTCGTCGCGACGATCAAGGGGCCAGCGCGTGAGGACCTGGGCCGCGCGTTCGAACTTGAGGTCGACGCGAGCGACGCCGACAACGACGCGATGACCTACGAATGGTCGTGGTCACCGGAGGAGCTGGTGTCCTTGCGCGGGTCGAGCACCGGCAAGAAGGCGCGCTTCCAGTTCTCGGAAGGACTGCCCGGCGTCGAATGCGTGTTCCACGTCGACGTGCGCGACGGCAAGGAGACCACGCGCCAGAGCCACAAGGTGGTGCTCGGCAGCGTGCCGGCGACGCGACCGCTCGACGGGTTCAACACCCCGGGCTCGCCGTGGCAGATCGATCGGGTCGAAGGGCGGCGATGGACCGCGGTCACCGATCCCAACGATCCGCACGTGTCGTGCCGCGCATCCCGCGAGCTGCGCACGATGCGGATCGCGCTCGGGGACGAGCCGTATTGGGAATGGTCGGGGTCCGTGGCATCGGGGGACGAAGAGGGTCGCTTCGCGAAGATCGGGCTGCGGTTCGAGTTCGGCGACGTCGGCTGGGCGGTGGTGTCGCAGTGCGAGGCGATCGGCGCCGGCAAGCTGCGCGGCCAGATCGAGATCGTGCAGGTGACGCGCACTGGCGAGGCCTGGATCCACACGCCGCTCGGCACCCCGGTGCGCGTCGAATGGACGCAGTCGGAGGACGACGACTACCGCGGTGCGTTCAGCGTCCAGCGTCGTGCGGACACCTTGTCGCTCCAGGTCGGCAAGGCCGTGCAGCCGCTCGAAGGCTCGCTGGTGATCGAGTCGGCGGCGCCGGTCACGTTTCCCGTGCCGGCGGGGGCAGCGGGGCAGCTCACGCTGTTCGTCGACGGCGGCATCGGCCGCTTCCGCATCGACCGCCGCTGAGCGGTCGTTGTGGGTCTGCTCACGGGGCCCGGGACGCCGATCGCGAACGAGATCGGGTCGCCGTCGATGCCGAGTGCTTCGTGCTGAGCGCGCTCACGGTGCGGAACTTTGCCCGACGAGGGCAGGTCTTAGCCGCTCGGGAGTGATGACAGTTGCGGGTTCAAAGCCCTCTCTGCACGCAGCTCGACGCCTGCTGGCCCAAGCAACTGGAAGATCGACATGAACTACCGACACTTGCGGAGGACGGACCGGACGCTGTGTAACGCCGCTGCCAAGTGGAGGTCCGCTGTTGCGCCCTGGAGTCACCGTGCAACCTCGAGTTCTGGGAGAGGGTCAAAGGCCCGAAGGATCAAATCGACCGCCTGCGCATTCCGACCAAGGCTGGGGTTTGGTCCAACAGGGTCGGCAACCCTGACGTCACGGCCGACGTCGAGAAAATCGAGAGTGCTGGCCAGAAGACGGGTATCACTGACTGGAGACACCACAAGTCAGCGTGTCCATCGGAGTCTTCGGTCGTCGTGTTCGACCGCCCGTCCTTCATGATGGAACCGGGAAAGTAGAGCCTCGACTTGCAGATTCGCGCCCTGTCATCGCCGGACTGTGACTGCCCAACTCCTGGCGCAGCCTTCGAGGCATACTTCCGGCGCCGGAGGCCAGTCACCGAGGATGATCCGCCCAGCGCGTGGTTGGCGGAATGGACCGTTACGACGCATCCAGCGAGCGGAACCCCATTCTCGTAATGGAACGCTTGGGCTCATCGACGAACACGCGGTGGAATCCACGAACTTGGCTCAGCGCTGCCATGGCAGGCCTTGTCACGGGTGTTGCAGTTGGTGCCGCCTACCACGTCGGAACGTACGACGACATCCGTATGCCCTGGGGGGCAGCGCCGGTTTACGCGGTGTGGGCGGAATACGGGCTTGTCTTCGTGACAGTCGTCGTCGGTGCCCCGACGGTTCTGTCGGCGTGTATCGCGGCAGGAGTGCTTGCGATCTGCGTCCTCGTGATGATTCGAAAGCCCCGCCTCGCCTGGCCCGCGGGCATGTGCGTGGCTCTCTGCTTGGTCAGCGCGATCGTCGTCATCCATGTGCGTTGCTGGATGCAGATGCCTTGGTAAGCGTCGGGCTGGCGCGCGGGGCGTAGCGCGTGCAAGCATAGATGGCTGCGCACCTCGCATGTCCGTCAACGGACCACGGCTTTCGCGTGGAACGCGCGGGCAAGGCTTGGCGAGCGTCGGACCCAGGGAACGAACACCGCGGGCCTGGCAGCGGCATCCGCCTCTCCAGCAGATCATCTCACAGCGTCCAAGCCACGCCGATCGTGAACCAGATCGGGTCGTCGTCGATGCCGAGGTCGTGGAACCACTCCTCGATCGCGCGGTCGAGGATCAGTGAGCCATGCACGCCCGCGCGCACCTGAGTGCGCTTGTCGTACTGCCACTTGACGACGATCTCGCCGCGCAGGTCGGCGAGGCCGGCCTCCTCGATTCCGTACATCCACAGACTCTGCGTCTTCGACGCGTAGCCGAGCGAGCCGTCGAGGCCGAGGCTCAGGTTCTCGAGCACGTTGCCGAGCGGGATGTCCTCGGCGACACCGCCGCGAACGTAGGTGCCCTCGACCTCGTCGTAGTCGTAGTGCAGGCTGACGTAGGGGTTGGCCTCGAGCACCGAGCCCGTCGCCCGCACGAACACCTCGCTGGTGCTGCCGCGTTCGGCCCGGGCGGCGCTGGCGAAGAACTCGGTGCCGTTCGGCAGGATGTAGTTGTGGATGCCCGCGGTCACCGCGACATCGCCGAACTGCCGCTGCCAGCTGGCGAGCAGTTCGATCTGCGTGAAGCGGCCGGCGTGGCCGTCGGGAAACCACGCCGCGCCGGTGTCGTTGCGCAGATCCATGTTCGCCTCGACCTCGACGCCGAGGCGGTCGCCGTGCACGGTGTTCATGCCGATGCCGAGCTTGGGCTGCAGCACCCCGCGGTCGACGAGCGTCATGCCGCGGTGCACGAAGCGCGTCGCGTACTGACCGGCGAAGGCGACCGAGGCGCGTTCGTTCTCGGGGACGAAGCAGCCGGTCAGGAGCAGGGACACGATGGCAAGGGAGCCTGTGGTGCGGCGATGCATGCTGTCTCCGGGCGAAACGCGACGGGCGGAACGGCGCGCAGTGTCGATGCGGGCCCACGCCATTGCAACGATGCAACGCGTCGCGGTGCGTGGCTGCGTATGCTCGCGCGCCGCGCCGCCCTTGTTCCGCCTACTTCTCCACCGTGGTTGGACCGTGGCACTCGTCGGCGCCGCGTGCACACCGATGCGCGGTTCGGCGCAGCTCGGCTACGCCCAGGTCGAACTCGCTGGCGGCATCGCGTTGTCGTCGGCCGGCAGCACGAGCTCGGTGCAGGACATCGGCCCGACCTTCGGCCTCGGCGATCGGCGCGATTCGCCGTACGTGCGGACGACGGCGGCGGTCGGCGACGTGACGCTGACCGCGGCTGCCTTCGCCCTGCGCGAGACCGGCACGGGCACCCTTGCCACCTCGTTCGGCGGCCTGGTGGCTGGCACTTCGGTCGCGACCGACTTCGAGCTCGCGAGCCTGCAGCTGACGGCCGCGTACGGCTTCGATCTCGGCCCGGTCACGATCGCGCCAGGTGCAGCGCTCGACGTGTTCGCGCTCGACATCCGCGTCAGCGCCGACCCACAGAACCGCGAAGAAGTCGACGACGTGGTCGCGGTGCCGCTGCCGTTCCTGCGCGCCGTCGTGCCGTTCGGCGCCTGGCGGGCGACCGCGGAACTGGGCTGGCTCGACGCGCACGATCTCACCGGCGCCGACGGCCGCTTCGTGGACGGCTCGGTCATGGTCGAGTGGCAGCTGAACGAGTCCTTCCATTTTGTCACGGGATGGCGCCACTTCGCCGTCGATGCCAGCGGTGACTCGGGCGACGATCGGGTCGCCGTCGACCTGGACGTGCGCGGCTGGTTCGTCGGCGGTGGGGTAGTGTTCTGACGCTTCCTCACTGGCCGCAACGCCTTGGCGGCTCCATGCTTCCTGTGCCCATGAACAAACTGCTGCTGTGGCTCGTGGCGTTGTCGTCCTTGACGGCGTGCGCCGGACAGAAGTACCGGGTCGACGTCGGGCCGTTCTTCGCGCGGGCGCGCGGCGACGTCGCGCTGCAGAACGCAGCTGGCTCGCTGCAACTCGGCCAGGTGCAGAACGACGTCGAATCGGACCTCGGGCTCGGCGAGACCGAGCCGTCGCCGTACCTGCGCGGGCAGTGGGATCGTGATCGGCACCGGGTACGTCTGCACGGCTTCGGCATCGACAGCGAAGGCTCGGGAACCCTCGCCGGCGACTACGGCGGCATCCTGGCAGGCTCGGTGGTGGCCACCGAGATGGAGTTCCTCTCGATCGCCGCGAACTACGGCTACGAACTGCTGCGCGGTCGCAACCACCGCGTCGCCGTCGGCGGGCAGCTCGGCTTCTATTCGCTCGACGTCGAAGCTCGTTCGACTCCTGGCCTCGAGTCGGTCGAGACCAGCGTGCTGGTGCCGATGCCGTTCGCGGAAGTGGAGGCGCTGCTCGGCAAGTTCACGCTCGGCACGAACCTGGCCTGGATGACGGCGAGCCTCCGCGACGCCAAGGGCATCTACATCGATCTCGAAGCCTACGCGCGGTGGAGCGCCGCACCCGACTTCGACTTCTTCGCCGGCTATCGCTTCGTGTCGCTCGACGCCGCGGGCAAGGCCACGTCGCGCGACTTCGATGCGGACGTCGACGTGCAGGGCTTCTTCGTCGGCGCCGGCATCCGCTTCTGATCGCCGCGCATCGCGACTTCACCGGTCGCGCAGCGCGTGCCGCGCGGCCGCGAGCAGCCGCTGCTCGTGCTCCTCGAACGCCGCGGCTGGCCCCAGCCGCTGGACGTCCGCGAGGGTGAGGCGGACCAGGACGTCGGGCACGACGCCTTCCGCCTGCAGGCCCACCCCCGTGCGGTCGACGACGCGCAGCGAGCCGAAGCGCAGCGTGCTGCCGTCGGGCGCCTGGGTGGTCTGCACGGCGGCCTCGGCGCCCGCGGTGCGCTCGCCGATCACGATCGCACCGGCGTGACGCTGCAGCACGCGCGCGACGTGCTCGGCGGTGCTGCCGGTCAGCGCGCTCGTCAGCACCACGAGCGGACGCTCGAATGTCGGCGGTCGCGGCTGCCATTCGCTGAGCACGAACGACTCGAGGGTCAGCAGGCCGAACCACGCCGTCGTCGGTCGCGACGGCACCAGCACGACCTCGACCGGCTCGCGCAGGAAGCGGCCAGCGAACTGCTGGCCGAGCGACCAGCGGCCGCCGAGGTTGCGCCGGAGGTCGAGCACGAGTCCGGCGAGATCGCGGGACTCGTCGAGTGCGCGCTCGGCGGCGGCGACGCTCGGCTCGTCGTCGAAGCTGCGCAGTTCGATGCAGGCGAATGGCGCCGCGGCGCGCGCCGACAGGAGCGCGGCGTCGTTGCCGAACGGCCCGAGCACGCTCACGCGGCGCTCCGTGCGCGGCGGCGGCCGGCGCATGACGTGGCGGGTCACGGCGCCGTTCGCCCACCGCAGCTGCAGATCGACGGTCGAACTCGGCGGGCCGAGCAGCAGGTTGCCGACGAGCGACAGCACGACCGGGGAGCCCTGCACGCGCCAGAGCTCCGGATGGTCCGCGCCGAGCGATCTGCCATCGGGTGGTGTTGGCGCGCGATGCGCCGGCCATCCGACCACGTGCAGGCGACCTTCGATCGGCATCACGACGAAGCCCTCGACGTCGAGCAGCGAGGTCGGCGCTTCGCCAGCCTCGACGAGACGCTCGGGCGGCACGGCCAGCGAGACGTGCAGGTCGCCGAGCTCGCTGAGCATGCCGGTGAGCAGGTGGTAGAACTCGTGCGGCCGCGTCGCGAACGGCACCGCGCCCCGGTAGCGGCGGCGCAGTTCGTTCCAGTCGAGTTGCTGGCCGCCGAACAGCGGATAGTCGTCGGCGAGCGCCTGCCAGTGGCTGTCGAACACCGCGAGTCGCTCGACCGCGGGTTCGCCGAGCGAACTGAAGTGGCAGGCGCCTGCCAGCGCGAGCGCCAGGCTCGCGGCGATCTCTCGGCTGCGCATGGCGGCACGTTCGCGCGCATTCGCGTCGCGCACCAGCGGCGATGCCGGATTCCGAAGCTGCGCGCCGCCCGCCGCTCACGAACCGGGTCGGTTCGCTACGATCCCCGTCCGACCGATCCCCGAGGAGTGCCCATGCGAAACGCCGTGCCGAGTCTGCCGTTCCTCGTCGTGTTCGCCGCCCACGCCGCGCCGGCGCAGACGACGCATCTCGTCGGCCCCGGCGGATTGCCGCAGATCCGCGCCGCGCTCGCGGTCGCCGTGCCCGGGGACATCATCCATGTGCTGCCGGGCACCTACGCGCAGTTCGACGCCAACGTCGGCGTCACGATCCGTGCGCTCGTTCCCGGCACGGTCACGATCGCCTACGACCCCGCCTTCGCACCGGCGAGCTGCCAGGCGTTCCCGATCGCGTGTTGGAGCACGGAGGGTCCGACCTGGTTTCGTCCGCCCGCCGGCCAGCACGTTCACGTCGTCGGGCTCAACTTCGCGCCGACGTGGAACGCCACCTGGTTCTGGCACTCGGTGCAGGTGACGAGCGGCCGCGTCACCTTCGACCAGTGCGTGATCCAGATCGTCAACCGTACGGCGCTGACGGTCTCGCAGGCCGCGGTGCACTTGCAGGACTCGCTCGTGCAGTGCACGAGCGGTTCGAGCGGCGTGCCCTATCCGAGTTTCGTCGCGACGAACGCCGACGTCACCGCGGTCGGCTGCCAGATCTACGGCGCCCCGGCGGCCCCGTTCGGTCCGCAGCAGTTTCCGCAGCCGGGCCTTCGCCTGATCGGCTCGCGCTTCCAGGGCAGCGGCCTCACCGTGACCGGCGCCAACCAGTCGATGGGACCGGCCGGGGCGCCCGCGATCTTCGCCGACTCGGCATCGCTCGCCTGGATCACCGACTCGACGTTGGTCGCCGGCCAGGCCCACTGCGTGATCGAGGGCTCGCTGGGCGCGGTGCACGTCGACCGCTGCACGATCACGCACAACGCGCCGAACTGCGTGGCCGGCACGTCGTGGCCGTTCCTGCTCGGCGTCGAGCGCATCGCCCCGCTGCAACCGGGTGCCGTGTTCGAGCTGCGCTACCGCACCGAGCCGAACGGCGTCGTCGGGATCTTCGCGAGCCACCTGACGGGCACCGTCGACTTCACGCCGCTGCTGGCGCAGCCATCGTGGCTCGGCGACAACCAGTGGTTCGTCGCTGGTGTCGTGGCGGCGGACGCGACCGGCCTTGCCGTGGCGACGTGGGCGATCCCGAACGGCCCCTTCAGCGATCGCACGCTGTGGTTCCACGGCGTCAGCGGCCTCACGTTTCCGTTGCAGGGGAGCGCGCTCGCCGGCGGCGTCGTTCGTTGAGGGCATGACGACTCCGTCGCGCTTCGTCTGGAACCCCGGCGCGTGGTTTGGCGCGCTGACGGGCTGCACGGCGTGGATGTTCCTGCTCGGGCTGTTCCTGTGGCGGGACGACCGCGGTGTCGCCGTGCTCGCACTGCTCGGCGGCGCGCTGCTGGTCGCGCTCGGCGTCGTGCTGTGGCGGCGGCGCGGTGCGCTGACGGCGTACGCCGCGATGCAGACCTTGTTCGCGGCGATGGCGGTCGTCGTGGCCGCCGTCGTCATCGTCGGCAACGCCAGCGGCCTCGCGACGCCGACGCCGCCCGGGCACGTGTTCGCGGACTGGCTGCCGTACTGGACGATCGCGATCCCGCCGGCCCTGATGGCGTTCTTCGCCGTACTGGAGAACCGTGGCTGACGCGCGACGGGAGGACATGGACGTCTTGGCCGCGGACGCGGCCCGCGCGACCTTGGTCGGTCGTGTGTTCTGCCCGGGCGTCGGCCCGTGCCTCGTCGTGATCCGCGGCGGCGCGGTGATCGACATCACCAGCCGCGCCGCGCCGACGATGCGCGACCTGCTCGAGCTGCCGGATCCAGCCGGTCACGTCGCCAGTGCCGATGGTGCCCGCATCGCCACGGTCGCCGAACTGGCGGCGAACTCGTTCGAGGCGCGCCGCGACCTCGGCAAGCCGTGGCTGCTGGCGCCGTTCGACCTGCAGCCGGTGAAGGCGGCGGGCGTGACGTTCGCGGTGAGCCTGCTCGAACGCGTGATCGAAGAGCAGGCGCGCGGGGATCGCACCAAGGCCGAGGCGCTGCGCGGCCAGATCCAGGAACTGCTCGGCAGTGAATTGGCGACCCTGCGGCCCGGGTCGCCCGCTGCCGCCGAAGTGAAGCGGCTGCTGATCGCGCGCGGGCTGTGGTCGCAGTATCTCGAAGTCGGCATCGGCCCCGATCCCGAGGTGTTCACCAAAGCACCCCCGATGGCCGCGGTCGGTCACGGCGCCCACGTCGGCATCCCCCCGTTCTCGCAGTGGAACAACCCGGAGCCCGAGGTCGTGCTCGCGGTCAGCAGCCGCGGCGCGATCGTCGGGGCGACGCTCGGCAACGACGTCAACCTGCGCGACGTCGAAGGTCGCTCGGCTTTGCTGCTCGGCAAGGCGAAGGACAACAACGCGTCGGCCGCGATCGGGCCGTTCGTGCGCTTGTTCGATCGGCACTTCACGCTCGACGACGTGCGCACGACGGTCGTGCGGCTCGAGGTGCGCGGCACCGATGGCTTCACGCTGACTGGCGAGAGCTCGCTCGCGCGCATCAGCCGCGATCCCGCTGATCTCGTGCAGGCGACGATCGGGCACCACCAGTATCCGGACGGGTTCGCGCTCTACCTCGGGACCATGTTCGCGCCGGTCCAGGATCGCGACGGGCCGGGCAAGGGGTTCACGCACCACGACGGCGACGTCGTCGTGATCGCGGCGGAACGGCTCGGCCGGCTGGTCAACACGGTGCGACCGACGGCGGCGTGCGCGCCGTGGACGTTCGGCGCCGGGGCGCTGATGAAGAACCTCGCGGGCCGTGGCCTGCTCGGGTGACGCGTGAGCCGCAAGGTCACCTACGTGCTGGCGGCGGCGGCGTTCGGCGTGCTCGCCGCGTTCGTCGTCTTCGCGGCGATCGTGTGGCTCGGCGTGATGGGGTGGGAGAAGTTCCGACCGGTCTGGATCGGTTCGATGGTGCCCGCCGTGGTGATCGCGGCTTGGCTCGTGCGGCCGATCCTGGGTCGATCGAGCGCAGCGATGCTCGTGGTCGGGTCGCTGTTCGCCGTGGCGTCGGCGGCGCTGTTCGGGTTCGGCCTGGTGTTCACCGGCGGCATCGGCGCCGAACTTGGCATCGGCGAAGTGCTCGCGCTGGCCGCCTACGGGGGCCTGATGGGGGTGGTCGCCTGCGTGCTGCTGGGGTTGGTCACGTTCCCGCTCGGCTTCGCTGGCGCGTGGCTGCTGCATGCCGTTGACCGCGGTGTTGCGTCGATGTCGCCGCGCGGCGCGCCATCGGATGCCGCCCGCCACGAGCGGTGAGATCGCGCCTCGGCGGGCAGGACGCCTCGTTCGGCGCCGATCCCCAGACAGCCCGTCGATCGCCCCGTGACGGATCGGGCGCCGCAGCGGACACTGCGCGCCTCGTCGCCACCATGCCGTTCCACCGTTCGCTCGTCGTCCTCCTGAGCTGCGCCGCATCGGTGGTCGCCCAGGACCGCTCGGCGAACCAGAAGGCGCTGCTGTCCCTGCTGCCGGACGAAGCCGTCGCGGTCGTCGTCATCGACGATCCGCGCTTGGCGGTGACCGAACTGCGGGCGGCGCTCGGGGACGTTCCGCCGGCGCTGCGCGAACACTTCGGCTTCGCGGCGTGGGCGGGTCTCGCCGCGGCCTGGATCGCGGTCGACGGCGACCCGGCTTCGTTCGCGGCGACGGTCGCTGGCGGCGGCGCGGTCGTCGCGGTCCTGCCGGCGCCGAACGGTCCGCGCCTGATCGCGTTGCTGCGGCCGAACGACCTCGCCGCGACCGAGGCCTGGTTCGCGAAGTTCGTCGAGCGCACGCCGCGCGCGACCTACGGCGAACTGCTCGTCGTCGGCTCGCACCAGGACCTCGTCGCCCGCATGCAGCGACGATTCGGCGAGGACGGGCCCGTGAGCCGGTGGGCGGATGTCGACTTCGGGCCGCCAGCACCGCTGCGCAGCGCGATCGACCTCGCCAGCGTGCGCGCGGCAGCGGGTGAGCAGGCGAAGCCGTTCGCCGAGCACGATGCCGGCGCCCGCTTCCTGCTGCTGCCGTTGCTGCACGCCGCGACCACTGCCGAGTTTGCGACGTTCTCGCTCGCTGGCGGCGAACGTCTCGTGCTCCGCGCGAGTGCCGCGGCAAGCGCGCGCAGCGGCTCGTGCCGCGACCTGTTCGCACCACCGACCGCCAGCGGCGCGCTGGCCCTGCCCGCGGGCGGCCTGTCGGTGCTGCGCCTCGACCGCAGCGTGCGCGCGCTGCTCGCGCAACCCGAACGCTTCCTGGCGCCGGCCGAAGTGCTCGCGGTGCAGGGCTTCCTGTCGATCGCCGACGCGATCGACGGTGCGCACAGTTCGTTCGTCGACGACCTGCTCGGCGGCCTCGAAGAGCCGCTGGCGTTGCACGTGCTGCCCGTCACGCCGCCGCCCGACGCCGGACCGTCGCGCCTGCAGCTGCCCGGCTTCGCGGTGGTCGCTCGCGTGAAGGACCCCGCGGTGCACGACGTGCTCGGTCGCATGGCGCAGGCGTTCGTGCTGATCGCCAACGCCGAGCGCCAGCAGCGGGGCCAGGCGCCGTTCCCGCTGCGGACGCGGTCGACGGAGGCCGGCCACGGCTTCGTCGCCGAGCCGCTGCCGTGGCGCGGGCCGGGTGATCCGCCGATCGAGCAGGGCCTGTCGCCGACGCTGTGGTTCGAGAACGGCCACGTCGTGCTCGCGAGCACGTACGACGCGGCGATGGCGATGGTGGCGGCGACGCGCGCCGAAGAGCGCGACGCGCGCGGCGGCGATCTGCTGGTGCTGCGCGGCCCGGAGTGGGCGGATGCGATCGCGGCGAGCCGCGACGTGCTCGAGACCGGGCGCGTGCTCGACGAGGGCGAGACCCCGGCCGTGGCGAAGCGGTTCTTCGACGTGCTGCTCGTCGTCGCGCGCTCGCTGCGCGAAGTAGCGCTGCACGTCGAATGCGACGACGCGCGCGCGACGCTCGAGCTGTCGCTGGATCGCGTGCGATGAACGACCTGCTGCAGCCGTGGGAGCCGAGCCGAGGGGATCGCTTCGATCTGGCGAAGGCCGGCCATCTGCTGCGGCGCGCGGGCTACGGCGGCTCGCTGTCGCTGCGGCTCGACCTGGTCGCGGCGGGTGTCGCGGCCGCGGTCGATCGTGTCGCCGGTCCGGCGCCGGCAGCGCCGCTGCCGCCGCCCGAACGGCTGCAGGACGTGATCGCGTTCGGCGACATCGCGCGGGTCCGCGCCCACCGCGTGTGGCTGGCGCTGCACGGCGAGCCGGTGCTGCGCACGCGCATGAGCCACTTCTGGCACGGCCACTTCGCCACGAGCAACCAGAAGCTGCAGGACCCGCGGGCGATGGCGTTGCAGCTCGCGACGTTCGATGGCGCGGGCCTGCTGCGCTTCGACGAACTGCTGGCGGCGATGTGCCGCGACCCGGCCCTGCTGCGCTGGCTCGACAACGACGGCAACAAGAAGGGCAAGCCGAACGAGAACTTCGCGCGCGAGCTGTTCGAGCTGTTCACGCTCGGCCGCGGCCACTACTCGGAAGCCGACGTGCGTGAAGCGGCGCGCTGCTTCACCGGCTGGCACGTGCGCGACGGCGCCTTCCGCTTCGCGGCGAATCTGCACGACGACGGCGAGAAGGAACTGTTCGGGGCGCGCGGCCGGTTCGGCGGCGACGACGTGATCGCGGCCGTCGTCGCGCGGCGCGAGTCGGCGGAGTTCCTCGCCGACCGCTGGCTGCGCTGCTTCGTGCATCCGGAACCGGAGCGCGTCGAGATCGACGCGTTGGCCGCGGTCTACGAACGCTCGCAGCGCTCCGTCTACGCCACGCTGACGACGTTGCTGCGCAGCCGGCTGTTCTTCTCGCCGCGTGCACGCGGCGCCAAGGTGAAGAGTCCCGCCGACTTCGTGCTCGGCACGGTGCGCGCGCTCGGTGCGCACGCAGCACCGATGGAACTGGCGGCGGCGATGGCCGCCCTCGGCGAGGCCTGGTGCGAGCCGCCATCGGTCGAGGGCTGGCACGGCGAGCGTGCGTGGCTGTCGCCGGCGTCCTGGCTGCTGCGGTCCAACTTCGTCGCCGACCTGCTCGCCGGCCGCACCGGCAAGTTGCAGCCGGCGCCGGCGGCGCTGTTCGCGCGCAGCAAGACGCCAGCCGAGATCGCCAACCGCGCCGGAGTCCTGTTGCTCGACGGCGCGCTCGCCAAGAACGACGCCGACCACCTCGCCGCGGTCGCGGCGGCGCATGGCGCCGACCACGCCGCTGCGGCCGTCGCCGTGCTGCACGCGGCGGCGTGCCTTCCCGACTACCAGCTCGCCTGAGGATGCCGATGACGCTCGATCGCCGTTCGTTCCTGCAGTTCGCGGGTGCGGTCCCGCTGTGGTGGGGACTGCGTGGTGGTGGGGCCCTCGCGCCGCTCGGCGACGATCGCACGCTGCTCGTGCTCGAACTGGCCGGCGGCAACGACGGACTCAACACGGTGATCCCCGTCGACGACGAACGCTACGCGCGCCTGCGGCCGAAGCTCTCGGTCGTGCGGAGCGGGGCGCATCGCCTCGTCGACGGCACGGCGCTGCACGGTGCGCTCGCGAAGGTGCACGGGCTGGTCACGGGCGGGCGCGCGACGGTGCTGCACGGCGTCGGCTATCCGCGGCCCGACCGTTCGCACTTCCGCAGCCGCGACATCTGGCACGTCGCGGACCCGGCGCACGTGCGCGTCACGGCCGCGACGACGGGGTGGCTCGGTCGGGCCGCGGACACGATCGCGCGCGAGTCCGCCGGCGTGCCGGCGGCGGCGGTGGGCGGGCTCGAGGTGCCGTTGCTGCTGAAGAGCGAACGCACCGCGGTGCCGAGTCTGCGCCGCGTCGAGGACTTCCAGTGGCTCTCGGCAACGGCGCGCGGACCGGTCGGCTCGGCGTCGCCGACGCGCGCGGTGGTCGCGGCCGGCGAACGCGCGGGCGGCACGGGCGACGACCTGCGTGCGTTCGTCGCGGGAACCGCCTCGCGCGGCGTGGCGCTCGCCGACGACTTGTCGGCGGCGCTCGCACGCTACCGGCCGAAGGCGGACTACCCGGGCGGACAGCTCGGCAACGACCTGCGGCTCGCGGCGCAGCTCGTGGTGTCGGGCTTCGGCACGCGGCTCCTGCACCTGTCGTTCGGCGGCTTCGACACGCACGCGCGGCAGTTGCCGACGCACGCGGGGCTGCTCGCGCAGCTCGATGCAGCGTTGGCTGCGTTCGTCGCCGATCTCGACGGTCATGCCGCCGCTGAGCGGGTCGTCGTGCTCGTGCACAGCGAGTTCGGCCGGCGCGCCGCGGAGAACGCGAGCCAGGGCACCGACCACGGCGCTGCCGCTCCGGCGTTCGTGCTGCTCGGCGGGGCGCGCGGCGGCGTGCTCGGGCCGGTGCCGGACCTCGGCACGCTCGACGACGGCGATCCGATCGCGACCACGGACTTCCGTTCGGTCTATCGCGACCTGCTCACTTGGCTCGGCATCGACGCAGCTCGTGTGCTCGGCGGCGAGCACGTGTCGGCGGGACTGTGGGGGTCGTGACCAGGCCGCCGCGATCGTGGGTTGTGGTCACGACCGTCGCGCTTCTCGCGGCGGCTGCGGCGTGGTTGCTGTGGCCGCAGCCCGACCCCAAGCAGATGTCCGTCGCAGGACTCGTAGCGTGCGTGGCCCAGAGCACGCACGTGCGCGACGATCTTGCCAGCCGGGCGAGCAGCGAACTCCACTCCCGACCCCGTGGCGAGGTGTTGGCGGCGCTCCGCGCGATGGTCGCGGATCCTGGTTGCGAGCATCGGGCCGCGGCGATCGGTCAAGTCGCCTGGCTGCTCGACCATCGCAAGGCGGCGGATGCCGAGCACGTTGCCTGCGAGGCGATGCTCGTCGCGGCGCTCGACGACGCGTCGAGCGAGGTCCGGTTCGGGGCCCTGTTCGCGCTCGCCATGTGGCTCTCCGGGCACCCGTCCGCGGGCAGTGAAACCATGTTGCGGGCGATTCGACGCGCACTCGCCGAGCCGGATCCGTCTTCGATCTGGTGCGCGTCGCTCGCTGCGATGCACGCTGGCCCGCTGGCGTTGCCGCTGTTGGAGGATGTGTTGGCCCGCCTCGAGACCGAACCGAGCATGCGGTTCATGCTGGCCTGTGCGCTGGGCGGCATGGCTCCCGACGAGCCGCGGGTGATCGCGGTGCTCACGGCGCAGCTCGACGACGACGTAGCGAACGTGCGCTCCGCAGCGGCAGGCTGGCTCGCCAGTGGAACCCCCGGCAGCGTCGACGCCACCGTGCTCGAACGACTTTGCAGTCGGTTCGAACGCGACGACGAGTCGAACGACGTGCGCGCCGCGTGCCTCGAAGCGTTCGCCCACCACGTGGCCGGACCCGACGAAGCGGCGGCGTGCATCCCACTTGCGCTGGCTGCCGGTGCGTGGTTCGCCTTGGAGCACCGCTTCGTTGCGACGCTCGCGAACCTCGGACGCAAGGCGCCGCACGCGCCGGCGACCGCGGCGTTGCTCGCCAGGTTGCGCGCGATGACCGACGGTGCCGAGTGGCGGTCCAAGACCGACGTGGCCTGCGCCCTGGCGCGCATCGCCGCCGCCGCCGGCGACCAGAAGACGCTCGACGAGCAGTTGGCGATCCTGCGTCAGGACCTCGCCGACCTCGAGACAATGGATGAGCTCGAGTTGTCGTTTGCTCCGACGAGTCTGCCCGAGACGCTGGTCGAACTCGTGAACGCCGGTGCGGCGCCCGAGGTGCTCGAACCGCTGCGAGCTGTGCTGCGGCGGTTCGCTGCTGCCGAACGCGGTTGGCAACGGCGCTGGGCCGAACGCCAGCTCGCCCTGCTGCCGCCGCAGTGACCGTTCGGGCTACGCGGTCTTCGGCTTCGCCGCCGCGAGCTTCGCCAGCACTTCCTCGGCCCACGGCCGCGGCGCCAGCGGGAAGCCCAGCCGCGCCCGGCTCTCCAGGTAACTCTGCGCCACCGCGCGCGCGAGGTTGCGGATGCGGCCGATGTAGCCGGCGCGCTCCGTCACGCTGATCGCGCCGCGCGCATCCAGCAGGTTGAACGTGTGCGCCGCCTTCAGCAGCTGCTCGTACGCCGGCAGCGCGAGCTGCTGCGTCATCAGGTGCTGCGACTGCTTCTCGTGCGCGGCGAATGCCGACAGCAGGAACGCCACGTCGCTGTGTTCGAAGTTGTAGGCGCTCTGCTCGACCTCGTTCTGGTGGAACACGTCGCCGTACTTCACCCCGTCGGCATAGACGAGGTCGAACACGTTCGGCACGCCCTGCAGGTACATGCACAGCCGTTCGAGTCCGTAGGTGATCTCGCCGGTGATCGGCCGGCAGTCGATGCCGCCGACCTGCTGGAAGTAGGTGAACTGCGTCACCTCCATGCCATTGAGCCACACTTCCCAGCCGAGTCCCCAGCAGCCGAGCGTCGGGTTCTCCCAGTCGTCCTCGACGAAGCGCACGTCGTTCTGCTGCAGGTCGAAGCCGACCGCGCGCAGCGAGCCGAGGTAGAGGTCGAGGATGTTCGCGGGTGCTGGCTTCAGCACGACCTGGAACTGGTAGTAGTGCTGCAGGCGATTGGGATTGTCGCCGTAGCGACCGTCCTTCGGCCGGCGGCTCGGCTGCACGTAGGCGGCCTTCCACGGCTCGGGGCCGATCGCGCGCAGGAACGTCGCGGTGTGGCTGGTGCCGGCACCGACCTCCATGTCGTAGGGCTGCAGCAGCGTGCAGCCCTGCTGGTCCCAGTAGGCCTGCAGGCGGAGGATGAGTTGCTGGAACGTCAGCATCGGCGCGCGGCGATCCTACGGCGCGTCGACGGAGGCGCCAGTTCTCGGCGGGGGCAACGCCGCGGGTGGTTGCGGCGCGCGCTGCGCCGCCTGGGCGCGACCGGGAGCCGCCTCAGTCGCGTGCGAACCACGCCCGCACGCTGCGCGCGCGCAACCAGAACCAGAGCATCGCGGCATGGACGATGAACTTGCCGGCGAGCGAGGCGTAGTCGCTCCCGTCGACGCGGCCGAGCGCATGCAGGATCGCGAACACCGTGGCCGCGCCGGTCGCGAACGCGTGGGCGACCACGGCGAGCCAGCGCGCCGCGCGCACGCGCGCAACGATGCCGAGCGCGATCCCCCAGGCGACGCCGGCGATCGTCAGCATCGCCCAAGCGGGCAGCGGTGGTTCCCCGGCCAGGGTCCAGCCGACGAAGGCGCCGCCGAACAGCAGGTAGAGCCCGCTGAACACCGTGAGGATGGTGGGGCGCATTCGCTGGCGAACATAGCTGCCGCGGTGCTGGAACGCGGGCGACGACGGTGCGTATTGCCGCCCCCTCGATGACGCACCGCCCCCGACATGCGCGCCGTTCGTGGCTCGCCCGCCATCACGAGTGGATCGCGCTCGTCGTGGTGATCGTCCCGCTTCTGCACTGCGCCTGGTCGCCGCCGAAGTCCTGAATCGAGGACGAACTGCTCACTGCCCGGGCGGCAGATGACGTGCGAACGCTGGCGGCGGCAGCGCGTGAGTACCGCGAGTGGCACGGCGTCTGGCCGGCCCACGGCGACCTGCGGACCTTGGCGCCGACGCTGCGTGACGTGGACCAATGGGGGCGGGCGTTCCGCTGCACCGTGGTTGCGGGCGGGCTCGAAGTCCGTTCGGCCGGCGTCGACGGGGTCTTCGCCACCGCTGACGATGTCGTGTTCCAGGCCAGCGATCCTCAACAAGCCGCCGGTTGAGGGCGAGGCCGGTTGCCCGACCTGTCGTCCACCGGGTAGGTTTCCCGCGCCCCGTCGGACCGACAGCGGTCCGGCGCCCCGTCCCTAGCCCTCGACCCAGAGGTACTTCCGTGCGACTTTCCCTCGTTTCCATCGGTGCGGCCGTCGGTGTGGCTGCGATTCTCGCGCCGCACGCTCGCGCACAGCATTGGGTGAACTACGTCGATGCGACGAGCACCCGCCTCTCCGCGCCATCCGCCCTCACCGATCCCGACGAGAAGGACTACGCGTACGGGGACTTCGACAAGGACGGCGACCTGGACCTGGTCTGCGTGCGCAAGCAGCCGTGGATCACCACGGGCCACCGCAGCAACATGCTGCTGATGAACGAGAACGGCGTGCTGGTCGATCGCACGTCGCTCTACGGCACCCACACGTCGGTTGCCGGCAGCCAGGGCATGCTCGACCTGACGAACGACCGCGATGTGTGCGTGGTCGACGTGAACGGCGACACGTGGCCGGACCTGGTCACTGCGACGACGCTCACGCACGGGCAGCCCGACTACATCCGCCGGCCGCGCATCTACATCAACCGTGGCAGCTCCGGCGGCAACTGGCTCGGCTTCACGTTCGACGACCACACGCGCATCCTCGACAACGTCGCCCAGAACGGCAATTCGTCGTGGAACGGTGAACACCGGTTCTGCACGGTGTCGGCCGGCGACATCGACGGCGACGGCGATCAGGACCTGTACTTCGGCGACTACGAAGACGGCCCCAGCCGCTCGGTCGACGTCAACGACCGGTTGCTGATCAACAACGGCCTCGGCTACTTCGTCGACGACTCCGTGGCGCGCATGACCGCAGCGATGCTGCAGTCGGAGTTCGCGATGGCCTCGGCGATCATCGACATGAACCAGGATGGGCTCCTCGACATCATCAAGGACACCGCCCTCGTCGCGCCGCAGCGCGTGCAGATCTCCTACAACAACCCGGCGGCCGTCGGCACCTTCAACATCCTGCAGCAGGCCTACGGCAACACGCCCTACCACTTCTCCGTCGGCGACCTCAACAACGACAACCTGCCGGACCTGATCTTCAGTGACGACGGTGCCGACCGCTACAAGTTCATGACCGGCGTGTCGGGCGGCCAGGCGACGTTCTCGCCCGACTTCGCGTTCTCGTACACCGCACCCGACGGCGACGACGGCTTCGCGGGCAACAACTACATCGTCGACCTCGACAACGACGGCTTCCGTGACGTCGTCATCTGTGACGTCGACGTGCAGATCAGCGGCTGCGACCGCCGCACCCGCATCTACCGCAACCTCGGCAACGTGCCGAATGTGACGCTGCAGGACCAGATCGTCGGCGGCGCCTCGGCGAGCATCCCGCTGGCGGATCTCCGGGGCGTTCACGACATCGCCATCTTCGACATCAACGGCGACGGCTGGAAGGACATGGTCATCGGCCGGTGCACGGGCACCAAGGTGTGGATGTGCGTGCCGCCGCCCACGCTGACGCTCACGTACCCTGGTGGTGTGCCGACGACGGTGGCGGTGGGCGCCGCCCAGACGCTCGACGTCACGGTGGCCGGCACGGGCTCGTTCGTGCCGCAGGCGGGGACCGGCAAGCTGTTCGCTTCGGTGAACGGCGGCTCCTTCGTGATGTCGTCGATGACCGACATCGGCCCGGGCCAGTACCGCGCGACGTTGCCGGTCCTGAACTGCCTCGACAACGTGCGCTTCTACGTGCGCGTCGACGACCAGTTCGGCACTGCGAACTTCGGCCCGACGGCGGCGCCGACGACCACGCACCTGGCCTACGGTGCGGCCGGCATGTCGACGCTCTACGCCGACGGCTTCGAAGGCTCGGTGCTCGGGTGGACGGTGACGAACACCACGCTGACTGCCGGCGCGTGGCAAGTGGCAGCGCCGATCGCGACGTTCGCCAGCGGCATTCCATCGGCGCCGGGTGAAGACGGCGAGCCGGGCACGACGACGACCAAGTGCTGGGTGACGCAGAACGGCGTCGCCGGCGGCGCGGCGTCCGCGTCGGACGTCGATGGCGGCCCGACCGACCTCGTGTCGCCGGTGCTCGACTTCGCGGGCACGGACGGCTTGATCAGCTACCGGCGCTGGTTCTTCTGCTCGAACTTCAACGACAACCTCACGGTGTCGGTCTCCAACAACGGCGGCTCGACCTGGACCACCGTCGAAACGGTGACGCATGCCACCGCCGCGCCGACCAACCAGTGGACCTCGCGGCAGTTCCGCGTCGGCGCCTACGTGACGCCGACCGCGAACGTGCGGGTCCGCTTCCGCACCTCGGACAACCCCAACGACTCGACGACCGAGGCGGCGTTCGACGCGTTCAAGGCCGAGGCGTTCAGTTGCGCGCCGTGCCAGCAGGTGATCCCGCTGGCGACGAACGGCAACGCGACGATGTCCGTGTGCGGCGGCAACCCGGCCGTGCCGGGGGCGTTCCTCACGGTGAAGGTCGCTTCGCTGCCGAGCCTCGCGATCGCCTACGTCGTGTACGACTTGCCGCTGATCCCGACGCCCTGGCAGGGCGGCACCCTCGTGTCGCCCGCGCCGATCCTGTTCGGCGAGATCATGGCCGATGCCAGCGGCACCTGGGCGCTGCCGGCACCGCTCGGTGGCCTGGTGCCGCCGGGGATCGCGCTGCACACGCAGACGGTCTACCTGCAGATCGGACTGCCCAACAACATCGGGCAGACGAACGTGGTCAAGGTCCAGTGGTGAGCCGTACCGGCTGACCGATCGGCGCGCCGAAAGCAGCCGTTCGACACGACCCGGGCGACGCGATGGCGTCCCCCGGGTTGTGTTGTTTTCGTGCTAGACTCGAACGACCCTCGCGGTTCTTGCCCGCCGCGCCATCCGGGTTTGCACCTCATGCGTTCCTCTCGCTCCTTCGTGTTCATCGTCGCCGCGACGGCGTCGACGCTCGCCGCCCAGAGTCCACAGCCGAAGATGGGTGCGCCGCTGAACGGCCTCACCGCCGGACAGCTGCAGCGCTTCCAAGCCGGTCGCGTCGACTTCACGCACGTCTTCCAGGCGTCGCAGGGCCTCGGCCCGATCTTCAACCAGACGAGTTGCGGCTCGTGCCACAACAACCCGGTCGGCGGCCCGGGCGGCCAGTTCGTGACGCGCTTCGGCTACACGGACGGCAAGGGCAACTTCGATCCGCTGACGGCCCTCGGCGGCTCGCTGCTGCAAGCGAACGCGATCAACCTCGCCTGCCAGGAATTCGTGCCTGCCATCGCCAATACGACGGCGCAACGCATCACGACGTCGGCGCTCGGCATGGGACTCATCGAGGCCATCGCCGATGCCGCGATCGCGGCGCGCGAGACCTCGCCGCCGAGTCCGAACGTCAGCGGACGCGTGCACTGGGTGCAGCCGCTCGAGACGCCGGCGGGTCCGTTGCGCGCTGGCCGGTTTGGCTGGAAGGCGCAGGTGGCGACGACGCTGACGTTCTCCGGCGACGCGGCGCAGAACGAACTGGGCTTCAGCAACCGCCTGGTGCCGTTCGACAACGCCCCGAACGGCAATCTGGTGTTGCTGGCGCAGTGGGACAGTGTGCCGGACCCCGAAGACGGTCCGGACGCACAGGGCAACCACTTCATCGACCGCGTCACCGACTTCCAGCGCTTCCTCGCCGCGCCGCCGCAGACGCCGCGCAGCGGCATGACCGGCGCGACGATCTTCCAGAACGTGGGGTGCGCCGACTGCCACACCGTGTCGTTCACGACCAGCAACGACCCGTCGCTCGAGGCCGCGATCCGCAACAAGGTGATCCGGCCGTACTCCGACTTCCTGGTCCACGACATGGGCATCGCCGCCGACTTCATCGTGCAGGGCGACGTGAACGGCCAGGAGCTGCGCACGCCGCCGTTGTGGGGCGTGCGCAAGCGCGACCCGCTGTGGCACGACGGCCGCATCGTCGGCGGCACGCTGCAGTCGCGCGTGCTCGGACCGGGCGGCGTGATCGATCAGCACGCGGCGTTCGGCAGTGAGGCCTTGCCGTCGGCGACGGCGTTCCAGGCGCTGTCCCCGGCCGACCAGCTCAAGGTCGTCGCGTTCCTCGATTCGCTCGGCCGGCGCGAGTTCGACGCCAACGGTGACGACGTGCTCGACCAGACCGACCTCGCCGCGTTCCTGGCTGCGCGCGGCGGCGCCTACGGGCCCGACACGCCGCAAGCAGTGTTCGACTTCGACCAGAACGGCTGGGTCGACAACCAGGACCTCGCCGCGTTCGCCCAGGTCTACGAGGTCGACTGCAACAACAACGGCACCAACGACCTGCAGGACGTGCTGAGCGGTTTCTCCGCCGACGCCAACGAGAACTACCGGCCCGACGAGTGCGAGTTCTGCCAGCCGAACCTCGGCTTCGCCGGTGCTGGCACGCTGGCCCTGAAGGTCTGCGGTGACCCGGTGGTGACGACGGGCGCCCGCGCGACCTTCGAAGTGACGGGCGGCCAACCGGACGGACCGCTGGTCGTCGCCATCGGCTTCGCGTCGAATCCGTACCTGATCACGCCGACCGAGTACCTGGTGCCGCTCGAGCCGCTGGCCGCCGTGGTCGACACGTTCCTGCTCGACGGAACGGGGAAGAAGCGCGCCGTCATCCAGTCCGGCCCGTTCGGGCCGCCGATGACCTTCGTGCTCCAGGCAGCGACGTTCAGCGGAACCGTGTGGGACCTCTCCAACGCGGTGGAGATCCTCTTCACCCACTGGTGAGGAACGCCGTCGCGGCGGGTGCGCGTTCTCAGCGCCCGCCGCGCAGCGCGGCCGCGACCTCGACGGCGACCCACGCGTTGCCCTCGGGCGTCATGTGGCCGCGGAACCAGCGCCGCTGCAAGGAAGCGTCGGCAGCAGAGCGTTCCTGGAACTGCGTCGCCAGGTCGAGCGTGGCGATGCCGTGCGCGCTGGCGAAGCGCAGCACCTCGACCGCCGAGGGCTCGGGATCGGGGCCTTGCAGCACGACGAGCAGGCGCGCGCCAGCGTCGCGGCATTTCGCGGCGAGTCGCGTGAGCAGTCGTTTGCCGATCTCGGGGCCGCGGCCGACGAGCGAGGGCACGGCGACCTGCTTCTCGTTCTCGAACCACCAGGTGCGAACGGTGTTGGCCAGCACGGCGTCGACCAGCGCGCTGTGGCCGAGCAGGTCCTTCCACGCCTTGCCGGCGTCGGCGGAAGCCTCGGCGTGGTCGATCGGCACTCCGCGCAGCACCAGCCCGTCGCCCTCGAAGTCGAACCACGGCACCGGCGTGTAGCGGCGGCGGAACTCGCACCGCACCAGATCGTCCGGGATGAAGCTGACGACCACCGCCTCGACGCGTCGGCGCTGCAGCGAGTCCTCGGCGCGCAGCACAGCCTGCGCGAGGCTGTAGCCGAACACGCCGCCGTTGACGACGCGCTGCTGCAGGATGCGTTCGAGACGGGCCGGCCAGGTCGCGTCGTCGTCGACCTCGTCGCCGAACGTGAACGAGTCGCCGACCGCCACGATCGCCGCGTCGCCAGGCGGCGGCGGGCCGTCGCCGTTCTTGCGCATGCCGTCGGCGTCGATCGACACGCGGGTGCCCCAGTGGTTGTCGGTGCTCGCGAAGTTCGGCCGCGGCGAGTAGCCGAGCACGGGGTGCAGTTCGGCCGGGTAGTTGCGCCGCATCATGTCGGTGCGCAGCTCGCGGAAGCTGCCGAAGTGCAGCGGCGCGCGCACTGCCCGGATCGCCAGTTCGGCGACCAGCAGCAGTGCGGCGCGGGGGCTAGCGCGAACAGCAGGCGCCGGCGGCGGGGCGGCATCGCCGCAGCATGCCGGCGGCGCGGGCGTCCGGCCATGTCGGCCTGCCGTGGGCAGTCCGCCGAGTCGCGTCCTCGTCGGCGCTGCCATGGGCACGGCGGTTCCCGAGGACGCAGGGTCTCGCTTCGTCCGGACACGCCGCCATGCCAGCGGGTTGACCGGATTCGTGATCGCGGCGAGCCTCTGCGCATGCGTTCTCGTCTCGCTGCGGCACTCGCCGCGTCGTCCCTGCTCACCGCGCTCGCCGCGCAGACGCCGGTCGTGACCTGGGCCGGCGAGACGATGCGGCTGCGCTCGGCGAGCGTCACCGCGGGCACGGGTGGGGCGTGGAACGTCACGCTGCAGATGGAGAACGACAACGTCAACGCCTCGCTGCCGTCGAGCTTCCGCCGGTGGTGGCACTGCCAGATCGCGAACCTGCCGGCCGCCGGCGCGACGCTCGTCATCAGCGTCACGAACGCCGGCTACACCGACATCATCCTGCCGGTGTGGGCGCTGTCGGCCGATGGCGTCACGTTCGGGTCGTACGGCCGCGTGCCGACGAGCGCCTTGCCGGTGCTGCAAGGCGGCAGCACGCATCGCTTCACGCTGGTGACGCCACCGAGCGTGCCCGCGATCCGGCTCGCCAAGTACTTCCCGTACTCGGTGACGCGCAAGGACGCGTGGCTGGCGACGCTGGCTGGCCATCCGCGCGTGCGCTCGATCGTCTCGCTCGGCAATTCGCAGCAGGGGCGCCCGATCCACAAGATCCAGCTGACCGACAGCAGCGTGCCCGATGCGCAGAAGCAGCGCGTGTGGATCCACGCCGGCATCCATCCGTCGGAGACCACGAGCTACTTCACGGTCGAGGGATTCGTCACCTGGCTGCTGTCGGGCAATCCGTACGCCGAGGTGCTGCTCGACCACGCGTTGATCGAGCTGGTCCCGATGGCCAACCCCGACGGCGTGTTCCTGGGCAACTACCGCGTCAACGCGAACTCGGTCAACCTCGAGAACGAGTGGGCGTCGCCGTACACGAGCACGCAGCCGGAGATCGTCGCGCTGCGCACCGCGATCGAGGGCTACATGGGCACGGTCGCGAGTCCGGGCAGCAACCCGATCCGGGTGCTGCTGAACATGCACAGCTCGCACAACGTCAACTACCCGTTCCACTTCCAGCACGTCAGCAACCCGAACTGGAACGCCACGACGAACAACACTGGCGTGATCCCGGTGGTCAACCTCGTCGAGGGCCAGTGGATCGTGCGCTTCAAGGCGCGCAGCCCGTTCGTGAACCTCGGCACCACGCAGAGCAGCTCGCTGACCTCGCGCCCGTTCGTCGAGTCGATGTGCCACGACCGGTGGACCGCGCAGAACGGCTGGCTCAACGCGCCCGGGTTGCAGTCGCCGGTCATGGCGATCACGTTCGAAGGCACCTACGGCCGCGGCCCGGACACGGTGGCGTGGAACACCGAGGCCGACTATCGAACCTGCGGCGCCGAGATGGGGCTGGCCTTGTTCGACCACCTCGGCCTGGCGCTCACGGCCAGCGCGGTCGCCTACGCGGGCCCCTGCGCCGTGGCGACGCTGTCCGCCGCGCTGAACCCGCAGCCCAACGGCAGTCATCAGGCCAACCTGCAGGTCGTCGGCGCGGTGTCGCAGGCGCTCGGTCTGCTGGCGCTGGGCGCACAGCAGCAGGCGGTGCCGCTGCCCGAACCGTATGCGGCGTGCACGCTGCTCTGCACGCCGGACGTCGTGGCGACGTTCGTCTGCGACGGCGCCGGCATCGGCACCTTCTCGTTCCCGATGCCCGCGATCCCCGGCATCGGCGCCTTCCTGCAGGCGTTCACCGTCGACGCGACGCAGCCGAGCCTGCCGCTCGACGCGACGAACGGGCTGCGCATCCAGAACGATTACTGACGGAGCGGGCGGCGGCGGTATCCTGCCGACCCGTGAGCTACCGCGTCGAGCTCCCGGTCTTCTCGGGGCCCATGGATCTGCTGCTGCACCTCGTGAAGCAGCAGGAGGTCGACATCCACGAGGTTCGCATCGCGCGCATCCTCGAGGACTACCTCGCGCACCTGCGCGTGCTGCAGCAACTCGATCTGCAGGACATCGGCGACTTCCTGGTGATGGCCAGCACGCTGATGGAGCTGAAGTCGCGCGAACTGCTGCCGAACGAGGCGGTCGAGATCGAGCAGGAGCTCGATCCGCGCGACGACCTGATCCGGCGCCTGCTCGAGTACAAGCGGTACCGCGATCTGGCGCGTGAACTGGACGCGCGCGCCGACGTGCGGGCGCGCATGGCGCCGCTGGTGCTGCCGCAGCCGCCGCACCTCGTCGACCCCGCCGACGAAGACCTGCTGGACCTCGGCGAACTGGGCATCTGGGACCTGACGTCGGCGTTCGCGAAGCTGCTCGACGAGATCGGCCAGCAGGGCCCGATGCACGTCGAGGTCGAGAAGCGCGACGTCGGCTTCTACACGGCGCGGCTGCTCGCGACGTTCCGGCAGCGCCGCGAGGTGAAGTTCTCCGAGATCTTCGACCGCACCGAGGGGCGCTACGGGCTGATCGGCACGCTGATCGCGCTGCTCGAGATGATGAAGCAGGGCTACCTGCGTGCGATGCAGGATCGTTGCTTCGACGAGATCCACCTCGCGTTCCGCGGCGACGACTCGGTCACCGCCGACCAGATCCTCGCCGGCATCAGCGCCGACGAGGCACGCGAGCGCGAGCAGGCGGAAGCGCGGGCGCAGATGGCGGAGACTTCGGAGTCCGCGCAACCGGCGGCGGCCGACGACGCGTCCGCCGGCTGATCGGGCGACGCCCGACGAAGCCGGCACCGATCTCAGGAGTGCGGTCGATTGCGTGGCCCTTCGCGTCCGAGCAGCGCCGGCAGCCGCGACGCGAGCGCGCGCAGCGCCTTGCCGCGGTGGCTGAGCCGGTCCTTGGTGGCTGCGTCGAGCGTGGCGAACGTCTTCGCCGGATCGCCGCCGAACTCCGTCGGCACGAAGATCGGGTCGTAGCCGAAGCCACCTTCGCCGGCCGGCGCGGTCAGCAGCGTGCCGGTGCAGCGTTCCTCGATCGCCGCGAGCACGGCACCGTCGGGGCCGCACACGCACACGCTGCAGACGAAGTGCGCGGTGCGAGCCGGTGCGGGCACGGCTCGCAGTTCTTCGAGCAGGCGCAGCAGACGGCCGCGGTCGTCGAGCCCCGGGCCGCCGTAGCGCGCCGAATGCACGCCGGGCCGGCCGCCGAGCGCGTCGACGCACAGGCCGCTGTCGTCGCCGAGTGCGGGAGCGCCCGCCAGCTTCGCGAGCAGCGACGCCTTGACGAACGCATTGCCGGCGAAGTCCGGGCGATCCTCGACCGGAGCGAACGGCGCGCCGAGGCGATCCGGCGTGCGCAGTTCGATCGCCAGCGGCTGCAGGATGCGGGTCAGCTCCGCGACCTTCTTCTGGTTGTTCGACGCGATCCAGAGCAGCGCCATCGGCACCTCGTTCAGATGCCGAGCGACTTCTTCTGCAGTTCGATCAGCGCAGCGCACGTCGCCTGGCCCATCGCGACCATTTGCTGGAACTGCTCGATGGCGAACGGGCGCTTCTCGGCGCCGCCCTGCACTTCGATCAGCCGCCCGTCGGCCGCGCCGACGATGCTGAGATCGACTTCGGCCGAGCTGTCCTCCTGGTAGTCGAGGTCGACCATCGGCGTGCCGCCGACGACACCGACCGACACCGCCGACACCAGCCCGCGCAGGGGCCACTTCGGCAGCATCTTCTGCTCCTCCATCCACAGCAGCGCGTCGTAGAGAGCGACCACCGAGCCGTTCACCGACGCCGTGCGCGTGCCGCCGTCGGCGGACAGCACGTCGCAGTCGACCCACAGCGTCACCTCGGGCAGGGCAGCGAGATCGACGGCGCACCGCAGGGCCCGGCCGATCAGGCGCTGGATCTCGAAGCTGCGGCCATCGAGCGGTCGGCCGGTGCGGCCATCGCGCGGCTTCCGCGGCTGGCCAGCGCCAGGCAGCATCGAGTACTCCGCCGTCAGCCAACCGCCCTGGTGACGGTTGTACATCCACTGCGGAACCTGGTCCTGCACCGACACCGTGCACAGCACCTTGGTCTTGCCGCACTCGACCAGGACCGACCCGGGCAGGTCGGTGTAGGAGCGGGTGAACGTGACGGGCCGGGGCTGATCCGGCGGACGGTTGTTCTTGCGTGCCAGGGGTGGTCCTCCGAAGGGCGGAGCACCCTACCCGGCTGCGAGGACCGTGGCGAGCGCAGTGCGCAGTTCGTGGGCGCCGAACGGCTTCTGGATGTGGTGCAGGTGCGGCCAGCGCGCGCCGCCGGCGACGCGGCCCGGGGCCAGCACGAAGATCTTCAGCTCGGGCGCGACCGTGCGGATCGTCGAGCCGAGCGCGTCGGCGTCGTCGAGGCGCTGCACGTCGTCGACGATCAGCAGTTCGAAGCGGTCCGGCGTCGCCTCGAGGAACGTGCGGGCCGACGCGCCGTCGGCGCACGCGAACACCGCGCGCCCGGTGGCCTTCAGTTCGCTCGCGAGCATTGCCCGCACCGACGGATCGCTCTCGAGCACCAGGGCGCCGCCGTAACGATGCGCAGCCGCCGGTGCCGGCGGCGTCACGTCGATCGGCGCGGCGTCGGCGGCGGCGGCGGGGCTGGCGACCGGCCATTGCACGACCGCGCGCACCGAACGGCGCGGCAGGTGCGTCAGCGCCAGTTCGCCGCCGTGCGCGGTGATCAACTGGCGCGCGGCTTCGAGGTCGAGCGCGAACGCCGCATCGTCGTACGGAGAGCCAGCCGCCGCCTCGGCGTCGGCAACCCACTCGAGCGCGAACTCGAGCTGCACGCAGGCATGGCTCGCGGCGAAGCCCAGCTCGCTGACGATCGCGAGGTGCGTCGCGCCGCGCTCGGCGCGGAGCAGCGACGCGCACAGGAACAGCAGCGCATCGTGCGCCACGGCCGGCGGCACGGCGATCGGCGGCAGGTGCACCGACGGCTCGTGGCAGATCTCGAGGCCGAGTTGCTGCGCCTGCAGCTCGCGCTGGATGGCGACCAGCAGCGGTGCGATCGCGGTGACACCGCCGACGGTGGTCGGGCGGCGCGCGGCGATTGCGCGCAACTTGCGGTGCATGGTCCGCAGCCGCTGCACGGCGCCGAGCATGGCCTCGGCCGCGGCGGGCAGCCGTTCGTGGTCGGGGGCGGCCTCGATCAAGCGATGTGCCCCGACTTCGACGCCCGACGAGAGGCTCGCGAGTTCCTCGGCGATCGAATGCGCGAGCTGCCGAGCCTCGACGGTGCATGGCGCGCGGACCGGGCCCGGGTCGGCCGGCGGCTTCGACGCTGTGCTGGCGCGTGCGTGCGCCCGTCGGCGCGCATGCGCGACGAACACGGCGAGCAGCGCGCCGGCGGCGAACCAGGCGAGTTCGATCACGGGACGAGGGCGGGTCCGGGGACGAGCCGGGCCAAGCTAGTGCGATGCGCGAGCGCTGTCGAGTGGAGCGCCCGCGCGCCAGGCGGTTATCCGGAAGCAACGCCCAGGTGGAAGTCGTGCACCAGCGTGCCCTCGCAGTTGGCCGCTGGTGCTGCGACCACGGCGCCGTCGACGAGCAGCACGTCGTTCGCGCGCACCAGCGTGAACGCAACGAAGCTGCGGCCATCGCCGTCGACGACCTCGCGCACCGGCGTGCAATCGTGCGCGATCGCCTCGCTCGGGATGCCGAGCCAGCGCAGCCGCAGTCGCTGGCGCGCGAGCCGGTTCTGCAGCGCGATGCGCACGTGCAGTTGCCGTTCGTCGACGCGACCCGCGAGCGTGATCGTGACGTCCCAGCCCGACGCGCTGCGACCGATGCGACCCTGCAGCTTCAGCCGCGAGCCAGCGGCGCTCTCGAGGTACTCGACCGGCTGCAGGAACTGCGCCGAGAACAGGCGCGGACGTTCGTCCGCCGCGCCGACGAAACCGTCGAGGCTGCCGTGGTCGGCGCGCGCCTCGAAGCGCAGGCAGTTGCTCGAGTGCAGTTCGGCATCGCGATCGACGAACAGCACGCCCTCCTTGCGGGTGAAGCGCACCCGCGCGCCACCGCTGGCGACCAGCAGGTCTTTGCGGCGGCGCAGTTCCTTGCCGGCTCCGGGCCGGCGAGCGCGATCGCCTCTTCGAGGCGGGCAGCGAAGCCGCGCGCGGTGCCGTCCTGCACGGTTCCGGACCACAGGTCCTGGTGGGTGTTCGCGGCGTAGGGCTGCAGGTGTTCGCGGCTGGCGGCGCAGGCCGCCATCGCCCGCTGCGCGCGCCACTGCAGCAGCTTGAGGTCGATGCGGCAGTCGGCGGCGCCAGGGCCTGGCGGCGCCCACGGTTCGGCGGGGGCGTCCGCTTGGCGAACGACGTTGGCGAGGGTCGCGGCGGCTCGGTCGGGGTGCGACCTCGGCAGAACGGGCATCGGCCGGATCTTCATCTGCGGTTGCCGGGGTTGCCACCGCCGCGTCGTCGGTTTCAGCGCGGCGAGCCAACTGCCGATGAGACCGCGCGAATGAACCAGGTCCGAGTGCAGGGCGATCCGTTCGGTGATGGCGTCGTGGCGACGCGGCTGCGTGCGTTCGTGCAGCACGCCCACGAACGCGGCCTGCGCTGCGCGATCACGCTGCCGAGTGGTGGGCATCGACCGCTGCCCGACACCCTGGCGGCGATCACCGTCCCTGCCGTGTCCTCCTCGGCGCCGGTGGTGGTCTTCGCCGCGGCGCGAGAACTCGGCGACGCGGCGCTGGCGGCGGGTCTGCGCTGGCCGCGCGCCTGCGTCGTGATGCCGGCGACCGACGGCGCCGCGGTCGCGGGACTCGTCGACCGCGTGCGGGCCGAACTGCGCTGGGCCGGTGTCGCGGATCCGGCGGCGGCGCTGACGGAACGCGAACTGCAGCCGTGGTTCGTGCTGCCGGTGCCGCCAGCCGACGGACCGATCGTGACTCTTCATGACGGCGATGCCGACAGCGGCGTCGCGTCGGCGATCGCCGCGTGGCGCGAAGTCGGCGCCGCGACCGGTCGGGGTCTGCGCGTCGTCGTGACGACCGACGAGCCGTCCGCGCTCGCGTTCGTCGGCGAAGTGCTCGGCGACGACGTGCTCGGGGTCGAGGTCGTGGTGGGGCCGTTCGCGCCCGTGCATCTGTTCGACGCCAGCCTCGTCGTGCTGCCATGGCGGCGAGTGGGCGGGACGCGGGCGCTCGTGCAGTCGCTCGCGGCCGGACGACCGGTCTGCGCGTCGTGGTTGCCGCCGGTGGCCGAACTGCTGCCGCCGGTCGCGGCGTGTCCGATCGTCGGCGACGTCGCGCCGGACGGGAGCTTCACGCCCGCACCCGGGGCCGTCGCGGCCGCGATGCGCGCGGGCCTCGAGCGCTGCCACGATGCGATCGCCGTGCGCACCTTCGTGCGCGAAGAACTGACGGCCGACCGCTCTTCGCCGCCGCCGTCGCCGATCCGCGGGCCTGGCGCGCGGCCAACCGTCGTGTTCGAGGTCGTGCTGGGCGACGACGGACCATCGGTCGCCGGCGGCATCGACGTCGTGCGTGCGGTCCTTGCCGACGACGTCGTCGACGTGCGCCTCGTCGCCACCGCGGTGGCGGACCACGGCATCGCGGCGCTGCGTGCGCGCGCCCCGGAACTGGTCTCGCGCCTGACGCGCGATCCTGGCGTCGTCGCGGCGTGGATCGGCATCCCCTCGCCGTGGTTGGCCGTGCGTCCACCGTGCCGGACGTTCGTCGCGGCGAACGCTACGCCCGTGCTGTCGTCGCACGCCGCACCGGACGTCGTGCTGCTGCCGGCGACGTTCGCGTCGGCAGTCGCACGAGGCCTCGCGGCGATCGCCGGCGTGCGGTGCGAGGAGCCGCTGGTGGCTCTGCCTGCGGCACCGCGCCGCACGACCGTTGCTCCGCTGGCGGCCGTGCGCTGACTGGCGCGGCTGGCATTCCGACCGCACCCGAGCTAGGACGAGCCAATGCACGAGCCGAACGACGCCACGATCACCGAGCGCCTGGCCTTCGCGGCGCGCATCGCCGAGGCGGCGGGGCACCGCTTGCTGTCGCTGCGCGCGAGCGGCCGCTGGCCGGACGAAGGCGTGCTCGGCGACGTCGCCGACCAGGCTGCCGACGGCTATCTGCAGGGTTCGCTGCGCGCCGCCTTCCCGGACGATGGCATCCTGTCCGAGGAGACGAAGGACGCGCCCGAACGGCTCGCGCGGCGTTGGACGTGGATCGTCGATCCGCTCGACGGCACCAAGGAGTACTCGCAGGGCCGGCACGACTGGGCGGTGCACGTCGGGGCAGCGCTGGACGGGCGGCCGTTCCTCGGCGCGGTCGCGCTGCCGGCGGCGGGACGCGTCATGCGCGGCGTGTTGGCCGCGGGGCGCGTCGGCGCGTGGCTACAAGGCGAGGGCGGCGAATGGCCGACCGAGCTGGCGCGCGACGAGGGAGCGGCGAGCGGGCGTCGACTGCGCATCGCCGTCAGCCGCAGCCACACTCCCGACTTCGTCGCCCGGGTAGCCCGTGGCCTGGACGACGCCGAACTCGTGCCTTGCGGCAGCGTCGGCTTCAAGGTGGCGATGCTGCTGTTCGGTCGCGCCGACGTCTACGTGCACAAGAAGGGCCTGAAGGAGTGGGACACCTGTGCGCCCGAGATCGTCGCCCGCGCCGCCGGCTGGTCGGTGTGCCGGTTCGATGGCCAGGAGCAGCGCTACAACCGCCCGGACCCACGCAACGACGAGATCGTGGTCTGCCGGCCGTGGCTGCGCGAACGCGTGCTGCGGCTGCTGTCGCCCTGAAGTCCGGAGTGGCTGCCGATCGATGAACAGAACCCCGGTGCGTCCTGGCCTCCGGTATCCCGCCGCGTAACGTGCGCCCGCTCGCTCGCCGATGACCCTCGTTCGCAACTACGACGCTGCCACCGCGACGCGGGGTGCGTGGCGCCACGCGCTCGGTCTGCTCGACTACCCGGCGTTGGTCTGGCGGAACCGGTTCATGGTGCAGAACTTCCTGCGCCGCGACCTGATGAGCCGGGTCAACGGCAGCTTCCTCGGCATCGGCTGGATGCTGCTGCAGCCGCTGTTCCTGTTCGCGGTCTACTTCCTGATCTTCGGCGTCTTCTTCGACCGTACCGGGCAGGGACCGAACGCCTCGTTCGCGATCTACCTGTTCTCGGGAGTGATCGTCTTCCACGCGCTCGCCGAGGCGACGACGCAGTGCAGCACGTTGATCGTCGACAACGGCAACCTCGTGAAGAAGGTGGCGTTCCCGGCGGAAGCGCTGCTGGTGCCGCCCGTCGCGTCGTCGATCGTCACCTACCTGGTCGGCGCCATCGTCTGCCTGATCGCCGGCCTGGCGATCGGCGTCGCGCGCCCTGGTTGGCTGCTGCTCGCGTGGCCGCTGGTGATGGCCGTGCAGTTCGTGTTCACGCTCGGTGTCGGCATGCTGCTCGCGAACCTCTACGTGTTCGTGCGCGACATCGCGCAGTTGTGGCGGATCCTGGTGATGGCGTGGATGTTCCTGTCGCCGGTGTTCTGGGCGCAGGACCAGCTCGAGGGCATCCCCGAGTGGGCGCGGTGGACGATGATGAACGTGAATCCCGCCTACCCGCTGCTGCAGGCGCATCGGCTGGTGCTCGGCGGCGATGCGGCCAGCCTCGGCCCGTTCTGGCCGCAGCTCGGCGTCGTTGCCGCGGCGTCGTTCGTCCTGTTCGTGGTCGGCTACGGCGTGTTCATGAGCCGCAAGCACAAGTACTCCGACCTGATCTAGGTCGGGTGCGGGCGATCACGCCTTCTTCGGCTCGACGACCCAGCGGTGCGGCTGCAGGAAGAGCCCGACGTCCTTCGTGCGGTTGGCGACGATCAGGTTCTGCGACGCGGGCCGCTCCTCGAAGCGGTGCACGCCGTTCTCGTCGAACAGCCAGATCGGCACCGTGAACTCTCCGGACAGCAGGCTCAGCCCGTCCAGGAACAGGGTCACGTAGCCCTCCGCGAAGTCGACGGTGACGCCCGCGAACTGCGTCGTGTGGCCGAAGCAGAGCGTGCCGTCGGTGCGCATCGCGCCGACCGCTACGACGAGCTTCTCGCGCGTCGGGTTCTTCACGTGCACGCGCACCGCGGCGGGATCGCCGGGCGAGAAGCGGTTGCGCGGCTGGCCGGACGCCGGGTCGATGATCGTGCCATCGACGACGTGCGGCAGGTTGGAGCGTCCCTTCGTCTCGGCCTGCGGCGTGTCGCGGAACGGCACGGGGTCGCCCGCGCCTTCGGCGATCTTGTTCTCGTAGGTCGCGTACTCGTTGGTGACCGTGATCGCGTCGGCGAGCATCTGCATGCGACCCTGCCGCATCCAGATCGCGTGCTCGCAGATCTGTCGCACGTCGTAGAGCGAGTGCGAGCAGAAGAACATCGACTTGCCGCGCTTCTTGTAGTCGAAGATCTTGTCGACGCACTTGCGCCGGAAGTTCATGTCGCCGACCGCGAGGATCTCGTCGATGATCAGCAGGTCGGGGTCGGTCGCGACCGCGACCGAGAAGCCGAGGCGGGCCGCCATGCCGGACGAGTAGGTGCGCACCGGCGCGTGGATGAAGTCGCCGAGTTCGCTGAAGTCGACGATCTCCTGGTACTTCTTCTGCGCCTCCTTGCGCGAGAAGCCCATCATCGCCGCGTTCATGAACACGTTCTCGCGGCCGGTGAAGCCCATGTGGAACCCGGCGCCGAGCTCGAGCAGGCTGGTCACGCGCCCGCGCACCGAGTAGCTGCCGGACGTGGGGTAGGTCGTGCCGCTCAGCACCTTCAGCAGGGTCGACTTGCCTGCACCATTGGTGCCGACGAGGCCCATGCACTCGCCGGGCTGCACCGCGAACGAGACGTCCTGCAGGGCCAGCACCTCACGGTGCCGCGGCCGCTTGTTCCACGGCATCTTCTCCAGCAGCTGATGGTACGGGTTCCCGTAGAGCCGGTAGGTCTTGCTGAGGTTCCGGGCTTCGATGACGGGTTCCATGGCGATCAGCGCAGCAGGCCGCGACTGCGCAGCAGCTCGAGCACTCGCTGCACGTTGGCGTCGACGCCGACGTTGACGGTGTCGAGCGTGATCGCCGGCTGCTCCGGTGCCTCGTAGGGCGCGTCGACGCCGGTGACGTTCGCGATCTCGCCGGCGCGCGCTCGCGCGTAGAGACCGTCGCGGTCGCGAGCCTCGCAGGCGGCGAGCGGGGCGTCGCAGAACACTTCGAGGAAGCGGTCGGCGCCGACGATCGCGCGCGCCTCGGCACGCTCGAAGCGCAGCGGCGACACCAGGGCGACGATCGTGCTGATGCCCTGCGCCAGGTTGAGCTTGGCGATCTCCGCGGCGCGGCGCTGGTTCTCCCAGCGGTCGGAGCCCCCGAAGCCGAGGTCGCGGTTGAGGCCGGCACGCAGCAGTTCGCCGTCGAGCACCGTCACGTGGCGGTTGCCGTCGAACAGCGCCTTCTCGAGCGCGTAGGCGACCGACGACTTGCCCGATCGCGGCAGGCCGGTGATCCAGGCCACGAACGGCTGTTGCCCGAGGCGCGCCTGGCGGGCCTCCGGCGTGACCAGGCGCTTGTGCTGCAGTCGCACGTTGCTGCCGGCGTCGGCGGCGCCGCGGCGACGGCGCGTCGTGTCGTCGGCGCTCCGGCGTTCGACGATCATGCCTGCGCCCACGGTGGCGTTGTGCATGCGGTCGATCAGGATGAACGACCCGGTCGCGCGGTTCTTGGCGTAGTCGTCGGCGGCCAGCGGCCGCGCGGTCTCGAGGCGGATGCGTCCGACCTCGTTCATCTGCAGCGCGTCGGCGCCTTCGCGGTGCAGCGTGCCGACGTTGATGCGGTAGCGCAGGTCGGTGACGGCTGCCGACGTCTGCTGCGTCGTCTGCTTGATCAGGTACTGCTTGCCGGCCTGCAGCGGCTGCTCGTGGAACCACACGACCATCGCCTCGACCGCGTTGTCGAGGGCCGGCGCGTTGTTCGGACTCACCAGCATGTCGCCGCGGCTGCAGTCGACTTCGTCCTCGAGCGTCACCACGACCGCCATCGGCGCCCACGCCTCCGGGATCGTGCCCTCGAAGGTGTGGATCGCCTTGACCTTGGTCTGCTTGCCGCTCGGCACGATCGCGACGGTGTCGCCCTTGCGGATCACGCCCGACGCGATGGTGCCGGCGAAGCCGCGGAAGTCGAGGTTCGGCCGCAGCACGTGCTGCACCGGGAAGCGCAGGTCGACGAGGTTGCGGTCGCTCGCGACGTGAACGGTCTCGAGATGGTCGAGCAGCGGGCTGCCCTGGAACCACGGCATCGAGGCGCCGCGGAACACCACGTTCTCGCCCTTCAGCGCCGACATCGGGATGAAGTGGATGTCGCGCACCTGCAGGCGCGTCGCGAACTCCGAGTAGGCGCTGCGGATCTCCTGGAAGCGCGACTCGCTCCAGCCGACCAGGTCCATCTTGTTGACCGCGACGACGAAGTGCTGGATGCCGAGCAGCGAGCAGATGAACGAGTGCCGCCGCGTCTGCTCGAGCACACCGTGGCGCGCGTCGATCAGGATGATCGCGAGGTCGCAGTTGGACGCGCCGGTCGCCATGTTGCGCGTGTACTGCACGTGGCCTGGCGTGTCGGCGATGATGAACTTGCGGCGGTCGGTCGCGAAGTAGCGATGCGCGACGTCGATCGTGATGCCCTGCTCGCGTTCGGCCTGCAGGCCGTCGACCAGCAGCGCCAGGTCGACTTCCTCGCCGGTGGTGCCGAAGCGCGCCGACGCCTTCTTGGTCGCCGCCATCACGTCGTCGTGCACCGTCTGGCTGTCGTAGAGCAGGCGGCCGATCAGCGTCGACTTGCCGTCGTCGACGCTGCCGCAGGTCAGCAGGCGCAGCATCTCGCGCTGGCCGTAGCGGGCGAGGTACTGCTCGATGCCGAGTTCGTCGAGTTTCTGTGCGTAGCTCATCAGAAGTAGCCCTCCCGCTTCTTCTGCTCCATCGAGCCGCCTTCGTCGAAGTCGATCACGCGGCCCTGCCGTTCGCTGTCGCGGCTGCGCAGCATCTCCTCGATGATCTTCGGCAGCGTGTCGGCGTTGCTCTCGATCGCGCCGGTCAGCGGATAGCAGCCGAGCGTGCGGAAGCGGACCATCTTGATCTCGGGCTTCTCACCGGGGTTCAGCGGCATGCGGTCGTCGTCGACCATGATCCAGGTGCCGCCGCGCTTGACCACCGGTCGTGGCTTGGCGAAGTAGAGCGGCACCATCGGCAGCTTCTCCTTGTGCACGTAGAGCCAGACGTCGAGTTCGGTCCAGTTGCTGAGCGGGAAGACGCGGATCGACTCGCCCTTCGCCACGCGGCAGTTGTAGAGGTTCCACAGCTCGGGCCGTTGGTTCTTCGGGTCCCACTGGTGGAAGCGGTCGCGGAAGCTGAACACGCGCTCCTTGGCGCGGCTCTTCTCCTCGTCGCGGCGCGCGCCGCCGAACGCGGCGTCGAACTGCCCGGCGGAGAGCGCCTGCTTGAGCCCTTCGGTCTTCATCACGTGCGTGTGGCGCTGCGTGCCGTGCACGAACGGGTTGATGTCGTCGCGCACGCCGTCGGGGTTGATCCACTCGATGAAGTCGAGTCCGTACTCCTTCACGATCCAGTCGCGGAACGTGATCATCTCGCGGAACTTCCACCGCGTGTTCACGTGCAGCACCTTGAACGGGATTCGCGCCGGCGCGAACGCCTTCTGCGCGAGCCGCAGCATCACGCCGCTGTCCTTGCCGATCGAGTAGAGCATCACCGGCCGTTCGAACTCGGCGGCGACCTCGCGGATGATCTGGATGCTCTCGTGTTCGAGCTGCTCCAGGTGGGAGAGCGCGTAGTTGGTCATGGCGCGGTGGGCGTGGTCGGCGGCGCGAGCAGGCCGCGGCCGTGCAGGAAAGCGAGCAGAGCGTCGACGGAACGAGCGAGCGGCGCGTCGTTCGCGAGGCGCAGTTCGGGGCGCTCGGGCGCCTCGTAGGGCGAACTGATGCCGGTGAATTCCGGGATCGCGCCGGCCCGGGCCTTCGCGTAGAGGCCCTTCGGGTCGCGCGCCTCGCAGGTCGCGAGCGGAACGTCGACGAAGATCTCGAGGAAGTCGGCGCCGATCACGGCGCGCGCCGCAGCGCGGTCGGCGCGGAACGGCGAGATGAACGCGGTCAGGACCAGGACGCCGGCGTCCGCCATCAGGGCGGCGACGTGGCTGATGCGGCGGATGTTCTCGCTGCGATCCGCGGCGGAGAAGCCGAGGTCGGCGCACAGTCCGTGGCGCACGTTGTCACCATCGAGCACGTAGACGAGCCGGCCGGCGGCAGCGAGACGTTCCTCGAGCGCGCGCGCGACCGTCGACTTGCCGGAGCCCGACAGCCCGGTGAACCACAGCACGGCGCCGCGCTGGCGCAGCAGGCGCTCGCGATCGGCGCGGTGCACGGTGCCGTCGTGGCGGCGGAGGTTCTTGCTGGGCTCGGTCATCGCGGGCGGTTCGCCCGATCGGGGCGAGCAGGGTCGGTATCGCGAGCCCTGGTGTCAACCGTGCATCGGCCAGCGCGGGCTGCCGGCTGCATTCGCGCGTTGCCGTCGCCGCACGTCCGGTGCCACGGCGGTTCTCGCGGCACGAGACCTCTGGCACCGAGGCTGCACTGCCCGGGTGGGCGAACGGCGGTCTGCACGTGGTCGCCTCAGGCGACCGGATTCGTCAGAAACAGGTCGTCCAAGGAGACCGGAATCCCGACCGCTTCGCGCGATCCGCCACCGCGGCGGTGGCCGTTGCGGTCCGCACGCACGACGGACCAAGGGCGTCCCTTTTCTCTTGGCTGGCAGCGCGGAAGTGTCGCCTTGGGACCTGCGCCTCGGCGCCTCTTCCGCGCCACGCAAAGAACCTCCGCCATGCGAACCCTCCCCCTGTTTGTTGTCCTCGCCATCGCCTCCAGCGCCTTGGCCCAGACCACGGTCTATTCGAACTCCACGCCGCGCGCGGACGCGACGGTCATCGCCGGCAGCAACATCGGCGCCCCGGGCCTGGTCTACTGGGGTGGTTGGGCAACCGACGGTGCGCGCATGTTCAACCTCGGCGGCCGCGGCGTGAATGCTGCCGGCGACGCGCAGAGCACCTACTTCAACCGGCTCGATGCCTACAACCCGACGACGAACACCTGGACCAACCTGTCGGCGCAGGGTGCCGCGGGCGCGCCGTCGAACCGCTTCCGCATGGCGATGGCCTACGACCCGACGGCCAACCGCCTGGTCGTCTTCGGGGGCTCGCCCAGCCCTGGCGTTCCGCTCGCCGACTGCTTCGCGTTCGACCTGACGCTCAACACCTGGAGCGCGATCCCGAATCCCACGCCGGGTACGACCGGTCCGACGGCTCGTTGGGACGCGACGATGCAGTTCGACGCGGTACTCGGCGGTCTGTTGCTGTTCGGCGGCCAGACCGTGAACACACCGGCCACGCGATCCAACGAGACGTGGCTGCTCGCCGGCACCACCTGGGTGCAACTCACGCCCACGACCAGCCCGTCGGCCCGCGCCCTGCACTCGATGACGGCACGGTCGGCGCCCTACAACGACATCCTGGTGATCGCGGGCCAGGACGCCGGTGGCAACCTGAACGACACCTGGCGTTGGGACGCCGCCGCCCTGACCTGGGTGCAGGTCACGCCGATCAACAACACCGTCCCGGTCACCTGGTCGAGCGGGGAAGGTGCGGTCTACGACTCGGTGCGCAAGGTCGTGACGATTCTCGGCGGCACCGGCACCGGCATCGCGCCGTCGAACTCCACCGCGGGGAACGGCTGGGTCAGCGAGTACGACTGCGTGAAGAACGAGTGGCGGGCCTTCGGCAACAACACGGTGACGCAGAACACCTCGCACCCGGTGTGGGGGCAGGTGCAGCGGAAGTGCATGGCCTTCCTGAACGGCAAGACCTACTTCTGGGGCGGTCAGAATCCGCCGACGATCGGCGACTCGACCCTGGCCTTCGTGAAGGAGTACCAGGCGAACCCCGTGGCCACGGCCACGTCGTACGGGACCGGCTGCTCGGGCCCGGGCGGCCTGCTCTCGTGCGTCGCCAACGACCGGCCGTGGACCGGCCGCACGTGGTCGGCCACTTGCTCGGGCCTCGGGACCTCGACGTACGCGGTTCCCGCGTGGGGATTCAGCACCACGTCGCTGCCGCTGAGCACCGTCTTCCCGGCCGCGCCGGTGGGTTGCTGGATGCTCAACTCGGCCGACGTGATCGGCGACGTGGTGGTGCCGATCGGCGGCCAGATCACGACCTCGTTGCCGCTCCCGTACGTGGCTTCGCTCGCGGGGGCCCAGATCAACCTGCAGATTGCGGAGGCCGAACTCGACGTCTTCTTCAACGTCGTCGGCCTCTACACCTCGAACGGCGTGTCGCTGCTGGTCGGCGCGCTCTAACCGGCGTGCGGCCCGGACCGCGATGTTCCGCGCCCGCCGGTCATGCGTCGGCGGCGCGAACCCGCGTCGTGGACCCGGCTGGGCGGGTGCCTTCCAGGCGACCGTGACCGGCAACCGCGGGCACCCGTTCGCGAACCTGGTGGCCCCGCGACATGCCCTGGTTGGTGCCGCCAGCCATCGCGCCGTCGAGCGGCTGTTGGCACCGCGGATCGAATCGCGAAGTCCACGATCCACCGCGCGCTTGCAGATTGACGCGGCGGTGCGAGGATCGCGAGGACCCGCATGAAGATCGCATGCATCGGTGGCGGCCCCGCGTCGCTCTACTTCGCCATCCTGCTGAAGAAGCGGCTGCCCGCGGCGGTGATCGACGTGCACGAGCAGAACCGCGCCGACGACACCTTCGGCCAGGGCGTCGTGTTCTCCGACGAGACGCTCGGCAACTTCGAGACCGCCGACCCCGAGAGCTTCGCGGCGATCCGCTCGAGCTTCGCCTACTGGACCGACATCGACACCTTCTATCGCGGCGTGAAGGTCACCAGCACCGGCCACGGCTTCTGCGGGCTCGCCCGCGTGCGGCTGCTGCAGATCCTGCACGAACGCTGCCGGGCGCTCGGCGTGCGGCTGCACTTCCAGAATCCGATCAGCGACTTCGACGGCGTCACCGCCAGCCACGACCTGGTGGTCGCCGCCGACGGCGTGAACTCGCGCGTGCGCGAGCGCCACGCCGCCGCGTTCCGCCCGCAGCTCGACTGGCGCAAGTGCAAGTTCGCGTGGTTCGGCACGACCAAGCGCATGAGCGCGTTCACGTTCGTGTTCCAGCCGACCGAGCACGGGCTGTTCCAGGTGCATGCCTATCCGTTCGAGAGCGGGCGCGGCACCTGGATCGTCGAGTGCCGTGAGGAGACCTGGAAGCGCGCGGGCCTCGATCGGCTCGACGAGCAGCAATCGGCGGCGTTCTGCGAACGGCTGTTCGCCGAACATCTCGCCGGCGAGAAGCTGCTGATCAACCGCTCGATCTGGCGCACGTTCCCGACCATTCGTTGTGGGTCGTGGCGGCACGGCAACCTCGTGCTGCTCGGCGATGCCGCGCACACCGCGCACTTCTCGATCGGCTCGGGCACCAAGCTGGCGATGGAGGACGCGATCGCGCTCGCCGACGCCGTCGCCGCGAACGCGACCGACGTGCCGCGCGCGCTGGCGGCCTACGAGGAGGCGCGGCGGCTCGACGTGCTCAAGGTGCAGCGCGCCGCGCAGACGAGCCTCGAGTGGTTCGAGAACAGCGAGCGCTACCTGGGCCAGCACCCCGAGCGCTTCGTCTTCAACCTGATGACGCGCAGCCGGCGCATCACCTACCGCAATCTGCAGCAGCGCGATCCGGCGCTGGTCGCGCGCGTCGACGCGGTGACCGCGGCGGAGGAGGGGCAGGTGGTCGCGCCGAGCGCGTCGCCAGCACCGCCCGCGTTCTCACCGTTCCGGTCGCGCGGGCTCGAGCTGCACAACCGCGTCGTGGTGTCGCCGATGTGCATGTACTCGGCGACCGACGGCGTGCCGGGCGACTTCCACCTCGTGCACCTCGGCAAGTTCGCGCTCGGTGGTGCGGGCCTCGTCTTCACCGAGATGACCGACGTGTCGCCGGAGGGCCGCATCACCACCGGCTGTGCGGGCATGTGGAACGATGCGCAGCAGGCGGCCTGGGCGCGCATCGTCGCGTTCGTGCACGGCAACGGCCGGGCGAAGATCGGCATGCAGCTCGCGCACGCGGGCAGGAAGGGTTCGTGCAGCAAGCCGTGGGAAGGCGACGCGCCGCTGCGCAGCGGCGGCTGGACGACGCTCGGGCCGTCGGCGGATCCGTTCGGACCAGGGTGGCCGGCTCCGAAAGCGATGACCAGTGCCGACATGGCGGCGGTGCAGGCGCAGTTCGTCGCCGCCACGAAGCGCTGCGGCGCCGCGGGCTTCGACGTCGTCGAACTGCACATGGCGCACGGCTACCTGCTGTCGAGCTTCCTGTCGCCGCTGAGCAACCGGCGCACCGACGAGTTCGGGGGCTCGCTGGCCAACCGCGCGCGCTTCCCGCTCGCGGTCGTCGACGCCGTGCGCGGCGTCTGGCCTGCCGACAAGCCGTTGTTCGTGCGCATCTCGGCGACCGACTGGTTCGACGACGAGCGCCGCGGCTTCACGCTCGACGAAGCCGTGCAGGTCGCGCGCTGGCTGAAGGAGCGTGGTGTCGACGTGGTCGACGTCTCGTCGGCCGGCAACTCGCCCGAGTCCAAGCCCCAGTACGGCCGCATGTACCAGGTGCCGTTCGCCGAGCGCATCCGCTACGAAGCCGGCGTGCCGGTGATGGCGGTCGGCGGCATCGCCGGCATGGACCACGCGCACACGATCGTCGCGGCCGGTCGCGCCGACCTCTGCGCGATCGCGCGCGGCTTCCTCGGCGATCCGTTCCTGGTGCAGCAGGACGCGAACGGTTCGCGCGTCGCCGCGCATCCGTGGCCGGCTCAGTACCTCGCCGCGCGTTCGTAGGCCGCGCGGGGCTACTCGACGACGAACGGCGTCTTCGCTTCGTCGAGCACCACGCTGCCGTTGGCGTTGCGCAGCGTGACGACATAGTCGAGCACGCGCCCGACGTCCGCAGCAGGCACGGGCGGGACCGGAACCCAGACGAAGTCGACCTGGATCGGCAGGTTCGGCAGGCCGACGGGTTCCCCGTACAGCACTTGCAGGCGAACGCCGGATGGCAGCTCGACGGCCAGATCGATCAGGATGGTCTGGTTGCCCGGGACCATGCTGTGCAGCAGGGCGTTGAGGGGCAGCAGGCTGTTCTGCGGGATCGTCGGGGTGCCGAAACTCCACAACGCCACGCGCGCGAGCTTGTCGACGAGCGCGAAGTTCACCGTCCCCGGGCCAGGAATGCTGACCACCTGTTCCGCCGAGGCACGAGCACTGCCCTCGGCCGTGGCAGCCTCGACCCGGTAGTTCCCGGGGGGCACGTAGGTCGTGTAGGTCCCGGCGGCGTTGGTGATGGCGCCGGTGGCGATGATCTGCGTGTTGGTTGCGGTCGTGAAGAAGCGCAGCGAGCAGCCAGCCTCGGGACCGCCGGGCCCGGCCACCAGGCCCGTGACGGCGACGCCCGGGCCGAGCACGAGTGGGCCGAGATTGGCTGCCGTCGTGAACGTGGTTGCCGGGGTCACGACGCCGTACAGCATCGTGCCGGCGGGAGCCTCGACGCGAGTGCGCAGCGCCACGCCCGCCGGAACCGCGACCGCGAACGTGCCGGCGGCGGTCGTCGTGTCGCGCGGTGTGAAGACCTTGTCGCCGTCAGGAAGCAGCACGTCGATGTCGGCGTTGCCGATGGGCTGACCGTTCGCGACCACAGTTCCGCTCAACAACACGCCGTTCTCGAGGCGCACCTGCCCGAGCACGATCGGGCCGGGCACCGGCACGCCGTACAGGCGTCTGGCGACGTGCGAGTTGCCGACGGGGGGCTCGACGTCGATGTCGGCCAATCCGCGCGGTAGCGGCAGCGAGAACTGACCGAACAGATTGGTCTGGTCGTTCGGAACGTGGATGCGCTCGCCGGTCAGCGAGTTGTAGATCTTCAGGCGCACCTGCGCGATCGGCACGCTCGTGACCTTGTCGACGACGCTGCCGGTGGCGAGATGCGCAGTTGGCAGCACGACCGTGCCGAGCTGCGCGGCAGGTCCGACCACGACGTTCTCGATCTGGCGTGGCACGAGCAGCGCGCCGACCGGCGGGACGACGCGTACGTCCCACGTGCCGGCGGGCACGACGACGAGGAACGCACCCGCCGCGTCGGTGCCGTCGCGCGGCGTGAACAGCTTGCCGCCGGACTGGTCGTAGACGTTGATGTTGCAGCCCGCGAGCGGCACGCCGGCGACGTTGGTCGCGGCGCCGTTGATCGAGAATCCAGGTTGCAGCACGACGTCGCCGACATTCGTCGCGCCGGTGATGACGACGGTGAGCAGCCGCGCAGCCCAGGGCGCACCGACCGGCGGGACGAACTCCACGTCGTAGTCGTTCCCGACTTGCAGGCCGTTGATCGTGAACGAGCCGAGGGCATCGGTGGTGGCCGGCAACGACCCGTTGCCGGCGTCGACGACGATGCCCGCGATCGGGATCGTGGCGGGGGAAACGACGCGGCCACTCAGCGTCTGGGCGGCCAGCGGAGTCGTGAGCAGCGTCGCCAACAAGAGCAGACGCGGAACGAAGTCGTTGCGGTTCATGGGTGGCTCGAGCGGGTCAGAGGATTCGAAGTGGGGCGAGCAGCGGTGCGCCGAGCACGGCGCCGTCGGCTGCGGCGATGCCGGCGAGCAGGCGCAGCGACACCGAGCCGTTGAGCGGGGCGGTTGGCGCGATGGTCAGCGTCGCGCCCGCGACGCTGAGGTTGACGATCGCGGGTGTGCCGTTCTGCAGCACCACGACGCGGTCGGCCGTGACCGACGCGCCCGCGATCGGCCGGTCGAAGGTCAACACGATCGGTGCGAGTGCGCCGCCGCCTGTCGACAGCGCGGGGGCCGCGCCAAGCAAGCGCAGGGAGTTCGGTGCGAACGGTTCGCGCAGGCCGGGCACGCCGCCGGCAGGCGCGCCGAGCGGCCCGGCGTCGGGCGCGGCGACGCCAGCCGGAGTGATTCCCGCGGCAGTCGCCGGCGAAGTGGCGGAAAGGCGGGGATCGTCGACGACGGTCGAGGTCGCGTAGCCCGTGAGCATTCCCGGCGCGAGGAATGCGGTCGGCGGCGCGTCCAGGACGAGCGTCGTCGGACTGCTCTGCGCGACAAGCAGACGTCGTTCGTCGTCGGCGGCGACGACGGCGGTGCCCACGCCGAAGCCGACGTTGGTCGCGACCGTCAACGTGCCCTGGTTGACGGCACTGACCGCAGCGAACGCGCGTGGCGCGACCAAGAACACGTCGGCGCTGCCGTCGGCGTCGACGTTGCCGCCGCCGATCACGTTCGTGCGCGGCGCTCCCTGCCGCAGGAACACGCTGTTGCAGACGCCGCCTGGTTGCGCGTCGCTGCGGATGCCGCCGGTCTGGTTGCCGGCGAATGTGCAGTGCGACGCGAGTAGCGACTTGTTGCCCGTCGCGACGCGCGCGCCGTGACCAAGATTGCCAGCCAGCCAGGATCCGCTGAGCAGGATCTCGCCCGCATTCGTCTCGCTCGTGACCAGCACGCCGTCGCCGGCGTTCGCGGTGCAACGCAGGCGCTCGAAGCAGTAGCTGCCGGCGGCGTCGGCGTCGACGTGGACGCCGGCGGCGCGGTTCCCGCGCGCCAAGCAACCGCGCACGACGATCGTGGCGGCGAAGCCGGGGAACGCCTCGTGCTCCTGGTCGATCAGCAGCCCGTCGAGGCCGTTGACCTCGAAGCGACAGTTGTCGACGCGCACGTCGAAGGTGCCGGTCCCGACCGACAGCGGCGCTGCGGCGAGGTCGACGTCGAGGCCCTCGAAGCCGTTGCCGTAGAAGCGACACGCCGTCGCCCGCAACGAGATCGACCCGTTGTCCGGGCACTGCAGATCGTCGACGTCGGCGCCTTCCTGCCCGTTGGCGTCGAATGCCGACAGGTCGAGCACCACGTCGATGGCCCCGGCGCTGGAGAAGCCGTCGCCCCCGTTGCTGGTGACGTTGCATCCGATCACGGCGATCCGGCGGTTCGGGATCGGGACCGTCGTCACGGCCTTGATGCCGCGGTCGATGCAGCCGCGGATGACGAGGCTGCGCAACTCGACGTCGCCGTCGACGACATCGACGCCCTTCAACACCGTGCCACCGGCGTCGATGGTGAACCCGTCGAGCGTGCCATCGGCGCCGCCGCTGAGCACCGAGATGATCTCCTGCGATGTCGACCCCGTGAGGGCCGTCAGGTTGGCCGACACATCGCGCGTCGCCAGGTCGAACGACGCGCCGAAACCACCCGCGCAGTGCACGTTCGGCCCGAGCGCGTACGGCCCGGCCGCGTAGGTGCCCGCGCGCACCCAGACGTTGCCGCCGTTGGCGGCACCCGCGACCAGCAGCGCGTCCTGCAAGCTCGGGAACGCCGTGGCCGGCGTCAGGCCGTTCGCACCCGCGCCGCTCGCGGCAGCGTCGACGTACAGCACCATGCCGGGCCGCGTGCGCACGACGGAGCCGACCGGCGTCCATGCGGTGGCGCCGGCGGCGCGAATGCCCAGGCCGAAGAACACGTCGCTGCCGTTCGGCAGTCCGGTCACGATCGCGCTTGCGGACGCCATCGGACCTTGCACGGGTGCTGCGGCGTAGACGTTGCCGGCGCTCGTGCCCTGGAACAGCGCTGCCTCGAAGCCGGTGCCCGGCAACGCCACGTCGACGCGTACCGTCGCGTCGCCGGCCGCAGCGGTCACGATGCCGCTGGCCTGCGGCGACGGCGTCGCCGGCTGCGGATTCGGTGGCTGGATCGGGCCGGGTGTCGGTCCGCCGCCGCCGCCGCCACCACCACCGCCGCACGCGGTGAGGGCCAGGACCAGGGTGAAGAGAAGTACGGGCTGCGCGTTCATGGGGTTCAGAAGGAATGGCGCGTCGTGAAGGCGAGCAGGGTTGCCGCGTCGTCGGTCGCGAAGGCGTCGCCCGGCTCGAAGTGTGCGAAGACGACCTCGACGGTCAGCGACCGCGCGAGCCGGTAGCCGAGGACGACGTCGACCTCGAAGCCGAGGTCGCGGCTCAGGCCGGTTGGCGAGGTGCGCAGCTCGGTGGCCGGCGCCAGGGCCGACGCCACGTCCTGGCGGTAGCCGTGCAGCAGCAGCGACACCGAACCGCCGGGAATCGGCCGCACGGCCGCGCAGGCGGTCAGCACGGTGAGGTTCGCGAGCTCGGGGTCGAGCAGCTCGCCGTAGTAGCGCACGCTGGTGACGCCGCCGAGCTTGCCGTTGTTGTCCTGGAAGCCGGACTGGCGGTAACCGACGGTGTCGGCGCCGTCGCGTGTGCCGCTGCCGTGCGCGATGCCGACGCCGAGTGCGGGCCGCCAGGACGCGTCGAAGGTGTGCAGTATTCCGACGTCGAACGCGTGGCCGCGAACCGGGCGATTGCCGACGTCGCCGCGCGCGATCCCGAGCTCGCACCAGTGCCCGAATCCGTAGCGGGGTTCGGCCAGCGAACGCACGCCGAGCAGCAACGGCTCGAATCCCGCGACCGTTCGGTCGGTGCGTTGCAGTGCGTACGCCGCGAGCTGCCAATCGGGAGCGACCCGCCAGCGAGCGTTCCCGAACAGCATGCCGGAGTCGTCGTTGGCGTTGGCTTCGGCGAGGGCCCGGCGGCCATGCGCGGTGCCGATCTCGACCTCCACGTCGCCGAACGACAACACCGCGCGGGCACCGTCGAGGACCTCGTCGTAGAGCCACTCGCGCTCGCCGTCGAAGTCCTGCCGGCCGACGAGCAGCTGCAGCCGTTCGTGCAGCCGTACCGACGCGAACGCGCGTGTGACTTCGAGCGTCTCGTCGTAGGTGTCCTCGCCACCCTGCCGCAGCGTGTCGTCGCGACCGAACGCGACCTCGCCGAGCGCGTAGCTGCCGGCGTCGTCGAGCAGCCACAGCAGATCGAGCTTGCCGCGCAACGCGGGCTTGGTGCGGTCGCGATCGCGCGCCGCGTCGAGGTCGAATTCGTCGTTCCACTCGACTTCGCCGGCGCCCTGCCCGCCGAGGCGCAACGACTCGCCGAGCCGGATCGTGAACGGCACCGCCTTCTGGTCGTCGGCGAGGAACATCGACAACGGGTCGTTCACGTCGCGCCGACCGGGCAGGTCGACATCGGGATCCTGGACCATCGCCAGCTTCACGCCGCCGACATCGAGGCGGCCGTTCTCGAGGTCGACGGCGCGCACCTCGCCGGTGACCTTGAACTGGTCGCGCGGGGCCATCGCCCGCACGGTGCGCAATCGCAGGCCGGCGTCGCCCTTGTCGCGCAGCTTGAGCCGCAGCCACTCGCCGACCTCCGGCGTGCGGCGGGCAACAGGCTGCTTGTCCGCGTCCTCGAACTGGGTGTCGTCGGCGAGCGCGAACACGTTGCCGAGCACGACCAGGCCGCCGCTCTCGGCTCGCTCGACCGGAGCGGTGACCTCGGCCTTGTCGCCCCGGTCGTCGGGCTCGCGCGGCGCTTCGTCGATCTCGCGTACCTGCGCGGTGCCGCCGACGAAGTTGCCCTTCGCTTCGACGAATCGACCAGGTCGCAGAACGCCGAACGACTCGCGGCCCGGCGCGCTGCACGCGGCGGCAAGGGCGACGAGCGCCAGCAGGGAACGATGCGCAGGGATCACAGGTGCTCCAGGAGTCGCAGGGTGCTGTCGCGCAGTTGGTCGACCAACGTCGACCAGCGGGGGCGCAGCGCGTAGACGCCGCACAGGCGGGCGCGCACGACGGCGCGGAACGCGCGCGTCGCCATGTCGTCGGGGTGCATGCCGCAGCGGGTGAGCACCCGGTCGGCGAGGCCGCGGTCGCAACCATGCTGCTGCAGTTCGCGCAGCCGCACGTGCTCCGCGAGGTTGACGAGGTCTAGGCGGGTGTCGCCGCGCCCCACGCCTTCGAGGTCGATCACGGTCACGCCGCCGGCGGCGCAGAACAGTTGCTTGTCGTGCAGGTCCCCGTGGACGAAGCCGGCGCGATCGGCAGTCCGTACCGGCGGAACCTGGGCGATCGCCGTGGCCAGGGTCGCGAGGTCTTCGCGCAGGCTCATGCCTTGTCGCAGGCTGGCCGCGGCAGCACCACGTGCGCTGTCGAAACCGAGCTCTGGCAGGTTGCCGGTCGTCGGCGTGTAGCCGAGCGCCAGCACGGAGCGCGAGACGAGCGTCAGGTCCGGTTCCCCCGCGAGCAGATGGCGCAGCGCGGTTCCGTCGGCGTCGGCGCTGACGTAGGCCGCGAGCTCGGGCAGCAGGAGCAGCGGGCGCGCGAAGCGCAGCGGCGCCATCGGTTCCCCGAGCGCCGAGAACGCGGCGTGTGCGCGGCGCCAGGTCTTGGCATCGAGCAGCTTGAGCCAGAGCCGGCCGGTCTGCGTGCGCAGCCGGAGCACGGCGCGTCGCCCTGGTCGCCAGGCCACGAGTTCGGCGGCCAGCACTTCACGCCCGAGCGGTGCGACCGTGGCGGCGAGCGCATGCCGATCGGTGACGAGGCTCCTGCCTGCCAGGCTCTCGTCGTCGCCGACGTGACACTCGACGACGGCACCGTCCAGGACCTGGAAGGTGCGCGGCGGCGCGTCGTCGCTGCGCAGCGTCGCGACGGCGCCGTCGGCGCGCGGCCGCAGGATCAACTCGACCCCGGGGGTGACCGGCCAGAGGGCACGCTGCAGCGCCGTCAGATCGGCGCTTGTGTTCGTCGTCGGGCTCACGTGACGGCCTCCGCGCCGAGGCAGCTCTCGGCGGCCGTCAACATCCGGAAGGTCGCTTGCGGCCAGTCGGCGTGCAGGGACCGGAACGGCAGCAATGCTGCGCGCAGCAAGGCGCAGGCGTCCCACCACGCCCGTTCGGTCGCCGGCGGCAGTTCGCGCATGGCGGCGTAGGCGCCCACGAACGCCGCGGCCGCCGCGCGTCCGCGCGCCGCGTCCGCGAGCACGCAGTGGGCGTGGAACGCAGCGAGGTCGCAGGCCGCGGGCGCGATGCACGCGCGGTCGAAGTCGCACAACGCCGCGCGTTCCCCGTCGAACAGGAACTGCCCCGTGTGCAGGTCGCCGTGGGCCAGCACCGCGGGACCGGGGCCGGGCACCAGTGCCGCGAGGCGGTCGGTCAGGTGGCGCGCGCGCGCGCCCACCGCCGCGGACAGGCGGTCGAGGTCTTCGGCAGCTCGCAGTGCACGATCGAGTTCCTGCACCGGGCCGTGCCACGGCAACGCCGGCTCGCCGCCCGCAGCGTGCAGCGCTGCGACCGTCCGCGCGGCAGCGGCGATCGCGTCGCGATCGTACGTGGTCCACGGACGCCCCTCGACGTGGCTCTCGACGACCAGCCGATCGTGAGCGCGGCCGAGCGGCGTCGGGCAGACGACACCGGCGCGCGCGGCGGCAGCAGCGGCGATCTCCGCGCGGTTGGCGGTTGCTTCGGCGTAGCAGCGCACCCAGATCGACGTCGGTGCCGGGGAACGACCAACGCTGTCCACGCAGCCGATCTGCCAGCGCAGTACCGCCCGCCGTTCGGGCTTGTAGCGCACGAGGGCAAACGTGCTCCGGCTCTTCGAGAAGCGCTGACCCTCGGGAACGACGTGGGGGCACACCTCGGCGACGAGGTTGCGCACCTTCGATGGGCGGACCACGCGACGCAGGTCGTGCATCGCGCGGTCGAGCGGGAACGCCAACAACAGCAGGTCGTGTTGCGGCACCAACGCGAGGCCGCCGAGCCCGGCCCACGACTCGTCGGCGCGGTGCTGCAGACGCTCGGCCTCGCTGGCCAGGCGGTGCGATGGAGCACAGCGCACGGTCAGGTACGTGGGCATCGGCCTACCGTCGACACGGACCGTCGCGCGCCAGCCGACGAGCGAACCGTCGGCGTCCTTCCAGCGCACGTAGTCCGGTTGCAGCGCCAGCAGTTCGCCTTCGCGTGCGAGGTGGCGCCCGGCCAGCGCTGCGATCAGGTCGCGATCGAGCGCGCGCAGGAACGCGGTGTCGATGCACCGCTCGGGGGCGCGGCAGATCGGCGTGGGCGTCTTCACGCGGCACCTCCCGGCCGTGCCGTCGCTGCCGGTGCGGGCTCGATCCGGCCGTCGTGCAGCCGCAGCACGCGGTCGGCCGCGGCGCACAGGCGCTGGTTGTGCGAGATCAGCAAGACGGTGCGGCCGCGAAGGTGCGCGAGCACGCGGTCGCAGAGTTGGATCTCGGCGGCGGCGTCGAGGCCGGTCGTCGGCTCGTCGAACACGAACACCGCGGCGTTGCGCACGAGGGCGCGAGCCAGCGCGAGCCGCTGCCGTTCGCCGCCGGACAAGTCGGCGCCGCGATCGCCGACGCGCGTGTCGAGCGACTCGGGCCAGCGCGACGCAAAGGCGGTGACGCCCGCGAGTTCGCAGGCGGCGTCGACATCGGCGTCGCTGGCGTCCGGGCGCCCGAGCCGCACGTTGTCGCGCAGCGTGCCGGCGAACAACATCGTCTCCTGCTGCACCATCGCGAAGTGCGCGCGCAGCACGGCGGGATCGACATCGCGAACGTCGACGCCGTCGAGCAGCACGGCGCCCGCGTCGGGGTCGCGCAGGCGGACCAGCAACGAGGCGAGAGTCGACTTGCCGGCCCCGTTGCCGCCGACCAGTGCCACGTGTTCGCCGGGTGCGATCGTGAGGTCGACGCCGCGTAGTACGTCGCGGCCGTCGGCGTGGCGGAAGCGAACGCCGCGCAGGGTCAGCGAGCCGCGCACCGTTGGCAGCGGGCGAGGGTCGGCCACCGCCGGCACGTGGTGCTGCGCCTCGAGCAACTCGAGCACGCGTTCCCCGGCAGCGGCGGCCTTCACCACGGCCGCACTGCGGCCGAGCCCCTTCTTGATCGGCCGGTAGAACGAACGTGCGTAGGCGAGGGCGACGAGCAGTTCGCCTGGGGACAGGGCACCAGCCTGCACGCGACCGACGCCGAACCACAGCACGGCGGCGATGCCGAGCGCCATCGCCACGTCCGTGGCCAGACCCAGCCGGCCCTCGATGCGCGTGGCCTTCAGACCGGCTCGCGCGCTGCGGCGATTCTGCTTGCCGAAGGTGGCCGCCGCCACGGACTCGAGTCCGTAGGCCTGGATCAGCGGCACGGCGGCGAGCGTCTCGTGCGCGCTCGCGGCGAGTTGACCCTCCTTCTTGCGTTGCTTGCGTGCGACGGCGCGCAGTCGGATCGCGGCCAGCGCCGAGACCAGCGCGATCGCCGGCAGCACGGCGATCGCCGCCAGCCCCAGACGCCAGTCGATGGCGAGCAGTACGGCGAGCGTGCCGAGCACGAGCACGGCTTCGCGGCCGAGCGCGAACAGGCCATCGACGAGCAGCGTGCGCAGCTGCTGCGCGTCGCCGCACAACCGCACCAGCAGGTCGCCGGCGCGGTGGCGTTCGTGGAATGCCAGCGACTGCGCGAGCACCGCGTCGAGAGCGTCGCTGCGCACGGTCGCGATCGCACGCTGGCCGGCTTCGGCGAGGCGCAGGTCGCGCAGGAATGCGCCGATGCCGCCGAGTGCCGCGAGCAGCAACGTCGCGACGATCGCGAGCCAGGTCAGAGCCGTGGCGTCATCGCGAAAGACCGCCGGCAGCAGTGACCACGGCTGGCCGAGCAGCACCTGGTCCACGACGACCTTGATCGGCCACGGCTTCAGCAACTCGACGGCGACGACGAGCACGGTCAGCGCGCCGGCGGTGACGAGTCGTCGTCGGTGCGGCCGCAGGAACGGCAGCAGCCGGCGCCAGACGCGCAAGGCCTGGCCAAGGCGTCGAGGCCTTCGTTCAGCCACGGGCTGCCTCCAGGCCTTGCGGCGCGTGCAGGGCCTCCAGGATGCGTGCGACCTTGTGCGACCAGTCCAGGGCAGCGATGCGCGCCGGATCGATGCCGGCGGCGCCTGCGGCGCTCGCAGCGATCACGCGCCGTGCAGCGGCCACGAAGTCGGCGAGGTCGTCGGCGTCGAACAGACCGAGCGGTGCGTGACCCTCCAGCGTCTCGAGCACGCAGGGAACACGGCTCGCGAGCAGTGGGCGGCCGGCGGCGAGCGCCTCGACGATCTTCAGCGGCGAGAACCAGCCGGGAGCAGCGGCGGGATACGGGGCGACGACCACGTCGGCTGCCCGCACGATGCCTGGCATGCGTTCGTGCGGGACCGCGCCTTCGTGCACGATGTCACCGGGAAAGGCCCGCTGCGCCTTGGCCACCTCATCACGTTCGGGACCGTCGCCGACGATCCACAGACCGACCGACCGCTCGGCGCGCAATGCCGCGAAGCCGCGCAGCAGGAACGGGATGCCGTGCCACGGCTTCAGCGAGCCGGCGAACAGCAGCGTCGGTCGGCCGCGCAGCGCAGGTGGCTTCTCGGCGGGCGCTGCCGCGCGCCATGCCGCCAGCTCGGCGCCGTTGCCGAGCACTTCGATGCGCGAACGGTCGATGCCGTCGACAGCGAGCTCGGCCGCGAGCGACGACGACACGGCGAAGATGCGCGTCGCACCGCGCAACACGTCGAGACACACGCCATGAGCGGCGCTCGGCAGCGCGAGATCCCGGAACATCGCCGCTTCCCGCCACAGCGGCGAGTTGACCTCGACCAGCAACGGGATGCCCGACGTTCGTGCGTGGGCGAGGCCGGCGAGGCCGAACAGCGACAAGCGTTCGTAGACCGCGCCGTGAGGGCCGGCGGCCGCGAGCGCTCGCTGCATCGCCTCGGCATGGCCGAGCTGGAGCACTTCACCGAGAACGCCGCGGGCGCGCGGCGTCGGCACGACGCGGGCGCGATGCGGGCGGAAACCACGCACGTCGCCGTCGCGCGCCATGAACACGTCGAGCTCGACGCCAGCGCGCGCGAACGCGGCCGCGAGGCTGCGGAAGTGCACCGAGGCACCCTTGTCGCCGTCGGGCGCGATCCCGGGATCGGCGCAGACGTAGGCGATCGGCAGGGTCATCGTGGGGCCTCGGCGACCGGCGCGGTCGCGTGGCGCATCCAGCCGGCCAGCGTGGCGACGTTGTTATCGAGGTCGAAGAGACGCTCGGCGCGCAAGCGGCCGGCAGCGGCGAGCCGAGCGCGTTCGCCGGGCGAGCGCAGCAGCGACGCGATGGCGCGGGCCAGAGGCGCTGCCTCGCCGGGAGGAACCAGCACGCCGCAGGCGCCGTCGTCGACGATCTCGGCGACGCCGACGATCGGGGTGCTGACGACCGGAAGTCCGGCGGCGAGCGCTTCGAGCAGCACCGTCGGCAGCGCGTCGCGATTGCCGTCGTCGTCGACGACGCACGGCAGCACCATCATCGTGGCGGAGTGCACGTGGGCGCGTACCTCGTCGTGCGTGCGCATCCCGGCGAACTCGACGTTGTCCAGGCCGGCCCGCCGCGCCTGCGCCATCAGGGTCGCGCGCTCTTCGCCGTCACCGACCAGCACGATGCGGGGCTGCAGGCCCTCGCGATCGAGCATCGCCGCGGCCTCGAGCAGCACGTGGAAGCCCTTCTTCGCGACCAGCCTGCCGACCGCCAGCAGCGTCGGCGTCGCGCTCGGCACACGCTGGGTCGGCGAAAAGGCGCGCGTGTCGACGCCGTTGTACAGCACGCGCACGTCGAGTGGGCAATCGCCGGCGAGCTGTCCGCGGATCCAGCGTGCGTTCGCTTCGCAGACGGTGACGACGAACGCACTGCGCAGCAGCAGGCTCTGGAAGCGTTCGGGCACGATGCCGGCGCGATAGATGTCCTTGGCGTGGCAAGTGACGCTGAACGGCAGGCCGGTGAACGCAGCGGCAGTGCGGGCCGCGTAGGCGGCGACCGTCGCGAAGTGCGCGTGCAGGTGCTGCACGCCGTGCGCCTCCGCGAGCATCGCCAGATCGAGCCCGGCGCCCAGGATCTGCCACAGGTCGGGCCGCCCCGCCGCGAGCAGGTCGTCGAACTCGCGCCACGCCTCCGGTGCGAATCGGCGCAGCCGCGGCTGCTGCGCCTGCAACAGCTGGAGCCAGCCGTCCGGCTTGCGCGCGGGCAGGTAGACGACGGGTCGCTGCAACTCCGCCAGTCCGCGGTGGAAGACGCCGTCGTCGGGCCGGTTCAGCGAGAACACGGTGACGTCGGCGCCGAGCCGCTGCTGGGCCAGGATCTCGTTCAGGACGAACGTCTCCGACGCGCGCGGGAACTTCTTCAGCACGTAGCCGAGGTGCATCGCCGGTCCTCAGCCGAGGCGGGCCAGGTGGTTGTTCGACGATGCGCGCGACCGCTTTCCGCGCAGCAGCAGCCTGGCGGCCTGGTCGGCACCGTCGCAGCGCAGCGGGCGCGGCGGTTCGGTCGTCCCGGCGTGCAGCGCCGCGACGATCGCGTCGGCAGTCGCGCGCGGGTCGCGCAGGTCGTCGTCGGCCAGCTCGTGCAGCAGGCCGCGCGCGGCGAGGCGCTGGCAACGTTCGGCCTGCTCTTCGCGCGGGCGGCGTCGGGGCAGGGCCAGCAGCGGCACGCCGCGCGCGAGGCTTTCGTAGACGGTGTTGTACCCGCCCATGCCGACGACGAGGTCGGCGGCGGCGAGCAGTTCCTGCATCGCATCGGTGCTGCGCACCAGCAGCAGGCGAGGGTCGTCCTGCACGGCGCGGCGCAGGTCCTGGAACGGGACCTCGGCGAGCAGCGGGCCGGCGACGATCGTCGCACGCAGCCTTTCTGCGCGCAGCGGGCCGCGCAGAGCGGCGATCGTCGCTCGCAGCAGGGCGTAGCCGTCTTCGCCGCCGCCGGTGGTCACCAGCACGTGGGCAGGCGCGCCGGGCACGGGTGGAGTGCGACGCCCGCGCGCCTCGGGCGGCACCACGGGGCCGGTGAACGACGTCTTCGCCGCGACATCGTCGGGGAAGCCGTACTCGCGCACCGGGTCGAACACCGCGCGGTCGCCGTAGACGAGCACGTGGTCGTAGAGCTCGCGAACGACCGCGAACGTGCCCAACCGCTGCAGCTCGTTGCGGGTGCGAAGCGGCGTGTCGAGCACGTCGCGCAGGCCGAGCACGACCACGGTCTGCAGTTGCTCGTGGCGCAGGCGCCGCAGCACGGGCAGCAGTTCGCCGCCGGGCCCGGCCGCCGTGTGGTCGACGAGCAGCAGATCGGGGCGGAACGAGCGGACGGTCGCCGTGACGATGTCGCTGCGCAGCGACGCGATCTCGGCGAACGGCATCGGCAGCCGGCGTGCGCAGTAGTCGCCGTGCTCGTCCTTGCCGATCGACGGCAGCTTCACCAGGTCGCACCGCTCGGGCAGCGGGAACAGGTCGGGCACCGGCGAACCCGTGACGCACAGGGCGCGCACGTTCGGACCACGCGCGACCATAGCTGTCGCCAGGGTGACGCTGCGCCGCAAGTGACCGAGCCCGACCGAGTCGTGGCTGTAGGTCAGCACCCGGAACGGCTGCCGGGTCAGGTGGTCGTCGGCGCGGTCGGCGTCGTGTTGCATGACGACGGGCCGCAGGTCAACACGCGTGCCGCCGCCTTCGCCGGGCCTTCATGCCCGCAGAACGGACACGAGGGCAGCGAGCGTGTGCACGAAGCGGACGTTCGTGGTCTGGGCTAGGTCGAGGCGCGCGTCTGGCGGCGGCGCACGCGGGCGAAGCCTGGCGCCTCGGAAAAACCGGCGAAAAGAACCTGCGGCCATGCCCGGCTTGCCCCTGTGTGGGGGCCTGCCGGAACAAACCATGGCTACTTCGAGATCCCGAACCCGAACGCTCTCCCCCGTCCCCGAATGGACCGCGACCAAGGCCGAACTGAGGCGGCTCCATGCCAGCCCGCGTCCGCGAGCCGTACCGATCCTGCGCTCGCCGCTGCGCATCCCGCCTCGGGATCTGCGCCTGTTGCCGACCAAGTTCGGCCCGAAAGAACTGCTGCTGCCCGAGCACTGGTGGCGTTGGTTTTTCTGCCGGCCTCGCTACCGCGTGCGCAAGAACCAGAAGAACCTGACGACGATGGAGTGGCAGCGCTTCCTGCACGCTGTCGCCGCGCTGCGCGAGACTGGCATGCCGAGCCCGACGTACGACGAGATGGTGCAGATCCACGTCGATGCGATGGGCACGCATGCGGGCCATGCGTGGGGCGCGCACACGATGTCAGGTCACGCCGGACGCAACTTCCTTGCCTGGCATCGCGAGTACCTCGCGCGGTTGGAGGCGAGGCTGATCGCCATCAACCCGCTGGTGACCATTCCCTACTGGGACTGGGTCACCGATCGCGCCGCGATTCCGGCGGCGCTCACCGACGCCGCGGACATTGCCGACTGGGGCATCACGCGCAACGCGACCTTCAACGGCAACAGCCTCGCGAGTGCAGCGCAGCTCAACACGCTGCTGGCCGGTGTCGACTTCACCGCCTTCCAGTCCACGGTTGAGGCGGCGCCGTTCCACAACCGGCTGCACGTGCTGGTCGGCGGAACCATGGCGACCAGCCGGTCGCCGGCCGATCCGTTGTTCTGGCTGCATCACGCGTTCATCGACAAGCTGTGGGCCGATTGGCAGGCTCTGCATCCTGGCGTGAATCCGCCCAATGTGACGGAGGTGCTGCAGCCCGCGCCGACCCTGACGCGAACCGTGGGGCAGGTGCTGAACACGCGCGCGCTGGGCTATGTCTATGGCTGAGCAGCGGGCGGCGGCGACTCGAAACCGCAGCGGTGCGCCGAAGGCGCGCGGCCAGGTCCTGAAGCGAGCAGAGCCGTAAGGCCCTGGTCGTCGTCAGAACCGCAGCGGTGCGCCGAAGGCGCGCGGCGAGGTCCTGGGGCTTGGGCGCGGCGAAGCCGCGCCAAAGCCTCAGAACGAATCGGCGTCGCGGTAACGCGCGATCAGCGCGCGTTCGCCTTCCCGCCCCGGCTCCGCGTTGCCGTGCTCCATGCCGACGATGCCGGTGAAGCCCTTCTTGTGCACGTGGCGGAAGACGTTCTTGTAGTTGATCTCGCCGGTGCCCGGCTCGTTGCGGCCCGGGTTGTCGCCGACCTGCAGGTAGGCGATCTCCTCCCACGCGCGGTCGAGGTTGGGGATCAGGTTCCCCTCCGTGATCTGCTGGTGGTAGAGGTCGTCGAGGATCTTGCAGTGCTTGCTGCCGACGGCGCGGCAGATCGCGTAGGCCTGCGGGACCTTGGTCAGGTACAGGTTCGGGTGGTCGCGGAAGTTGAGCGGCTCGAGCACCATCACCAGCTCGCTGCCGGCCTTGTCGATCACTTCGCAGCAGCGCTTCAGCAGGTCGACGCAGTTGGTGAACTGGTAACCCTCGTCCTGCCGCGGGTCGATCGCTCCGGGCACCACCGTGCACCAGCGCGCCGCCACGCGCTTGCCGATCTCGACGGCGCGCGTGATGTCGGCGAGCACGCGGTCGCGCATGTCGGCGGCGCCCGACGCGAACGTCGGTTTGCCGAAGTCGCCATGCGCGACGAACACGCCCATCGCGATGCCGCACTTCTGCATCTTCGCGGCGAGCGCTTCCTGCACGGCCACCTCGCGGCCCGGCATGCCGTTGTCCTCCCAGGCGACGAAGCCCTCGTCGGCCGCGAACTGCAGCTGGTCGACGAGCTCCTTGGCGTGGTGGCGGAACATGCCGAAGTGCGGCGCGTAGCGCAGCTGGAACGGCTTGCCCGCGCCCTTGGCTTCCTGGGGCTTGGGATCCTGGGCGCGCGGGGCGCCGGTGGCGCCGAGAGCGGCCGCGCCCGTTGCGGTCGCGGTCGCGAGGAATGTGCGGCGGTGCATCACTTCGTGCTCCTCCCGAGCAACTCGAACAGGTCGCTGTCCGTGGACAAGATCATGTTGGTGCGTGCGCCGAGAACGGTGCGGTAGGTCTCGAGCGTCTTGAGGAAGCCGTAGAAGTCGCGCGCCTCGGGGCTCTGGTCGTAGGCCTCGGCGTAGATGCGGCTCGCCTCGGCGTCGGCAGCACCCCGGATCTCCTGCACCTGCTTGTAGGCGACCGACTCGACCTCGCGCAGCTTGCGTTCCTTGCGGCCCAGGATGCGCGCGGCCTCGCCTTCGCCTTCGCTGCGGAAGCGCTGCGCGATCTGCTCGCGCTCGCTGGTCATGCGCTGGTAGATCGTCGTCAGCACGTCGGCGTTGTAGTTGACGCGCTTGATGCGCACGTCGAGCAACGCGATGCCGAGCGGCACCAGCTTCGGCGCCGAGGCCTCGAGGATGTCCTTCTCGATCGCCTTGCGCCCGCGCGTCGCGCGGCGCAGGCCGCTGGTGGCGCCGGCCTGGCCGCCGGCATCGGCCGGGGCGGTGCGGTCCTTGTCGCTGCGCACGACCTCGATCAGGTCGTGGCTGGCGACCGCCGCCCGCGTCTCGCTGCCGACGATGTCCTCGAGCCGCGACTGTGCGCTGCGTTCGTCGCGCAGCGCGACGAAGAACTTCGCCGCGTCGGTGATCTGCCAGCGGCCGAAGGTGTCGACCTCGATGTAGGTCTTGTCCTTGGTCGGCATGCGCACGGTCGGGCCGTCGAACTCGAGCACGCGCTTCTCGATGCGGTGCACGTCCTGCACGAACGGCGTCTTCCAGTGCAGGCCGGCCTCGGTGACGGGGTCGCCGACCGGAGCGCCGAACTGGGTCAGGATCACGATCTCGGTCTCGCGCACGGTGTAGAAGGCGCCGCCCATGACGAGCAGCAGGAACACCACGACGAGCGCGATCAGGTAGCGCGCGAACTTCACTTGCCACCTCCTGCCGCAGCGCTCTTCACCATCGGCAGCAGCTGCGTCACCGAGGCGTCGACGATCCAGGTGTCGGCGAGGGCTGGCAGCACGTCGCGCATCGTCTCGAGGTAGAGGCGCTTCCTGGTCACCGCTGGCGCCTTCACGTACTCCGCGAGCATTGCCCGGAACGCGGCGACGTCGCCGAGCGCCTCGTTGACGCGCTTCTGGCGGTAGCCCTCGGCCTCGCTGAGTTTCTGCTCGGCCTGGCCCTCGGCGCGTGGCACGACCTTGTTGTAGTCACCGTTGGCGACGTTGATCATGCTCTCGCGGTCCTGCTGCGCCTTGTTGACCGCGTTGAACGAGTTCTGCACGGGACCGGGCGGATTGACGTTCTTGAGCTGCAACTGGTCGATCGTGACGCCGAGCTGGTAGGCCTGCGTCAGCTCGGACAACCGCGCGGCGGCGACCGTCTCGATGTCCTGGCGGCCGACGGTGATGACCTCGTCGACGGTGCGGTCGCCGACGACTTCGCGCATGACGGCTTCGCTGAGATCGCGCAGCGTCTGGCCGGGGAAGCGCACGTGGAACAGGTAGAGGCGCGGGTCACTGACGCGGTACTGGACGACCCACTCGACGAGCGCGGCGCTGAGGTCGCCGGTGACCATGCTCTTCTCGACCTCGGGCTCCTCGGGTACCTGGTCCTCGTTGTTGTACTCGCGACTGCCGAAGCCGAACTCGAGCTTGAGCTGGCGCTTGACCGGCAGCGTCCACACCTCGTCGACGCCGAACGGCACCTTGAAGTGCAGGCCGGGGTCCTTCGTCGCGCTGTAGCGGCCGAAGCGGAGCACGACGCCGACCGAATCGGAGGGGACCGTGTAGTAGGTCGTGAAGATGCCGATCAGCAGCAGCAGGACCGGGATCACGACGCGCAGGATGCGGAAGCGGGACCAGTCAGGGCCGCCGCGAACGAGGATTGGACCGGGCATGGGGGAGGCTTGTACCGGCGAACTCGGCTCCGGCCTACGTAGACCCGGGAACACCGGTTTGGTCCGGCGGGGACCTTCGGCGGCGTCGCGCGCCGCGGCGGCGCTGCGCATGCAGGAATCTGTGCGGGCCGGGCTGTCGTCGGCTGCTCGGCTCGGCAAGACTGTGCGACAGCCCGTTCCTCCCTGCTCCAGGCAACACCCATGCACCTCTCCACCCACAACTGGATGCGCGCCGAACCGCTCGAGGTCACGCTGCGCCGGATCAAGCGACTCGGTTTCGAGAGCATCGAGATCAGCGGCGAGCCCAAGCAGTACGACACCAAGACGTCGCGGCCGCTGCTGAAGCAGCACGGCATCCGCTGCTGGGGCGCCGTGACGCTGACGCTCGGCGAACGCAACCTCGCCGCCAGCAACGAAGCGCAGCGCGCCAAGTCCGTCGACTACGTGAAGTCGGTCGTGACGATGGTGAAGGAACTCGAAGGGCACGAGATCACGATCGTGCCGGCGACGGTCGGCAAGATCGTTCCGGACAGCACGCCCGAGCTCGAGTGGAAGTGGGTCGTGCAGGGGCTGAAGGAGGTCTACGGCTACGCCAAGCAGTGCGGCGTGCGCATGGCGATCGAGCCGCTGAACCGCTTCGAGACCTACTTCCTGAACCGCGCCGACCAGGCGCTTCGCCTCGCCGAAGAAGTGGGCCCCGACTGCGGCGTGTGCCTCGACGTGTTCCACATGAACATCGAGGAGGTCGACATGTTCGCGGCGATCAAGAAGGTCGGCAAACGGCTCGTCGACGTGCACGTCGCCGAGAACAACCGTCTGGCGCCCGGCATGGGCAACGTCGACTGGAAGAAGCTGGTGATGACGCTGCGCGCCGCCGGCTACGACGGGGCGCTGACGATGGAGTCGGTGGCGCCGGTGGATCGCACGCCGATGTCGCCGTGGCCGAACCAGGTCGAGAAGAACCCGGTCGACATCCCGCCCGAGCAGCTGAAGTTCATCCAGGACCACGGCAGCTCGCTGCTCAGCGAGGCCTTCTACACGATGCTGTACGAGACGGCGTCGAAGACCCTGCTGCCGCTGATCCGCTGACCGGGGCGCTCGTGAAGATCCGTTCCGTCGACGCCGCCTGGCTGCACTGCCCGCTCGACGCGGCCAAGCAGCACGTCTCCGACTTCGGCCGCATCGCTGCGTTCGACGCGGTGCTCGTCACCGTCACGACCGAGGACGGCCTCGTCGGCCATGGCGAAGCCAAGCCCGCGGTCGGCAGTGCCGGCAACGGCGCGGCGCTGGTCGCGATCGTCGAACGCGAGCTGCGGCCGCTGCTGGTCGGTCAGGATGCGCGGCACATCGGCCGCGCGTGGTCGCGCATGTACAACGGAGTGCGGGCGGGGCTGGCCGAACGTTCGGGCCGCGCGATGCCGGTGCTCGGTCGTCGCGGCGTGCACACCGCGGCGATGAGTGGCGTCGATCTCGCCCTGTGGGATCTCGCCGGCAAGGCCCGTGGCTGTTCGGTGCTCGACCTGCTCGGCGGGCCGTGCCGCGACACGGTGCTCGGCTACGCCAGCGGCGGCTGGGCCGATGCCGCGTCGATCGGCGAAGAACTGGGGCGCTACACGGCGCAGGGCTTCCGCGCCGCGAAGATGCGCATCGGCGCGATGGACGCCAGCGTCGAGGCGAGCCTCGCGCGGGTCGCCGCGGCGCGGCGCGCGATCGGTCCCGGCGTCGACCTGATGGTCGATGCGCACGGCACGATGAACGTCGCCGAGGCCAAACGCTTCTGTGCCGGGGCGGCAGCGCTCGGCCTGCGCTTCGTCGAAGAACCGGTCGCCTCCGACGACCGGGCAGGCCTCGCCGAGGTGCGCGCCGCGAGCCCGGTGGCGATCGCCGCCGGCGAGAGCGAAGCCGCCGCGTTCGACTTCGCCGAACTGCTCGAGCGCCGCGCGATCGACGTGCTACAGCCCGACCTCGCGATCGCCGGCGGGCTCAGCGAGGGGCTGCGCATCGCTGCGCTGGCCTACGCGCACCGGCTCGAACTGGCGCCGCACTGCTGGGGCTCGGCGATCTCGTTCCAGGCCGCTCGCACGCTGGCGTTCGCCAGTCCGGCCGGGGTGCTGGTCGAGGTGCCGATGGGCGGAGCGCCGCTGCTGCGCGAGATGGCGGCGATCGACCTCGCGCTGCACGACGGCATGCTGCGGCCACCGACCGGGCCGGGTTTTGGCGTCGTGCCCGATCCCGCGTTCGTGCGTCGCTGCACGGTGACCTGAGACTGCGACCCGAGGAGCTGTCGTGACCGACTTCCAACTGCACCACGTCAACGTCAACGTCGACAACCTCGACGCGGCCGTCGCGTTCTACCGCGACGTGATCGGACTGCCGCTCGATGCCACGCCCGACCAGGGCTTCCGTTCGCAGTTCTTCCGCCTCGGCGCCACGCAGCAGATCCACATGAACGAGATCGCGGACAGCCACCAGTTCCGCGGCCACTTCTGCATCGTCGCGCCCGACTTCCCGGCCGTGTTCCGCCGCGCCAAGCAGGCCGGCGCGATCGACTGCAAGCCGTGGGGGCGCGTGCGCCGTCTGCCGTCGGGCGCGATGCAGATGTTCGTGCGCGATCCGGCCGGCAACCTGGTCGAGATCTCGAGCGCGCGCGATGCGGTGATCGATCCGGCGTTGTTCGCCGACGAACTGGTCGAGCCGAAGCCCGGCACCTACCGCATGGCGCCCGGCGCCGCCGTCGGCCGGCACGAGTCGCCGTGACGATCCTGCTGCTCGAGTCGCTGCATCCCGAGGCGGAAGCGCTGCTCGCCGGTGCCGGCGAGATCGTGCGCGCGAAGGACCCGAACGCGCCCGACTGCGACTTCGGCGCGGTGCGCGCGATCCTGACGCGCGGCCGTGGGCGCATTCCCGACGCCTTGCTCGCGCGTTGCCCGGCGCTGCGGGTCGTCGCCCGCGCCGGCGTCGGCCTCGACAACCTCGACACCGCGGCGGCGGCGCGGCGCGGCATTCCGGTGGTGTTCGCGCCGGGCGGCAACTCGCTGACGGTGGCCGAGCACACGCTGGCGCTGGTCCTCGACCTCGTGCGGGGCATCACGCGTTCGGCCAATCAGGCCGCGGCCGGGCGCTGGGAAGACCGCGGGAGCTACGCGGGCAACGAGATCCGCGGGCTCGTGCTCGGCGTGCTGGGCTTTGGCGCGATCGGGCAGCGCGTGGCGAAGCTGGCGGACGCGTTCGGCATGCGGGTGGTGGTGCTCGCGCATCGCGACCGGTCGGTGCCCGCACCGTACGAAGCGGCGTCGTTGCCCGACGTGCTGCGGGTGGCCGACGTGGTGACGCTCCACCTGCCGCTGACGCCGGCGACGAAGGGCCTGCTGGGCGCGAACGAACTGGCGGCGATGAAGGCGGGCGCGTTCCTGGTCAACACCGCGCGCGGCGCGCTGATCGATGGCGTGGCGCTGCGCGCAGCGCTCGCGGCGGGCCGGCTCGGTGGCTTCGCCGCCGACGTGCTCGAGCAGGAACCACCGGCGCCGAACGACCCGTTGCTGCGCGACGGGCGGGTGCTGCTGACGCCGCACGTGGCGTCGCTGACGGCGTTGACGTATCGCGCGATGTGCGTCGACACCGCGCGCAACGTCGCCGCGATCCTGCGCGGCGAGTCTCCGGACGCCAGGTCCCTGTTCCGCGGCTGACGTCGGCCGAAACCCCAGCGGCGCTGCGCGCGACCGCCGGGGGACGCTGCGTCAGTGGCCGGACTGCCCCAGCTCGACGGGCCGGTAGCCGCCGCGGCTCCTGAAGTAGAGGATCATGCCGACGTAGCAGGCCAGCATCAGCAGCGGGAAGATCGTCACGTTGGCGAGAGCGCCCTGCTTGGCCTCCTTGACCACCTGCTCGATCTTGTCGGCCTGTTCCTTCGGCAGCGCCCGGACCTTGTCGGCGTCGACGGCCTGGTAGTCGCCGAGGAAGTAGCTGTCGGTCTTGGCGACCGTCGCGTAGACGCCCGGGACCTGCGCCTCGAGCGCGTGCTTCGCGCCGAGTTCCTGCATCTCGCCGATCAGCGGGCCGCCGATGATGCCGACGGTCAGCATGCCGATGCCGGCGATCGCGTTGAGGGTCAGCGCGCCGCCCTTCGGGAACTGCTCGGACACCACGCCCAGCGTGGTCGGCCAGAAGAAGGCCTTGCCGAACGCGTAGAGCGTCGCGGCGGCGAAGATCCAGGCCATGGTCTCCGTCTGCGACAGCGCGAACAGGCCGAGGCTGGCGAGCGCGGCGCAGACCGCCAGCAGCCCGAGCGGGGTCAGGCGCTGCACGATCGGGCCGGCGAAGAAGCGCAGCCCGCACATGATCGCCGAGGTGTAGATCAGCACCCAGAGCGGGTGGTAGCCCGCGTGCTTCAGCGGCTCTTCCATGATCCCGGTGATCGCGCCGTCGGTGCCGAGTTCGGTCGTCGCCAGCGGCATCATCACGAGGCACAGCAGGACCATCAGCGGACGGCCCGGGGACTGGCAGTAGATGCCGTAGGCGATCACCAGCGCCGCCAGCACGCCGTAGACCATGCCATCCGACCAGCCGAACACGAGCCCGAGCTGCTTGACGATCAGGAACCCGGCGATCGCTGCGCCGAACACGCCGAACTCGCCGAGCATCTCGCGATACGAGGCGCCCGCGGCGACCCGTTCGTTCACCGGGAAGCGCACCAGCAGCAGCATGGCCAGGTAGACGACGGCGGGCAGCGCGATCACGTAGATCAGCACGCGCCAGTCGGCGGCCACCTGCGCCCCGAGCAGGATCGTCAGCACGCCGCCGATCACGAGCCCGCCCGGCCACCCGGCGTGCAGGATGTTGAGCCACTTCGTCTTCTCGCGGCGGAACATCGTGGCGACCACCGGGTTGATGAACGCTTCCACGGTGCCGTTGCCGAGGCCGAGCACGACGGAGCCCCAGTAGAGGTAGTCGAAGGCGTGGGCCCTCGCCGCCGCGAGGTCGGCGGCCTGCAGTCCTTCGGCGTTGACGATGCCGTAGGCCTGCAGCGCCAGCGCTGCGTAGGCGGCGTAGCAGACGAAGCTGAACACCATCGCAGCGCGGTAGCCGATGCGATCGATGATCAGGCTGAAGAGGATGATGCTGATCGCGAACGGCCAGATGCCGGCGCCGAAGAGTTCCTGACCCTGGACCTTGTCGAGGCCGAATTCCGCCGGCCACAGGTCGGGGATGTTGACCAGGAAGGCCCTGGTGATGAACGCGAACGCGGTGGTGATGAGGGCGATGAAGCAGCCCCAGAAGACGAGCTTCTCGTTGCGGTCGGACATGGGACTCCGGGTCAGGGAGGGGAGAGGAGGGCGGGCGGATCTTAGGAACGGGATCGCTGGTGGCTACTGCGGTGCGGTTGGGTTGGTGGGGCGGCGGGGTTGCGGATGCGTTCGCGGGGCGTGGCTGGTGGGTCGGCGCGCGAGTTGCCCCCGTTGGCACACCTGGAGCAATGGTGGGCCTTCGTGTCGCGGGCCCTCGACCCTCCACGAGCCATGTCGCGTCTGGTGCTTCGGTGTTCACTCCGATCTTCGTCGCAGCTCCTGCGGCCTCTCTTCGCATTGGGTGCGATGCTGGGCGTACTCGTCGCGGCGTGTGCGCATTCGGCGCCGGCGCCGGTTGCGGCGCCGCGTGCCCCGGTAGTCGTGCTGTCGCCGAGCGGCGATGCCGAACTCGACGAGCTGCGGCGTTGGGCCGTCGTGGTCCCGATCGCCGATCTGCTGGACAGGCTCGCGGTCTTCGCCTCGCTGGTCGGCACCACCTACCGCAGCGACCCCATCCTGTGGCAGGGCGTGGCGCGCGCCGCCGACGCGCTGCTGGCGGGTCATGACGCGCCGCAGCGTCGCCTTACGGCCCGCTACCTGGCGCAGGTCATCGAGCAGGGCATCCCCGAGTTCGCGGCGCCGCTGCACGAACGGGCGGTGCGGCTGCGGCGGATCGAGTGAACCCGCGCGAAGTGGCGCTCGCCCGGGCTGGCCGCGGCTCGTCGTTGGGTTCGTTCCTCTCGACGCGTGCCCCGTGTGACCTGGGTGGGGCTGCGTGGTCGGGCGCCATGCCGACATGACGACGATCCTCGAACGGTGCGGTGGCGCCCTGCGCGCGCGCGGCTGGCCGCCCGACTGCATGCCGCCGCCCGGCGCCACGTTCGACGCCGACGGCTCGCTGCGCGCCCCGCTTGGTCTACGCGCGCGCCTGCGACGGGCGCTGGCGGCGACCGGTGCGCCGTTCGTCGACTCGCTGGCGCCGCCGCCGCTGCCAGCGGAACGGTTGCCGCCTGGCGTCGTGCCGCCGCCAGCGGCGCTTGCGACATGGTGGCGCCATGGCGGGCACGGTCACGTCGTTGGTCTCGGCGACGGCGAGCAGCTCGACCTCGTGCTGGGCGCGGTGCGCTGCGCCGCGTCGCGAGCGCTGCTCGTGGTGCGCGACTCGGGTGCCGAGTTGCGCTGGCAGGCGCTCCTGCGCGAACGCGGCGCTGCGGCGGCGATCGACGTCTGGCCGGTCGCGACCGTCGCGCGGCGGTTCGCTGGCGGCGCCCCGCTCCATGACTTCGTGGTGGTGGCACAGCCCGAACTGCACCCGCCGCCGACGTTGGCGACGGTGATCGCCGGGCTCGCCGCGGCGCACGTGCTGGCGCTGGTCGACCACGCCGGTCCGGAGCTGCTCGGCATCTCGGCGTGGGCCGGGCCGTTGCTGCAGTTCGTGCGTCGCCGCGCGGCCGCGGCCCACGTCGAACTGCACCTGCCGCTGCTGCCCGCCGAACGCGTTGCGCACGACGCGGCGTGGCACGAGTTCCTGGGCGCCTACGATGCGTTCGCGGCGATGCGGCCGTCGGCGGGGTTCGGCACGTTCGTGCGGGAAGCGCGCGGCGAGCCAGCGTGGCGGCC
>CALFZH010000009.1:0-15669 GCA_937952215.1 uncultured bacterium
GATCGCCTCGACCGCCCGTTGCCGGACTGCGAGGGGCGGGGAACGGTAGCGAGCGTTGGAAGCCGTCGCAAGCAACTGGTTGATTTTCTTCACCAGACTGCGCAAGTCCGTGCTGGGAGCGGATTTGGGAGCGCGCCTACTTTGGCAGCGCAGCGATCCGCCGGCCGCGTTCTGGATTCTGCTCCAGGACCCGCGCGAGGCCTTCGGTGCTGGGTAGCGGCACCTCGAAGTCGTCGAGGACCACCCCATCGATGTCGTAGGCCCGCACCCGAAACCGCCCCCCACGGACCTCGGCGCCGCACCAGTGGTAGGCCGACGCCTGGACCTGGGCTCGCCGATGCGGCTGCACGGCGTAGAGCGACTTGCCGCCACCGCCGCTGATCACCTGGTAGGGCTCGCCGCTGTCGGCGGCGAACCGCTGGTAGCAGTGGTCGTGCCCGCACAGGTAGAGGCTCACCTGGTGCCGCACGAGTTCGGGCATCAGGTGCAGGTTGAGGTCCGCGCGACCTCGGCTTCGCGAACCGCTGCGGATCGGGTAGTGCGAGACCACGACGATCCACGGTTCCGAGCACGACGCCAACTCGCGCAGCAGGAAGGTGTGCGCAGGGTGGCCCGGCTCGAACCGATCGCCGGTCATCTCGCTGGTGCAGTCGAGCCCGATCACCCGCACGGAGCCGAACGCCTGCGAGAAGTTGCGCCCGTCGCCGTCCCGTTCGACGCTCCTCGGCCGGACGTTCTGCAGCAGCTGGAGCCCACCAGCGTCCATCACGTCGTGGTTGCCGAGCACCGCCCAGACCGGGGCGCGCCGGAGCACTTCGGCGAACGGTCGGAAGTACCCGGTCCGGTATTGGGCATGCCGCCCCCACGGGTAGACGACGTCGCCAAGGTGAACCACGAAGTCCGGGGCGAACTCCGCCACAGCCGCGCCAACCTGGGTCACCGCCGACGAGTCCGCGAACCAGCCCCAGCGGGCAGGCCAGTGCATCGCCGGCGCGCTCTGCAGCCAGACCCACCACGGCTGGCCGCCCGAGTCGCCCAGGAACGCAAACCGCACCGGCGCCGCGTCGTCGGCCGGCGCCGTCCGCGCGCTGCCACGTTCGACGCGGCCGTCGCCGAGTTCGATCGCGAAGTCGTACGCAGTGCCCGGCGCGAGTTGCGCGAACGTGAACTCGTGCCGACGCCGCGCAAGTGCCGCTTCGTGTTGCGCGACGACGACGCCTTGCGCATCGAACAGCCGCGCCGTCGCCGGCGTCGGCGCCGCCGCGATCACGCCCACTGTCACCGACTGCGGCGTCGCCGCGAGCACCAGTCCGCCGCTGGCCAGCGGCGGATCGTCGCCGACGTTCAGCCACAGGCAGGCGAACCCGGCGAGCCACAACGTCCGACGAATCCAGCGACGGCGCACGCCCTGGTTGTAGCGACTGCCGTGCGCCGGCGACACCCGGTCCGTCAGCGCTCGAACCGCACCGTCACGCGCGTCGTGATCCCGCCGCGCACGCGGAAGTCGCCGACGATCTCGAGCCGCCGCGGTTGCAGCAGCGTCGCCAGTTCGCCGCCGATGTCGTTCGTGACCTTCTCGTGGAACGCGCCCACGTCGCGCCAGCTCCACAGGTAGAGCTTCAGGCTCTTGAGCTCGACGCACAGCCGGTCGGGCACGTAGCGAATGCGAATCTCCGCGAAGTCCGGCTGCCCGGTGCGTGGGCAGATGCACGTGAACTCCGGGCACGTGAACTCGATCTCGTAGTCACGTTCGGGGCACGGGTTCGGGAACGTCTCGAGAACCGTGGAATCGCGCGGTTTCGGCGGCGGCAGCGGCATCGCGGCAGCGAAGCACTTCGCCGCCGGGGCCGCAAGCCGCGTCAGTCGTGGGGCACGCCGACGTCGACGGCGCGCGCCGCGGCCAGCGGGAATGCCATGCAGACCACGCCTCGTGCGTGGGTGCATCGCCGCAGCCGGCACGGCGAACACGCCGGCGGCTCTGGATGCATGAGTGCCGTGACGCCAGCGGGAGCCGTGCGCGCCGGGTCCTGCGACCCGAAGACCACGCGGCTCTTCGCGCCGGCCGCAGCGAGCACGTGCGTGGCTCCCTGGTCCGGCCCGATCACCTCACCGCCGACGGCGCCGACCAACGCGCCGAGCGCGACCAGTCGGCGCACCTCGCCCGCGCCATGGCGAAGGAACGGCACGCCGACGTGCGGCACGACATGCCGTTCGGCCGGCCCCAGCACCTGCACGGCCGCCCCGGGCGCCGTCGCGCAGGCCTCGGCCACCATCGCCGGCCGCAACGCTCGCGGATCGGCCGGATCGCTGACCACGACCACGGTGAACGGTCGCTCGCAGGCGATGCCGGCCGCTCGCAGCGCATCGCGTTCCGCAGCGATCTCGGCGGCCGTCGCCGCAAGCCGTGGGCGCAGGAACGGCGCATCGGGTGCGATCGAACGCACCAGTTCTCCGGCCGCGCGCGCCGGATGTGGCGACCCCGCGGCATCGATGGTCTGGCCCAACAGCCATCTGCTCGCCGGTTCCTGCCGCCAGCGAGCCGCCATGCCCAGGCATCGCCGAGCACCCGCGAGACGCGCCACGAACGCACTCTTCCAGTTGCCCTGGAGATCGATCGCGAAGTCGAACGTCCGAGCCCGCAACGCCCGGCGCAACGCCACGATCGCGCGCAGCCCTCCCGCGCGGTCGAACTCGACGACGTCGGCGATGCCGGGCACGCCTCGCACCAGCGGCGCGAACGCCGCCTGGGTCACGAACACCAACCGCCACTCCGGCCGCACGCGATGCAGCGCCGCGACGGCCCCGAGCGACTGCACCACGTCGCCCATCGCCGACAGGCGCACGAGCAGCACCGACGTCACGTTCAGTCCCCGGTACGTTCGCGCAGCGCGAACGACTTGAAGGGCAGGTCGATCACCACCCGCAGCGCGTAGTTGGGCGGGATCCGCAGGTCCTTGTCGATTTCGTGCAGGATCCACCGACCCGACCAGGGTGCCGTGGCCGACTCGTTGCCGGGCAGGCGCCATCCCGTCGCCATCAGCAGCCCCGAGTCGAAATGGCCGATGGTCCGGGCGTCGGCCGGATCGAACCCGACTGCCTGCGCTTCTGCCCGCAGCACGCTCGCTGCATGCTCACGAGACCGCGACCCATCGGCGAACGAGCGCGACCGGTCGAGCCCGATGGTCCATGCGCCGACAACGGGCAGCACGAGGGCGAACGCCACCACTCGGGCCGGCGTGCGCGCCGCGAACGCGCCGACCGAGGCCACCGCGGCGAGTCCGAGAGCCGCCGTCCCGAGCGACGGCACGAATGGCAGGACCAGCAACGCGACCGCGCCAGCGAAGCCGATACCATGGCACAGGCGGCGCGCCAGCGGTGGCAGCGGCCCCCGCCACGCCGCGAAGTGCGCCACCGCCGGGGCGACGGCGAAGGTGAACAGCAGCACGTTCGGCAGCAGGTAGCGAGTCGAGCGCCCCGGAAACACCGACAGCACCATGATGGCGACGACCGCAGCGCCGCTGCACATTCGCAGCACCAGGTCGTCGGCGGCCATGCGCGCATCACGCGCACCACGCCACTCCCACAGGCACCAGAACACGAACGGCACCTGCACCACGACGGCGCGCACCCAGAATCCGGGCAACTCCAGCAGGTGTCGCCACTCGTACTCCCAGAGCCGCCCCACCGACTCGTCGCCGGCTACGGCGAGCATCGCCACCGGGGCGACCCGGAGCAGCCACAGGGGCACGTAGTACGCCGCCACCACCGCGAGCAGTGGAAGCAGATGCCAGACCGCGAACCGCCCACGACGGTGACGCCACCACACCAGGTAGGCGCCGATCGCGAACACGAAGAACGGCGGCCCTTTCTGCAGCAGGGCCAGGCCCGCGAGCACTCCCGACGCGCCGACGAACCACGGTCGGTCGCGCGCGACCCCGACCGCCAGGCACCACAGCGACGAGCCGACGAGCGTCGCGAACAGCGGATCGATCTCCGCCGCGGGCCAGCTGAACAGCACCAGCGGTGACGTGGCGACGCCGAGCGCGCCGATCCACCCCGTGCGACCGCCGAACCACCGGCGCAGCAATTCGCCGGCGAGGAACGCTGCCGCGAATGCCGCAAGCACCGACGGCAGGCGCCACGCGACAGGGTTCGCTCCGAACACGCGCTCGCTCGCGGCCAGCAACCAGTAGTGCAACGGCGGCTTTGCGTAGGTCGGCTCGCCGCCGAGTCTCGGCACCAGCCAGTCGCCGCTGCGCGCCATTTCCTGCGCGATCTGCACGCGCCGGGACTCGGTGCCGTCGAGTTCGGCCTGGCTCCACTGCGGCCAGCAGGCGAACAACGTCAACGCCAGCAGGACCAACGCGCGCAGGAACACGGCGGAGAACCTAGCGGGCCGCGTGCCGGCTGGCACGCGCCGTCACGGCGACGCCGGCGGCAGCGCGCGCGCCTTGTGGATCAGCCACAGGTTGCGTGCGTAGATCGGCGGGCCGCCGATGTTCGCCATGATGAACGGCCCCTCGAGCTTGTAGATCGCATAGGCGAGGGTCAACAGCGCGCCGATCAGGCTGAGCCACCAGAACAGGACGGGGACGACGCTCCGCCGATGACGCTCGCTCGCCAGCCACTGCACGTAGAACCGCGAACCGAACACGATCTGGCCGCCGTAGCCGACGGCGTGCCAGTACCAAGGCGTCGCCGAGGCGACGACTTCCATGCCTTCTGCGAGCATCAGAATTCCCCCGCGATGCGATGGCGCAACATGCGAGCGCGAAGCCAACGCATCGCGAAGCAGTCGCGCAGACCCTTCCAGACGCGGTTGCCCACGCCGTACTTCGCGCGGCCGGCAGCCCGCGGGCGGTGGTTCACGTCGACCTCGCGCACCGAGCCGCCCTGCCAGCGCACCAGCGTCGCCATGAAGCGGTGCATGCCCGCGAACCGCGGCGCCCGCAGCCAGAACTCGCGACGGATCGCCTTGATGCCGCACGCGGCGTCGACGACGCGATCCCCGGTCAGCCAGTTGCGCACGGCGTTGCCGATGCGCGACGACAGCCGGCGGACGAACGTGTCCTGGCGCCGCCGCCGCACTCCGAACACCGCGTCGCATTGCCCGGCCAGCAGTTCATCGACCATCGCCGGCAGATCGCGCGGATCGTTCTGCAGGTCGCCGTCCATCGTCGCCACGACCGCAGCGCGGGCGACTTCGACGCCCGCCATCACGGCCGCGCTCTGGCCGCTGTTCTGCTGCAACACGACGATGCGCAGCCACTCGGCGTGTCGCTCCGCCTTCCACGCCCGCATGCGCGCGAGGCTCTCGTCGCGACTGCCGTCGTCGACGAGCAAGGCCTCGAACGGACCGTGCGGCGCCAGCACGGCCTCGATCTCGGCGAGCAGCGCGTGCACGTTCTCCTGTTCGTCGTGGATCGGCACGACCAACGAGAATCGGAGCCCGACCGCGCCCGCCGCCGCGCCGCCAGGACGCGTCGCCACGCCTTCCTCGGCGTGGTGGTCAAGTCTGCTGCCGCTGGCGAGCCGATGGAGGATGTCCTGGTTCATGCCGTGCTGGGCGGCAGACTACCGGCCGCCCAAACGCGACGGAACGACAGCGCTGGCTTGCCTTGGCACCCGACCACCGAATGATCCGAACCGCATGATGCCGCCGTTCCTCGAAGCGATGCGCCCCCATCAGTGGGTCAAGAACCTGCTCGTGCTGGCGCCACTGGCCTTCACGCCGAAGGGGCTCATCTACGAGACGAGCGCGTGGATCTCGGTGTCGCTGGCGTTCGCCGTGTTCTGCCTGGCCGCGAGTTCGATCTACTTGCTGAACGACATCGTCGACCGCGAGGACGATGCGAGGCACCCCAAGAAGCGACTCCGCCCGATCGCCGCCGGTCGCCTGCCGGTCGGCGCCGCGAAGGTGCAGCTCGTGCTGCAGGTCGCGGCGACGTTCGGGCTCGCGGCGCTGGTGCCGGGCACCGACCTGCTGCCGTTCGTCGCGTGGCCGACCGCGTACCTGGTGCTGAACCTCCTCTACTCCTTCTGGCTGAAGCGCATGGTCGTCGTCGACTGCATGTGCATCGCGCTCGGCTTCCAGCTGCGCGTGCAGGCCGGCGCTGCGGCGATCGACGTGCGTGCCTCGCATTGGCTGTTGCTGTGCACGTTCTTCTTCGCGTTGTTCCTGGCGTTCTGCAAACGCTACGAAGAACTCGCCCGTCAGGCCGAAGCGAGCGGGCGCACGCGCGCGACGATGGAGGACTACACGGCGTCGTTCCTGAACATGATGATCGGCCCACTCGCGGCGCTGAGCATCCTGACCTACGCGCTCTACACGGTGAGTCCCGAGACCGTGCAGACGCACGGCGACGACCGGCTGATGTTCACGGTGCCGTTCGTGACCTACGGGGTGTTCCGCTACCTCTTCCTGGTCTACCGGCGAAGCGAAGGCGGCGACCCGGCTCGACTGCTGTTCCGCGACGTGCCGTTGCTGGTTTCGGGCGTCGGCTACGCGATCGCCGTGATGGTGCTGCTGGGCAAGTTCGGCAAGATCGTCTGACCACCCTCACGGCATCGGCACGACCACGATGCGGCCGGGCCCGTCGGCGCCTTCGCTGGCGACGAGCAAGCGTCCGTCCGGCAGCAGCGCCAAGCCTTCGGCCTGCGGCAGGACGTCCCGATCGATCAGGCTCACCGCGAGCAGCCGCCCAGCGGCATCCAGCCGCGCGATCGCCCCGTCCCGCGCGATCAGCACTAGGAACTCGCCGCGGGCCGGCAACGCCAGCAGTTCGCTGGCGACGAACGTGAAGTCGACGCGGACCTTGCCGCGCTCCGTCGTGCGCGTCGGCAGCGCGATGCCGCGCGCCTCTGCCTCGTCGATCAGGCTGCGCCGGCTCAGCACGAGCACCGGCTCCTCGCGCACTTCGAGAGTCGCCACGTCGATCGCGTAGATCGTGCGTTTGTCGCGCGCCTGCTTGTCGTCGGCGAGTCCTTGCTTGGGCATCGCCAGCAGGCAGCCGCGGACCTCGTCGTGGCAGAGCGACTCCCATTCGCGCGGTCCGGCCGGCAGCATGGTCGAGGCGACGATGCGGTAGCCGTCGCCCTGCGACGCGACGCGGCCGACGTAGCCGTCGCTGCGCAGCACGAAGAAGTCGGCGCCGACGCGCGCGACGCCCTCCCAGTCGGCGGCTTCGCCGAACGGCTGCGCGCGAACGGGCCGTTCGCCTTGGAGATCGACGAAGAACAGCGCCCCCACTTCGTCCTGAACGCACACGACGGTGCGGGCATCGACGACGCACAGCCCCGACACCTCACGCAACACCGACGGCAGCTCCAGCACGCCATCGCTCAGGTCGTCGGCCGGCGGCGTGCTGCACGCGGCCGCTGCCAGCAACATCGCCAGCGCGCGCCGCGAACGGTTCATCGCGGCGCCTCGACCTGACGCGTCGTCGCGAGGCAGCGCACGGCCGCCAGCAGGAACAGCACGGTCGCCCAGGTCACGTTGCCGAGCGCGAGCAGCTGGTTGCCGAGACGCCCGCCGAGCACGTCCTTGGCGAGCAGCCCGACCAGCGCGCCGGCGATCAGCAGCACCGCCGCGACGACATCGCGCCGACCGCGCAGCAGGCGATCGACCACGAACGCGACCGGGAACAGCCACACGCAGAAGTGCGCCTTGCTCGACTGCGGCGACAGCAAGACCATCCCGCAGGCGATCGCGCCGACTTCGCCGAGCGCCACCACACGCTGCGCGGCGAGCCGATCGCTCGCCGCCCGCACGAACCGCCGGGACGCGAGCAGCCCGAGGCCGATCAAGCCCAGCACCAGCCCTTGCGCGACGAGCAGCACGGCGCGGAACACGCCGGGGCCGAGTTCGCAGACCAGCACGTCGCCAAGCGCGGTCGTGAACTCGCTGGCCCTGGTCACCGGGGTGAACCAGCGAACCAGCGTTCCCGACAGGCTCTGGTTGAGCACGCTGTGCGAGTCCCAGGCGCCGGCGGCGCTGGCGGCACTGCCGACCTCGAGTCCACGCAGGTTGACTTCGTACCACGCCCGCCACCACGCGCCGCCATCGGCGCGCGGGAACAGGAAGTCGGGCAGCAGCGTGGCGCCGACGAACGTCGCCAGCAGGATCGCCAGCCCGACGCGGTTGCGCAGCACGAACAAGCCGACGAACAGCAGCGGCGTCGCTTTGATCGCAGCAGCCAGGCCCGCCCAGACAGCGGCCGAGGCGCGCCCGGCGTACCAGGCAGCGGCGACGGCGCCGACCAGTCCGGCGATCAGGAGGTCGTGGCTCTGGTTGCTGAACACCGACGCGACGTGACGGCCGCCGACGATGCCGGTGATCGCCCAGAACCAGAGCAGCCGCGGCGGTGCCTGGCCGGCACGTTCGCCACGCGCATAGCCGTGCAGCCAGCGCAGCAGAGCCAGCACGATCGCCAGGTTGACCGCGAACCACGCGTACGGCTGCCAGCCCTGCGGCAGCTTGGCGAACGGCACGAACGGCACCGCCGCGAACGGCGGGTAGGTGAACGGCTTGTCGTCCGTCCCGCGCCGGTAGATCTCGGCGCCGGCGGCCAGGCGTTCGGCACCCAGGGTGTAGACCGGCAGCTCCCGCTTGCTGCGCTGGGCCGCACGCTCGAAGTACCAGCCGCCGCCGACGATCGCCGCCAGGAGCAGCGGCAGGAGCCAGAGCCGCGAGCGATTCACGCGGGCGTTATCGCGACGCATCCGCGCCCTGTCCACCGCGACCACGAAGTCCGTCGAACTTCGCGCCGCGTCGCGACGTTCCGCTATCCTCCCCGCCCCTTCGCTTGGCCAAACCGACCCCACCACCACGCGGACGCCTCGGCGTCTGGCTGTTCGGCGCCTTCGGCGGCCTCGCCACCACCGTCGTCGTCGGCGCCCGCGCGATCGCGCGAGGTCGCGCCGAACCGCTCGGCCTCGCGACCGAACTGCCGGTCGCGGCCGGCATCCCGTGGCAGCCGCTCGCGGGGTTGGTGTTCGGCGGCCATGAGATCCGCCGTGGCGACTTCGCGAGCGCTGCCGCCGAGATCCACGAGAAGACCGGCACCCTGCCGCCGGCACTGGTGCGCTCGCTGCGCGCCGACCGCGAGCCGCAACGTCGTGCCGGGCGTGATGCCCAACGCGGGGCGAACGATCGAACGGCTCGCCGACCGTACGCCGCGCCGCGACGGGCCCCTTCGCGCGCAGCTCGCCAAGGTCGAAGCCGACCTGCGGGCGTTCCGAGCGCGCCATCGGCTCGAACGGGTGGTCTGCGTCAACCTGACGTCGACCGAGCCGCCGCTGCGCCCGTCCGCGGCGCACCGTTCGCTCGCGGCGTTCGAACGCGCGATCGCGCGCGACGACCGCAAGGCCGTCCGCCCCTCGGCGATCTACGCGCTGGCGGCCGCACGGCTCGGCATGCCATTCGTGCACTTCACGCCGAGCGAGTCGGCGGTGCTGCCTGCCATCCGCGAGGCGTTCGCCACGACGAAGACGCCGTGGATGGGGCGCGACGGCAAGACCGGCGAGACCCTGGTGAAATCGGCGCTCGCGCCGATGTTCGCCTACCGCAACCTCCGCGTGCTGACGTGGCAGGGCTACAACATCCTCGGCGACCGCGACGGCCGCGTGCTCGCCGACGACGACAACAAGCGGACGAAGGTCGCGACCAAGGACGCGCTGCTGCCGTCGATCCTCGGCTACCCGTTGCACACGCACGTCGGCATCGACTACGTGCCGTCGCTGCACGACCTGAAGACCGCCTGGGACTTCGTGCACTTCCAGGGGTTCCTCGGCTTCAAGATGGCGCTGCAGTTCATCTGGCAGGGTTGCGACGCGATCCTCGCTGCGCCCTTGGTGCTCGACCTCGTGCGGTTCGCGGACCTGGCGCAACGCCGCGGCGAGAGCGGGCCGATGACGCACCTCGGCAGCTATTTCAAGCAGCCCGCCGACGTCGCCGAGCACGACCTGCACCGGCAGTGGGCCACCCTCGTCGCCTACCTCGACCGCGTGCGCGCCGCGTCGCGCCGCTGACGGCCGGCGTCCGACGCGCAGGATCGCGGGGCGCGGCACCTTCGCCCGAGATCGACAGCTCTTCCGGCGCCGACGCGAAGAAAACCGTTCCGGTACGGACCGGGCGCGGGGTCGGCACGTAGACTCCCGCCCCCTCGGAATCCCCACCCCCCGAAGGAAACACGAACATGAAGCAACTCCTGTCGTTCGCTCTCGCCGTCGCGCTCTGCGCCCCGGCTTTCGCCCAGAAGATGGGCTCCTCCAACAGCAACGCCCCGACGGTCAAGCAGACCGTCATGGCCGGCGACGCCAAGATGTCGCTCGACTACACGTCGATCACCTGGGCCGGCGGCGCGACGATGACCGCCATCGCCGACAAGGAGAAGGGCGAGCGCATCCGCACCCGCGTCAACAGCCAGGCCGCCGAAAAGCCGCTCGCCACGTTCTCGACCTCGGTCGACGTCACCTGCGGCGACCTCAAGCTGGCCGCCGGCGAGTACCAGGTCTACTTCACGATCGACGCCGACCTCGCCTGGAACCTGAACTTCAAGTCGGGCGACAAGGTGATGACGCAGAAGCTCAAGCTCGAGGACTCCGGTCACGAGAGCAAGCGCCTGATGATGTGCTTCTACGCCGAGGACAACGGCGCGGGCGTCTACCTGGCGTTCGGCAAGCAGTCGGGCATGCTGTCGTTCGCGGTCGCCAAGAAGGGCTGAGCCCGCGCTTCACGCCGGCGGCAACAGCCGCCGCAGCATCTCGGCGGTGAGTCCCTCACCGCCGCCGTCCGGGAAGGCGTTGCCTTTGTCGCGCCGACCTTCCCGGGCTTGCCAGCGCTGCAGCAGCGCTTCGGCCTGCTCGCGGCGCCCCGCCGCGCACGCCAGCGCATAGGCGTCGAGCAGCCACGCCGCGTCTTCACCGTGACGCGCCAGCAACGCAAGGTGCGCCGCGAGCGCCCCCTCGGCGTCGCTGCTGGGCGCCGGCACGCCGCGCAGCACCGGCACCACGACGGCGTCGCCCGACAGCGCCGCGAGCCGTTCTCCCGGCGGCAGGTGCGCATTCACGACGGCGAGGATCTGCGCCATCGCCCCGTGCATGCGACCGCGCGCCGTGATCACCCGTTCGGCGCCGAACGCGCGCCAGCGCAGCACGAGTCCACCTTCGGCGCGGTCGCTGCGTTCGCCCTGCACGGTGTCGAGGGTGGAGATGCCGAGGCGGTCGAGCCGCCGGGCGAACGTCCGCAGGCAGTCGGGCACCAGTTGGTAGACGGCGAGCCGGTCGAACACCGGCAGCACGACCTCGGCGCCGGGATCGACCACCGAACGCGTCGTGGTGCCATAGGCGACGACGCCCGTCGCGGCGAAGCGCACCCGCCGCACGACCTCCGGGCGACCATCGCGCATCGCCAGTTCCTCGACCGTGCACGCGAAGTCGGCCGGCGGCCAGATGCTCGGGGGCAGTTGCTGCTCCCAGCAGCCGCCGGCGGTGGCGGCGACGAGCAGCGCCGCGAACGCTCGCGACATCACGAAAGCACGGGGCGTCGACACGAACTGCATGCTACCGACGCGCCGGCCCGATCCGCGGTCGCCTCCGGTGCACCTCGTGCTTTGCTTCTCGACCACGCGCGGGATAGCCTCGGCACGCATCGGCTCCTCCGGTCAGCAGCGAGGCACAGACACTTGGTCCTGATCCACGAGAAGATCACGGCACTGCTCGAGCAACGGCGGCTCAAGAAGCGGGATCTGGCGCGGGCGTTGGGAGTGTCGCCGCAGACGGCGACCGACATCTGCAAGGGGCGCTCGGCGATCACGCTGCCGCACCTGCGCAACCTGATCCGCTTCTTCGAGGTCCGCGCGGAGTTCTGGCTCGACGACGAGCGTGCCACCCCCGACGACATCGATCGACTGGCGGCTCGTGGCGCGGCGACGGCCTGGGCGCGCACCGGCCTGATGCAGGTGCAGGATCCCGAGCGCTTCCTGCGCCGGCTGCGCACCTTCGTCGTGCAGCACAAGAGCGAGTTCCTCGCCGCGTTCCCGGACCTGACGCCCGCTGAACGGCGGCTGCTGGGCCTCGGCGAGCCCGAGGGCGGCATCGTCGGCCAGATCGGCGCCGGATGACGTTCGCGTGACGTTCGCCGCGAGCGAACGTTGCGACCGAAGCGCACCGCGGCCAGCATGGCACGGATGCATCCAGCTGCCAGCGCGGTCGTGTTCGCCCTTCTCCTGCCGTGTGCGGCGCAGGACCCTGCCGAGGCTGCGGCGAAGACGCCGTTCGAGATCCGCGCCGGCAAGCCGGTCGATGCGATCCCCGGTGAGAAGCACCTGAAGAACGTGCGCCAGCTCACGTTCGAGGGCGAGAACGCCGAGGCCTACTGGTCGCACGACGGCACGAAGCTGATCTTGCAGCGCCGCACCGAGGCGATGGGCGCGGACCAGATCTACGTGCTCGACCTGGCGACCGGCGACCTGCGCCTCGTCAGCACCGGCAAGGGCCGCACGACGTGCAGCTACTTCCTCCGCGGCGACCAGCAGATCGTGTTCGGCTCGACGCACCACCACGGCGACGCACCGCCGGTCGTGAAGATGACCGGGCATGGCTACCAGTGGGCGGTCCACCAGGAGTACGACATCTTCGTCGCCAACGCCGACGGCAGCGGTCTGCGCCAGATCACCGACGCGCCGGGCTACGACGCCGAGGCGACGGTCTGTCCGGCGACGGGGACGATCGTCTTCACGTCGGTGCGCGACGGCGACCTCGAGCTCTACACGATGGAGCCCGACGGCACGAACGTGAAGCGCATCACGAATCGGCCGGGCTACGACGGCGGGGCCTTCTTCTCGCCTGACGGCAAGAAGCTCGTGCTGCGCTCCGCGTTCCCCAAGGACGCCGCCCGCGCCGCCGAGGACCAGACGCTGCTCGGCCAGCAGATCGTGCGCCCGTCGCACATGGAGATCACGGTCTGCAACCGCGACGGCTCGGACTTCCGGCAGGTCACGCGCAACGGTGCTGCGAACTTCGCCCCGTTCTGGCACAAGGACGGCAAGCGCATCCTGTTCGCGAGCAACTGGCGCGGCGTCGAGCAGGCGGCGAAGACCGGGGATCGCAGCGCCGCGCGGCTGTTCAACCTCTACCTGATCAACGAAGACGGTACCGGCATCGAACAGGTCACGCACAGCACCGAGTTCGACTCGTTCCCGATGTTCTCGCCCGACTCGCGGCACCTGGTCTGGGCGAGCAACCGCTTCAACGCAAAGCCCGGCGAGACGAACCTGTTCGTCGCCGAGTGGATCGACTGACGACCAGCCTGCCGCGCCGGCAAGGCGCACGCTGCGGCGAATGCGGGGATTGTCGCGGGCTTCGCAACGGCTTCACCGGGCTGGCCGATCCTGCCGGCCATGGACCACGAACTGCTCGAGGGCGCAGCCTGCGCCGGTTCGGACCTGACCGCCCGCCTGCTCGCCGAACTGCGCCGCGCCGGTGACCGCCTGGCCCTGGCCAAGCAGCGCGCTCATGCGGACGCGATCGCCGGCCTTCCACCCAGCGAACGCGCGCGGCGTGAACTGCGGCACTGCCGCAGCCTCGTGGATTCGCTGCGCCGCCTGCTCGCGGGCATGCCCGCATTCGACGGAGGCGGCCATGCTGCGTCTGCTTGAGGACGACGCGCACGGCCACCGGTTGCGCAGCCTGCTCGGCCGCTTCCGCGACCAGGAAGTGAAACTGGTCGCGGCGCTCGGGCGGCTCGGCGACGCGCTCGAGGTGACCGAGGACTCGACGTGCGCCATCGCCGGCCGCGCGATCGCTGCGCACCGCGCCCAGGTCGCCCGATGCATCGAACTGCAGCTCGCGTGCGACGGCGTCAGCAGTGAGCTGGTGCACGTGCGCATGGCGATCGCCGGCACGCTCGAGGAACTCGCCGACCACGACCACCGGCGGTTCCTCGCCGCGCGCGCTGCGCCCGACGACGCCCTCGCATCACCAGCCTGAACGGCGCGCGGATCAGAGCGGCTGCAGCTCGATGCGGCGGAACTCGCAGACCGCGCCTTCGGCCTGCAGCGCGATGCGGCCGCGATCGGCCGTGCACTCGGTGCCGTCGTTCACGAGGTCGCCGTTCACCCAGATCGTGATCGCGCGACCGCGGCACTCGATGACCATCGTGTTCCACTCACCCAGCGGCTTCTCGCTGCCGTCGGTCAGGTTGCGGATGCGCCGGGCGCGATCCCCGTCGACGCCCCAGTTCGCCTTCGGTCCACGCCGCGTCTCCATGTCGGGGACGGCGATGTCCTCGCCGATGCACCAGAAGTCGCCGGCGTTGCCGTGGTGCAACTGGCACTCGATCGACTGCGGGAACATGCCGTAGAGCCGGCGCGGCGTCGAGGCGTGCACGAGCACGCCGCAGTTGCCGGGCTCGCCGGGCCAACGCCACTCGACGGTCAGGCGGTAGTTCGCGAACTCGGCATCGGTGACCAGATGCCCCTGCGGGTTGCCGCGGCTCACCAGCACGCCGTCGCTGACGACGAACGATGGCTCGACGGCAGCGCCCCCATCGGCAGCCGGGACGTCGGCGTGCCAGCCGGCGAGGTCGCGGCCGTTACACAGCGGGAGGACGGGGGCGGGGCCGGGCGGTGTCGAGCAGGCGGCGACGAGAGCGAGGACGAGGAACGCAGGGCGCATGGCAGAACGCTATGCCGCGGTCGCGAGCGACGGAAGCGCACGGATCACGGCGCGAGCCGTTCGCGTCGCCACGCGGCACCGTCGCGCACGCACCGCACGCGGTCGTGCAGCCGGCCGTCGCGGCCCTGCCAGAACTCGATGGCGGCAGGCTCGAGCACGTAGCCGCCCCAGTGCGCGGGTCGGGGCACGGGCCCGTCCCCGACGGTCGCCGCGAGCCGCGCCACGACCGCTTCGAGTTCGTCGCGATCGCGCACGACGCGACTCTGCGGCGAAGCCGCACTGCACAGCTGGGCGCGACGCGGTCGGGCGGCGAAGTAGTGATCCGCCGCGGCCGCGGCTGCGAGCACGACGCGGCCCGTCACGCGCACCTGGCGATCGCGCGGCGCCGACCACCAGAAGGTCGCCGCGGCGCGCGGGTTGGCGGCGAGCTGTTCGCCCTTGGCACTCGCTTGGTTGGTGAAGAACGTGAGGCCGCGCGCATCGAGACCCTTCAGCAGGACGATGCGGCAGTGCGGCTGGCCGTCGCGATCGCAGGTCGCGAGCGCCATGCCGTTGGGCTCCAGCACCCCCGCCGCCTCGGCCGCGGCGAGCCATGCGCGCAGCAGGTCGAGCGGTTGCTCGGGAACGTCGGCGAGGTCGAACGGGGAGTCGCCGTATTCGCGCCGCAAGCGAGCGAAGCCTGGATCGTGCATGCCTCGATCATCGCCGCGGCGCGCGGTGGCGGCCACGGCTGCAGCGGCATCCGTTCGCCAGGTCCCCCAACCCGGCGCACCCACTCCGGCCTACGTCACTTGCAGGCGCGGGCCGCGCGTGGGTTGGTTTCTGTCGCGGTTGCGTGATCGCGCAGTCCGTCGGCCGCTGCGCGCAGCTAGCCATCCCCCGACCGCTGCCTCGCCCACCAAGCCGACGACTGTGAACGACGACTCTCCCAAGGTCCACCCAACGTCTTTGGCACTCAGCCGCGAGCGCCGCTTGGGGCGCTCGTCGGCTGCT
>CALFZH010000010.1:0-40985 GCA_937952215.1 uncultured bacterium
GCGGCGTGCGCGTGCTGCCGCTCACCGCCGACGTCGCCGATCGCGACGCGCTCAAGGAGGCGCTGGCCAAGGTGCGCGCCGAACTCGGCCCGCTGCGCGGCGTCGTCCACGCCGCCGGGGCGCTCGCCGACGGTGTCCTCGCCGCCATCGACGCCGAGACCGCGGTCGCCGCCCAGCGGGCCAAGGTCCTCGGCGCCATCTGGCTCGACGAACTGACCGCTGCCGACGACCTGTCGCACTTCGTCGTCGTCACCTCGATGGCGGGCACGCTCGGCAATCCGGGACAGGCCGCCTACGCCGGCGCCAACACGTTCCTGGACGCCTTCGCCGCCTGGCGTCGCGCCCGCGGCCGACCCGGGGCGGCGTTCGCGTTCGGCCCGTGGGCCGGTGCGGGCATGTCGGAACGGCTCGATCCGCGCCTGCGGCAGCGTTTGCACGAACGCGGCGTCGGCAGTCTCGACCCGACCACGGCCGCGCGCCTGCTGTTCGCCTGGCCGGAGGCGTCGCTCGCCGTGCTGCCGATGCGCTGGCCGCAGTGGCTGCGCGCATTCGGGGACGTGGTGCCGCCGACGTTCCGCGGTCTGCAGCCCGCCGCCGCGACGGCAACGCCGGCAGCGGCGGCGCCGTTCGATCTCGCCGCAGTGCCGGCCGCCGAACGGGCCAACGCGCTGCGCCCCCGCGTGCGCGGCGCGATCGCCGCGGCGCTCGGGTTCCGCACGCCCGACCAACTGGACCCCGAGCGTACGTTCCGCGACCACGGCCTCGACTCGCTGCTCGCGATCGACGCCAAGGACCGGATCGAAACACTGCTCGGGATCCCGCTGCCCGCGACGCTGCTGTTCGACCACCCGGACCTCGATCGCCTGGTCGCGCACCTGCTCGCCGTGAAGTTCCCCGCGACATCGGCCGACGACGGGCTCGGGAGCCTCGGCGACGCCGCGCTCGCACGGCTGCTCGCCGACGAACTGCGCCGAGGAGGCGACGCGCCGTGACCGGCCAACGCGAACTGCTCGAGGAGGCGCTGCGCGAACTGCGCCGGCAGAAGGCGCGCATCGCCGAACTCGAACAGGCCTCGCGCGGGCAGCCGGCTCCACCCGCGACGCCGGTCGCGATCGTCGGCATGGCGTGCCGGTTGCCCGGTGGTCTCGACGATCCCGAAGCCCTGTGGCGGTTCCTGCGCGATGGTCGGACCGCCGTGGCGCCCGCGCCGACCGATCGCTGGCCGGCCGACGACGTCGCCGAGCCGGTGCCGCCCGGCGCGTTCCTCGACGACCCGTTCGGCTTCGACGCACCGTTCTTCCAGGTGTCTCCGCGCGAAGCACGGCTGCTCGATCCGCAGCAGCGCCTGCTGCTCGAGGTCGCGCACCAGGCGTTCGAACACGCCGGCATCGCGCCATCGTCGCTGCACGGCAGCGACACCGGCGTGTTCGTCGGGCAGTCGACCGACGACTGGCTGGTGCAGATCGCGCGGCACCTGCCGTCGGCGGCGATCGACGGCAGCCTCGGCCCCGGCGCCAACGCCTGCGGCACGGCCGGGCGCGTCTCGTTCACGTTCGGACTGCACGGCCCGAGCCTCGTCGTGAACACGGCGTGCTCGTCGGCGTTGGTCGCGCTGCACCTGGCCTGCCAGTCGCTGCTGCGCGGCGAGTGCGCGCAGGCACTCGTGCTTGGCGTCAACCTGATGCTGTCGCCGGTCACGACCGCGACGTTCCGTCGCGCGGGCATGCTGGCAGCCGACGGGCGCAGCAAGGCGTTCGCGGCCACGGCCGACGGCTACGGCCGCGGCGAGGGAGCCATGGCGCTGCTGCTGGCCCTGCCGACCACCGCACGGCAACGCGGCCTCACCAGTTGGGCCGAAGTGCTCGGCAGTGCGATCAACCAGGACGGTGCGACCGCGAGCCTCACGGTGCCGAACGGCGAAGCGCAGCAGCGCGTGATGCGCGACGCGTTGCAGGCGGCCCGCGTCGCCCCCGCCGACGTTGCGTGCGTCGAGACGCACGGCACCGGCACGCTGCTCGGCGACCCGATCGAGGCACGAGCGCTCGCGAACGTCTTCGCGGAACGACGCGCCCCCGACGCGCCGCTGTGGATCGCGTCGGCGAAGTGCAACCTCGGCCACCTCGAGGCCGGCGCCGGGCTGCTCGGCGTGCTGAAGATGGCGCTGCAACTCCACCACCGCGAACTGGCACCCCACCTGCTGCTCGGCGAGCCCAACCCGCACCTGCCGTGGGACCGCCTGCCGCTGCGCATGCCGGCTGCGGCGATGCCGTGGCCGAGTGGCGCACGGCCGCTCGGCGGCGTCAGCGCGTTCTCGTTCACCGGCACCAACGCGCACGTCGTGCTCGGCGCCGCCACCGCGGCGACGGAACGGCCGCGCGCCGCGGCAGCGCTGGCGCCGCTGCTGTTGCCGCTCAGCGCGCGCACGCCCGCCGCCCTGCGCGCCCTCGCCATTTCCTGGGCCGATGCGATCGACGCCGCGCCGAGCACGGCGCTCACCGACGTCGTGGCCACCGCCGTCCGCGGCCGCAGCCTGTTCCGCCAGCGCCTGGTCGCGCTCGCCGACGACCCGACGCGTCTCGCCGCACGCCTGCGCCGGCTCGCTCGCGGTGAAGCAGCGAACGGTGCCTGGGCGGGAACGGCGCGCGACGATCGCCCGGCCGCGCCGACGTTCGACGTCGACACGCCGCCCGCGGCGATCGCCGCCGCCTTCCTCGCCGGGCACCGCGTGCCGTGGGACGTCTGGCTGCCGCGCGATGCGCAGGTCGTGCCGATGCCGACCTATGCGTTCCAGCGCCGGCCGTTCCGCGCGCCGACCGCCGCGGACGAAGTGCACTCCGCGGCCACGGCGGCTCCCGACGTGCGCCACCGCATCGCCGCAACGCCCCCGAACGCGCGGCCGGCACTCGTGCTCGCGCACGTCGCCGCGGTCGCCGCGGCGGTGCTGCAAATCGACGCGTCGGAGTTCGACGCCGACGAACCGCTCGCCGACCTCGGCTTCGACTCGATCCGCGCCGCCGAACTCGCCGCGCGCCTGCAGGAGGATCTCGGCGTCGAGGTGCCACTCGCCGCATTGCTCGACGGCGGCAGCGCGCATTCGCTCGCGGCAGCGTTGACGACGTTGCTCGCGACGTGACCGGCCCGGCGTCAGTGCAGGACCAGGGTCACCGGCATGCCGAGTTCCAGCACCCCGCCGGCGAGCACGACACTCTGCGCCGCGAACGCCAGCCCGGTCGGCAGCGAGGCTGGCACCGCGAGCGCGTTCGTCACGACGCCACTCGCGGGCACCACGTTCGCCGGGAAGAACGCGAACGGCTGGTACACGTCGATGCCGAGCAGGCCGATCGGGAACGGCACCAGCGTCAACGGTCCGGGCGCGCCGAGCGCTTGCCACAGGGTCGCGCCCGGCGGTGCCGTCGCGTGCACCGTCAGCAGCTGACCCGGTGAGGTGACGCCGGCCGTCCACGACGCGGGCACCGGGGCCACGACCAGCGTTCCCGAGCCGACCATCACCGGCTGACCGGCGGGGAACGTGGGCGTCTGCACGGCCGGGTCGAGCAGCACGATCGAGTTGCCGAACGTCTCGATCGGGATGCTCTGCCAGGTGAGCGTGAACTGCCCGCCCGCGACCCGCGCCGTGGCGTCGCCGCCGACTCGCAGCAGGCTGTCCCACACCTGGATCGCGGTCGAGGACCACGCCGGGTCGAACTGCGGCTGCACGACATCGACGTGCGCGTTGCTCGCCCGCAAGCACGGCCCGCCGCCTACCCCGAGCGTGGTGAGACCGAGTCGGCACGACACCAGCACGACGGCGGCGTGGTCGATCTCGACCGCCGGCGCGCCGAACGTCTCGACGCCGCGCAGCGTCACCGACGCGCAGTGGTGGATCTCGATGGCCGGCCACGACGGGAACATCGCCGAATGACTGAACGCGCGCAGATTCTCGAGGTGCACCTCGCCGGCGCACTGATGCACGTGCACGTTCAGTTCGCCATCGCCGACGCGACGGAAGCCGGCCATGCGGAACGCGCGTCCCGCCGCCAGACCCTGGATCGTGTACGGGTTCGTGAAGTCGCCGTACATCGGCACCTGACCACCGTCGCCGAGGATCGTGAGTCCCTTGTTCGTGATGAACGGCGTCGCCCCCTGCAAGAACGGACCGGTCTGGACGCGGATCGTGTCGCCGTGGGTCGCGGCCGCGACCGCCGCCGGCAAGTCGAGGAAGTGCACGCCGGGCCCCCCGCCGGCGTTCACGATCCAGGTCGTCTGCGCCGTGAGGCCTGCGGCCAAACCGCATGCAGCAAGAGCGATCGATGCGAGGTTCATGCTCGGTTCCTCATGCATGGCGACGGTGCACTCTCGACGACCGCCACCGCGCAAGTCAACCCGTGCCGCTCGGTCGTTCATTGCGCGCAGCAGCCTCGCTAGAGTCCGCGCGATGACCGCCGCCACCCAGCAACTCACCCTGGTCGCCAACACCATCCGTGGCCTCGCGATGGACGCCGTGCAGAAGGCCGACTCGGGCCATCCGGGCATGCCGATGGGCATGGCCGAAGTCGCGACCGTGCTGTGGACCGAGTTCCTGAAGTGGAGCCCCGCCGAACCCGAGTGGGCCGGGCGCGATCGCTTCGTGCTGTCGGGCGGCCACGGCTCGATGCTGCTCTACGCGCTGCTGCACCTCGCCGGCTATCCGGTCACGCTCGACGACCTCAAGCAGTTCCGCCAGCTGCACAGCAAGACGCCGGGCCACCCCGAAGTCGGCGAGACGGTCGGTGTCGAGACGACGACCGGCCCACTCGGCCAGGGCTTCGCGAACGCGGTCGGCATGGCGATCGCCGCGCAGATGGAAGCGGCGCGCTTCCAGAACCCGCTGCTGCACACGCGCGTGTTCGTCACCGTCGGCGACGGCGACCTGATGGAAGGCATCAGCTACGAAGCGGCGACGCTCGCCGGCCACCTGCAACTCGGCAACCTGGTCTGCCTGTGGGACGACAACGGCATCACCATCGAGGGCCATACCGACCTCGCGACCAGCGAGGACATCGGCAAGCGCTTCGCGGCGCAGGGCTGGGTCGTGCAGAGCGTCGACGGCCACGATGCCGCCGCGGTGCGCAAGGCGCTGCAGGGCGCGACGACGAACAGCACCCGCCCACAACTGATCTGCTGCAAGACGACGATCGGCAAGGGCAGCCCGAACAAGGCCAACACGCACGAGGTGCACGGTGCCCCGCTCGGCAAGGACGAGATCGCGTTGACCAAGCAGGCGCTCGGCATGCCGGCCACCGACTTCTGGGTGCCCGACGAGGCGAAGGCCGCGTTCCGCGCCGCGCGCGACAAGAACGAGAAGGAACGACTCGCCTGGCATGGCGCGATGCAGGGCTGGGCGGCGAAGGCGCCCGACCAGAGCAAGGCCTGGCAGGCCTTCCGCGCGCGCACCGTGCCGGCCGAACTGCTCGAGCAGCTCGTCGCGGCGGCCGGTGCCGAGCCGGCGGCGACCCGCGCCCTGTCCGGCAACGTGCTCAACAAGGCCGCCGAACTGGTGCCGGGCTTCGTCTCGGGCAGCGCCGACCTCGACCCCTCGACGAAGACGCGCATCAAGAAGGGCACGTCGTTCACCGCCAAGGACCGCACCGGCCGCACGCTGCACTACGGCATCCGCGAGCACGGCATGGGCGCGATCCTGAACGGCATCACGCTGCACGGCGGCTTCCTGCCCGCGGGCAGCACGTTCCTGGTGTTCGCCGACTACATGCGCACGCCGATCCGGCTGGCGGCGCTGATGAAGATCCCGACGACGTTCGTGTTCACGCACGACAGCCTGATGGTCGGCGAGGACGGGCCAACGCACCAACCGGTCGAACACCTGGCGACGCTGCGCCTGATCCCGAACCTGCACGTGTTCCGGCCGGCCGATGGCGCCGAAACCGCGGCGGCGTGGACGCACGCGCTGTCGCGCCGCGACGGGCCGGTGACGTTGGCGTTGACGCGCCAGAACCTGCCGAAGCTGCCGCACGCTGCCGGATGGCACGCGCGCGAGGCGCTGCGCGGCGGCTACGTGCTGGTCGACGCACCTGGTGCGAAGGCGACGATCGTCGCGACCGGCGCCGAAGTCGGGCTGGCGGTCGACGCCGCGGCCGCACTCGCGCAGAAGGGCGTGCCGACGCGCGTGGTGTCGATGCCGTGCGTCGAGCTGTTCCTGAAGCAGGATGCCGGCTACCGGGCAGCCGTGCTCGGCACCAAGACCGGCAGTGCGGCGGTGTTCTCGCTCGAGATGGGCCGCCCCGAGCTGTGGTGCCAGTTCACCGGGCGCCTGGATCGCTGCATCGGGCAGTCGACGTTCGGGGCCAGCGCCCCGGCAAAGCACGTCGCCGAGCACTTCGGGTTCTCGGCCGGCAAGGTCGTGGAGCGCGTGCTCGCGGCGCTCTGACGCTGACGCACTCCGTCAGCCGAGGAACATCGTCTCGCGGTGCCACGCGAGCTGTTCCGGGTCAGGGTGCTCGTTCGGATCGGCGGGCAGGCGGAGCCGCGTACCATCAAGTGGGTAGTAGGCACGCCCATTGTCGAAGTGCTCGCGCAGCCGCGCTCCGACCCTCAGTCGTCGCTCGGCATCGACGGTGACGTAGCCGCGATCGAACAGGCGATGCAGGTCCGCGCGGAGCAAGAGGCCGTTGCGCGTTTCGTTGGCGCCGTTCTGCGCGAACGGCCGAATGTGCGCCGCCTCGAGGGCCGGTAACGAATGCTCGCCGGTCACGGCACAGGCTCGCCCATAGGCCTCGGTGACGACGACGCGGAAGGCTCCCTGCCCGAGGCGTGGTCGCACGAGACGCTCGGCACCGTGCCGAGGCGCGACCGGGACATCGAACGCGCTCGCCACCGCCCGATCCTGGCAAGCGCCCCAGACCCGCCGCCACTCGCCCTCCTCCAGGCTGCGGGTCACTGGCGTGAGACTTCGTTCCGGCCAATCCGCTGGTTGGGGGATCCACTGATCCCGAGAGAAGAACGTTGGCTGAGCGATCACGAGACATCCGATGTCTCCTGGGCCCTTCGTCGGCCGGTAGTTCATCCGGTTGCGGATCCGCGCGATTCGCTCCTGCAACGAAGCGAGTGACGAACAGCCGTTGCCTTCGCCAAAACACTCCCACGCCATCCAATCCGGCAGGCTCGCGTAGCGAACGAACCAACCGAACCCGCAGATCGCGCGGTGCGGCGCCTTCAGTTTGAACAGGAAGGGCGTCATCGCCTCGCCTCGGAACGCGCGTTCCGCCGAGGGCTTCCAGAAGTTCACGTCGTCGACGCGGCCCCGCTCGTGCAGAAACGTGTACCAGTCGATGTCGGTTGGTGCGATGGTGCCCAGCATGGCGAGTCGTTCCGCCCAGGAACCGTAGCGCCGGCGCGGTCAGAGCACGACGCGCTCGCCCTGCTCGGCGATCGCGAACCCCGCGGCCTCGACCTGCGCACGCAGCGCCGCGTCGTGCAGCACGGGGTTGCTGTGGTTGCAGTGCAGGAAGCGCAGCGTGCCCGGGGCCGTCCTCGCGCGCGGGCCGAGCAGCTGCATCGTGCGCGTCATCAGCGGGTGCGGGATCTCGCGCAGGTCGCGGTCGGGCAGCTCCCGACCGTCGAAGAACGTGCCGTCGAGGTAGGCGACGTCGACACCATCGAGCAGCCGTTCGAGCAGCCCGGGCTGCTTCTCCCACGCATCGACGTCGGGCACGAACAGCACGGCGCGGTTCGGGCCGCGGAGCACGAACGCCATCGTGTCCGAGAACTCGTCGCGGTGCGGGACCGCGATCGCAGTGACGACGAGGCCGGGCCACGGCGAGAACGGCTCGCCGATCGTGAACGCGCGCACGTCGACTTGTTCGAGCGCAACAAGCTGCTTCCACGGCGCGTGTTCGCGCAGGAAGGTCGCGAACCGGGGCGAACAGTGCACCGGCACAGAGCGGCTTCCGGCGACTTCGCGCCCGAACCACGCGAGCCCGAGGTAGTGGCCGAGATGCGCGTGCGTCGTCAGCACGGCGTCGACCGGCTGGCGCGCGCGGCCGTGCACGTCGGCGAGATCGTGCAGCATCGCCACCTGCTCCTCGATGCGAGGCGTCGCTTCGAGCAGCAGCAGCTTCGGCGCGTCGAAGCGCCGATCGACGACGCCGAGCGCCGCGGGGAACAGCACCCGCCCACTGCGCCGCGCCTCCGCGCAGCAGGGCTGCTCGCAGCCGAAGTGCGGCAGGCCGCCGTCCTGGGCCGTGCCGAGCACGAACAACTCGACCGCAGGCATGTCTGGGGCAGGCCCCCCCACGCACCCCGCCAGCAGGATCACCACGAGCCACGGCCAGGCGTTCGCCATGGCGCGATGCTGACCGCGCGCCGGCGCGGTGCAAGGCGACGCCGCCGGTTTCGTCAGCGCAGCAGCGTCGACCGCGCCTGCCCGAGCGGCCACGCCGACCGGTAGGTGGCGAAGCGGAGGAAGCGCTCCTTCTTCAGCGATGCGGCGAGCTCGCGTTCGTACGGAAACGGATCGTGCGCGAAGCCGCAGCGCTCCACGACGCGCATCGACGCCCGATGGTCCTCGCGGATCCAGGCGACGACGACGTCGATCGCATGCCGCTGGAAGGCGTGCAGCAGGAAGTGGCCGAGGATGCGCGGCATCAGGCCCTTGCCCTGGTGCTCGCGCCCGAGCCAGTAGGCGACCTCGGCGGAACGCACGCCGGCGGCCGGTTCGGCGAGCCGCAGCAGGCACTGACCGATCGGCCGCCCGTCGAGTTCGACGGCCAGTGTCTCCTGCTTGCCCTCGATCGTGCCGACCGCGATCAACACGCGCGCCGTCTCTTCGGTCAGCGGCGACGGGAACGGCTCCGGCAGGAACTTCCACAACTCGGGATCGTCGAGCAGCGTCCGGTAGACCTCGGCGTCGTCGGGCAGCCACGCGCGGAACGTGAACGCCGCGGGTTCGGTCGCGACCAGCGGTGCGGGTGCTGGCAGTTCCTGGTGCAACGCGACCTCGCACGCCTGATGGCACTCGTCGGCGGCCCGCAGGCCGTGCGCCGCGAAGAGCGCGGCCAATCCCGGCGCGACATGCTGCCGCACGGCAACCCGCGCGGTCTCGCGCGCGAACTCGTCGCCGCCGGCCCCAGCACGTTGCCCTTCGCCACGCGCCAGCCGCCGCACTTCCGCCACGATCGCCGCGGCAGCGCCTGCGGCCGATGCAGCTACGGGCGTCGCCGCCTGCGAGGCGACCGGAGTGGCGTCGGCGCACGTCGCCGGCACCCAGCCGAGCTGCAGGCAGTCGTAGGCCACCGGGATGCCGTGCTGGCGGCAGAACGCGAGTTCCTCCGCATCGAGCAGACCCTGCCAGCGCGAGCGGTGCGGATCGAACGACCTCCCGCTCGGCAGCACGAAGGCATCGGCGCGCATCGGCGCGCCCTTCGCGTGCATGGGGTTCGGCGTCGGATCGGACATGGCGGCTGCAAGGCGCGCCATTGGACCGAGCCACGCGGAGTGCCAAGCCACCGAAACCCGGACGGATCGCGCCCAAAAACCCGAAGGGTGGCAGCCGCGGATCAACGCCGATCGCGCGCAGGAACGGTCACTTGCCCCCGCCCCGGTTCGGCAGCGCCCGCTCGATCGCCGCCACCGCTTCGCCGAGCCCGCGGCCGCAGTGGAGCAGCCGCCCATCGCCGTCGAGCGCGACGATCGCCCAGTTGCTGCCGTAGAGCGTGTCGGCGTTCTTGCCCGACACCCGACGGCGCGCCCGTCGACCGGCCATCACAGCATGCCGACCACGTTGCCGTCCTGGTCGATGTCCATGCGGGCGCCACCGGGCACCTTGCCGAGGCCGGGCATCGTCATGATCTCGCCGGCGAGCGGGTACACGAACCCAGCCCCCACCGCGACGCGCGCGTCGCGCACCTTGAAGCGATAGCCGCTCGGCCGCCCCTTCAGCTTGGCGTCGTGGCTCAGCGAGTACTGCGTCTTCGCCATGCAGATCGGGAAGCGCCCGTAACCGCGCTCTTCGAACAACGCGAGCTGCCGCTCGGCCGCGGGCTCGTAGTCGACGCCCGCAGCACCGTAGATGCGTGCCGCCAGCGTCTCGATCTTCTCCTTCAGGCTCGCTTCGTCCGGATACAGCAACCGGAACGAATTGGGCTCGTCGGCCGCCGCGACCAGCGCGTGCGCGAGCGCTTCGCCGCCCTTGCCGCCGTCGGTGAACAACGTCGAGGTGTGCGCGGCGGAAGCACCAGCGGCCAGGGCTCGCTGCTTCACGAACTCGATCTCGGCGTCGCTGTCGCCGGGGAAACGGTTCACGGCGACGACCACCGGCACGCCGAACAGGCGCACGTTCTCGATCTGCTTCTCGAGGTTGCCGATGCCCGCCGCGAGCGCGTCGAGGTCCTCCCGCTGCAGGCCTTCGGGCAGCGGCTTGCCGGCCGTGATCTCGAAGCGCCCGCTGTGCATCTTCAGGGCGCGCACCGTCGCGACCAGCAACGCAGCGTCGGGCTTGAGCCCCGAGGCGCGGCACTTGATGTCGAAGAACTTCTCGGCGCCCATGTCGGCGCCGAACCCCGCCTCGGTGACGACGAAGTCGAGCGAACGCATCGCCACGTAGTCGGCGACGATCGAGCTGTTGCCGTGCGCGATGTTGGCGAACGGACCGGTGTGCACGAGGGCCGGCGTGCCTTCGAGCGTCTGCATCAACGTGGGCTTCAACGCGTCCTTCAGGATCGCGGTCATCGCACCCGCCGCCTTCAGGTCCTCGGCCGTCACCGCGCGGCCGTCGTGCGCGTAGCCGACGACCATCGCGCCGAGGCGCTTGCGCAGGTCGTGGATGTCCTTGGCCAGGCCGAGGATCGCCATGATCTCGCTCGCCGAGGTGATGTCGAATCCGGTGCGCCGCGGCTTGCCGTTCTTCTCGCCGCCGTGCGCGACTTCGATCTCGCGGAGCGCGCGGTCGTTCATGTCGAGCACGCGGCGCCAGGTGATCTGCTCGGGGTCGAGCTTCAGGTCGTTGCCGTGGAACAGGTGCGCGTCGAGGAACGACGCGCAGAGGTTGTGCGCGGCGGTGACGGCGTGGAAGTCGCCGGTCAGGTGCAGGTTGAGTTCTTCCGGCGGCACCACCTGGCTGTAACCACCGCCGGCCGCACCGCCCTTGATGCCGAACACCGGCCCCATCGATGGCTGGCGGATCACGCAGCACGCGCGCTTGCCGATGCGGTTGAGCGCCTGGCTGATGCCGACGGTGTGCACCGTCTTGCCCTCGCCGAGCGGCGTCGGCGTGATCGCAGTGACGACGACGTACTTCGCGGGCTTGCGCGTGGCCGGATGCTTGAGCAGGTCGAGCTTGACCTTCGCCTTGGCGTGGCCGTACGGCTCGAGGTCGTCGGCGGTGAGGCCCATGATGCGCGCGACTTCGGACAGCGGGCGCAGCGGGATGGAACGAGCGATGGCGAGGTCGTTGAGCGACATTCGAGGCGGCAGACGATAGCGACGCCTTCGCCGCACGCCACGGCGAGCCCCGATCAGCGGCGGTGCGGGGGCATGAGAGCCGCGTCGTAGACCGCGAGGAACCGGTCGAGGCACGGCCCGGCGGCGAAGCGCTCGACGGCGCGCGCACGGTTGGCCGCGCCGAGCGATGCCGCCAGCGCCCGGTCGCCGAGCACGCGCGCCAGCGCTGCAGCCAACGCAGCCGGATCTTCCGGCGGCACCACGAACGGCGCCTGCTCCGGCGGCAGGGCCGCGCGCACGTCGCCGACATCGGTGGCGACGATCGGCAGGCCGCTCGCCATCGCTTCGAGCAGCACCAGCGGCAACTGCTCGGTGCGCGACGACAGAACGAACACCGCGAACTGCGCGTAGCACGGTGCAGTGTCGGCGACCGGCCCGTGCCACACCACGCGTTCGGCGATCCCGAGTTCGGCGGCGAGCGCGCGCAGCGACTCGCCGAGAGCGCCGCCGCCGACAACCACCGCCCGCGCCGCCGGGACCTTCGCCAGCGCGTGCAGCAGCGTCGCGTGGTCCTTCTCGGGTCGCAGCCCACCCACCGTGCCGACCACCGGCGCCGTGACGGGAGCCAGGGGACGGAAGCGGTCGAGGTCGACGCCGTTCGGCAGGTGGTGCACGTTCGCTGCGGGCAGGCGCCACTCCTTCGTCGCGATGCGGTGCAGCACCGCCGACGGCACGATCACGGGCAACTTGCGCAGCACCAGCCGGCGCCACAGCGTCCGGCGCCACAGCCGCCGTTCCGCTTCGTCGGGCAGGAAGCCGTCTTCATGGTGCACGAGCGGCAGGCCCGCGCGACGCGCCGCTTCCGTCGTCTCGATCGCGCCCCAGTTGTACGTGAGCACGAGGTCGGGTCGCTGGGCTCGGAGCCACCGGCGCTGGGCGCGGATGGTGGCGAAGAGGCCCGCGCGCTCGGGCGGCGGGGCGAACTCGCAGCGCACGCCGGCGGGCAGTTGCGCGCGCGCGTCGGTGCAGCCGTCCATCGCCATCACCACGTGCTCGGCCCGGTCGCCCAGCCGCTGCATGAGCTGCACGGCGCGCACCTGCGGCCCGCCGGCGCCGAAGGTCGCGAACACGTGCACGAAACGCTTCACGTTCCTCGCGGCGCGTCGAAGACCCGCGCCAGGAAGCGCGCGCGGTCGCGTTCAGGGGCGAAGCCGAGATCGCGGCGGGCGTCGCTGCAGTCGAGCGTGGTGCGGAAGCTGCGCGACGCGAGGTCGCGGAACGCCGGCCATTCGCGCGGACGCCGCGCCAGCGCCTTCACCACGTACTTGCCGACTTCCTGCAACCACATCCAGCGCAGCGGTGTGGGGTGGAACCGGTAGTCGCGGCCCGTGCGCGCCGTCATCGCCTCGATGTACTCGCGCGCGGAGAGCCCGACGTCGCCCGCGAGGTTGTAGGCCTTGCCGAGCGCCGCGGGCGCCGAAAGGGCGGCGACCAGCGCTTGCGCGCAGTCGTCGGCGAGCACGAACGGCAGCGCGTGCCGGCCCTGGCCCCACCCGACGCAGTGGTTGTCGCGCACCCACAGGCCCACGCCCGAGTGTTCGCGGATGCCGTCGTCGCCGACGACGATCGCCGGCCGCACGATCACCAGCGGCAGGCCCTTGCTGCGCAGCGCCGCGAGTTCGCCTTCGGCGGCGATCTTGCCGCGCGCGTAGGCCGAACGCTCCGCCGGTCGGGGATCGGTGCCTGCGGCACCGTCGATGCTGCCGTCGTCGCCGAGCCACAGCGCCGCGGTGCTGCTCGCGTAGACGAAGCGTGCCACCTTCGCAGTGAGCGCCGCCTCGCCAGCGGTGCGCACGGCCGCGGCCATCGCCGCTTCGACGCGCGAGGGATCGTCGCCGGCCGCCGTCGCGAGGTGCAGCACGGCGTGCGCACCGGCGAACGCGCGCGCGAGCACGTCCGCATCGCCCGCGTCGCCCGCGAACACCCGCACCGAGCCGTCGCGCAACTCCGTCGGCAGCAGGTTCGGCTTGCGCACGACGAGGGTCAGCGGCACCCCGGCGGCGCGCAGCCGCTGCACGCACCGGCGGCCGAGAAAGCCGGTGCCGCCGAGCACGACGACTTCGCCGCGGCGCGCGGGCCCCGGTGCGGGCAACGGTGCCGGCGCCGGCGGCGGCGTGGTCGACACGCCGGCGGCCTCGGCGGCGCGTTCGCACATCGCCAGCACGGCGACCGCCGCGGCCGGCGTCATCGCTGCGGCGAGCGTACGTTCGCCGCGCACGGCGGCGTGGAAGGAGTACAGCGAGCCGCGCATGCCGCGCAGGAACGGATCGTCGGGGAAGCGGAGCCGGAACAGGCCGAGCGCGTAGCCGAGCAGGGTGCCGAACGAGCGACCGGCGAGATGCAACGCCCCGTTCGCGAGGTTCCTGCTGGCATCGAGGAAGTCGAGCCAGCGCGTCTTGCGGCGCAGCCAGCACGTCCCGCGCTGCAGGTCGAGCAACGCACCGCCGTCGCTGCCGATCGCCTGCAGCGTCGTCTCCTGGAACGACGCGCCGAACGCCATGCGCACGCTCGCGGTGCCGCGTTCGCAGTCGAGCTGCAGCAGCCACTCGCGCACGAACGACACGCCGTTCGGCAACGGCCGCCGTTCGCCGGCGATCGCGCGCACCGAGCGGCAAGCGCCGAGCAACGCGTACACCACCGAGAACAGGTGCACGCCCTGTTCCCAGAGGATGTTCGCCTCGGTCTGGAACATGAAGTGCCCGACGTCGCCGGTCTGCAACTGGCGCAGCGGCACGTGGTGCTGCAGCGAGACGTGTTCGAGCCGGCCGAGCCGCCCCGCAGCGAGGTGCGCCTGCAGGCGCGCGACCGATGGATGGAACGTCTGGTTGTGGTTGACCGCGAGCACCTGCCCGCGCGAGGCCGCGGCGACCAGGGCTTCGACGTCGGCAGCGCGCGGCACCATCGGCTTCTCGACGAGCACGTGCAGCCCAAGGCGCAGGCACTGGGCGGCGACCTCGGCATGCAGGTGCGGCGGCACCAGCACGTGCACGGCATCGATCCCGGTCGCGGCTGCTGCTGCCTCGATCGACGCAGCCGTTCGCGACACGCCGTGCTTCTTGGCGAGCCGCTCGGCGCGTTCGCGCTGCGGATCGCACACCACGACGACTTCGACGTCCGGAACGGCGCGCAGCACCTGCAGGTGCACGTCGGCGATGAAGCCGCCGCCGACGAGTGCCAGGCGGGTCCGGCGACCGCGCACGCTCGTCTCGGCGGCCGGCGGAGTGGGATGGGAGACGGTCACGAGTTCGGCAGCGTTCGGATCCTGACGCAGCACGGCCGACGGCGCAACCGTGGCGTCGGCTGCGATGCTCCGCGATGATGCCCGCGTCCCATGGCCGTGCCGTATCGCGCCGTCGTTCTGTTCGCCGCGCTGCTGGTGTCGTTTCCTGCATCGGCGCAGGACCCCGAGAAACTGACGCTAGCCTGGGTGCTGTCCCGCGGCCCGGCGCTGGCCTACGCCCCGCCCGAGGTGTTCTGGCTGCCGGGCGGCCACGAAGCGACGGTCATGCGCACCGACGCCGCTGGTCAGCAGACGCTGCATCGGTTCGTCGACGGCAAGCTCGTCGACGAAGTGCTGGTCGCGGCGACGACGCTGCGGACGGCGCTCGGCTTGCCGGCCGACGGCGCCGGACGGTTCCCGCCGCTGTCGTGGCACGATGCGACGACGCTGCGCATCGAACTCCCGACCGCGGTGAAGCACTGGACGCTGGGCGCGGAGCGGGCCACGACCGTGCTCGAGTGGCAGCCCTCGTCGGCGGACGGCGCCCCCGGTCACGTCGTGGCGCCGGGCGACGGTGCCGTCTGCTACCGCAAGGACCACCAGCTCTGGCTGCAGCAGCAGAACGGCCGGCTGCGGCAGTTGACGTTCGACGGCAGTCCCGACGTCGTGCACGGCGGCGCGGCGCACCGCGCCGAGTTCGGCATCACGCGCGGCATCTTCTGGAGCAACGACGGCCGCTTCGTCGCCTGGACGACCGAGGACCAGCGCGTGATCGAGCCGTATCCCTACCAGGACCTGACGGCCGTGCCGCCGCGTCCGGTCGCCGGGCGCTACCCGATGGCCGGTCGCGCCCACGCGCGCGTGCGCATCGCCGTCTGCGACACGCGCGACTTCGCGATCCACTGGCTGCAGGCCGATCCCGACGAGGACGTCTACCAGACCAACCTCGCGTTCGCGCCGAACGACGGCGTCGTCGTCGCGCGCCTGAACCGCGGCCAGGATCGGCTCGAGCTCGTGCGCTACGACGCGACGACCGGCAAACGCACGGCGACCCTGCTCGAGGAGCAGGACGCCGAGTGGGTCGAGCCGCTGCATCCGGCGACGTTCCTGGCCGACGGACGGTTCCTGTGGTGGTCGACGCGCAGCGGACACCGGCATCTGTGGCTGCACGCCGCCGACGGTGGCAACGCGGTGCAGGTCACCAAGGGCGCGTTCGACGTGCAGCGCCTGCTCGCGGTGGCCGACGACGGCAGCCGCGCGTGGTTTCTGGCCAGCGGCGAGGATCCGCGGCAGCTGCATCTGTTCCAGGCAACCCTCGACGGCAGCGACTGCCGCCAACTCACGCGCGAACGCGGCACGCACGACGCGACGCTGTCGCCCGATCGCCAGCTCGCCGCGGTGACCTGGTCGAACCTCGAGACGCGGCCGAGTTCTCTCGTGCTCGACCTCGCCACCGGCACGACGACACCACTGCCGGCTGCGCCCGATCCGTTCGCCGGCATGGCGCTGCCGACCCAGCGGCTGTTCCAGATCAAAGCCGACGACGACACGGTGCTCTACGGACACCTGCTGCTGCCGCCCGACCTCGCCGAAGGCCAACGCTGCCCGCTGCTGCTCTACGTGTATGGCGGCCCGCAGGTGCAGCTCGTCACCGACCGCTGGATGGGCGGCGCGTCGCCGTGGCTGCAGGCGTTCGCGGCGGCCGGCTACGTGGTGTGCCGCCTGGACAACCGCGGCACGCCGAACCGCGGCATCGCCTTCGAACAGGCCGTGCATCGGCGGCTCGGCATGCTCGAAGTGCTCGACCAGTTGAGCGCCGTCGCGTGGTGTCGGCAGCAGCCGTTCGTCGATCCCGCGCGCGTCGGCGTGCATGGCTGGTCGTACGGCGGCTACATGACGCTGCGGCTCCTGCTCGGCGCGCCCGACGTGTTCACGTGCGGCGTCAGCGGCGCACCGGTCACGGACTGGACGATGTACGAGACGGGCTACACCGAACGCTACATGGACTCGCCGGCCGAGAACGCCGAGGGCTACGCCAATTCGAGCTGCCTGCCGTTCGTCGACCGGCTGCAGGATCCGCTACTGCTGGTGCACGGCACCGACGACCGGACGGTGATGTGGTCGCACACGCTCGCCTTCGTCGATCGCTGCATCGAGCACGGCAAGCTGATCGAGTACTTCCCGTACCCGATGCAGAAGCACGGGCTGGTCGGCAAGGACCGCGTGCACTTCCTGACCAGCATGCAGTCGTTCTTCGCGCGGCACCTGCGGCCGCACGAACGGCTGGTCGAGAAGCCGGCGGCGAAGGAGGAGCCGAAGGCCGCCGCGCCCGAGAAGGCCGAGAAGAAGGAAGGCGACGGCCGCTGACCGTGGGCCGGCGGCGGTTGCTTCCCTTGTTGCGTTGGCGCCGTTAGCGTGCGCGCGTCGGGCTGTAGCGCAGTTTGGTAGCGCGACTGGTTTGGGACCAGTAGGTCGCCGGTTCGAATCCGGCCAGCCCGACCACTTCTTCCTCGTGGTGCCAGCGCATCGTTGTGCTTGGCTGGGGTCGGAGTTGGCCCCGGCGAGCGAGCGACGGCGCAGACTCAGCAGGGCGCCGCGAGTCGAGACACACAGTAGAGAAAGCCCGGCCGCGACGCTCGCGGCCCCCGCGTTTGTCGTTGATGCAAGGCGCCTTGCGGCGACTGCGAGGGAGTCTCGTCGGGTGGAGTCGCCACACGAGAGCGCGTAGCCTCGAGGGCATGAGCCGGAACCGGTCGCGTCGAAGGCCCCAGCCTGTTCGCCTGCCGCACGATGCGCCGATGGACTACGCCCCGGAGAACGAGCAGGGCGTCGTGTTCTTGTTCGCGGACCTCGCGCGCCGTGAGCTCGGGATGCGCGTCGAGAGCATCCAGGCTGCCTTTCCTGACTGCATTGGGGTCCAGGGTGCGAAGCGCTCGAGGATCGAGTTCGAGTTCCGATCGAGCAGCTTCCGTGCGCACGGGCACGACCCGAAGAAGTGCGACCTGATCGTCTGCTGGATCGACGACTGGGCGAATGCGCCGCCGGGGCTGCGCATCATCGAGCTTCGCCGGTTCTACAACCTTGGGTTCAACGTCTGGATCCAAGCCGTGCGTGGGGTCTTCCGCGCGTCGCTCCAGGCCACGCGCATGCGTTCGACATGGAGCGTGCCGCGTCAAGCCAGGAGGGGGGACCTGGTTCTCTTCCACCGGGCGTCGCCGGACAGCTACATCGCCGATGTGTTCGTGCTCACCAAGGACGCGACATGGAGGACCGCTGACTACAAGAAGGGCAAGGACTGGATGGCGGAAGTGCAGCGCGTAGCGACCCTCGCAACCCCCCTGCACTGGGAAGAGATGAAGCGACACCACATCCTCGGGCGGACGGCATTCGTGCGTCGCAACATGCAGGGTCGCCACTGCGTGACTGAGTTCTGGCCGACGCTACGGTCGTTGATCCTGGCGCGGAATCCTGGCCAGCGTTCACGGTTCGCGAGGTTCGGCGCGGAGCGAGTGTCGCGCGGGTAGGTCGGCACTTGCTCTCAAGTCTCGGGTTTCAGCGGACGGGCGACTGCCGAGGAAGTGCAGAGAGCGACAGGGAAACCGCGATTTGGACGCAGGCTCGAGACTCTCAGCACGACGTCAAACCACAGGGAAGGCCCTTGCCTGGAAGCGCCTTCCACCAACACTCTGCGGCATGAAGGCCTGCGGCGAAGGAATCACGTTCACCCCGACTGACGTCGCCAACCACCTCGCCTGCCAGCACCGCACCCAGCTCGAGCGGAAGCACCTCGCCGGGGAGCTCCGTGACGTCTTCAGAACCGACGCGCGCCTGGATGCCATGATCCAGCGTGGCAAGGAGCACGAGCGAACCTACATCGACACTCTGCGCACCCAGGGTCGCCAGGTCGTCGACCTCTCCCACTCCCGCGACCCGGCCGCGACGCTCGCGGCGATGCAGACTGGCGCCGACGTGATCGTCCAGGCACCACTCGGGAGTGACACGTTCGTTGGGATCGCCGACGTGCTGCTGCGTGTCGCCACGCCCTCCTCACTCGGCGCCCACAGCTACGAGCCGGTGGACACGAAACTCGCCGCGGAGACCAAGGCCGGATCCCTGCTGCAGCTGCTGACCTACTGCGAACTGCTGCACGGCATGCAGGGCACCGTGCCCGCGCAGTTCCATGTGGTGACCCCGGCCAAAGCGGAGCGCTACCGGACCGCAGACTACGCCGCCTACTTCCGGGCCATCCGCGACCACCTGAGTGGCGCAGCAACCTCCACACCGCCGCCCGCCACCTACCCCGAGCCGGTTGCGCACTGCGACGTCTGTGCCTACTGGCAGCACTGCGACAAGCAGCGACGGAGTGACGACCACCCTTCGCTGATCGCCGGCAGCTCACGCTCCCAGGTTCGCGAACTGCTGCGGCAGAACCTGCCCACGCTGGCCTCCTTCGCCAGCGCTGGGACCTTGCCAGCGCCGCCCGAGCGTGGCCGCCGTGAGGCCTACGACCGACTCGCGCACCAGGCGAAGCTGCAGCTGCAGGCGCGCACGACAGGTCAGATCCCGGTCGAGCACCTGCCGATCGCACCCGGATGCGGCTTCCATCGCCTGCCCGAGCCGTCGCCATGCGACGTGTTCCTCGACTTCGAGGGCGACCCGTTCGTCGGTCAGCATGGACTCGAGTACCTGACGGGCTACGGACACTTCGACGGCAACCGTTTCGTCTACTCGCAGCTCTGGGCATTCGATCACGCCGCCGAGAAGCAGGCGCTGATCAGCTTCCTCGACTTCATCCGGGCGCGTCGCGAGGCTCACGACGACCTGCACGTCTACCACTTCGGTGCATACGAAGTCGCGGCGTTGCGGCGGATGTGCAGCCGCCACGACACGCACGGTGACGTGCTCGACGAGTTGCTCCGTGGCGAGCGCTTCGTCGACCTGCATCGCGTGGTCAAGGAAGCACTGCGCATCGGCGTCGAGAGCTACGGTCTGAAGGACCTGGAGAAGGTGATCGGCTTCACCCGCCAGCTCGACCTGCGCATCGCCGGCGAAGCTCGCCGCGACCTCGAACTGTCGCTCGAACTGAAGAAGGGCGCGATCCCTGGCGAACTGCGCCGCCAAGTCGCCGCCTACAACGAGGACGACTGCCTCGCGACAGTCGCCTTGCGACGGTGGCTCGAGGGACAACGCGCCGAGGCCCTGGGCCGGGGCGCGGTGATCACGAGACCAATCGCGCGCCCGGTGGAAGCAGCGCCGGCCATCCGCGAACGGGAGGCGCGCGTCGTCGACTTGCGGGACGGGCTGCTGCGAGACCTGCCCCCCGCGGAGTCGCGCAACGATGAGCAACACGCCAAGGCGTTGCTTGCCGACCTCGTCGGCTACTTCCGCCGCGAGATGAAGAGTGCATGGTGGGAGCACTTCCGGCTGCGGGAGCTCCCAGCAGAGGAGCGGATGGACGAGCGTGAGATGCTGGCCAGCCTGAAGTTCGTCGGCGTGGACGCGAAGCAGAAGGGCGACCGCAGCCTGCGGTGCCGCTACGAGTTCCCGGCCCAGGAGACGGCTATCGACCCCGGCGACGCGGTCTACGTCGTGCGCGAAGACGACCCGCAGCAGGAAGGGGTCGGCACAGGTCTCGGGAGCGTGGCGGAGATCGATCTGATCGCTCGCCAGATCGTGATCAAGCAGGGGAGCGCAACTGGCTCCCTGCGCCCGAGCGCGGTGTTCCGTGACCAGGTCGTGGCCAGCGATGCACTGGAATCCGCGCTGCTCGACTTTGCAGAGTCCGTGCGCTCGCACGGCTTCAGCGAAGCGGGCCCCTTCGCCCCGGCGAGCCGGCTCCTGCTGCGTCGCCCGCCAACCGGCACCCCAGAATCCGACGCCCCACTGCGTCGCGCCGGCGAGTCCTCAGTCGAGGCCACGGTCCGGATCTGCCGAGCCCTCACGGGTGGCGTGCTGCCGGTGCAGGGCCCTCCGGGCACGGGCAAGTCGTACACCGGCGGACATGCCATCGCAGAACTCGCCCGGACAGCGCGAGTCGGCATCACCGCGGTCTCGCACAAGGTGATCGACAACCTGCTTGAGGCCGTGCTCCAGGCCACCCAGACGGCCGGCACCCCGTTGCGGCTGCTGCACAAGCACGATGAGCATCCCCCTCATGGCATCGAATACGAGAAGAAGGGCGCTGCGGCACTCGCAGCGATCTCGGCGGGCACCGTGGTCGGTGGCACCGCCTGGTTGTGGGCATCACCCACGGCCACCGAGTGCCTCGACTACCTCTTCGTCGACGAAGCCGGCCAGATGTCCCTCGCGCAACTGCTGGCGATCGCGCGATGCGCGCGGAACCTGGTGTTGCTCGGCGACCCGCAACAACTCGATCAGCCGCAGAAGGGCGCGCATCCCGAAGGCGCTGACGTCGCCGCGCTGACTCATCTCATCGGACGCGATCGCCAGACACTCGGAGATCACCAGGGGCTCTTCCTGCCCGACACCTGGCGCCTGCCTCCGCCGCTCTGTTCCTTCACCTCGGAGCTCTACTACGACGGCCGACTGCGGCCACGCCCCGGCTGCGAGCGACAGCAGTTGGCGGGCACGGGCGCCATCGACGGCGCTGGCTTGTTCTTGCTGGAGTGCGCGCACACGGCCAACCAGGCATCCGCACCGGAGGAAGTCGCTGCGATCGAGACCTTGCTTCGGAGCATCCTGCGGCCTGGTGCAACGTGGACGAACCGCGCCGGTCGCGTTGCCGCGCTCCGTCCCGAAGATGTGCTGGTCATCGCCCCCTACAACGCCCAGGTCAGCGCGCTCCGGCGCGCGCTGCAGCACATCGGGGGCACACGCGTCGGCACGGTCGACAAGTTCCAAGGGCAGGAGGCACCGGTCGTCGTCTACTCGTGCACGAGTTCCTCGGCGGCGGACGCTCCACGCGGGCTCGGGTTCCTCTACGACCCCCACCGCCTCAACGTCGCCACGAGTCGCGCGCAAGCCGCCTTCGTCATGGTCGCGAGCCCCGCGCTGTTCATGCCTGATGTCCGGTCGCCCGAGCAGATGCTGCAGGCGAACGGCATGTGCAGATTCCGAGAGGTGGCCATTCCGCTCTCGACACCCACGAAACGAGCATCCAAGGCCGGCCTCGGTAGCTCGACGGGACCAGCGACACGACGCAACTCGCGCCGCTACGTCCTCTACCGCGACCACATCGGCTGGGTCATCACGACCCTGGAAGACTACGAGTTGCTCCAGGGCATCCACCGGGCCATGTGTGCGAAGACCTGGGGCGAGTTCCTCGACGCGCTGCCGGAGGAAGAACGGGATCGCCTACTCTTGAACTACGAGGACCTGTTCGGGCCGGACCTGCTCGGCGAGGCGAGGGAACCGTCCGATCCAGAAGACGAGCTTCTCGCACGCAACAGCCCATTCCATCCAGAGCAATTGCCTGGTTTCTGCGACGGCGACTACCCGTTCTGGCCAGCCGAGCACTCGAGCATCTCCGATTCTGTCTGTCGGGAAGCCTACAAGCGCTTCGGCAAGCGCGAGTCTGGCTTCATTCACACCTTCCACCACCTGCACGAGCGTCAGCTGGAGGAGGTGCAGGCATGGCTCGAAACGCAGGGGTATTCTGCAGAGCGACGGGCCAAACCGAGTGAGTAGTCAAGCGGTGCCAACAGAGAATGGGGGAATCGGCTGCAGCCAACTCGCCGTCGGAGCTCAGGTCGGAGTCACTGCATATGAGCGGCGTTGGGGGGCACCGCTGCATCTCTGGTCTTGACGTCCGCCCCCAAGCCACCATGTCACGCACGGGGGCGTCGTGCGACCCCAAACGAGACGATCGCTTCGCGCAGTTCCTGCGCCAATGCCACTGGATCTTGCACGGCCACCCAATAGAGGGCGTCGCTGATCCCCGGCCCGTCCTGCGCCCCCACCTCGATGCGCTTTGCCGACGGGCAGAGATCGACGAGATGGCACCAGTTGGTGCGATCCTGGACGGCGAGTTGGAGGTCGGCCGATCGGAAGCCGGCCAGAGCAAAGAGGTCGATGTTCGGACCCTCGATCAGGCTTGCACGGAACCCCAGTCCGAAGTCCGGGTGACGGCTCAGGAGGAGCGAGGGATCGCCGAACAGCCGCCGCTCCGCACATCGCCAGGCCCGATGCGATCCATGTGGCCGAGCAGTGCCTGAGCGCTTCGGCGATGCGGCCGTGGGCAGCCCTTCCGTTGCGCCCGGTGCCGGGACCTTGGTTCTCGCGTGCAAGTGCCGCAGCACATCGAGCAGAACCTCATGCTCCCAGGACCTGACGGATTGCAGCAACTGCTCCACGTCGTGCGGGGCGGCAGTGGACAGTTCGGCATGGACCTGACCCTGTCTTGGAGCCGGCCACTCCATCTCCATCTTGCAAGCCACGGTCACCGCAGTCATCCAGTGGATGGTCGCGATCTTCGCGATGACGTGGGACCAGTCCAGCGGAAGGCACACACTGGATTCCGCGTCACGGAGCGCCTTCGTCAGCTTCGCCACATCACGCTCGGCACGCCATTGCTCCCAATTGACCCACGACTTGTGCCGGCTGGTTTCGAACGGTCGGCAGAACTTGCGCAACACGACACCGTAGTGCCCCGACTTGGATCGAGTGACCACGATCCTGTCGGTCCAATCGGAGACCATGTTGTCCTGGTCCTGTTCGAAGACAACGACTGCTGACTTTGGCTTCATGCTGTAACTCCTCGGCCCAATGCGTCGACAAGCCTGCCTGCGACCGCGTCGGACACGCGAACACACCTCATTGGATCGAACGACACCCGCACCCTCATGATCGTTCCCAGGGACATCCGAGATCCTCCCGCCCGAAGTGCCCGTAGGCCGCCGTTGGATAGTAGATCGGTCGCTGCAGATCGAGGCGACGGATGATCCCCGCCGGCGTCAGGTCGAACTCCGCCGCGAGTGCGGCGGCGATCTCGCGGTTGCGCCGGCCATCGCACCCATCAGCGTCGACGAGGAAACTCACCGGCTCCGCGATGCCGATCGCATACGCGAGCTGCAGCGTGCATCGCCGGGCCCAACCACGCGCCACGACCTGCTTCGCGAGGAAGCGAGCCATGTAGGCCGCCGAGCGATCGACCTTCGACGGGTCCTTGCCAGAGAAGGCGCCGCCTCCGTGTGGCGCGGCCCCGCCGTAGGTGTCGACGATGATCTTGCGGCCGGTCAGCCCGGTGTCCCCGTTCGGGCCACCGATGGTGAACGAGCCCGTCGGGTTGATCAGCACGCGGCAATCGTGGGCCCGCAGCGCGGCAGGAACGACGACGTCGATGATCTGCCGCCGCACTGCGTCGTGGACCGTCGCCTGGTCGACATCCGCGGCATGCTGCGTCGACAACACGATCGTCGTGACTGCGACCGGACGCCCATCTTCGTAGCGAAACGTGACCTGCGACTTCGCGTCGGGTCGCAACCAAGGAATGACCTTGCCGCGGCGCAGTTCGGCCTGCCGCCGCACCAGCCGATGCGCGAACACGATCGGCGCCGGCATGCGTTCGGGAGTCTCGTCGCAGGCGTGGCCGAACATCAGCCCCTGGTCGCCGGCCCCGATCACGCCGTCGCCGCGATCGACGCCCTGGGCGATCTGGTGCGACTGGCCGTGGAAACGCACCTGCACTTCGCAGCGGTCGGGGTCGATGCCGGACGCTGCGTCGGTGTAGCCGGCGTCGAGCAACACCTCGGTGACGAGGCCAACCACGAGGGCGCGCACCTCGCGGAAGACCTGCGGATCGCGCGTGCGGAACTCGCCGGCCACCACGACGCACTGGTCGGCGAGCAGCGTCTCGCAGGCGACGCGGGCCGACGGGTCGCGTGCTAGGAACGCGTCGACCACCTTGTCGGAGATGCGGTCGGCGAGCTTGTCGGGGTGACCCTCGGAGACGGACTCGGAGGAGAACAGACCTTCTTGGATCGGCATGTGTGTCTCACTTGTGGGCGCGGGGAGCTCTTGGCGAGCGGCCCGCAGCGCCTCTGCGTCCAGCAGTCGGGTGATGTGGATTCATCGAAGCACGATGAGTTCCGGAACGGCGTCGGGACCCGCCCACACGATCGCGTTCTGCTCCCAGCGGCGACCGAGATCACAGGCAGCGGCCAGCTCGAGGCCGAACACGAGGAAGCTCGGTTCGGGCGGCCATCCGTTGCTCGGGTGATGGCCGTGTCCTTCGAGGCTGCGCAACCCACGATGCTGCAGCTCCGCGCGCAGAGTCTCGTGACGCGCAACGTTCTCGGCAGCAGTCAGGCTGCGGCTGAACGGGTTGCACGCCGTCACGAACGCGCTGCCGGGCAGGCGGTGGGCACGATGCTCCACGAGCAGTTCCGGACTGACCGCACCAACGTGCAAAGGGAACGGCCGCGGGCCGAACACTGCGTAGCTGGTCTCCAAGTAGGCTCGGAGCAACGACGGCTCGAGGGCGGACACCGTCCCCGACGGTCCGGCAAAACGGCAGCAAGCAGACGGAGTCGCGGAGTGGACCAAACCGCGGAATTGGATCGATGGGTGCATGCTGGCTGTCCTGGTTGCACCCGGCGCGGCGCATCGCGCCGCAGGAGCCTTTGTTCGCCGGGTCGAACACCCGCGCGCATCGATCAGGCGCCGCCGCCTGACCCTACCACCTTGCCGCTCCTCGGCAGGTTGGCCGCCCGTCGCTCGCGCAGCGGGCTGTCCAGATGCTGCACGCACACTACGCAATCAGCCTGGCATCCGTCAAGTGCCTGCTCGATCGGCGCGAACCCGACGGCGCGTATCGCGTTGGACCACACTGGACACCCGATCCCCCGCCACGACCTGCCCGAAGTCACGGCACCCTTGCCAGCATCACGCCGCGACACCCCCGCCGGCGGGGCGCGTTTCAGAACATCGGGGTCGCACGCGTCGGCACGGTCGACAAGTTCCAAGGGCAGGAGGCACCGGTCGTCGTCTTGCTCGTGCGCGAGTTCCTCGGCGGCAGACGCTCCACGCGGGCTCGGGCTCCTCTTCGACCCCCACCGCCGCAACGTCACCGCGAGTCGCGCGCAAGACGCCTTCGAAATCGTCGCGAGCCCCGCGCTGTTCATGCTCGATATCCGGTCGCCCGAGCACGTGCTGCAGGCTAACGGCAGATGCAGATTCCGCGAAGTGGCCAGACCACTCCCGAGATCCGCGGCACGAGCATCCGTCACAGACTGCCCCCGCTACCAAGAACTGCCCCAAGAACCCCGCAACTCGCGTTGCTGACCGTTCGCAACCCGGGTCAAGTGTCAGCCTCGCGACTCTGCGTCGCCATGGCGGCTTCCCGCAGGTCCTCCGCACTTCCGCGGCAGTCGCCCCTCAGCGACAACGGAGATGTTTTCCAGCCGTTCGCAGTGACCCGACACCACCCGCACCAGGATACGCCGCACCAGCGCGCACGCGTCCGGCGGGTCGACGACGCACGGCCAAGGCCCAACACTCGTGCTGCCACCCGCAGATACGTGGCTGACGGCGCGCTCCGTCCAAGGGCGGATCACGAAGGATGACCCAGCAGGTCGGAACGGTGAGCAGGTTGGATCAGCAGCAGGGGAAGTCCGCGATGCACCCAGCTGGTGAAGATCGCGTACCATCGCTCCGCATAGCTGTAGTCATCGTAGGCCACACCCGCTGGACCGGTCGGCGGGCGATTGCGCAGCTGGCGACGCCAATCATCGATCGATGGCAGCAGCAGCCACACGGACTCTCCCGCATCGACAAGCGGGAACAGAGCTTTCTCCTCGACGATGCCAGCGACCACGACCAACTGCGGCAGGTCACGGTTCTCGGGGCGGAGCTCCAGATGCCTCACTAGTTCAATCAGGCGTGCGTTCGCCCCGAGGATGCCGTGCCTCATCCGGACCGGTTCGACCAGGGGCCGCAGCATTTCCGTGAACTCCACGACACGACAGTGGCTGCGTAACGCGTTTGCGTAAGTCGTCTTCCCCGCGCCCGGTGGACCGACGATCCAGGTCAGGCGCGATGGCTTCATCGTCTCCATTCGGTCACCTCACTGCCGTCGGCGACAAGGCTCGCAAGGGGGTGGCGCGGCGCCCGGCCGATGTTCCACCGTGTCCCACGGGAAAGCCAAGAGGAGGCCCAGGCGCGCCGAGATCCTGCACTGTCTCTGGGCGGCGAGCAGTGCCACGTCAGGGTGTGGAACACCAGTGCGTCCCCCGGCGCGAGGATCGGGCAGAGGATCTCGCCGTCCATCGGGCATTCGATCGGTTGCCCTCCTGACTGTGGCGAGCCGGTGTGAAGATCGATCGGCGGACCTTCGCCTTGCTGATGGCTGTGGCGGAGCACGTGCACGCCGCCAGCTGCCGCGTCGACCGGATCCAGAGCCACCCAGACGATGATCCCATCCTGGCGATCAACGGGCCAGTATGGCATGTCCTGATGCCACGGAAACGCGGCGTGTCCGGCACGCTTGTCGAGCAGCACATCCTGGAACAACACTGGGGGCTCGCCGAGGATTGCGCTGGCGAGGCTCCGCGCCGCGGACAGAGCGCTCACCAGGGTCTCAGGAACACGCCGGTGTGGATTGAGCCATTGGTGCATTATCCGCGTCATCGCGGGCCGGGATTCAGCCGGCTCGGCGTGCGTGTAGAGCACCTGACGCGTTGGCTCGATGCCGGTGACGATGAAATCGTCGATGATGGTCCGGAGGGCCGCGACTTCGTGAGCCGTGACGATCTCGCGGACAACCGTGAAACCGTCGAGTGCGAAGGCCTCGCGATCGGGTGGCTGGTGGCGGGGGTTCACTGGCTGTCGCCTCAAGTCCTTTCGACTTGCAGTCCGCCGACGAAGAGACGATCGATGACGCCGCGCTGCACCAGACGGGCCGCATCGACGGGCTCTCCGACCATGGGTTCGCCATCGGCGTTCAAGGACGTGTTGATGACTGATGCCGGAGCACGAGCGCGCGCGAGGCCGTCGAGCAGTTCGGCGAATCCGTCGGCACTCTGCTCGTCGACCCTCTGCAGCCGCGAAGTGCCGTCGACGTGCAGGCCTTCCGCGAGGCCTCGAGCGGCATCCGGTCGGACTTGATGGCTGAGCAGCATGTAGGGGCAGGCAGCCCCTTCGAACCGCTCACGGTCGATGGACGGCGTGAGCGCGAGGGCGAGGGGGCGGTAGGGCTCCCGCCCCTTGGCGGCGTTGATCCGGTCGCGCTGTCCGCGCGTCGACGGCAAGGCGAGCATGCTTCGAGCACCCAATGCCCGCGGACCCAACTCTTCGCGATCCTGGAACCACCCGATGCGTTCTCCTCGCAGGATTGCTGCCGCCGCCGCCGCGGGTGGGTCGTCGCAATCACGACAGACGAGGCCATCCATGGCGGCGATCCCTGGCTGCGCTTGCGCATCCGTGAACGCCCTTCCAAGGTAGGGCGAGAACCGCGCGGCTCCGCCCGGCTGGACCATGGCCCGCGCGTTGACTGCCAGTGCCGCGCCGAGCGCCAGCCCGCAATCGCCGGCTGCAGGCTGGACGAAGAGTCGGTCGGCGACTCGGGCGCGGAGGATGTGAGTGTTGGCCACGACGTTGAGCGCAACGCCACCCGCCATGCACAGATTGCGGCTATCTGCAACCCTCACGGCAGCGCTGGCGAGATTCTCGACCAGCAGGGTCGTCCACACCTGCACGCTGGCGGCGAGATCGGCGTGCGTCCGGCTGGGGGCTTGGCCGGGCTCGAGTCTCGGAAAAACTCGGCCTGAGCCTGGGCGCGGCGGAACGTCGGTCCATTTCCGCGAGCCTCCCCGGGCGCCTTGAACGTGAAGCCGCCATCCGCGTGCAGTTGGGTCCAGGCCAGCAAGTCTTCGACAAAGCGGGGTTCGCCATAACCCGCAAGCGCCATGACCTTGCCCGCTGCAGCGAAGTGCGAATAGCCACAGGCGATCGCCAGCGCGTGCCAGGTTCGCCCCAGGCTCGACGACGACGGCTGTCGCTGAACCTCCCTGAGTTCGTCGCCCGCACCAATTGCGATCGCGGCCGATGCTCCGTCACCCTTGCCGTCGATGCTCAAGACGGCACCATCCGCAAACCCGCTCACATACCAAGCGGAAGCAAGGTGGCAGCGATGGTGATCCACGGGAATGACTTCAGCGCGAGGGAAGCGTCGGCGCAGCCCCTCGCGCACCGGCATCATCTCTGGCATACCAAAGCGTTCGTGGTCGGCCCATGCGATGACCCGGACTTGCGACAGGTCCCATCCCGTGGCGGTCAGCAGGGCGTCGACCTCGGCGAACGTCCGCAGCCCGGCGTAGCGACGTCTCGACACCCGCTCCCACTCGAGGCTCCCGACGATGCGGCCGTCGGCGAGCAGTGCGGCCGCCCCATCGTGGTCGAAACCGCCAAGACCAAGGATGCAGTCGGTCATGCTCGAACGAGGGCAAGAACGATACCGGCGGTCGTCGGCCCGGCGCGACGGGCTGGATCGAGGGCGGGTGGCGGGCCCTTCCGACCACTTGCCAGCGCATCGAACATTGGGCCGCCCAGGGGGTTATGGATCGCTGTGGCCGAGGGCGCTGGCGGTGCTCGCAGGCGATCGGGCGGGCGGTCCGCGCGACCACAGGAATCGAGCTGGATTGCTTGAATTGCAGCACGCATGCTCGCCCAGCTGACCCAGCGTGCCCCGGGTCTCCAGGTGAATCCACTGCGAAGGGACCTGGTACACGCCTTGCTCGAAGGGGTTCACGAATGCAACCCAACCTGACCCCGCGCCCCCTCGCTCGACTCCGCTCGCACCAAGCTGCCGAGCTGCCCGCCGGAACGCGTCCGAGGCTGAATCAGTGCCCCACGCCGACGGCGCGACTCAGCAAGGTAGGCAGCCCCGACCTCTGCCTGCACGTGATCGACCTCGAGAACCTCGTCGGTTCGATGACGGCGGGTGCTTCGGTCGTTGCGCAGGTCTTCCGCGCCTACGTCGCAGCAGCCAGGTCGCAGCCGGGCGATCGGTGGGCGATTGCGACGAGCCACTTTGCCGCCAGGCGCTTGATGATGAACTGGCCACAGCGCTCTGGCCTGCGTCGGCTGCGCTCGGGTCCGAGTGGCGCCGATCATGCCTTGCTCGACATCATGCGCGTGCAACAGAACCTCAATCGGGTCGGCCGCGTGGTGATCGGTTCCGGCGACGGCATCTTCGCGGGCATCGCCGCGGAGTTGCGAAGCCGAGGGATCCGCGTGATCGTCGTGGCGCGCAAGGGCACCGTCGCCTGGACCCTTCGCAGGGCGGTGGACGAGTTGCGGTTGCTGCCGCCGGACTTCAACCTGCCAACGCCGCGCCGTCCGGTCGGCGGCAGCGAAGACTGCGTCCTCGAGGCGGCATCCTGATGGAGCGCAACATGGTTTCGATCACTGACGAACAAGTTGCCGCCTTCCACCGCGACGGATACGTCGTCGTCGGCAACCTGCTGTCGCGAGCTGAGGTCGAGATACTGCGCGCGGCTCACGACGAACTGCTCGCGCGGTGGGCCAAGGAGTGCAGCGCCACACTGGCCGACTACAGTCGAGTGGTCTCGCAGTGGACTGGACTTTGGAAGCAGCACCGGGCGTTCCATGCCCACGTCCAGCGCCCCGTCATCGCCGAGGTCGCCCGCACCCTGCTGGGTGCGGTCAGCGTGCAACTCTTCCACGACCACCTCATCTCGAAGCCGCCGGTGCATTCGTCGACGATTCCGTGGCATCAGGACTATCCGTTCTGGCCCGTGGATCGTCCACGCGCGCTGTCCTGCTGGGTTGCCCTCGACGACGCCTCGGCCGCTTCTGGCGCCATGCGATTCATGCCGGGCGCTCACTGCGAGGGCGAGCAACCGCCGGTGGACTTCTTGCGGGCGAACAAGCAGTGGGGCGACCGCGAAACCGCAGCCGCTACGGTCGAGGTTCCGGCCGGTGGCGCCGTCTTCCACGATTGCCTGTCCTGGCACATGTCGCCGCCGAACACCACCGCCGCTCAGCGGCGAGCCATCATCACGATCGTCATGGATGCCGAGTGCCGGTGGAACCAGGACCATTCGGTCTGGCACCCGATGAACGAATACGTACGGGTTGCGCGCGGCGAGCGCTTCAACGAAGACGAGTTCCCGATCCTCGGCAGCGGTGGAGTGCAGCGATGATCCGCGAACTGAGCATGTTCTCGGCGACGGACGACCTCGAGGAAGCGCTCTCACTGATCTGCGTCACGGCCCTGGGTCTCGACCGCAGGGTCCACCAGCGCCTGTGCCTGGTGGATTGCGCAACCCGTCTGACGAGCGCGGACGGTCACGCGGCGCTGGCGGCCCTCGCCGCCCGCATCGGTGTGCCACCCGACGTGCTGCCGACGCGTGGTGAGCTGGTGCAGCTCTTCGCGGACGAGGAACTGTCGATGCGCGCGCTCCGGTTGCATCGCGGCAGGAACGTGTACAGCGCCGGCAAGCTGGCGCTGTGGAATCGGGTGTGGCTGCCCCTGCGTGGTGCATTGACGCCAGCCGAGGGCATCCTGCAACTCGCGCGCGAGCTGGTGGCCTTCGACACCCGGCCGGGTGGGGAGGATGTCCAGCGCTGCGTCGAGTGGCTGACTGGCAGGTTGCACGCGGCGGGCTTCACCATCCGGACCCTGGCACCCGCAGACGGCAACCCGATCCTCGTGGCGCGGCGGGAGGCATCGGGCCTCGCGGGTCGAGTGATCCTCTACGGCCACTACGACGCGGCGCCGACCGACACCGCGGCGTGGTCCTCGCCGCCCTTCGAGCTGCGCGAGAACGGCGGTCGGTTGCACGGTCTCGCGGTCGGTGACAACAAGGTCGCGCTCGCGGTGCGCCTGCACGCGTTCGCGCAAGTCACACCCTGTCCGGAACTGTTGTGGATCCTGCAAGGCGACGAGGAAACCGGTTCGCAAGCGGCGCACCGCCTGCTGCCCGAGTTCCTCGCCAGCGAGCGGGCGACCCTCTGGATGGAGGAGAACGGCTATCACGACGATGACGGAACCCAGCGCATCCTGGCCCGTACGGTGAAAGATGCAGGCGTTTCGAACCTGCCGCCGGACGCCGACCTGTGGTCGCTCGTCGGCCGCCTGGGCGAATTGGCCAGCGAGTACGGCATCGGCCACCGCGTCGAATGCCGTTCGCTCAACAAGGGGTTCTTCGCCAACGGTTGTCCCTTCAATCGCAACCTCCCGGAAGGCGCTCGCTACCTGGCGATCGGTGTGAACGACCCGTCGTCGAGGATCCATCGCGTCGACGAATCCGTGCCGACCTGGACCCTGCCCGTGCATGCTCGTCAACTGCGCACCGTGATGCACTGGGTCGATGACGTCGCGAGGCGGTCATGATCACCGCCCTTCCCGACGAGTGCCTGCGCCAGCTCCACGACGGAGTCCGCTCCTACACTCTGCCGGAGCGCGGCCGACTGCTGGCCCGCATGGGTGTCGCTGTGGCGCCGCCGTCGCTGGCGGCGCTGACGCAACTCCAGTGGGCCATGCTGCGGACGTCACCGTTTCACAACATCGAGCTGCTCGCGGCACGGGTCGGCCACCGGGCGCCGCTGGAGCCCGAGGCGTGCCTCGAGCGAGTGCTCTGCGGTGAAGGTGGACCGTGCCACGTGCAGGCGACCGGCTTCCTGGCCCTGCTCCGTTCGCTCGGCTACACCGCGCACCTCGCCGCGGCGACGATCCTCTCGCCCGGCGATCATCTGGTCGTCGTGGCCCGCATCGACGGCCAGGCCTTCCTCTGCGACGTCGGCAACGGGCATCCATACATACGGCCGCTCCCGCTGCACGAGGCGTCGGCGTTCGAGCGGTTCGGCTGGCGGTTCACGACTGCGGTCGATGCGCACGGCTTGACACTCACTCGATGGCTCGGAGGCGAGTCATCGAAGATCGTCTACCGCGTCGATCCACGGCCGCGCGCCTTCGCCGACTTCGCCGACATCGTTCGGCGCCACCACCAACAGCAGGGATTCGGCCCGTTCCTCGGCGGCCTGCGGGCGGTCCGCATCTGCGAACACGTGATGCTGACGCTGCGCGGAACGGAGTATCAGCGGCACACTCGCCATCGATCGACGATCCGGCGCATCGACGACGAGCGGGGTCTGATTGCCTTGCTGCGCGGGCCTTTTGGCCTCGACACCTTGCCGCTGGAAGCCGCTGTCGAGGCGCTGCGACGCAACGGCATCGAACCGACGACGCGTGCAGCTGGCGACGTGCGCAGCAGCGGACCAGACCGGGCCCGGATCCTGGTGTCGCTTTCGACCACCGATCGGCCCGACGCGCTCGCATGCCTGACCGACGGACTCATCGCCGAGTTGGCTCGGACCGGCTACGCCGGCTGGCCTGCGCGCCGAGCCACCTCGCTGCTCGTGGTCGAGAACAGCCGGCTCGCCGCGAACCGGGCGTGCAACCGGCAGATCATCGCCCGCAGCATGGCGCAGGGCCTGCCCGTCGAGCTGGTAGACGACGGCCATCACGACCGCAGTATCGGCGAGAGCCGGCGGCGGCAGGTGCAGGCGATCGCAGCACGGCAGCGGCGCGGGCTCGGCGCGGATGCGTGGTGGATGATCGACGACGACAGCGCCTTCGCGCAGTTGCGCCTCGGACCAGAGGGACGCCTTCTGAAGGTCCAAGAGATCGACTACCTAGGCACCATCGATCGCTACCTGCGCGAGCGACCGGAGGTCTCGGTCGTGCTCGGCGGCGTCACCGGCGATCCGCCGATCCGCCCGGAAGCGGTGTTGCGCGGCCAACTGTTCGACGTGCTGGCGAACCTGGAGTGGTTCGCGTCCTTGGCGCCCGACACACCCTACCGGGCAGATGCACAGGCTGCGGGGTATCGGATCGCCGACTACTACTATGACCATCGACAAGGTGGTGACGAGCACCTCTCGTCGCCATTCCTGTGGTTGCCGCGCGGACCGGCACCGGGGCGCGTCGTCGAAGAACTGGTTGCGTTCCTGACCGAGGTGAGGGGTATCGCTTGGGGGCGGTCGGTGACGCGCCCGCTGCTGCTCGGTACAGCGGCGATTCCAGATCAGGAACGAACAGGATGCCGCCGCGGCGGCAACACGGTCTTCCTCGACTGGGACGCCTTGCTCGCGCATGCCTATCCGACGTTCCAGGTCGGGGACGTGTGGACGCGGCGATCGGACATGATCGGCACAGCCCTGCTCGCCGCGGGCGGTGGCACCACAGTGGTAGAGGCCCCCATGCCGCTCCTGCACCAGCGGGTCGTCCTACCGGTCGTGCCAACGCGTAGCGAAGCACTGCACAGCCTGCTCGCCGAGTTCTTCGGGGTAATCGCGGCTCGCACGGTCATGAATGGGTCACCGGCGACGAACGACAGTGGCGAGGCCCTGGCGAGCCTGGCTTCGGAACGGGCTGCCATGGTCGTGGAACGGCTTGCCGGCGCCGGTCGACTCGTCGATCGCGTGCTGTGTCGGCTCGACGAGCGCCATGGCGCGTGGTGGGAACGGCACGAGCTGACCGCCGCACCGATCGCCTCGCTTCGCGACATCCTGTTGCAGCTCGCGGACGGCATCCTCGGCGGCCGCACCGAGCAGGAGCGGCGCACTTGGTTGCGGTACGTGGAGGCCGAGTTGCGCTCGCCATCACGAATCGATGCGCTCGTCGCCGGCATTTCGAGCATCGGTGAGCAGATCGCGGCGCATCGGCAGGACACCGCCCGATGGCTCGATGGGGGCGACGCGTGACTTCTGTGCACGGCAGCTGGCGGCGCGTGGTGGCAATCATCGGCAGCGGTGGTGCGATCGACGCGCAACTGCGGGCGACATCGCTGGAGGTCGGACGCCTCGCGATCGACGCCGGATTCCGAGTGGTCACTGGCGGACTCGGCGGCGTCATGGGCGCGGCGAGCGAGGGCGCACGATCCTCCGCCGCCTGGCGCGATGGCGACGTGGTCGGTGTGATCCCCAGCTATGACCGTTCGACGGCCAACCCGCACGTCGACGTCGTGGTTCCCACCGGCCTGCAGCTCGGCAGGAACGTGATCGTCGTGGCCATGAGCGATGTCGTGATCGCGATCGGGGGCGGGGCGGGAACCCTGTCGGAGCTGGCGCTGGCGTGGCAGCTCGGCAAACCGATCGTCGCGCTCGGGACGGCCGGAGGGTGGGCCGCGCGACTCGCGGGACAGGCGATCGATCATCGCCACGCCGGCGTCATGCACGACGAAGCAACGCCGAGCGCGGCCGTGCGGCGGGCGCAAGAACTCGTGGAACTCGCGCGAGTCGAACCAGGCGACATCGGCTCCGGCTGGCGAAGGCTGGATCCATGAAGGTGCTCGCGACGCTCGGTCACGCGGACGGGACGGGGTCCATCGTCGAAGTCGATCTCGTGCACGCCGACCTCCGCACCGTGGTCTCCTACCTGCCACCGCCGGAACTGCACGTTCCCGACAAGGGGCTGACCGGCGCTGCGTGGCTCGGTGCTCCAGGCCAGTCCGACCTCGTGGTGTGCAGTTTCAACGCGCTACATCGGTTCGGAGGGCCGCTGCTGCGCCACCTGGCGACACTGCATCGACCCGACATGAACGATCTGCACGGCGTGTGCTGCGACGGCGAGCGCATGTTCGTCGCCAACACCGGGTTCGACGCCATCGACGTCTACGACCTCGCCGGCTCGTTCGTGGGTGGCTATCGCTGCGAGCCGTCGTGGCTGTCCGCGGAGCGCTGGGCTGGGCGCACACCGTCGCGCGAAGACCATGCGCGGCTGCTGCGCTCGGGTTGGACGAGCGGATCGACTTCGTTTCCGGACGATCCGCCGACCGGCACCTACTACCAGGGTCCGGCGGCGGCACCGTTCCACCGGCGCAAGCTCCGCGACTACGTGCACCCCAACCACGTCGCCCTCGTCGGCGACCAGGTGCTAGTGACGCGCCTCGCCGATCGTCGGGTCGTCGATGTCGCGCGGTTCCGAGTCGTGTTGGAGGCGCCTGCGCCACCCCACGACGGCGTCCTCGACGGTGATCGTTTCTGGATCACGTGTGTCGACGGGCGAGTGCTTGCCTACGAGGTTGCAGGCGGTCGCGTCACGGCCCGGGTCGCCGCGCAGGTCGACGTCAGCAAGATCAGCGGTTGCTACGGTTGGTGCCGCGGCCTCTTGGTCACCGAGGAGCTCGTCGTCGTCGGCTTCACGGCGATACGACGCGAGCCGCGCTACTTCTGGCGAGATCGCGACTTCGCGGACACTACGACGGCTGTCGTGGCCTTGGACAAGACAACGCTGAGCATGCGTGCTCGCATGACCATATCTCAGGACTACAGGGCGCCAGGAAACCTATTCTCCATCGTCAGGCGCCATGACTGAAGCAATTGCCCTCGTTGTCAGATCGCAATTCTTGACTGCAGACCTGCAGGCAACGATATCATCGATATCAAGTGCGGATTTTCGTCGGATATACGTAGTTGTGGCGGGCGTTCAGCCATCTGCCAGGAAGGAGAGTAAGCAAGACGCAAAGGACGTCATTCCAGTAAACCATCACCCCAGACTGACTGTCATTACCCCACAAGAGCTTAGTAAGGTGGGCGAGGCGGTAGACTCATGCCCAGCTTATAGAAACTATCTCGAGTTCATTCTCTGGAAGAAGCAGGCAAGCAAGGAAGGCATTCAGAGAATATGGATGGCTGCGTCGCGCCAGAACTTGGGGGCGATGATGGCAATCGCAGCAATAGCTGGTTACGACGATGGAGTTCGCCTATGTCCGAATGCCGATGAATCGCAGGTGAACCTGGGCATTCCGGCAGGCAGGATTCTGGACCGCCTGGTCCATCCGATCCACAAGCCACTTCCGGGCCGCGCGAAGGGAGGCGGCCAGGATCATGGTTTGATTCTTGGTGAGAGTGAACCGATAAAGAAACTGAGGGATGAGATTCGCAGTTTTGCCTCCCTGCCCTTTCCCGTCATGCTCATTGGTGAAACGGGAACGGGAAAGGAGCTGTGCGCAACGGAGATCCATAGACTAAGCGGAAGGAGTGGACGCCCAATCTTCATCAACTCGGCGCTGCTCTCGGAGGAACTGTCCGCGAGCGAGCTGTTCGGACATAGCAAGGGGGCATTCACGGGTGCAAACTCCAACCGGGATGGACGGATTCATGAGGCCGACAACGGGACCCTTTTTCTCGACGAACTGAACTCAATGCCGCTCGGCATTCAAGCGAGGCTCCTGAGGGCGCTCAACAACATCAACGAGGCGCGTATCCAGTACGAGCGAGTCGGTGACAACAAGAAGTTCGACTGCGGTGTGCGTCTCATTACCGCGACCAACCAGGAGGACGTAGAAGATGCGAGCATCTTGCGAGTGGACCTGCTTCACCGCGTCAACACGCTCGTCATTCATGTGCCCCGCCTCCACGAGCGGGGTGAAGACAAGATCCTGCTTGCAGACAAGTTCCTGGAGACACTGGGCAGACAACTTGCAATGCCAGCAACACCAAAGATGGAAGATGACGCGCTCAAGGTCATCATGCAATACGAATGGCCGGGCAATGTCCGGGAACTCAAGCGTGTCATGACCCAGGCTTGTGTAATCTCAAGAGACCGTAACATGACGAAGTTGACGGCCAAAGACATCGAGCCACTGCTCCTCCGTGGCGACAAGTTGCATGCGTCGAAAACAACAGCCCCAAAGACCCTCGAAATGCGGATAGCAGAATGGCGCGTAGCGGCTGCGAGGTACGCATGTCTGAATCATCCAAGCAACAAGGCCGAGGCAGCGAGGGATCTCGGCTACCGAACGGGACAAGAGTTGGATCGAATGCTCCGGAGCGCCGAGAGATTCCTCCAGACGGCGGGCAAGCGTGCGTCCGCAAAGCCCAGAGGATGAGCGCTGCCATCCTGATGTACCACCGCGTCTGCCCCGCAGATCGGCGATCGACCTGTCATTTCGCGCGGGGAACGGCGATCCGCCCCGACACGTTCGGCGCGCAGCTCGACCGCCTCGGCAGCCGATTCCGCTTCGTCTCATTGCTCGAAGCCCTGAGCGGCGCGGTCGACGGGCCCGTCTGCGCGTTGACGTTCGACGACGGGTACCGCGACATCGTCGACGTTGTCTGGCCGGCATGTCGCGCGCGCGGCATCCCGATCGCGGTGTTTCCCGTGGTGCGGCACTCCGGCGGTGCGCCCGCCGCGACGTGGTTCGACCGCTACTACGACGTCTTGCACCGTGCCACACGACGCTCGGGCCTCTCGGCCGGGATGCTCCGTCTGGAGGCCGACCAGCCGGTGCCGGCCATCGACGCGGACCTGCACTGGTGGATACGCGGACCCCTCAAGCGGAGACTGGCGGCGCTCGACGAGCCGGCATTCGCAGCGGCGCTGCACGAACTGCGTACGCTGCTGGCGGCGCCCCCCGAAGCTGACCTCGCCGCCGAGTTGTATCTTCGGCATGACGAGCTGCACAGCCTCTGCCGGCAAGGCGTTCTGGTCGGCGGCCACGGTGCGACTCACCGCCGCCTGGACCAGTTGTCGTCGTCGGCAGCCCTTGCGGAAATGCAGGAGAGTGCGCGTCTGCTCGACGACCTGGCGGTCACCGGGCCGCGCGTCTTCTGCTATCCGGACGGTGGTGTACCTGCCGGCGCCGCCGAGCTGCTGGACGCTGCCGGTTTCAGCTTCGGACTCACGGTGGAGTCGGGCGAATGGCATCGCCGCGGCGACCGGTCACGCGTTCCACGCTTCTTGCTGCGCCAAACCACCACCAATGACGACCTTGATGCCATGTGTAGGCGCGTAGGAGATTCAATCTGCAGCCCGGACTATCCGGAGCCCAAGCCGACCCGATCCGCACCTCCCGCCCCCGCGTCAACGCCCTTGCCTGACCTCACCGGGAGATAGGAAGTCCAGGCAGCGTCCCGGACCACCCGGAGCCCCACCGCGGGCCCTCCACGTCCTCCCCCGCCCCGCCAACCCGCCCGCTCCGCACTCCGGCCGCGCAACGCTCTGCGTTGACCCGCCTCGTGGCGCCCGACGGAAGTAGACGCGGACGGCCACGTGCCCCACCCACGCAACGGGCACCTTCCGCTTCACCCAGATCCAGGAGGTGAAGTTCACGCTCGCCCGTTCGCGTCCCGGCCAATCACCGTGAATGCCGTGGCCGCCGGCCGCGATCCTCGGCGCCATGCTGGTCGCGCCGCGGACTGAGGCCGATCGTCGGACGGATCCGCCACCGAGCGGCGGGCCGAACCTCGCCTCGGGCCTCCAGCCAGATCCAGAGAACCCGTGGCCGGAATCGTCGCGGAGGTCGCCAAGGGACGGCATCGACGACCACCGCTGAGGCCCTGACCACGCCGGGGGCCCGCAGCGGTCACACCGGGCGAGCCCTGCCGATTGGCTGGGACCAACCTCCTCTCTGCGATCCAGGGCACTTTCCTGATCCAGTTCACGACGCACCTCACGCTTGTCCCGGCGATGCCGAGTTCCGCTCGTCTCGCGTATGGCTGCCTGGGGCTGACACTGGCAGCCCTGGCCATGGCCCAGGGGCCCATGCCGTGGTCGTTCGCGGCGCCGAGACCAGCGCGACCGCCCGCGCTTGCCAGCGGGCCGAACCACCCGGTGGACGCGTTCGTGCAGGCCCGGCTGCAGCAGGCGGGGCTGGCGATCGGCCCCGCGGCCCCACGCCATGTGCTGATCCGCCGGCTGTCGCTGGATCTGACCGGGCTGCCGCCGACCTCGGCCGAGGTCGATGCCTTCGTCGCCGACCCGGCACCCGACGCCTACTCCAAGCTGGTCGACCGCCTGCTCGCGTCGCCGCACTACGGCGAGCGCATGGCCCAGCATTGGTTGGACCTCGCCCGCTACACCGACACCAACGGCTACGACTTCGACACCGAGCGAGAGATGTGGGCGTGGCGGGACTGGGTCATCGAGGCCTTCGCCACGGACCTGCCGTTCGCCGAGTTCACCACCTGGCAGATCGCCGGCGACCTGCTGCCGAACGCCACCCTGCCGCAGCGCATCGCCACCGGCTTCCATCGCAACCACGCGATCGCCGAGACGATGATCGGCGAGCCGGGCGAGTACCAGCACAAGTACGCCGCCGATCGCACCGCGACCTTCGCCACCACGTGGCTCGGGCTCACGGTCGGCTGCGCCGAGTGCCACGACCACAAGTTCGACCCGATCTCGCAGCGCGACTACTACGGCCTCTACGCGTTCTTCGACGCCCCCGAGGAAGTCGGCATCGAGCCGGGGAAGCACGCCACCGCGGCGCCGTTCCTGCAGCTGCCCGACGCGGCGCAGGGCAGCCGCTGGCTCGAGCTGCAGCGTCGGGTCGGCGAACACGAAGCGGCGCGCGCGCGCGCCGACGCCGAGGCCGCCGCAGCCCTGTCCGAGTGGTGCCGGTCGCTGCCGGTCGACGCCGCGCCCGTGCCGCCGCCCGGACTGCGGGCGGAGTTCCCACTCGATGCCGACAGCACGACCGCGAAGGCGGCGGGCATCGGCAAGGTGACGTTCGTGCCGGGGCTGCGCGATCGGGCCGTGCACCTGGACGGCAAGTCCGGCTTCCTCTGCGCCACCGCCGATGCCGGCTTCCGCGCCGACCAGCCCTTCACGCTGACGGCCTGGGTGCGGCCCGAAGCGGACTTCGCGGCCGGCCCGCGGGCCATCGTCGGCAAGGTCGACGAAGCCCGCGAAGGCCGCGGCTGGTCGCTTTCGCTCGTGGGCGGCGCACTCGCCGTCAACCTCGTCGCCGATGCCAATGCGAACGACGCGCTGCGTCAGCGCGGCCGCGACCGGCTGCTGGTGGACCGCTGGACCCACGTCGCCGCCACCTACGACGGCAGCCGCACCCTGGCTGGGCTGCAGCTCTACCTCGACGGCGAACCCGCGCGACTGGCCGAACGACCGGCCACCGCCCCGGCGCCGAAACCGCTGCGCGGTGATCTGGACCAGGACGGCGACCTGCGGCTCGGCGGCCTCGACGGCCAGCCGTTCCTCGGTGCGATCGATCAGGTGCGGCTGTTCGACCGCGCGCTGGACGCCGCCGCGATCGAGGCCCTGGCTGCCGGCGACATCGCCGCCGCCGCCGCCACGCCGGCCGGCGGGCCGACTTCGCCCTGGGTGGCCGAGTGGTTCCACACCCGCCATGCCCGGGCCTGCCGCGCCGAACGGCTGGCACTGCGCGACCTGCGTCACCAGTTGGAGGAACTCGACGGCGAGATCGCGCGGGTCGCCGTGATGGCGGCGCCGGCGAAGCCGAGGCCGACCCGACTGCTGCTGCGCGGCGACTTCACCCGCCCCGCCGACGAGATCGCCCCCGGCCGCGCGCTCAAGCTCGAGACGCGGCTC
>CALFZH010000011.1:0-208747 GCA_937952215.1 uncultured bacterium
GTCCAGGCGCCGCTCGCTGCCTTGCCGAGCAGCTCCTCGGCCCGTTCGGTGATCGCCCGACCGCCGCAGTAGGCCTCGAAGTGGCCGAGCCCGCCGCACGGACAGCGGCGGCCGCCGGGCCGGAACGTGGTATGGCCGATCTCGCCGGCGGCGTTGTTGCCGCCGCCGAACGGCTTGCCGTCGATGATCAGGCCGATGCCGATCCCGGTGCCGAAGAACAGGCACAGCAGCGGATCCGCGGCGCGCGCATGGCCGCGCAGGTACTCGCCGAAGGCGCTGGCGCGACCGTCGTTGATCAACGTGGTCGCCAGGCCAAAGCGTTGCTCGACGTGCTGCGCGAGCGGGAAGCCGTCGAGCGGCAGGTTCGGGGCGCGATCGATCGAACGCCCGTCGCGGGGGATCACGCCCGCAGTGCCAAAACCGGCCGCGCGGGGCCGTTCGTGGCCGGCCGGCACCGCGGCGAGCACCGCCGTGATCGCGCGGTCGAACGCGGCCAGGAACGGCGCGCGTTCGCGCACCGTCGGCACGTGTTGGACCGCGTGGACCGTGAAATCCTCGCCGACGAGCGCGAACCGGCACTTGGTGCCGCCGAGGTCGCCGGCCAGCACCGTGCGCGTGCTCATTCCTCCGACAGGCCTTCCATCAGCTCTTCGAGCAGCTTGATCATGCTCGCGTTCTGGTGCTCGAGCACGGTGATGCGGCGCATCAGCTTCTCGACCACCGGCGGCAGCAGCGTCTCGAGCGTCACCGACTTGATCATCTGGAACATCTCGGCGCGGTGCGGCGGCGTGTCCTTCCCGAAGTGGAAGTGGTAGGCGTTCTGCAGCGCCTGGCCGGTGTGGTCGAGGATCTCGCGAGCGACCGCATCCTGGTGCTCGGGACCGTGGTGCGTCATGCGGAAGGTCTCGACCTTGAACCGATGCAGCGCATCCTTGAGCTTCTTCTTCAAGCGGGAACTCCTGGCCTCACCGACGGAGGCCGATTCGTCTGGGTGTGTGATTCTCCGTAGCCGCGGTCGCGCCTTTGCGCAACGGGTCGTCGCGGTTGGCGCCGCCGGACGCTGCAGCGGCGCATGGCCGACCCGCGCATGCGGTCGGCCGATCGGCGCCGTCGAACGGCACCCGTGGCCCGGCGCGGCCGGATGCTTCAGATGCGCGAGAGCAGCAGGCTCGTGTTGTGGCCGCCGAAGCCGAGCGAGTTGCTGAGCGCGTGGTCGACGCGAAGTTCGCGGGCGACGTTCGGCACGTAGTCGAGGTCGCAGTCCGGATCGCGCGTTTCCTGGTTGATCGTCGGGTGCACCGAGCCGGTGCGGATCGACATCGCCGTAGCGGCCAGTTCGATCGCCCCCGAGGCGCCGAGCAGGTGACCGACCATCGACTTGGTCGACGACACGCACAGGCGCTTCGCATGGTCGCCGAAAACCCGCTTGATCGCCGCGGTCTCGATCTTGTCGTTGAGGAAGGTGCTGGTGCCGTGCGCGTTGATGTATTGCACGCGATCCGCGGCGACGCCGGCATCGCGCAAGGCCTGCTGCATCGCCCGCGACGGGCCGTCGGCGTCCTCGTTGGGCGCGGTGATGTGGAAGGCGTCGTCGGTCGAGCCGTAGCCCGCGAGCTCGCACAGGATCGGGGCGCCACGGCGCTTGGCGTGTTCGTACTCCTCGAGCACGAGTGCTGCCGCGCCCTCACCCATCACGAAGCCGTCGCGGTCCTTGTCGAACGGGCGCGAGGCGCGCTTGGGGTCGCCGTTGCGCGTCGACACGGCCTTCAGCGAGCAGAAGCCGGCGAGGCCGAGTTCGGTCGTCGCTGCTTCGCTGCCGCCGGTCAGCATGATGTCGGCTTCGCCCCACTGGATCGTGCGCAGCGCCAAGCCGATCGCGTGGCTCGAGCTCGCGCACGCCGACGAGGTCACGTAGCAGGTGCCCTGGAGGCCGAAGCGGATCGCGGCCTGGCCCGCCATCGCGTTGGCCATGATCTTCGGGATGAAGAACGGGCTCACGCGGTCGGCGCCGCGTTCGACCTGCAGCACCTTGCTCGCCTCGATTTCGCTGATGCCGCCGATGCCGGTGCCGAGGATGCAGCCAGCGCGCGTGCGGTCTTCGCGGTCCAGAGCGAGGCCGCTCGCCGCCATCGCCTCCGCCGCGGCCACCAGGTAGTACATCGTGAACTGCTCGAGCCGCTTGCTCTCCGACTTCGGAAAGTGCTGCTCGGTGTTCCACTGCCAGACTTCGCACGCGAACTTCGCCGTGTGCTTGGCCGTGTCGAACTTGGTGATCGGCCCGGCTCCGGAGGTGCCGGCCAGCATCGCCGCCCAGTTCGACTTCATGTCGAGGCCCAGGGCCGACACGGCCCCGACCCCGGTGATGACGACCCGACGTCTGCTCATGGCGTTCTTGCTCGCGCGGTTGGCGGCCCGGACGCCGACGCGGCGGCCGGCGGGCCGGTTTGGCCGATCTCAGCCCAGCTTGCCGCTGATGTACTTCACGGCGTCGCCGACGGTCTGGATCTTCTCCGCGTCCTCGTCGGGGATGTTGATCTCGAACTCGTCCTCGAACTCCATCACCAGCTCGACCGTGTCGAGCGAGTCGGCGCCGAGGTCGTTGATGAACGAGGTCTCGGCCGTGATCTTGTCACGGGTGGTACCGAGTTGCTCGCAGACGATGTTGTGGACTCGTTCCTGGATGTTGTCAGCCTTCGACACGTTTCGTTGCCTCTTGGGACGTTGGGAGATCGCTGGTGCCGGGTGGGAACCCTGGCGCCGTTGGAATGCTTGGAGGGAGAGCCTCGTTGGCCGGACAGCGTAGCTACATGGTCATGCCGCCGTCCACCACGAGAGTCTGTCCCGTGACGTAGGCGGCGGCGTCGCTGCAGAGGAAGACCACGCTGCGCGCGATGTCGTCCGGACTGCCGAATCGGCCGAGGGGAATCTGCTTGAGCATGCCGTCCCGAACCTCGGGCGGCAGGCCGGCGGTCATGTCGGTCTCGACGAAGCCCGGGGCGACGACGTTGACGGTGATCGCGCGGCCCGAGAGTTCCTGCGCCAGCGACTTCGACAGGCCGACGAGGCCGGCCTTGCTCGCCGCGTAGTTCACCTGCCCGGCATTGCCGGTGATGCCGACGACGGAACCGATGTTGACGATGCGCCCGCCGCGGGCCTTGGCCATCGCGCGCGCGAACGCCTTGCACACGAGGAAGGTGCCGCGCAGGTTGGTCGCGATCACCGCGTCGAAGTCGTCCGCGGTCATGCGCAGGAACAGGCCATCGCGCGTGATGCCGGCGTTGTTGACCAGGAAGTCGAGCTTGCCGGCGGCGTCGAGCACCGCCTTGGCCAGGGCGTCGGCGGCAGCCGGCGACGCGACGTCGGACACCAGCGCCGTGGCCTTGCCGCTGCCGGCGGGCAACGCGGCGATCTGCGCCACGGTGTCGGCGCAGCCGCCCTCCTTGGTCGACGTGCAGAAGACGTCCGCACCGTTCGCGGCGAGCTGGATCGCGACGGCCCGCCCGATGCCGCGGGAGGCGCCGGTCACCAACGCGGTCTTGCCTGTGAACTGCATGGTCGTGGCTTCGGGGAGTGGTCGGCGGTCACCAACGCAGCAGGAGATGGCCCCACGCCATGCCTGCACCGAACGCCGGCATCACGACCAGCTTGCCGGATTGCAGCCGGCCGGCGTCGTAGGCCTCGCGCAGGGCGATCGGCACCGACGCCGCGGACGTGTTGCCGTAGCGGTCGATGTTGCTGAACACCAGGTCCATCGGCATGCCGAGCTGCTCCATCGCCGCCTCGATGATGCGCTGGTTGACCTGGTGCGGGACGATGACGCCGATCTGGTCGCGGCCGTACTTCTCGACGACGCCGCGCACGAGGTCGGCGAACACGCGCACCGCGAAGCGGAACACCTTGGTGCCCCCCATCTTCATGAAGTGCAGCCCTTGCGCGACCGAATCGGCGCTCGCCGGATGGCGGCTGCCGCCGCCGGGCTGCGCCAGCACGTTCTCGGCGCCGCCTTCCATGCCGATCGAGCCGCCGAGGAATTCGCCGCGTCCCGCTCGGCTCAGCGACGTGTAGATGGCGGCACCTGCACCGTCCCCGAACAGGACGCAGGTGTTGCGGTCGGTGTAGTCGAGGATCCGGCTCAGGATCTCGGCGCCGACGACGAGGATGTTCTTGGCCTGGCCGGACTGCACCATGCCGGCGGCGAGCTGCGACGCGAAGACGAAGCCGCTGCAGGCGCCGGCGACGTCGAAACCGCCGGCGCGCTTGCAGCCGAGGTCGAGGCCGACGCGGCACGCGGTCGCCGGGAACGGTTGGTCGCCCGTGACCGTCGCCACGATCACCAGGTCGAGTTCGTCGGGCTCCATGCGCGCATCGGCGAGCGCTTGCTTGGCCGCGGCGATCGCCAGGGTGCTGGTGACTTCGCCGCTGGCGGCGATGCGTCGTTCGCGGATCCCGGTGCGTTGGACGATCCACTCGTCCGACGTGTCGACCATCTTCTCGAGGTCGGCGTTGGTCAGCCGACGCTCGGGAACGTGACGGCCCAGTCCGGCGATGCCGACGGGGACGACGGCGCTCATGCGTTCGGCTCGGCTTGCGGCACTGCGGACATGCGCACGGCCTGCACGATGTGGTCGTTGACCTCGGCGTTCATCGCGCGCATCGCGAAGCCGATCGCGTTGGCGAACGCCGGCGCATGCGAGCGACCGTGGCAGATGGTGACGATGCCGTCGACGCCGAGCAGCAGAGCGCCGCCGTACTCGGAGAAGTCGACGCGCGGCACGATCTCCTTCTTCACCTGGCCGATGCGCGCGGGTTCGATCGCCGCCTTCTGCATCAAGCCGAACATCGTGCGCAGGACATACTCGGCAAGGCCTTCGCTGACCTTCAGCAGCACGTTGCCGGTGAAGCCGTCGGTGACGACGACGTGGCAGTCGCCGGAGAACACCTCGACGCCCTCGACGTTGCCGTGGAAGCGGATCGGCAGGTGCTTCATCAGCGCCCGCGCTTCGCGCACCAGCGTGTTGCCCTTCAGTTCTTCGCTGCCGATGTTCAGCACGCCGACCTTGCAGTCCTTGATGCCGAACGTGCCGCCGTAGTAGGCCGCGCCCATCAGCGCGTACTGCGCGAGGTGATGGGCCTTCGGTTGCGGGTTGGCGCCGACGTCGAGCACCAGGAACGGGTTCTTCTCGCCCTGGATGATCGCTGCGATCGCCGGACGGCGGATGCCTTCGAGGCAGCCGAGCCCCAGCGTGGCGGCGGCGACGACGGTGCCGGTCGAGCCGGCACTGACGAACGCGCCAGCGCGCTTCTCCTTCAGCTCTTGGATGCCGACCGCGATGCTGTTGCGCGGCTTCTTGCGCATCGCGTCCGTCGGCGTGTCGGCGTCGGTGAGGACGTCCGGAGCGTCGAGGACCGAGATGCCCGCCGCCGCCAGCCCTTCGGCGCGCAGCGCGTCTTCGATCGCCGCCTTGGGGCCGGTCAGCACGACCTGGTCCCCGCGCACGAAGCCCCGCTGGATCGCCATCGCCACGCCGGCAATGCACTCCTTCGGAGCGTGATCACCGCCGGCGGCGTCGAGCACAACCTTGGTCATGGCCTTCCTTGGGCGCGGGTGGGCAGGGCTGCCCGGGGAGCAGGCGCGTGCGGTCCGGGCGGACCGCGCCGCGCGAGCGATCAGTCGTTGTCGGCGACGAGGATCGGCCGGCCGCGGTAGTGCCCGCAGGCCTTGCAGATCGTGTGCGGGCGGATCATCGCGCCGCAGTGGGTGCAGCGGACCAACTGGGTGCGGTTCAGGGCCAGGTGCGCACGGCGGTGGCCCTTGCTGGCGCGGCTGAGCTTTCTCTTCGGATTTGCCATGGTCGGAAGTCGGTGTGGATCACCAGGGCAGGCCGTGGACCGAAGTCCGAGCCCGCGGGCGAATCCAAGGGCGGAGGACATTACGGAGGTCGTCCTCGAAGTCAACGACGCAGACCCCGGGTCCCGCCGCTGCCGCCGCGGGAACGCCTGACACGTGCGCCGCGGCAAGTGCCGCGCGCACATGGGGATCACGCGACCCGGGCCTCCGGTCGGCGACCATCGGCCGCCGCGCGGTGTGGAGTCAGCGCAGGCCCGCCGCAGCGAACAGAGCCTCGGCCGACGCGCGCGCTTCCGGCAGTCGGGAGGTGTCCTTGCCCTTGCCCTGGGCGCTCTCGGGGCGGCCGCCGCCGCCCCCGCCGAGCAGGCCAGCGAGCGACTTGACCAGGTCGCCTGCCTTGATGCGCCCTGCCAGCGAGGGACTCACGGCGGCCGTGACCAGCACCTCGCCGTCGACGGTGCTGAACACGACGGCGACGAGCGGGTCGATCGCCTTCACTGCGCGCTTCAGCAGTTCCTGGGCGTCCTTCGCCTGCAGGCCCGGGCGCTCGAACACGACGCTGTTCGCGCCGTCCTTTCGTTGCACCGCGGCCCCGAGTTTCGCGAGTTCGGCATCGAAGTCGGGCGCCAGGGCCTTCTCGAGGTCGCGGCGCACCTTCTTGAGTTCGTCGACGAGCTCCTGCACGCGGTCGCTGATCTTCGCGGCGGGCACCTTGAGCGACGTGGCGAGCGCGGCGAGCTGCGTTCGCTCCGCCTTGGCGAGGTCGAGCGCCACGAGGCCGGTCACGGCTTCGATGCGACGCGTGCCGGCGGCCACGGCCGTCTCGGTGGTGATGCGGAACGAACCGATGTTGCCGGTGTTGCGCACGTGCGTGCCGCCGCACAGCTCGCGGCTGAAGTCGCCGACGCGCAGCGTGCGCACCTGCTCGCCGTACTTCTCCCCGAACAGCGCCACGAAGCCCTGCGCGCGCGCGGCGGCGAGCGGCTGCACGACCGCCAGCGCCTCGTTCGCCTGCAGGATCTGCGCGTTCACCAGTTCTTCGACGCGCGCGAGTTGCTCGGCGGTCGGCTTCTCGGGCTGCGTGTAGTCGAAGCGCAGCCGCTCGGGAGCGACCTCGGAGCCGGCCTGGCTGACGTGGTCGCCGAGGACCTGCTTCAGGGCCGCGTGCAGGAGGTGCGTCGCGGTGTGGTTGCGTTCGGTCGCGGATCGGGCCGATTCGTCGACCGCCAGCTTCGCGGCGGCGCCGACGGCGAGATGGCCCTCCGTGATCGTGGCGTGGTGGAGGTGGAAGCCATCGAGCGCGGTCGTGTTCGCGATCGCCGCCGTGCCTGCCGGCGTGCGCAGGGCACCGCGGTCTCCGACCTGGCCGCCGCCTTGCGCGTAGAACGGCGTGCGGTCGGTGACCAGCAGCACCTTCTGCCCGGCGCTCGCTTGCGGCAGCAGGACGTCGCCGTCGCCGACGATGCCGATGAGGCGGCCCTCGGTGCTGCGTTCGTCGTAGCCGGTGAACGTGGTCGGGGCGCACTTCGCCTCGCGCAGCTTGACCGCGACGCTGGCCGTGAACACCGCGTCCGCCGTCGCCATGCTCGCGCGCGCCCGCGTCCGCTGCGCTTCCATTGCGCGCTCGAACCCGCCTTCGTCGAGCCGGTGCCCACGCTCTTCCATCACCTTCTGCGTGATGTCGATCGGGAAGCCGTAGGTGTCGTGCAGGGTGAACGCGAAGTCGCCGCTGCCGTCGGTGGCGCGGCCCGCCGCCGGGTGCTTGGTGGCGGCCAGGAACTCGTCGAGCCGTTGCATGCCCTGGCGGTAGACGGTCAGGAAGTTCTCTTCCTCGGCTCGGATCACCGCGCGGCATTGGCCGGCGTTCTCGCGAACCTCGGGGTACTGCTCCCCCATCAGGCGGCCGACGACATCGACCAGCTCGAACAGGAATGGCCGGTGCAGTCCGAGTTCGTAGCCGTCGCGCGCCGCGCGGCGCAGGATCTTGCGCACGACGTAGCCGCGGCCTTCGTTGCTCGGCAGAGCCCCGTCGGCGATGCAGAACGTGATCGCGCGCACATGGTCGGCGATGCGGCGCATGCGGATGTCGCGCTTGCCATCGCTGCCGTAGGCGACGCCGGTGATCGTCGCGAGGTGGTCGAGATACGGCCGGAACAGCTCGGTCTCGAAGTTGTTCTTGGCCCCCTGCAGCACCGCGGCGATGCGCTCGAGCCCGAGGCCGACGTCGATGTTCTTCTGCGGCAGCGGCTTCAGCGTGCCGTCCTCCTGCCGATCGAACTGCGTGAACACGCAGTTGCCGACCTCGGTGAAGCGGTCGTCCGGCAGCGACTCGAGTCCCTGCTTGGCCGGCAGCGGCTGCCCCGGCTTGCTGTCGAAGTAGATCTCGCTGCAAGGCCCGCACGGGCCGTTGGGGCCCTTGCTCGGCGCCTCCGCCGGCCAGAAGTTCTCCTTCTCGCCGAAGCGGAACACCCGCTCCGGCTTCAGGCCGACGTGCTGCGTCCAGATCGCGAAGGCCTCGTCATCGTCGCGATAGATGGTGACGACCATCTGGTCCGCGGGGATCCCGCAGACGTCCTTGAAGAAGGACCAGATCCACGCGATGCACTCCTTCTTGAAGTAGTCGCCGAAGGAGAAGTTGCCCAGCATCTCGAAGAACGTGTGATGCCTGGCCGTGAAGCCGACGTTGTCGAGGTCGGGAACGCGAAGGCACTTCTGCGACGTCGTGATGCGCTTCCACGGCAGCGAGCCCTTGCCGAGAAACATGTCCTTGAACTGGTTCATCCCCGCGCCGGTGAACAGCAGCGTCGGGTCGTTCGCCGGGACGAGCGAGTCGGAGGCCAGGATCTTGTGGCCGTTCTGCTCGAAGAACTTCAGGTAGCGGGAACGGATCTCGGCGGCGGTCAGCGGCTTCATGGGTGTTCACATTCGCGAGCCGCCGCGGAATCGACGGCGGCTCGCGAACCGGGGCGAAGGTTGTAGCGAACCTTGCCCTGATCCTGAAGCTGTGCGCGCTACGAGGTGCTCGTCTGCCGCGGCGGCGTGACTGCGCGGGGCGGCATCGGGCGCGCTTCGCCCGGCTTGCCCGGATCGATCCGGTTCGGTTCGGGCTTCGCTGCGCCGTCCGCATTCCCGGCATGGCCCGCCCCATTCGCCGTGGCGACTGGAGCCGCGCGCTTGCTCAGGAACGACAGCAGCGCGTCCTCCACTTCCTTGGCCAGGGCCGGGTTCTCCCGCAGGAAGTCACGCGCCTTCTCGCGGCCCTGACCCAGCCGCGTGTCGCCGTAGCTGATCCAGGTTCCGGAGCGCTTGAGGAAGTTGCTCTCGGTGCCGAGGTCCAGGATCTCGCCGAGCCGGTTGATGCCCTCGGCGAACAGGATGTCGAACTCGCACTTCTTGAACGGCGGCGCGACCTTGTTCTTGACCACGGTGGCCTTCGTCCGCGCGCCGATCGGCTCCTCGCCGTCCTTGATCTGGCCGATGCGGCGGATGTCGATGCGCACCGAGCTGTAGAACTTAAGGGCGCGGCCGCCGGTCGTCGTCTCGGGACTGCCGAACATCACGCCGATCTTCTCGCGGATCTGGTTGATGAAGATCAGCGTGGTCTTGGTCTTCGCGGTCACCGCGGTCAGCTTGCGCAGCGCCTGGCTCATCAGGCGCGCGTGCAGGCCGACGAAGCTGTCGCCCATTTCGCCTTCGATCTCAGCCTTGGGCACCAGGGCCGCGACCGAGTCGATCACGATCACGTCGACGGCCCCCGACTTCGCCAGCGTCTCGCAGATGTCGAGCGCCTGCTCACCGTTGTCCGGCTGCGAGATCAGCAGGGCGTCGAGGTCGACGCCCAGTCGCTTGGCGTACTGCGGATCGAGCGCGTGCTCGGCGTCGATGAACGCGCAGACGCCGCCCTGCTTCTGCGCGTTGGCGACGACGTGCAGCGTCAACGTGGTCTTGCCGGACGACTCCGGCCCGAAGACCTCGATCACGCGGCCGCGCGGCAGCCCCTTGCCGCCGATGCACAGGTCGAGCCCGACCGAGCCGGTGGAGATGCCTTCGATCGGCGCGTCGTTGCGGTCCCCCATCCGCATGATCGAACCCTCGCCGTGGTTCTTCTGGATCGCGGCGAGGGCATCGAGCAGCGCCTCGCTCAGGGGTGCCTTGGTGGATTCGCCGGCTTTTGGTTTCATCATGGGTGCCCTCCCTGGGCTCGTTCGTGAACTGAGACCGCTACTCTAGCAACAACCCGAACAAAAACCAAACCTTTGTTCGCGGCACTGCAATGTGGCACGAGCGGGCGCCCCGGTTACAGAACGCCCCAGGATCTTCTATGGGGCGCTCCTCGCCGCCGCAACCGACAGCAGCCAACGACTGCATGCACCCTCGCCCCGCCGCCCGAACCTGCCGTCTGCTCGCCCTGCTGGCGGCGCTTGCTGCGTGCGGCAGCGACGAGGCCGAGCACCGTTTGCCCGGCGGCCTCGCGTCGGAGCCCCTGCGGAACGCGGCCGGCGGTGACGGCCCCCGCTTCCGGGCGCTCGGTCCCGAGAGTGGCTTCGCCTTCACCAACCGCCTGCAGAAGGAGAACACCTACACCTACCTGACCAACGGGGCAGGACTCGCGGCCGGGGACTACGACGGCGATGGCCTCGTCGACCTCTACCTGGTCTCGCAGGACGGGCCCAACCAACTCTTCCGCCAGCACGCGGTCCGGCAGTGGACGAACGTCACGGTCGCAGCGGGCAACGTCGACGGTGGTGACGCCTGGGGCACCGGCGCGACCTTCGTCGACATCGACAGCGACGGCGATCTCGACCTCTACGTCTGCAACATGGAGGCGAAGAACCGCCTCTACGTGAACCAGGGCGACGGCACCTTCCGCGAGGACGCCGCGCGGTTTGGCCTCGACGTCGCCGCGGCGTCGACGATGGCTGCCTTCGCCGACTACGACCGCGACGGCAAGCTCGACCTGTTCCTGCTGACCAACCGCGCGCTGCATCCCGAGCTCGCGCGCACCGGCGAGGTCGTCGTCGCGATGCGGCCCGGCAAGGACACCGCGCGCAGCCTGACCGCGATGCTGCCGAGCCGCCAGCAGCTCGACGAAGTCGCCGCACTCGTGGCGGCCGGCAAGCTGAAGAGCGACCAGGACCTGCCGCCTGCGCTGCGCGAGCACTTCCTGGTGTTCCGCGGCAAGCGCTTCGCGACCGGCCAGGAAGACCGGCTGCTGCGCAACGTCGGCGGCCGCTTCGTCGACGTCAGCGCGAGCAGCGGCATCACCGGCTTCGGCATGGGCCTGTCGGCGACCTGGTTCGACTACGACGACGACGGCTGGCCCGACCTCTACGTCGCCAACGACCTCGAGTCGCCGGACACCCTGTGGCGCAACGAGGGCAACGGCACGTTCCGCAACGTCACCGCCGACGTGGTGCCGCACACCGCCTACTACGGCATGGGCGCCGACGCCGGTGACGTCGACGGCGACGGGCGCCTCGACTTCCTCGTCGGCGACATGAGCATGACCACGCACCAGAAGGCGAAGGTGCTCATGGGCGACATGGACGAGGAGCGCGACGTGCTGCTCCACGCCAACCCGCCGCAGGGCATGCGCAACGCGCTGCTGCTCAACACCGGGCGCGGGCGCTTCCAGGAGGCGGCGTTCCTCGCTGGCGTCGCGAGCACGGACTGGACGTGGAGCGTGTTGTTCGGCGACCTCGACAACGACGCGCGGCTCGACGTCTTCGCGACCAACGGCATCGCGCGCTTCGACACCGACCCCGACCTGCAACTCCGGCTCGACGCGATGTGGCGCGATCGGCGGTTGCAGGCCGTCATCGAGGCGATCCAGAACGTGCCGCGCGTGGCCGAGAAGAACCTCGCGCTCCGCAACGTCGGCGACCTGCAGTTCGCGAAGACCGGAGGCGACTGGGGCCTCGACCTCGAGTCCGTCACGCACGGGGCCGCGCTCGCTGACCTCGATGGCGACGGCGACCTCGACGTCGTCGTCAACAACTGGAACGAGCCGGCGACGGTCTACGAGAACCGCACGACCGACGGCCACGCGTTCACCGTCGCGCTGCGCGGCCAGCACGGCGACCGCTTCGGCATCGGCGCGCGCGTCACGGCCACGCTCGCCGACGGCACGACGATCGTGCGCGAGAACTGGCTGTCCCGCGGCTACCTCTCCGGCCAGCACCCCGAACTGCACTTCGGGCTCGGCACGGCGACGAGCGCCAAGGAACTGCGCGTGCAGTGGCCGTCGGGCCACGTGCAGACGTTCGCCGACGTGCCGGCGGGCCAGCGCCATCGCATCACCGAGCCGCCCGCCCCACCGCCAGCGAGACAACTCGTGCCGCCGCCCGCCAGCTGGTTCGTTGGTCTGACTGCGCCACCGTTCCGCCACCGCGAGAACGACTTCGACGAGTACCAGGCCCAGCCGCTGCTGCCCGCAGGCGTCTCGCGGCTCGGCCCCGGCATGGCGCTCGGCGATGCCGACGGCGACGGCGACGACGACTTGTTCGTCGGCGGGGCGCACGGCCAGGCGGGTGCTCTGTTCCTGGCCGACGGGGCGTCCTGGCGGCTGCAACCCGGACCGTGGCAACGCGACGCCGCGAGCGAGGACCTGGGCGTGCTCTGGCTCGACCACGACGGCGACGGCGACCTCGACCTGTTCGTCGCCAGCGGCGGGGCCGAGGCGAAGTCCGGCGACGAAGTGCTGCGCGACCGGCTCTACCGCAACGACGGTGCTGGCACGTTCGTGCGCGACGACGGTGCCCTGCCCGACGTTCGCGAGTCGTCGGGCCACGCGGCTGCGGCGGACTTCGATCGCGACGGCGACCTCGACCTGTTCGTCGCGGGCCGCCTCGTGCCCGGCGCCTACCCGGACGCGCCACCGAGCCGTCTCTACCGCAACGACCGCGGCCGCTTCGTCGACGCGACGAAGGAACTTGCCCCCGCCCTGCTCACGGCCGGCATGGTCACGAGTGCCCTGTTCACCGACGCCGATGGCGACGGTTGGCTCGACCTGCTCGTCGCCGCGCACTGGCAGCCGATCCGCCTGCTGCGCAGTGACGCGGGCCAGCGCTTCGTCGACGCCACCGCGGCGGCGGGCCTCGCCGCGCACACCGGCTGGTGGAACAGCCTCTGCGCCTGGGACGTCGACGGCGACGGCGACCTCGACTACGTCGCGGGCAACCACGGCCTCAACACGAAGTACAAGGCGCGGCCCGACCATCCCGCGCACCTCTACTTCGGCGACTTCGACGACAACGGCACGCGCGATCTCGTCGAGGCGAAGTACGAGGGCGAACGCCTGCTGCCCGTGCGCGGCCGCAGCTGTTCGAGCCAGGCGATGCCGTTCCTGGCGACGAAGTTCCCCACCTACGACCAGTTCGCGAGCTCGCTGCTGCGGGACATCTACACCGAGGCGAAGCTCGGCTCCTGCGGCCACCTGCAGGCGACGACGCTCGCGAGCAGCCTGCTGCGCAACGACGGTAACGGTCGCTTCACCGTCGAAGAACTGCCGCGCCGCGCGCAGATCGCGCCGATCTTCGGGATGGCCGTGCATGGCGACCTGCTCGTGGCCGCCCAGAACAGCTTCTCGCCCGAACCCGAGACCGGTCGTCATGACGGCGGCACCGGCCTCGTGCTGCGCGCGACGCCGGCCGGCCTCGTGGTCGTGCCGCCGAATTCGCACGGCATCGTCGAGTTCGGCGACCACAAGTCGCTGGTCGTGGTCTCGGCGGCGGACGGCTGCGACGTGCTGGTCGCGCGCAACGACGGCGCGCTGCACGCCCACCGCATCCGCACGAGGGTTGCGCTGCCGTTCGCGTGGCCGGCCGAGCCGGGCAACCCGCAGGGCATCGGGGCGCGCGTGCTGCTGACGTGGGCCGACGGTCGGCGCCGGGTCGTCGAGCGCCACGCCGGGTCGGGCTATCTGTCGCACGGCGTTGCGCCGCTCGCCGTCGACCCTGCCGATGCGCCGGTCCGAGCCGAACGCATCGGCCCGGACGGTGCGCGTTCGCCGCTGGCGCCCGCTCGTCGCTGACAGACCGCCATCGCATCGCCCGTTGCGCTCCGCCGCGTCGCGGAACGGGCCATGCCGTCGTGGTGGGATCTGGCCATCGCCGCGATCCCGGGCATGATCGAAGGCTTCCTGCGCCGGCTACCCACGATGCACCGTAGTTCCTTCGTCTTGTTCGCGGCCTTGTCGCTCACCGCCCTCGCCGCTCGACCCGTCGCGGCGCAGTGCACGTACTCGTGGCCGGCAGCAGCGTTCGGCACCGGCGGCAACGACACGGTGTCGTCGCTCGCCGTGCTCGCCAATGCCGATCTCGTCGCGGGCGGCCGGTTCACCAGCATGAACGGCGTCGCTGCCACGCGGCTGGCCCGTTGGAACGGCACGGCGTGGTCGGCCTTCGGCAGCGGTGCTGACGGCGAGGTCTCCGCCATGGTGCGCATGCCGAACGGCGATCTGGTCGCCGGTGGCACCTTCCAGAACGTCGACGGCGTGGCGGCGAAGTGCGTTGCCCGCTGGAACGGCACCACGTGGTCGCCGCTCGCCGGTGGCGTGGATCCGCTGGCGGTGTTCGGCTCGACGGTGCAGGCCCTCGTCGTGCTCGGCAATGGCGACCTCGTGATGGCCGGCGGGTTCTCGTCGGTCAGCGGCGTGCCTTGCGCCAACATCGCCCGCTGGGACGGCGTCGCGTGGTCCCCCCTGGGTACTGGCTGCAACGGCGTCGTGCGTGGACTGGCGGTTGCGCCGAACGGGGATCTCTTCGCGACTGGCGCCTTCGTGCAGGCCGGTGGCGTCGTCTGCAACGGCATCGCGCGCTGGAACGGCGCGGCGTGGTCCGCCCTCGGTACCGGACTCGGCCTCTTCGGCGGCAACAGCGTCGCCGTGGCGAAGAACGGCTCCGTGTTCGTCGGTGGCTCCTTCATCACCGCCGGCGGCGTCGCGGCCGTGCGCGTCGCGCGCTGGGATGGCGCGGTGTGGTCGGCCCTCGGCGCGGGCGCCAACAACCTGGTGACGTCGTTGCTGGTGCTGCCGACGGGCGGGCTGGTCGCGGGTGGCGCGTTCACTTCGGCCGGCGGCGTGGCGTGCAACGGCATCGCGTTGTGGAACGGCACCACGTGGCAGGCCCTGGCCGGCGGCTGCAACGGCATGGTCAGCGAACTCGCGCTCGCCGACGACCATGGCAGCGTCATCGCCGCGGGCGAGTTCAGCACCGCGAACGGCAATGCCGCGGGTCGCATCGCCCGGGTCGTCAGTTCGTGCGCGTCGACCGCGGTCGCAGCCGGTGCTGGCTGCTCGGGCAGCGGCGGGCCGAACGTCTTGACCACGTCGCGGCTGCCGATGATCGGCGGCCAGTACCGCGCCAACGTGACCGGCATGCCCGCGTTCGGCGTCGCGGCGTCGGTCGTCGGCTTCTCCGCAGTCGCAATCCCGTTGCCGCTGCTGTTCCCCGGCCAGGGTCTGCCCGGCTGCACGCTGTGGGCCAATCCGGACGTGGTCGACCTGCTGACGCCGGTCGCCGGCGCGGCCTCGGTCACCTACGTCTTCCCGGCGAACCCCGTCCTGATCGGCGCCTCGATGGTGCACCAGTTCGGCGGCGTCGAGCTCGATCTGTCGTTGGCGATCGTCTCCGTCAGCAGCAGCAACGCGTTCACGGTCACGCTCGGCTCCTTCTAGGACGAGGCTCGGGCTCGGCGAATCCGAGCCCGCCCGTCACCCGTAGACGATCGGGAAGTGCGCGCCGTCGACGACGGCGCCCGTCGGCAGCGGCGGCACGCCGCGCAGCAGCGGCGTCGATCCATCGGCGACGCGTACGTGCGCCCCCATGTAGTTGCACACGACCGCGCGCCGCCAACGATCGCTGCGGTTCTGGTCGCTGCCGTGCAGGACGTGGCTGTGATGGATCGAGGCCTGGCCGGCGCGCAGGCGCATCGGCCGTGGCCGCCATGCGACGACGTCTTCGGACACGTGGGCGCGGATCGCTTCGAGCGGCGCATCGAACGGCAGCTTCGGCAGCAACCCGAGGCGATGGCTGCCGGGCACGAACTGCACGCAACCGCTGGCCTCGTCGGCGTCGTCGAGCATCAGGTTGACCGTGATGTGGCAGGCGGGCGCCGTGCGCGTCCAGTACGAGTAGTCCTGATGCCAGGGCACGACACCGGGATGGTGCGGCGGCTTCGCGAACACCTGGTCGTGCCAGAACCGCAGCCGGCTCACGCCGAGCAGTTGGGCGCACGGTCGGGTGAGGCGCGGGTCGAACACCAACGCGCGCAGCCGTTCGTGCACGAGCCAGCCGCCGAGGAAGTGGCAGACGACTTCGCCGGGCCGCTCGGTGTAGGCCTGTTCGACCTCGTAGAGGTGGTCGCTGTGGCGCTCGAGGTTGGCGATCACGTCCGCAACGGCAGCGCGCACCGTGACGACCTCGTCCGACCCGAGCACGTCGAGCGGGCCGAGGAACCCGTCGGCGGCGAACGCCGCGCATTGCTCGGCCGACAGCGGCGGCGGCACCTGCTGCTGCATCGCCGCAACGAAGCAGGCGCCCGGCGTTCGCGCAACCGCGCCGTGCGCATGCGCACGCTTCTCCGCCGGTCCGTCGACGCCTATACCTCTTTCCCCCCGATGGTGGGCCCACCCCAGCCCGCCGCCACGCCATGTCCAGCACCCTCCCTGCGTTCCCCCGCCGCGACCAGTTCGAACAGCGTCACCTCGGCCCCCGTGAAAACGAACTGCAGGCGATGCTGCAGGCGCTGGGCTGCACGTCGCTCGACGACCTGACGGCCAAGGCGATCCCGGCATCGATCCGCTGGCGCGGCGAGCTCGCCACGCCGGCCGCACAGGGGGAACGCGAGGCGCTCGCCGAGCTGACCGCGCTGGCGGCGCAGAACCGCGTGCTACGCAGCTACCTCGGCATGGGCTACCACGGCACCCTGACCCCGGCCGTGATCCAGCGCAACATCCTCGAGAACCCGGGGTGGTACACCGCCTACACGCCGTACCAGGCCGAGATCTCGCAGGGCCGCATGGAGGCGCTGCTGAACTACCAGACGCTGGTGCTCGACCTCACCGGCATGCAGGTCGCCAACAGCTCGCTGCTCGACGAGGCGACGGCGGCGGCCGAGGCGATGGCGATGTGCCACCGCCTGCACGGCAAGGACGAGGCGAACACGTTCTTCATCGACCAGAACTGCCACCCGCAGACGATCGCCGTCGTGCAGCAGCGCGCCGAGCCGCTCGGCATCGAGGTGCAGATCGGCGACCACCGTTCGGCGCAGTTCACCGCCCGCCACTTCGGCGCGTTGTGCCAGTATCCCGGCAGCGACGGCCGCATCGACGATTTGACGACGACGTTCGAACGTGTGCACGCAGCCGGCGCGCTCGCCACCGTCGCCGCCGACCTGCTGGCGCTGACCGTGCTGAAGGAGCCGGCGGCGATGGGCGCCGACGTCGTCTGCGGCAGCTCGCAGCGCTTCGGCGTGCCGCTCGGCTACGGCGGTCCACACGCCGCGTTCCTGGCGGCGAAGAAGGACTTCCAGCGCCAGCTGCCGGGCCGCATCGTCGGCCTGTCGATCGACGCGACCGGCAAGCCGGCCCTGCGGCTCGCACTCGGCACGCGCGAGCAACACATCCGCCGCGAGAAGGCCACGTCGAACATCTGCACGGCGCAAGTGCTGCTCGCGGTGATGGCGAGCATGTATGCCGTCTACCACGGCCCCGAAGGCCTGCGGGCGATCGCCGAGCGCGTGCGGGCGCAGGCGGCGTGCCTCGCGCACGGGCTCGCGGCGCTGGGCCATCGGGTGCAGGACGGCGCCCGCTTCGACACGCTGCGCGTGTGGCCGAAGGACGGTGCTCAGAAGGCGCTGGCGGCGGCTCTGGCGAAGGGCATCAACCTGCGTGACTTCGGCGACGGCAGCCTCGGCATCGCCCTCGACGAAACGGTCGAGTTGCGCGACCTGCACGACCTGTTCGCGGCGTTCGGCGGCAGTCCGTTGCAGTTGCGCGTCGACCAGCCGGCTCCAGGGCTGGGTTCCCTGGCGCGAAGCAGCGAGTTCCTCACACACCCCACGTTCCACCGCTTCCGCAGCGAGCACGAACTGCTGCGCTACGTGCATCGGCTGCAGCACAAGGACCTGTCGCTGACGACCTCGATGATCGCGCTCGGCTCGTGCACGATGAAGCTGAACGCGACGACCGAGATGTACCCGGTGTCGTTGCCCGGCTTCGGGCAGCTGCACCCGTTCGTGCCGCTCGACCAGGTGCAGGGCTACCAGAAGCTGTTCGCCAACCTGTCGGCGTGGCTGTGCGAGATCACCGGGTTCGACGGCTGCTCGCTGCAACCCAACGCCGGATCCCAGGGCGAGTACGCGGGGCTGTCGGTGATCCGCGCCTTCCACCGCAAGAACGGCAACGAGCAGCGCGACGTTTGCCTGATCCCGCAGAGCGCGCACGGCACCAATCCGGCGACTGCGTCGATGTGCGGCATGAAGGTCGTCGTCGTCGCCTGCGACGCCGACGGCAACATCGACCTCGGCGACCTGCAGCGGAAGGCGACCGAGCACCACGACCGACTCGCCTGCCTGATGGTCACCTACCCGTCGACCCACGGCGTGTTCGAGGAAGGCATCGTGCAGATCTGCAAGGTCGTGCACGACCACGGCGGCCAGGTCTACATGGACGGCGCCAACATGAACGCGCAGGTCGGCCTGCTGCGGCCGGGCGACCTCGGCGCCGACGTCTGCCATCTCAACCTGCACAAGACGTTCTGCATCCCGCACGGCGGCGGCGGTCCGGGCATGGGGCCGATCTGCTGCGCTTCGCACCTGACCCCGTTCCTGCCCGGGCATCCGCTGGTGAAGACCGGCGGCAGCGCGGCGATCGGTCCGATCAGTGCAGCGCCGTGGGGCAGCGCTTCGATCCTGACGATCAGCTACGCCTACATCGCGATGATGGGGCCCGACGGCCTGCGCCGCGCGACGCAGGTCGCGATCTGTGCCGCGAACTACGTCGCCAGCCGCCTGCGCGACCACTTCCCGGTGCTCTACACCGGGCAGAACGGCATGGTCGCCCACGAGTGCATCGTCGACGTGCGCCAGCTCAAGGGCAGCAGCGGCGTCGAGGTCGGCGACATCGCCAAGCGCCTGATGGACTACGGCTTCCACGCCCCGACGATCAGCTTCCCGGTCGCCGGCACGATGATGATCGAGCCGACCGAGAGCGAGTCGATGGCCGAACTCGACCGCTTCTGCGACGCGCTGATCGCGATCCGCCAGGAGATCCGCGAGATCGAGCAGGGCAAGCTCGACAAGCTGGACAACCCGCTGAAGAACGCGCCGCACACCGCTGAGATGGTGACCGCCGCCGAATGGAAGCACGGCTACTCGCGCGAGCGCGCGGCCTATCCAGCCCCCTGGACCAAGGAGCACAAGTACTGGCCGCCGATCCGCCGGGTCAACGACGTGCACGGCGACCGCAACCTGGTCTGCGCCTGCCCGCCGGTCAGCGACTACGCCTGAGGCGCATCCGCGGCCGCGGGCGGCGGCTCGGCGCTGGCCAAAGCCCGACGAGCGCTCCACAATCCTCCGCCCCGCGCCCCGTAGCAGGGGCCGGCGCTTCCACGGTTCTTCCCGGGCGCCGCCAACGACCATGAGTTCGATTCCGGAACCCACCGCCCCCACCGTCTCCACCACGGCCAGCGCCGGGCGCCCGCCGGAGAGCGTGATCATCCGGCCGTGGCCGAAGATCGTGTTCCTCTACCCGACGTTCGTCGTCGCCACGATCTTCTGGCTGCTCACCTGGCTCGGCATCAGCAGCGAGAACGGCGTGTCGACGCAGGCGATCGGCAACACCTTCATGCTGGTGCTGCTGCTCAACCTGCTGGTCTTCTCGTTCGACTTCTCGCGCATCAAGTCGATCACGATCGTCGTCTCGGTGATCGCCGTGGTGCTGCTGGTGCTGTGGCTGAACACCAAGATCGAACTGGTCGGCTACCTCGGGCGCGTGTTCGGCGGCATCGACATCCGCGTCAACGCCCACTTCTTCGGTTTCCTGTCCGCCGGGCTCGGGTTCCTGCTGCTGGTCGTCTTCGTCAACAGCCGCTTCCACTACTACGAAGTCAACGCGCGCGAGATCCTGCACCACCACGGCTACCTCGGCGACGTGCAGCGCTGGTCGACCGAAGGGCTCGAGATGAACAAGGAGATCTACGACGTCGTCGAGTTCCTGCTGCTGCGCAGCGGGCGTCTGATCTTCCAGCCGGCGACCACCAAGAAGGCGATCGTGCTCGACAACGTCGCCAACGTGAACCGCATCGAGAAGCAGGTGAACGACCTGCTCAGCGTCGTCGCCGTGCGCCTCAACCAGCAGCCGGGTCCGGGGTAGGCGACGCTTGACGGTGCTCCTCGCAGTCGGCGACTGCTTCTCGGCGTTCCTGCTGGTCCCGGTCGTGCGCGAACTGCGGGCGCGCGGCGCGCCGCTGCGGCTGGTCTTCGCCGCCTCGGCGCACGAGGTGCCCGGGCTGCGCGAGTTGCTCGGCGATGGCGACGCGGCCCATGCGCATCCCGCGCACGCCGAGCCAGCGGACTTCGCTCGCCTCACGGAGTTCCTCGTCGGGCAACTGCCGCAGCGTCCGGGAGTCGTGGTCGTGTGTGGCCTCGCCCTGGCGACGCCGCTCGTCGCCGACGCGGCACGCGCCGCGGGACATCGTGTGGTCATGCTCGACAGCGGCGGGCGGCCGTTCCCGGGCTCGCGACGTCCGGACCAAGTCGTGATCGAGTCGCTCGCCGCGGAGCACTGCGTCGCCGGTGCCGACGAAGCGCGCGCGCTGCTGCGGGCCGGCATCGCGCACGACGCGGTGCACGTGGTTGGCGATCTCGTCGCCGAGGCGCTGGCGAGCAACGCGTCGACGGCGGCCGCCGGCGATGGACTGTGGCTCGGCCTCGAACATGTGGACGAGGTCTCGCCGGCCGAGACCGGCGCGCTGCGTGCCGCCGTTGCCGCGGCGGGTCTTCCGGCCCGTGTCGCCGCCGATGTCCTCGATGTCGGCATCGAAGTCGTCGGCCGCGGCGCGCAGGCCGAACTGGGCGCCGCCCTTCGCGCCCGCGCGATCGTCACCGACAGCGTCGGCCACCAGCGCCTGGCCGCGGCGATGGGCACTCCCTGCGTCGTGCTGCCGCATCGCGAACTGTGGCCGCCCGCCGTCGCCACTGGACTCGTGCGTCAGCCCGATCCCGGCCACGCCGCACTCGCGGCGGCCGTGCAGTGGGCCGTGGCGCAGCCGGGCGGCGCAGTTGCCGCCGCAACGGGCGCCGCTGCGCGCATCGCCGACGTGCTGCTGGCGCCAGCGCCGCCCCGGCCGGTCTCGCTGCCGAGCGATGCGGACGCCAGCGGCCGGACGTTCGGCGCCGAGGAAGCCGCCCTGGTCGCGCTCGTCCTGCAGCGTGGCACGCTGAACAGCACGCGCGGCACGTTCGTCACGGCGTTCGAGCAGCGGTTCGCGAAGTGGCTCGGCAGCAAGCACGCGATCGCCTGCGCGTCGGGCAGCGCGGCGGTGCACTGCGCGATCGCAGCCCTGCGCCTGCAGCCCGGCGACGAGGTGATCACCACCCCGATCACCGACATGGGTGCCATCACACCGATCCTGTACGAAGGGGCGGTGCCGGTGTTCGCCGACGTCGAGCCGCGCACCCTGAACGTGACGCGAGCCACGATCGAACGTGCGCTCACGCCCCGCACGCGCGCGATCGTCGTCACCCACCTGTTCGGCTCGCCGTGCGCGATGGACCCGATCCTCGCCCTCGCGGCCGAACGCGGCATCCCGGTGATCGAGGATGCGGCGCAGGCGTTCGGCGCCACCCACGGCGGCCGCAAGGTCGGTGTGCTCGGCACGCTCGGCACGTTCTCTCTGCAACAGGGCAAGCACATCACCAGCGGCGAGGGCGGCATCGTCGTCACCGACGACCCGGAGCTCGCGCGGCGCGTGTTCCTGTTCGTGAACAAGGCCTGGGGCTACGGCGATCCGAAGCCCGACCATTACTTCCCCGCGCTCAACTACCGGCTCACGGAACTGCAGGGTGCGGTGTTGTGCGCGCAGTTGTCGAAGCTCGACGACGTGGTGCAGGCGCGGCGTGACGTTGCCGCAGCGCTGCGCACGGCGCTCGCCGCGGTGCCCGGGCTCACGCTGCCCGGCGACCCGCCGCACGGCACGCACTCGTGGTGGAAGTTCGCGTTCCAGGTGGATCCCGCGGTCGTGCCGGGCGGGGCGATCGCGCTCGGGAAGCGCATGCAGCAGGCCGGGATCGCGTGCGTGCCGCGCTACATCCAGAAGCCCGCGTTCGAGTGCGAGTTGTTCGCCGACTGGAAGCGCTCGCCGGTGACCTGGCTGCCGCTGCAGCAGAACCCGCGGCGCGAGCAGCCGCAGCCGCTGTTCCGGCGTGCGGACTTCCCCGGGGCCGTGCAGGCCCTCGAGCACGTCATCGTGCTGCCGATCAACGAGCGCTACCAGGCCGTGCACGTCGGCCACGTTGCCGCGCGCATCGCCGCCGCCGTCGAGGAACTGCGCCGTGGCTGAGCCGATCGACGTGCTGCTGGTCGGTGCGGGGGCGATCGCCGGGGCCTACGTGCAGGCGCTGGCGTCCGTGCCGGCACTGCGGCTGTGTGCCGTCGTCGATCCCCGGCCACCTGCGGCCGGACCGTGCGCGTCGTTGCCAACGTTCCCGGACCTCGCCACGTGGGAGCGCCGCGGGCCGTCGGCCGCGGCCGCGTTGGTGCTGGCACCGCCGGTGCATCACGAAGCGCTCACGACGGCGCTGCTGGCGCGCGGCCTGCACGTGCTGTGCGAGAAGCCGCTGGCGATCGACGTCGGTGGCGCGCAGCGGATGCTGGCCGCGGCGAAGGCCGCCGGCCGGCGGCTGATGATGGGGAGCAAGTTCCGCTACACGCCGGACGTCGCCAAGGCCCGCGAACTGCTCGACGCCGGCCGCTGCGGCGACATCGTGATGTACGAGAACGTGTTCTGCTCGCCGGTCGACATGAGCAAGCGTTGGAACGCCGTGCCCACGATCAGCGGCGGCGGCGTGCTGATCGACAACGGCTGCCACAGCGTCGACCTCGCGCGCTTCCTGCTCGGTCCGATCGCGCGTGTGCAGGCGCAGTTCGGCCGGCGCGCGCAGGCGATCGAGGTCGAGGACACCGCCCGCATCCTGTTCACCAGCGTCTCGGGCGCGCTCGGCTCGATCGACCTGTCGTGGAGCGTGCACAAGGAGACCGATGCCTACGTGCGCATCCACGGCACGCGCGGCACGCTCGAGATCGGTTGGCGCAGCTCGCGGTGGAAGACGACCGGTGGGGAATGGCAGGTCTTCGGCTGCGGCTACGACAAGGTCGCGGCGTTCCGCGGCCAACTGCTCGACTTCGCCGCCTGCGTGCGCGGCGAACGGCGCCCGGTCATCGACGACGACGACGCGCTCGCGTCCGTCGTCGTCGTCGACTGCGCCTACCGATCCGCCGCGTCCGAGCGCTGGATCGCCGTGCCGACGGCCAACACGGAGACCCACCGGTCATGACCCCACGACCCGTGCGCGTCCATCCGACGGCGATCCTCGAAGACGGCGTCGTGCTCGGCCCCGGCACCGCGGTCTGGGACGGCGCGCACGTTCGCGCGCGCGCGCGGATCGGCGCCGACTGCATCGTCGGCGAGAAGACCTACGTCGCCTACGACGTCGCGATCGGCGACCGCTGCAAGCTGAACGCCTGCGTCTATGTCTGCGCCGGAGTGACGATCGGCAACGGCGTGATGATCGCCGCCCACGTCGTGTTCACGAACGACCTGCTGCCGCGCGCGACCGACCCCGAGCTGCGTTCGTTGCTGACGAGCGAACCGACGGCCGCGACGCTGCGCACGCGCGTGCACGACGGCGCCACCATCGGCGCCAACGCGACGATCGGTCCGGGGCTCGAGCTCGGCGCCTTCTGCATGATCGGCATGGGCAGCGTCGTCACCGACGACGTGCCGCCGCACGCGCTGGTGATCGGCAACCCGGCGCGCCTCGCCGGGCTCGTCTGCCGCTGCGGCCAGGTCGTGGCGCGCGCTACGGCCGGCGTCGTGCCGGCCGGCGACCATCACTGCGGCTGCGGCCGCAGCGTTCGCTGGCCCTGCCCCGCCTGATCACTGCGCGTACCAGTACGGGATGTTGTAGTTCCACTTGTTCCAGCGGTTCATCGCCGAGAGTGGCCCGCGCAGTTGGTTGCCGTAGTTGAGCGCCTGCGTGCGCACGGCGTTGTCGGTCGTCATGCTCGCGAGGTGGTAGAGCCCCCCGATCAAGAACGTATGGGCGCCGCCGAGCGGCGCGTCGCCGAGATGCGGGCCGACCGGGAGCCCATCCCAGTGGTTCGCGGGCACCTGGGCGCCGTTGTGCGTCGCCGGCACGTAGTAGCGCAGACCCTGCGCCACCAGCCCGAACTGCGGCGAGTTGACGTTGGTCACCCACGAGTAGGCGACCGTCGTCGCCACGTCCTCGGCGATGTCGAGCAGGATCGGCTGGCCGAACGCGCGGTAGGCGCCGAGGAACCCGTAGAGCACGGCACCATGCTGCCAGGGCATGAAGAACTCGTGGTTCAGCGGGTACTGCGTGTTCGGGTAGTTCTGCTGCCAGGTCATCGCCCGGCTCGCATGGTTCTTCTTGCGCTGCACCTCGATGATCTCGTTGACGCGTCGCATCGCGTACTGCTTCAGCGACTCGTCGCGCGTCGCCTGGTAGCACTGCGCGAAGCCCTGCATGCACCAACCCTCGGCGCGCACCGGCTGGATACCGGCGGTGAAGTAGTAGGTCATGCGCATCAGGCCCTTCAGGCTCTGGCCGAGTTGGCGCAGTTCTTCCTTGGCCCACGCGTCGCCGCTGACGGTCCAGTAGTCGAACAGCAGGTCGGTGCTCCAGTGCTCGTGGTCGAACGGCTCCCAGCCGTGCGCGAACGGCTGGCCCTGGCTCAGCGTCCGGTACTGCGGCCACGGATCCGCGTCGCGAATCGCGCGGCGGCCCAACGACTCGCCGGGCACGGCGAGGAACGGCGTGCCGCCCCACAGGCAGAGTTGCTGCTCGGCGCCGACCTGCAGGTTCCAGAGGTGGTACGGCCGCATCGCCTGCGCCCACGCCATCTGCTCGAGTTTCTGCAGCAGCACATGGCACCCGCCCTGGATCGCATGCGCCAGTTCCGGGCTCAGCGCATGGTTGCGCGGGGTGCCGGTGGTCGCGGTCGCCAGCGCGTCGCCGCGCCCGCCCCACGTGCCGAACCAGTTGTAGCCCGCCCACGAGTCGTACTCGCTGCGCGCACGGGCCGCCGAGTCGCTGGGCCCGGCGATCGGACCGCCGAGCAGGCCCGCGGCCTCCGTCTGCTGCCAGGCGAGCTGCGAGGCGAGCGCGTAGAGCGGCTTCTGCATCATCGCATTGGCGTTCGTCACCCAGCGTGCCGCCTCGTCCGGCGAAGCACCCGCGGGCTGCATGCGCAGCAGGAACCGGTAGCGGCGCGTCTGCGCGTCGCTCAGGTAGGTGTCCGTCATCACGCGGTAGCCGCCGAAGCCGTCGCTCAGCGACTCGAAGGCGCCGATGCCCTCCGTCGAGGCGCGGTACGGCAGGATGCCGCTGGCACCCTTGGCCATGAACGTCGCCCGCCGCACGTCGACGGTGCCGAGCGCGCGCAGGTTCGGGTCGGTGTTGCCCGCCGGGATCGCGTCGGCGCCGAGGTAGTCGTTGCCGAGGATCCAGTCGACGATCACGAACGGCATGTCGCGGTACTCGGTCACGTAGAACGTCGACGTCAGGTAGTCGCGGCCGATGCCGGTCTGGCCGGGCACGACCGTGTGGTAGGTGCGATACCGCCGCGTCTCCACGAGCGGCGTCGACTGCAGCACGGTGCCCGCACCGCTGGCGATGCCGCGGTAGGCGACGTTGTTGGTGTCGCGCACCTCCGCCCCGAACTGCAGGCCGCTCCACAGCTGCGCGACCCAGTTGTTGCGCGTGAAGGCGCCCGTCAGCGACGCCTCGTCGCGGGCGACCACGTAGTCCTTGCGTTGGCCGGCCGCGAACGTGTCGGTGAACTGCGCTTGCGCGACCTTGACCGTGCCATCGGCCCAGAGTTGCAGCGGCAGCCAGGCGGTCTGCTGGCCGCTGACGACGAGGTTGCCGAGTTGCGAGACGGGATAGCCGGTCGCCGGGAACGGCACCGAGGCGCAGACGGTTTCCGTGCGCGATGTCGTCGCCTCGTTGACGACCGAGAAATCGAGCACCACCGACAGCGGATTACCGACGCCGCCAGGGCCGCTCCCGCCGCCACCGGAGCCTGGATCGCCACCACCGCCGCTGCCGCCGACCTCGCCGCCGCCCGAGCCGCAGGCGGCGCCGAGCGCGAGCAGAGCGATGGCAGGCCAGGAATGGGAACGATGCGAATGAATGCTGGTCATGGTTGCGGAACCCGGGGGCCGCGAATCGGCGCCCATGCGACCGTGATCGACCGGCGACGCAGCCGGGCTGGAAGCGCGGACGGCCGTGCCGTCCCGATCCGAGCCTTGCCGATCCCCGGACTGTCGCTACGTTGCGCACCCGGCCGCGAGAGTGGCGGAACTGGCAGACGCACGGGTTTTAGGTACCCGCGGGCGCAAGCCCTTCAGGGTTCGAGTCCCTGCTCTCGCACCACGCTTGCGACGCGCCGTTCCCGAGCGCTGCACGGTGGCATCGCTCGCCGCTGCCGCTAGGCTGGCCGGACTTTCCGTTCGCCGACCTCGAGCCAAGCCGAAATGACGCACGTCATCGCCCAACCCTGCATCAACGTGAAGGACAAGGCCTGCGTCGACGTGTGCCCAGTGGACTGCATCCACGGCACCGACGCCGACCCGCAGCTCTTCATCAATCCGAACGACTGCATCGACTGCACGTTGTGCGTCGACGCGTGTCCGGTGAAGGCGATCTTCGCGGAAGAAGATCTGCCGGCGGAGTGGAAGAACTTCACGCAGACGAACCGCGATTACTTCGCCAAGTAACCCGGCTGTCCGGGCGTGCCTGGCTCCTCTCCCCCGCCCGTGGATCGCTACAGCCGCCAGGAACGCGTCGCCGGCTTCGGCGCCGCTGGTCAGGCCCGCCTGCGTGATGCGCAGGTGATGGTGGTCGGCTGCGGCGCGCTCGGCACGCACGCTGCCGAAGCGTTGGCGCGGGCCGGAATCGGCGAGCTGCGTCTCGTCGATCGCGACATCGTCGAGTGGAGCAACCTGCAGCGTCAGGTGCTGTTCACCGAGGCCGATGCCGCAGCCGGAACGCCGAAGGCGATCGCCGCGGCCGCGCGGCTGCACGAGATCAACCGCGACTGCCGGGTACACGCCCACGTCGCCCAGTGCGGGCCCGCGTTCCTCGCCGGACTGCCCGCGCGCCCCGACGTCGTGCTCGACGGGACCGACAACTTCGCGACCCGGTACCTGCTCAACGACTGGTGCGCCCAGGCCCGCGTGCCCTGGATCTACGCCGGCGCGGTCGGCGCCGAGGCAGCCGCGATGGTCGTGCGGCCCGGCGGACCGTGCCTGCGTTGCCTCTGGCCGGACCCGCCCATCGGCAGCGACGTCGGCAACTGCGAGACCGCCGGCATCCTGGCGCCCGCGATCGCGATGGTCGCGGCGTTCCAGGTCGCGGAGACGCTGAAGCTGCTGGTGGATCCCGCCGCGGTCACCACCGGCGTGTTCACTGCCGACGTCTGGCGCAGCTACGCCGTGCTGCCGATGCGCGGCGCCGCCGATCCGGCGTGCGCCACCTGCGGCCTCCGGCAGTTCCCGGCCCTCGCGGAAGCGCCGGCCGCGTCGGTGGCTCTGTGCGGCCGCGATGCGGTGCAGGTCGATCCCGGCCCTCGCACCACCGTCGATCTCGGCGAGCTTGCCCAGCGACTGCGTGGACTCGTCGACGACCTGCAGCGCACGGCCCACCTGCTGCGGTTCGTCGTCGATGGCGTGCGCATCTCGGTGTTCGCCGGCGGTCGGGCGTTGTTGTTCGGCGTGCGCGATCCGCTGCGCGCCCGCGCCCTCTACGACCGTTGGATCGGAGGCTGAGTCGTGGCCTACCTCGACCACGCGGCGACGAGTTGGCCGAAGTCCGCCGCGGTGCTCGCGGCGGTGCAGCGCTGGTTCTCCGACGTCGGCGTCAGCGAAGCTCGCGGCGCGTCGTCGCGGTGCGGGCTGGCGGCGCACGAAGTCGGGTTCGCGCGCGCCAGCATCGGGCGCATGGTCGGACTGCCGGCCGAGCGCGTGGCGTTCGTCAGCGGCGCGACCGAGGGTTGCAACCTCGCGTTGCGAGCGCTGCTGCGCCGGCCCGCGCGGGTGCTGACCACCGCGTTCGAACACAGCTCCGTCGCGCGCCCGCTGCGTGCGCTGCAGGCCGAACGCGGTCTGGAGGTGCAGGTGTTGCCGCCGCGCGACGGCGCCCTGACGGCGGCCGCCGTCGCCGAGGCTCTCGCGCGCTCGGCCGCCGACGTGCTGGTGTTCACGCACGCGAGCAACGTGACCGGGGCTGCGTTCGACGCCGCGGCGATCTGCGCCGTGGCCCGGGCGCACGGCACGACGACGGTGCTCGACGCCAGCCAGACCGCGGGCCTGCTCGACCTCCGCGTTGGCGCCGACGTCGTGATCGCCAGCGGCCACAAGGCGCTCGGCGGCCCGCCGGGCATCGGCTTCGTTGCCACGGCGATGCCCTTGGCGCCGCAGAAGCAGGGCGGCACCGGCCAGGGCGTTGCCCGCGACGTGCACCCGACCGAGTGGCCGGCGGCCTTCGAGGCCGGCACGCCGAACACGCCGGCAATCTTCGGGCTCGCCGCCGCGCTGCGCGAACTGCCGCCCGCCCGGAAGCTCCAACAGGCGCTCGCCCATCTCGACCAGTTCACCCTCGGGTTGCAGTCGCTGCCGGGATTCCGCCTGCTGCCGGTCGCGACGCCGCAGCGCGTTCCGCTGTGCAGCTTCGTGCACGAGAGCCTCGATCCGGCGGAGATCGCTGCCGTGCTGGCCGGCGCAGGCGTCGACGTGCGCAGCGGGCATCACTGCGCGCCGTGGCTGCACGAACCTCTCGGCACCGCTCGCGGCGGCACGGTGCGCGTCAGCACGAGCGACACCACGACGGCAGCCGAGGTGCGACAGGCCCTCGCCGTGCTCGCGTCGCTCGCCGCGGGCTGACGGCGCCGGTTCAGTTCGGCAGTCGGTGTTCGGCCGGCATCGGCGCGCGCGGCGCCTGCAGGAAGTCGAACAGCGCCACGGCGACGGTGAAGAAGCCGTCATCGCGGTCGAGACCGCTCGGGATGTAGCGCTGGTCGGGACGCACGGAGGGCTGGTACTTGTGGCCCCCAGGGTTGCTGCCCGCGAGCAGCACGTCGCGCAGCAGCAGCCGTTCGAGCGCGAACACGCCGCAGCGCGGATGGCTGCCCCATCGCCACAGCGTCTCTTCGAGCAACGGCCGCAGCGCGCGCCGTTCGAGCCGTCCGTCGGCAACCAACCGGATCGCCGCGGTCAGGCGAGAGTCGCGGCACGACGCCTCCCGATCGACGGCAACGCCGGCCGCGGCGCGAACCAGCTGCCACTCGGGCAGCCCTGGCACGTCGTCGACGGCGACGGCAGCGGGAGATGCTTCGCCCGCCAGGCGGAACGCGAGCGCCACCGCGACGTGCGCGCGCACGGACGGCTGCGCCGCCCAACGGTCGCGCTGCGCCAGGATCCGCGCCACCGGATGCGCGAAGGCGTAGGCGACCGCCAACCGTTCGGGTTGTTCATCGCGCAGCAGCGCGTCGGGCCCGAGTTGCTCCGCGAACGCCAACGCGGTCGGCGGATGACCGCATGCGGTGCGCAGCCGCTGCAGATCGAGCCGTGGCCCATCGCTGCGCAGTTCGCCCGCCGTCGCGGCGAACCAGATCGCCGTGTCGCGCGCCGCGGCCATCGCCTCGCCCGGCATCGCCAGCACGTCCAGCGCGCGTTGCCGCATCGGGTCGCCCGACTGCCCGGCACGGGCCGCGCCGAGCAGGCCGCCGCGCCAGACCAGGTCGGCATGGCGCTCGGGCGCGCGCAGTTGCCAGAACTTCGCCGCCACCGACGGCGACAGCGGCAGTCCCGCGAACGACGCCGCTGCAGCGGCACCGGCGTCGTCGAGATCGAACGCCGGAGCAGCGGCCACTGCGCCTGGCACGCGCACCGCCGCCATCGTCACCGCCACGGCCAGCAGGCGTGGCGGCGTCTTCGTCGCTGCGAGGAACGTCGGCCAGAAGTCGTCGATCGGCCGAGGTCGCTCGGGCCCCAACGCCACGAGCATCGCCGCGAGCGTGCGTTCTTCGAGGCGCGGCTTGGGTTGCGCGAGCCAGCGGAACAGCCGGGCGTCCTCGTGCAGTCCGCCGGCCAGCGACGCAGCGCCGAGCATCACCAGGCGCGGCCGCACGTTCGCCTTCTCGGACTCGAGCAGTTCCCACAGCAACGGTACGGCGGGCCGGCCCAGATCCGCCGCGAGCTGCCAACCCGCAGCCATGTCGGCGGTCGACGCCGAGGTCAGCAACCGGCGGAATCGGTCGAACAGCGCCTCGTCGCGGCCGGTGATCCAGCCCGGACCGTCGACGGCATGGGCGCCACCGTCCTGGCCCGGCATGCGTTCAGCCGCCCCGACCAGCAGGCCGATAACCAAGAGCCTCGAGATCCGGTTCCACCACTGCTCGTAGCGGGAAGCGGTTGGACATCGTCGGGGATTGCGCATGTCCGAGAAAACTGAGCTCCTGACCGACGCCGAAGTCGAGTTCCTGCTGAACGCCGCGGCCGCGGAGACGGCCGAGGTGTCGGCAGCGGAACTCGAGGGGGTGCCCGGTCGGGAAGTGACGATGCGGGGCGATCTCGAGCAGATCAACCTCGCCGACATCTTCCAGACGCTGGCGATGTCGAAGATGGAGGGCGTGCTGCGAGTGCGCAACCCCCTCGAAGAACGGCAGATCCACTGCCGCGATGGGTTCGTGCGCATCCACCTCCCCAACCGTCTCCAGGTCCGGCGGCTCGGACAGTGCCTGTTGCACGCGGGGCTGATCGGTCTCGGAGAGTTGAAGGCGGCCCTGGTCGCGCAGCGCACCGAGAAGCGGCTGCTCGGCGAAGTACTCGTCGCGCAAGGCAGCGTCACGCAGGAGGCGATCGACGAGCTGCTGGCGAGGCAGACGGCCGAGGATCTGTTCGCGCTGTTCACCTGGCAGCACGGCTCGTTCGAGTTCTTCAAGGGGCCGCCCAGCGAAGGGCTCAGCCGCGCGCTGACGGGCGGCGCCGAGTACGAGATCAGCAGCCTGCTGCTCGAGGTCGCCCGCCGTTCCGACGAGTGGGAGACAATCCACGAGACGCTCGGCAGCCTCGACGAAGTCGCCGCTCGGGTCCCCGAGACGCAACTCGCCGAAGAGTCGCCCGCACTCCATCGCACCGTCTGGACGACGATCAGCGGCACGGCTTCCTACCGCGAGATCGCCCAGGCGCTGCCGGACGGTCTGTTCGACGTCGCTCGCGCCGCGCGGGATCTCGTGCGGCAGGGGTTGGTGGAGAATATCGACGACGCCGCAATGCTGGCGGTGGCGAAGCAGCAGGCGACGAGCGAGACGCAGAAGCGCGCCCTGCTGACGCTGCAGTGCCTGCGCGACCGTTCCGGGGAGCGTGCGGTCGACACGCTGCGCGGCATGGCGACCGTGCTCGAACAACTCGGCGAACGTCGTCAGGCCGGCAGTCTCCTGCTGGCCGCGGCGCAACGGCTGTTCGACTCACAAGGGGCGCTCGACCTGGCGCGGGCGGCTCGGCGGCTCGCGCCTCGCGACCTGCCGACGCTCACGTTCCTGCGGGGGCTGCTGGTGGAACATGTTCCCGGCGGGGCCGCGGAACTCGACCAGATCACGCTCGACCTGCTCGACGCGATGGTCGAGGCCAACCAACCGGCTCCGGCTCTCGAGATGATCGCGGCAGCGCGAGCCGCGGGACCGTTGTCCCCGGCGATGCTGCAACGCGAGGTGCGCGCCCGGCAGCGGGATCGCGACCTGCCGGGCGCCAAGCGGGTGATCGAGGAACTCGCGCAGGCGCTCGATGCGCGCGGCGAGACCCAGCAGGCGAACGAAGCCTGGTCGGCGCTGCTGCGCCTCGACCGCAGCCGCAAGGACGTGCGCAAGCTGCTCGCCCATCGCCGGCGGACCCGCTTCGACCGCATCCTGCGCATCGTCGTCGCCGCGATCGTGCTGGTCAGCGTCGCCGGCATGGGCGTGGTCTGGTGGCGGGAACAGACCTGGGCCACCGCGTACCAAAGTGCGGATCGTGACATCACCGAGATGCTGGGCCGCGACGACGTCGCTGGCGCCCGAGCCCGATTCACGGCGCTGACGGACGAGATCGGTACGTGCGAGAGCACCGAATCCCTGGACCACGCGATCCGCAACGCCGAGACGGAGCGTCGCACGAAGACGCAGTCGGCCCTGCGGCAACGCATCAGCAGCGCGCTGGCCACCGCGTCCCGCCACATGGACAGCGGCGAACTGCGCCAGGCGCTCGCGACCTATGAGGCGATGGCCCAGGAACCGGAGGCTCGTGCCGAGATGGCCGAGGCGGCCAGTGCGCGCCTCGAATCCGCCGTGCAGACCCTCGAACAGGTCGGCAAGGGGATCGCATCGCACATGCCGCCGCCGCCCGATGCCATGCTCGGCAGCGCGGTCGTTCTCGAAGGTCAGCGCGCCCTGAAGGCGGCCTGCTCGCCGCTGGCGCTGCAGCTCTACTTCGAGATCGAAGCGCTGCTCGCCGACGGCGTGCCCACCTTCCTGCCCGAAGCGTTGCGCGATCGATGCCAGCGGTTGCCGGCAGCGCATGGGCCGGCCTTCCGCCGCGCGCGCGAACTGCACGCGGCCTATGCCGAGGCGGTCGCCCGGAACGAGCACCAACGCCAACTCGATCCGATGTTCAAGGCAGCGCAGGAGCGGGAGCGCGAGCACGATTTCGCCGGCGCGCTCGAGCGCTACCGCGAACTCGAACGCCAGCCCTCGAACAGCGACGACCTGCGCGAGCACTTCCGCGATCGCGTCGCGCGCAACGCGACGATCGTGCGCCTGCTCGACGCGCTGCAGACTGCCACGGCCGCCGGCGACCATGCGACGGCCCTGCAGCAGTTGCGCGCCTTGCGGCTCGCGTTCCCCGAAGTGCCGTTCGCGCAGATGGTGCGGCTGCCGGTGCACGTGCGCAGCAGCCCCTCGGGTGCGGCCGTGCGATGCAACGGCCAACCCGTCGGCAAGACGCCGATGGTGCTGGCGCGGCATCCGGCCGACACGACGGTCCTCGAACTCGAACTGCCGGGCTTCCTGTCCGCGACGACGACGGTCGTCGGGGAGGAGACCTCGGAGTGGTCGCGCTGGCTCTATCTGCCGAGTGATCGCAGTTGGAACGTCGGCAAGGCCGTGACCGGGGCCCCGGCGGTTGCTGGCGACTCGCTGCTGCTGACGGATCGCAGCGGCAACCTCCAACACTGGTCGTCGACCGGCGAGCGCCGTTGGTCGGTCCCGACCGGCGACGTCTCCGGACTGCCCAGCCGCCCACTGGCGTACGGCGACTTCGCCCTGGTCGCCACGCTCGACGGCGACCTGACGGCGTTCTCGATCGCCGACGGTCGGCCCGCGTGGACCGAAGGCAACCTGCCCACCGAAGTCGAGCCGGCTCTGATCGAGTCGTTCCTCTTCGTCGCCGACACCCGCAACACCCTGCACCGGATCGACCTGAACGACCGCAGCCGCCGTCAGTGCGAGATCGGCTTCCGCGCCGAGGGTCGACTGGTCGCCCACGGCTCGACCCTGATCGCGATCGGGGAGAACGGCCGCATGCGGGCCTTCGACTCCACCACGCTCGAGACGCTGTGGACGCGCGGCCTGGGCGACAGCGGCTCGCTGCTCGGCACGATCGACCTCGGAGTCCTGGTCGTCGTCGACGAGCGCGGCCGGGTTGCCGGGATCGATCCGACGAAGGGCACGCAGCAGTGGCAGCACGCCTTGGACGACGAGACGATCGCCGCGCCGATGCCTTCGCCGGCCGGCGTGTGGGTCGCGACCCGTCGCCACCTGACCCGATTCGATTCCCGCACCGGGAAGGTGCTCGCCGCCGTCGCCGCGACTGGCGAAGACTGGCGCGGGCCTGCTGCCAGCTTCGGCAATCGTCTGCTGGTCGGTCTGCAGAACGGAGACACCGAGGTGCGCGACCTGCTCGGCGGCGAGCCCCTCTACCGCCTGAAGAACAGTCGCCACGCGGCGGTGTACGCCGTGGCATCGGGCCTGCTGGTCGCGGAGCCGGATGGCGCCGTGCAGTGGTTCACCGCCTTGCGGTGATGCGCACTGTCGACGCCCCGTCGTCGGGCCGTCTGAATCTCGGCACGCGATGCGTTCCTGCGACTTGCCCGATACGCCGCATGGCATGGTCGTCACCGGCGTGCGCGTCGCATCCCAGCGACTTCCGCCGGCGCCGAGGGCCAGAAAGCCCGCGCCCGCTCGTCGGAACTCACGGGGGCTTGCGGCGGCTGTCCAGGATCGAGCCGCGGCTGCTTGCCGCCTGGGGCCGCTGTCATGGCCGGCAACCGACCACTGCGTGCGGGTCGCGCGGCGTCCGCCGCAGATCCGCTCAGGCCAACCCTCTCGGCACGTCGATTGCTCTCCGACGTTTGCCCTGCAACTCGTTCCTGCTTCGATTCATGCGCCAACTCTCGATCCTGTCCCTGACCGCCAGCCTGTTGCTGGTCGGTTGCGCGGACCACGCGGGCACGTCGCTCGCCCGCACCGCGCCGCCGACCCCGATCAACCAGCCTGACGCTGGTGCCGGTGGCACGGGCGGGGGTTCCGGGAATCCGACGACCAGCCCCGAGACCAAGGGTGGCCAACTGCCGCCGGACGGCACGGTCGCTGGGACGACGGGAGCCGGCAGTGGCACCAGCGGCAGCGGTGGCCCGGGTTCCATCGGCAACGCCGGCAACGGTCCGGCTCCGAACGTGCCCCCCGAGGGCGGTGCGCCGGTCCCCGAGCCGAGCACTCTCCTGCTGGTGGGCACCGGCCTCGCTGGCGCCGCCTTGCTGCGCCGCCGCCGCCGCCCCGAGGTCGAGAAGGCCTGAGATCGTTATCGTCGGCGTGTGCGCCCCGCCGACCCGTCCACCCCGCTGATCCTGCGATCGCGGGTGCCTGGCAACGCCGGCGGTGGATCGCTGCTCGACTACCTCGCCGCGCGCTTTCCGTACCACACGCGAGCGCAGTGGGCTGACGAGATCCTGGCCGGTCGCATCCGCGTCGACGGCGGCGTTCCGCTTGCCGGACAGCGCCTGCGCGCTGGCGCCGAGGTCGCCTACACGCGCCCCCACGCCGAGCCGTTCGTCGACGACCGCATCGGCGTGCTGCACGAAGACGCCGACCTGCTGGTCGTCGACAAGCCCGCACACCTGCCGATGCACGCTGACGGTCCGTTCGTGCGGGCCACCCTCATCAACCTGCTGCGCACGCAGCGCCGGGAGCCGGAACTGAGCCTCGTGCACCGACTGGACCGCGAGACCAGCGGGGTGTGCGTCGTGGCGCGGACCGCCGCGGCTCGCGCGCATCTGCCCAACGAGTTCGCCGCGCGGGGCGTGCTCAAGCGCTACCTGGCCGTGGTGCACGGGCACGTTGCCGGCGACTTCCGCTGTGACGAGCCGATCGGCCGGGCGCGAGAGAGCAGTGTCGCCGTGCGGCGGGCAGTCGGCGCTGCGGCGCTGGCACCAGAGCCGGCCAGCACGGACTTCGTGGTGGTCGAGCGTGGGCACGACGTGACCCTGCTGCGCTGCGAACCCCGCACGGGGCGCACCCACCAGATCCGCGTGCACCTCGAGAGCGTTGGGCACCCGATCGTCGGCGACAAGCTGTACGGGCGCACCGACGCGGAGTTCGTCGCGTTCGTGCGGGCGGTGAAACAGAGCGGCGACGTGCGCACGACCGTCGGCAGCGGACCGGATCGCCACCTGCTCCACGCCAGCTCGCTGCAGTTCGTCCACCCACGGACGAACGAGCTGGTCACCTACGAATCACCGTTGCCGGCGCTGTTTCGGGAACGGCTGATGGCCGCGCCATGACGCCGCGCTCGACAGCGCGCGCACGCAGAGCCAACATGCACGCGATGTTCGTCGCGCGCGGCGCCAGGGGCGTTCTGCTGTTCGGCGCGGCGTGTGCTGCAGCGCCGGCAACCGTCGCCGATCCGTGCGCGGAGTTGTTCGCGGCCATGCCGCACGAGTGGTCCGAGCGAATGCCGGCCGTGTACTCGCTCGGGGCCCCGGCGACGCCGCGACTGCTCGCGCTGCTGCGCGAGCGTCCCCTCGAACCGGGCGCGCCGGCCGCAGTCTGCGTGCTCGGGCGTTTGGGCGGCGACGGCGTCGCGGCCGCGCTGTGCTTGCTGGTCGCCGATCGCAGCCCGCTTGCGGTCGAAGCAGCGCTGGCCCTCGGCGAACTGCGTGCCACCTCCGCGGTCGAGACTCTGCAGGCGTGCGTGAACGACCCGGCGGCCGATGCCACCACGCGCACCGCCGCGGCATGCGCGCTGGTGCGTTGCGGCGCCAAGGCCGCGGCGGGTCCCTTGCTGCGCGCGGTGCTGCTCGCCGGCACGCCGGCCGGGGCGACGATCGGCCGCGACCTGGGCCTCCCCCAGCGACCACGCTGGGCGCTCGAGCGTTACCTGGTGCAGCGCATGCTCGCACAGGAGGGAGCGCCCGAGCTGGCGTTGGCTCTCGACCCCGATGCGAGTTGGCCCGATCTCGTGGCCGTCACCGAACGCATCTCCGCCTGGCTCGGGAACTGATCCCTAGCGTGTGCTCGCCGGGTCGTGGGCCGTGGCGTCCTCCGCGGCAGCGCACCCAAGAGACGTGTTCCCCCGGCTCGCGCTGCGCGGAACCTCAGGGAAACATCTGGGCGACGGTCTGCAGGACCACGTCGCGGACCGTGCCGTTGCGCAGGAACAGGCGCCCCTTCACCGGCATGCCGCCGCGCCAGCACTCGACCTGGACCTCGAGATCGCGCTGCCCGTCGGCGCCGGCCAGGTCGGTCAACACATCGATGTCGTGGTAGCCCATGTCGAGCAGGCGGGCTTCGACGACGGCCATGATGCGCGCCTGCGGCGATGCCACCCGTTCGGCGACGGCCTGGCTCGGCGGCGGCAGGCTCGGAATCTCGACCGTGGTCTGTCGCGACTGCAGGGTCGCATCACGCACGTCCTCGAGGCCGTCGTGCAGTCGTGCCAGCTGCGATTCGATGCGATCCAGCCGCAGGCGGTCGAACGACTCGACCAGCAACCGCAGCCGTTCGTCGAGCTGCGCCAGACGGTCGTCGAGGTTGCGGATGCCCGACAGCTTCTGCAGGTGCTCCTCGAAACGGACGAGGCGCAGGTGCACCAGCACGTAGCCGACCACCAGCGCGACGAAGAACAGGGCGAACTGCCAGAAGTCCATCGGCCGCGCACTCTAGCCGCTGCGACGGCGTGCGCCCAGCGGGCTACGAGGTCGCGCGCCGCTGCGCCCGTTGCCACCAGAGGTACCACGGCACGCCGGCAGCGATGATCGCGAGGCCCTTCAATGCGTTCCGCCGCCCGTTCTCGTCGCGGAGCATCGCGACGACGAAGACGATGGCGACCAGGATGAACAACGCCGGCGTCACGGGATAGCCCGTGCAGCGATAGGGCCGTGCGGCTTCGGGTCGGATACGGCGCAGGCGGTACACCGCGGCCACGGTCATCGCGTAGAAGAGGAACGCGGCGAACACGACGAAGTCCGTGACGTCGTGGAAGCCCTGGAGCACCAGCACGAGCGCGATGCCAACACCGGCCTGCACCCAGATCGCGACGGTCGGCGTGCCCCAGCGCGGGCTGATCCGTTGCAGGGCGGCCGGCACCAGTCCGTCCTGGCCCATCGCGTAGAAGGCGCGCGGCGACGAGAGCAGGTTCGGGTTGGCCGCCCCGAAGATGGACACCGCGATCAGCAGCGTCAGGTACCCGGCAAGCTCCGGGGAGAACACGCGCGCCACGGTCATGCTCGCGACGATGGTCTCGGGACTCTCGGGGGACAACGCGCGCATCTCCTCGAACGGCACGACGCGCAGGTAGACGACGTTCACGAACCAGTACGTCGCGATCAGGATCAGCATGCCGCCGACCAGGCCCAGGGGCAGGTTGCGCTCCGGACGCTTCAGCTCGGCGGCGTTGAACGGCATCTGGTACCAGCCTTCGTACGCCCAGAAGATCCCGGTGAAGGCGACGACCAGTCCGGCGAGGGACCACTCGGGCGCTGCGCTGCTGGCAACCGCCGCGGTCGGCGCCCCGGTGTCGCCCGTCGCGACCAGCAGCCCGCCCACGACGATGAGTCCCAGCGCGCCGACTTTCGCGAACGTCGAGACGTTCTGGACGATCGCGCCGAGCATCACTCCGAAGTGGTTCACGAGCGCGAGCACGAGAATCATCGTGCACGCCACCACGAGCAGCCACCGCGGCTGCGCCGCCTCCGCCGCCATGTCGACGTCGAACAGCGGCAGGAGGTTCTTCGCGAAGCCGAGCGCCAGCGCGGCGACGGTGCCGGAGTTGATCACCCAGAAGAACGTCCAGCCGTAGAGGAAGGCGGGGAATCGCCCCCAGCCTTCACGCAGGAACGCGTACTGCCCCCCGGCTTCCGGAAACATCGCGCCGAGCTCCGCGTACGCGAACGCGCCGAACAGGCAGACGATGCCGAGGCCGACCCAGAACACGTGGACCCAGGCCTCCGACGGCAGGGCCTGCGCGACCGCGAGCGGCTTCAGGAAGATGCCTGAGCCGATCACGGCGCCAACCGTGATCGAGATCGCCGAGACGAGACCGAGACGGCGCTGCAGTTGACCGGACGCCATGCGGCGCGAACGCTACGCTGCCGCACCGCCGCACGGGAGCGAAAGCTCCACCGGCTGAACGCCGCCGATGCGTCTCCGCTCCCGCCTGCTCGTCGTCTCGGGCCTGTTCGCCCTGTTCGTGCTGGCGCCGGGCGTCGACTCGCCCGCCGATCGCTCCTACGGCGCGCAACTCCGCGTGCGGGAGTGGCTGCTCGCCGCCGACGGCCCGCTGGCAGCGTGGCGCGTCGACGGCAGCATTCCGGCCCTGCGCGCCGAGGTGCGTCGCAGTCCGCCGATCGTCGACGCCGCCGAACGGCGGGCTGCCGAGGTCGAACTCGAACGCGCCGCAGTCGAGTGGGCGGCGGGACGCACCGCCGAGCGGCTGCCGACGAACGTCGATGCTGCGCGTGGGGCTCTGCCGCTGCTGGTGCGCGTCGGGGCCGACGGCATGCAGGCCGAGCTGCCTGGGCCGGACGGAGCGGCAGTGCGTCTGGTCGCGCCGTTCGCCACGCGCTGGAGTCTGCTGCCCGCGTTGGTCGCGATCGGGCTGGCCGTGCTGACGACGCGCGTGCTCGTATCGCTGCTGCTCGGTTGCCTTGCCGGCGCCATCGCCTTCGTCGCGACCGCGCTGCCGGGGCAGGCCGTTGCCAGCGTGGCGGCGACCGGACTCGCGACGCCACTCGGCGGGCTGGAGGCCGTGTGGGCCGGCCTCCACCACTTCGCCGTCGACGCCCTCTGGCACCGCTCCATCGGCAACGACTTCTACCTGCGCATCACGTTGTTCGTGGTGTTCCTGTTCCTGACCATCGGCGTGATCACCCAGAACGGCGGCGTGCATGGGTTGGTGCGCCTGCTGCAACGCCGCGTGTCCGGGCCGGTGGGCACGCAGCGCGCCTCGTTCGCCGCGGGACTGCTGGTCTTCTTCGACGACTACACGAACTGCCTGCTGGTCGGGTCGTCGATGCGGCCGCTGTGTGACGCCACGCGCGTGTCGCGGGAGAAACTCGCCTACATCGTCGATTCGACCGCCGCTCCGGTCGCCGGTCTGTCGGTGTTCTCGACCTGGGTCGTCTACGAGATGTCGCAGTACCGGGGACCGCTGGCCCTGGTCACGCGCGCCGATGGCACGCCCTACGTCGCCGACGACGCGTTCGCCGTGTTCCTGCAGACGATCCCATTCCGGAGCTACTGCCTGTTCGCGCTGCTGATGGTGCTGCTGGTCGTGATGCTGCGGCGCGACTTCGGGCCGATGCTCGCGGCCGAACGGCAGGCGCGGCGCGCGCCGGCCCCACCGCCGGAGTCGCTCGCCGGGCCTTCGGTGCGCCCCGCCAGCGCCGTGCATGCGCTGCTGCCGCTCTCCGCCCTCGTCGTCGGCACCGTCGGCCTGATGCTGGTGTTCGGATGGCGCGCGACGAGCGCAGAGAGTTTCGCCAGCGGCACCGAACGACTGCAGGCCGTGTTGGCGAACGCACGCAGCGACGAAGCCCTATTGATCGCGTCGATCACGGCCTTCGTACTCGCGTGCACGACGACGCTGCTCGCCCGCCTGCTGCCGGTCGGCGCGATGGTGCGCGCCGCACTGCGCGCGACGCGGCCGCTCGGGGTCGCCTTCGCCATCCTGTTCCTCGCCTGGAGTCTCGGCCACCTCTGCCGCGACCTCGGCACCAGCATCTACCTGACGACCGCGGTGCAGGGAGCGATGGTCGCGGCGGCGTTGCCGGCGACCCTGTTCGCGGTCGCCGGCGCGATCTCGTTCGCGACCGGCACCAGCTTCGGCACCATGGCGATCCTGCTGCCGAACGTCGTCGTGCTGGCGCATCGCCTCGGCGAGCAGGCGGAGTTCACGGGCAGCGCCGCTGCTGGCGGCCCGGCGTTGATGCTGCTGTGCATCGGGGCGGTGCTCGAGGGCGCGATCTTCGGCGACCACTGCTCGCCGATCAGCGACACCACGGTGCTGAGTTCGGTCGGTGCGCAGTGCGGCCTGGTCGAACACGTCAAGACGCAGATGCCGTACGCCCTGCTGTGCGCCGGAACGAGCCTGCTGTGCGTCTACGTGCCGCTCGGTTGCTTTGGCCCGCAGTTGTGGCCCGTGAGCCTGCTCGCCGGCGCCGGCACGCTGGCGGCGTGTCTGTGGTGGTTCGGCCGCGACCCGGAGGCCTGACTCAGTCGAGTCGTCGCGCCAGGATCGCTTCGCGCGCGGACGCGGGTTCGGCACGCGCCAACCTGGCGGCCGCCAGCCACAGCCGCGCCAGCAGGACGTCGCCGGCGTGCAGCGCAGCGAGGCCCCCTTCCACCGCATCGTCGCGCGAACCACCCACCCTCTCGACCGCGGTCCTCGGCACCGTCGGGAAACTCTGTCCGGCAGCGTCCTGCTGCCGCACGGTGACCCGGTCGGTGCTGGCGTCGACGACGAAGCCGTTGCCGAGCCGGCCTTGGTGCAGGAACCGTACGGCAGCACCGCGCGGCAAGGCTCTCGCGATCGGCAGCGTCTCGTCGCTCGCCGCGGGCGCTTTGCGCAGCGCCATCGTCACGCCGGCACCGGCCAGCGCCGCCGCGAAGACGTCCTCTTCGGTGGTGTTTCCCGCACCGCGCAGCGCGACCAGGTGCGTATGCACGCCGAGCACGCGGCCCTCGCCGAGAGCGTTCGCCCAGGTCCGGCCCGCGTCGCCGAGTGCTTGCGCGAGGGACGCCTCGAGTTCGGTCACAGCCGCGAGTTGGGCCGCGTCGAGCGGCTGCGCCCGCAAGCCCTGCAGCGAGGCCTTCGCCTCGCCGAAGAGCCCGGCTGCGGTGCGGTGTGTGATCAACGCGCGCACGCTCTCGAAGCGGTCGGCGTCGATGCCCGTCGCCGCCGCCGCCGTCGTCGGCGCTTGCTGCTGCCCGCGCGGTGGTGCTGGCTCGACGGTTGGTGCTGGCGGTGGGTTCGCGGGCGGCACCGACGGGGCCTCGGGCGCGCCCTGAGGCTTCTCCTCGTGACCGAACAGGCCGAGGCCCCGGCCGATCAGCACCAGGACGCCGACCACCACGAGCCAGAGCAGCGGCCGCACGCGCATCGGGCGGCGGCGAACGGGAGGGCTCGGCGGTGCGACCATGCGCGCATTGTCGGTCGGATCCGACCCAGGCAGGAGCCCGAGGCCGAGAATCCTGGCCGGCGGTTCAGCGCTGCAGCAGCGCCACCTTGCGGGGCAGGCGCAACACACTCTCTTCGCCGGTGACCGTCGCCAGCTCCGAGGGGTGGAACCAGCGCAGCGCGTGCGACTCGTCGGAGAGCACCAGCGCTTGCCCGGCCGCCGCCCGCAGCCAGAACCGGACGTCCCAGTGGTCGTGCGCGGGCTCGTTGGCGCGCGCAGGAATGCGGTGCACGTCGAGGTCGAGCGGCACCAGGTCCGGTCCCCACCGCACCAGCTCGAGGGCGGTCATGCCGGATTCCTCGCGCGCCTCGCGCAGCGCTGCCTGCTCGACGTGGACTTCGCCGTCGACGTGGCCGCCGAGCTGCAGCCAGCGATCGAGTTTGCGATGGTGCGTCAGTAGCGCCCGATCCCCGTCGGTGATCCAGGCCGACGCCGTGATGTGGCCCGGCACGCACGTGCGCAGCAGGCAGTCGGCATGGTCCGCACAGAACGCACGGAAGCGCGCGACGAGGTTGGCCTCGTCGGGCCATGCCTCTGCGTAGCGGTCGAGCAGCGTGTTCAGCGGTCGTCGGTGCATGGTCCCAGCAGCGTGCGCAGGGCGGGTTCGTCGATCTTGCCGTTCTGGTTGTGCGGCAGGCTGCGTAGTACACGCACCACCGCCGGCTGCATGTAGGAAGGCAGCCGCGCGCGGCAGCGGCGACGCACCTGCTCGACCAGCGCCGGGTCGTGTTCGTCACCCGCCACCACCATGACGATGCGGTGGCCATCGGCGCCGCCGTCGGCGCCGAACACCGCGACCTCGCCGACGCCGGGCATGCCGGCGACGCCGGCGGCGACCTCGTCGGGCGAGATGCGATGGCCCTGCACCTTCAGCAGGCGATCACGGCGCGCGACGAAACGGTGGCGACCCCCCGCGTCGCGCTGCACGAGGTCGCCGGAGAACACCACCCGCCCACCCCCGCCGCGAGGGTCGGGCCGGAAACGCACGGCGTCGTCGTCCGGCCGCCGCCAGTAGCCCTGCGCCACCAGGGCGCCCGCGTGCACCAGTTCGCCGGTCGCCGGGCCGTGCAGCACGGCGCCGCTGTCCGGATCCACCAGCAACAACTCGACGCCGGGCAAGGCGCGGCCGAACGAGTCGGGATGCGCGTCGAACTCTGCGGGTGGCAGGTAGGCGCTGCGGAACGCCTCGGTGAGGCCGTACATCGCGAACACCTCGACGTGGGGCCAGTGCTGCCGCAGCACTGCCGAGTCCACGGTGCGCAAGGTGCCGCCGCTGTTCGTCACGTACCGGAGCGACGCGCCATCGGCCGCAGTCAGGGTGCCCGAGGCGAGGCCGGTGGCGACCTCGTGCCACAACGACGGCACGCCGGCGAGCCCGGTCGGCCGATGGCGGCGCAGCAGCGCGCCCAGTTCGCCGACGCCGAGGTGGTCCGCGGCCGTCACCTCACAGCCGGCGTGCAATGCCGACAGCACCTGGTTGAGGCCGTAGTCGAAGCTGCACGACAGCAGCGCCAGGATGTGGTCGTTCGGCGACAAGCGCAGGTAGTCGGCGACGATCGCGGCGCCGAGCGCCAGGTTGTGATGATCCTGCAGGATGCCCTTGGCGAGCCCCGTGCTGCCGCTGGTGTAGAGCAGGACCGCGGGGATGTGGCTGGCGGGTGGCGACGGCGAGGAGTTCCCGTCCGGCAGCGGTGAGTCCACGACGCCCGGAACGTGGCCCCCGAGTACGACCGTGCGGCGCCCCGCCAGCACCCGCGCTGGATCCTGCAGGGCGAGCGCACGCGTGGCCCCGACCACGACGGCGAACGGTTCACAGTCGGCCAACACGTGGGCGACCTGCGCGTCCTTGAGGCGCGCGTGCAGCGGCACGGCGATGCCCGAGGCCGCGGCGACCGCCAGCAGCATCACGATCTCCTCGAGCGAGCGCGTCAGCAGCAGCGCGACCCGATCGCCGGGGGCGAGCCCGCTCGCCTGCAGCGACGCGGCCATCCCGGTCACGGCGTACAGCAGTTCCTCGCCGGTCAACGTCTCGGCCCCGACGCGCAGCACCACGCTCGAACCCCGCTGGCACGCGGCGGCTCGCACCAGGGACAGCAGATCGGGGAAGGCTTGCATCGCCGGAGCGAACGCCCGCCTCCGGTTGCGGAGGCAGGCGAACGCAGGCCGCGTGTGGTATCCCGGACGGGATTCGAACCCGTGTTACCAGAATGAAAATCTGGGGTCCTAGGCCGGACTAGACGACCGGGACGCGAACGCGGCGCGGGAGTCTAGGGAGCGAAGAGGCCTTTGCAAGCGTGCGCGGCGGGGCCGCGCGGGCACCGACTCAGCCGAGGCTCTTCCATTCCTTGATGCTCGGCAACTCCTGCAGCGAGCCGATGCCGAAGCGTTCGAGGAACTGCTGGGTCGTGCCGTACTGCAGCGGACGCCCCGGCACATCGGCGCGCCCGGTGACGCGCACGAGCTTGTGGTGCAACAGCGTGCGCAACATCGGTCCGGCCTTCACGCCGCGGATCGCTTCGATCTCGCTGCGCATCACCGGTTGCCGGTAGGCGATCACCGCGAGCGTCTCGAGCGCGGCCGGTGACAACCGCTCGAGCTTCTTCACGCCGCGCAGGCGCTGCAGGAACGGGAAGGCGTCGGGGGCCGACATCCACTTCACCGTGTCGCCGGCGCGCGCGAGTTCCACCGGCATGCCGAGCGTCTGCAGCTGCTGCTGCAGCACGCCGATCGCTTCCTCCACGAGCTTCTGCGTGGTGTTGCACGCCTGCGCCAGCCGGAACAGCGACAGGCCTTCGCGCGACGACAACATCAAGACGAAGATCATGCGCGCGACCGCCGCGGCATCGGTCAGCTCGGGGACCGGCGGCAGGCCGTCGTCGCCCTCGTCGCCGAGGTCTTCCTCGATCTCGGCGGTGTCGGCCTCCGCATCGACCGCGGCGCGGGCCGCCGCAGCGTCGACCTGGGCGTCGACCTGGTCGCCCGGCGTGTTCCCGGGATCCTCAGCCGTCACGGGATCCTCAGCCATCGGCAGCGCAATCTGGCGGTCGCGAACGACGAGGTCGTCGGCCTGCGTGCCGCGGTCGAGCGCCGCGAGTTCTTCGGGCCCCTTCGTCGCAGCGCGCGTGCTGCGCTCCGTTGCAGGCTGTGGCGTCGGAGTGTCCAGCGGCGACTCGCGCGAGATCTCGTCCATGCGCGGGTTCTACCGCACCGAGCGCGCGGAATCATCGGTCCGCCGCGGGTGCTGCGACGGGGGCGTCACCCATTCCACCGCGCCAGCGCAACGTGTAGGCCGCGGTCTCGAGCGGCGACAGCGGGCGCGCCGCGAGGTCGCGGTCGATCGCGTCGGCAACGGCGGCGAACGGCGCGTCGTTCGCCGGCATCCGCGCCAGGCAACAGACCAGGAACCACCGCTCGCCGTCCCCCCAACGGGCCCGGAACGGCGGGCTCACTTCGCCGGCTTGCAGCGCGAACGCCGCGCGCGCCACCGGGTGCTCGAAGTCGCGGCCGAACGGCGGCAACTCGCCGCCCTGCTGCCGGGACGGATCCTCGGAGCTCTGCTGCGCCATGACCGCGAAGTCGGCGCCGGCGCGGGCCTTCGCGGCGATCTCCGCGGCCAGCGCCTCGGTGCCAACCACCAGGAACCGGACGTGCGCGCGCTCCTCGCGTCCCGCCACGTAGCGCAGCACGTAGCCATGCCAGAGCCGCTGCGCGGCGCGGGTGCGCAGGAGCCGCTGCCATTCGTCGGCACCCATGCCGAACGTGCGCCACACCCACGCCCCCAGGCTGTCGCCGCTGGCGATCTCGCTGCGCGCGGCGCGTTCTTCGGCCGCAGCGACCGCCTCGATGCGTTCGGGCGGCACCACGATCGCGAACTGCCGGGCGTGCTGCGCCACCAGCGCGTCGAACACCAGCAGGTCGACCGCGGCCAGGGCGGCCTTTGGATGCGCGACCAGCAGCCGGCGGAAGGCGTCGCTCTCGCGCAGCACGACGTCACCCACGCGCCCGACCTCGGCATCGGGCCCGGGGTCGGGCAGGAGCACGCCGACGTCGGTGGCGCCGGTCGCGCCCGCAGGCGGCGTGACCACCACGGGCACACGCTCCGCCGGCACGGCCGGTGGCGGTGCCATGGGCGCGGGAGCCGCGCATCCCGCGGCGACGAAGACGATCGCGACGTCCCGAGCGAAGCTCAGTACGCCTTGAAGCTGCGCAACCACTTCGTGTTCTGACAGAGGAAGCACTTGTTGCGCACCATCGTCCCGTCCGGCGCCAGTTCGGGCACCGTGCCTTCGGCGTAGCAGCTGATGCACGGCGACACCGTCGCGAACGTGACCACGAGCTGGCCGCCGAACTCGGCGTAGAACGCGCGCAGCCAACCGATGCGCTCGGCGCGCCCGGCCTGCCGCCACCAGCCCTCGTCGGTCTGTTCCTTCTGGCCTTCGGCCTGGCCCTGGACCGCCTGCCGGCGCCGGTCGAGCGCTTCCTTCAGCAGCTTGGCGAACCGATCCATGTTCGGATCGCCGGCCGGGGCCGGCTCATTGCTGCCCTTCTGCTTCTCCTGGTCCTTGCCGGTCGCGGTGTCCTTCAGGATCGCCTCGTTGCCGAGCACCCACGAACCGATGCCGTAGCTGAAGTGCTCGGTGCGCTTGCCCGACGCCGTCGCCTTGCGTTCGCCCCACAGCTTCTTCACCTCGTCGGCCTCGATGCGCAGCGTCGTGACCAGACGGGCGACGATGTCGTCGGTCATCTTGTTCTGCGCGTAGTCGCGGGCCTGCTGCAGCGTCATGCCCTCGGCGCCGACCGCCTTCTCGGCGATCACGCGGATGCCGTCGCGCCACTTGTCGGCGACCTGCTGGGTCAGGTAGCGCGCGCGGGCGCCGTCGAAGCGCTTCTTCTCGGCATCGAACTCGGCCTTGAGCTTGGTCGCCGGGAAGTCCTTCTCGAACTGCGCGATCAGCTTCTTGCCCTTCTCGAAGTCCGCGAGCTGGCCGCGGCTGCGCGTCGCCTGGATCTCCTCGAGCAGCTTCAGCTCGCGCGCCGCTTCCTTGTAGCGCGCCAGCTTCTGCAGTTGGGCCTCGACCTGCTGCGGGTTCTTGCTGTTGCCGAGTTCCTTCGCCTTCGTCAGGTGCTCGCCCGCGCGGTCGTAGTCGCGCATCTTGACCAGGTCGTCGGCGAGCAGCACGTGCTTGTCGGCGTCGTTGCCCGGCTGGATCGCGCCGAGCCGTTCGACGTAGTACTCCTCCTTGGTCAGGATCTGCGCGACCGGCGCTTCGACCTTGCGCACCGCGCGCAGGTCGGTGCGGCGGACCTTCCACGGCTGGCCCTTCACCATCACGACGAGCGCGTCCGGCAACTGCTCGACGATGCGCCCGAGCAGCGTCTGCTTGCCGCCGTTGAGCACGTACTCGACTTCGTCGGCGGACATCACGAGCTCGCCCTGGGTGTCGCCGACGAGATCGAACTTGCGCTTCCAGTGGAGCGCACTCGCCGTCGACAGGTGGTCCCACCGCAGGTCGAGGCTGCCGCCGTTGTCGAGGCGCTTCACCCGCATGCCCTGGCCGTCGACGGTCGCCGGATCCACCTCGACCAGCAGCACCCGGCCGTCGGCGAACTGCACCGACTGCGCAGCGGAACCGCCCGCGCACAGCAGCGCTGCCGCGAGGAACAGGAATGGGAATCGGTGCTTCATGGCATCACCTCGTCGCAGTCTCCGGGCTCTCGCCGCGGAAGGTCAAGACCCGGTCGCGCAGCGTCTGCTGGCGCGGCACGACCCGCAGGAACTCCGCCGTCACCGGCTCGCCGGATTCGAGCCAGCGGCACTCGATGCGCAGCAGCCACAGCTCGGGCCGCGTCTCGTCGGCGACGGCTCGGGCCGACCAGGTCATGCCCGGGAAGCCCGGTGCTGGCCGGTCCACCACCGGGACGAACTCGAGATCGAGCGGCGTCGGGTCGGCCGTCGTCGCGCGCACGCTGCCGTGCACCACTTCGTGCACCATGCGGTCGGCGAGTGCTGCGAGTTCGTGGCGCGCATCGGTGCTGCGTCGCTGGCCGATGCTCGTGGTCAACGAGCCCAGCAGCGCGGTCACGCCGACCAGCAGGATGCCGAGCGCGGCGAGCATCTCGGCGAGCGTGAAGCCTGCCTCGCGATCGTGCCGGTGCTCAACCATTCCAGTCGTCCTTCTGGTGCGCGATCGGCACCACGAACTCGACGGTGCGCCCGACGTGCACGCGCGTGCCGGCGGGATGGTCGAGGGCCTTCGTGCGACGTTGGCCGCGCCGCACGCCGCGCAGCACGTCGCCATCGCGTTCGCCGTAGCTCAGCCACTCGCCGCGCAACTTGACGAACCCGCCGGTCACGGGGCCCGGGAACCGGTCGCCGGCGAGCAGCACCAGCACGTCGTCGTCGGCGTTCGCAGGCTGCGCGAGCAGGCCTTCGGCCGCGAAGCTCGCGGGTTGCGCGACGACGCAGCGGACCAGGATGCCGTGCGGATGCACGTCGTCGTAGGGCACGTCGGCGCTGGCGGCACCACGATCCAGGGCGAACTCGCCGCCACTCTGCTCGTCGACGAGCCACCCGCCGCGCGCGCTGTCCCAGTTGGGCAGCGCCCCGCCGCCGTCGTCCCAGCTGCGCGTCGACTGCGCCCAGCAGCGGAACTCGACGTGCAGCAGTTCCTGCAGGATCGGCGTGGTGATCCGGTAGACGAGCAGGCCGGGCAGCTCGGTGAGCCCGGGCACCGGTACGCGGAACGGGTCGACGAAGTCGTCGGGGCCGCTCGGCACGAGCTGGCCGGGCAGCAGCCAGGCGGCACGCAGTTCGAGGAACGCTTCGTCGGCGCCCTCCTGGCGCCACGGCACGAGCAGCACGTTGCCGAGGCCGCGCAGCGGATGGCCCTGCTGCAGCCGGGCGACCTTCTGCGCCGCGGCCTCGGGCGCGAGCCCGGGCTCGTCGCGCATCACCTGCGCCGCGAGGTAGGCCTCGATCAACGACAACTCGCGGTCGGCCAACAGCCGCACCGACCCGCGCAGAACCTGCACGCGCGAAGCGCCACGTTCCGGTCGCGGCGGCAGGCCGATCGGCAGTTCCTGCAGCACGAAGCGGTCGTCGACGACTTCGCGGTCGCGGCCGCTTGCTGCACCGCGCAGCGCGCCGAGTTCGCGGGTGATGACGTGCTGCGCGCGGCTGGCCCGGTCGGCGAGCGCCTGGCCGAGTTCGCCCTCGCCGAAGATCGACAACCCGCCGTCGACGAGGCGGACCAGCATCAGCAGGAACCCGCTGAGGATGCCCATCACGACGAGCAGCTCGACGAGCGTGAAGCCGGCGCTGCGTTGGCGGCGGAACGCACTCATCGCGCGGTCACCTGCTCGTCGAAGATGCGGCCCTGGCCTTCGTACTCGACGCGCACGTCCTCGATGCGGGCGGTGGTCTTCCAACCGTGCGCCTGGAACGTGGTCAGGTCGATGCAGCCCGGCCGGTAGCTCGTGACGAACCGCAACTCGAGGCGGCTGGCCTGGTGGCCGAGGCGGTGCATCGGCGTCTGCTCAGTGCCGCCACGCAGGTGCCAGTAGCCGCCCGCCGGCAGCGGCGCCCCTTCCCACGGCAGCTTCGCGTCGGCGCGCACGAGGCACGTCACCTCGACGCGAGGATCGCGCACTTCCTCGCGCCACCGCACGCCGCGGAACAGGGCCGGCGCCTCGTTGATCGTGCACTGGAAGTACGCGAGCTCCGGGTCGTCGCTCTCGGGCACGTGCCGGTCCCAGTAGCGGAACGGCCAGCCGATCACGACCTCGCCAGTGCCGCCGGTCTCGGTCGACGTGCCAAAGCGTCCGCGGAACAAGCCGCGCGACTGGCTGCCGCCGCGCTCGCCGCCGGGCGGGAACCAGCGCGGCATCTCGAGCAGGTTCTGGTCGCCGCGCGTGCGCACCCAGGTGTAGTGCAGCAGTTCCCGACCGAGCAGCACGGTGCCGTAGCGACGAGGAAGGGCGCCGATGTTGGCGACCGGGATCTCGCTGTCGCGCACGCCGACGCTGCCGGTGAGGACCGCCGCCGGCCGATGCGTCAGGAACCGCACGCGCGCGCCGCGGTCGTGGCCACGCGCCTCGGTGTTCAGCAGGCCGCGCCCATCGACGGCGATCGTGAACACGCCGTCGGCGCGGCCCTGGTAGGCGAGGATCTCGCCGTCGATCGCGACCAGTCCACCGAGCTGCGGGAAGGTCGCCGAGAGGTCGCTCTGCGTCCACACCGCGCCCGCGGAGTTGAGGTAGAAGCCGCGCTGCACGCGGAACGTGCGCGCGTTGGCGTCGAGCGCTTCGTCGAGCAGCAGGTCGTTCGCGAAGTGCGCGGTGAGTTCGACCTCGTCGACGAAGCCGCGCATCGGCTGGCTGTTGCCGATGCCCGCACCGAGGCTCGGGTTCTCGCAGTAGGCCGCCGGCAGTTCGCCGCTCGGGAACTTGACGATGCGGTCGAAGCGTCGCGGATCGTCGATGACCGTGCCCTGCGGCGGGCCGAGCATCGGGATGCGGACCTCGTCCTGGAAGGCGACCAGTTGGAACGGCCAGGGGCCGAGCCGCTCGGGCGGCGTCTGGTTGTCCTCGAGGTTGTCCCCGTAGTAGCGGCGGGCCTGCCAGTTCACCGTGTGCCACTCGACGGCCGGTTCGCCGGTGCCGCTGCGCCCCTGCACCAGCGCCACGCGGTCGTTGCGGCCGACGCGCCCGGTGTAGGCGCCGTAGTTGCCCCACAGCAGCTGCAGGCGATGGCAGGGCAGCACATCGGCGCTGGCCTGCGGATGCGACGACGTGCCGGTGAGGGGATCGCCGCGGTGCGCGAGCGCCTGGCGCGCGACGTGGATCTGCGGGAACGTGCTCTCGAGCTGCGGGGTGTAGCCGATCCGGCCCGAGGTCGGCTGCACGGTGCCCCACGGCGGCGTCGTCGGCAGGGTCGGGACCGTGTTCGGGCCGAGCGGGCCGAGCTGGATGTCGAGAGCGCCGTTGCGCTGGGTCAGGGAGAAGCGCGTGGCGTCCCAGGCGGCGCGGTTCGCGCGCACGAGCCAGCGATTCTGCGCGATGCAGTCGTAGCGCACCCACTCGGTGTCGTTGACGTCGCCGCCGCGTGGATAGAGCTGCACCCATTCGCTGAGCAGCTTCGACTGCGGATCGGGCAGCGTGGCCGTGCCCTGCACCGGCAGCGACACCGGCACCACCCACAGGATCAACGTCGGCAGGTGGTCGAGCAGGGTCTGCGGGTCGCTCGGCAGCGGGTAGTCCTCGTAGTCGGTGACGAACCGCCGAGCGCGGCCGTCGTACTCGTCCGACGAGATCTGGCCGTCCTGCCCGGGCAACTGCTGCGCGCGCTGCACGCCGGTCAGTTTGTTGTCCTGCCGCGCGGTGTAACGCACGAGCTCGACGCCGCCGAACGAGGCCTTGCCGCTCGCGTTGCCGGCGTTGCGATCCCAGTTCTGCCGGACCTGCACCAGCAGCGCATACCCGCCACCCGTCGCGAACGCGTCGCTGATCTCCTGCTGGGCCTTCGGCGGCTTGTTCGGCGGCGATTGACCAGCCGGTGTTGGCAGCGGGTCGGCGAGCTGCAGCTCGCCGGTCCAGTTCTCGTCGATGCCGACGCCGATCGGGAACGTCGGCCCCTGCGACATCTGGATCACGATCGCTCGTGGGTTGTCGATGAAGCCCCGCGCGACGGCGAACCCACCGATGGCGCCATCGAGCGCGGTCTTGCGCAGCATCATCGGCGAGTCTTCACTGAGCAGCGCCGCGTAGCCGTAGAGCTCGACCGACGAACCGACGCGGTGCTCGGGGAACACGTCGAGCGTGACGCCCTGGAACTGCGGGTCGTCGAGGTTGACGGTCGGTTCGCCGTTGGCGTCCACCGGGATGTCGGGTCGGTTCTCGCGGCCGGCCTGGCGCGCGCCGCGACCGCCGAGCGAATCGACGAACCGGCAGCGGAACGTGTTGCCCTGGATCGAGGAGTACTCGAACAGTTCGAGGCCGATGCGCAGCACGCCCACCTTCGGGAAGCCCTCGGTGCTGTCGACCTGCACGTCGAGGTAGCGCTCGTTGCCGGGCTGGTCCGGCGGCCGCTGGTTGTTCGCCAGGTTCGGATCGAACACCGGGATCGCCGCCGTCAGGTGCGTCACGTAGCGCGGCTTGCCGCGCGTCATGCCGTCGACCGCCAGCGACAGGTCGCCGGGCCGGCCGCTGAACGCCGACGCCGCGAGGTGGACCGGCGTGTCGGCCGGCAGGCCGAGTTCGGCCAACGGCAGCTTCCACTCGCTCGCGGTCCGTTCGACGCCGGCCGGCGAGGCCGACGGATTCGGATCGAGTCCGGCCTCGTCGATGACTTCGAGCACGAGGTTGCCCTCGCGCCCCTGCAGCGACAGCCGGTTGCGCTCGGCGTCGTCGTCGCCGTGGTCGAACAGCACCACGTTCTCGAGCGAGCTCGGTTCGAGCCAGAAGCTGGCGGCGAAGCGGTCGGTGAAACCGAACGGGTTGCTGAACGGGAAGCTGATCTTGTCGTGCCGCCCACGCCCCGCGACCCGCCCGGGCGACGGCTGTGGTGCCTGGCCGGCGGTCCCACCCGGACGCGGGCCCGTGTTGTTCATCGTGTAGGCGCCGAGCTTGCCGACGTCGTGGCCGCGCACGTCGAGCGCCTGGGCGAAGGAATCAGCCGCGCGCGCAACGTTCGGCGCACCTGGCCACGTGCCCATGACCGCCGTGGACGGCGTCGGTTCGATGCCGGCATCGGCGTCGTCGGTCGCCGGGAACCGCGCTGGCCCAAAGCCCAGGTCCGGATACGCCAGCGGCACCACGTGCGGGAAGAAGCGTGGTGCCGGGTCGTTGCCGATGTCGCCGGGCTGGAGCGCGCCGAGGTTGATCGGATGCGTGGTCCAGAACGGCGCCCGGCGATCGAGCTGGAACGCTTCCTCGAAGGCCTCCTGCGTCGACCAGCGCTGCTGCAGCAGGAAGCCCGGCATCGCCGCCGCGACCCCGCTGCGTTCGTGCCGGCCGACCACGCCGGGGGCGACGACGCTGCGCGAACGGCTCGCCGCGGCGCGGAACGCGACCCACGGTCCGGACCGGAACGTGACCGGCGTGGTCCCCATCTCGAGCACGCTGTCGCGGCCGGTCTGCAGGTTGCGGTACGCCGCGACCAACGCCTGCTTCTCCGGGTTGCTGCGCGCAGCGTCGAAGCGCGGCTTGAACACGCGCTCGGCCAGGTCGCGCCAGCCGCGGAACGGCCCCTGGCCCGGCGCGTTGCTCGGCGTGCGCAGGGCGAGGATGTCGGTGGCGATCGACATCGCGTCGCTGCGGCCCACGGCCCGCGGCGACGACGACCGCTGGTGCTGGTCCTCGGTCATGCGCACGGCAGCTGCCTGGCGCACGTTCGCGAGGGCGGCGAGCAGCACTTCGAGGCTCGCCGTGTTGATGTTCACCGGGGCCGGGATCAGCGGCTCGATCACGGTGTCGACCGCGGGGAACGACTGCTGCACCGTGAACAGCAGCGTCAACGTGAAGCGCGACGGCAGCGACAGCTCGGGCACGCCCTGCTGCGTCTGCGTCGACATCACGAGGCCGTACTCGATGGCGCCGGTGCGTTGGTTGGTGAGGCGCACCGTGCTGCCCGCACCGAGGTGCAGGGCCGACTTCACGGTCAGCGACTTCGACTTGCCGCTCTCGAGGTCGCTGAACACGCGTTCCGGCCGCCCCCACGTCGCGGCGGTCGCCGCCATCGTGTCGGTCGAGAACACGCGGTGCAGGCGATCGAGTTCGGCCGCCGAGAAGGCGCCGTGGCCCAGCGCCTGCACTTCGAGCAGTTCGCCGACCGCGCGGTATGGCTGGCGCTTGCGCCGCGCGTTGCCGTGACCGAGCCACGGCCAGCACGAGGCGAGCACGCAGCGGAAGTCGAGCACGAGCGCGTCCTCGGCGATCGGCTGCTTGCCGTCGGCGAACTCCGGCGCCTGCATGCCGCGCTCGAGTTCGCGCAGCTGGTTGCCGTCCTTGGCGCCGTAGTGGATCAGCTCGTCGGCGACCCAGATCGTGCCCGAGTCGGGCAACCCCGAGGCGTCCTGCACCTCGACGACGTTGGCGTCGGGCAGCAGGTCCTTGGCCAGCCGCGTGGTCGCGCCGATCGCGTTCGCGAGCAGCAGCGGCGAGACGCCGTCGAGGCCGAGGAAACGCTGCAGGTCCACCACCTCGCCGCCGAGCAGAACGCGGCCTTCGTCGGTGAGGTCGCTGAACGCCGGCGGCAGTTCGATGTTCGACGGCCACTCGTCGAGGCCGTCGAAGGTCGGCGTCGGATCGAGGGACGGGTGCGACATCGCGGCGTCGGCGAGCAGCAGTTCGCGCACGCTGGCCGAGGCGACGGCGACCGAGGTCTGCTCGACGTCGCGTTTCGCGGCGTCAGCACCCACTCCCATCGAAACCGCGAACGGCAGCGCCAGCAGCGACAGCAGCACCAGCGCGAACAACACCGCGAGCAGCGCGACGCCGCGCGACGTGGTCTCCCGGATCGGTGCCATCACGTTCCCTCCTGACCGACGAAACGCACCACGGGCCGCGCGGTCGCTTCGCCGCGCGAGTCGAAAGCGAAGCGGTACGGCCGTTCGAGTTGCAGCTCGGGCGGCAGGTTCTGCGGCGGGCTCCAGGTGAACACGAACCACCGGATCTCGTCGACCATGCCGAGGAAGGCGCCTTCGCCCGGCGCCACCAGGCACACGGTCTCGGGTTCCTGCTGCGGCACGCCTTCCGCCGGAGCGCGGCCGAGTTCGCGGCCGTCCAGCGTCAGCCACGCTTCGCGGCCATCGCAGCCGACGTCCAACGTGCACCAGCGGCCGACCGGCAGCGCGAGTTCCGACGTCACGGCGGCGAGCACGGTGCCCGAGCCCTGGCCGTGCAGACGGAAGCGCGCGCGCGGCTTGCCGTCGCCGTCGAGCGTGACTTCGACCGCGGGCAGGCACTGCAGCAAGGTGCCCGTAGTGCGTTCGTCCAACCAGAGATCGAGTCGGACCACGAAGCCCGACGACAGGTCGACGACGGCAGGCGGCGCGGCCCAGCGCACGGCCGGCGCCTTGTCGTCGAGGCGCGGTCGGCGCGCGTGGCCAAAGCGCCCGGTGGGAACGTCGTCGCCGCCGAGCACCGGCCGCAGGCTCTCGTCGAGGACCTGCTCGCGGGGCTCCAGGTGGAACGTCACCACGGGCTGCAGCAGCCGCGCCGACACCGTCGACGGCTCCCCAGCCACGCCGGGGACCAGCACCACTTCGCTCGCCACCCCTTCGGACCGCGCGGTCAGTTCGGCGGCGCGCAGTTCGCCTTCGAGGATCGAATTCGCGACCTGCTGCGGATCGGTGCGCCCGAGGTAGCCGATCGCGACGCCCATCAGCACGGACAGCACGCTGATCACCACGAGCAGTTCGAGCAGCGTGAACCCGCCGGAGCGGGCCGTGCCATCGGGCCCTCGTTGGCTCCTGCGTCGCGTCGGGCGCTCGTTCATGCCAGGGTCGTACTAGTTCGGCGGCCAGACGAGGTCATCGTCGGTGCCGAAGGTCAGGTCGGGTCCTGCCGACAGCAGCTGGAACTTGCCGACCCCGTAGGCCACGCCGTCCGGGCGGCGCTTGGGCCGCACCTGCACCTGGTCCATCTCGGCGCCCGGCACGACCATCTGCGGGCGGTCGAAGCCGAACTTGCCGAAGTAGACCAGCGGCGTGCTCCAGTGGTCGGCGATCTCGATCCGCTCGCGCTTGCGCAGCAGCGGCAGGTCGATGCCGTGGTCGTCGCCGTCGGTGTTGGTGAAGCGGTCGGCGATGCTGCTCAGGTCGAGGCCGTCGCGGGTCGACTGGCTCAGGAAGCACACCAGCGACTCGATGCCGGTGTTGCGGCCGTTGTCGCCCTTCCAGCCGGTCTTGGCGCTCGCCTCGGGCGCCTTCAGGTCGTCGGGCGGGTAGTAGCCGTGCGCGCGATTGAAGTTGCTGATGCCGGTCTCGAGCATCTGGAAGTTGGCTTCGGTCGCGTGGATGTTCGCCGACTCGCGCGTGCCGAGGATCTGCGGCAGCAGCACTGCCGCGAGCACGCCGAGGATCGAGATCACGATCAACAGCTCAACCAGCGTGAAGCCGGCCGTCGGGCGGGTCGGGTACGCGGGAATCTTCATCGCTGGTCCTTGCGGCGTTCGAGCACGTAGTCGTCGAAGGCGACGTCGACTGCGTCGCCCTTGCGCCCCGTCACGAACAACTCGTTCTTGAGTTCGCCGGGCGTGTTCGCGGTCAGCATCTTGAGGTCGTGGCGGAACACCACGCGCCCGCCCCACGACACCAGCAACGCGAACTGCCGCTGCTGCTCTTCGCCGCGCGGCACGACGCGCAGCTCGATCCGGTGGTTCGCGCGAGCGTCGAAGCCCTCGACAGCGAGAGCCTGCTGCACCACGGTGTCGACGCCGGCCTCGCGGCCGTCCTCGATGCGCACGAACGGCTTGCCGTCCTTGATGCCGACGCGCGCCCGGAATTCGGCGCCGCCGCTGCTGCGCAGCAGCTCGATGCCGAGCCCGGCGAACGACTCGACGAGTGGCTGGTCGTTGCCGAACTGCATCGAGACCGCCGACGCCAGGAAGTTCTTGCCGCGGCGCACGGCGCCGACGCGGGCGACCGTCACCTCGCCCTTGCCGGACCGCGAGAAGGAGTTGCGCAGGACCAGGCGATCGTCCACCACCTGCGGCCCCAGTGGCCCGTCGGCATCGGCGAGCCAGATGGTGCCAGGATCGGTGCGATCGAAGGCGTCGCCGAGCGTCTCCTTCTGCGCATGGTCGTCGATCGCCGCCAGCGTGGCCTGCGCCCACTTCGCGATCGGCTCCTCGCGGCCGAGGTCCTGGGTCATGCGCTGCAGCGCCGCTGCAGCGTCGTCGACCAGCCCGCGGCTGTAGTCGACGACCGCGAGCGCGCCCTTGCCGAACCACTTGCTGCGTTCGTCGGTCGAGAAGTCGCGCGCACTCGCGAACGCCTCGGCCGCCTTGCGCGCGTCGAGCGCGTCGAAACGGTAGAGCCCCTGCAGTTCGTAGAGTTCGAGCGACGGCGACGGCGCCAACGCCACGGCGCGGTCGCCGTACTGGCGCGCGCCGACGGCGGCCTCGGCCTGCTGCGGGCCGATGCCTTCGAGCGCGCGCGCTGCCTGGGCCGCCGCCATCTCGGCGATCGCGTGGGTGAAGTCGTCGCGCAGCCGCAGGGCGGCAGCCAACGCCTCGATCGAAGCTCCGGTCTGGCCGGCGAGGCGCAACGTGCGGCCGCGCACGTAGAACGTGAACGGGTCCTGCGGGTCGGCTTCCAGCGCGCGGTCGAGCCACACGGTCGCCGACTCGAACTGGCCGGTGCGCGAGAACAACCATGCCAACGCCGACGCGACGCGGGCGCGCAACAGCGGCTCGCGGTCGTAGGTCGCCACCAGCAGGTCGTGCGCTTCCTGCAACTTGCCTTCGCGCGCGAGGCAGCAGGCCTGGCCGAACGCGGCCGATCCTGCGTCGGCCGTGCCGTCGGCGGCGCGAAACGCCGCCAGGGCGTTGGTCAACTCGCCCGCGGCATAGGCGATGCAGCCCTCGAGGTAGCTCTGCGGCGTGGCCTTCATCGCCACGCTGCCGAGCAGCGTGCGCGCGCGTTCGACGTCGCCGACCGCCAGTGCGCACTCGACCAGGATGCGGCCGACGCGCACCTTCTCGCCGGCGTCCTGCACGCTGCCGAGCGCCTGCTCGGCCCGCGCCGCTGCCGCGGCGGCCTCACGGCTGCGACCACGCAGCCGCAGGAAATCGGCGAGGGCTGCGTGCGGGCGCGCATCCCGTGGCATGAGCTGGACCGCTTGCTGCAGATCGGCCTCGGCGTCGAGCCACAGCCCCAGGCGCATCTTGATGGCGCCGAGGCCCTCGAAGCGGAACGCACCCTCCGACCCGGTCGTCGGCAGGCCCTCGAGCATCGCCAGTTCCCCGGCGAGATCGCCGCGGGCGCGCAGCACGCGCTGCAGCAGCCGCAGCCCCTCCGGATCGCCCTTGCCGAACTGACGGTACCTCTGGGCGTGTTCGAGCGCCTTGTCGTAGCACTCGGTCGCCGACCGCGCCTGCTCGAGCAACCACAGGATCAAGGCGCGCCGTTCGGGTTGGTGGCCCGCGTCGTCGGCGACCTTGCGTTCGCGGCGCCGGATCTCGTTGCGCAGGTTGTCGGCGAGCGAGATGCGGTCGATGCGGTAAGTCTCGTCGCCGAACGTCATCACGTCGGCGAGGCGCTGCTTCGTGACGTCGTAGATGCGCAGGCGCAGCTTGACGCCGGTGAAGTCGCCGCGCTCCTCGAGCGCGAAGAGGTCGTGGCCCTCGGCCTCGATCGTGCCAAAGCGCGGCGAAGCGAGACCGTTGTACCAGACCCGGTCGTAGCTGCGCGCGGCGCGTTCCTCGAGCTCCTTGCGGGTCGCGGTCGGGCCTTCCTCCTGTGCCGGGGCCTCGACGACCGGCGCGGCTTCGCCGCCACCCTGCACGATCGGCGTCGCCGACAGCAGCGCACCATCGACCCGCAGCGCGTAGAGGTGGCCGAAGTCCGGCCCCGGTTCGAGCGGGATCGCCGCCATCGACAGCGGCGCGCGCGGCGGGAACGCGAGCGCGCGCGGCGGCAGCGGTCGCGTCTCGCTCGGTTCGGTGCAGAAGTCGCGGCGCTGCATGAGCGCGGCGTCGCCAGCCACCAGCGGCGTCGCCACGGGCGGCTTCGCGGCGTACTCGAGCGTCTTCGCGCTGAACGAGCCGCGGAACGTCGCCGGCGTCAGGTAGCTGCTGGCGGCCCAGCCGCCGACCACCAGGGTCAGCAGCGCGAGCGTTTGCTCCTTGCGGATGGCGATCACTTGTTCTCCTTCCAGGCAATGCCTTGCACCGAGCCCTTCACCGTGCACGGCTCGCCGGGCTTCTGCGGGCGCGTCACCGACCAGGTCTCGACGACCAGCGTGCGGTCGCGTTGGCGGCACGACTCGAGGAACGCGAGCAGCGTCGGCTCGTCGGCCTGGAACGCGAAGGCAACCTGCTCCTGCCGCAGCACGTCGCGCACATCGACCTCGCCTGGCTTGGTCGGGCGCAGCACGTTGCGCTGGTTGCGGCGGTTCTCGAGCTTGAGCGACTGGATGGTGCGCAGGCCGGTCGCATTCTCGTCGGCGGCCCGCGTGCGATCGTGCGCCGCGAACAGCCGCTGCTGCACTTCGTCGAGGATCTCGAGGCCGAACAGGGTGTTACGGATGTCGTCGAAGGCGGTCGGCACGTCCCAGGCGACGGCAGCATCGACCACCTGCACGTCGCGACGGTTCGCCGCGGTGCTGATCGCCGTGCGCAGTTCGCGTCCGATCTGGAACTGGTACTCGTCGGGCCGGCCCTTGCCGTCGAGCACGAAGCGGTCGCGCTGCACGAACCGCAGTTCGGCCGTCAGCCGGTCCCGCTCGCCGCCGATGCGTTCCTGCTCCTCGCGCGCCGCCGCGAGGGCCGCCGAGTCGTAGGCTTCGGCCGGGGCGCCGAGCGTCTTCGCCGACGGCACCCGCACGTCGTAGACCGAAGCGATCACGCTGCTGCCGATCCACCAGGCCACCGCGCCGATCGCAGCACCCAGCAGCCAGCGTTTGTTCTCCTGAACGAAGGCGCCGACGTCCATCACTGCACCTCCGTGCCGAGGTCGACCGTGATGCGGAATCGCTCCGTCTTGTCCTGACTGGCCAGGTTCACCATCTGCGGGTTCAGCCCGGCCATGCCGGGATCGCTGGTCATCTTCTGTTTGAAGTCGAGCACGACGCGGTTCACGTCGACGCCGTTGAGTTCCTTGCCCGCGCCCTCGACGACGACCACCGGCCGCTTCTTCTGGGCACCGCTGCCCGTCGCGGCGCTGCTCGCCGTGCCGAGTTCGATCTTCTCGATCCAGAGCTGCGGCGGCAGGTGCGCCGCCACCGCGCGCTGCACGCGCACGAGCCCGTGCAGCGGCAGCGCCTTGTCGGCGAGGTGATCGACGAGACCACGGTCGCGGCGATTCTGGTCGATCACCGCGGTGGCATCCTCGTGCACCGACTTGGCGGAGTTCACCTTGGCCTTCAGGGTCCGCGTCGCCGTGCTGGCTGCTTCCGCTGCCTGTTGGCCGTGCATGACCTGCAGGCCGAGCACCGCGACCACGAGCGCCCCGGCGGCGATGTTCCAGATCGTGCGCTGCTGGAACCGCTGCGCCTTGCGCACGGCCTCGGGCAGGATCTCGAGCGAGTAGAGCGTGTCGTCCAGGCGCCCGACGGCGAGCCCGAGCGCGATCACCGCCTCGTGCCGCATCGCCGCGAGTTGCTCGGCGTCGGCCGGCGGCAGCGCCGACAGGTCGAGGTTGGCGAACGGGTCGAACAGCTCGACCGGGCAGCGCAGCACTTCGCGCAGGAAGCCGCGGATGCCGCGCAGGCGAGCACCACCGCCGGCCACCAGCACACGATCGAGGCGCAGGTCGGCGACCTTCGTCTGCGCCTTGCAGAACGACAACGAACTCTGGATCGCCGCCGAGATCGAACCAGCGCCCGCGGTCGCCGCCATGGTGACCTTCTCGGCCTGGCCGCTGGCGTGCCGGCCGCGGCTCTGCGGATCGAGGTCGAGCAGGTCCTTCTTCAGCGCCTCGGCCTTGCGTGCGCTGACGTTGAACGACGACGCGATCGCCTCGTCGAGCACCGCGGCGCCGCTGCTGAGGTTGCGCGCGAACAGCAGGTCGGTGCCCTTCACGATCGCGAGGTCGATCGTCTGGTGGCCGATGTTGACCAGGCAGACGACGGTGTCCGCCTCGACCGGGCCGCACTTGAGGTAGGCGTTGTAGAGCGCCGTGCAGTTCGGCACGAAGGCGGCGACCGAACCGCCGCCGCGCTTGAGTTCGCCCTGCAGACGATCGAGGGCTTCGTCCTTGGCGAGCGCGAGCAGCACGGTGTCGACGCCAGCCTCCGGATCCTGCGGCGGCAGCAGGTTGTAGTCGGCGGACAACGAGCCGCCCGACTGCTGCGCCAGGTCCTGGATCTCGAGGTCCATCAGGTTGCGCAGCTGCCAGTCCGGTGTTGGCGGCACCTGGCTGTAGCGCAGGGTCATGTCGCGACCGGCGAGGCCGCACACGGCCCCCGCCAGCGGGATGCCGGCCGTCGCCAGCGAGACCACGCCCTCACCTTCGCCACGCGGCAGGCCGGCGAAACGCAGCAGCTTGACGCCGTGCTTGCCGGCCTGCGCCACGAGGATCTTGCTGCTGTGGCTGCCGAGGTCGACGGCCGTCGCTTTGTTGCCCATAGGTCGGTGTCGCTACTTCGCGGGGAGTTGGCGGTCCACGTACTGTTCGACCAGCGTCTGCAGCCCGGTCTGCTGCGCCTCGCCGAGCGCCTTCGCCAGGGCCTGCAGGCGACTGCGCTCGCGGTCCCGCTGCTGGCCGTCGATGGCCAGCAACTGGGCTCCGGCACGGTCCTGGAGTGCTTGCACCGCCGCCGGGTCCTCGAGGTTGTGGTCGCCGTAGAGCTGGCGCAGTTCGGCGACGCCGAGCACGACGCGCTCGAACCCGCCGCGGGTGCTGAAGAACGCGGCTTCCTCGAGATCACGCTGTAGCGCGCCGACGGTCGCCGCCTGCTGCGCGAGGATCTCGGTGCGCAGCGCCGTGGCCCTTCCGAGTTGCTCGGTGTCCATCGGCAGAGTGCGCATCAGCGTGGCGATGTGGTCGAGGGCCTCGCCCGGCCGCTTCTCGTCGCGGGCGCGGCCCGCCTGCCGCACCAGTTCGCCGGCCTGTTGCCGTTCGCTGCGGAACGACAGCAGGAGCTCGACCTGGTTGGCCGGCGCCGACAAGCGGTAGCGGCCGCCGCCGGTGCGTCCGCGCCACGTCACCGCGGCGGGCACCTGCAGCATCGCGCGCGTCAGGCGGTCGCCGACCAGCACGCGACGGGCGAGGAACTCCGAATCGGCCGCGGTGCCGGCGAACGCGAGGTCGTCGCTGGCGATCGCGAGGCCGCCGACGGCTTCGGCCGGCAGCACGAACCGCAGGCTGTCGGCGCCGGCTGCCGCCAACGTGAAGCCGCGTTCGCCGGGCGTGCACACCACGGTCTGGCCGAGGTCGGACAGCACGCAGAGATCTGCGCGGTGCAGCCCCTGCAACGCTTCCGGCACGCGTTCGGGCAGCACGCCGAGAAGGATCGCCGGGTTCTCGTTGTCGACGGAACGCACGGCCACTGCGCACCCGGTGCCGATCGCGGTCTGGCTGCCGTCGGCCTGCTTCACCTCGAGCGCCGCGGCATTGCCGCCTTCCACGATCGCTACGTCGTCGACGCGCACCACGGCTTCGGCTCCGGGCAGCACGGCGACCACTTCGAGCTGCAGCCGGTCGCAACCGGGCGGAACGGCCAGCACGACCTCGATGCGTTGCCAGGCGTCGACGGCGGCGAGCGGCGTACCGCTGCAGAACCGGAACGGCACCTGTTCGTTGGCCGACGCGAACACCGCGCGCAGCGCCACCTGGGCACCGCCGCGGGCCTCGACGTGCGCAGCCAGGGTCATGGTGCGCAGCGCGAACACCGGCAGCGGCTCGGCGAGGCGCAACACCGCGAAGTCCGGGGCATCGTCGCCTTCCCCGCGCATGACCTGGAACGCGCCAGCGCCGGAGTGGCTGCTCGTCGTCGTCTGCCAGGCAGCCCCTGGACCACGCAGCGCCCAACCTTCCTCACCTTCGCAGCCGGCGACCGGGCCCGCGAGCTGGTTGCCGGCGACGACGACCACCGCGCGGGCTCGCGTCCGACCCGGCGTCTCGACATCGCCTTGCTGGCTGCCCTGCCACCAGAACCAACCACCGGCTCCGAGCGCCAACACCAGTGCGGCCGCCAGCAGACCGGCCGAGCCACCGCGACGGCCGAGCTTGCCGGCATCGAGGCGTCGCACCGCCAGTTCGCCGGGGTCGGCCTTGGCCGCCTCGCCCTCGTCGCGGAACTTCACTCGCAGCCGACCGACCGTGACGACATCGCCCGGCGTCAGCACGATCTCGGTGATGCGCTTGCCGTCGAGGAACGTGCCGTTCGTCGAACCGAGGTCGCGCAGCACGTGGCGATCGCCTTCGAGCACGATCTCGGCGTGCACTCCCGAGGTCTTCTCGTCGGCGAGAACAAGATCGTTGCCCGGCTTGCGGCCGATGCGCAGCGGGCGATCCGCGACGGCGAGGACTTCCCCCGCGCGATCCCCATCGAGGATCTCGAGGACGTATTGGGCCATACCGGTTACCAGGGTCGCAGGCACGCCGGACCGTGTTCCCTGGGCGGGGCTACCGAGGGAACGCGCGTGCCGGATGTCGCCGCCGGCCGGGGACGCAAGCACGCGGAGGCGACGCCGCACAACCTAGCGACGAGCGCAGGTCCCGCAAGCGGCTGGCGGGGCCTTTGCGAACATTGCCGGTGCCGTCCGGGCTCGCCGCTACAACACAAGCGCATGGCGAACCGCTACTTCGTGCCGGCCTTGCCGGCGGCCGGGGCGTGCACGTTGGCGGGCGAAGTGGCCCACCACCTCGCCCGCGTTCTGCGGTGCCGGCCCGGCGACCGGGTGCGCCTCGGGGACGGTCAGGGCGGCACCGCCGAGGCCGTGGTGCAGACCGTCGCGCGGGATGCGGTGCATTGCCAGGTCGAGCGGGTCGACCACGAGCCGCGGCACCGGGTGCAGCTCGTGCTCGCGTTCGCCGTGCCGCGCCTGCCCCGTCTGGAGTGGATTCTCGAACACGGCACCGAGGTCGGCGTCGCGGCGTTCCGACCGCTGTGGACGGCGCGCACCCGGCCGCAGGGCGAACGCGCCGAGCGCTGGCAGCGCATCGTCAGCGGCGCTGCGGGTCAATGCGATCGCGCCTGGCTGCCCGCGGTGCTCGCGGCCGGCGAGCTGACGGACTTCCTCGCCGCCTGCCGCGAGGCACCACGCCGCTTCGTCGGTGCGGCCGGCGCGGCGTCGTTGCGGTGCGAGCCCGCGGCCGACGGGGACGTCGTCTGGCTGGTGGGGCCCGAGGGCGGTTTCACCACCGACGAACAGGCGGCGATCCACGCCGCCGGCTTCGCGCCCCGCAGCTGCGGGGCGCACACGCTGCGCACCGAGACCGCGGCGGTCGTCGGTGCGGCGATGCTGCTCGCGCCCTGAAGCGGATCCTGCCGGCCCGAAGGCCGGCAGCGTGCTTCACAGGATGCCGAGCAGCAGGTCCAGGCCGTTGCTGGCCAGCACGCCCAGCGTGTTGCTCGACGGCGAGTAGATCGCCGACTGGCCGACGATGACCACTCCCGCAGCACTCGGGAGGTTGGGAATCAACCACGTGCTCGGCGAGCTGGCGCCAACGATCGCGAAGTTCAGGGTCGCATCGATGCTGACGTGCTGGAAGCAGTCCGGCGCGCCGACCGAGGCGAGCGGCACGCCCGGGTTGTACTTCGTAAGGCCGAGGACCAACACGCCGGCGAGGCCGCTGGCCGGGATGCCGGTGGTGACGAAGCCCATCGCCGTGCCGAGCACGGGCCGCGACGACGCCGCGAGCTGCACGTCCGGGATCGAAGTCGTGCAGACCACGTGGCCGGCGTTGAGGCTCGCCGACCAGTCGATGCTGCCCGGATCGGCCGGCTGGCCGCCGGGGGTGTAGCCGACGACGTATCCCGTGTTGCCCGAGGGCGTGCACGACTGGTAGATCACGTCGACGTCACCGCTCGAGTGGAAGTGCATCTGGAACGTGGCGCTGCCCGTGCCCTGGTAGTTCGCCACGTTGCTCCAAGTGATGCGTGCCACGGTCGGCGTGGTCTCGATGCGAATGGCGCCCGTCGGCGGCACGAGGTCGTGCCAGGCCGCCGCCCAGGTCCTCGCGAGGCCGAGGAACGCCGACGCGGACGGCGTCCACGCGTTGCTGCTGCCTCCCGCCTGCACGAAGCCGTTCGAGCAGACCGAGAGCGAGTTGGTGGAGCCGCCGGGATACGGCAGCGTGAACGGCAGCGCATAGCTCGCGGCGACGTCGTCACCGGGCGGGTGCGTCGCACCGGCTGGCGTCGCCCACGTGGCGGTGCTGGGGCCCAGCGCGTAGGCGCCGTTCTGGTAGGTCAGCTTCCACTGCGAGTTCGAGAGGTCGAAGCCACCCGAGGTCGGGAAGTTCTCGTAGATCGCCTGCCTGCAGCTCGATCCACCGCAGCCTTCGCCGTACGCCGTCGCCTGCGCGTAGGTCGCGCCGCTCGGCGTCTGCGAGTTGATCGTCACGAACAGGGCGCCAGGGCCCGGCCGCGCTTCGTCGATCTGCACCGAGCTGCTGCCCGGCGGGAAGTTCGCGTCGAAGCCAAAGTTGTAGATCGTGTTCCACTCGTGCGGGTTGTTCGCCGGCGCGCTGAACACGACCTCGTTGCCGATGCGAGTGGCCGTCCAGTTGTTCAGCGGGTTGTCGTCGATGTCGCGGAAGCTGAAGTTCGACGCTACGGCACCCGGGTCGATCGGCACGCGGAACGAAGCGCCTGCGCGGCTGTTGTCGACGTTGTGCACCGCGTACTCGTAGTGGTAGTTGCCGCCGCCGAGCGCGGTGACCTTCGACGCGACGAAGAAGCGGCCGTCGTCGTTGCCGTTGCCGCCCTGGTTGACGGTCGCGCCGGGCCAGTGCTGCAGCACCGAACCGAACGCTTCGCCGACCGCCGTGTTGGCGACCGTCCAAGTACTTCCGGTCCACGTCGGCTGGAAGCCGCGCGACTTGATGTTGTCGCCGCGGTTGGCGACCGCTTCGCCCCGGTGGATCAGCTGGATCGCGTAGAAGTACTGCGCGCCGCCGACGAGCAGGTCGCTCTCCTTGACCGTGACGCGGTTCTTCACCTCGTCGCTGCCCGGGTTGATGCCGCTGTGCGTGCCGTTGAAGTTGCCGGGTGAGCCGACGTTCGGATCGCCCTGGTCGAAGTACGAGCCCAGCATCGTCCAGGTGCCCAGCCACGGGTTGATCTCCGCGGGCGGGCCGAGGTCGTTGCGGCCGGCATTGTGGACATTGCTGTAGGTGTCGGAGCAGGTCGGCCCCATCTGGTTGCCGCCGATATTCGGGACGCAGGACCCGCAGGCACCGGGCTGGCTCGCCGACGTGAAGGCGTGCTTGCAGTACGAACGGTCGCTGATCTGCACCATGCGATCGCCGGACAGGCGCGTGATCAGGAAGCCGAAGTACGGGTGGTTCTCCTGCGGCACCGCGTACCACGGGATGTTCACCGATCCCGGGTTGCACATCGTGTTGCGCATCGACATGCCGACCTCGCCGCCCGGGTGCGCCGCGCCGCGCCGGCCCCAGTACCGGATGTTGTCGAGGATCTCCAGGCGACCATCGAGACCCGGGACAGTGTTCGATTGCGCCGAAAGGACGCTGGCGACGGACACGCCGAGCGAAAGGACGAGTGCTGCTTTCATCGGGACGGAGAGAGGGACACTGCGGGTCGGACCCGCATCGCATGGGCAGGGCGCGCCGAACTCTACCGCGTGCCGGAGGATGGGCAAACCGCCTGGCTCCGCGTCGGGAGGGTCGCGCTTGCGCCGGAGCGCGTGCTGGCGTCTCGTGCCCCGCCTGCCATGGCAGTGTCCGCCCAATCTCTCGTCCCACTCGTCGCTCTTGTCGCCGCGTTCCCCGCGACGGCGCAGACGCGACTCCTGCGTTTCCCCGACCTGCACGGCGACCACGTCGTCTTCACCCACGGCGGCGACCTGTGGCGCGCGCCGATCGGCGGCGGCACGGCGACGCGCTTGACGTCCGCGCGCGGCGTCGAACTGTTCGGCAAGTTCTCGCCCGACGGCCGCTGGATCGCGTTCACCGGCCAGGTCGACGGCGACGAACAGGTCTACGTCGTGCCGAGCGACGGCGGCGAACTGCGGCAGCTCACCTGGTATCCCGCGAAGGGCCCGTTGCCGGATCGCTGGGGCTACGACAACCAGGTCTACGGCTGGACGCCGGACGGCAGCGCGGTGCTGTTCCGCAGCCTGCGCGGTTCGTGGTCCCCCGGCGCCCCGCGTCTTTACACCGTGGCGATGCCGGCGACGGCGCGCCAGCGAGGTGCTCTGCCGGTGCCGTTGCCGATGCCGGTCGCGGGTGCGGGCGAGTTCGCGCCCGACGGCCGGGCCATCGTCTACTCGCCGCTGTTCCGCGACTTCCGCACGTGGAAGCGCTACGAGGGCGGCTGGGCCACCGACCTGCACGTGTTCGACCCGGCGACCGGGCGCGGCGAGAACATCACCGACCATCCGCGCACCGACCGCGACCCGATGTGGATCGGCGATCGCATCTGGTTCGCCAGCGACCGCAGCGGCACCCTGAACCTGTGGTCGTACGACGTCGCTGCACGCAGCGTCCACCAGGAGACCACCAGCACGACGTGGGACGTGCGGTGGCCGAGTGCGGGCGGACCGCAGGACGCGCGCATCGTCTACGAGAAGGGCGGCGAACTGTTCTGGTTCGACACCCGGACGCGCGTCGAGCACGCGATCCCGATCCGCGTGCCCGACGAGGGGCTGCTGACGCGCACGACCGAGGTCGACGCCAGCGGGCTGATCGAGCACCAGGCGCTGAGCCCCGGCGGTCGGCGGGCAGCGTTCGCGGCGCGCGGCGACTTGCTGACGGTGCCGCGCGAACACGGCGACGTGCGCAACCTGACGACTTCGCCGGGCGCGCACGAGAAGCACCCGCAGTTCTCACCGGACGGCAGCACGATCGCGTTCGTGTCGGACCAGACCGGCGAAGAGCAGATCTGGCTCGTCGACCACCTCGGCGAACGGCCGCCGCGGCAGCTGACGCGCGGGCTGACCGGAATGCTCTACGAGCCGGTGTGGTCGCCGGACGGCAAGTGGATCGCGTTCGGCGACAAGGACGGCGTGCTGCGCGTCGCCGACGCCACGACCGGCGATCTCGTCGTCGTCGCCGACGAGAGCCGTGGGCAACTGCGGGACCACGTCTGGTCGCCGTGCTCGGGGCACCTCGCCTTCTCGATGACGACGGGCACCGAGTGCCGGCAGTTGCACGTGTGGTCGCGGGCCACGGCCACCCTGCAGGTGGTCTCGCGGCCGCTGTCGAACGACAGCTCGCCGGCCTGGGATCCACGCGGCGACCGGCTGTACTTCCTCGGCCTGCGCGGCTTCCAGCCCCGGCTCGCCGGCGACTACGAGTGGGACTTCCAGGTCGACCGCGCGTGGGGCGTGTTCGCGTTGGCGCTGCGCGTGGGACTGCCGGCCCTGCTGCCGCCGCGCAGCGACGAGGCCATCGCCCCCGCCGAAGCGACGCCGGCACCCGCGAAGTTCGAAGCACCGATCGTGATCGACTTCGAGGGACTCGCCGACCGGGTCGAAGCGCTGCCGCTGCCGCTCGACAACTACGTAGCACTGACAGCCGCTGGCGAGAACCTGCTCGTGCTGCGACGCGGCGGTTCGTACTACGGGCGCGACAGCGACCAGCCGACGTCGCTGCTGGCGTTCTCCGGCAAGGAGCGCAAGCACGAGACGATCGCCACCGACGTTCGCACGATCGCGCTGGCCGCCGACGGCAGCCACGTGCTGGTCCGCACCACCAAGGGCTGGTCGGTGGCCAAGGCCGGCCTCGATGGCAAGGACGGCCAGAAGTCGCTCGACCTGCGCGGCCTGCCGGTGCCGAAGGTCCCCGCCGACGAGTACTGGCAGATCTTCCACGAGGTCTGGCGCCGCTACCGCGACTTCTTCTACGTCGCCAACATGCACGGCCACGACTGGGAAGGCCTGCGAGCCCGCTACGCGCCGCTGGTCGCGCACGTTCGCCACCGCAGCGACCTCAACTACGTGATCGGCGAGATGATCGCCGAGTTGAACGTCGGCCACGCCTACATCGCCGGCGGCGACGTCGGCGCGCCGAGCCGCACGCCGGTGGCGCTGCCGGGCCTCGTGCTCGCGTTCGACCCCGTGGCCGGCCGCTACCGCATCGAGTCGGTGCTGCGCGGCGAGAACGACGACGAGATGTACCGCTCGCCGGCGACCGCCGTCGGGGTCGCGCTGCGCGCGGGCGAGTGGCTGCTGGCGATCGACGGCGAGGAACTGCAGCCCGACCAGAACCCGTATCGACTGCTGCGCGGCAAGCTCGGCCGCAGCGTCTCGCTGTCGGTGCACGACAAGCCGCAACTCGACGGCGCGCGCACCGTGGTCGTGCAGGGCATCGAGAGCGAGGAGAAGCTGTTCTACCTGCGCTGGGTCGCCGCCAACCGCGAACGCGTCACCGCGGCGAGCGGCGGGCGGCTCGGCTACGTGCACCTGCCCGACATGGGCCAGGACGGCATCCGCGAGTTCATCAAGCAGTACTACCCGCAGCGCGACAAGCAGGGCCTCGTCATCGACGACCGCCACAACGGCGGCGGCAACGTCTCGCAGATGGTGCTCAATCGCCTCGCGCGCGAGTTGCTGATGTGCACCTTCGGCCGCACGTCCGGCTACCGGCCGTATCCGCAGGCGCTGTTCCACGGGCACCTCGTGTGCCTGCTCAACGAAGACAGCGCGAGCGACGGCGACATCTTCCCGGCGATGTTCCGCAAGGCGGGGCTGGGCCCATTGATCGGCAAACGGTCGTGGGGCGGCATCATCGGCATCACCAACCGCGGCATGCTGCTCGACGGCGGCACCGTGAACGTCCCCGAGTTCGGCAACACCGAGCCCGGACCCGAGTGGACGATCGAGGGCCGCGGTGTCACCCCGGACATCGTCGTCGAGAACGACGTGCAGTCGCTGCTGCAGGGCCGCGACCCGCAGCTCGAGAAGGGCATCGAGGTGCTGCTCGAGAAGATCACCACGCAGCCTCGACCGCTGCCGACCCCACCCCCGGCCCCCATCAAGACTGGCCGATGAGCCGCCGCACCCCTGATCGCGAACGACCACTGCCGGCACTGCGCCTCAAGGTGCGTGCGCACGGCCGGCATCCGTGGTTCTACCGCAAGATGATCCAGAAGCCCGAGGCACCGCTGCCCGCCGGCACGCCGGCGGTGGTGCGCGATCGGGAAGGCCGGCTCGTCGGCACCGGCTTCTACAATCCGCGCGCCGAGTTGGCGCTGCGCATGTTCGCCGACGAAGCCGTCGCCGACGTGCCGAACCACTTCGTGCAGGCGCTGCGCGCCGCCGTGCGGCTGCGCGAGGAGACGCTCAACCTGCCGAAGATCACCGACGCGTTCCGGATCGTGCATGCGGAGGGCGACGGCTTCCCGGGGCTCGTGCTCGACAAGCTCGGCGCGGCGTTCGTCGCGCAAGTCAGCTCGCTCGGAATGCTGCAGCAGCTCGAACCGCTCGGTGAGTGGCTGCTCCAGCACTGGCCCGGCAGCCGGCTCGTGCTGCTGCACGACAAGGACTGGGCCGAGCGCGAGGGCATCGAGTCCGCGCCACGACCGAGTCCGGTCGCGACGACGGTGCGCGAACACGGGCTCTTCTACGCGGTCACCGCGGGTGCCGGGCACAAGACCGGCTTCTTCGCCGACCAGCGCGACAACCGGTGGCTGCTGCGCAACCTCGCCAAGGGCCGCGCCGTGCTCGACCTCTGCTGCAACAGCGGCGGCTTCGCGCTCAACGCCGCGGCCGGCGGCGCCACCAAGGTCGTCGCCGCCGACCTCGACGAGGCGATGGTCGCGCAGACCGCCCACAACGCCGCCCACAACAAGCTGCCGGTCACCGCCGTGCACGGCGACGCGTTCGACCTGCTGCGCGAGGCCGAGCCGGGCGCGCACGACGTGATCGTGCTCGACCCGCCGAAGTGGGCGCACCACAAGGGCGAGGTCGAGGCCGGGCTCGCGCGTTACTTCGACCTGAATCGCCTCGGGCTCGAGAAGGTTGCGCGCGGCGGCATCGTGCTGACGTGCTCGTGCTCGGGCAGCGTGAGCGAGGAGACGTTCCTGCGCATGCTGCGCGACGCCGCGGCCGCGGCGCGCCGCGATGCGCGCGTGCTGCATGTGCGCGGAGCCGGCGCCGACCACCCGGTGGCGCTCGAGTGTCCGGAGACGCGCTACCTCAAGGTTGCGGTGCTGCAGGTGCGCTGACGCCACGAGGCGTTCCGCCGCCTGCCGCCCCCGGCAGCCGCGCGAGCAGGGCCTCGGCGCCGAGTTGCTGGCAGAAGCCGGCGAACCCGCTCGTCGGCCCGCGCCAGCGCAGCGCCTCGACGTCGTCCACGATCGGCACGTCCGTGCGCAGCGTCGCCAGGGTCTTGTAGAGCCGCGCTTCCTCGCGATGCGCGCGCAGCACTTCGGCGAGACCCGCACCACCACGCACGGGAACGGCCCACTGCGCGTGGTCGTCGGGGATCGCGTCGATCGTGCCGTAGTGCGCAAGCAGCACGGCCGCACTCTTGCTCCCCCACTTCGGCAGCCCGGGGATGCCGTCGGCATCGTCGCCGACCAACGCGAGCCAATCCGGGATCGACGCCGGCGGCACGCCGTGCTTGCCGCGCACGGCGCTCGCGTCGAGCACCTGCCCGGTGCGCCGGTCGAGCTGCACGATGCGTTCGCCCTGGACGACTTGGGCGAGGTCCTTGTCGGGCGTGCACACGACGACACGTTCGACGCGCGGGTCGGCGGCGGCCCGCACCGCCATCGTCGCCAGCGCGTCGTCGGCCTCGAACTCGACCATCGACCAGGTCGTGATGCCGAGTGCTCGGGTCGCAGCTTCGGCGAGCGGGAACTGCGCCCACAGCGCGGGATCGATGCCGTCCCCGGTCTTGTAGCCCGCGAACAGCGCGTTGCGGAACGACTCGATCACGGTGTCGAAGGCGATGCCGACGTGCGTGACGCCGTCTTCGCGCAGCAGCGACATCAGGCTGGCGAGCAGTCCACGCACGGCACCCACTTCGCGACCGTCCGGAGCCTGCGCCGGCGGGGCGCCGTAGAAGCTGCGGAACAGCTCGTAGGTGCCGTCGACGAGGTGGACCTGCATGGCGGCATCTTGGCGGGTCCCTGGCCGTGGGCAACCCGCGCGGGGAAGCTCCCTGCGTGACGGCCGACATCGACACCCTGCTGCGGATCCGGCTTGGACCGGTCGGCGGCTGGCGGCCGACGACGCTGCGAAGCGCCGCAGTGGTGTGTCCGCTCGTGAAGTGCGCCGCTGCCGACTGCGTGCTGCTCCTGGTGCGGCCCGCCAACCAGCGCCAGCACGCAGGCCAGATCGGGTTCCCCGGCGGCATGCGCGAGGGCGACGAGTCGGTCGAAGCGACCGCGCGCCGCGAGTTCGCCGAAGAACTCGGCGCCGACGCGTCGGCACTCACGGCGCTCGGCGAACTGCCGCCGCGCACGAGCTCCACCGGGATCCACGTGCACGCGGTCGTGGCGCGGCTGCAGCCGGTCGCGCTCGTTCCCGATCCCCGCGAGGTCGCGCGCGTGCTCCACGTTCCGCTCGCGGCCCTGCTGGACGAGGCGCGGTGGTCGGAACGGCCAGCGCCACTGGGCGCACCCGGTGTGCAGCCCGCGACGAGCCCGCACTTCACGATCGGCGCGGACCTGCTGTGGGGTCTCACCGCGCGCTTCGTGCGCGACCTGCTCGCGGCGCTGCGCGGCTGACTCAGCCGCGCAGTTCGGCGCCGATCGTCCCGGCCTGCTCGCGCACCTTGCCGAGGAACTTGCCTTCGTCCTCGTCGGTCAGCGTCCGGTCGTCGGCGCCGAGCGTCACCGTGAAGTTCAGGCTCTTCTTGCCGGCCGGCAGCCGTTCGCCGCGGTAGGCCTCGAACAGCCGCACATCCTTGACCAGCTTGCGGCCCGTCGTGCGCAGGAACTCGGCGACCGTCGCGACCTGCGTGCCTTCGTCGACCAGCAGCGCCACGTCGACCGGCAGCAGCGGGTAGACCGGCAGCGGCTGGTACCGCGCGATGCGGCGGCCATTGGCGCAGAGCGCCCGCACATCGAGGCAGGCGATCGCCGTCGTCGCCGGCAGCCCGGTCGCGCGCGCGATCGCTGGGTGCAGGTGTGCCACGTAGCCGCACGGCGACCCGTCGCGGTCGATCGCGACAGCGGCGTTCGGGTGCACCCACGGCTGGTCCTTGCCGTGCCAGACGCGACTCATCACGCCGGGGTAACCGACGCGTTCGAGCAGCGAGCCGATCGTCTCACGCAGTTCGGGGAACGGATGCGCGCCGGTGGTGCGCGCGAGCACGAAGGCGATCTCGCGCACCTCGTGCGGCAGCTTGTGCGCGTCCTTCATCTCGGCGTGGTAGCCCTTGCCGTGCTCACACAGGCGCACTTCGGCCTGCGTGCGCAGGTTTGGCGCGACGCTGGCGAGCAGGCTCGGCAGCACGTGCCTCCGGATGCGCGTGATCTCGGGTGCCACCGGGTTCTGCACCTGCACGTAGGCGTGCTCGATCGCGCCGGCCGCGGTCAGCACCGCGTCGGGCACGAAGCTGTAGTTGTAGACCTCGTGGAAGCTGTGCTCGATGCAGCCCACTTCGAGCAGGCGTCGAGCGACGAACAGTTCCTCGTTGCGGACCGGCGGTGCCTGCGTGCCGTGCAGCGGTCGTTCGGGGATGTTGTCGTAGCGGAACATCCGCCCGACCTCCTCGATCAGGTCGTCCTCGATCGTGATGTCCTTGGTGGCGCGGAAGCTCGGCACCGTCACGTCGAACCCGATGGGCGTGATCGTGACGCCGAACTGCAGCGACGTCAGGATCGCTGCGACCTTCTCGTCCTCGAGCCGCACGCCGAGCTTCAGCGACAGGCGGGCGCGGCGCAGCACGATCGTCCGCGGCTGCCAGGCGAAGCCGGCCGGATCGACGAGCGGCCCGGCCGCCTTCGCCGTCGGGCAGTACTGCTGCAGCAACTTCAGGAAGCAGTGCACGGCGAGTTCGGCGTTCGCCGGATCCTGCGCCTTCTCGAACCGCGCGCTCGCATCGGTGCGCAGGCCGAGCCGCATGCTGGTGCGCCGCACGGTCGCGGCGTGGAAGTTCGCCGACTCGAGGAACAGGCTCGTGGTGCCCGGCTCGACCATCGTGCCGGCTCCCCCCATGACCCCGGCGAGCGCTTCGGGCTTGTCGCCGGCGCAGACCAGCAGGTCCTGTTCGGTGAGCTTGCGCTTCTGGCCGTCGAGCGTGGTGATCGTCTCGTTGGCGCGCGCGCGCCGAATGCGGATCGGACCGTTGCCGACGTGGCGCGCGTCGAACGCGTGCATCGGCTGGCCGAGGTCGAGCATCACGTAGTTGGTCAGGTCGACCGGCAGCGACACCGAACGTTGCCCGACCGCCGCGAGCTGCCAGCGCAGCGCCATCGGCGACGGCCCCGACGAGACGCCGTCGATGACCAGTCCGCAGTAGCGCGGGCAGCCCTGCTTGTCGTCGATCACGACCTCGACCTTCTTGCCGGCGGTCGGCAACGGCAGGTCGGCGAGCAGCGGTTGCAGCGGCCGGCCGTAGATCGCGGCGAGCTCACGTGCGAAGCCGTAGTGCCCCCAGAGGTCCGGCCGGTGGTTGATCGACTTGTTGTCGATCTCGAACACCGTGTCGGTGATCGGCGCCTGGTCGAGCAGGCGCGCACCGATCGGCGTGTCTTGCGGCAGCACCAGGATGCCGTCGTGCTCGGCGGACAACGCGAGTTCGGACTCGCTGCAGATCATGCCGTGCGACTCGACGCCGCGGATCTTGCCGACCTTGATCTTCAACGCGCCCTTGCCGCCCGCGGCGGGCAGCGTGTCGCCCGGCCGGATCACGACGACCCGTTGCCCGGCGGCAACGTTGCTGGCCCCGCAGACGATCTGCAGCACGCCGCCGGCGCGCCCGAGGTCCACTTCGCAGACCGACAGCTTGTCGGCGTCGGGGTGCTTCTTGCAGGTGCGCACGTGACCGACCACGAACGGTTCGAGCCCGGCGCCGAAGGCGTGCATGCCTTCGATCTCCGCCGTGCTCATCGTCAGGTCGGCGAGGATGCGCGCCGGCTCGATGCCGGTGAGGTCGACGTGGCGCGACAGCCAACGCAGCGACAGTTTCATCGGCTCACCTCCGGGAACTGCGCGAGGAAGCGCTGGTCGCCGCCCATGAACTGGCGGATGTCGTCGATGCCGTAGCGCAGCATCACGACCCGCTGCAGGCCCATGCCGAACGCGAAGCCGGTGTATTCCTCGGGATCGAGGCCGCCCTGCCGCAGCACGTTCGGATGGACCATGCCGCACGGCAGCACTTCGATCCAACCCGACTGCTTGCACACCGAGCAGCCCTGGCCCTTGCAGAACGGGCAGTTGACGTCGAGTTCGAAGCCCGGCTCGACGAACGGGAAGAACCCCGGCCGCAGCCGCACCTGCAGGTCGCGCTCGAGGATCACGCGCAAGCAGGTCTTCATGGTGTGGATCAGGTTCGCAGTGCTGATGCCCTGGTCCCCGTGCACGCGGTCCACGACCAGACCCTCCATCTGGTAGAAGGTGTGCTCGTGGCTCTTGTCGACGGTTTCGCTGCGGAAGCAGCGGCCCGGCACGATCACCTTGAGCGGCGGGTGGAAGCCCTGCGCGACCAGGCGCTGCAGCGTGCGCACCTGCACCGGCGAGGTGTGCGTGCGCAGCAGGTTCTTGCCGAGCCCCGGCTGCGGCGCCAGCCAGAACGTGTCCTGGCTCTCGCGCGCCGGATGGTCGGCCGGGATGTTGAGCGCGTCGAAGTTGAAGTACTCCGACTCGACCTCGGGGCCGTCCTCCCACTGGAACCCGAGCCCCGTGAACAGGTCGACCAGCTCGTTCTGCACGATCGTGATCGGATGCAGCGTGCCGCGCGGCCGGACTGGCCCTGGCTCGGTCGGGTCGAACGTGCTCGCGGCGAGTTCCTGCTGCATCGCCGCCGCCGCGAAGGTGGCCCGGCGCGCGGCGATCGCGGCTTCGACCGCCTGCTTCACGGCGTTCACCGCCTTGCCGTACGCGGGGCGCTCCTCCTTGGGCAGCGACGTCACCGCACGCACGAGTTGCACCAGCGCGCCATCCGCGCCGAGGCACGCACTCTCGACGGCCCCGAGGGCGGCCGCGTCGGCCGCGCTCGCGACGGCGCCAAGCCACCGCTCACGTTCCGCGTTCATGTCCATGGTCGGATGGCGGTCGGGGTCGCCGACGCGCTGAAGTCACTGGCCCCTGCGGGCCGTACGGCAAGACGGCGCTGGAGATCCAGCGCCGTCCACGTCGAACTGCCGCTCGGGTGCGGAGCACCCGGCCGAGACCGGTCAGGCGATTGCCTTCTTGGCCTTCTGGCAGATCGCTTCGAACGTCGCCGGATCGTGGATCGCCAACTCGCTGAGCTCCTTGCGGTTGAGCAGGATCTTGGCCTGCTGCACGCCGTGGATGAACTGCGAGTAGCGCAGGCCGTGCGCCTTGACCGCGGCCGTGAGGCGCGTGATCCAGAGCGAACGGAAGAAGCGCTTCTTCTGCTGGCGACCCGCGAAGGCGAAGCGCTCGGCGCGCAGCACCGTCACCGACGCCATCTTGAACAGGTTGCGGCGGCCCTGGCGGAAGCCCTTGGCGCGCTTGAGGAGGCGGTTGCGGCGCTGCCGCGTGGCAGGCCCGTTGGTTGCGCGGCTCATGTGCGGTTACCTCCCACCCAGCAGTTCGGCCATGTTCACCGCGATCTGGCCCTTGCAGAGGCCCTTCTGGCGGAGCTGGCGTTTGCGCTTGCTCGAGCGCCGCACCATCAGGTGCGACGTGAACGCGTGGCGGAACTTGACCTTGCCGGTCTTGGTCAGCTTCATGCGCTTGACCACCGCCTTCTTGGTCTTCTGCTTCGTCATGTCTGCATGTCCCAGCCGCGAATTGCTCGCCGGCGGGGGCTCGGTCGTTTGGAAGGCGGAGGAACCTAGCGACCCCCCGACAGGGCAGCAAGGCTGCCGGGGGAAAAGTGTGGCGCGGCGCAAACGCTGCCGGCACAACCCGGCCCCCGCATGGACGTCGTGCTCCTGCTCCTCCACCTCGCTGCCTGGCTCGGCCTGGCCTTTGGCCTCGTGCTGCCGAACGTGCGGCGCACCGCCTGCGCCCTGCTCGCGGTCGCCGCGATCGTCGGTCTTGCGAACGGCGCCCTGGGCGGCGGCGAACGCACGCTGACCACCGTGCACACCTACGCTGGCTTCGAGGGCAGCGCGCACGAGGTGTCGATGGTCGCCTTCCCCACCGGCACGTTCACCGCACCCGGTTGGCTTTGGCCGTTGGTCTTCGCGGGCTTCGCCGCGTTCTGGATCCTGGTGCTCGTTCGCCTAGGCCGCCGTCCGGTGGCCAGCGCCATCTGGCTGCCGCTCGCGTTCGCGTGGACCGCCACCGCGGCGTGGATCGGCATGCAGATGCTCGCCGCGCCGGCGGCCCTCGTGCAGCCGGTCGGGCTCGATCGGTTCTTGTGGCCGGCGGGCCTCGCCGCCGCCCTGCTCGCCGCACGAACGGCGCAGCGCTTCTTCGGCCTGTTCGCGACGATCGCGGCCGTGACCATGTTGGCGCGGCTGCCGGCGGCCGTGTTCAGCAAGCTGGCGAGCGACCAGGGGCTGGGCACCGTGCTCGACATCAGCACGGTGCGCGACATCGTCAACCCGATGACGCAGATGCAGTTCGACCCGCGGCTGCTGCCGGGGTCCGGCGAACAGCAGTTCTGGCTGATCTGGCTCGAGCACGTGATCTTCTTCCCGGCAGTGCACCTCATGAGCCTGCTCGGGATCGCGTTCGGCGCGTGGATGTTCCACCGCCACGGCGACGATCCGAAGTGACGCGCGCTGCCTACTTGGCGGCGCGCATCGGCCACTCGAGTTCGTCGGCGAGCTTGCCGGCCGCGTAGATCTTGCGCAGCGACTCGATGATGATCGCCGGGTGCACGGAGACGGTGCGCGCGATCGCGTCGTCGAACACGTGCCGGTTGCCGAGCGACTCGATGTTGCCGTCGAAGATCAGGCCGACGATGTTGCGGTCCTTGTCGATCAGCGGCGAGCCGGAGTTGCCGCCGATGATGTCGCAGGTCGACGTCGTGTTGAACGGCGTCTTCAGGTCGAGGTCCTTCTCCTTGTCGAGCCAGACCTGCGGCAGGTCGAACGGATGCACGCCGCCGAACTCGTGGTGCCGCGCGTAGAGGCCGTAGAGCGTGGTGAAGGACGGCGCCACGGTGCCGTTCATCGGGAAGCCCTTGACGACGCCGTCGGAGAGCCGCAGCGACATCGTCGCGTCGGGCGGGATCGAGGTGCCGTAGACCGCGAAGCACGCTTCGCCGATGCGCTTGTTGTGCGCGGCTTCGGCCCTCTGCACCTCGGCGGTCTTCTCGGCATTGCCGAGTGCAGCGACGCGCTGGCTCTGCAGCTCGGCGATCTTGTCCCACGCGTCCCCGTACTTCTCCTGCAGCTCGGGCTTCGCGGCGACCGCGGCGCGCAGGTCCGACTCGGCCTTCTGCTTGATCGCCATGATCCGCGGGTCGCGCACGCCGTCGAGGAAGCCCTGGACCGCCTTGCGCGTGTTCTCGAGCCGCAGGATCGTCGCGCGCAGCGTGCGCTCCTTCTCGGGGTCGGCCTTCGCTTGCGCGTAGAGGTCCTCGAGCTGGGCCACGGTCGTGGCCAGCCGCCCCGGATAGCCGTGGTCGCGCAGGAATTCGCACTGCGCGACGGTCATCAGCCGCCCGGTGCTGCCCGGGTTGCCGGTCACGAACACCATCTCGTCGTCCTTCGCGCCGGCGGTCTTCCACGGGAAGAAGTGCTTGGCCGAGTCGAGCGGACGGTCGCCGTCCCACAGGCGCACGAACGTGTAGTCCAGGCCCCAGCGCGGGTAGCAGAAGTTGTCCGCATCGCCGCCGAAGTGCGCGATCTGGCCGTGCGGCGCGCACACCAGGCGCACGTCGTCGAACACGCGCGAGCTGTAGAGCTGGTAGTTGCCGCCCTGGTAGAGGGCGATCACCTGGTGCAGCATCCCCGGCGCGCGTTGTTCGGCCTGCTTCTTCACCGCGTCGACGCCGAGCTCACCGACCTCCTTGGTGACGTCGCGCTGCTCGACCAGTTGCGTGAGCACGAACCCGGGCAGCTTCACCTCGGCCTCGTAGGCGCCGGCGTAGAAGCCGTCCTTGAGCCAGTCGGAGCTGCCTTGCACCGCGGCGATCGCATCCCGCGCGCAGTGGTGGTTGGTCATCACCAGCCCGTGCGCGCTGACGAACGACGCCGAGCAGAAGAAGCGATGGCCGTCCGGCGCCTTCTCGTCGCGGTTGCCGAAGCGCAGCGAGCTCATCCGCGCGTGGTCGAGCCACTCCTGGGTCGGCTGCCAGTCGTAGGCCGCCTGGAACCAACCGAGCGGGGCCGCCTCGAATGTCCACATGCGGCCCAGCTCCTTGCGCGTCTGGGCGGACAGCGGAACGGCCAGCAGGGCGAGCGCCAGTACGACGGCGGGACGGAACGAACGAAGGTGCGAGGTTCGGTTCATGTCGGGAATGCGGGGGCGGCACTCTACGGAGCGCCAGCGGCGGGCGCGAAGGCGACGCCGGGGAATCAGCCGCGCGCGGACAGGCGCCGCCGCAGCACGAGCCACTGCACGACGGGTGTCAACACCAGCGACAGTCCCAGGCACAACGTCTGGCCGCCGATGACGACGACGGCGATCGCCTTGCGTTCCTCCGCGCCGGGACCGGTGCCGACGGCGAGCGGCAACATGCCGGCGACGAACGCGAGCGTCGTCATCAGGATCGGCCGCAGCCGGTGGCAGCTGCCCTGAAGGACCGCCTCGTACGCCGGCACGCCCTTCGCCAGCAGTTGGTTCGTGTGGTCGACCTGCAGGATCGCGTTCTTCTTGACCATCCCGACCAGCACGAGCATCCCGAGTGCGGAGTAGAGGTTGAAGGTCTCGCCGGTCGCCCACAGCGACACCAGCGCGCAGGGCAATGCGATCGGGATCGCCAGCAGGATGATCAGCGGCTGGCCGAAGCTCTCGAACTGCGCCGCCAGGATCATGTACATGAACGCGACCGCGAGCAGGAACGCGAACAGGAACTCGACCAGGAACTGCTCGAGCTCGCGGGCGCTGCCGGACACGGCGGTCGTGTACTCGGCCGGCAAGTGCAGTTCGCCGGCCAGCCTGCGCAACTGGCCCACCGCATCCGCGAGGGCAACGCCCGGCGGCGGGTTGCCGCGCAGGTTCGCCTGCCGCTGGCGATCCATGCGGTCGATGCGCGACGACGTGATCGCCGGCTCGATCTGCACCAGGTTGTCGGCGCGCACGGTGCCGCCGTCGGCGCGCCCGACCAGCAGCTCGCCGATGCGTTCGACGCGGTCGCGATCCTCGGCACGAACGCGCAACCGCACGTCGTACTCCTCGTCGATCTTGGGATCGCGGAAGCGCGACACCTCGGTCTCGCCGCCGACCATCAGCCGCAGGGCCGTCGCGATGTCGCGCGTCGAAACGCCGAGCTCCGCCGCGCGAGGACGGTCGATCTGCACGCGCAGTTCCGGGCGGCGCAGGCGCAGCGTGGTGTCGAGGTTCGGCAGGCCGCTCTCGGCGGCAGCGCCCCGCAGCGTCTCGATGTGGCGCGCGAGTGTTTGCAGGTCCGGGCCGCGGATCGCGAAGTCGAGCGCGAACGGCCCGCCGCCGAGGTTGATGCCGCGCTGGTTGCGCAGCTGCACGCGCACGTCGGGCAACCGGCTCAACCGCCGCTGCAGGCTGCCCATCACGTCCCGCTGCGTGTAGTTGCCGCGGAACGCCGCCAGCGGCTCGCCCGCCCACAGGCTCGACCACAGCCGCCCGAGGGAGAACTTGCGCTCCGCGTGCGGCGCGATCTTCACGTAGACGCTGCCGTTCGAGAGGCCGGCGAAGAAGCCGCCGCCGACCTGCGTGAGCGTCGTGCGCACCGCCGGCTCCGCGGCGAGTTCGGCCTCGACGACCCGCATCACCTGGTCCATCGCCGGCAGGCTGACGTCGTCCGGACCGGTGACGCTGATCTCGAACTCGCCCTCGTCGACGTCGCTCGGCACGAAGTCCTGCCGCACGAGCCCGCCGAGCCACGGGATCGTCGCGACGACCAACGTCGCGACCGCCGCCACGGACCAGGGCCGCCGCAGGCACCACGCCAGCACGCCGGCGTAGAGGCGCTGCGACCAGGTGTCGCGGTGCCGCTGCGGGGCGCCGCTCGGTCGCACCAGCCGCGCGCACATCGCCGGCGTCAGCGTGAACGACACGATGAGGCTCAGCAGGACCGCCGCCGCGGCGGTGATCCCGAACTGGTAGAGGAAGCGACCGGTGATGCTCGAGAGGAACGACACCGGCACGAAGATGACGACCAGGCTCAACGTGGTCGCGAGCACGGCCAGCGCGATCTCGCCGGTCGCCTCGCGCGCAGCGACGAACGGCGTGACCCCCTTCTCGTCGGCCCAGCGCTGCACGTTCTCGAGCACGACGATCGCGTCGTCGATGACGACGCCCACCATCAGCACGAGGGCCAACATGGTGACGCCGTTCAAGGTGAAGCCGAACACCCACATCACGCCGAAGGTCGCCACGACCGACACCGGGATCGCGATGCCGGCGATCAACGTCGCGCGCCAACTGCGCAGGAACCAGAGGACGACCAACGCGGCGAGCGCCGAGCCGATCACCAGATGGAACTCGATCTCGTGGAGGGCGGCGCGGATGTAGCGCGACTGGTCGCGCACGACCTCGACGCGCAGGTCCGGCGGCAGCGACGGGCGCAGCTTCTCGAGCGACGCGAGCACGCCCTCGATCACGGCCACCGTGTTGGAGCCGGCCTGCCGGCGCACATCGAGCACGACCGTCGTCACGCCGTCGAGCCGCGCCAACGAACGTGGCTCCGCGGTGCCGTCCTCGATCGCCGCGACGTCGCGCAGTTCGATCGGCACGCCGTTCCGGCGCGCGATCATCAACGTCGCGAACGACGCCGGGTCGACGACCCGGCCGAGCGTCCGCAGGGTCCGCTCCCGCTGTTCGTCGGTGACGTTGCCGCCGGGCACGTCGGCGTTCTGGCGCGCGATCGCCTGCGACACCGCCTCGACGGGCAGGTCGTAGGCCGCCAGCCGATCGGCATCGAGCCAGACGTTGATCGTGCGCTCCCGGCCGCCGTCGATGCGGATCTCGCCGACGCCGCGCGAACGTTCGAGCACCCGCTTGAGCCGCTTGTCGGCGATCTCGGTGAGCTCCCGCAGCGGGCGGTCGCCGGACACGGCGATCGTCAGGATCGGTTGGCTGTCGCTGTCGAACTTGCTGACGACCGGTGGTTCGACGCTGTCCGGCAGACGCCGCACGACCTGGGCGACGCGATCGCGCACGTCCTGCGCGGCAGTCTCGATGTCGCGGCCGAGTTCGAAGGTGATCATCACCATCGATGTGCCCGCCGCGGAGATCGAGCGCAGTTCGCGGATGCCCTCGACGGTGTTGACGATCTCCTCGATCGGGTAGGTGACCGAAACCTCGACTTCCTCGGGCGCGCCGCCGGGCAGCTGCGTGCGCACGGAGACCGTCGGCAGGTCGTAGGCCGGATACCGGTCGACGGGCAGGAACCAGAAGCCGACCGCGCCCGCGACCACCATCGCGAGGATCAGCATCGTCGCGAAGACCGGGCGATGGATGCAGACGTCCGCGAGGGCCCGCACAGCCTACTCCACCGTGACCGGCGCTTCGGGCTGCAGGCCGGTCGCGTCGGCGACGACCCGGGTGCCGGCTTCGACGCCGGCCACGATCTCCACCAGGTCGCCGACCGAACGACCGAGCGTGACGATGCGTCCCTTTGCGCGCGCAGTGCCGTCGGGGCCGGTGCCGACCGTGAACACGCGATCGACGCCGGCGAAGCTCATCACGGCGCGGCGCGGCGCCACGACCACCGGAACGGCCGCGGCGACCACGATCCGGGCGCGGCAGAACGCGCCGGGCAGCAAGGCACCCGCGGCGTTCTCGACCTCGGCCTCGACGAGGCGGGTGCGGTCACCACGCTCGATCGCCGGTCCGGCGCGCACGACGCGGCCCGTGTGCACGGTGTCGCCGGCCCCGTCGACGGTGAACTCGACGGCCTGGCCGGTCGCCACGTCCATCGCCGCCCGGTCCGGCACGCGCATCTGCAGGCGCAGCGGATCGATGCGCAGCAGCGTGACGATGCCCGCGCCGACGGCGACGACCTCGCCGGCGACCACGTGGCGCTTCGCGACCCGTCCGGTCCACGGCGCCTTCACGACGCTGTCGGCGAGCTGCTTCCTGGCTTGCTGCACTTCGATCCGCCGCAGCTGCGCCTCGGCGACGGCCGTGCGCACGTCGTCGCGCGCGCGCTGCAGCCGGCTCTCGGCAACGGCGAGCGCGGCGGTGGCGGCGTCGAGCTGCGCGCCGGCCTGCACTTCGCCCTGCACCATCGCCGCGACGCGTTCGCGATGCAGCTTCGCTTCGGTGACGACCGCCACGGCCTCCCGCACCGCCGGCACCGTTTCGACGTCGAAGCCGGCGAGGTCGCCGTCCGCGGCGACGCCGAGCCGGGCTTCGACCGCGGCGACCGCGGCCTGCGCGCGCGCCACGGCCAGTTCGAAGTCGTACGCCGTGAGCGAAGCGAGCACGGTTCCTGCCGCGACGACATCGCCGACGTCCACGTGCACAGCGGCCAGGCGCCCGCCCACCTGCAGGCTGACCACCAGCTCGTCCTGCGCCGCGAGCACGCCGGTGACCGCGACCTTGGTCGGCAGCGGCTGCGTCGACAGGGCGACGAGTTGCACCGGCCGAGGCGCGCGGCCCGCCGCGGCGTTGCCACCCGCCCCGCCGCACGCGGCGAGCAGCACGACGGGCGCCACCCAGCCGAACGCGAGCGCGCGGTTCATCCGGCCACGATGGTGAGGTCGTTGACGAACCGCTCCGACATCTGCAGCGCCGTCGCGAGGTCGGGATGGCGAACGACGATCCAACCGTCGCCGACGACGACCTTGCGCCAGTCCCGCTTCGGCTCACCGATCGGCGTCAGTTCGATGGTCGCGACGTGCTGCCCGTACTTCTGCATCAGCTCGCGCAGGCCGCGGTGCTCACGCACCGTGCCCTCCCCCTGCGCACGCTTGAACACCATCGAGGCGACGTACTTCTTGGTCACGTCCTGGCTCAGCCGCCCGAAACACGCCGCCTCGGCCCAGCCGGCGAACAGGTCGATGTCGCACGCGTAGTTCATCGCGTGCACCAGCCGCGCGCCCGGCGGCCGCCCGCCGATCTCGCCGAACACCGCTTCGCCCTTGTCGGTGCGGAACCACTCCATGTGCGTGAAGCCGGTCTGGAAGCCGAGCGCCTTCAGCACGCCGTGGCCGAGTTCGACGCCCGGGCGCGGCATCTCGTCGGTCAGGTCGCGCAGCACGATGTTCTGCATCGAGATCCACGGGTTCTGCGCGAGGATCATCGGCTTGGGCTTGTACCAGGCGACGTTCTCGAACAGGATGCGGCCATCGGCGCACACCGTGTCGTAGGTCAGTTCTTCGCCCTCGATGAACTCCTCGACCGACAGCTCGTCGATGTGCTTCACCTTTGCCAGCGCCTGGTCGAACTCGCGCGCGTCGTTGCAGCGGTAGGTGTCCTTGCTGCCCGCGCCGTCGATCGGCTTCACGATCGCCGGATAGCCGCAGCGCTCGACCGCGGCCCAGGCCTCCTTCGTGCTGCGCGCGCGGCCGTGCCGCGGCACGCGCAGGCCGGCCTTCTCGACCGCCTGCTTCATCGCCTCCTTGTCGCGGAAGATCGCCGTCTGCGCGCGCGACATGCCGGGCAGGCCGAACGCCTCGCGCAGGCCGGCCGCGAGGTACATCAGCCGTTCCCACAGGCACTCGACGCGGTCGACGTGCCGGCCGCGCAGCCACTGCCGGATCTCGGCGATCGCCTTGCCTTCGTCGCCGAACGACGAGACCTGCAGGTAGTCGTGCAACGCCTCGCGCGCCTCGGCCGGCAGCGCCCCGGCCGGCTGGTCGCCGACCCCCAGCACCTTGGCGCCGACCTTGGCGAGGCCACGGACGAACAACGGCATCTCGGCGGGAAAACCAGGACTCAGGTAGACGACGTGCATGGCGGCGTGGAACGGGTCTGCGGAGCCTACGCGAGATCGACGCGCACGGTGTCGACGATGTGGCGCACGGCCTTCTCGACCAGCGTCGTGTCCGGGTGCCGCACGAGCACGAACCCGTCGCCTTCGTAGCTCGTGCTCGCGGCCTTGCCGACGACGGGCGCACGCACCTGCACCAGCAGCTCGCCGAGATCGGCGCACGCCTCCTCGAGGCCGCGCACCCCTCGCACCACCGCCCCCTCGCCGCCGCCCTGCCCACGCAGGTAGGCGGCCCCGGCGGCGTAGCGCCGTTCGAGGGGCGTGAACGTCTCGTCGATCATCAGCTGCGCGAACGCGCGGTAGAGGTCGGCATCGGTGACGAGCCCCATCAGCGTCGTGAACTGCGCGCCCGGCGGCCGGGCGGCGACCTCGCCGATCGCCAGCGAACCGTCGGGCCGCCGGAACCACTCGAGGTGGGACATGCCGGTCCACATGCCGAGCACGCTCAGTGCCCGCGGGCCGAGGCGCCGGATGTCGGCGAACTCAGCCCCGCCGAGATCCCGCGGCAACACCACGCACCACTGGATCCACGGGTTCTCCATCACCTCGAGCGGGGTCGGGTGGTAGCAGCAGATGTTGTGGAAGACGTGCTGGCCGTGCAGGGTCACGGTGTCGAACGAGAACTCGCGGCCGAGCACGAACTCCTCGAGCAGCACTTCGCGGCCGGGTGCCGGCGGGCTGCGGCGCAGCAACGCCGTCAGTTCCTCCATCGTGTCGACGCGCGACGTCGACTTCGCCCCGGCCCCCGCCGGCGGTTTGCCGACCAGCGGGAACCCGACCCGCCGCGCGAACTCGTGCGCCTCGGCGAGCGTGCCGCACAGGCGGTGCCGGGCGCACGGCAGGTCGTGCGCCGCGAACAGGTCCTTCATGCGCGCCTTGTCGCGGAAGTTGCGCGCCGTCGTGTTGTCCATGCCGCGGATGCGCAACTGCTCGCGCACCGTCGCCAGCGACTCCTGCAGCGTCTCGAGGATGCCGAGCAGTCGTTCGGGCGGGCCGAGCCGCGCTGCCAGCGTGCGGATGCCGTCGATGAGGTCCGCCGTGCGCAGCGCGTCGGCGACCCGTTCGAACCCGGCCAGGCCGGCGACGAAGTCGGCGGGGAACTGCCGTGCATCGTCTTGGCTGACCACCGATAGGCGCACCCCCGGCAGGCTCATCGCCGCGCGCGCGAAGCGCACGGTGTTCTCCATCGCGAACGGGATGACGAAGACGACGTGCACCATGCCTCGCCCGAGAGGCTAGCTGTGCCGCCTGCCGGTCGCCACGCTGCGCGAACCAGTGACCATCGCGCACCGCGGATTCTCGAGAATCCGTTGAGGCTCGATCGCCGTCCGGACGCATGAGCACTCGACCAATCTCGATCCACGCGATGCACACCCACGCCATCTTCTCGCTCCTGGCCGCTGCCACCGTCCTGCCGCCGGCTCTTATCGCACAGAGCTGCCTCCACCTCGCTGGCAACACGCCGGGCGCCGGCACACCCGACCCGCGCCCGCTCGGCAACGGCAACCCGGTCGATCCGACCTACTCGACCCAGCGTTACCAGGTGCAGGTCCCGACTGCCGTGCTCGGCACACAGAACCTGAAGATCGTCGAGTTGTTCGTGGCGCCTGCCGACTCGCAGTTGCGCACCTTCACCGAACTGCAGGTGCGCATGGGCCACAACCCCAACCCGCTGACTACGCAGATGGCGACGAACTTCGTCGGCTTCACGGCCCGTCCGGTGCAACACAACGCCATTGCCTGGCAGACGACTGCCAACCAGTGGCAGCCGCTCGGGATGGCCTTCGCCTTCGACTACAAACCTGCGAACGGCATGCTCGTGCTCGAGTTCTTCGTGCGCGGCGCGGGTGCCAGCGGCGGCGGCGGCGTACCCGGCATGCGCACGGACCCTGGCATCCCGTTCGTCTGGACCTCCGGCCAGGGCTACAGCGGCACGCAGGTCGCGGGCGGCGGCATCAAGCTGCGCTTCTGCACCGACTACCACGGCTATCTCGAATACGAGGTCGGCGGCTGCCCCGGCAGCAACGGCCTGGTGCCTCAGCTCACCTACGCCGGTTCAGCGCAGATCGGCAGCACGGTGCAGGTGCTGCTCGCCGATGGGCTGCCGAGCACCCAGGCGGTCCTGGTCTGGAGCTTCACGCCACGCGTCGGACCGTTCGACCTCGTCGGCGTCGGCGCGCCGGCGTGTCTCGCCTACGTTTTCCCGGATGTCGCCACGACGCACACCGTCGTCGGCGGAACGTCGTCGGTGAGCCTCGCCCTGCCGCTCGGGTTGACCTCGGGTCTGGCGATCTGGAACCAGTGGCTTGTCATCGATCCGACGGTGAACTCGCTCGGCATCTCGATGTCGAACCTGGGGCGCTTCCTCATCGGGAACTGATCGCCCGCACCGCCCGCAAGCCGGTCCTGGCCGAGCGCTGCTCCGGCGGCTGCCCATTGCGCGAGGCGACGCGACTCAGCAGCTTTCGCTCCGCGAAGTCCCCGCCACGCGACACTCGCAGCGACGGCGTGTCCTCGGGCGGCACGGGTTCGCGCAGTCCGTCGCCGGCGCGCGCCGGCCGCAGGTAGGGAACCAACCAGTCGCGGCACCACTCGGCGACGTTGCCGTGGCAGTCGTGCAGGCCGAACGCATTGGGGCGGAACGAACCGACCGGCGCTGTGAGCGCGTAGCCATCGTCCAGACCCGGCTCGAGCGCCTGACGAAGGCTGCCCTGGCTGCCTGCATCGGCGAGGTTCGCGAAGGTGTCGAGAGCCGCACCATCGTCGACTCCGCCGAACACGGTGCGACTGCCAGCGCGGGCGAAGTACTCCCATTGCGCCTCGGTCGGCAGCAGCAGGCCACGACACCCGAGTTCGCGAGTCGCCGTCGCCCAATCGACCTGCTCGACCGGATGTCGCAGGTCCCCCCGATGGCCGCGTGCCTTGCTCAACGCCGTGACGAAACCCGGCCGCTGCCCGCACAAACGCAGCCACTGCCCTTGCGTGCACTCGTGCTTGGCGACGAAGAACGGCGCCAGCCGGACATCGTGCACGAAGCGCTCCATCGGCGCGGCCTCGGCATCGATCGGCGCGGTCCCGCTGTGCGCGTCGCCGGCCACCAATGCCCCCATCGTGAACGTCCCCCCGGGCACCAGCACGAACACCATGCCCGTCGCCTCGGCGACCCGCATGCCGACCAGATCGCCGTCGGCGTCGCGCGTGACCTCCGGCGCCTCACCGCTCTCGACGTGCCAGAACTCGTAGAGGCCGGACCTCGCGTCGCGTCCGAGCGGCACGAGCCCTGCTTGCGGCGTCAGCACCAACCCCGCGTAGACCGGCAGCTGATCCCGGTCCTCGATCGCGGCGATCGCCTCGCGCCAGGCCGGCTCGGCCTCGACGAGGCTGAGGCGGCCGATGCGTTCGGCTTCGGCGCGCCGCGCGACGACGCCGGCGAGCGAGTCGATGCCCGCGTCCGGCGCCGCGAGTTGGTCCAGGCCGGCCAGCAACCGCCGCATGACTTCGTGCTGCCAGGCCAGTTCCTCGCGCAGCGGCCCGGAAGGCGCCGCGTCGAGTCGCAACCCGAGCGAGGCCAGGCGCCGCTCGACCTCGGGCCGGCGCGCCAGCAGTTCCTCGGCCCGTTGCAGCCACTGGTCGATCGCCGGCACGGTCGTGGGCCACGGTGGCCACAACTCGTCGCGCGCCGCGGCCACGAGGTCGTTCAGGCGCTTGTCGTCGACCAGGCGGCGATAGTCCGACCAGTTGTCGTCCGCTTCGCGCCACAGCGACGTGACCGCGAACAACGAGACCAGCAACACGAGCAGCAGCGCGAGGCCGAGCCCGGTGCTCAACCGATGCCGCCGCACGAACCGCGCGGCGACGTAGGTCCAGGTCGGCACCCGCGCCGCCACCGGTTCGTGTCGCCGCGCCCGCCCGAGGTCGAGGGCGAACTCCTGCACCGTCGCGTAGCGGCGCTCCGGCTCGAGCGCCAGCGCGCGCAGCAGCACGGCGTCGAGGTCGGGCGGCCAGCGCTCCGGGCTCGCGACCAGGGTCGACGGCCGCGGCGGCACGCTGCGCCAGATACTCGGCGGCGCCAGCAGGTCGACGTCGCGCGGCAGTCGTCCGGTGAGCAGTTCGTAACCGAGCACGCCGAGCGAATAGACGTCGCTGCGCACGTCGGCGTTCGCTGCGTCGCGCGCCTGTTCCGGGCTCACGTAGCCGGCGGTGCCCATGCCCGCGCCGGCGGCGGTCAGCCCGGCACCCGGCTCGTCGTCGCCGGCCAGGCGGCGATGCCGAAGTCGATCACGCGCGGCTCCGCGCGCTCGCCGGCCGTCACCACCAGCACGTTCGAGGGCTTGAGGTCGCGATGGATCACGCCCTTGCCGTGCGCGTGCTGCACCGCCTCGCACACGTCGAGCAACAGGTCCAGCCGTTGCTCCATCGTCGCCGGGCCCTGGCGCCAGCGGTGCAGCGGCACGCCCGGGACGTGCTCCATCACCAGGAACGGCCGGCCGCCCGGCGTGCGGCCGCAGTCGAGCACGCGGGCGATGCCGCGATGCTGCAAGCGCTGCAGGGCTTCGATCTCCTTCTGGAAGCGCGCCTCGAGGTTCGCCGAGCCCGCGAACGCCTTCATCACCTTGACGGCGACGACGCGCTGCAGCGGTGACTGCTGTTCGGCGCGGTAGACGCGGCCCATGCCGCCCTCGCCGAGTTCCTCGCCCAGCACGTACGGCCCGATCGCGCCGCCCACGCGCTCGTCGGCGACGGTGTCCGCCCGCCACGGCGACCGCAGACCCGGCGCGGTCTCGGGGCGGTCCGCGGCCAGCAGCGCCAGCACTTCCGCGGCCAACGCCGCGTCGTCCGCGGCGAGTTCATGCACCAGCGCCGCGCGTTCCCCGGCTGGCACGGCGAGCGCGCGGTGGAACAGCGCACCGGCCCGGTCGGACGACGACGGCTCCATGCGTGGAGCAGCTTGCCCCGGGGCCCCTTGCTGTCCAGGGGGAGTACACCGACGCTTCGTCGGCGCCGCGAGCCTGCCGCCCATGGACCTCACCCGGATCATCAACGACGCCGCGCGCGGCCGACCCGGCGCCGCCGACGAACTGTTGGCGCTGATCTACGACGAACTGCGGGCGATGGCCCGCCGCTACGTCGCTGGCGACCGCGCGGGCCTCGAACCGACGGCCTTGGTGCACGAGGCCTGGCTGCGGATCCGCGGCGGCATCGGCGAAGAATGGAATCACCGCTCGCACTTCTTCGGCGCGGCGGCCCAGGCGATGCGGCGCATCCTGGTGGAAGAGGCGCGGCGGCGGAGCGTGCGCCAGCGCGCCTCGGCCGGCGAACCGCCGCCGGCGGAGTCGTTGCCGCTCGTGCTCCCGGACGCCACCGAACTACTCGACCTCGACGCGGCGTTGCGTTCGCTCGAGGCCACGCATCCGCGCCTCGCTCGTGTCGTCGAACTGCGCTACTTCGGCGGGCTCGCGATCGCCGAGATTGCCGCCGCGCTCGAGGTGTCGGTCGGCACCGTCGAACGCGACTGGCGGCTCGCGCGAGCCCGGCTGCAGCGGTTGCTCGGCCCCCGCGATCGTTGACGCACGGGTACGGGCGAAGCCGATACCGCGTGCTTCAGAGAATGACGTCGCGCGCCGCGGTCGTCGCGTAGGAGCCGTTCTTCGCCGCGAGGCTGACGACGACGCCCTGCAAGCGCACGACCATGCCGGAGAGGCCCGGGGGCACGACGTTGGCGATGTTCGCGATGTTCGACCCAGCAGCGCCGACGCCGCTCGGCAGCACGACGAACCACGGTGCCGTGACCGGCAGCTGCAGGCCGGGGTACGCCGCCGACGGCAGCGGCGGAACCGGCGGCGTCCAAACTTCGAGCAGCAGCACCGTGAAGTCGTTGGCCAACGTGCCCTGCGGCGAGCGCAGCGACTTGCTGGCGAGGGCCCCCGCGGGCCCGGCCACCGGCGTCACCGCGGGATCGGCCACGCCGTTGATCGTCAGCGCCAGCGTGAAGTCCTCGCGCGTGCCGGGCAGCAGGTCGAACTCGTCGGCGCCGATGTCGGGCGCGGGACCGACGACGCGCGGGTCGCCTTCGAAGTCGAACGGCACCAGGGCGGCGCCGGCGGACCCGGCGTGGCGGCACGGCGAGGCCGCCGTCAGGTGCACGTCGCCGGTGGCGAGGTTCACGAACTGCGGATCGACCGAGAGATTGCCCGTTCCATTCACCGGCGAGCTGGACGCGCCGATGACGCAGGTGTTGGCGACGACCGCGATCCCGACGACCAGCAGGTCGGACGGCGCACCGGCGCGCGTGTTGCCCCAGAGGATGCAGTTGCTGAGGTTCGAGGACGCGAAGACCGAACCGCCGACGACGAAGCCACCGGTGACCTGGCCAGCCGCGACCGGCAGACCGGCGTCGTTGCCAGCGATCGTCGTGTGCAGCCCTAGGATCGCGATGTTGCCGCTGGTGAACACGCCGCCACCCGAGCCGCCGACCGAGGTCGCCGAGGAGCCGCCGGCACCGCCGCGGTTGTTGGTGATGACGCAGTTGGTGAACCCGATCCAGGTCACCACGATGGACGTGTCGCCAGTGATGGTCAGGGCACCAGCACCGCCGTTGCCGACGCCGCCCGCGCCGCCGTCGTTGCCGCGAAGCTCACACTGGCGCAGCACGACCGTGCCGCCCAACCCGAACATCTGGAAGCCGCCGCAACCGCCGTGGCCGCTACCGAACGGCGAGGCGATGCCGTTGCCGCCGACACCGCCGCGGTTGCCGATCACGCGGACCCGTTCGAACACCGGCGTGCCGAAGCCCGGTGCCGTGGTGATCTGGATGCCGCCCACACCGCCGTTGCCGGACAGGATCGCATTGCTCGTGCCATCCCCGCCGAAGTTGCCGCTGACCTCGCAGTCGATCAGGCGGAGCGCGGTGGCGGTCGCGTAGATGCCGCCGACCCCGCCCGACGCGAAGCCGGTCGGCGAGCCAGCACTCCCGCGATTGCCGGTGATCGTGCAGGCGCGGATCGTCGGCGACGTGCCCTGGCACTCGATACCACCGACGATGGCGGAGACGCCGAGCCCCCCGCGCACCGTGAAGCCTTCGAGCACCGACGCTGGTCCTTCGCCGTTGGCGAACGTGACCACGGTGCCGGTCTGGTTCGCGTCGATCGCCGTCGCCAAGGCACCGCCGCTGCTGCGCACGGTGATCGCCTTGCCGAGGAAGTCGATGCGCTCGAGGTAGACGCCCGGCGCCACCAGCACGGTGTCGCCGTTCGCCGAGGCCACGATCGCGGCCTGGATGCTCGCGTGCTGCGCGGGAACGTGGCGCGTGACTTGGGCAGATGCGACCGGCACCAGGAGGGCCGACGCGATCACGGCCGCGACGAGGACGCGAATACGCATGCCGCGAGTGTCGTAGGCCGACGGAGGCAGGGCAATCCCGTCGAGTCCTTCTAGAAGTTCACGTCGCGCGCCGCGGTCGTCGCGTAGGAGCCGTTCTTCGCCGCGAGGCTGACGACGACCCCCTGCAAGCGCACGGCCATGCCGGAGAGGCCCGAGGGCACGACGTTGGCAATGGTCGCACCCGCCGCCCCGATGCCGCTCGGCACCACGGCGAACCACGGCGCCGTGACTGGCAGCTGCAGGCCGGGGTACGCGGCCGACGGCAGCGGCGGAACCGGTGGCGTCCAGACTTCGAGCAGCAGCACCGTGAAGTCGTTCGCCAACGTGCCCTGCGGCGAGCGCAGCGACTTGATGGCGAGCACGCCCGCGGGGCCGGCCACCGGCGTCACTGCGGGATCGGCCACGCCGTTGAGCGTCAACGCGAGGGTGAAGTCCTCACGCGTGCCGGGCAGCAGGTCGAACTCGTCGGCGCCCATGTCGGGCGCGGGACCGACGACGCGCGGATCCCCTTCGAAGTCGAACGGCGGCAGGGCGGCGACGACGGCCCCGGCGTGCCGGCACGGCGAGGCCGCCGTCAGGTGCACGTCGCCCGCGGCGAGGTTCACGAACTGCGGGTCGACCGAGAGATTGCCGGTGCCGATCACAAAGGTGCTCGCCACACCGATGTCGCAGTTGTTGGCAGAGGCCGCGATCCCGACGACCAGCAAGTCGGAGGGCCCGCCGGCGCTGGTGTTGCCCCACAGGATGCTGTTGCGCAGGTTGGCCGACGACAACTGCCAGCCGCCGACGGTGATGCCGCCGGAGACCTGGCCCGGTGCCACCGGCAGCCCGCCGTCGTTCCCGGCGATGGTCGTGTGCAGCGCCGTGAACACGACGATGCCGTTCTTGAACGTGCCGCCGCCGTCGCCGCCAAAGCACACCGCCGAGCTGCCGCCCTGCCCGCCGCGGTTGCCGACCACGACGCAGTTCACGAAGGCCACGCCGGCCGAGAACAGGGCCGTGGGCCCGTAGATGTCGAAGCCGCCGACGCCACCGTTGCCGGTGCCACCCACACCGCCGTCGTTGCCGCGGAACTCGCAGTCGCGCAGCACCGTGGTGCTCGAGAACGTCGAGAACTCGAAGCCACCGCAGCCGCCGCGGCCGAACGACGGGCCGGGCACCACACCCGTGCCGCCGTTGCCGCCGCGGTTGCCCCGCACGCGCAGCCGTTCGAGGGTCGCGGCTCCGACCCCGAAGCCCGAGGCGATGTACACGCCGCCCGCACCGCCCTTGCCGCCGGCCACGGTCGCGCTGCCGCCGCCATCCCCGCCGAAGTTGCCGACGACGTCGCAGTCGAGGAGCCGCAGCGTCGACGACTGCGCGTGGATGCCGCCTGCACCACCGGGATTGCCCGCGGAACCGGCATGGCCGCGGTTGCCGGTGATCGTGCACCGACGAATCGTCGGCGACGCGCTGCTGCACTGGATGCCGCCGGCTTCGGCCGTGATGCCGAGGCCCCCACGCACCGTGAACCCCTCGAGCACCGACGCTGACCCTTCGCCGGTCGCGAACGTGACCACGGTTCCGGTCTGGTTGGCGTCGATCGTCGTCGCGGCGGCACCCCCGGTGCTGCGCACGGTGATCGCCTTGCCGAGGAAGTCGATGCGCTCGAGGTAGACGCCCGGCGCCACCAGCACGGTGTCGCCGTTCGCCGAGGCCACGATCGCGGCCTGGATGGTCGCGTGCTGCGCGGGAACGTGGCGCGTGGTCTGGGCCGGCACCGTCGCGAGCAGGAACGCGGCGGCGACGACGAAGCGATTCGACTGCATGTACCGAGTGTCGGCACCCGAGGTCCCTCGGGCAACCGGGGGGCGGCGATGGCGGACCGTGCACCTTTGCCCTCGCGCCGACCGCGGCAGGATGCCAACATCCCGCGCGCCATGCGTCCGCTCCGCCTCGCCCTCGTCGCGTCCGAGCTCGCACCCTTCGCCAAGACCGGCGGCCTCGCCGACGTGCTGCTCGGCCTCGGCCGATGGCTCGGCAAGAAGGCACCGCAGGGACCGGGCCACGACGTGCGCCTGTTCGTGCCGCTGTATCGCCGCATCGAGAAGTCGGGGCTCAAGACCACGCCGCTGCCCGGGGCGCAGAACATCGACGTGCGCTTCCCGCAGCGCACGATCCGCTTCTCGATCCGCACCGCGCCGCTGCCGCAGAGCGACGTCGTCGTGCACTTCGTCGACTGCAAGGAGCTGTTCGATCGCGAGGGCATCTACACCGAGGACGGCGACGAGGCGCTGCGCTTTGGCCTGCTGAGCCGTGCCGTCCCCGAGACCTGCCAGCGGCTGCAGTGGGCGCCCGACGTCGTGCACTGCAACGACTGGCACACCGGCCTGCTGCCGCTCTACCTGAAGACGGTCTACGCGTGGGACAAGCTGTTCGCCGGCACGAAGACGGTGCTGACGATCCACAACATCGGCTACCAGGGCCTGTTCCCCGACAGCCAGCTCGACGTGCTCGGCCTCGGCGATCAGCGCGCGCACGTGCACCACGGCGACCTGCGCGACGGCAAGCTGTCGTTCCTCAAGACCGGCGTGCTGCACGCGCATCGCCTGACGACGGTGTCGCGCACCTACGCGCGCGAGATCCAGACCGCCGAGTACGGGATGGGGATGGACGAACTGCTGCGCTCGCGCAGCCAGGATCTCGTCGGCATCGTCAACGGCGTCGACTACGGCGAATGGGATCCGCAGACCGACCCGCGCATCCCGCACCACTTCACGGTCGACGATCTGTCGGGCAAGGCGAAGATGAAGGCGGCGATGCTGCAGCGGTTTTCGTTGCCGCACGACCCCCGCGCCCCGGTGTTCGGCGTGGTCTCACGGCTGACCGCGCAGAAGGGCTTCGAGCTGTTCGCGGATTCGATCCCGGTGTTCCTGCAGCGCGAGGACATGCGGCTGTGCGTGCTCGGCTCGGGCGAGGACAAGCACGAGAAGTACTTCCAGTGGCTGCGCGACACCTGGCCCCACAAGGTCGGCATCTTCCGCGGCTTCCAGGAGGACCTCGCGCACTGGATCGAGGCCGGCAGCGACCTGTTCCTGATGCCGAGCCGCTTCGAGCCGTGCGGCCTCAACCAGATGTACAGCCTGCGCTACGGCACGCCGCCGATCGTGCGCCGCACCGGCGGCCTCGCCGACACCGTCGAGGCCTGGGATCCGCACACGCGGCGCGGCACCGGCTTCCTGTTCGACGAGTACTCGAGCAAGGCGTTGGCCGGCACCATCGACTGGGCGCTGCGCAATTGGCGCGACCAGCTCGGTTGGCGGCAGCTGGTGAAGAACGGCATGCAGCGCGACTTCTCGTGGAATCGCCAGGGCCCCGAGTACCTCGCTCTCTACCGCGCCCTGCTCGGCCTGTAGGCTCCGACCCAACCCCACCATGCACGTCGTCTTCGTCGAGCCTTCGTTCCCCAAGAACCAACGCGAGTTCCTGCGCGGCCTGCTGAGCACCGGCGCTCGCATCTCGGCGATCAGCGAACGGCCGCCCGAGGCGCTGCCGAACGAACTGCGCGAGGGCCTGTTCCAGTTCGAACGGGTGCGCTCGGTCGTCGACGAACACGCGATGGCCGAGGCCGTGAAGCGCCTGAGCCAGAAGGCGCGCGTCGATCGGCTCGAAGCCACCGTCGAGGCGCACGTGATGGCAGCGGCGCACGTGCGCGAACAACTGAAGATCCACGGCACCACGTCGAAGACGGCGTGGCTGTGCCGCGACAAGCCGGCGATGAAGGAGGCCGCCCGCGCCGGCGGCGTGGCGTGTGCAGCGAGCGCGCGCATCGGCTCGATCGCCGACGCCGAGGCCTTCGCGAAGAAGAACGGCTATCCGCTGATCGTGAAGCCGCTCGACGGCGCAGGCGCCTCGGGCACCCACAAGTGCACGAACGACGCCGAACTGCGCGCGGCCTGTGAGTCGCTGCGCGTCGATCAGGGTCGCACCGTGGCGATCGAGGAGTTCCTCGACGGCCACGAGGGCTTCTACGACACGCTCTCCGTCTGCGGGAAGCCGGTGATCGACTTCGCCAGCCACTACTACCCGAACGTGCTCGAGGCGATGCGCACCCGCTGGATCTCGCCGCAGATCGTCTGCACGAACCGCATCGACGGCGGCCACTACGAGGAACTGCGCGCGATGGGCCAGAAGGTCATCACCGCACTCGGCATCTGGACGTCGCCGACGCACATGGAGTGGTTCTCCGGGTCGAAGGGCCTGCGCTTCTCCGAGATCGGCTGCCGGCCACCTGGGGTCGGCGTCTGGGATCTCTACTGCGCCGCCAACGAGTTCGACCTCTACGCCGCGTGGGCGCATGCGGTCGTGCACGAGAAGGTGCCGTTCCGGCCCTCGCGCAAGTACTCGGCCGGCATGATCGCGCTGCGCCCCGACAAGGACGGCGTGATCTCGCACTACGACGGCATCGAGGCGATGCAGCGGCACTGCCGCGACGCGCTGATCGACATGCATCTGCCGCCGCCGGGCACCGCGACGCAGGGCGTCGAGGGCGGCTACATGGCGAACGCCTACGTGCGCCTGCGCCACCCCGACTTCGACGCGCTGCGCGCGCTGCTGAACTGGGTCGGCGAGAACGTCAAGGTGCGCGCGAAGTAGCCGCCGCGCGGAACGCGCCGCCCGCGGTCAGGACAGGCGCAGCCGCCGCAGCTCGCTCTTCGGGGTGCGCACCGCCAGCGCGGCGACGAACTCCGGGCCCGGCGACACGTCGAGCAGCGACCACGCCGCCGGATCGTCGCGTCCGTCGCGGCAGCGCAGCAGCCGGCCGTGCTCGTCCAAGCTGACGTCGAAGCTGTCGAGCGGCATCGACAGACCTTCGCCGAGGGCCTTGATGTAGGCCTCCTTGCGCGTCCAGCAGCGGTAGAACGCCAGTTCGCGGGCAGTTCCTGCCAGCGCATCGAGCGCGGTGAACTCACCGGCCGAGAAGTGCTTGCGGGCGATCTCGGTGAGGCTCTCGAGATGGCGCACCTTCTCGAGATCGACGCCGAGTTCGGTCGCGGCCACGGCGATCAACGCCAGCTTGCCGCTGTGTGAGAGGTTGAAGAACGGCCCCTTCGCCGCCAGGTACGGCTTGCCGCGCGGGCCTTGCGTGAACTCGACGGCCGTCGGCGCGATGCCGAGGTAGCCGCCGAGGATCTCGCGCAGGGCGCCATGGCCGATCTGGTAGCGGCGGCGGTGGTCGGCGAAATGGAAGCGCTGCAGTCGTTGCAGTTCGGCGCGCGACAACAGGGCGCCGTAACGCTCGGCGTCCCCCTGCAGCGACACCGCCCACACGTGCACTTCGCCCGCACCAAGAGCCACGGCGCCGGGTCGCGTCTCGGCGAACGAAGGGTTGAGCGCGACATCGTCCATGCAGGGCCCGCAGCCTACCGCCTGGGCACCCATCGCGCGACGCGTCCGTCGGCGCCCGCGGCCCACACGGTGCCGTCGGCGGCGCGCGACAGGGCGTGGAAGCCCTCGACATCGACGACCCGCCACGATCGCCCACGATCGTCGGAAACGCTGGTACCGTGCGAACCGACCGCGAGCAGCCGCGCGTCGTCGAGCCAGACCACGGCCGAACGGAAGCCGCCGGCTCCGGCCGCGACCGGCTGCCAGGTGCGCCCACCGTCGTCGCTGCGCGCGACCGTGCCTTCGTTCGCCGTTGGCACGGCGTAGTCGCCGCCCACCACGACGCCGTGGTCGCCGGCGAAGGCGAGCCCGAAGCCGCCGCGTGATGGCGCGCCCGCGTGCATCGGCGCATCGACGACGCGCCAGGACCCGAACGCACCCTGCAGCACGCGCGCGCGTTCGCCGCCGCCGGTCGCCACCACGAACTCCGGCCCGGATGGTCCAGCGAACGCGGCAACGCAGGTACCGCTCGCAGCGAACGCCGCCTCGCCGACCAGCGGCGCGGGCAGTCGGTCGCGGGCGACCGGCTGCCAGGTGGCACCGCGATCGCGCGTCGTCCACAGGCAGAAGCCGCCGTTCATCGGGTCGGCGAACAGCACGCCGTGGTCGCCGGTGAACGCCATCGCGTCGAAGAACGCGCCACGCCGGGTGTCGGTCAGCACGGTCCGCCACGTGGCGCCGCCGTCGGTGGTGCGATCGACACGAGCGACGTCGCCGGCCGAGAGCACGAGTGCATGGTCGGCGTCGAGCACTTCGAGATCGCGGAAGTCGCAGGCGGCGGCATTCGGCGGCGCGACCGCCTGCCAGGACTCGCCTCCATCCCGACTGCGCCACACTTCGCCGCCGGCCCCCGAGACCCAGACGGTGGCGGCATCGAGCGCGCCGAGCCCGCGCAGACTCTGACGGGTCGGCGTCCGAACGAACTGCCAGTGGCCGTCGCCATCGGCCCTGCCGCCGGGCAGGAGGTGGCAAGCGGAGGACGCGAACACGACGAGAAGGACGAACGGCGGGCGCAGCATCGGCAGCCCCGCAGTATCCTGCGGCCCCGCCCCGCCGGCCATCGTCGTCCATGCAGCCCCGACGCCTGCTCGCCGTTGCCCTCACGCTCGCACCCGGGTTCGCCCAGGAACCAGCGTCGAGCGACTGGGCGTTCGCACCGTTGCAGAACGTGGCGCCGCCAGCTGCGCGCGACGCGGCGTGGAACGCCCCGATCGATCGCTTCGTGCGCGAACAACTCGACGGAGCCGGCCTGCAACCTGCACCGACGGCCGACCTGCGCACGTTGCTGCGCCGCGCTTCGTTCGTTCTGACCGGCCTGCCGCCCGCCCCCGAAGACGTCGAAGCGCTGCTCGCCGACCCGAGCCCCGACGCGTTCGCGCGCGTGGTGGACCGTCTGCTCGCCTCGCCGCACTTCGGCGAACACCAGGCGCGGCACTGGCTCGACCTCGCGCGCTACAGCGACAGCAACGGCCTCGACGAGAACCTCGCGTTCGCCAACGCCTTCCGCTACCGCGACTGGGTCGTGCGCGCGCACAACGACGACCTGCCGTACGACCGCTTCGTGAGCATGCAGATCGCCGGCGACCTGCTCGCTGCCGACCCCGCGGTCGGCATCGACGGCCACGTCGCCACCGGCTTCCTGGCCATGGGGCCGCGCATGCTCGCCGAGCAGGACAAGGAGAAGCTGGTCCTCGACACGATCGACGAACAGCTCGACCTGGTCGGCCGCACGGTGCTCGGTCTGACGATCGGCTGCGCCCGCTGCCACGACCACAAGTTCGACCCGATCAGCCAGCGCGACTACTACGCGCTGGCTGGCATCTTCCGCAGCACGACGGCGTTCCACGACCTCGGCCACGTGTCGAAGTGGTTCGACCGGGAACTCGCCGACGACGCGGCGATCGCGGCGCGGCTCGCCGCCGAGAAGGCGCGCAAGCAGGCGAAGGAACGGCTCGACGCCGCCACGGCCGCGGCGCTGGCGACCCAGCGGGAAACCCTGGTCGCCGACGCCGGGCGCTACCTGCTCGCCGGCACCACCTTGGCGGCGCGCAGCGTGTTCACGCAGGCCGAGACCGCCGCCGCGACCAGCCTGCACGCCGACGCCAGCCACTGGGGCGACGCGCAGACGACGGTCCTGCACACCCACCGCGCGGGCGAGCAGTTCGCCGAGTGGACGTTCACGACCGCCGCCGCGGGCCGCCATCGGCTGTTCGTGCGCTACGCCGCCGCCGAGTCGCGGCCGATGCGCGTGCTGGTCGACGGCACGGTCGCCGCCGAGCAGGCTCTCGCCGCGACGACCGGCGGCTGGCTGCCGGCGCACCAGCAGTGGCACGAAGCGGCGGTCCTCGACGGCAGCGGCAGCGCGCAGAGCCTGCGGCTGATCGCGCACGGGCCGCACGTGCCGCACCTCGACGCCTGGATGCTGTGCCCGACCGACCACGACGCCGGCACCCTGCTGCCGCCGGTCGTGCAGCAGGCGGCGTTGGTCGTGGCGTCGCGGACCGGCGACCCGTTGCTGACCTTCTGGCGGCGCCTCGTCGACGGCGATCCGGCCGCCCTGCCGGAACGGGTGCGCGCGGCGCAGGGCAAGGGCGGCCTGGCCGCGGCCTTGCTCGACGGCGACCCGCCGACCTCGGCAGCGAGCCTCGCTTTGCGCGTGCAGGATTTGTTCACGCGCGCCGAGGCTGCCACTGCCGCAGTGCGCGCGAGCCGGGACGCGAAGGAACGCGACGCGCCGGTCCGCCTCGACGACACGACCCTCGAAGCGGCGCGCGCGCTGCTGTTCGAGGGAGCGGGTCTGCTGACGTTGCCGGTCAGAACGCTGCGTCCCTTCGTGCCGGCGACGACGCTCGCCGAACTCGAGGCGCTCCAGCAGCAACACGCCGCAGCGGCCGCGGCGGTGCCGGCGAAGGCGCCGATGACCATGTGCGTGGCCGAGGCCACCGTGAAGGAACTGCCGCTCCACTACCGCGGCAACCACCTGACGCTGGCGCCGGTGGCGACGCCGCGCGCGATGTTGTCGGTGTTCGCCTCGTTCGTGCCCGCGCCACCGATCCCCGCCGACCACAGCGGCCGTCGTGAGTTCACGCAGTGGCTGTTCGCCCCCGAGCAGGCCCTCGCGGCCCGGGTCGCCGCCAACCGGATCTGGCAGCGTGCGTTCGGGCAAGGCCTCGTGCGTTCGCCTTCGAACTTCGGCCGCCGCGGCGACCAGCCCGTGCACACAGCACTGCTCGACTGGCTCGCCGCCGACCTGCGCGCGCACGGCTGGTCGCAGAAGCAGCTCTGGCGGCGCATCCTGCTGTCCCGCACCTGGCAGCAGTCGGTGGTCGCCACGCCGCAAGCCCTCGAGCGCGACCCCGACAACCGACTGCACGGCCGCTGGCAACGCCAGCGGTTGCCGGCGGAAGCGATCCGCGACGGCATGCTCGCCATCGCCGGCACGTTGGACCGTTCGCTCGGCGGCAGCCTGCTGACGACCGACGACCGCGCCTACGTGACCAACGACCAGAGCAACGACGCGGCGCGCTACGACAGCCGCCGTCGTTCGCTCTACCTGCCGGTCATCCGCAACGCGATGTTCGATTTCTACGCCGCCTTCGACTACGCCGACCCGAGCGTGCATCTCGAGCAGCGGCCGCAGTCCGCGACCGCGCCGCAGGCCCTGTGGCTGCTGAACGCGCCGTTCGTGCGTGAACAGAGCAAGGCGCTCGCCGAACGTGGCCAGGCGGTGGCGACCGACGACGACGGCCGCATCGCGTTCCTGTGGCGTGCGGTGCACGCGCGCGCGCCGAGCCCGACCGAACGCGCCGCCGCGGCGCGATGGCTGGCCGCCGGCCCGCAACTCGGCGACGCCGAGCCGTGGCTGCGCCTCGCGCAAGCGCTCTTCCTCAGCAACGAGTTCCTCCATGTCGACTGACGCTTGCGGTCACCCGAGCCCTCGCCCGCAGCTGTCGCGGCGGGACCTGCTGCGCAATTCGGCGTGTGGCTTTGGCGCGCTGGCACTCGGCGACCTGCTGGCCGGCGACGATCTGCTGCCGCGGCAGCCGCACTTCGCGCCACGCGCCAAGCGCATCGTGTTCCTGTTCATGCACGGCGGGCCGTCGCAGGTCGACACCTTCGACTACAAGCCGCTGCTGCAGCGTGACCACGGCAAGCCGCTGCCGTTCGCCAAGCCGCGCGTGACGTTCGCCGAGACCGGCAACCTGATGGGCTCGCCGTTCCGTTGGGCGCGCCACGGCCGCAGCGGGCAATGGAGCAGCGAGCTGTTCCCCCACGTCGCGTCGTGCGCCGACCAGATCTGCTTCCTGAAGGGCCTGCACGGCAGCAACGACGCGCACGGCGGAGCCCTGCTCAAGGTCCACACCGGCAGCGACACCTTCGTGCGGCCGTCGATCGGCAGCTGGGCGCTCTACGGTCTTGGCAGCGAGAGCCGCAACCTGCCGGGCTTCGTCACCATCTGTCCGACGCTCGGCCACGGCGGCGTCAACAACTGGAGCTCGGCGTTCCTGCCGGCGGTCTACCAGGGCACGCCGCTCGGCAACGCCAGCGTGCCGAGCGACCAGGCCGCGGTCCGCCACCTCACCGCGGGCCTGCCGCCGGCAGCGCAGCGGGCGCAACTCGACCTGATCCAGGAGTTGAACCGCGAGCACGCCGCCCAGCGTTCCGGCGACTCCGTGCTCGACGCCCGCGTGCACGCGCTCGAACTCGCGTTCCGCATGCAGATGGAAGCGCCGTCGGTGCTGGACCTCGGCAACGAGAACGAACGCACGCAGAAGCTCTACGGGCTCGACGACCCGACCACCGCCAACTTCGGGCGGCAGTGCTTGATGGCGCGGCGCCTGCTCGAGGCCGGCGTGCGCTTCGTGCAGTGCACGCACTCGTACAAGTGGGACCAGCACTCGAACCTCGAGGTCGACCACCGCAAGAACGCGCGTGAGGTCGACCTGCCGATCGCCGGGCTGTTGACCGACCTGCAGCAGCGCGGCCTGCTCGAGGACACGCTGGTCTGGTGGGGCGGAGAGTTCGGCCGCACGCCGACCAGCGAAGGCGGCTCCGGTCGCGACCACAACCCGCACGCGTTCACCCACTTCCTCGCCGGCGGCGGCGTGCGCGCGGGCTTCTCGTACGGGATCACCGACGACTACGGCTACTACACGGTCGACGAGCGCATGCACGTGCACGACCTGCACGCGACGATCCTGCACCTGCTCGGCATCGACCACGAACGCCTCGTCTACCGGCACGCGGGCCGCGACTTCCGGCTCACCGACGTCGAGGGCAAGGTCGCGCGCGCGATCCTCGCCTGACCCGCCGCGTCACCGCCCGCGGCGCTCCGGCGGGCCTTCCTCGCGCGGCGGCAGGCGCTGCATCAGCGCCCGGTGCCGATCGGCCAGCCGACTGTCGGCGAAGCGGGCCACCAGCGGGCGCAGCAGATCCCTCCCACCCTCGGGGCCGCCGCCGCCGTGCAGCGCGTCGGCCAAGACGCCGTGGTTGCGGCGTTCCGACAGCAGGGTGTCGATCGTGTCGAACAACGCGTGCAGCTCGGTCTTCGCATCGTCCTGCCGGCCGAGCTGTTCGCACACGACCACCAACGCGCGTCGGGTCTGCAGGGTCTGCATCATGCGCATGCGGTCGAGGCCCTCGGACTCGCCGGTCGCCGCCTCGGCGGCGAGCCCCGCCCGCAGCTCGCGTTCGGCTTCGGCGAGTTGCTGCTTCTGCTGGTCCGGCGGCAGCTCCTGGGCGCCCTGCTGCAAGGCCCGACCGAGGGCCGACCCGGCCTGGGCGCGCAGCCGAGCGTACTCGCGCACCTGCGGCTGCTGTGCCACCAGCCACGTCGCATGCTCGACCGCCTCGCGGCAGTCGGCGACCGACGCCGTGAAGCCCTCGCGCGGTGGCCGACCTTCGTCGCGTCGTGAGGGATCCAGCAGCACGCGGCTGAGTTCGAACCGGTCGTCGACGCGGTCCGGATGCCGACGGACCAGATCGCGGAGGATGTCCAGGGCCTCGGTGCGCGCGCCGGCACGATCGGCGTCGGGTCGCCCGCCGCCCGGGCCCCTGCCGAGCCGCCCCGCCAGCAGCACGCATCGCGCCTTCAGCGCGCGCGCGTCGGCATGCGTCGGGTCCGCGGCCAGCAGGTCGTCGACCAGCGCCACCGCCTGCTGCAGCTGGGCACGCGCCGCCCGCGCCCGGTCGCGGTCGGCCTCGCCGGACCGCTCGCCGGGCCGCGGCGGCCGCCGCAGCCCGGGCTCCGCGGCCAACAGGTAGTGCACCTTGGCACGCTCGAGCCGCACCCCGCGGCCGTCGGCCGGAAGCTGCTCCAACAAGGCCAGCGCCTCGGCGAACTTCGGCGCCGCATCGGCAGGACGCTGGCTCCGGCGATCGAGCTGCGCGGCCTCGACCAGCACGGCGGCGAGTTCGCGACGGACATCGCGGCCCGTGACCTTGCCCAGCCGGTCGCGCGCCTGGCGGTAGGCCTGGGCGGCCTGGGCGAGGTTCTCGGGACTGCCGAGCCGCGCGTGGATCGCCCCGACCCGCCGGCACGCCCGCGCGGTCTCGAGCTGCAGCACCTGGTTGCCAGCGTTCTGCGCCGCGAACAGGTCGTAGAACGCGAGCATCTCCTGCAACAACGCGAGATCGCCGGGATCCACGACCGACCGCACCAGCACCACCTGTTCGCCGGTCTCCTCGTCCTCGTCGAAGGCGAGTGCCGGGTCGGGGCCGATCAGGCGGTCGAAGACCTTCGCGAAGGCATCGAGCGTCAGGCCGACGTTCTCCTCGGCCCGCGCGAGGCTCTGCTCGGCGAGCTTGGTCTGGTCGGCGGCGATCGTCGCCGACGCCTCGGCGCGGCCCAGCGCGTCGTCGGTGACGACGTAGGCAACCCAGCCGGTGACGCCGGCCCCGAGCACTGCCAACGCCGTGCAGGCCGCGAGCGTCGCCATGCCGCGGTTGCGGCGGCACCAGCGCCAGGTCTGGCCGAGCGCCGACAGGCGGCGGGCGGCGATCGGCTGGTCGTCGAGGAACGCCTGCAGGTCGCGCTGCAGCGCCGCCGCGTCCTGGTAACGATCGGCGGCGTCGCGAGCGATTGCCTTCTCGATCACGACGCACAGGTCGTCGGGCGCGTCCGGGCACAGCCGGCGCAGCGACTCGGGCCGCTGCGTGCGGATGCGTTCCATCAACTCGGTGCGTGAACCGCTGGCGAACGCCTGGCGCAGCGTCAGCAGTTCGTAGAGGGTCACGCCGAGCGCGTAGACCTCGCTGCGCTGGTCGTAGCTGCCGGCGAACTGCTCCGGCGCCATGTACTGCAGCGTGCCGAGCAGGTCGCCCGAGTGCGTGAGCCCTTCGGCTTCGAGCGCCTTCGCCAGGCCGAAGTCGGTGACCCACAGGTGCTCGTTCGCCTCGAGCAGCAGGTTGCCGGGTTTGATGTCGCGATGCAGCGTGCCCTGCGCGTGGGCGTGCGCGAGCGCGCTCGCCGCCTGCACGCCGAGCCGCGCCACGAAGCGCGCGCGACTCTTCCAGGCACCGCTGCCGGACGGTGGCGCTGCCTGCTGCTCGGCCCGCCAGCGGTCGAGCCCGACGCCGGCGATGTACTGCATGGCGTACCAGTGGAAGCCGTCGCTCTCGCCGCTGCCGAACACCGGCACGATGTTGCTGTGGTGCAACTGCGCGGCGATCTGCGCCTCGCGCCGGAAGCGCTCGAGCTGGTTGCCGCCGAGCAGGGCCGACTGCGGCAGGACCTTCAGCGCGACCTTGCGGCCCAGCGACTCCTGCACCGCTTCGAACACGACACCCATGCCGCCGCGGCCGAGTTCACGCAGGATGCGGAACTCCCCCAGCCGTTCGAGGTGCGGCACCGCGGCACCCCGCCGACCGCTGCCGCTCGACGCGCGGTCGCGCTTGTGCGACTCGAGCGCCAGGATCGTCGGCAGCAACTCGCGCAGTGCCGGGCCGTGCTCCGGCACGCTCGCGGCGAAGTCTTCCACCGAGAGCTTCGGCTCGGTCGCACGACGCCGCAGGAACTGCTCGACCAGCAGGTCGAGCGGATCGCGGGCCGACGTCTCGGCGGAGGACGTCATGCGTCGCCGATCGGGCCGAGGAAGCCCTTGAGCCGGCCGAGCGCACGCACGTAGCGATTGCTCGCGGCGTTCTCCTGGATGCCGAGCACGGCCGCCGCCTCCTTGTTCGACAGCTCTTCGAAGTGGCGCAGCAGCAGCACCTCGCGGTCGATCTCGTCCATCGCCGCCAGGGCTTGCTCGATCTTCTGCCGCAGCTCCTCGCGCATCACCGCCCCGCTCGGTGAGGTGATGTGGCCCACGAAGAACCCCGACAGCGTGCCGCTCGCCGGCGCGTGCACTTCGCGGCCGGCCGACCGCATCTTGGCGCCGAGGTGCTTCCGGTGCAGGTCGATCATCGTCTGCTGCGTGATCAGGCGCACCCAGACCAGGAACGGCTTGTCGTCGTCGCGGAACGCCTGCAGCCGTTTCTTGGCCTCGAGGAACGTGTCCTGCAGCACGTCCTCGGCGTCGATGCGGCCCACCAGGCGCGGATCGAGCCGGAAATGCACCATGCGGCCCAGGCGTTCGCGCAGCCGCTCGAACAACGTCGCCAGCGCACGGTCGTCGCCGCCCCGCAAGTCGGCCTCGAGTTCTTCGTCGGTGCGCTCCATGTGCGGGCAACGATAACGAACCGCCGACCAACACGGCGAGTCTGGCATCGAACCGTGGATCAGCCGGATCCCGACGATGTCACTGCCCCGGCGAGGAACTGCCGCAGCGTCGCCGCCGGCACGTCGCGCCCGGTGAACAGCCTCACCTGGGCAGCAGCCTGCGCGAGGAACATCTCGACGCCGGACACCGCCGTGGCCCCGGCCGCCGCGGCATCGCGCAGGAACCGGGTCCACTGCGGCTGGTACACCATGTCGAGCACCGTCGTGCCCGTCGCCGGTCGCCAGCCGGACAGCAACCGTTCCTCCGGATCGCGGCCCGCGCCGCCGACCGGCGTCGCCTGCACGACGACCGCTGGCCGGATCTCGCCGAGCACGCGTTCCGAGAGGCTCGCGAGCTGCACGCCGCGCGCGGCGGCGAACTCGCGGGCGGCATCGGGCGAACGCCCCAGCAGCGTGATCTGGTAGCCCAATCGCTGCAGCGCGATCGCTCCGGCCCGCGCCGCGCCACCGGTGCCGAGCACCGCCGCACGACGACCGCCGCCCTCGGGCACCGCCGCACCTTGCAGGGCGGCCAGCACGCCGGCGACGTCGGTGTTGTGTCCGACCATGGCGCCCGCGCCGTCGAACGTGATGGTGTTGACCGCGCCGGTCGCAGCCGCGTCGTCGTCGAGTCGCGAGCACAGGTTCGTCAGGGCGCCCTTGTGCGGAGCGGTCACCGAGAGGCCGCGCAGCCGCCCCGACTGCAGCATCGCCAGCACCGCGTCCGGGCGCGACGTCTCGAACGGCAGGTAGACGCCGTCGTAGCCCAGGCGCCGGAAGGCGCGGTTGTGCAGCCACGGACCGAGCGAGTGCAGCGCCGGGTTGCCGAGCAGCCCATGCACGGCGGTGGCAGCACCGAGCGATCCGCAGCGGAACAGGCCGGCGAGCAGCGCGACCGGCGGCTGGCCCGGCGCCGTGTCGTCGCCGTCGCCGAGGCTGCCGTAGACCAACGGCGCGTCCGCGCACGCCGCGAGCACGCGCGTGGGCCACGCCGTGCGCCCCATCGCGAAGGCGACCGTCGGCTGCTGCACCTGGTCGGTCGTTCGCAGCAGTTCGAGGACCGGGGCCGCGTCGGCGAGATCGTGCGCCGTGACGGCCAGCTTGGCGACGGTGCCGGCCTGCGCGTGGAGCTTGTCGCGAATCGCCGGCAGCTCCTTCGGCACGCCGGTGAAGCTGTGGAACGAACGGATGCGCAACCGCAGCCGCGTGCGCCCGGACGGCGGCGACCACGACTCCCAGTGTTCGAGATCGAGGCCGACGGCGCCCGCGTCGAGCGCCGCACTCAGCAGTTCGCGCCGTTCGCCGAGCGTGCCGCGGAAGCCGCCGCCGTCCTCCGGAGTGCGGCAGGCGACCAGCACCGGCAGCCGCACCGCGCCGATCGCTGCCGCCAGGTCCTGCGCGCGCTGCCAACGATCGAGCCGCAGCTCCAGCCAGTCGGCACCGGCCATCGCAGCCCGCCGCCCCGAGCTGACCACCTGCTCGCGAGACTCGGCGAAGACGCTGGCGACGACGGCGGCCATGGTCACCGCGGGCCGAGCACGTCGTGCAGTGCTGCGACCGCCGGCGCCGGCAGCCCGGCGGTCCGTGCCAGTTCGAGCGCGATCCGCGACATCGCGACGTAGGCCGGCACCCCCGCCGGCGCCATCGCGCGCAGGCGATCGAGGTGGGCGCGGACCGTCGCGACGTCCCCACGTCGCACCGGGCCCGACAACGCCGCGGCCGGCCCATGGACCGCACTGCCGTCGACGGCCGCGTGCATCAGGGCCGCGGTCAGTGCGCGCGCCCTGGCCGCGTCGACGACTCCGGACGCCGCGAACGCGTCGAGCGCCGCCGCGAACAACCCGGTGGCGCCGTTCGCGGCGAGCGCGCAGGCCGCGTGGTACAGCGTCCGGTCGCCCTCGGCCCCGACGACCGGCACGAGCCCGAGGCGTCGGCACAGGCCGCCGAGCAGCACCATCGCGTTCTCGTCGCCGGTGATCACCGCCGGCGCCCCGGTCATCGCCTCGAGACCCCGCGGACCGTCGGCGAACGGGGCGACCGGGTGCAGCGTGCCGCGCCGCACGTCCGGAACACCATCGAAGACCTCGAGGCCATGCCGGCCGCTGGTGTGCACCCACAGGCTGCACGGCCGCGGCGGCGCCGCGCGCAGAGCGCCGAGCACCGCGTCGCGCAGTTCGTTGTCGCCCACGGCGAACAGCACGACGTGCGCTTCCGCGTGGTGGGACGGCTGCGCGGCCCGCACGCCGGCCGGCGCGATCCACCGGATGCTGCGCAGGGTGCGTTCGACGTCACGGCCGACGAAGCCGACCACGTCGACGCCGGACCGCAGCAGCCGCTGGCCGAACGCCGTGCCGACCCGGCCCGGTCCGAAGATCACTACGCGCAGTGCCACGCGTGGATCCTACCGGCAGGGGCTCGGCGCATGATCAGCCCGCGCCCTGCGCGGCACTCTCACCGCCGTTCGAGGTCGCCTCGCGCCGGCGACGCTCGCGTTCCTCCTGCCGCCGCTCGAGTTCGTCGATGTACTCCTGGTCGAGCGTGTCGTTGAGATCGTCGAGGTCGTCGAAGTCCTTGGGCCGGTAGGACGAACCGGCGCGCTGCGCGGCCTCGACTTCCTCGATGTAGGCGCGCACGACCGCCTTGTGCACTTCGATGCGCGTCTGGCTGTTGATCGGATGCGCGAGGTCGGCGTGCAACCGGGCGCGTCCGCGGTGATCGCGCGGCGCCCGTTCGGGATCGAGCCGCTCGCCGCACTGGTTGCAGTAGCCGGCGCGTAGGTGGTTCTTGTGGTGGCAACGCGGGCAGTGGTCGGCGAGCTTGCGGCTCGGCATCGCCACGAACGGTCCCTTGTTGCCGTCGATGATCTTGAGGTCGCGCACGACGAACGAGTCGCCGAGCGTCACGCTGGCGTAGGCCTTCAGCTTGTTGCGTGGATCGTCCGTGAGCTTCACGCGCACCTCGGTGACGAGGAGTCGCGCCGGATCGGAACCACCGTTGCGTTCGAGCTGCATCACCGCCTCCCTGGAACTGCCTGCCGCCTTCGTTACCGGCCGACTCCTCCACCGCGCGCTCCGTCCAGGAGCCGCGGCACGTCGAGCCCCGGATCGCCGGCACTGCGCGTCGTCAGCATGCGCACCCCCTCCTGACCGAGGGGGGCGAGCGACGCTGCACAGCGACGCGCCATGTCGGCGTCATCGCACGGCACGAACAAGGTCGAGCCGCTGCCAGTCATCGCCACCTCACGCTGCACGAGCTCGGTGACGCGACGACGCAGGTCGCGAAGTTCGGGACGAACCCGCTCCGCCGCCGCCTGCAGATCGTTGCGATAACCGCCGCGCGAGATGGCATCCGTGGTGTCGGAAACCGGAATGTCGCGGACCGTATCGACGTCAGGCTCCCGCTTCCACCTTGCAGCCAAGGATTTGTACACATCCGCGGTCGGACAACCGAACGGCGGCGCGACCAACACGAAGTGCCGCGGCGTCACTTCGGCGGGAGTGAGTTCGTCGCCGATGCCGCGCCCCCACTGGCTGCCGCCGCGCAAACAGAACGGCACGTCGGCACCAAGACGCACCGCGATCGCCGCGAGTTCGCCCGCGGTGAGCGGTTCGCCGAGCAGGTGGTTGCCGAGCCGCAGCGCCGCTGCGGCGTCGCTGCTGCCGCCACCGAGACCACCTCCGTGCGGGATGCGTTTGTGCAGGTGCGCGCGGAAGCCCCCGCCGTCCCGCGTGCGTTCGAGCAGCGCTGCGAGCGCGCGCTGCACGAGGTTGTCGGGACCGGGCGGCACGTGCAGCGAAGGCTCGTCCGCAGTCACGTCCAGGGTGATCCCTCCGTCGGCGCGCGCGAGGGCGACGTCGTCGTGCAGTTCCAGGGCGTGGAACAGCGTCTCGAGCAGGTGGTAGCCGTCCGCGCGGCGGCCCACCACGCGCAGCACGAGGTTCAGCTTCGCGCGCGCCGGCAACCACCAGGTCGCCGTCACGGGTGCTCCCCGCGTGGTGCGGCCAGCGACAGGTTGTCGAGCAGGCGCACGGGCCGCTTGCCGCCGTCGAAGCGCGCGGCGACCAACAGGCGACCCCCGGCGACCGGCCCCGGTGGCAGTTCGGCGAAGTCCGGATCCGAACGAAGCGCCAGGTAGTCGACGACCGCGCGCGGTTCGGTCGCGAGCACACGCTTCGCTGCCGCGAGCAGGCGGTCGCGATCGCGCTCCCCGCCACGGAACGCCGCCAGCGCCGCGCGCAGGGCACGGACCAGCACGGGGCTCGCCGCGCGGTCGGCGGCGCCCAGGTAGACGTTCCGGCTCGACAGCGCGAGCCCATCGTCGTCGCGCACGATCGGGCACGGCACGATCTGCAGCGGAAAGCCCAGGTCCTTCGCCATCCGGCGCACGACCGCGAGTTGCTGCGCGTCCTTCTCGCCGAAGTAGGCCCGCGTCGGCGACGCCAGCGCAAGCAAGCGCGCGACGACCGTCGCGACGCCGGCGAAGTGGCCGGGCCGCAGTGCCCCTTCCAGGCCGTCTGCCGCCGCCCCGACTGCGACGTGGCTGCAGAAGGCCGGGTCGTACATCGCCGCGACGCTCGGCGCGAAGACAACATCGGCGCCGGCGGCGCGACACAGTGCGACGTCGGCGTCGAGCGACCGCGGATAGGCGGCGAAGTCCTCGTTCGGGCCGAACTGCAGCGGGTTCACGAACACCGTCGCGACCACGCGGTCGTTCTCGGCACGCGCCTGCTGCAGCAGGCTGGCATGACCGCGATGCAGGCTGCCCATCGTCGGCACGAGGCCGATCGAACATCCGCCGGCGAGCCACGTCCCGCAACGCGCGACCAGATCGGCGGGCGTCGCGAGCACCACGATCGGCTCCGTTCGCGGCAGGGTCGCGAGATCGACGCCGAGTTCGCGCAGCGGCCGGCGCACGAAGTCGCGTTCGTGCCAGCGCGGATGCGGCAGCACGAGGTCGCGCGTGTCGTGGCGTTCGTCGCCGACGAACAGCAGGTCGAGATCGAGCGGCCGCGGGTGGTTGCGCGGCGCCGGCAACACCCGTCCCGCCTCGCGCTCGAGCTGCTTGCACAGAGCCAGCAAGGCGGCGGCCGGCAGGTCGGTGCGCAGCTCGGCGACGCCGTTGAGGAACGCGTCCTGGACCGGGCCGTCGCCGACCAGTGCGCTCTCGTGCAGCGGTGACGTGCGAATCACGGCGACGCCGGGGACCGACGCGAGGCGCTGGAGCGCACGCTCGATGTGGGCACGCCGGTCCCCGAGGTTGCTGCCGAGCCCGAGCCAGGCGGTCGTCGCCACGCGCCTGGGCCGTCAGTTCCGGTTGACCGGCGCCAGTTCCTCGTTGTCGTCGTCGTCGTCGTCGCGACGGCGCGTCACCACGCGGAACAGGCCGAGCCCCATGCCCCAGCCGACGTAGCCGATCGTGCAGACCGCCAGCGCGAGCTGCCACTCGATCGCGGCGACAATGATCACGACGACGGTCGAGGCGAGCACCGGGACGCTGTGGCGACCCTTCAGGATCGCGTGCAGGGCGTGCGGGTACGGCACCCGGCTCACCATCAGCAGGCCGAGCAGCACCAGCACCCACGGCATCGCCACGACGATCGCGTCGAAGTGCCGCGGCGCGAGCAGGAAGTGCCCCAGTTCGGCCGACTCGTCGTTGCGCGTGCAGAACAGCGCGACCAGCCCGCACACCACCGCAGCAGCCGCCGGCGACGGCAGCCCCTTGAACTCGCGGTGGTCCTCTTCGTCGCCGCCAGTCTCGACGTTGAACCGCGCGAGCCGCAGGGCCGCGCCCATCACGTAGACCGCGGCGGCGGCGTAGAACAGCTTCGGATGCAGCGGCAGCAAGCGGTTCGCATCGACCTGCGCGTGCCAGTCGACCAGCACCTTGGCGAGGAAAGCTGGCGCGACGCCGAAGGTCACCATGTCGGCCATGCTGTCGAGCTGCGCGCCGAACGGCGTCGTCTGCCCGGTCATGCGCGCGACGCGGCCGTCGAGCGCGTCGAACACCATCGCCACGAACACCAGCACGGCCGCCAGCTCGAAGTAGCCGACCACGTTCGCGAATTGCGCGCCGGGCTGGGTCAGGCGCAGGGCGTCGGCGACCTTCGCGATCGCCAGGAAGCCGAAGAACAGGTTGCCGAGCGTGATCAGGCTCGGCAGCACCGGCACTTCCTTCAACCGCCGCAGGCGGCTGCGTCGGCGCTGGGTCGTGAAGTCCTCGAGGCGGGCGGTCATCGCGCCGGCGCATGGTAGTGCGGGGCGAGGCCGGGAACAGCCTCGCGCCGCCGATCGACGGCCGCGTAGCCTGTCGGGCGTGAACTTCCTGTTGCTCGCTCCCGATGAGGTCGGCAACGAGGGCTTCGTTCTGCTGCACGGCGCGCGTGCCGCGCACGTACGCACGGTGCTGCGTGCGGAGCCAGGGCAGGAACTGCGGGCCGGACTGCTCGGCGGGCGGCTGGGGCAGGCGACGGTGCTCGCCGTCACCGCCGACGAAGTGCAGCTGCGCTGCGCGCTGCCGTTCGCGCAGCCGCCGCCATCTGCCGACGACGTGCTGCTGCTCGCCGTGCCGCGGCCGAAGGTGCTGCTGCGGCTCTACGCCCATGCCGCCGCGCTGGGGTTCGCGCGGCTCGTCCTGTTCCGCAGCTGGCGCGTCGAGAAGAGCCACCTGCAGAGCAAGGCGCTGCTGCCGGATGCCCAGCGCGCGATGTTGCTGGCCGGGCTCGAACAGGCCGGGCGCACCGTGCTGCCGAGCGTGCAGTTCTTCCCGCGGTTCAAGCCGATGGTCGAGGATCAACTCGGCACGCTGAACCTGCCGCCCGCGCGCTTCGTCGCGCACCCGGCCGCACCGACGCCAACACACGCGCTCGCCTATCCGGGCCGCGCCCCGTTCACGCTCGCGATCGGTCCCGACGGCGGCTTCCTGCCGTACGAGGTCGACGCGTTGGCGACGCGCGGCTTCCTGCCGATCACCTGCGGCCGCGCGCCGCTGCGCACCGAGACCGCGCTGGCGGTGCTGGCCGGCCAGTTGGCCCTGCTGCGCGAGCGCGCTACCGTCGCGCCGTGACCACGCTGCGCGCAGGGCTCTCCGGCTGTTCGGCCGCTGGCGCTTCGCTGCTGCAGCGCGTGCGCGGGCATCGGGATGCCGCCATCGTCGTCGCCCACGACGACGATGCCGCGCGCGGTTCCGCCTTCGCGGCCGAGCACGGACTCGGGACTGCTGCCGCGTCGTTCGATGCGCTGTTGGGCTCGGGCGTCGACTTCGTCGTGTTGGCCGGGGACCTCGCGACGCGGCGCGAACGCGTCGCCGCAGCGGCGGCGCAAGGCGTGCACTGCCTGCTGCAGGCTCCGTTCGCCGCCGACCTCGCGAGCGCCGCGGCGATGGCCAGCGACTGTGCCGCGGCCCAGGTCAAGCTCGGCGTGCTGGTGCCCGAGTTCGCCGACCCGCTCTGGGAACAGGTGCGGCGCATGATCGCCGCCGACTGGCTCGGCGGTGTCGTCGCGGTGCAGGGCCTGCTGTGCGTCGACGAGGGACTGCGCAGTGGTGCTGGCGACGTGCCGAACTGCCATCCGTTCGTCGACCTGGCGAGTCGCCACCTGCACCTCGCGAGTTGGCTCGTGGGTCGGCCAGCAGTCCGCGTGACCGCCCAGAGCACGCGCTCGATCGGCGACCGCGATGACGGCGGTGTCGCGACCGCGGTGCTGCGCGGCGGCGTCGCGTGCACGTTCACCTGCAGCCGCGCCAGTTCGGCGCACGCGTTCGCCGTGCACGGCACCGACGGCCTGGTGCGCGTCGCCGGCGACCGCATGCTGCTGCGCGGCCGTGAAGAGTTCCACGGCGCCGCGTTCGCCTACCGGACTCCCGGCGAGGAGCTTTCGCTGTCGCGCGCCGAACTGCAGCCCGAACTCGCCGCGCAGGCTCCGGCCTGCGAACTGGTCGGCCGCTTCGCCCGCTGGATCGACGACTGCGACGATTTCCCGTGCCCGGCTGAACAGGCGCTCGAGGACCTGCGCGTCGTCGAGGCGATGCTGCGGGCAACGCAGAGCGGGCGCACCGAGACGGTCTGAAGCGCGCGCTGAGCAGCGCTCAGATGCGCTTCTCGTAGATCGGGCCCTTCTCGAAGTACTCGTTCTCGCTGCCGACCGTGTCCATGTCGTAGCGACGGCCTTCGAGCAGGATGCGGCTGGCGATGATGCCCATCTCGAGGCTGTGGTCCTGGTTCGTGTAGCGGAAGCGCCCCGGCCTCCCGACGTAGACCAGGTTCTCGAACTGCTCGAGCCAGGCCTGGATCGTCGCCAACGCCGTCTTGTAGCCCGCGTCGTAGACGGGATAGACGTGCTGGCGCTTCAACAGGTACGCCTGCCGCACCGCCTTGCGGGTGAAGAACCCCCACCGCTCGAAGTACGGCATGACCAGGTCGAGCAACTGCTCCTTCGTCATCGACCAGATCGGGTCGCTCTCGAACGCGAAGAACTCGATGAAGAACGAGGTCTTCCCCGGCGGACACATGTCCTTGCTGAAGTTCTTCATCTCGCTCGTGCGGCCGAACGGGATGTCCTTGCTCGGGAAGTAGATCCAGTTGTCGTCGGTGACCTTGTCCTGGTCCAAGGTCAGGAACAGGTAGATCTGCGCGCGCCACTTCAGCTGCGCCGCGGCTTCGCGCACCGGGGCTGGCGGCGGCGGATCGAGCAGCGTGAGGAAGTGCGTCAGCGGCACCGACTCGACCACCGACTGCGGACGCACGGTCACGACGCCGTCGGGCCCGCGCAGGTCGACCGCCGTGATGCGCTTGCCGTCGTGACGGACCTTCACCGGCTCGGTGCGCGTGCGGATCTCGGCGCCGGTCGCGCGCAGGTGCTTGCCGATCTCCTCGTAGATGCGGCCGGTGCCGAACTGCGGGTAGTAGAACTCGTCGACCAGCGACTTCGGCCCCTTCTTGCCGCCCAGCCCGATCGCGTTCTTGAACACGCTCCAGAGGTTGAGCCCGCTGATGCGCTGCTTGGCCCAGTCGGGGTGGATCTCGGCGCAGCGGATGCCCCAGATCTTCTCCGAGTAGTTGATCATGCTGAACTCGGCCAGCGAGCGGCCGAAGTTCGCGACCACGTAGTCCTCGAAGGTGCGCAGCGGTTTGCGCAGCAGGCCGTAGCGGAGGCGGGCCAGCACGTAGTCGATGCCGATGCGCGCGCTCTTCCACAGGCCGAGGTTCTTCACCACCTGCCGGAAGTTGACCGGGTAGTCGAAGTACTTGCCGTCGACGAACTGGCGAGTGAGGCGCGGCACCTTGCGCCACTCCTCCTGCAGCAGGTCCTCGATGAAGTCGTACAGGTACTGGTTCTTGCTGAAGAACCGGTGCGGGCCGATGTCGGTCAGGAAGACGTGCTCGCCCTCACGGAAGGTCAACGTCTTCGCGAGGCCCCCGATCTGCTCGTCGCGTTCGACGACGAGCGGTCGTTTGCCCTTGCGCGACAGTTCCATCGCGCAGGCAAGGCCCGCGGGCCCGGCACCCAGGATCAGGATCTCGGGCTCCGTCCCGGTCGCCACGGCCTGCGGACCCGGAGCGGGTTCCCGTGCCGGGAGACCGGCGGGGTCGGGCTGGTCGGAATCGGGGGCGGACTCGGGCATCGCGACAAGGAGACCGCGGGCGGCCGCGGCCGACGTTCATCGTGCGGCGGTGGCCGCGTCGTGGAGACGATCCCGACGCGGCGGCAACCGCCGTTGGCATGGGCCTCAGGAAGCCGGCCGGTCGGCCCACTCCTCGAGGCTGTAGAGCACGTTCTGCGGGATCGGCACCCGCGCCCGATCGGTCAGTTCCTGCACGATCTGGGCCTTGGTCATGCCATCGGCGACGCCCGCGCGCACGCTGGCTTCGTCGATGCGGAACTGGTGCACGTGGTCGCTCTTCGTGCGGTGCGCGAAGCGATCGAACACGTGCACGACATCGTGCACGTCGTCGCCCGGGAACACCAGCACCTCGAAATCGGGCTGCACGATCACCGAACTGCGCGTGCCGCCGACGCGCGCGGCCGGCTCGGCGTCGAGCAGTTCGGCGCCCAGTCGCGACAGCCGCAGTGCGGTCACGCGGCCCTGGTGGCTGCCGACGTCGACGAGCCCCAGCGGGAACAACCGCTTCTTGACCCACACCAGCAGGTTCCAGCACATCTGCTGCAGCGATTCGCCAGGCGTGTAGCTGCCGCCCTGGAACCGCGCCGCGAAGAACTCCTCGGTCGGCCGGGTCTCGAGTTGCGCCAGGTAGGCGTTGCGCGCGAGGAACGGCAGGATCGCGACGTCCTGCCACAGCAGCGGCTCGGCGCGGCGCAGCAGCCGCAACAGCACGCGCCGCATGCGCACGTGGTGGTACCCCTCGCCCGGCAGCGTGCGGTCCTCGACGAAGTGCGACAGCAGCATCTTCACCTGCGGGCCGAGTCCGGCGCGATCGAAGTCGGTGCCGGCCGGCGTCGGCCGCAGCGACCGTTCGCCGCGGCGGTCGATCAACCGCCGCTGCAGGCAGAAGCGGTAGATCGTCTCGAGCATCGCGTCGGCGGAGAGGAAGCCGCCGGGCACCGGCAGCAACGTACCGGCGATGCGTTTCGCCGAAGCCTTGAACAACTCGCCGTCCGACGTGAACAGCACCTTGCTCTGCTGCAACTCGCGCAGGAACCGGCCGACGTTCGTCGCCAGGTCGCCGCCGCTGACCAGTTCCTCGCTGACCTGCGGGCGGTGCTCTTCGCCGCGCCGCTTGAGCGCGTACAGGGCGACTTCGTGGAACAGCACGACCGCCTGCGGCATCGGCTGGATCCCGATCCGCGCGAGGTCGAGCGCGCCGGTGGTGCCGAGCATCGCCTCGGTCAGGCACTTGCCGACGAACTCGAGGTCCGGCAGCTCCGACGCACCGTGTTCGCGAACGAGCTCGTCCCACGCCGCGAGGCCACCGTGCTTCTGCAGCACGCTGTCGACCAGTGCTCCGACGGCGGGCGGCAGCTTCTGCAGCCGCTGCTGCAGCGAGCTGTCGAGCGTGTAGAGCTTGTAGATCTTGCGGGCGTGATCCCCCGCCTTGGCGTCGGCGGCCTTCGACCGGACCGCGCCCTTGGCTTCGGCCTGCTCGCGCTCGCGGAAGAAGCGGGCATCGAGGAAGCCCTGCAGTGTCAAGGTGTCCTGCAGTTGGCGCTGCCGCCGCGCGCGGCAGTTGCGCACGCACTCGACCAGTTCGCTCGGCGCCACCCAGCACGGACTGTCGAAGGTCGCCCAGCGCTTGTCGCGCACGTGCCACACGAACGCCTCGCGGTGCAGGGCGGCCAGCGCCGCCTCCAGTTCGAAGCGGCTCTTGAAGTGCTTGCCGCACTCACCGAACAACGCCTGCACCGAGCGCACCGCCCCACCGTCGGCGAAGAACGCCTCGAGCAGATCCTGCAGCTTGCGCGGCAGTGCTCCGATCCGAGCGTGCACGCGGTGCTCGTCCTCCATCGCGCCCGCCGCCGCGGCCAGCGTCGCGACGGCGCCGTCGGCGGGCGTGCCGCACCAGCGGAACACGCACTCGCGCACGCCGGCCTCGCCCGCGCCCTGCAGCAGCGTGCGCAAACTCAGCCGGGTCATGCCCGCTCCTTCGCCGCGGCACCCGCGGCAACAAGGTCTGCGGCGCCGACGATCGCATACGCGTAGCCCTGCTCGGTCAGGAACAGCTGCCGCTTCTTGCCGAACTCCTGTTCCCGCGTGTCGGCCGAGACCAGTGAGTAGAAGCTCGCCGGGCCGCCGTCCTGCTTGGGCCGCAGGACACGCCCGAGGCGTTGCGCTTCTTCCTGTCGGCTGCCGAACGTGCCCGAGACCTGGATCGCGACGTTGGCGTCGGGCAGGTCGATCGCGAAGTTGCCGACCTTGCTGACGCACAGCCGCGGCAGTTCGCCGGCCCGGAACGCCGCGTACAGGCGATCACGTTCGGCGTTGGGCGTCTGCCCGGTGATCAGCGGCAGCCGGAACACCGTCGCCAGGTGCTGCAACTGCTCGAGGTACTGGCCGATCACCAGCACCCGGTCGCCGGCGTGCGCGCGCAACAGCGCGCCGACGACGTCGTCCTTGCGCTCGTTGTCGGCCGCGATGCGGATCTGCGCGCGGGCCCCGGCCGCCGCGTAGCGCTCGGCGCGAACCGGATCGAGCGGAACGCGCACTTCCACGCACCGCGCCGGCGCCAGGAAGCCCTGCCGTTCGAGCTGCTTCCACGGCAGCTCGTAGCGCTTGGGACCGATCAGCGAAAACACCTCGTCGGCGCGGCCGTCCTCGCGCACGAGCGTCGCGGTGAGCCCCAGGCGTCGGCGCGCCTGGATGCCGGCCGTGGCGCGGAACACCGGGGCCGGCAGCAGGTGCACTTCGTCGTAGACGATCAGGCCGAACTCGCCGCGGTCGAACAGGTCGAGGTGCGTGAACGCCTCGAGCTTGCCCTTGCGATGCGTGAGGATCTGGTAGGTGGCGACGGTGACCGGCCGGATCTGCTTCTGTTCGCCGGTGTACTCGCCGACCTGTTCGGCCGACAAGTCGGTCTTGTCGAGCACTTCCCGGCACCACTGCCGCACCGCGACCGTGTTGGTCGTCAGCACCAGCGTGTTGGTCTGCAGCTGGTGCATGGCCGCGATGCCGACGACGGTCTTGCCTGCGCCGCACGGCAGCACCACGACGCCGCAGCCGCCGCGATCGCTGCCGCCCGCGTGGAACGCGGCGGCAGCGGCAATCTGGTAGTCGCGCAACCGGAACCCGGGCGTTCCGGGCGCAGCTTGTCGCCACGCGAACGGCAGCACCGAACCGCTGCGGTAGCCGGCGCGGTCGTCGACCGGATAGCCGAGCTTCACCAGCGCCTGCTTGAGCTCGCCGCGGGCTCCGGCGTCGAGCGACGCTTCGCCGTCGTCGGCGATCGTCACCAACGCCGCCACCGTGGGATGCTCGACCAGCGTCGCCAGCACCGTGGCGTCGTCGCTGCACAGCCGCAGCCGGCCGCCGCCGCCCGGCAACATGCGCAGCAGTCCGTACCGGCGGAACCACTCGCGAATCTGCGCGAGGACCGTCGGCACGATCGGGAAGCGCGACTGCTGCACGAGCCACTGCACGATCCCCTCGATGTCTTCGCCGAGCGCCGCCGCGTTCCAGATGCTGACCGGCGTCAGCCGGTAGAAGTGCACGTACTCGGGCGACTTCTCTAGTTCGGCGAACCGCGCCAGGCGGTCACGCGCGGCTTCGTACTCCGGATGCCGGGTCTCCAGCAGCACCGTGCGGTCGGTCTGCACGATCAGCGGCGGCTCGTTCACGGTGCGACCTCCCCCCGCGTGCGTGCGGCGGCAGCCCGGCGACGCGGCGTGGGCGCCGCAACCTTGGCGAGGGTGCGATGCCGCGCCAGGAAGCGTCCGGTGTGGCTCGCCGCCACCGCCGCGATCGCTTCCGGCGGCCCCTGCGCCACCAGCCGCCCACCTTGCTCGCCCGCTTCGGGGCCCAGTTCGATCACGTGGTCCGCGGACGCGATCACGTCCAGATGGTGCTCGATCACCACCACCGAGTCGCCGCGACCGAGCAGGCGCGCCAGCACCGACAGCAGCTTCTGCACGTCGTCGACGTGCAGCCCCGTCGTCGGCTCGTCGAGCACGTAGATCGTGTGCTCGCGCGGCCGCCGGGCCAGTTCCGCGCAGAGCTTGATGCGCTGCGCCTCGCCGCCGGAGAACGTGTTCGCCGACTGGCCGAGCGTCAGGTAGCCGAGCCCGACGTCCGCGAGCAGCTGCAGCGGCCGGACGATCTGCGGGTGGTTGCCGAAGAACGCCAGCGCCTCGTCGACCTCCATCGCCAGCACCTGCGCGATGTTCTTGCCGCGGTAGTCGACCGTCAGGGTCTCGCTGTTGTAGCGAGCACCGCGGCACACTTCGCACGTCACCCAGACGTCGGCCAGGAAGTGCATCTCGACCTGGAGCTGGCCCTTGCCCTCGCAATGCGCGCAACGGCCGTCGGCGACGTGGAACGAGAACCGACCCGGCGTGAAGCCCTTCTGCTTCGCCAGCGGCGTGCTCGCGAACAGCTCGCGGATCTTGGTGAAGGCCCCGGTGTAGGTCGCCGGGTTGCTCGCCGGCGAGCTGCCGATCGGCCCCTGGTCGACGACGACGAGCGCATGGCGCTGCGCGGGGCCGTGCCACGTGATTGGCGGCGTTGCCGACTGCAGTGCTGGCACCAGCGCGTCCATCACCAGCGTCGACTTCCCCGACCCGGACACGCCGGTCACCGCGGTGAACACCCCGAGCGGCACGTCGACGTCGAGATTCTGCAGGTTGTGGACCCGCACCGCGCGCAGCGCGACGACGCCGCACGGCTCGCGACGCTCCGCGGGCGCCGACGGCGCCAGTTCGCCGCGCAGCCAGCGCCCCGTCAAGCCGTCGCTCGCCGCGACGACCGCCGGCGGCCCGGAGGCGACGACGCGGCCGCCGCGTCGACCCGCACCGGGCCCCATGTCGAGCACGTGGTCGGCGGCGCGCACCATCGTCTCGTCGTGCTCGACCGCGATCACGGTGTTGCCGAGGTCGCGCAGTTCGAGCAGCGTGCGCAGCAACCGTTCGGTGTCGCGGGGATGGAGCCCGACGGTCGGTTCGTCGAGCACGTAGAGCACGCCGACCAGCTTGTTGCCGAGCTGCGTGGCCAGCCGGATGCGCTGCGCCTCGCCGCCCGACAGCGTCGCCGCCGAACGATCGAGCGTCAGGTAGCCGAGCCCCGTCTCGCGCAGGAACTGCAGCCGATGCCCGAGTTCCTTGCGCACGTCGGCGGCGATGCGCTGCTCGGTGGCATCGAGCCGCAGCGTCGCCAGGCGTTCGCTCGCAGCGTCGACGGTGCAGGCGAGCAGTTCGGGCAGCCGCACGCCGCCGACGCGCACCGCGCGCGGCCCGGGCTGCAGGCGTTCGCCGAGGCAATCGGGGCAGCGCTCGCTGCGCATCACCGCGCCGAACCGTTCGTCGCCGCCCGTCTGTTCGTCCTTGCCGAGGAACCACTCCTCGACCTGCCGCGCCAGCCCCTTCCACGGCACCTGCATGCGCCATTCGCGCCGCTTGCCGGCCTCCACCTTCTTGAACACCACTTCGAAGCGCTCGTCGCCGGCACCGCGCAGCAGCAGGGTGCGCGCCTTCGCCGGCAGCTTCTTCCACGGCAGGTCGAGGTCGAAGCCGTGCCGATCCGCGAGCACGCGCGCGACCTCGGCGTAGTAGCCCTCGCTGCCGGTCAGGAACGTGAACGCCGCACCCGCGTGCCGGATTGCGCCGCCGAACGCCGGGCGCTCGGGGTGGTTGACGAGCAGGTCTTCGGCGCAGACCACGACGACGCCGAGCCCCAGGCACCGCGCGCACGCACCGCTGTGGTGGTTGAACGAGAACCAGCGTGGATGCGGCTCGGCCGGAGCCTGGTAGTCGCAGAGGTGGCAGCCGCCGTCGGCGCGGAACCAGTGTCGATCGCCGCGCGATGGCCCGTCGACGAGTTGCAGCACCGCGGCGGGCGCCCCGCCGTGCGCTGCGGCGGCCTGCTGCGCCTGCTCGATCGCGTCGGCGAGGCGCGCGCGGTCGGTCGCCGTGGTGCGGTCGAGCACCAGGAACAGCTCCTTGGGCACCGCCGTCAACGGTGCGTCGAGCCGGCGCTCTTCGCCATCGGCCAGCACGCGCAGCCAGCCCGCCCGCTGCCATTCCCCGCGCAGGGCTTCGAGCCACGGCAATGCGGCATCGGCCGGCACCGTGATCGGCGCCAACACCGACACGCGTTGCCCCGGCCAGTCCTGTACGGCCTTCTGCGCCGCCTTGCTCGGCGACCAGGCGACCAGTTCCTGGCCGTGCGTCGGGCAGTGCGCGCGCCCGACGCGCGCGAACAGCAGCCGCAGGTAGTCGTGGATCTCCGTCGTGGTCGCGACCGTCGACCGGGGACTGCGCGCGGTGCGCTTCTGGTCGATCGCGATCGCTGGCCCCAGCCCATCGAGCCGATCGACCGGCGCCTTGTCCATGCGGCCGAGGAAGCGCCTCGCGTAGGTCGACATGCTCTCGAGGAAGCGGCGCTGGCCTTCCTGGAAGATCGTGTCGAAGGCGAGGCTCGACTTGCCGGAGCCCGACGGGCCAGTGAGCACCGTGAAGCGACCGAGCGGCACGTCGGCGTCCACTGCTTGCAGGTTGTGCGTGCGCGCCCCGCGCACGGTGATGTGCGTCGGCCGCGCCACCACCGTCGGCGCCACCGGGCGCGGCGCCTTCGCCGCCTTGCCCGCGCGACGGGTGCTACGCCCGAGACCCAAGGCGCGCAGCGCGGCTCCGGTCGCCGACTTGCCGTCGTCGGCGAGTTGTTCCGGGGTTCCCGTCATCACGACGACGCCGCCGCCCGCTCCGCCCTCGGGGCCCATCTCGATCAGCCAGTCCGCCGCACGCACGACGTCGAGGTTGTGCTCGATCACCAGCACGGTGTTGCCGGCGTCGCACAACCGCTGCAGCGCGGTCAGCAGCCGGCTGACGTCGTGGAAGTGCAGCCCCGTGGTCGGCTCGTCGAGCACGTAGAACGTCTTGCCCGTCGCCGGCCGCTGCAGTTCGGTCGCCAGCTTCACGCGCTGCGCTTCGCCGCCGGACAACGTCGTCGACGGCTGGCCCAGTCGCAGGTAGCCGAGCCCGACGTCCTGCAGCGCCACCAACCCGCGCGCGATCTTGGGGATCGCGGCGAAGAACGTCGCGGCTTCGTCGACGGTCATCTCGAGCACGTCGTGCACGCTCTTGCCGTTCCAGCGGATCGCCAACGTCTCGGCGTGGAAGCGAGCCCCCCCACACTCGTCGCAGACGACTTCGACCGGCGCCAGGAAGTTCATCTCCAGCGTGGTGACGCCGGCCCCCTCGCACGCCTCGCAGCGGCCGCCCGGCACGTTGAACGAGAAGCGGCCCTTCTCGTACTGCCGCAGCTTGCTCTCGGGCAGCATCGCGAACAGGTCGCGGACGTGCGTCCAGACGTCGGTGTAGGTCGCCGGGTTGCTGCGCGGTGTGCGCCCGATCGGCGCCTGGTCGATCTCGACGACCTTGTCGAGCGCCTTGGTGCCGTGCACCGCGTCGCAGTGAGGGTGTCCGGCGTCGCTGACGCCGAGGTCGCGCCGCAGGGCCGGCACCAGCACGTGGTGCACCAGCGTCGACTTGCCCGATCCCGACACGCCGGTGATCGCCACGAGCCGCCCGAGCGGCACGTCGACGTCGACGCCCTGCAGGTTGTGCCAGCGCGCGCCGCGGATCGCGAGCACACCGCGGTCCTCGGTGCGTCGCGCGTTGGGCATCGGCACGACCAACTCGCCGCGCAGGTAGCGCCCGGTCAACGACCCGGGCGTCGCCTCGACCTGCTCGGGCGTGCCGGCCGCCGTCACTTCGCCGCCGTGCACGCCGGCTTCCGGCCCGATGTCGACCAGGAAGTCGCTGGCGCGCATCGTCGCCTCGTCGTGTTCGACGACGACCACGGTGTTGCCACGGTCGCGCAGCGCCTGCAGCGTGCGCAGCAGCCGCTCCTGGTCGCGCGAATGCAGGCCGATGCTCGGCTCGTCGAGCACGTAGAGGATGCCGCGCAACCCCGCGCCGACCTGGGCCGCGAGCCGGATGCGCTGCGACTCTCCGCCCGACAGGGTCGGCGCCCGCCGTTCGAGCGTCAGGTAGCCCAGGCCGACGTCGGCGAGGAACACGAGCCGCCGTTCGATCTCCTGCCGGATGTCACGGCCGATGCGTTCGGCGTTGCCGGCGAGCCGGATCGCGCGCACCCACTGCAGCGCCTCGTCGACGGACATCGCCAGCACGGCCGGCAACGAGCGCCCCTGGAACGCCACCGCGCGCGCCGCCGCCGACAACCGGCTGCCGTTGCAGTCCGGGCAGCGCACCGAGGCGCGGAAACGATCGAGGTGCCGCGCGCGCGACGGCCGGTAGACCGCTTCGAGGTGGCCGAGCACGCCCGGGAAGGCGATGCGGTCGCTGCCCGACGTCGTGAACATCGCGCTCTTGCGTTGCCACCGGAAGTCGAACTTCTGGCTGCCCGAGCCGTGCAGCACGACCTTCTTCGCCTTCGCCGGCAACTGCCGCCACGGCGTGTCGAGGTCGAAACCGAACGCGCGCCCCACTTCGGCGAGATGCTCGAGCGTCAGCCGGCCGTAGACCAGCCGCCCCTCGTCGGTGAACACGTGCAGCGCGCCATCGCGCAGCGACTTCGCCGGGTCGGCGACCAGCCGCTCGGCGTCGAAGCCGAACGTCTCGCCGAGTCCGTCGCACTTCGCGCACGCGCCGATCGGGCTGTTGAACGAGAACAGGCGCGGTTCGAGTTCGGGCAGCGAACCGTGGCCGTTCGGGCAGCTGCGCTGCGTCGAGAACAGGCGATAGCCGTCCTCGCCCCACACCAGCGCGCACGAGCCGGAGCCGAGCGACACCGCCTGCTCGACCGCTTCGGCCAGCCGCGAGCGCACGTCGGCGCCGATCGTCAGCCGGTCGATGACGAGTTCGATCGTGTGGTACGCGTAGCGCGCCAACGTGATCTCCTCGTCGAGCCGCCGCACCACGCCATCGATGCGCGCGCGCACGAAGCCCTGCCGGGCCCACTCGGCGAGTTCCTTGCGGTACTCGCCCTTGCGTTCGCGGACGACCGGCGCGGTCACCATCACCGACTTGCCCGCGTACTCGCCGACCATCGCCTCGACGATGCGGTCGGGCGACCACGCCTCGATCGCCGCACCACACTCGGGACAGCTCGGCTCCCCGAGACGCGACCACAGCAGGCGCAGGAAGTCGCTGACCTCGGTCAAGGTGCCGACCGTCGAGCGCGCACTGTGGCTCGTCGACTTCTGGTCGATCGAGACCGTCGGCGACAGGCCCTCGACCAGGTCGACCTTCGGCTTCTCCATGCGGCCGAGGAACTGGCGCGCGTAGGAGCTGAGGCTCTCGAGGAAGCGGCGCTGCCCCTCCTGGTAGATCGTGTGCCAGGCGAGGCTCGACTTGCCCGACCCCGAAACGCCCGTGAAGGTGGTCAGCGCGTCGCGCGGGAACGTCAGGTCGACGCCCTTCAGGTTGTGCTCCCGCGCCCCCTTGACCACCACGTAGCCCGCAGCGGATTCGACGGTTGCGGCCTTTGGCCGAGGCTGTTTCGACTTCGTAGCCAAGCGACGAACCCCGCAGCATAGCAGGCGTGGGCCGCCCGACCAGTCGGGGCGAGCCCATCGTGGCCGGCGACCGCGCGGCGCTGGCCGGCTACGGTGCCGGGCGCACGATGGACGACGACGACCTGCACGACGACGACCCGGCGGCCGAACAGGACCTCCTGGTCGTGCTGAAGCTCAGCAACCGTCAGATGGGGACGCACCAGGAGCGCGAGGCCCTCGAAGCGTTCGCCGACGAACTCGAAGCGGCGATCACGGCCGCCGGTGTCGGCGAGTACGACGGCGACGAACTCGGCGGCGGCGAGTGCACGCTGTTCTTCTGCGGCCCCGACGTCGACAAGCTGTTGTTCGTGCTGCAGCCGCTGCTCAAGCGCTCGCCCCTGTGCCGCGGCGGCCACCTGGTGCGCATGGTCGCGACCGAAGGCGGCGGCTTCGCGAGCCAGCGTCAGCCGATCTGACGCCCCGCGCGTCAGCCGGCGACCGGCCGCAGCCGGGCGAGCAGTTCGTCGTGCAGCCTCCCGTTGCTCGCGACCACCTGCTCGCCGAACAACCAGTTCGAACCGCCGGCGAAGTCGGTGACGCGTCCGCCCGCTTCCGCCACCAACACCGCCCCCGCGGCGACGTCGTAGGGTGCGAGGTACAGCTCCCAGTAGCCGTCGTAGCTGCCGGCCGCGACGTAGCAGAGATCGAGCTCCGCCGAACCGAGCCGGCGCAGGTCGCGGCAGTGCGGCAGGATCGCGGCGACGTTGCCGGCGTTGTCGTCGCGGCCCGGCTCGTTGCGCACGTAGCTGAACCCCGTCGCCAGCAGCGCGTCCGCGAAGTCCCCGGTCGACGAGACGCGCAGCGGCTGCCGGCGACCGTCGGCGAACACGCGCGAGGCACCGAGGCCGCGCGCACCGACGAACGTCTCGCCCAGCGCCGGCGCGTGCACGACGCCGACCACCGGCTCGTTGCGGAACGCGAGCGCCACGGCGACCGCGAAGTGCGGCAGCCCGTGCACGTAGTTGGTGGTGCCGTCGAGCGGGTCGACGATCCACGTCCAGTCGGCCGACTTGCTGGCGCGCCCCTGCGCCGTCAGCACGCCTTCTTCGGCGAGCACGGCGTGGTCCGGGAAGGCAGCGAGCAGGCCGCCGACGACGATCGTCTCGGCAGCGCGGTCGGCGGCGGTGACCAGTTCACGGCGCGTGGCCTTGTGGTGCACCTGCACGTCGGTCGTGCGCATGCGCGTCAGTTCGCGGCCCGCGAGTTCAGCGAGGCGCTGCGCCTCGGCGGTGAACCGCTGCAGGTCGGACGAAGGCGGCATCACCCCTCGGTGCGATCGAGCGCCTGCACGATCTCCTCCTGCAGGCGCTTCAAGTCCTTGTTCAGTCCGTCCTGCTTTGGGTCGTAGTTCATCAGGATCGAGAACCACCGCACCGAGCCGTCGCGCCGCTCGAGCACGCCCGACAGCGACGACGCGCCGCGGATCCAGCCGGTCTTGGCGCGCACCCGGCCGACCAGATCGCTGCCGCGGAAGCGCCCTTCGAGCGTGCCGCTGCGGCCGGCGATCGGCAGGCAGCCGCGCAGCACCGGACCCACCGGCGTCGCGTCGGCGCGCGCCATCGCCGTGAGCAGCAGGCCCGGCGTGACTCGGCTCTGCTTCGACAGCCCGGAGCCGTCGGCGATCACGACGCCATCGGGAACACGACCGAGCAGGGCGACGATCTGGTCGTGCATCGCCAAGACACCGCCGGCAAGACTGCCGTCGTTGCGCCGCTGGTTCGACAACACGCGCAGGCACTGCTCGGCATCGAAGTTCGACGAGTCCTCGAGCATGCGCAGGACGGCCTGCCGCAGGTCGCTGCGGTGCACCAGGACCTCGCGGTCGGCGACGTTCGCCGCCACGCCGACGGTGATGCCGCCGTCGGCGAGCCCCTTCTGCAGCGCGGCGCGAAACCACACGGCCGGATCGGCGACCGCGCCACGGATCGTGACCGGCTTGGCGCGCCGCGGGAACTTGCCGCGGACCAGCACGCTGTCGCCGCGGTCGCTCGCGCCGTAGGTCGCGCCCTTGGCGCTCGCCACCATCGCGATCGCGCCGCGCAGCGGCATATCGACGACCGGCGCCTCGATCAGGGCGCTGGCCTGGCCACCTTCCTGCGCGGTGATGCGCACCGCGAACGTGCCCTGTTCGAGCACGAACGGCCCGGTCGGCGCGCAGTAGTAGGTCTCGAGCTGGTCGGCGGGCCACGTCGACGGACGCCCCGGCCCCACGAACGTGCCGGCGTCGAGATCGATCGCGCCGACGCTGCGCACCCCGAGCGCGCGCAGTTCGGCGGCCACCCGCGCGAACACCGCCGCGCTGTCGTGCACCGAGCCGCGAATCCAGTTCGGATCGCCGCTGGCCGTCACGACCAGGTTGCCGCCGCGCAGCCGGAACACCGTCGCGAACTCGTGGTCGACGCCGAGGCCTTGCAGCACCGCCGTCGCCGTCAGCACCTTCATGTTGCTGGCCGGTGCGAACGCCTCCGTCGCGCGGTGCCGGAAGAGCACGTTGCCCGCACCGTCGGCGACGGCGACGCCCGTACGCGCGCCCAGCGCCTCGGCCGCCGCCACCAACCGCTGCAGATCCTGCGCCGAAGCGCTCGCCGCAAACGCACCTGCCGAGAAGAGACAGACCGCTGTCGCCCACCGCCGCATGGCGGGGTCGTACCGGTTGTGGCGATCGTCCGCAACCGCAGTGCGCGTGGTGCGGCGGCCGACTACCTTGCCCGGATGCTCGCCGCCGTCCTCGCCGCCGCTCTCGCCGTTCCGCAGGAACCCCCGATCCGCGCCACGATCGTCAGTGGCGCCAACAACCACGATTGGGAGTGGACCTCGCCCGAGATCGCGCGCGTGCTGACCGAGACCGGTCGTTTCCAGGTCGCGATCACCGACACCCCGACGAAGGACCTGGTCGCCGCCCCGCTCGCCTTCTCACGCGGCGAACTGCACGTGCTGGTGCTGAACTACAACGGCCCGCGCTGGGGCGAAGCCGCCGAGAGCGCCTTCCTCGCCGCCGTCGACGCGGGCTGCGGCGTCGTCGTCGTGCACGCCGCGAACAACGCGTTCCCCGGCTGGGCCGAGTACGAACGCATGGTCGGGCTGTTGTGGCGCGAGGGCACGGGGCATGGCAGCTACCACCCGTTCGACATCGAGCTCGTCGTGAAGGACCACCCGATCACGCTCGGCATGGCGCCGCTGCGCATGCACCCCGACGAGCTGTACCACAAGCTGGTCCGCGGTGCGGGAGCCGAGTTCACGGTGCTGCTCGACGCCTTCAGCGACCCCAAGACCGGCGGCACCGGGCAACGTGAGCCGATGGCGACGGTCGCCCCGTACGGCAAGGGGCGCGTGTTCCACACGCCGCTCGGCCACACTTGGAAGGGCGTGCCGCAGAGCCGGGCGACCTGGGCCAGTGCGCAGTTCCGCCGGCTGCTCGCGCGCGGCACCGAGTGGGCCGCGACCGGCGCGGTGACGCTGGCGCCCGAACCACTGAACTTCGTCGGCGAAGCCGAGCGCGCCGAGGGATTCGTGTCGTTGTTCGACGGCACCAAGATCGCGCACTGGCGCGGCTACCGCGGCAAGGAACTGCCGGCGCAGGGCTGGGTCGTACGCGACGCCGCCATCGTGCACGAGGCCGGCGGCGGCGGCGGCGACCTGGTCAGCGTCGAGGAGTACGGCGACTTCGACTTCCGCTTCAGCTTCCGCGTCGCGGCGAAGGCCAACAGCGGCGTGATGTGGCACGTCGTCGAGGACCACGAGCAGAGCTACATGAGCGGCCCCGAGTTCCAGGTCCTGGACGACCTCGGCAGCAAGCCGGGCAGCAAGCACAGTGTCGGTGCACTCTACGACCTCGTGGCGCCCAAGGGTGCGCCCGTGCGCCCGGCCGGCCAATGGAACGACGCCCGCATCCTCGTCCACGAAGGGCGCATCCGCTTCTGGCTGAACGGCGCCGCGGTCGTCGACGCACCGGGTGTGGGGCCGGAGTGGGACGCGATGATCGGCAAGAGCAAGTTCCGCGACTGGCCGTTCGGCAAGGTCGCGCGCGGCCGGCTCTGCCTGCAGGACCACGGTGACGAGGTCGCGTTCCGCAACCTGCGCGTCAAGGCGCTGTGAGCCAGCTGCCACGACGAAACGAGCGGGTGCTGTTGGTCGAGGATGACGTCAGCCTGCGTCTCGTGCTGACGCGGGAACTGGCGCGCTTCGGGCTCGAGGTCGTCGCCCATGCGACCGGCAGCGGGGCTGCCGCGCTCGCGGCCGAGAGTGCCCCCGACGCCATCGTGCTCGACCTCAATCTTCCCGGCACTCCCGGCATGGACGTGCTGGCGCAGCTCATCGTGCAGGATCCGGACGTTCCCGTCGTCGTCTGCACCGGGCACGGCACGGTGAATCTCGCCGTCGAAGCGATGCGCGCCGGGGCGTTCGATTTCCTGCAGAAGCCGGTCGATCTCGACACGCTCGAAGCGACGTTGCGGCGCGCGCTGCAGCACGGGGCGATACGGCGCGAGAACCAGCGGCTGCGCCTCGCCGCCGCCCACGGCGGTGTCGAGGCACTCGTCGTGCCCGCGGTCAGCGAAGCAGCCAGAGCACTCGACCGCCGGATCCCACGCCTCGCGGCCTCGCCGGAGAGCGTGCTCGTGACGGGCGAGAGCGGCACGGGCAAGGAACTCGTCGCTCGCCGCCTGCACGCAGCTTCCGAACGGGCAGGCCAACCGTTCGTCGTCGTGCACTGCGGTGCGATCGCCCGCAACCTCGTCGAGAGCGAGTTGTTCGGCCACGTCAAAGGTGCGTTCACCGGCGCCGACCAGAAGCGGCTCGGCCTGTTCGAGGCGGCGCACCGAGGCACGCTGTTCCTCGACGAAGTCGGCGAACTGCCGATCGAGGTCCAGCCTGCCCTGCTCCGCGCGGTGCAGTTCGGCGAGATCCGGCCGGTCGGCAGCGACGCCACGCGGCAAGTCGACGTGCGACTGATCGCCGCCACCCACCGGGACCTGCCGGCGCGCTGTCGCGAGGGCCTGTTCCGCGAGGACCTCTACTACCGGCTCGCCGTTCTGCAACTGCACGTGCCGCCGCTGCGCGCACGGCGCGAGGACATCCCGGCACTGGCCACGGCGTTCCTGCAGCGCGAAGCCGTGCGGGCGGGACGCTCGCTGTCGTTCGACCCGGCGGCGATGGCCCACCTCGTCGCCCACGACTGGCCCGGCAACGTGCGCGAATTGGAGAACGCGGTGGTGCGACTGGGTGTGCTCGCCGATGGCCCACGGATCGACACCACCGATGTCGAGACGATCGCGATCCCCGCCGGCACCGCGAAGTCCTCGGACGCACGCGATCTGCCGACGCTCGACCTTTCGCACCTCGAGGCGGTCGCGATCGAGCAGGCGATGCGCCAATGCCAGGGCAACAAGACCAGGGCAGCAGCGGTGCTCGGGATCGCCTTGAAGACGCTCTACAACAAGCTCGCGGCCGGCAACCAGCCGCCGCGCGGCAGCTGACTCACCACTCGAGCAACAGCAACTCGCTGCAGAACCCGGGGCCCATCGCGAGCATCACGCCGCGCTCGCCGCGGGCCGCCGGGCGGGTCGCGAGCGAACGTTCGAGGATCATCAGCACCGAAGCGCTCGACAGGTTGCCGGCACGCGCGAGGCACTCCCAACTGCACCGGAGGTCCTCCTCGCCGACCCCGAGCCCGGCCTGCAAGGCCTGCAGCACCTTGGGGCCCCCGGGATGCGCGATCCAACGCCCGATGTCCGCTCGTCGCAGGCCGTGTGCCGACAAGAACGCATCGACGTCGGCGGGCACGCGCTCGCGCGCGACGTCCGGCACCTCCGCCGACAACACGATGCGGAAGCCGTGCGCACCGATGTCCCAGCCCATGATGTGCTCGGTCTCGGCGTAGAACACGGACTTAGTCGCGCGGATCGCCGGGCCGGCGGCCGTTCGCTCGGCCCCGACGACGACGGCAGCCGCCGCTCCGTCGCCGAACAGACCCATGCTGATCAGGTTCGCGATCGAACGATCCTGCGGCTGCAGCGTCAGTGAGCACTGTTCGACCGTCAGCACCAAGGCCACGCCACCGGGGTGCCCGCGCACGTAGTCGGTGGCGCGCGAAACCGCCGCGGCGCCGGCAACGCAACCCAGCCCGAACATCGGCACGCGCTTGACGTCGGGACGCAGCCCGAGCCGCGTGACGAGGTGGGCATCGATCGACGGGCTGGCGAGGCCGGTCACCGTCGAGAAGAAGATCGCGTCGACCTCGGCGGGCGCGACCTTCGCCGCGGCCAGGGATCGCGTGCACGCGGCCTCGCCGAGTTCGATCGCACCGCCCAGCCACGCCGCGTTCGCCGCGGTGAAGTCGCCGAGCCGTGCGTAACGTTCGAGCGGCAACGTCAGGTAGCGCCCCTCGATCCCCGAGTTCGCATGCAACGAGCGGATGCGGGCGGCCAGCCTGTCGTCGGCGCCGACGATCCGCACGATCTCCTCGGTCAGCACAGACTGCGGATACCAGTGCGCAGGGAATGCAGTACGCACGGCAGCGATCTTCATGGCCAGAGCCTGGGCAGCAGATACGGAACGGTCGCTTTGTAGGCCGCGAACTTCGAACCGTGGTGACGCAACCACCGCGCTTCCTTGTGCAGCGGACCCAAGACGCAGTACAGCAGCCACCCCCCGGCCAACAGCAGCCAGTCGAGCGACCAGGTCGGTGCCGTCAGCAGCACCAGGCCGAAACCCAGGTAGATCGGCTGCCGGCAGGCGCGGAACAGGCCGTCGGTCGGCATGCCGCCGTAGTCGACCGGGTGCCTGCGCCACAGCGCCAGCCAGCCGGCGGCGCCGGTCTGCAGGCCGAGGCCAGCGTCATGCATCGCCTTGCCGAGGAACGCCCAGGCCAACACGAAGGCGATCCACTGCGCGGCGCCGAGCCACCCCGTTGGCGTGTGCCACACGATGCCCGAGGGCGTCCACAGGCCGAACACCAGCAGCAACTGCAGCGACGTGATCAACGCGTACGTCGACGAGGCCAACGTCCGGCCGTGGCCGAACGGCGACAACCGCGCGACGACGTGCCGGCCGCGCGCACCCAGCAGCCAGCTGTGCAACAAGGGGAACTGCGCGACGAGCAGCAGATTCGCGACGATTGCCAGCCCGCCGTCCACGCTGCCGAGCCCCACCTGCAGACCGGTCGCGAGGGACACCGCCATCGCGGCGACGGCACCGCCGAACGCGGCCAAGCTGGTGACCGCCATCGCTGCCGCTGCAACTCGTGGGGCGAGTGTCACGCTGCACTCCGCCGGTAGAGGGCCGCATAGCCGACGCGCAAGTCCTCGCTGCGCTCGAGTTGGATGACCCCGTGGCGCAGGGAGCGGAGCAGGCGCGGGCGTTCCCCGCAGCGTTGGACCCGCACGAGTCCCGCACGAGTCGCGTGGGTTTCGAGTTCGTCGGGAGCGACGAAGTGGTCGTAGCGGTGCGTGCCTCGCGGCACGAAACCGAGCCCCTCGGCGAGCCAGATCGCGAGCCAGCGGGCACGCTGCGTTCGCGCAATGGTGTTGACGAACAGGTGCCCGCCGACAGCAAGCACCCGGGCCGCCTCGGCGAGGGTGGGCGCGATCCGGCTCGGCGCCACGTGTTCGAGGACATCCGCCAGCAGTACCAAGTCGGCGCAGCCGTCCGCCACGGGCGCCTCGTCGATGGCCCCCCGCACCGGCGCCACCCCAGGCTGCTGCCGGGCCTGCAGTTCGCGGAGTGCTTTCCCGGCGATGTCGACCGCCACGACCCGGGCGCCGTCCTGTGCCAGCGGCACCGCCAGCAGACCGCCGCCACAACCAAGATCGACGACCAGTCTCCGCTGCGCCGCCGGCAGCCAGTCCCGGAGCAGGCCGAGCCGGAACGTGGTGACCGCGCGCAACGACGCGAAGGCACGGCAACCAGGGTCCCACCAGCCCCCGCGATCGAAGTGCGCGTCCACCGCAGGAAGGTCCTTCACTGCAGCGCCTCGTGCCGCAGGACCACGCGACCCGCCCCCGACGTCAACCGTACGAACTCGCCGACGACCTCGACCGCCACCGGCGGCCCGTCATCGAGGTGCAGTTGGCCGCCCGCATGGCGCCAGGTTCCGTCGCGCGTCTGGAACGCGACGACGTCGGTCTCGATCAGCGCCGCTGCGGTGTAGGTTCCGTCGGCCCGGAACCAGTACCAGATGCGACGCAGGGACGCTGCCGCTTCACCTTGGACTTCGACCGACATGTAGAGCCCCGCCCACGCGAACTCCGGCGCCGGCACGAACGCCAACGACTCGGTGCCGGTGGCGACGAGCCGCAGGCCGGGGTCGACGACGTTCGAGGCGATGCAACCCGACAGCACCATCGTCGCGAGCACGACGCACTTGGAGGCGTTCACTTGGCGGCTCCAGCGACGGCGCCGGCGCGGGCGCGCGCCCTGAGGGCGATCCACACCTTCACTTCGTCCTGCATGTTGACCAGCCCGAGTTGGCTCGGCACCGGCACGCCGTAGTCACTGAGCAGCAATGGCACCTGACCGGTGACCACCACGCGCTGCTGGGGGTCCACCTCGATCCGGATCGGCATCTCCACTTCGCGACTCACGCCGCGGATCGTCATGCGCCCGTGCACCGTGCCACGCGACGTCCGGCCGGCGATGTCGACGCCATCGGCTGCGGCGACGAAGCGGGCCACGGCGAACGAGATCGTGGGGTGCGCCGTCACCTCCAGGTGTTCCCGCATGTTCGTGTCGCGGCCGTCGACCCCGGTGCCGAGGGTTGCCGCCTGCACCTCGATGCCACCGCTCCAGGCTCCATCCTTGCCCGCCAGGTCGGCCCGGAACGAACCTCGCAACTGCGACGTGACACCGCTGAAGTCGTGCAACGTGCTCTTCGCGTCGAAGCCGACACGCGACAGTTCTGGCACGACATCGAAGTCGTGGACGACGTCGAAGGCGAACACGGCCTTCGGCACGGTGAAGGACAGGAACGTCGTCGTAGGCGCAGGAGCAACCGGTTCGATCGCCGGAGGCGGAGCCGGCGAGACATCGGGAGCGTTCGCCGTCGCCGCACCGCCCTTCGACGATTCCGGCGATGCAACCACGGGGCCGGGGGGCGCCACCGGCACGGTGCCGCCGCCTGCCAGCGCGGGCGCGTTGGCGGCAAGGCGGTCTTCGAGCCGCGACAGCCGCGTCGTCAGTTCGGAGTTCGCCGCCCCCAGCGCCACCAGCCGCTGGCGGAGTTCGTCGGTACGCTGCGCTGCGCCGGCTTCGAGGCCACGACCGAGCTTCCCGAAGTTGTCGGCGATCGCCTGCTGCAACTCGCTCACGGTGCGACCCAAGCCAGCGACGTCGTCGCGCAGCAGGGCCACGGGATCGACGGCTTCACGTGCCGCATCCTCGCTGATCACGACGTTCACGCGATCGCGCAGCACGACGAAGCCCGCCGTGGCCCCACCAACCAGCGACAACACGAACAGGACGCCCAACCACTGCAGCAGCCTCGCCATGCCGGACGCGAGGCAAGGCCCGTACCCACGGCACGCACCCACGGTCGCACGGCGCGCTGCTCGGTGCATGGGGTGCGGACCGTGCATTCCTTGCGCACTGGCGTGTAGGACCTGCATGGTCCTTCGACCCGCCCCCCTCGGCATGGTGGCGGCACGGCGTGTGCCATGCGGCTGCCACCTGCGTGGCGAACGACGTGACGAGATCCTGGCCCCGCCACCTCCCATGGCTCTCGTTCGTGCTGCTGCTCGGCGTCGCGACCGTGGGCATGCTCCGACAACGGGTCGACCCGACGAACCACGCGCTCAAGGACCCGACCAGCCGCGATGCCGACGCGCTGCGTGAGCTGCACGAAGTCGTCGGCGACGACCCGATCCTGCTGCTCGGATTCACGACGCGGGGCGGTCTGCCGATGGCCGACGCCGACCGCGGTCACCTCGAACGGCTGCGAGTGCAGCTCGCCACGCAGCCCGACGTGCGGGCAGCAACCGCGATCCCGCTGGCGGACGAAGGCCTGGCCGTCTTCTCGCTCGAACTCACCGGCGACGAGGCGCACGCCGCCGGGGAACGGGCCATCGCCACCGCCGACGCCGAGAAACCGCCGACTGTCGACGTACACGCCGCCGGCTTGTCGCACCTGGAAGGGACCATCGCTGCGCGAATCGCCGCCGAGCGGGCGCGCGTGGTGCCGATCGTCATCGCGGTGCTGGCGCTCGCGCTCGCTTGCATCTACCGCCACGCCACGCTCGTGGTCGCCGCCCTGCTGCCCGCGATCGCCGCGATCGTGACGCTCGAAGGCGCCCTCGGCTGGCTCGGACATCCGCTCGACCCGATCGCGTCGATGCTCGATCCGGTGCTGCTCACGATCGGCGTCGGCGGTTCCGCGCACTTCATCCAGTCGTTCCGCCTGGGGCAGGCGGCAGGGCTCACCAACGCCGCCGCCGCGGCGAGCGCCGCCCGCGACGTTCTGCACCCCGCATTGCTCGCGACCGCCACCACGATGATCGGTCTGTGGTCCGTCGGTATCAGCAGCATCCCGGCCGTGGTCGACTTCGGCATGCGCGGCGCGCTGGGTGTCGCCCTCACCAACGCCTTCGCGTTCTGGCTGCTGCCGGGCGTTCTCGGGTCGTTCGCGCCGCCTGCGGTCGCTGGCAGCACGTCCGCAAGGCAACGCAGCGCGAACGTGCGCCGATGGCGGGTGCCGATCCTGGTCGGCACGACGGCGGCCACGGCATGGCTGCTCGCCGGCGTCTTCGCGTTGCGCGGCGACAACGACCCGCTGCGCGTGTTGCCGGCCGGCGAACGTGCACAGCGGGACCACGAAGCACTCGCCACGCGCCTCGGCGGCATCGAGGTCTGCCACTTGCTGGTGCCCGAGCGCAGCCGCGCTGCCGAGCCGTCGCGCCTGCTGCCGTTCGTTGCGGCAGTACGAGCCGAGCCCGGCATCGCCGGCCTGGCCGGGGAAATGGTGCGCAGCCCGAGCGGTGCGCTGGCAATCCCCCTGCTGCTGGCACCGGGCGGCAGCGCCCAGCGCACGGCGCTGTTCGACGACATCGACCGCACGGCGCGTGCACTCGGCCTCGAGAACGTCCGCGTCGCCGGAGCGGCCGTGCAGATCGCCCGGGACTCCGACCGCTTGCTCCAGACGTTGGGCACGAGCGTGTTCCTCACCATTCCGAGTCTGTGGCTCGCGATGGCATTTGCACTGCGTTCCTGGCGCCTGGCGATACTGGCGTTGCTGCCCAACCTGCTGCCGGCGATCTGGTTGTACGGCGGCATGGGTTGGATCGGACGACCGGTGTCGGTCGCGACCGCCATGATCGGCAGCACCCTGCTCGGGATCATCGTCGACAACACGATCCACCTGCTGCACGCCATCCTGCCGTCGCGTGGCGCCGCCAGGCATCCACATGGCGTCGCCGAAGCGCTCGCCCGCCGAGGACCGGCGATCCACACCAGCAGCCTGGTGCTGATGCTCGGGTTCCTGGCAACCACGATCAGCGGCCTCGGGACGACCGTCGAGTTCGCCGTGCTCGCCGCGGCGACGATCGGCATCGCCTGGTTCGCAACGGCGATCGTGCTGCCGCTGCTGCTGAGCGACGAGGACGACAGGGGTGCGATGCGCGATGCGGTCGGAGCCCCGGCATGAGCGACGATGTCCTGATCCTCGGTGCCGGGCCGGCCGGATCGACCCTCGCATGGCGCCTCGCCCGTGCCGGGCTGCGCGTGCGCATCGCCGACCGCGCCGACTTCCCGCGGTCGAAGCCGTGTGGCGAATTCCTGAGCCCGGCATGTGCCGGGCATCTGCGCGAACTCGGCTTCGACGACCCCTGCGCACAACTCGGTGCGACGCCGGTGCGCAGCATGTGCCTCGGCGGCTTCGGGGTCACTGCGACCGGCCGATTCCGGCACCTGCCAGGGCGCCCCGACGCGTCGGCACCCGGCTTCGGAATCCGCCGGTCCGTACTCGACGAGCGCCTGCTGCGCGCCGCCGAAGCCGCCGGCGCTCGCTTCACGCCACGAACGGAGTTCCTCGCACTCCTGCGGGACGGCAACGGACGCGTCGCGGGGGCTGCGGTGCAGAACGGCGCGACCACGACCCGCCTCCCTGCCCGATTCGTCGTCGGCGCGGACGGACTGCACTCGCGCGTCGCGCGGTCCATGGGTGTGCACCGTCGCGTCGCGTGGCTCGACCAATTCGCGCTCACCACGCACTACGCGACCGCCGAGCCACACGACGACGCGGACGTGCACCTGCTGCCGAGCGGGTTCGCCGCCACCACCGGCGTCGGCGAGGGCATCTTCAGCTTCAACCTGGTGTTGCCGCGTACACGATTCCGCGGCCGGACGACCGGGGACTGGGATGCCTTCGTGCAGGCACACGTAGCCGGCTCCGAACGGATCGCGGCGCGGCTGGCGGCGGCGCGACGCTGCGGACCGTGGCGAGGTTGCGGCCCGTTCGGTCATCGCACGACGACGGTGTGGCAACCCGGCGTGGCGTTGGTCGGAGATGCGGCGGGCTACGTCGATCCGATGACCGGGGAAGGCATCTACTACGCGCTGTTCGGCGCGAGGGCGCTGGCGGGTGCCGTGATCGCGGCACTCGCGGATCCTGACGCCGAAGCCGACGCGCTCGCCGGCTACGCGGCGGCCCGACGCCGTGAACTCGGACCGCGTATGCGCGCCGCCAGCCTGCTGCAACGCGCCTTGCGCCATCCGTTCGTCGTACGCAGCGGCCTGCGCGCGCTCGAGCGCTGGCCGGCGCTCTGCGACCTGGTCGTGACGCTGACGGGGGACACCATCCACCCGCGCGAACTCTGGCGGCCTTCGTTCTGGCGCGACTTCCGGAGGGCTCTGTGAACATCGCCCTCCACGGCAAGGTGCTTGGGCCGCTCGCGATCGCAGTGCTGGCCTGCCTGCCGCACGCCCTGCCCGCACCGAGGCCACCGGCGATCGGAGCAGCCTCGCCAGTCGCGATGCCGCGCCTGCACGGACTGCCCGACCCGAAACGTCCCAGTTCCTTCGAACTCGACGCTGAAGCGTCCTCGGTGGGCATCCTCGTGCACGACGGCGATGGTGATCGCCGACTGCGCTGCGAGGGCGTGCTCGGCACGCTGCACTTCGATGCCGATGGCACGGCGCGACTGGAACTTCACATCCCTCTGACGGCGCTGCATACCGACGACGATGGCCCACCCATCGACCTGCCGCGGTTGCTCGGCGTACATCGCGGGGACGAGATCGCGTTGCGCGCCAACCTGGCCGCCACGACCACGAGCGACTTGCCCGGCGTCACAGCCCGCACCTGGGTCGGCACGTTGACCTTCGGCTCGCAGGTGCGTCGGCAGCTGCTCGAGACCTGGACGTGTTTCCTGCCGGGGCGCCCGTTCCGACTGCAAGGGCACGGCACCGTGCCGGCCAGCGACTATGGCCTGCCGCGCCGTGGCCTGTTCTCCTTCCTCGATGCACCCGCCCACTTCACCCTCGGCCTCGACCTCGCCTTCCGGCGACCACGTCAGGACTGACGGGAACGGCTCGCCGCGGCGGTCGCTGGCCCGCGCGTTGTTCCTGGTCTTCGCGCCGCTGTGCACCGTCTTGGCCGCGGCGGCGGCCCTTCAGTTCTTCCTGGCGCGCACCATGCACCACGACGTGCGCAGGCTGTTCGAAGAGCTTCGCGAGGTGGCGAACGCCCGGACGCTCGTCGACGAGTTGCGCGGCGTAGCCACCTGGGTGCAGGCGGCACCGCTCGCGACCGCGGACACGCAGCCACTCGTCATCGCCGACGTACGCCAGCATCACGACGCCGCGCGCACGACGCTGACGCGGTTCTCGACCCCCGACGATCCATCGCGACCGCTTCACGACTCCGCCGAGCGGGGCATCACTGCACGCCTCGAAACCACGCTGCAGGCGATCGACGCCCGGCTGGGCAAGGCTCCGCTGCGCGAACTGCGCGATCAAGCGACAGCTGCGCGGCAGGACGCCATCGCCTTGACGGCCCTCGTCGACAACGAGATCCGCGAGATCGGCGGCCACCTCGACCAGCGCAGTGGCGACATGGCGCAGTTCCTGCTCCTGTGCGGGCTCGCGACGCTGCTGACGGTCGGAGGACTCGGCCTGTGGCTGCTCCGCCGCGTTCTGCGTCCCGTTCGCGCGCTGCGCCACGCCGCAGTGCGGTTCGGCGCCGGCGAGTGGGAAGCGCCGACGGCGGTGATGCACGACGATGAACTCGGGGATCTGGCGGTCACCTTCCACTCGATGGCCGAACGGCTGCGGCGCAATCAGAAGGACCTCGAGCAGCGCGTCGAGGAGCGGTCGAAGGAAGTCCTGCGCAGCGCCAAGCTCGCGCAGCTCGGCACGCTCGCCGCAGGGGTGGCCCACGAGATCAACAACCCGCTGGCCAGCATCGTCGCCGGCACCGATGGCATGCTCCGCGGCCTGGCGACGGGCACCGCAGCCGACCCGGTCGAACTTCGCGAGTACCTGCAGTTGCTGCGCAAGGAGGCGATGCGCGCCCGCGACATCACGGCCCGCCTGCTGCGCTTCGCGCGCCAGGACCGGGGACAACGCGTGCCAGTGGACCTGACTGCCGAGGCACGCGAGGTCGCTGCGATGTTCCAGCATCAACTGCAGGACGCCGCCGTGGAACTGCGGTGGCGCGGCGACGGCGCGATGGCGACCACGGTTCTCGGCGATGCGTCGGAACTGCGCCAGGTGCTGTTCAACCTGCTGCGCAACGCACTGGATGTCAGTCCACGCGGCGGGGCGATCACGATCGAGTTGGCGCGCCGCGACGGCATGGTCGATCTGATCGTGAGCGACGAAGGCCCAGGCATCGCCGCCGGGGACTTCGAACGCATCTTCGAACCCTTCTTCACGACCAAGGAACCCGGCAAGGGCACCGGCCTCGGGCTCGCGATCGTGCATCGCATCGTGACCGGCCACGGCGGCGAAGTCCGCGCCGCCAACACCGGGCGAGGCGCCGCGTTCACCGTGCGGCTGCCAGCCGACGGCCGCTGATCATGGCCCGACGATCGCGGAGACCCGGTTGCTGATCGTCGCGCCGAGCGCGTTCGACTGGTCGTAGACCGCGATCTGGCTCTCGATGGTCGCGCCCGCGAGCGACAACGTCTCGGGGATCGGCAGCACGAACGTCGTGTTGCCCGCGCCGTCGGCGATCTGCACCGGCGTGTCGACGAACACGACTTCGAGCACGCAGCCTGGGGCTCCGTTCGACGTGAGGTCGAGGAACGTCGCCGCGAAGCCGATCACGTGCAGGGCGATGCCGCCGGCGTCGAGGTTGCTGCCGCGCACGGCGTAGGTGGTGCCGATCGCCGGCCGTTCGACGCGCAGCGGCGCGCCCGGGCCGACCAGCGTCGTCGCCACCGAGGCGACGCGACCGCCGCACCCGCCGGCATGCACGGTGACGCCGGCGGCCGGCCCGGCGTGGAGATCCAGGTAGTAGCGACCCCCGACGCTGCCAGCCCACCCGCGGATCGCGACCTGGTAGGTGCCCGCCGGCAGGCGCACGTCGAGCGGCGTGTCCCAGACGCCGTAGTCCCGCGCATGGAACGGGCCGGCCAGCAGGTTCGGCGGCGTGCTGCCGTCGAACAGGTAGAGCACCGGGTCGTCGGCGCGCGGCGTCAACGGATGCGTCGCCGTCGCCGCGAGGTTGGCGCGCACGAAGGTCTCGTTCGCGAGTTGGAACCGCCAGAAGTCCCAGTCCCCCGCCGCCCCGACGCTGGCCAGCACGCCGTTGCCGCGCACCGGCAGCGTCACGAACGTGGCGGTGCCGCCGCTGCGCGGGTCGTTGTTCTCCGGACCTTCGGCGACGATCGGCGGCACGGCGAAGGTCGTCGGCACACTGGCCCGCACGTCGAGCACGTAGCTGCCGGAAGTCGCGGCGAACGCCCCGGCCTCGACGGCGACGTGGTAGGTGCCGGCCGGCAACGCACGGACGTGCAGCCGCGAGTAGCGCCCGCAGCCGACGCCGTCGTCGTTCGCAGCGAGCGGCGAACCCGAGCCATCGAGCAGCACGAGTCGCGTGTCGCCGATCTCGGTGGTCACGCCCGGGCCGGTCTCGAGCCGCAGATCGCGGGTGGCGACCAGCACCACGCGCCACCAGTCGCTGTCGGCGGCGTTCGCGAGCCCGCCGAGCGCTTCGCGGCCGATCGGCAGCACGGTCGCGGTCGCGACCGATGCGTTCGGCTCGGCACCCTCGGGCACCTGCTGCGCCGACGTGGCGCCGAGCAGCAGCAATGCAGCGAACCGGGGGACCATGGATCGGCGCAGGATACCCGCCCGCGCCGTCGCGCCGTCAGCGCCGTGGCCGCAACATCAGGATGCGCTGGTCCGGATCGACGAACCACTCGTGGTCGCCGACGCGCAGCCGGCCGGTGCCGCCGGTCATCTCGACGCGCACCTCCTCACCGCGCAGACGCACCGGCACCGGCAGCGAGAACGGCCGATCCCCGGGCACCTGCCAGCGCAGCACCAGATCCCCGGCGACCACCTCCCTGGCCAGCGTCGGCAGACCGGCGGACCGCACGTAGACCTCGAAGAACCAGCCCAGGTCCTCACCCGCCAGTTCGCTGCACAGCCGCACGAAGTCGTCGGTGTCGGCGAAGCGCACCTGCGAGCCGTCGGTCGCCTTCGCCGCCGCCTCGGTCGGGTAGCAGAACTGCCGCAGCGCCGTGAAGAACCGCTGGTCGCCGAGCAGCCAGCGCAGCGTGTGCAGCACGTGGCTGCCCTTGTAGTAGAGGTCGTTGCTGCCGCCGGCGAAGTAGATCTGCGCGCTGGTCTTGCTCTCGCGCGGCGCGATCGGCGAACGGTTGCCGTGCCGGTACTTGCCGATCTCGTCGGCATAGGCCTGCTTGCCGAACCGCCGCTCGCGGTAGAGCGGCTGCATGTAGGTGCCAAAACCCTCGTGCAGCCACATGTCCTTCCAGTCGCTGCAGGTGACCAGGTTGCCCCACCACTCGTGCGCGAGTTCGTGGTTGTGCAGCCAGTCGTACTGCTCGTCCCGGAAGCCGTTGCCGTAGGCGATGATCGTCTGGTGCTCCATGCCGAGGTGCGGGGTCTCGGCGATCCCGTACTTCTCGGCGCGGAACGGGTACGGCCCGAGCAGTTCCTCGAACACGCGCAGGTGGTCCCGGAACTGCGGGGCGCAGCGTTTCGCGCGCTCGACGCTCTCCGGCAGCACCCACAGCACGAACGGCATCACGGTGCCGTCGATGCAGGTGTAGGAGTCCGCGATCTCGACGTACGGCGCGATGTTGAGGGCGATGTTGTAGTTGGCGATCGGCTGCTGCGTTCGCCAGTGGAACGTCGTGCGTTCGCCGCTCGTCGCTGGTTCGCCGACGAGCACGCCGTTGCTCGCGAGCACGAGCCCCTTCGGGATCGTGCAGACGAGGTCGAAGCCGTCGGGCTTGTCGGACGGGTGGTCCTTGCACGGCCACCACAGGTCGGCCCCCTCGCCCTGGCAGCTCGTCGCGATCCACGGCGCGCCGTCCTTGGTGGTCTTCCAGGTGAAGCCGCCGTCCCAGGGTGGGTTCTTGGCGACGCGCGGCGCGCCGCCGTAGCGCACCGCGACCTCGAACAGAGCGCCAGCGGCGATGGCGGGCTCGGGAGTGACGAGGATGCGGCCGGGCACCCGCTCGAACTTCGCCGGCTTGCCGTCGACGGTCACGTCGTGCACCGACAACGCCGCATCGAGGTCGAGCCCCAGCGTCGCCGCCGGCGCCAGCAGCGAGGCGCGCATCGTCAGGGTGCCGGCGATCGACTTGGCGGCGACGTCGACGTCCAGTTCGAGGCGGTAGTGCCGCACGTCGTAGCACGCCTGGTCCGCGCGCAAGGGGCCGCCCGAGACGTTGCGTGGCTCCTGGGCCACCACCTCGGCCAGGAGCAGCGCGACCAGGAACACGGGACGGCGCCACGAGTCGTTCATGCGGCGGCACTCTACGCACGACACCGCCGCCGTGCAGGCGCGGCGATCAACGCTGCGTTCGCCAACGCTGCACCAGGTCCTTCGCGGCGCCCGCCCACTCGGGCCACGCGAAGCGGAACCCGTGCGCGAGCAGGCGCCCGGGCACGACGCGGCGGCTCTTCAGCACGAGCTCCGTCTCGGTGCGCAGCAAGAACGCGCCGACTTCGAGCATCCAACGTGTCGCCGGCAGACCCAGGCGCGTCCCCCATGCGCTGCGCAACGCCCGCAGGAAGTCGGCGAACGGCAGCGGTGCGGGCGCTGCGATGTTGACCGGTCCGGCGATCTCGTGGGCGATCAACCAGCGCACCGCGCTCACGAAGTCGTCGCCGTGGATCCACGACACGAACTGCCGCCCGTCGCCGGGGGTGCCACCGAGGCCGAACCGCACGAGCCGCAAGAGCACGTCGAAGATGCCGCCGCGATCGGGCGTCATCGTCATCGCCGAACGCAGCAGCACGAGCCGCGTACGCGGCAGCGGACGTTCCTGCGCTGCCGCCTCCCAGGCCTTGGCGACGTCGATCGAGAACCGCCAGGTCGCGGGCACCGACGGCTCGTCGCCGCCGAGCACGCCGGTCGCTTCGTCGTTCGCCGCATCGTGGCGGTGCGCGTAGATCGTCGCCGTGCTCGCCTGCAGCCAGACGCGCGGCGGTCGCCGCGCCGCCGCGATCGCCGCCCCGAGAGCGCGCGTGCTGTCGACGCGCGACCGCAGGATCGCCGCGCGGTTGCTCGCCGTGTAGCGACAGTCGACGGAACGCCCGGCGAGGCCGATCACGACGTCGGCGCCTTCGAGTTCGTGGGCCCAGGCCCCGAGGTCCCCGCCCGCGACGAACGCAGCACCGGCGTCCCAGGTCGCGGTGCGCCACGGCACGCTGCGCGGCGTGCGCCCGAGTTCGACGACTTCGTCGCCGGTGGCAAGGAACGCACGCGCCAGCAGCGTGCCGACCTGGCCGGAGCCGCCTGGAATCACGACCTTCATCCGCTCAGGAACGGCCCCCCGCCCCCGCGAATTGCTCGCCCGTCGGGTTCGCTCGCCGTCGGCCCCGCCCGCTCGCGGCGATGGAACGCACAGGGTGCCGCCGTATGGTGCGCGCGTGGTCCTGCGCCAGTTCCCACCCATGGGGGTCTACGAGACCCTGTTCCGCTTCGCCGAGGTCAGCCACAAGTACATGGGCGATCCCGGCACCCATCCGTGGGCGCAGGGCTTCCCGCTGACGACGCAACTGCCCGGCGGCCCGAGCCTGCCCGACTCGATCGCGATCACCGCGACCGATCGCATGTACCCGAAGGCCGACGGCCAGCCGCCGCTGCGCGAAGCGATCGCCGCGTACTACCGTCGCTTCCACGGCGCGAAGATCACCGCCGACCACGTCGCCGTGTTCGCCGGCGGGCGGCCGGGGATCTGGGCGATCCTCGCGTTCCTGCTCGAGGACTGGCAGTGCACGATCGAGGAGACCGAGTACACGCCGTACTGGGACGCGTTGAAGCTGCTGCGCCGCCCCACCGTGCTGATCCCGAGCAACCCGGGCAACAACTTCCGGCCGACCCTCGCCGACCACCCGACCGCCGACCACACGCTGCTGATCAAGAGCAACCCGTGCAACCCGACCGGGGTGACGTGGAGCGGCAAGGAGCTGCAGCAGCTCGTTCGGCACTACAGCGATCCGCGCCGCGCGGCATTGGTCGACGAGGCCTACGAGTTCTTCCACGCCAGCGACAGCGTCAGTGCGCTGCGGTACGTCGACGACATCGACGCCACCAACCTGTTCCTCAGCGGTGCCGCGACCAAGGGCCTGCAGGTGCCCGGCATGCGCATCGGCTGGATCGTCGCGGCGAAGAAGCACATCGAGATCTTCCGCAACTTCAGTTCGATCGCGATGGGCGGCGTGTCGCGCGCCTCGCAGCTCTACGTCACGCAGCTGCTGCAGCCCGAACGGGTCGCCCAGGCGCGCCAGGCGGTCGCGACGTTCTACGGCAGCCAACGCAAGCGCTATGGCGAGGGGCTGCGCAACCTCGGCTTCGAGCTGTTCACCGGCGACGGCGGCTTCTACCACTGGGGACGGCTGCCGAAGGGACTCACCGGCGATGCGTTCAACGAACGGCTGATGAAGCACGACGCCGCGATCCTGCCCGGCCGGCTCTGCGACATGGCGCGCCGCGGCGACCACGGCCCGCTCGGGAGCTTGGTGCGCTTCTCGTTCGGGCCGTTGACCGCGGACTCGTACGAGAACGACCTCGCGATCATGGCCCGCTGCTTGTGACGGCGCGCGTCGGCGCCGTCAGTCGGCGAGCAACGAGCGCAGCGTGACGAGCGGCACGTTGGCGCCGCAGACGACGACGGCGCTGCGGCGGCCGCGCGCGCGGGCGTCGGCGAGGCACGCGGCGATCGCGACGCCGGCTGCGCCTTCGACGAGCTGGTGTTCGTGTTCGAGCATGCCGCGCATCGCGGCGGCGATCGCGGCTTCGTCGACCTCGAGCCAACGATCGACGAGTTCCCGGCACAGCGCGAACGTGAGCGCGCCCGGCTCGACGCCGCCGGCGGTGCTGTCGGACAACGTCGGCCCGCACGGCACGTCGACGATGCGGCCAGCACGCACGCAGTCTGCCATCGCCGGCGACTGCGCCGGGGAGCAACCGACGAACTCGAGAGCGGGCCGGCGCGCCTTGCCGTAGGCCGCCATGCCCGCCACGAGCCCCCCGCCGCCGACGGCGACGTAGACCGTCTGCACTTCGGGCCACTGCTCGAGCAGCTCCACCATCACGGTGCCCTGCCCGGCGACGACGTCGGCATCGTTGTACGGCGACACGTAGCGGCGGCCGGTCGAGCCGGCGACGGCGCGCGCGTGCGCTTCGGTGTCGACGCAGTCGTCGCCGTGCACGTGCACGGTGGCGCCGCGCGCGGCGATGCGGGCGCGCTTCTCGGGCGGCGTGCTGCTCGGCACGAACACCGTCACCGGCACCGCGAGTCGTTGCGCTGCCGCCGCGAGTGCGAGGCCATGGTTGCCGGACGACGCGGCGACGACTCCGCGCGCGCGGTCGGCGGCCGGCATCGCCAGCAGCGCGTGCGAAGCCCCACGCAGCTTGAAGCTGCCGGTCGTCTGCACGTTCTCGAGCTTGCAGCGCACCTCGCCCCCGGTCGCCGCCGACAACCACGCCGAGGGCACGGTCGGCGTCTGGACCACGATGCCGCGCAGGCGTTCGGCCGCGGCGGCGACGGCAGCGGCGAGCGCTTGCCGCGTCACGGCGTCTTGCGGTCGCCGACCAGCGGGTCGAAGGCGACGCTGCCGCCGGGCGGCAGTTCGAACCGCGCGCCCGACCACGCCGCGGTGCCGCCGTTCGGCGCGCGGCAGATGGTCCGGGCGCCGTCCTGCTCGGCGCTGCCCCCGGTGACGACGACCTCGGGCGCGATCGGTGCCGCCCCCGCCGTCAGGAAGAACGTCACGCGGTGCATCGGCGCCAGCACCACGTCGCCGGCGCGATGGCGCCAGGTGACCTCGGTGGTGCCGAGGTTGGTCATGGTCGCGCGTCCACCCAGCCATGCCGGTTCGTCGGCGCGTTCGAACACCAGATCGGTCACGCTGGCCGCCGGCGGCGACACGGGCGACGGCGACGGCATGAAGGGCGCCTCGCCCTCGGCGGGCTTCGTCGCGGCGACGACGACCGTCGAGCCGTCCGGCAGCAGCAACGTGTGCGCACGACCGACGGCGCCCAGCCGCAGCCAGGTCAAACGGCTGACATCGATGCGCACGCCATCGGCGGCGAGTTGCACGATCTGCAGCGCGGTCGATCCGCTCGCGAACAGCCGCGTGCTGTCGTGCAGCAGCAACTCGAACTCGCCCGCCTGGCGGACTTCGATGGCGGCGCCGGACCGGACGGTGCGCAGCTTGTCGTGGAACGACAGCGGCACGAACGGCTCTTCGGCGTCGGCCTTCCACCACACCCGTTCGGCGTGTCGCACCAGCAGTCCGAGGTCCGGAGCGAACGGCAGCGGCGCTGCGCCTTCGATCCGCGACCAACCGGCCCAACCCGGCGGCAGTTCGGGCGGCACTTCGGTGAGGCCTGGGCCGAGCGGCAGCACCGGCAGCGTGGGCTTGGCGCCGCCTTCTGGCAGCGTCGTCGGCAGGCCGACTGCGGCCGGGTAGCCGCCGTAGCCGCTGAGTTGCGAGGGGAACACCGGCCAGCCCTGGAAGGTCGGCAGGTTGCGCGGCAGCACCCAGATCGAGTTCGCCGGATCGGCGCCGTAGGGCGACTGCAACAGACTCGGCAGTTGCCCCGTGGTCTCGGTGCTGGCGGGGAACGCCGGATTCTGCGGCTGCGCCGTCGCCCCACCCTGGCCGCCCTGGGCCGCCGGCGAGCCGGTGCTCGGCGAGGACGGCAGGGCCGGCTGCTGGGCCTCGGCATGCGCTGCGAGTGCGGCGACCGTGCAGCAGAGCCGCGCGAGCGAACGGTTCATGGCCCACCTATCGGCATGAAGAAACCCCCGTACCGATCGAGGAACTGGTCGGGCAACGTCTTTCGGGCCGCGACCGCGGCCTGCAGCGGCACCTCGACGATCTCGCCCGCACGCATCGCCGCCATGTACCCGAACCGGCCCTCGAGCACCAGCCGCGCCGCCCGCGCGCCCAGGCGCAGCGCGAACAACCGGTCGAAGGCGATCGGCTTGCCCGCGCGCTGCAGGTGCCCGAGCACCAGCGGCCGGGCATCCCACTGCAGCCGCGCCTGGATGCGCTTGGCGATCGTCGCCGCAGCACCACCGGTCCGGAACTCGCCGAACTCGTCCTTCTCCATCGACGACAGGCAGACGCCGTCCTCGAACAGTCGGGCGCCCTCCGCCACCGCGACGATCGCCGAACGGGCGCCGCTACGGCGCAGGCGGTCGAGGTCCGCGCACAGCGCTTCGATCGCGACCGGGCGTTCGGGCACCAGCACCACTTCCGCACCGGCGGCAGCGCCCGCGTACGCCGTGATCCAGCCGGCGTGCCGGCCCATGCACTCGACGACGATGATGCGGTGGTGGGATTCGGCGGTGCTGCGCAGATCGTCCATCGCGCGCGTCGCGACCTCCACCGCCGAGAAGAACCCGAAGGTGAAGTCCGTCGCGTCGAGGTCGTTGTCGATGGTCTTCGGCACGCCGACCACCGGCACGCCATGTTCGCGGAACAGCCGGTCGGCGGCGCCGAGCGTGCCTTCGCCGCCGATCGCGACGAGCGCGTCGAGCCGATGCCGCTGCAGGGTCGCCAACACCTTCGGCACCTGGACTGCGGGATCGCGGTACGGGTTGTCGCCGCTGCTGCCGAGCAGCGTGCCGCCGTAGACGAGCAGGCGCTGGAAGTTCTCGTGCTGCAGCGAGCGCGTGGCGTCGACGATCAGCCCGCGCCAGCCGTCCTCGAACCCGATCAAGTCGGCGCCGGCCGCCAGCAGGCGGCGCCCGAGCCCGCAGATCGCCGCATTGAGACCCGGGGCATCCCCGCCGCCGGTCAGCACGCCAACACGAAGCGTCATGGTGTCCCCTGCTCGTCGTCGATCGGGTACTGCGGACCGGTGAACGGCGGCTCCGTGTGCGGCGGCACCTCCGCCGCCTTCTTGCCGAGCTTGCCGGCGAAGCCCTGGAACTCGAGTTCGATCTCGACCCGCGAACTGTCGGCGACGCGCACCATCTCGCGCAGGCGGTCGCTCATCGCCGCGCGCAGGCGCTGGCTCGCCGCGAGGTTGTTCTGGCCTTCGGCGCAATGGAACTGCGCCGTGACGAGCAGGCGCTTGGGCTGGCGCACGTCCACCTGCACGCGCACGCGCGTGACTTCCGGCAGCGCTTCGCCGGCCTTCTGCAGACCGTTCTCGATGGCCTCGCGCGCGATGCGCACCGGCCCGGACGGCGTGTCGCTGATCACCCAGTTGCTCGGCGGCGCCGACGGCTGACGGCGCACGAGCCACGCGAAGTTCCAGACCAGCAGCCCGATGGCAACCGCCAGCACGAGCCAGGCCAGCGGCGTGTGCAGCGGTGCAAGCGCGATGCGCCCGTCGCCGAGCGACGCCAAGGGCTGGAGGTCGATGCCGGCCAGCGCGCGCGGCTGCACGAACACCACGACAACGCACGCCGCCGCCGCGTTCGCAGCGACCAGGTTCGTCACCAGCAACAAACGATCGAACACGCGGTGACGACTGCCGCCCATCGCCTCACCGCGGCGTGAAGTAGCGGTCGATGAACCCGGTGTCGACTTCGCCCGCGCAGAAGTCGCTGTGCTCGAGGATGCGCAGGAACAAGCCCGCCGTCGTGGTGATGCCCTCGAGCGTCAGTTCCTGCAGCGCCCGGCGCGCCACCTCGAGCGTGCGTTTGCGGTCGTGCCGCCACACGATCAGCTTGCCGACCATCGAGTCGTAGTGCGGCGGCACGGTGTAGCCCTGGTAGACGTGGCTGTCCCACCGCACGCCGGGGCCCGCTGGCGCGACGAACTGCGTGATCTTGCCGGGGCTCGGCTTGAAGTTGTGGTCGGGATCCTCGGCGTTGATCCGGAACTCCATCGCGTGGCCGCGCATCCGGATGTCCTCCTGCTTGAACGACAGCTTGTTGCCGTTCGCGACCAGGATCATCTCGCGGATCAGGTCGGTGTCGGTGACCATCTCGGTCACCGGGTGCTCGACCTGGATGCGGCTGTTGATCTCGATGAAGTAGTAGTTCTTGTCCTTGTCGAGCAGGAACTCGACGGTGCCCGCCGAGTGGTAGTTGGCGGCCTTCGCCAGCCGCACCGCGGCCTCGCCCATCGCCGCGCGGATCTTGTCGTCGAGCACGGGGCACGGGCTCTCCTCGACGAGCTTCTGGTGGCGGCGCTGCAGCGAACAGTCGCGCTCGCCGAGGTGCACGACGTTGCCGTGCTGGTCGGCCATGATCTGGATCTCGACGTGGCGCGGCTTCTCGATGTACTTCTCGAGGTAGACCGTCGAGTCCTTGAACGCCTTCTCCGCCTCGCTGCGCGCGGCGTGGTAGCCGGTGACCAGGCTGGGGTCGTTGTGCGCGACGCGCATGCCGCGGCCACCGCCGCCGGCCGCCGCCTTGATCAGCACCGGGAAGCCGATCTTGCGCGCGATCGCCAGCGCGTCCTGTTCGTTGTCGACCGGACCGTCGCTGCCCGGCACCGTCGGCACGCCGGCTTCCTTGGCCAGGCGCTTGGCCGCGACCTTGTCGCCGCAGTTGGCGATCGCCGCCGGGCTCGGCCCGATGAACTTGATGTTGCAGCTCTGGCAGACCTCGGCGAAGTGCTCGTTCTCCGACAGGAAGCCGTAGCCGGGATGGATCGCCTCGACGTCGGCGATCTCCGCCGCAGCGATCAGCGCCGGGATGTTGAGGTAGCTCTCGCTGCTCGGTGCTGGCCCGATGCAGATCGTCTCGTCGGCGTAGCGCAGGTGCAGCGAGTCCTTGTCGGCCTCGCTGTAGACGGCGACCGACTGGATGCCGAGGTCCTTGCACGCGCGCAGGATGCGCAGGGCGATCTCGCCGCGGTTGGCGATCAGGATGCGTTGGAACATGATCCGGCTCTCAGCGGATCAGGAACAACGGCTGGCCGAACTCGACCGGCTCACCGTTCTTCACCAGGATCTCGAGGATCTCGAACTCGCGCTCGGCCTTGATCTCGTTCATCACCTTCATCGCTTCGATGATGCAGAGCGTGCGGTCCGCCGTGACGCGGTCGCCGACCTTCGCGAACGCCTCGGCCTCGGGCGATGCCGCGCGGTAGAAGGTGCCGAGCATCGGCGACTTGAACACCTCCCCCTGCGGTTCGGCGGCAGCCCCCGGCGCGGCGCCGTGGCTCGGTGCTGGCGCCGCGTGCGGCACGGCCAGGGCCGGCATCGCCATCGCTGGCGGTGCGGCGTAGGTGACGGTCTGGGGCTCGGTGCGGCGCACGCGCCAGCGGGTGCTGCCCTCCTCGAGTTCGACCTCGACCACGTCCTTCTGGACCATCAACTCGATCAGGCGTTCGAGCTGCGTCAGGCGGTCGGCTTGACCACCCTTCGCGGGGGCGGCGGACTTGCCGCTGGGAGGCGACTTCTTCTTTCCGGACATCGAGAGGGCTCCAGGGGCGGCAACCGCCGCCGCGGGGCACGCAAGGGAACGGTTCGGCGGGACGGAATCAAGGGCGGCGTGCCCGCGCGCGTGGCGAGCCTAGAGCCGCTCGGCGATCTGCACCGCGTTCAGCGCCGCACCCTTGCGCAGCTGGTCGCCGGCGAGCCAGAACGTGAGGCCGTTGGCGAGCACGCGGCCGGCGCGCAGCCGGCCGACCGCGACGTCATCGCGGCCGGCCATCGCGATCGGCATCGGGTAGCGCTTCTGCGCGGGGTCGTCGACGACCTCGAGACCGGGCGCCGACGCGAGCAGGGCGCGCGCCTGTTCGACCGTGAGCGGCCGCTCGAGCGCCACCGCGACGCTCTCGCTGTGGCAGCGTTCGACCGGCACTCGCACGCACGTCGCGTCGACGGCGAGCGTCGGCAGGCCGAGGATCTTGCGCGTCTCGTACAGCAGTTTGTCCTCTTCGCGCGTGTAGCCGTCGGCGAGGAACACGTCGACGTGCGGAAAGACGTTGAACGCGAGGCCCTGTGGCAGCGCCCGCGGCGGCGGCGCCGGCTCGCCGCGCAGCGACGCCGCCAACGATTCCCGCAGCTCGTGCATGGCCTGTTGCCCGGCGCCCGACGCCGCCTGGTACGTGGACACCACGACCGAACGCAAGCCGGCGGCGCGGTGCAGCGGTGCGAGCGCCAACACCAACAGGATCGTCGAGCAGTTCGGGTTGGCGACGATGCCGCGATGGCCGCGCAGCGCCTCGACGTTCACTTCGGGGACCACCAGCGGCACGTCCGGGTCCAGCCGGTAGGCGGAGCTGTTGTCGACGACCACGGCGCCAGCCAGCACCGCCCGCCGGGAGTGTTCGCGCGACACCGCGGCCCCGGCCGAGAACAGCGCCACGTCGACGCCTTCGAAGCTGCGTTCGCTCAGCGGGTGCACGGGCAGCTGTTCGCCGCGAAACGGCAACCGCTGCCCCGCCGAGCGCGCCGAAGCGAACAACCGCAGTTCGCGCACGGGGAAGGCGCGCGCTGCGAGCACGGCGAGGAACTCCTGCCCAACGGCCCCGGTGGCGCCAACGATCGCGACGACCTTGCCGGTCCCGGTCACCGGCCCGGCTCCCAGAGGCCGGACTTGCCGCCCGACTTGTGCAGCAGCCGCACCCGCTCGATGCAGGCCCCGCGGCAGCGCGCCTTCACCAGGTCGTAGATCGCCAGCGCGGCCACGGCGGCGGCGGTCATCGCTTCCATCTCGACGCCCGTGCCCGCAACGGTCGCGGCACTGGTCTCGACGCGCACGGCATCGGTCTCGTGCGGAACGATCTCGACGCCAACATGGCTCAGCGGCAGCGGGTGGCACAGCGGCACCAACCGCGCGGTTTCCTTCGCCGCCTGGATGCCGGCGATGCGGGCGACCGCGAGCGCATCGCCCTTCGGCAGCGTGCCGGCGAACAGGGCCTCGCGCGTGCCGGGATCGAGGCGGATGACCGCCTCCGCGACCGCACGGCGCGCCGTCTCTGCCTTCGCCGAGACGTCGACCATCACCGCCCGCCCACGGGCGTCGATGTGCGTCAGGCCAGCGGAGGTCGCGGTCTTGGTCGATCGGCGGCGCGTCACGGCGAGCACCCTACCCACGCCGGCGGGCGATGTCGCGCGCCCCCGCGGCTGAATTCCGTTCGGCAACTCGCGCCGCGAGACGTATAGAACCCGCGTTGGTGCCGCGATCTGGCGGCTGCCGCATCGCGCCCACGCAGTCGGCCCGAGGCCCTGGCCGGTTTCCGTGCACGCGCGGTGCGCCGAACGCCGATCTCGACACCGCCCGCCCCGCCGACCGCACCTGCCCACCCGCACGATGCCCTACATGATCCCGTCGCCCGCCTTGCGCCTCCTGTCGGTCGGTTGTCTCTGGGTCGCGGGCGCCACGTCGTCGGCGACCGCCCAGGACCTGGCCGGTCAGGTCGCGACCTTCCTGCAGCAAGCGGCCAGCGCCCCGATGGCGCAGGTGTTCGAACTCGGCGCCGGCCTCGCCGACCTCGCTCCCGACGAGAATCTCGACGGCTTCCGCGACGTGCTGGGGCGCGCCACGAAGGACGTGCCGCCGAAGGCCCGGCTGTGCGCGGCGATCGCGCTGCGCGACGTCAAGGCGGACACGACCTACGGCCGCGATCTGCTCGACCTGGTGAAGCCGCTGGTGATGGCCGACGACGATGCGATCTCCGCCGCGGCGATGACGCTGCTCGGCGACGAGCGCTACTTCAACAACCGCATCCTGCCCGACGTGCAGAAGCTGGTCGACGAGCGGGCGAAGGACGAACAGGTGCCGCCGCTCGTGCGCATCGAGGCGGCACTGGCCCTGTGGCGGATCGGCGGCAACCAGGCGCAGATGGCTTCCGCCAAACGGGTGCTCGAGGAGTTCCTCCGCTCGGAGGATCGTGACCTCCGCCAACGCGGCGCGCTGGCCCTCGCCGAGACCGGTGTCGACAGCGGCCCGGCCTGGTCGGTGCTGCTCGAGATCCGCGACCAGCCCACCGACGCCGGCCGCCAGGCGCGGCTCTACGTGCAGCGCGCCCAGCAGCGGCGCGAGTTCGAGCAGATGGTGGCGCGCCTCGTCGAGGCGAACCCGCTCGGCACCTCGAAGCCCGACGACTACGCGCTGCTGACCGAGCTGCGGCGCCGCGTGCGCGCCGCCCACGTGCGCGGCAGCGAAGTCACGGACGAAGAACTGCTCGAGTACGCGGCGAAGGGCATGCTGTCGGGCCTCGACCAGCACAGCACCTACTTCACCAGCGAGGAGTTCCAGAAGTTCTTCTTCGACCTCAACCGCGAGTACGGCGGCATCGGCGCCTTCGTCAACTTCGACCAGGACGGTGACTTCTCGATCGTGCGCCCGATCTACAGCGGGCCGGCCTACCGCGCCGGCTTCCGCAGCGGCGACAAGATCCTCGAAGTCGACGGCTGGGAGACCGCCGGCCACACCAGCGAGGAGATCACCGCCCGACTGAAGGGTCGCCCGGACACCGCCGTGCAGCTCAAGTGGTTCCGCGTGGGCTTGCAGGAACCGCAGGTCACGCACGTCGTGCGCCGCCAGATCTCGGTGCCTGCGGTCAGCCACGCGATGGTGCCGGGGCAGATCGGCTACATCGAGCTGGTCAACTTCAGCCAGAACCTGACCGCCGAACTGCAGGCCGCGCTGCGCGACCTCGAGCAGCAGGGAGCGCGCGGCATCGTGCTCGACGTGCGCAACAACAGCGGCGGCTACCTGGTGCAGGCGCGCGACATCGTCGAGCAGTTCGTCGAAGGCGGGCGACTCGTCGTCTTCACGAAGGGCCCGATGGAGCCGGAGCGCAAGTACAACACCACCGAACGGCAGCGCAACATCTGCAAGCTGCCGCTCGCGGTGCTGACCAACAACTTCTCGGCTTCGGCCAGCGAGATCACGGCCGGCGCCGTCCAGGATCTCGGCCGCGGCGTGGTGATCGGCCAGCGCACCTTCGGCAAGGGCAGCGTGCAGAACCTGCTGCCGCTCGCCAGCTCGCCGCGCGAGGAGTTCGAAGACCTCAACCGCGACGACAACTGGCAGGAAGGCGAGCCGTACGTCGACCGCAACAAGAACGGCAAGTACGACCCCGGCGCGCACATCAAGCTGACCGTCGCGAAGTACTACCTGCCGAGCGGTCGCACGCCGCACCGTGAGTTCGACAAGGACGGCCGCATCGTCGATCCCAACTGGGGCGTGACCCCGGACAAGGTCCTGGACCTCCTCGAGAACAAGCCCGAGGACGCGTGGAAGAACTCGGCGGTGTTCGCGCTGCTGAAGAAGAACGCGTTCCGCGAGTACGTGAAGAAGCACCTGCCGGCCAACGAGGCCCTGTTCCGCGAGCTGGCCGAGGGCGACGGTGGCGACCCGACGCGCTACCCCGACTTCGCTGCGTTCTACGCCGGCCTCGACACCAAGCTCAGCGAGGACGATGTCCGGCGCTGGGTGCGCTACGAGGTGCGCGATCAGGTCAGCGACCTGCGCGGCGCGGTCTACCCGGGCCAACGTGCGCTCGGCGACCCGCAGGAGGACGCGCAGCTCCAGGAAGCCGTGCGCACGCTGCTCGGCAAGCTCGGCACCGACATCCGCGACGTCGCCGCCTACAAGGGCGTGCTGAAGATCAAGTTCGACGAGACATCGACGTCGACCGCGACTTCGAAGTGAGCAGCGGGTCGCCGGCGTGACCGGGCGACCCTGGCTCGATCAGAGCCCGAGGCGCAACCACGCGCCCCGGCTCGCGGCGACGCCGAGGAACGGCGCCAGCGGCGCGCCCGCGGCATCCTCGATCAGCCACTGCCCGCGCAACTCCGCGCCGATCAAGGTCAGCACGTTCGGGATCGGCAGCGGCTCGATGCGCACGCCGCTGCCGTTCGTCGCGGTGATCCACACCGGCAGGCCGGCCGCCGGATCGACGAGCAGCGAGCAGGCGCCCGCCAGCGGCAGCGCCGCCGCGGCATCGCTCCACCACAACACCGCGAGCGCCGACGGCGCGGCGTTCTCGACGCCGATGCGGAAGTTCGCGTTGCCGAGCGACGGCACCCCGTTGTTGCGCATCCCTGGCAAGCCCACGACGCCGGGGCATCCCGCGCCGTAGAGCGTGAACGACGCCGCGGTGCCTGCCCCGACGTACCACGGCACGGTGAACGCGTTCGTGGTGAAGAACTGCTGCAGCAACGCGGCGACCTTGCCGCGGCCCGCCGGACTCGGATGCGTGCCGTCGGGCTGCACGTCGGCGCAGGTCCAGACCAGACCGTCACTGCGTGGCGTCGTCCCGTCGGTCCAGAGGTAGGGCCCGAACCCTAGCCACGGTGCGACCACCGGCCCCGCGGCCGCGTCGGCGTTGAGCTGGGGATCACCGGCGATCTGCTGCTGCAGCAGCCACTGCACCGCGAAGCCCGACTCGTACGCGTACGGCTCCGGATTGAGCTGCGACGTCGCGTAGCCGGCATAGGTGCGGCTGCTGACGAAGCAGAGCTGCACGTTCGGGTAGCGCGCCTGCAGGTTGCGCGCGATCTGGCCGAGCAGGCCCTGCAGCTGCTGCGCCGCCGCCGGGAAGCCGCCTCCCACGCCCGCGATCGCCTCCTTGAGCCACACCACCTGCACCTGGTTGCCGTTCACGCCGGCGGCGGCGAGGCGCTGGTCGACGACGGTCCAGAAGTTCGCGTTGGGGTTTGCGACCACGACCGCGTCCTGGCCGCCCTGCGCGCCGTCGACGATCGTCACCGCCGGGTTCTTGTTCGGGTCGGCGTTCGCGGTCGCGAGCCACGTCGAGAACTCCTGCGTCGTGTTCGACATGCCGATCGACAGCAGCACGATGCGGCCGTTCGGTGCCGGCTGGCCCGCCGCGTCGCGCGGCACGACGCCGAGCCGTCGCGCGTGCCCGAGGGTCTGATGACCCGATGGCGGCGCGTTCTGGCCAGCGCCGTAGAGCCCGCCGGCGAAGCCCAGGTAGGTGCCACTGCCGAGGTCGTTCAGGGGCACCGCGCCGATCGAGGTGTTGGCGCAGTTCTGCGCCGCAACCGCCATGGCGAGGGTGAGGGAGGCGACGAACGCCAGGGGGACGTGCGCGTGCATCATGCGCCCAGTATCCCGTCTGTCCCCGCTCCGGCCCAGGCCTGCCAATCGCGCTCCGTTCCATGCACCTCCGCTCCGTCGCCGCCGTCCTCGCCTGCCTCGCTCCGCTGCTGCCGGTCGCCTCGGCCCAAGCCCAAGGAGCAGCCAAGGTCCCGACGTTCACCGAGCACATCGCCCCGCTGGTCCACGGCTCCTGCGCCAGCTGCCATCGGCCGGGCGAAGTGGCGCCGTTCCCGCTGCTTACCTACGCCGACGTCAAGAAGCGCGGCACGAACCTGCTGCAGGCCATCGAGGAGCGCTACATGCCCCCGTGGCACCCCCATCCCGGCTACGGCCGCTTCCGCAACGACCCTCGGCTGTCGACGGAGCAGATCGAGACCTTCCGCGCGTGGGTCGACGGCGGCATGCCCGAGGGCCCCGCCGACAAGCTGCCGAAGCTGCCCACGTTCCCCGAGGGCTGGCAGCTCGGCGAGCCCGATCTCGTCGTGCGCACGAGTGGCGCGTTCGAGGTGCCGGCGAGTGGCCGCGACATCTACCGCAACTTCGCGTTGCCGCTCGGCCTGCCCGAGGATCGCTGGATCACCGCGATCGAAGTTCGCCCGTCGGCGCGCGCCGTGCTGCACCACGTGCTGGTGTTCCTCGACGAGAGCCGCGAAGGCCAGCAGCTCGACGGCAAGGACGGCCGCCCGGGCTTCTCCGGCATGCGCATGCAGCGCGCGCCGATGATCGCCGGCTGGGCGGTCGGCGGCATGCCCGAGCATCTGCCGGAAGGCCTCGCCATCAAGATCCCGAAGGGCAGCGACCTGGTCCTGCAGAGCCACCTGCATCCCTCGGGCAAGAAGGAGAAGGAGCAGACGACGATCGGCCTGTACTTCGCGAAGCAACCGCCGTCGCGTTCGCTGGTGTCGATCCAGTTGCCGCCGTTCTTCGGCATCACCGCGGGTCTCGACATTCCGGCCGGCGAGGCCGACTACCGGCTGCAAGACAGCTTCGAGCTGCCGTGCGACGTCGACGCCGTGACGATCGGCGGCCACGCGCACATGCTCCTCCGTTCGCTGCACATGTTCGCCGAGCGCAAGGGAGCCGAGGAGATCCCGCTGCTCAAGATCACCGACTGGGACTTCGACTGGCAGAACCGCTACACGTTCGCCTCGCTCGTGCGCCTGCAGAAGGGCGACGTGCTGCGCGCCTCGCTGCAGTACGACAACAGCAAGGACAACCGCAGCAACCCCAACAACCCGCCCCGCCGCGTGCGATGGGGTCGCGAGACGACCGACGAGATGGGCAGCATCACGGTGCTCGTCACGCCGGCCGACGAGAAGGACGCTGGCCTTCTGCTCGACGCGGTCGCGAGGAAGAACATGCAGATCCCCCTCGCGCGGGCCGAGCAGGCCGTCGATCAGCAGTTCGCCAGCCGCGACAAGAACGGCGACGGCAAGCTGAGCCGCGACGAAGTGCCGCGGCAGCTGCGGATCTTCTTCGAGCGGCTCGACAAGAACGGCGACGGCGGGTTGACCCGGGAAGAGGCCAAGGGCATCACCGAGTTGCTCGGGGAACTCGGCCGCGGCCTCCCCGGCCAGCCGGGATCTGGCGGCGACCGCCGACCCGATGGCGGCGGCGGCAGGCAGTGAACCGGGCTTTCGGAAGCGCCCTGCTGCTGCTCGGCTGCGCCTGCCACGCGCCGTTCCGCGCGGTCGACATCGACGGCCGCCCCGTCGACCCGCTGTCGCCGATGCCGGGCCGAGTGCACGTGCTGGTCTTCACCAGCCACGAGTGCCCGATCGCGAATGCGTACGCGCCGCGGCTGCGGGAACTCGCCGCAAGCGCAATGGGCGGGGACGTGCGCTGGTTCTTCGTGCACGTCGATCCCGACCTGACCCCGGCCGCCGCGCGCCAGCACGCCACCGACTACGGCCTGCCCGACACCATCGTGCTCGACCCCACCCACCGCCTGGCGCGCGAGCTTGGCGTCACGCGCACTCCCGAAGCGGCCGTCGTCACGGCGCAGTTGGTCGTCTATCGAGGACGGATCGACGACGGATGGGTCGCCCTCGGACAGCGCGCGGGAACGGTGGAGCACCACGACCTGCGCGATGCGATCGCCGCCGCGATCGCCGGGCAGTTGGCGGCGCGACCGTTCGTGCCCGCAGTCGGCTGCCTGCTGCCCGAGCCCGCGCGCCATTGATCGCCCCCCCGTCGAGCCGGGTCTCTTGGCTGGGCACGGACGAACGGCCCGGCGGACAACGGACGCCGGGGCCCTCGAGCCGACGAGCACACCCACACAACGGTCGCGCGCAGGACCTTGATTGCGAAACACTACGGGCGGCGACGAGCACCGTGCCGGCAACGGACTTCGGACTTTTCGCTACCGGTGGGTTGCCACCCTGTTCCGCACCCAATATCTAGTGGCACCCTGCACTCGCGGGTGCCGATCGTCCCCCTCGGTCCGCAACGGCGGCGAGGCCAAGGCAGCCCGCGGCGCAGGATCCGGACGGTCAGGCCGGAGCACGTTCTCTGTCAGCATGTCTTGGTGTCGGTCGCAGCCCGAGGCTGACGACCAACCTGCGCCTGGAAGCCTTCTACGAGCCAGCGGCGCACACCCCGCCTCCCTTCCCGACCTCCCTCTTGTCGGGCCCGACCATGAACGGTCGTCATGCACGGGATGAGCGAGCGTCGTGCCGCCGCGGCCAGAACGCCCATCCAGGGTCCCGCCTTTCGGGACCGCCTCCTAGGAGCGGCAGCAGGATCAGGCGCAGGTTCTCGGCGAACCACGTCGCACCCGGATAGCAATCCGTTACACGTCCCGCAGCAGTCGCGGTCTCGCAGCAGTTCGCAGTGGCGGTTCGACAACAGGCGGTGGCACGGCCACCCCTCCAGGAGGAAGTCGAGTGAAGGTCTCTCGTCGTTTCACGGTCAAAGGCAAGTCTGCGTACGAAGGTATCCCGTTCAGCAAGCGGAGCTCCGAGATCCGCAATCCGAACGGCTCGCTCGTGTTCGAGGCGCGCGACATCGACGTGCCCGCCCACTGGAGCCAGGTCGCCGTCGACATCCTGGCGCAGAAGTACTTCCGCAAGGCCGGCGTGCCGCAGCGCGGCGAGAACGGCGAGCGGGTGCTGACCGACGACGCGGGCAATCCCGTGCTCGGCGGCGAACGCGACGCACGGCAGGTGTTCCACCGCCTGGCCGGCTGCTGGCGCCACTGGGGTGAGGAGTACGGCTACTTCGACACGCCCGACGACGCGCAGGCGTTCGAGGACGAGTTGTGCCACATGCTCGCCGGCCAGCACGCGGCCCCCAACTCGCCACAGTGGTTCAACACCGGGCTGCACTACGCCTACGGCATCACCGGCCCGGCCCAAGGCCACTGGTTCGTCGATCCGACCAGCGAGGGGCCCGGCTCGGATGGCAAGAGCCAACCGCCGAAGCTCAGCAAGAGCCGGTCGGCGTACGAACGACCGCAGCCGCACGCCTGCTTCATCCAGGCCGTGACCGACGACCTCGTCAACGAGGGCGGCATCATGGACCTCTGGACGCGCGAGGCGCGCCTCTTCAAGTACGGCTCCGGCACCGGCAGCAACTTCTCGATGCTGCGCGGCGAGAACGAACCGCTGTCCGGCGGCGGCAAGAGCTCGGGACTGATGAGCTTCCTGAAGATCGGGGACCGCGCTGCCGGCGCCATCAAGTCGGGTGGCACGACGCGCCGCGCCGCCAAGATGGTCTGCCTCGACCTCGACCACCCGGACATCGAGAACTTCGTGTCGTGGAAGGTGATCGAGGAGCAGAAGGTCGCCGCCCTGGTGTCGGGCAGCAAGCTGATCCGCCGCCACCTCAACGCGGTGATCAACAGCTGCCACCAGCGGGACGCCGAAGGTGCCGAGACCGTGGTCGTGATCCCGCGCGAGAACGACCGCTTGCGCGCCGCCCTCAGCGAGGCCCGCGCCGCCTGCGTGCCCGAGAACTACCTGCAGCGTGCGCTGCAGCTCGCCGGCCAGGGCCTGAAGGCGATCGACGTGCCGGAGTACACCACCGACTGGGACGGCGACGCCTACGCCACCGTCAGCGGCCAGAACTCGAACAACTCGGTACGCGTGCCAAACGAGTTCTTCCGCGCCGTCGACGAAGGCGGCAAGTGGCGCCTGATCCGCCGCACCGACCACGGCGTCGCCAAGGAAGTCGACGCGCGGCAACTGTGGGACAAGGTCGCCTATGCCGCCTGGGCCTGTGCGGATCCGGGTGTGCAGTACGACACCACGATCAACGAGTGGCACACCTGCCCGACCGACGGGCGGATCAACGCCAGCAACCCGTGCAGCGAGTACATGTTCCTCGACGACACGGCCTGCAACCTGGCGTCGATCAACCTGCAGAAGTTCCTGCACGACGACGGCACCTTCGATCTCGAGGGCTACAAGCACGCCTCGCGCCTGTGGACGATCGTGCTCGAGATCTCGGTGCTCATGGCGAGCTTCCCGAGCAAGGAGATCGCGCTGCGCAGCTTCGAGTTCCGCACGCTCGGCCTCGGCTACGCCAACCTCGGCACCGTGCTGATGCGGCTCGGCATCCCCTATGCGTCGCCGAAGGCCTACGCGCTGGCTGGCGCGCTCTCCGCGGTGCTCTGCGGCGAGTCCTACGCGACGTCCGCCGAGATGGCGAAGGAGCTCGGCACCTTCCCCGGCTACGAACGCAACAAGGAGCCGATGCTGCGGGTGATCCGCAACCACCGGCGCGCGGCCTACAACGCCACCGCGTCCGAGTACGAAGGCCTGACGGTGGCCCCGGTCGGCATCGACCCGCAGCTCTGCCCCACCACGCTGCTCGAAGCGTCGCGCGAGTGCTGGGACCGCGCGCTCTCGCTCGGCGAGAAGCACGGCTTCCGCAACGCGCAGGTCACCTGCATCGCGCCGACCGGCACGATCGGTCTGCTGATGGACTGCGACACCACCGGTGTCGAGCCCGACTTCGCGTTGGTCAAGTTCAAGAAGCTCGCCGGCGGCGGCTACTTCAAGATCGCCAACCAGAGCCTCGCACCGGCGCTGGCCAAGCTCGGCTACTCACCCGCGCAGATCGACGACATCCTCGCCTACGTCGTCGGCAAGAAGACGCTCGCCGGCGCGCCCGCGATCAACCACGAGACGCTGACCGCACGCGGCTTCGACGACGCGGCCCTGCAGAAGATCGAGAAGGCCCTCGAAGGCGCCTTCGACATCGCCTTCGCGTTCAACAAGGGCATCCTCGGCGAGGACTTCCTGCGCTCGCGGCTGCACCTGACCGACGCCCAGCTCGAGGACTGGAGCTTCGACCTCCTGCGCCACCTCGGCTTCACCAAGGCGGACGTGCAGGCCGCCAACGACTACGTCTGCGGCTCGATGACGGTCGAGGGCGCACCCCACCTCAAGGACGTGCACCTGCCGGTCTTCGACTGCGCGAACCGCTGCGGCAAGAAGGGCCAGCGCTACATCCCGTACGAAGCGCACCTGCTGATGATGGCAGCGGCACAGCCGTTCATCAGCGGCGCGATCAGCAAGACGATCAACATGCCGGTCGACGCGTCGCTCGACGACGTCAAGAACGCCTACCGCCAGGGCTGGCAACTGATGCTCAAGGCCGTCGCCCTCTACCGGGACGGCAGCAAGCTGAGCCAGCCGCTCAGCTCCACCGTCGAGGACGACACCACCGCGACGACCACGACCTCCGCCGCGATCACGCCCGAGGCGCACGCGCTCGCCGCGCGCATCACCGAACGCGTCGTGCACCGCTACATCGCCAAGCGCCGCCGGCTGCCCAACCGGCGCGCCGGTTACACGCAGAAGGCGGTCGTCGGCGGCCACAAGATCTACCTGCGCACCGGGGAGTACGAGGATGGCTCGCTCGGCGAGATCTTCCTCGACATGCACAAGGAAGGCGCGGCGTTCCGCAGCCTGATGAACTGCTTCGCGATCGCCGTGTCGCTCGGCCTGCAGCACGGCGTGCCGCTCGACGAGTTCGCCGACGCATTCGTGTTCACGCGCTTCGAGCCCAACGGTCTCGTGCAGGGCCACGACCAGATCAAGATGGTCACGTCGGTGATCGACTACGTGTTCCGCGAACTGGCGATCAGCTACCTCGGCCGCGACGAACTCGCGCAAGTCAGTGGCGAGGACCTGCGCAACACGACGATGGGCCAGAAGGACCTCGGTGAGGAGTTCACCGAGGAGGAAGTGGTCTCCGAGACGACCTACGAAGGAGAGCAGGCGCCGGCATCGGTGCACGAGAACGCGCACCTGCACCCGCACAGCCGCGGCATGGTTCGCCCCCACGACGACCACACGCCGGGCGCTTCGCCGCTCGCGGTGTCAACGACGCCGGTGAACGCGGCCCTGCTGCGCGCCGAGCCGAACGCAGCGGTGATGGCGACGCGGCAGACGCGGCTCAAGATCGCCGAGGCCAAGCTCAAGGGCTACGAGGGCGATCCGTGCGGAGCCTGCGGCGCCTTCACGTTGGTGCGCAACGGCACGTGCCTGAAGTGCATCTCGTGCGGCGGGACGAGTGGCTGCTCCTGAGGCCGCAAAGCGGCCTCGGAGCAGACACTCCTGCTACCTCCGCTGCGCGGGGCTGGGCGGCTGCTCCTGAGGCCGCGGCGCCGCCTCCGAGCAGACACTCCTGCTACCTCCGCTGCGCGGGGCTGGGCGGCTGCTCCTGAGGCCGCGGCGCCGCCTCCGAGCAGACACTCCTGCTACCTCCGCTGCGCGGGGCTGGATGGCTGCTCCTGAGAGCGCCGAGCAGCCTCCGAGCAGACACCCGCGCCTCTCTCGCTGCGCGCGGCTGGGCGCGGGGTTGGGCGGTTCCTCGTAGACCGCAGAGACGCCACGAGTAGGCGCTCGCCGTCGCAGCGGGGTTCCCTGGCCTCGTTGTTGCTCGCCAAGCGACGGCACCTCGGGACGAGGCACATCGTCCAAGCTCCGGGGTGATCGACGTCGGGCCACCGACGTGTACCGTCGCCCCCACGACGACTACGCTCTCGCCGAACTGGAGAACCCATGCTGATCCAACGCCTGTCGCTCGCGTGCTCCCTTGCCCTCGCCGTCGGCACTGCTGCCGCCCAGACGGTCCATCAGGTTGGCATTGGTGGCTTCATGACCATCGACGCAGCAATCGCTGCTGCGTCGCCTGGCGACACCATCCTGGTCGCCCCCGGCCAGCATGCGCCGTTCACGCTGCAGAAGGGACTGACGATCCGCGGCTTCTCGTCGACCCAGATCATCACGTTCGGCAACTTCCATCCGACCGCCCACATCCCAGCCGGTCAGAAGGCGCACCTCGCCGGACTGGCGTTCACGTCGCTCTTCTGCTCGGGCGACGTGACCATCGACAGCTGTTCGTTCTCAACCATCCCGCGCCTCGTGCTCACGCAGGCGACCGTGCATCTGCAACGCTGCACGGTCCTCGGCACGATGTTGAACCTCGGCTGGTCGACGGCACCGATCTCCCTGCAGGACTCCGAACTGTACGCCACGAACAGTTCGTTCCGCGGCATCGACGGTCTCTTCACCGGCACCGGTGCGATGACTCTCGTGAACAGCAAGCTGTACGGCAGCCAGCTGACGATCGAATCCGGCACGGGGCCAGCGGCGGACCCAGCCCTCACAGCCGACGCCACCAGTGAAGTCGTTCTCTGCGATTCGACGATCCTCGGGCCCACGGGAGGGTGCCCGCTGATCGCGAGCCAAGGCCGCCTCGACCGCTGCACCCTCTCTCCAGCGTGCAGTCCGCTCCCGACCCTGCCCGTGCTCGGCATCTCGCAGCAGATCAATCCGCAGATCGGCCAGCACCTCGTCGTCGCGTTCCGCAGCGCACCCGGCGACTTGATCTTCGTGTGGGCGGCATTCGAACTGGCGCCACAGCACGTGCCGTTCCTGCAGGGCCCAGCCTTGCTGCCGCTGGCGTCGGCGTTCCCGCTCACCACACTGGTCGCCGATGCGAACGGCAACGCCGGCGCGCACTGGCCAGTGCCGTTCAACCTGTCGCTACAGCACCACCAGGTCTGGTTGCAGGGCGTGCAGGGCACGTCGCTGCCGCTGCCCGCAAGTGTTGCGGTCGGTGGTCTGCTGCCCTGAGTCGCGGTGGCACGACTCCCCGCGCCGATCCAGCGGCGTCGCGTGCCCACGTGTAACGTCGCCCCGCCACGACGACTCTGCGCTCGCCGAAACGGAGAACCCATGCTGGTCCAACGCCTGTTGCTCACGTGCTCCCTCGCCGCCGCCGTCGGAACTACTGCTGCCCAGACGGTCCATCATGTCGGCGTCGGTGGCTTCGCGACCATCGACGCAGCGATCGCTGCCGCATCGCCCGGCGACACCATCCTGGTCGACCCCGGCCAGCACGTGTCGTTCACGCTGAACAAGGGGCTGACGATCCGCGGCTCCCCGTCGGCGCAGATCTCCACGTTGGGCTCCTTCCAGCCGATCGTTCAGATCCCCGCCGGCCAGCAGGCCCATCTGACCGACCTGCAGATGATGTCGCTCGTCGGCTCGGGCAACGTGACCCTCGATCGGTGTTCGTTTTCCACGAACTTCCCGCGTCTCGCGTTCACGCAGGCAACCGTGCACATGCAACGCTGCACGGTCTCCGGCACGAGCCTACAGTACGCCGCGACGCAGGCGCCGATCTCCCTGCAGGACTCCCAGCTGTTCGCTTCGGACAGTTCCTTCCGCGGCATCGACGGCATCCTCGCCGCCTCCGGCGCGATCACGCTCGTGAACAGCAAGCTGTACGGCAGCCGGCTGACGATCGAGACCGGCATTGGGCCTGCACCCGCAGCCCTGACTGCCGACGCTGCCAGTGAAGTCGTTCTCTGCGACTCGACACTCCTCAGGCCATCGGGCGGGTGCCCGCTGGTCGCGAGCCAGGGCCGCCTCGACCGCTGCACCCTCACCCCCGCGTGCAGCCCGCTCCCGACCCTGCCCGTGCTCGGCATCTCGCAACCTGTCCACCCGCAGATCGGCCAGAACCTCGTCGTCGCGTTCCGCAGCGCACCCGGTGACTTGATCTTCGTGTGGGCGGCATTCGAACTGGCGCCGCAGCACGTGCCGTTCCTGCAGGGCCCAGCCCTGCTGCCGCTGGCGTCGGCGTTCCCGCTGACGACGCTGGTCGCCGATGCGGCAGGCAGTGCCGGCGCAAGCTGGCCGGTGCCGTTCAACCTGTCGCTCCAGCACCACCAGGTCTGGTTGCAGGGTGTGCAGGGCACGTCGCTGCCGCTGCCCGCAAGTGTCGCGGTCGGTGGCCTGCTGCCCTGAGTGAGCATGCCCTCGGCGACGCCTGCGGGGCCGCCGATGCGCGGGGCGTGCCCCCTTGCTAGGCGCGGGCTGCGAACGCCAACGCCAGCATGGCGAACACCGCCAGCAGCATCACCTCACGCGCCCACGCTCGCCCCGCCAGGGGCACGTGGCGCAAGATCGCCAGCGCGATCCCCCCGGCGACCACGGCCATCAGGCAAAGCAGGAGCAAGTTCGCAGGCGGCGTACCGGGCACGCTCGCTCCCAGCAGCCACAGCGCCGCGACAGCCGCCGGTGGCAACACCAGCACGTAGGCGACCGTGAGCGCCGCGCACAAGAACGTCCTGCGCAGCCGCGAACCCGGCAAACGCGCGGCCACCGCTTCCACCAGTCGGTGAGCAGCCACCTGGCGCCGCCAGTCGCGCGCCGCGATCAGCCGGCGCGCATCGGCCAGCGCGGCGAGCAGTTCGCCGAGCCATTCCGACGACGTCGTGAACACGCCATCGGCGACGCGCTGCACACGGTCCGCCGCTGCCACCTCATCCGCCGCGCGCAGGTCCGCGGCCAACCCCTTCACCGCGTCGTAGAGGTCCACGGGCCGTCACAGCCGCTTGATCGCAATCGCGCGGAACTCGACCGCGTCGCCGTGCCCGCAGAACCCGAAGTGGCCCTCGCGCGCGTTCTTGCCGACGTGGTCCTCGAGTTCGCTCTTCATCGCCGCGACGTCCGCATCGAGGATCGTGGTGCCGTTGAGCACCACCGTGTAGCGCGTGCCCTTCGTGGTCACTTCCTGGTAGTTCCACTCGCCCGCCGGCCGCAGGTAGCCGCGGTGGCTCGCGGCGACGCCGTAGACCGAACCGTGCGCCTGCCACGCCTTGAGGTCGGCGTACTTCGCGTGCCCGTCGTCCAGCACCTGCACCTCGACGCCCATGCGCGCCGGATTGCCGTTGCCCGGATAGCGCAGCGCCAGCCCGTTGTTGCCGCCGGGCGGCAGCCGGAACTCGATCCGGACGACGCAGTCCTGCCAGACCGCATCGGTGAACAGGTTGCCACCCGCTCCCGCCTTGCAGCGGATCGCGCCGTCGTGGATCTCGTAGCTGTCGACGTCGCCGCGCCAGCCCGCGAGGGTCTTGCCGTCGAACACCGGCACAAAGCCGTCGGCATCGACGCGACCCAGCATCGCGTTGGCCTGCGCCGCGGAATACTCGTGGATCGCGAGGTTGCGGAAGCGGATCTCGCCGCCGTGCGTCTGCAGCTGCAACGGCCCACGAGCAGGCAACGGGCGCTTGCGGTCCCAGTAGTTCTCCATCACGACGCCATCGACGGTGAGCTTGCCGTTGAGGTGCACCCACACGCGCTCGCCCAGCATCACGATGCGCAGGTGGTTCCACTCGCCGAACGGCCGGTCGGCGTGGACCAGCGGCATGCGTGCGTACTTCTCGTTGTTCCAGAGCCCGCCGCTGCCCTTGTCCGCGCCGAGGTTCCACTTGCCGCCGGCCTCGGTGGTATCCCAGATCTGCACCTGCGGGCTGCCGCGCAGGTAGATGCCGGAGTCGGCCTTGGCCACGGTCTTGTATTCGAGCGAGACGTCGATGTCGCCGAACTCGGCGTCGGTCGTCAGGTAGGCGCCGTTTCCGTCGTTGACGAGTTCGCCGTTCTCGACGCGCCAGTGCGCGCGCATCGACGTGTCGTCCTCGGCCCGCAGCTTCGCCCGTTCGTCGGGCGTCATCGCCGCGAGCTTGTAGGGATCGAAGTGGCGCTGCCCGTGCCAGCCCGCGAGGTCCTTGCCGTTCCACAACGAACGGGCGGCGTCCTGCTGGGCCGGGGCCAATGGGAGCAGCGAGAAGGCGACGAGCAGCCAGCGCATCGCGCCACTATGCGAAGCGGACGCCTCACGGTGAAGAGCACTCGCCGTCGACCGTGTCCGCGCGGCGCCGCTACGTCAGGGCCGCGCCGCCCGCGTGCGCAGCCACAGCTGCTCCACCTTGGCGCGTGCCCACGGCACCTTGCGCAGGAACTTCAGCGACGACGTCAGGCTCGGCTCGTGCGTGAAGCAACGGATGTCGACGGCCGCCGCCATCCGCTCCCAGCCAAGTTCCTCGATCAGGAACTCGAGCATCGCCTGCAGGGTCACGCCGTGCAGCGGGTTGTTCGGTTGTTGGTTCACGGGCCGGCCCCGACTCAGCGGTTCTGCAGGAACGTCGCGATGTCGCCGAGGAAGCGTTCGAGGTAGGCGCGGTGCTCCTCGCTGACGCCCTGCTCCACGACCGACGCCATCATCAACTCCATCCAGCGATCGCGCGCGCGATGGTCGATGGCAAACGGCGCGTGCCGCATGCGCAGCCGCGGATGGCCACGCTCGTGCAGGTAGTCGGGCGGGCCGCCGAACCGGTAGATCAGGAAGCTGCGCAGGCGCTGTTCGGCCCCGGCCAGGTCGTTCGGGGGGTACATCGGCCCGAGGATCGGATCGCCGGGCACACGGCGGTAGAAGCCGGCGACGATCGCGGTCAGTTTCTCGCGGCCCAGCAGGTCGAAGATCGGCAGTTCGGCTTCCGTCACCAGCGCCAGCGTGGTGGAACCGCCGGCGAACGCAAGTACCATCCCGCCCCTCGATGGTGTTCCACGACCTCTCCGATCCGGGCGAACGCGAGTTCGACCGCAGCCTGCGCCCGGGCACGTTCGGCGAGTTCGTCGGCCAGGAGCAGATCCGCGACAACCTGCGCATCGCCATCGCCGCCGCGCGCGAACGCGACGAGCCGCTCGACCACGTGCTGCTGTGTGGGCCTCCCGGGCTCGGCAAGACCACGCTCGCCCACCTGATCGCGCACGGCATGGGCGCGGACCTCGTGTTGACGTCGGGGCCCGCGCTGACCGCGCCGAAGGACCTCGCCGGCACGCTGACGCGGCTCAAGCGCAACCAGGTGCTGTTCATCGACGAGATCCACCGGCTGCCGAAGGTGCTCGAGGAGTACCTGTACTCGGCGATGGAGGACCACGCGATCGACGTCGTGCTCGATCCGGGGCCCAGCGGCCGCAGCGTGCGGCTCGGCGTGCAGCCGTTCACGCTGGTCGGCGCGACGACGCGCGAAGGCCTGCTGACCGCGGCGTTCCGTTCGCGTTTCGGCATCGTCGAGCGACTCGAGCCGTACCCGACCAAGGACATCGAGCAGATCCTCCGTCGCGCCGCCACGCGCCTGCAGGTCGCGATCGACGACGCGGCCGCGACGTTGTGCGCCGAACGCAGCCGCGGCACGCCGCGCATGAGCCTGCGCATCCTGCGCCGCGTGCGCGACCTCGCCCAGGTGCAGCAGCGGCCGCGCATCGACGCCGAGGTCGCCACCGAAGCGCTCGGCCGGCTGCGCATCGACCACCTCGGCCTCGAGGAAGTCGATCGACGGCTGCTGCGGGCGCTGGTGCAACGCAACGACGCGGTCGGCCTCAAGACCCTGGCGGCGATGATCGACGAGGCCGAGGACACCCTCGAGGACGTGCTCGAACCGCACCTGATCCGCCAGGGCTTGCTGGCGCGCACACCGCGTGGCCGCGTCGCGACGCCGCGCACCTACGAACACCTCGGCATCGAGCCGCCGAAGACCCGCCCGGGCGAGCTGCCCTTCGCGTGATCGTGTGAGCGCCTTCCGCTTCGAACTGCTCGCGCAGCGCGGCTCGCTGCGTCGAGGTCGCTACCACACGCCGCACGGCACATTCGAGACGCCGTGCTTCGCGCCGGTCGGCACCTACGCGACGTTGAAGGGCCTGACGCCCGAACAGGTCCGCGCGACCGGCGCCGAGCTGATCCTCGCCAACAGCTACCACCTGCACGTGCGGCCCGGCGCCGAACGCATCGAGCGGCTCGGCGGCCTGCACCGCTTCATGGGCTGGGACGGACCGATCCTGACCGACAGCGGCGGCTACCAGGTGTTCTCGCTCGGCGGCAAGGTCAAGATCGACGACGGCGGCGTGACGTTCCAGTCGGTGATCGACGGCAGCACGCACCGCTGCACGCCGGAGTCGGTGCTGACGTTCCAGAAGCAGCTCGGCCCCGACATCGCGATGGTGCTCGACCACTGCCCGCCCGGCGACGCGCCGCGCGACCAGCAGCGCGACGCGCATGAACGCACGCTGCGCTGGGCCCGGGCGGCGCGCGACGTGCACGACCGCTGGGGTGGATCGGCGCGCGGCCAGGCCGTCTTCGCGATCTGCCAGGGCGGCATCGATGCCGAACTGCGCGCGCAGAGTGCCGAGGCCCTCGCCGCGATGGACTTCGACGGCTACGCGATCGGCGGGCTGTCGGTCGGCGAGACCAAGGCGCAGATGGCGGTGGCGCTCGACGCCTGCATCGGACACCTGCCCGCCGGCAAGCTGCGCTACATGATGGGCGTCGGCATGCCCGAGGACCTGCTCGCCGCGACGGCGCAAGGTGTGGACCTGTTCGACTGCGTGATCCCGACGCGGCACGGTCGCAACCACACGGCCTTCGGCAAGGACGGCACGTCGCTCAAGCTGCGCAACGCCCAGTACGCCGACGACCCGGCCCCGCTCGTCGACGGGTGCACCTGCTACTGCTGCCGCAAGTACTCACGCGCCTACCTGCGGCATCTCGCCGTCGCCGACGAGATGCTGGCCGGCATCCTGCTCTCCATCCACAACATCCACTTCCTCCAGGACGTGATGCGCGGGATCCGCGCGCGCGCCGAAGGCTCCGCATGAAGTCCTATTCGCTGTCGTTCCTGCTGCTGGCGGCGCTGCTGCCGGCCCAGGCCGAGTCCACGTTCCGCGTTGGCACCTGGAACCTCGAGTTCCTCGGCGCGCCTGGCAACTTCCGCAACAACCTGCCGCCGCGCACCAAGGCGGACCACGCCGCGATCGGCAAGAAGCTCGGCGAACTCGGCGTCGCGGTGGTCGCCGTGCAGGAAGTGAACGACGAGGCCTCGCTGCGCGAAGTCGCTGCCGGTGCGGGTGCCGACTGGAACGTGCTGCTCGGCACGTCCGGAGGCTGGGACGACGGCAAGACCGCGCAGCGCATCGGCTTCGTCTACGACACGGCGCAGGTCGCGCTGCTGCACGCCGAGGAACTGCTCGCGTTGCCGCGCACGTTCGAGGGGCAGCCGATCTTCCACCGCGTGCCGGTCACCGCGTGCTTCAAGCACAAGGCGAGCGGCTGCGACTTCCGGCTCGTCACGGTGCACCTGAAGGCCGGGCAGAAGGCGCAGGACGAGCAGAAGCGGCGCGGCGAAGCCGGCGCCCTGGCGGCGTGGCTCGACGCCGTGCAGCAGGCACCCGGTGAGGATCCCGATGTCATCCTGCTCGGCGACTTCAACAGCACCTACGGCACGGATCCGCAGCGGCTGTTCGAACAGAGCCGGCTGCGCCGCTACCTGCCGCAGCCAGCCCCGGCGCCGACCATCCAGCACTTCCCCGAGCCGATCGACCAGGTGGTGGTCGGCGTCGGTTGCGCCGAGGTGCGCCTCGAATCGTACGCCGTCGACAGCGACCACGATGGCATGGCGAAGGAGGCGTGGCGGCAGGTCTACAGCGACCACTATCCCGTCACGGTGGCGTTGGTCGCGCGCGGCGACGACGATCCCGACGCGACGTTCGCGCGTGGGCCGGCCAGCCAGGTGCTGCCGGTCCGCTTGCGGCCCGCGTCGGCATGGCCGTTCGTCGCCGGCGCGTCGGTGCAGGTGGTGACGGCGAAGGGACCCTACGTGGGCAAGCTGCTGTTCGGCGTGCCCGAGACCGGGCAGGGCTTCGTCACGCTGGTGACGGAGAGCGGCACGGTGGCGATCGCGTGCGAGCAGGTGCAGGCGATGTACCTGCAGCGCTAGCGTCAGAAGAACGCCCACACGCCCGTCACGCTGGCGATCATCACCGCCGCCACCACGAGGGCGGTGACGACGACCCAGCGCGGCACGCGGCTCGGCGGCAGTTCGTCGCCAACGGCGTCGTCGCGGTAGCCGTCCGGCAGATCGACCTGCGCGTAGTCGATCTCGGCATCGTCCTGCCAACCGGTGTTCGCGTCGCTGCCGCACTCCCGGCACGCCAGCGCGCCGACCCTCACTCCTGCCCCGCAGTTCGGGCAGCGGAACACGCCCCGTTGCGCGCGATTGCTCACTCGACCTTCTCCAGCCGGATCCAGTCGAGCCCGACCATCATCGCCGGCTTGCTGCGTGGGTTGTTGCCGCGCAGGACGAACACCAACTCGGCGGTGCCGGCCGGCAACGCCACCACGCCGAGGTCCAGCGGCCCGGTGGTCGCGACGCGTTCGTTCCAACCATCGAACTCGCCGAGGTCGTGGCCGCCGAGCGACCGCGCGACGATCGCGTAGTCGTCCGCGCGGGTCAGCGCCATCGTCACGCGGTAGCGGCCCCCGGCAGCGACCGGCACCGCGAGCACCAGCCGATCGCCGACCTTGCCGTTCCGCCACCAACGCTGCATGTCGCGCGAGAACGTGTTCTCGAGGAACGTCATGTCCTGCACGAGGTGCTCGCCGCCCGTGCACGACACGACGTGCAGCGCCTCGCCTTCGAGCGCGTTCTCGGCGACGAACATCGGCGGCGACGGCAGGCGCGGCAGTTCGCGGTCGGCGGCCTTCGGCACGGGCGGCAGCCCCGACGTCGCCCCCAGCGCGCCGTACCAGTAGGCGACGGTCGCGTAGTCGATCGTCGTGTCCTGCACCCAGTGCCAGCGTTCGAGGTCGAAGCGGAACGACTGCTGGAACGGGACCGAGTCGAGCACGTGCGTGCGGTGGAGCTGCGTGAAGCCGAAGTTGTGCGGGCCCTGGCACTCGATCTGCGCATGGAACGCCGCGGCGAACGGCGTCGGATCGCACCACGCGTAACCGAAGTAGTCCTCGGTGCCGGTCCCGAACCACGACGGGAACGCCTCGCCGTCGACCGTGAACTTCTCGTCGCCTTCGCCCCACCAGATGCGCGACGGGTTGCGCACCAGCAGCGAGCAGCCGACGAAGCGGCCCTTGCCTTTGGCGTCGAGCACGAGGTGGTCGGTGAAGGGGCGCGTCTTCGTTCCCTTCACCAGGTGGTAGCTCGCGCGGAACAGCAGAGGCGGCTCCGCACTCGCCGGCAGCGGCTCGGTGAACACCATGCCGAGGTACGGCAATTCGTCGCCGACCGCCTGCTTCGTGTCGATGCGGATCGACCCGCCGTCGGGCATCGGCATGGGGAACGTGCAGAACCCCGATGCTCCGGCGACCCCGAGGAAGCGAGTGTTGTGGGGCTCCCAACCATGCGAAGCCGCGAAGAAGTCGGCGAGCGGCACGCGCACGGTCTCCTCGGCGCCGCACCGGATGACCAGCAGGCAGGCGCGGGCAAGTTCGCTGCGCTTCTCCGCCGACAGCCCGGCTGGAAAGTCGACGTGCAGAGCACGAACGACCCGACCCCGATCGATGCCTTCACGCCGCGCGCGCAGGCCGACGTCCGACGTCCACACGGGCCCGGCAAGAGGCAGCGCTTGGCACCGTTCGCGGATCGTGCCGGCATGCGCCGCCAGCAGGGCTGGCGTGAAGCTCTGCACCGCCTGGCCAGCCGGCCACTGCACCACATCGAACGCGTAGTAGGTCTCGCCCGACGTGCACGACACCACGAGCGACTTGCCGAACGGGAGCGGCAGGTAGCAGTTGGCGCCGCGCGCCCGCACGCCCGCCAGCGGCTCGGGAACACCCTCGAGCAGACCGCTGCACAGCAGCGCGAAGTCGACGCTCCACACCCGCGCGCCGTCGATGTCGAAGTGCAGCGTGCCCTGCGGATTCGCCGACCAGATCCTGGCGACGCAGCCCGGCCCCGCCACGTCGACCATCACGAACTCCTTGCCGCCGTCCTTCTCGACGACGCGCAGGTGCTTGCCGCGATCGTCGTTGGCGTACCACGCGCCGTGATCGCCCGGCCCGCGGTGCGACGCGCGGTCGTAGCTCGAGAACTGCACGCAACGTTCGCCGGCCGGTGGCGAGCGCCACAGCCAGTCGGGAGCGACGAGCCGGTCCAGCAATGCCGGCAGGTCGAACGGCTGCTGCGCTGGAACGAACGCGGCGAGCGCGAGCGCCAGAACGCATCGGAGGACCATCCGGGCATTCCACCGCACGCGGCCGCCGACGGCCAGACGGTTGCGCGCGCTGCGCCGTTCGCGACGATCGCCACGCGTGACGTTTCGCCGCTGCCTGCTGCTCGTGCTCGCCCTGACGCCCCTGTGCGCCCAGGAGCGCCGCGCCTACGACCCGATGCACGGCATGGATCCCGACGGCCGCATCCCCAAACCCCAGATCCCGACCGACCTCGCCCACCCCGAGCGCTGGCGCTACACGCCCGAGGCGCGCATGAAGCCGGGCAGCATCTTCGATCGCTTCCTGGTCAGTTCGTTCGTCTCGCCGATCCTGTTCCGCGAGGAGGACATCGGGTTCGGCGGCGGCATGGCGATCACCGACGTCGACTTCCGCGACCAGCGTTACCGCGAGTTCGCGAACATTCTGCTCACCCACTCCGAGGAAGGGCAGCAGGCCTACAAGATCAACTGGTCGCGCTGGCTGCACCACCGCGAGCTGCCGGGCGGCGGCGTGTTGCGCGAGGAACGCGGGCGCCTCTACGGGCGGCTCGGCTACGAGAAGACGCTGACGCGGCGCTTCTATGGCTTCGGCAGCCGCACGCCTCGAGCCGCCGAGACCAGCTACACCGAAGAGGTCACCGGGCTGGGCTTCGGCGTGCGTGTGTCGCTGCCCGACCCCGGCAGCGATTTCGTCCTGCGCAGCGACCTGCAGCTCGAACACCACGGCCTGTCGGCGGGACGCGTGTCGACGGTGCCGAGCACCGAGCAGGTGTTCCCCGCCGAAGTGCGCGACGGCGACGGCGTCGACCAGGCCTGGCTGCTGACCAGCTTCGGCTGGGACACACGCGACAGCATGCACCAGCCGTACGGCGGCATCCGCATCGGCGGCACCGCCAACGTCGCCGTCGGCACCGGCGGCGAGGTCGGCGCGATCCTGGGCCTCGACGGCCAGCACGTGTTCGCGCTGCCGCCCCTGCTGCACCGCGGCGGGGTCGGCGACGAGGAGAATCCGCCGACCGACGTGCTGGCGTTCGGCGTGTTCGTGCAGGACACCGTCGGCGACCTGCCGTTCTACAGCCTGCCGACGCTCGGCGGCACGCACACGCTGCGCGGCTACATCCAGAACCGCTTCACCGACCGCGCCGCGGCGCACGCCGCCGCCGAGTACCGCGTCAACCTGATCCCGCGCGGCATCGCCTTCACCGACACCGTGCGCATCGAACGCATCGGGCTCGGCGTGTTCTACGAGTTCGGCACCGTCGCCAGCGGCATCGAGGACCTCCACGACGGACGCTTCCTCGACAGCGTCGGCGTGGGCTTCCGGGTCGCGTTCTCGCGCGAGGCGGTGTTCCGCATCGACTGGGGCTGGTCCGACGAAGGGCCGAACTTCACGCTCGGCTTCGGCAACCCGTTCTGAAACCGAGCGGGTCGCGAGCCGCGGCAGCGCGCACGCGAACGGGCGCCGCGCGATCGAGGCGCCGCGACGCCGAGCGGCGTCACGGCGGCGCTCACTTCTTCTTGCCGAGCCACTTCTCCGCGAACGCCTTGTTGTGGCGCTCGACGACGTCCAGGTCCGCGGCCTGCAGCCGCTTGCCGGTGCGTTCGAGCATCGTCCGGAACCACGCGATCTCCTCGGGCTGCGCCGGACAACCGACGTTGCCGTTCGGCCCATTGGCGGTGACCAGTTCCTTGCCGTCGCCATCGAGGATCGTCATCCACGGGATGCCGCCGCCGCGGTGGCCGGCGCGCAGCTTCTGGATCACGGGGGCCGCGTTCGTGTGCTTGCCGCTGTCGAGCGACAGCAGCACGTAGTCCTTCTCCAGCAGCGCGTGCACTTCGGGGTGCTCGAGGAACTCCTCGAGCCTCGTGCACCAGCCTCAACCCGGCCCGTGCACGTGCACGAGCAGCTTGCGGTCGCTGGCCTTCGCGGCGGCGAGCCCGGCGTCGAGCCGCTTCTGCGCGTCACGCTCCCCGGCCGCAGCAGCAGCGACTGGCGGCGCCTTCTCGGCGAGCAATGCGGTGATCGCGCCGTCGAGCGCCGCGTTCTGCAGGTCGGCGACACGCAGGTTGCCGGCGCGGTCGATCAGGTAGTAGTCGGGATACGAATCGACCGCGAACGCCGTCGTCGTCGCGTTGTCGACGTCGATGCACACCGGATAGGTGATCTTCTGCTCGTCGACGAACGCCGGCATGCGGTCGGCTCCGTTCGTGGTGTGGACCCCGATGACGACGAGGCCCGCGTCCTTGTGCTTGCTGGCCAGCTCGAGGAGGTGCGGCACGGCACCCCTGCAGGGCCCTCACCAGACGCCCCAGAAGTCGAGCAGCACGACCTTGCCGCGCAGATCCGCGAGAGCGAGCGGTTGGTCGGTGTTGCGCCAGCTGCCGACGACGAGAGGCGGCGGTGCTTTGCCTTCGAGCGGGTCCTTCTTCGCGCGCTGCGCGGGATTGCCTTCGCGCGGGAACGGATCCTGCGCCGGCTCCTGGGCGAACATGGCCCCGCAGAGGGCCAACGGGAACAGCCATCGAGCGGTCATGAGTACCTCCTGGGACAGGACCGCAACGTAACCGACCTCCGCCGGGTTCGGGACGGACCGATGTCGTGGGCACTTTGCACCGCCAAGTAAACGCGGTAGCGTGGCCTGCATGCGCCGCCTGTCACTCCCTCTGGTCTTGCTGCCCTGCCCGACCGCGATCGCGATCGCCCAAGGCGCGGACGGCACCCGCCGCGACCCCGCGGCGCCCGTTCCCGCGACCGTGGTGCGCGACCTGCAGTACCACGACGGCTTCGCCAGGAGCCCACGCCGCAACGAACTCGACCTCTACTTGCCGCGTGACGTCCAGAGCCCGCCGCTCGTGATGTTCGTGCATGGCGGCGCGTGGACCGGCGGGAGCAAGGACTTCGGCGCCCCGCTGGCGCACGCGCTGGCGCAGCACGGCATCGCGTGTGCGTGCATCAACACGCAGCAGTTCCCGTTCGGCAAGCCGGCGGCGATGGTCATGGACTGCGGGCACGCACTCGCGTGGTTGCACCGGAACGCCAAGCAGTACGGCTACGACGGCGATCGCCTGTTCATGCTCGGGCATTCGTCCGGTGGGCATCTCGTCAGTTGGCTCGCGCTCGACGGCGAGCGGCTGGCGTCGGCAGGCGTGCCGCGCTCGAGCCTGCGTGGGGCCGTCGCCCTGTCGGGCGTGTACGAGGTGCGCACCCGCCACGTGGTGCTCGAGAAGGTGTTCGGCAACGACCTGAGCGTGCGCAGGGATGGTTCGCCGCTCACCCACGCTTCGGCCGGCGACCCGCCGATGCTGCTGCTGTGGGGCGAACGTGATCTGGCGGGCCTGTCGTTGTGCGGGCGCATGCTCCGCGACCGGCTGCGCGACAGCGATGTCTCCGTCGTCGCCGAAGAACTCGCGGGGCGCGATCACATCGACTACGTGCTCGGCCTCGGCAATCCCCGCGACGCGGTGCTGTCGCGCATCGTCGCCTTCGTGCAGGCGCCACCCGGCGCGCCACCGGCGGCGATCGAGCGCCGGCGGCCAGCAGCACCCGTGTCCCTGCGGCTCGCCGGTGCCGATGTGGTGGTGCAGCGGCCCGAGGGGCCGGTCGCCCTGGCGACCGTGGTCTGGGTCGTGACCGATCCCGCGGAACAAGCGCTCGCGACGGCGGTCGGCAATGCACTCGTCCCGTTCGGCGCCGCGTTCGTCCGGGTCGCGGGCGCCGCGGATGCCGGCAGGGTGGCAGCGCTCTGGCGCCAGTTGCGGATGCAGGCAGCGATCTTGGGCGTGCCGGCCCCAACGTGCCTGGGCGGGACAGCACGGGGCGGCGCGTTGGTGCTGGCGGCGGATCTGGCGCGGCGTGACGGACTGCACGGCCGCGTCGTGCTGGGCGGCGCGCTCGGTCAGGCCCCGGACCTGCTGGCGAAGCTCGCGATCAGCAAGGAGCAGCGCCCCTCGCTCCTGCTGGCGCAGGGCGACGGCGACCCGAAGGCGCAACGCGACATCACGGCGGCGTTCGCGACCCAACTCGTGATCCAGCAGTTCGACGTGCACCTGATCGACTCCCATCGCGGCTCGACGGCACGAGCGATCGCCGGTCTCGGCGATACCGACGATGTGCTGCTGCCGGCGTTGCGCGCATTCGCGTTGCCGTGATCGTCGCGGCGTCGGACGACGGTCGCCGACGCCCCTGCCGACGAACGACCGAATTTCACTCGCAGCGCGGTATTCCGTTCGGATGCGGGGACCGCTCGCCCGCCGCTTGCGACGGCGCCGGATCCGACCTGTTCGCCACCCGCGACTCGCGTACACTCCAACGTCCCCGCATCGCGTTCCCCTGGAGGCCATCCGCCGATGACGATCCTGGTTGCCACGGACTTCTCGCCCGCCACGAACACGCTCTGCGCCGAGGCAGCACGCTGGGCCGCCCGGCTCGGCGGCGAGACGACCCTGCTGCACGTCGTGCACGATCCGGTCTTGGCCCCGGCCCTCACCCACGATGTGCCCGGCGACGTCGCGCGGGCGAAGGCGAAGCTGCGCGGCTTCGCCGATGCAATGCCGGTCGGCACCAAGGTGACCACGGAAGTGCAGGCCGCGGACGACGTCGCGGCGGCGATCCTGGCGCGGGTGGCGAAGGCCGACGTCCGGTTCGTGTTCTTGTGCTCGAGCAACAAGTCGATGCTCGACACCCTTCGGCTCGGGTCGGTCGCCGCCAAGGTCGTGCGCAAGAGCCCGGTGCCCGTGGTCTGCTTCCCACCCACGGCACAGACGCGCAATCCGGCCGCGACCGGCGGCATCCTGCTCACGACCGATCGCTCGGACGAGTCGCAGCGTGCGTTCGGCCCCACGTTCGCGCTGGCGCGCCAGCTCGGGCTGCCGGTCACCCTCTGCGGCGTGGCCGAGCTCGCGGTTGCCGAGCCCCTCGTCGGCGTCAGCATGGGCGGGGACATCTGGCCGGGGTTGGCGACCGAATGGAAGGAGGCGCTGACGCGGCTCGTGGCCACGACGGGCGCCAATCCCCCCCCGCGGGTCGTCGTCGAAGCCGGCGTCGGTGCGGCTTCGGCGATCTGCGAGTGCATCGGGCGCGAAGGCGTGGCCTACGTCGCGATGGCGACCCATGGGCGCTCGGGCCTGCGGCGGTTCCTGCTCGGCTCGGTGACCGAGGCCGTGCTCGCCCGATCCCCGGTGCCGGTGATCGTGTTCCCGCCGGCATCGAAGTGAGCGGGAGGCTCGGCGCCCCGCGGCGACGGCGGGAGCCACGCGCACTCATGTCGTGGAAGTATGCGTCTCGACAGGCGTTCCCATCCCCAGCATGACGCTCCACGCCTTCTCGCCAGCACACGCGCGCAGCATCGCAGCGGTCCGGCAGCTCATCGGCCACACGCCGATGCTCGAGGTTCTCTATCGCTTCGATGGTCGCGAGCGCCGGCTGTTCGCGAAGTACGAGTCGATGAACATGACCGGCTCGACGAAGGACCGCATGGCCTGCCACATCCTCGGCGAGGCCTACGGCAACGACCAGCTGCAGGCGGGCGACACCATCGTCGAGGCGAGCAGCGGCAACACCGGCATTGCCTTCGCGGCGATCGGCGCAGCCCTCGGGCACCCGGTGCGCATCTACATGCCGGACTGGATGAGCCGCGAGCGCGTGCAGCTCATCGCCTCGTTCGGCGCGCAGGTGGTGCCGGTGTCGGCGGCCGACGGCGGCTTCCTCGGCTCGGTGCAGCAGGCCGAGCGGTTCGCGCGCGAGAACCGCGGCGTCTTCCTGCCCAGGCAGTTCGAGAACCAGGCGAACGTGCGGGCGCACGCCGCCACGACCGGACCCGAGATCCTGCTGCAGCTGGAGGCCTTCGCGGCGCGGCCCGCGGCGTTCGTCGCCGGCGTCGGCACCGGCGGCACGGTGATGGGCGTGGGGCGCGCGCTGCGCAGCGTGTTTCCGAAGGTGCGCATACACCCACTCGAACCCGCGAACTCGCCGACGCTGCGCACGGGCCACAAGGTCGGGCATCACCGCATCCAGGGCATCTCCGACGAGTTCGTGCCCGCGGTCGTCGATCTCGACTGGCTCGATGCCGTGGTCGACGCGTGGGACGGCGACGCGATCCTGATGGCGCAAGCGCTGGCCCGAGAGCTCGGCCTCGCCGTCGGCATCAGTTCTGGCGCCAACTTCCTCGGCGCCGCGCAGCTCGTCGAGCAGATCGCCGACGGAGCGGTTGTCACCGTCTTCGCCGACAGCAACAAGAAGTACCTCTCGACCGACCTGTGTCGGGAAGAACCGGTGCGCGACGACTACCTGGCGCCGCGCATCGAGCTGGTCGGCTTCCGCGCCGTGCGCTGACGGTCACGGCCCCTTGGCGCCGATCGGCAGCAATCCGTGCTCCTTCAGGATCGCCTGCCCATCGGCGCCGAGCGCCAGCGCCCGGAACGCCGCCGCGCCGCGGGGTTCCTTGGCCTCGCGGGTCTCCGAGATCGAGTAGAGCACCGGCGTGTTCTCGGCCTCTGGCACCGTCACCGTCACCACGCCGTCGACGCCGCGGCACGTCGTCGTGTAGACGATCGCGGCGTCGGCCTCGCCGGCGACGAGTCTCGCCAGCACCGCAGCCGCGCTGTCGCCTTCCGCGGCGGGCGTCACTTCGAGCTGCTGCCGCGACAACACCCAGCGTCCGTGCCGGCCGATCGAGGACGAACGTGCGCCGAGCGCGACCCGCACATCGGGACGCGCGAGGTCGCGCAGCGAGCGGATGCCCTTGGCATCGCCTGCGCGCACGGCGATCGCGATGCGGCTGCGCGCGAGCTCGGTCGGACTGTGGGCAGCGAGCAGGGCCGACGCGGCGAAGCGCGACATCAGCGACGAGTCGCCGATGGCGACGACGTCGGCGCGTTCGCCGGCGTTCATGCGCGCCAACAGACGCGCGCCGCCCGCGACGACGAGTTCGACCCGCCCCCCAGGATGGTCGGCCTCGTAGCGACGCGCGAGGGCCTGGAACGCAGGCCCGAGCGAGGCCGTGGCGAAGACGACGACGGTGTGGGGACCGGCCGGCGCGTCGGCGGACGGGGCGACGGCGGCTGGTGCAGCCTCGGCACCGCGACTGCCGCATGCTGCGGCGACGACGGCGACGGCGACCCCGAGGACGCACGGGGAGGTCCAGCGCCGAGCGTTCATGCCGGCACCACCGCGAGCGACCTCGCTTGCCGTCGACCCACCCACAGGTGCCACAACGTGAGTGCCCACACGCCGGCGGTGAACGCGCCGAGCAGCAGCGAGCCGCCCTGCGGCATGCTCCAGGTCAGGAAGTTGGCGATCTGCTTTTCCCCGAAGATCACGGGCATGAACGGTTCGATCCGCACCGGGGCCTTCGGGTCGAGCTGGTGGCCGAACTCGTACAGCATCCAGACGAACCGCACGAAGGCGATGCCCGACACGTAGGCGGCGATCATCGACAGGTCGATCAGCGCGCGCACGTTGCCGAGCAGCGCGGCCCGCAGCGAGAGCAGCGCCATGGCCACCAGCGCGAACGGAATCCAGTCGAGATCCCGCAGCTCGTCGCGCGTGATCGTGCGCATGCCGATGTAGTGGTTGAGCGTGTTGATCTCCTGGATGTCGTGCCCGTCGTTGCCGCCGACGACCTGGTAGGAGTAGATGTCCATCTTCAGGCCCTCGGGGTACTGCGGGGCCTTCATGCTGATCCGCCACAGCGGGAACAGAAAACTCAGCACGAGCGGGACGACCAGCACGACCAGCAACCAGCGCGAACGCACGCGCAGCGGCGCATCGAGGAACTCCCAGAAGTTGTCAGCAGGCGGGCGCATCAGGGTCTCCGTTCACACGAGGTCGTGGCGGCGGAACGCGCCGAGGCTCCACGACCAGGCAGTGAGTCCGAGCAACAACGGCCAGCCGATGCCGATACACAGCATCGCGGTGCCGCCGATCTTGTTGGCGAGGAAGAAGCCGACCGGACCGAAGGTCGACAGTTCGGGCTGTGCTGCCGACAGCAGGGCCAGCCGCGCGCACTGCACCGGGTTCAGCGCGGCCAGGGCCACGACCGCGGACGGCGGCAGTTCCCACTGCAGCATCACGCCGACCAACGCGAAGTCGATCAACGCCACGCCGAGCGCCCAGATCAGGATCGTCAGCATCAGCGCCTTCGCCTGGTTGCGCACCAGCGTCGACACCAGCAGGCCCAGCGAGACGAAACACAGCAGCAACGCCGTGCTCACCGCCATGCCCCGCAGCAGGAAGTCCCAGGGCACGTCCTGGCCGAACGCCATCGCCCCGACCAACCCCATCACCGGCATCGCCACCAGCAAGGGCAGGCAGAGGGCGCCGATCCGCACCAGGCTCGTGCCGACGAAGTAGCCGGTGCGGCTGACCGGGTTCGCGAGCAGCAACTCGAGCGAGCCGTCGTCGCGCGCGGTGTTGACGACCTGGCCGGTCGCCGACAGCGCCAGCAGCGGCAGCAGGAACAGCAGCGCGTGGCTCCACGACATCAGGGCGCGCCCCATGCCGGTGAAGCCGATCACGCCCGACTCACGCAGGCCGACCAGGACGAACAGGCCGGCGAGGATCGCGTGCACGCAGAGGCAGAAGATGAGCCACCGCGACCGCAGCACCTCGGCGAAGTCGAGCCGGGCGACGACGGCGATCTCGCGCGTGAGCTTCATCGCTTGTCCCCGTGGCCGGTGGTCCGCTGCAGGCAACGCTGCCGGCATTCGTCGTGGTCGATCGCGCCCGGGGTGCCGGCGTCCACGGCGCCGAAGCCGAACCCCATCGGCGTCGGCGACACCGACACGAAGGCCACGCGATCGCGCGCGATCCAGCGGGCTTCCTGGTGGTGTCGGAAGAACACCGAGTGCAGGTCCGGGTGCTGTTCCTCGATCCAGAGGAACAGGCAGCCCGGGTCGTCGAACGCGTGAACACGCCCGTCCTTGGTCGTCGCCTGGGCCGCGAACGGCGGCTCGCCGACGTGCATGCCGCACGCCACGCACGCCGCCTTGTCCCAGACGAGTTCGGCGGGGCCGTCGGGCAGCTTCCCCGACGCCAGCACCGACCAGCCGATCGCCGTGCCGACGATCGCCAGCACGAGCGCGAGCAGGGTCAGCGGCAGGAAGCGGGTCACCAGTGCGTTCATGGCTGTGGTCTCCGGGTGCCGAGATCGAGACGTTCGACGTCGCGCGCGACGACGTCCTGTACCTGGCCGTCCAGCGAGCGGCCGATTTCGGCGAGCAGCCGCGCGCGCTCGGCCACCGGCAACGACTTGTTCCACCAGCCCCCGGCCCCCCGCGAGAACCCGCGGTCGCGCAACCACCCATCGGCGCCGTCGCCGGCCGCGCGCACCTCGATCACCGCCTCGGCGTGTTCGTCGAGCCAGGCGTTCGCCGCGCCCTGCCAGGCGACCTGGCCGTCGGCCAGCACGACGACGGCCTCGACCAGCCTGCGGATCTCGTCGAGCCGATGCGAGCAGAGCAACACCGAGGTCGCCGCGGGCAAGCGCTCGACGAGCCGGAAGAACGCGCTCCGGCTGCGCGGATCCATGCTCGCCGTCGGTTCGTCGAGGACGAGCAGTTCCGCCCCGGACGCCAGCGCCAGCGCCGCCAGCACCTTCTGGCGCTGGCCGCCCGACAACGCCCGGAACGGTCGCCGCGCCAGTTCGCCGAGGTCGACCCCGAGCTCGGCGGCGATCGCGCCGACTTCTTCGACGCTGCGACCGCGCAGACCGCTCACCGCCCGCACGACGTCGCGCACCGGGGCGGCGAAGCGCGGCGCGACCTGCGGCACGTAGGCGATGCGGTGCGCGAGGCCCGAGCGCTCTTCGCCGACCCGCACGCCATCGCACCGGACTTCGCCCGCAGCCCCGAGCGAGCCCATCAGCACGCGGACGAGCGTCGACTTGCCCGACCCGTTGGGGCCGATCAACGCCGTGCGGCTGCCGGCGGGCAGGCGCATCGTGACGTCGCGCAGGGCTTCGACCCGACCGAAGCGCTTGCCGATGCGGTGCAGTTCAACGTCCACGGTGCGCCTCCGGGGTCCAGGCCATGGCGATCGGAGCCATTCGCGGCGTCGCGTCGTGCAACAGGCGCCGCGGCGCGAACAGGGGCATGACCTCGCCGACCACGTCGACGAGCCCCATCGCCGGCGAACCATGCAGCAGCGCCAGTTCGGGATACCGCCCCTCGAGCTGCGTCGACAACCGGCGGAACTCGAACGGCACGTCGCCGCGGCCGTCGCCGTCGAAGTCGTAGCCCTGGTAGCTGTCGTAGTAGTTGCCGCGGAAGTCGCAGGCGAGCGCATCGCCCTGGCCGCCGACCTTGATCACGGCGCCGTTGTCGCGGAACTCGTTGTCCACGAACTCGCTGCGCTGCGCGCGGCTGTGCAGCGACACTGCGTTCTCGGCGAACCGCAGCACGTTGCGTCGGTAGCGGTTGTGGTGCGCGGGATCGAGCGGCGACGCATCGACGTAGATGCCGGTCGTGTTGGCCAGCAGCCAGCAGTCCTCGACCGTGATGTTGCCGGCCTCCTTGAGGCCGATGCCGATGCCGGCAGCACCACCGGCCTTGGCCAGCAGGTTGCGCGCCAGGGTGATGTCGCGCGAGTACATCACGAACACTCCGACCTCGTCCTCGACGTAGCGGCTGTCCTCGACCACGTTCTCGTGGCTGTACATGAAGTGCGTGCCGTAACGGCAGCGCATCACGGTGTTGCGGCGCAGGTGGTTGCGCGACGAGTACCACACGACGATGTCGCGCGCGTCCGTCACCATGTTGTCGGTGATCTCGGAGTCGTTGGTCTCCCACAGGCGGATGCCGTCGCCGCGCAGGCCCATCGCCGGCAAGCCGGTGCCCACCACCGTGTTGCCGCGCACGACCGCGCGGCGGCACTTCTCGAGCAGGATGCCGAACAGGGCGTCCCGGACGGTGAGGCCCTCCACCACCAGGTCGTTGCCCTGCAGGTGCACGCCGCCGTCCATCATGTCGAACCGCTGGCCGCTGCCGACGACCGTGAAGCCGCGCAGCTGCACGCCGTCGGCCTGCACGCGCACGGTCGAACCGTTCTCTGCGTGCACCACCGCGTCGGCTGGGCCGTGGATCACCAGCGGCTTGTCGATCCGCAGCGGACCCTGGTGCCGCCCCGGCAGCAGGCGCAGCGTGGCGCCTGGTGCTGCGGCGGCGATCGCCGCTGTCAGGGCATCACCGGCAGGGACCGGCGTGCCGTCCGTCGACGGCGTGAGCCACGAAGGCGCCGTCGGCGGGGTCACGTCGCTGCGGCAAGCAGCGAACGCAAGCAGCAGGAGTGCGGCGCGTCGGGGCATGGTGGCTCGTCTTCACGGGAGTGGCGGCAGCGCGTGACGTCACTTCGGCTCGACCAGCAGGTAGCCGGCCATCTCGAGGTGCAGGGCCGAGCAGAACTCGGTGCAGTAGAACGGGAAGACGCCGGCCTTGTCGACCTTGAACACGATGTTGCAGTGCTTGCCGGGTTCGAGGCTGACGTTGATGTTCTGGCCGCCGATCGCGATGCCGTGCGTGGCGTCCTTCGCCTGCTCGACGCTGGTCACGTGCAGGTGCACGGTGTCGCCTTGCTTCACGCGCACGATGTCGGGCGTGAAGTGGCTGCGCACCGCCGTCATGTAGACGTGCACGCCGTCGTCCTTGCGCTCGATGCGCTCCTTGCCGGCCACGGTCGCGTTCGGATCGACCGCGTGCGTGTAGGGGTTGGTCCCGATCGGCTTGTAGACCTCGATCGGCTTGATCTTGCCGACCTTGATCATCTGCGCGTTGTGCGGCTCGCCGAGCGGCAGCGGCATGTCGTAGAGCAGCTGCATCTTGTCGCCGCTGATGTCGACGAGCTGGAAGTTCTGCGGCAGCAGTGGGCCGACCGGCGTGAAGCGGTCCAGCGCCCACTTGTTCATCGCGATCAGGTACTTGCCGTCCGGGCTGACCGTGTCGCCCTCGGCCGCCACCAGGTGGCCGATGTTGAAGTGCGTGTCGAGCTTGTCGACGACCTTCAGGTCCTTCAGCGACCACTTGGCCACGACCGTCTCGATGAACACCGACGTGTAGGCGAAGCCCTTGTCGTCGAACACGGTGTGCAGCGGCCCCAGCCCAATCTCGCACTGGCCGAAGATCGAGCCCTTGAAGTCGAGGATCGGCACCCCGTACGGGTCCTTGCCCACGTACTTCTTCTCCTTCATCTGCGCGGCGATCTTCAGGATGTCGTAGACGGTGGTGTGCGTGTCGAGCTTGCCGCCGACCACGACCGCGGTGCCGTCCGGGGTGATGTCGACACCGTGCGGGCTCTTGGGCTCCGGCACGAACGCCAGCAGGCCTTCGTCGATCGCCGTCTGCATGCGGATGACCCGCATGCCGGCGATCGTCTCGGTCTTGCCGGCCTTGGCGAGCGCTTCCGCCTGCCGCCAGTTGATGCAGTGCAGGTAGTCGGTGTCGTTCTGCGTCGCACCGGACTCGAGCGGCGGCTTGCCCTCGAGGATGCCGCCGTAGGCGCGCTCGGTGTTGATCGAGTTGCAGAACACCCACCCGTCGCTGACCTTCTTGCCGCAGTCGGCCAGGTCCTGCATGTACGGGGGTAGTTCGATCGCGAAGGACTCGGCCGGCACGATGCGGCCCGCCTTCTTGTCGAACTTCCAGAAGATCATCGCGCCGCGGTACTTCTCGTTGAACTGCTCGATCGGGGCGTAGACGCCGCCGAGTGGTGCCGGGTACTGCGAGGTCTCGATGACGTAGTCGGTGTCGGGCGTCACGAACGTTGCGCCGTGCTCCGACGCGATCAGTTCGCTGCTGACGATCTGCTTGGTCATGAAGTCCGACAGGTCCACCACCGCGACCCGCGGATTGCACTTGTCGTTGACGAAGATGTACTTGCCGTCGTACTCGCCGCCCGTCTCGCTGAGTGCCGGGTGGTGCATGTCGGCCCACGTGATCTCCTGGCCGCCGCGATTCCCCTGGGCCAGGACGTCGTCGCCCTCGTCGCCGTAACCGTAGCCCTGCCACGGCTCCGGCGCGAACACGCCGACGTACTTGAGGATCCGCATGCTCGGCACGCCGATCACGATCAGGTTGCCGCCGTGGCCGCCGGACGCGAACGTCAGGTACTCGTCGTGCTTGCCCGTCGGCGTGTAGGTCTTCAGCGCCGCGGTGACGTCGGCTTCGCTGAGATCCCGCGCCTGCATCAGGGCGAGCACGTCGGCGCCTCCCCCGCCACCGGAACCGCCAGCCTGGCGACCGCCGCAGGCGGTCAAGGTCAGCAGGGAAAGGAAGGCCACGACGGGTGGCGAACGGAACGAGCGGATTGCTTGCATGGTCGTCGTCAGGGTTCGGGGTTGCCGGCCGGGTGTTCCGCCGGCGGGGATCGACTGGGTCACTTCTTCTGGAAGCCGCGCACGATCTTCACGATGCCGTCGAGCAGCGCGTCCTGGCCCTTGAGCTGCGGTTGCGCGGGCATCATCGGGCTCTTGCCGACGGCCGCGCCGCCGAACACGATCGCCTTCTTGATGTGCTCGTCGGTGACCGACGCCTGCCAGGTTGGGTCGTCGAGCGATCGGGGCTTTGGATCGAGCTGGGCCGAGCCCGGCCCATCGCCGTGGCCGGAGGGCCCGTGGCACGTGAGGCACAAGGAGTCGTATTGCGCCTTCGCCACGGCCGTGCTCACGGGAGCCGGTGCGGCCGACTTGCCACTGCCGCTGGGCGCCTTCGGGGTCGGCATGGAACCACCGCAGGCAGTGGCAAGAACGAGGACAGCCAACGGGGCGAGGGCTTGCAGCTTCATGGACAGAGGACGGGCCATGCCCACTCAATGGAGTCCGCGATCCATTATTTCAGCGACCCGTCGGACCGGAAGGACCGCATGCCAAGGTGTCCCGGCGTTCGATCGCCGGGACGCTGGATAGAAATTCTGGCCCTTGGTGGACCCTTGCATCCATTGAAACCGAGGCTTCACCATGCATGCACGCTGCGCCCTCCTGTTGACCCTCTCCGTCGTCGCCGCCTGTTCCTCCGAGGCCGCGAAGCCGGCCACCCCGACACCTGCCGCCGCCAAGCGGCACTCGAGCCCGCCGCCGCTGGACCCGAACAACATCGTCAGCATCGCGATCGGCTCGAAGGACCACACGACGCTGGTCACCGCGCTGCAGGCTGCGAACTACGTCACGTCGGTCGCCAATCCGGGCCCGCTGACGGTATTCGCGCCGACCAACGCCGCGTTCGGCAAGCTGCCGGCCGGCACCGTCGATGGCCTGCTCAAGCCGGAGAAGCAGGGCGACCTCAAGGAGATCCTCAAGTACCACGTGGCCGCCGCCGTCTACGAGGAACCCGCCCTGAAGGCGATGGCCGGCAAGCAGCTGGCCATGGCCAACGGCAAGAAGGTCACGCTCGGTGTCGAGGGCGGCAAGGTGACGGTCAACGGTGCGGCGGTGATCGCCTCGATCCGCGCCAGCAACGGCATCGTGCACGTCGTCGACGGCGTGCTGCTGCCGCCCGCGAACTGAGACCAGGACGCGCGCGCACACGCTCCCCCGGTGGCGGTCCCGTCCGCCGCCTTCCAGAATGCACGGCATGCTCCTCAACCTGACCGCGGTCTACGGCCTGCGGGCGTTGGCGGTGCTGGCCGGCCTCGATCCCGGCGCGAGCCTGAACGCGGCGGCGCTGGCCGAACGCACCGGCGTGCCGCGGCAGTACCTGTCGAAGGTGATGCGCAAACTGGTGCTCGCCAGGCTCGTGCACAGCCAGCGTGGGCATGGCGGCGGCTTCCATCTCCAGCGCCCACCCGCGGCGATCAAGGTGGTCGACGCGCTGCGAGCCCTCGATCTGGCCGTCGACGCCGGCTGCGCGTTCGGCTTCGCCGCCTGCGATCCGCAGAATCCGTGCGCCCTGCACCCGCTGTGGAGCCGACTGCAGGACAGCCTCGAGCACTGGACCGACGGCTGCACGTTCGCCGACCTGCAGGCCCCCTCCGCGCGCACACGGCACGCCCGCTGAGCCGAGTCGGTTCTCCGGCGACGGTCGACGGCGGCGTCACGCCACGGCAGCGCTCACGAAACGAACACGACGGCCGACACGATCGCGTGGGCCGCGAACCCGAGGGCCACGCTGCCGACGAAGCCCCGCGCCGACTGGTCACGGTACTTCCGCACCAGCGTCGCGACGCCGAGCGGCAGCCACAGCAGGGTGCCGGTCACGACGCCGGGCGACCACGTCATGGTGACGAGCGAGCCGAGCAGATGGGCCGTGCCGTTGATCGCGACCACCGTCGCGAGCGTGGTCGTGAGCCAGCGAACACCGCGCGCCGCGGCAAGCCACGCGGCAAGCAGCATCGCGACCATCGCGATCCCGTTCAGCCACAGGAACGCCGTCGCCGTGAACTGCACGGCCGCGAGCCGCGAGATCCACACCGGGAAGGTCTCACCCATGCAGAACTCCTCCGCCGCGTGCATCGCGTACGTCGCCGGAAACCACCACGCTGAGCCGTCGCGCAGGCGCTGTCCGGAGGAACCCGTCATCGCTCCGCGTCCACGGCGATCTCGACGCGAACGGGAATCGACACACCCCCGGCGGCGAGCTCGATCGAGTAGCTGCCGACGAAGTCCTTCGGCTCGACGTGCAGGGTCCACGTACCGGTCACGCCCGGCGATCGATGGCGCACGTCGCAGGTGCCGCCGGTGGCGACCATCCGCTCGATGCCGTTCGGGTCGACGAGACGCAGCCGCAGTTCGCCCGAGGTCCCTTCGACCTGCAGGCGCCCGGCGATGTCGTTCGCCGACTCGGCGCAGTTCGCGACGACCTGCATCCGTAGGTTCGTCGGCTCGGTGCAGACGCAGTTCCAACTCGTCGACGAGTTCTCGATCGGGGTCGTCGACGAACAGGCCACGAGGGACAACGCGAGGCACGGCAGCAGGAAGCGAGGGAGCATGGCCGCCGATCATCGCCGACCGGCCCGCGGTGGTGTCGAGGCTCTGGCTCGGTAGGCGCACTGGAAGCGCCGCTCGGAACGCCGGATCGCAGAACCGATGCGTGCCGGCCGTGCTGGCCGTGGCCCGGCCCCGGTCGGATCTGCATACTCTTCGCCCCCGATGTTGACCCTGAGCGGCGTGTGCAAGTCCTACGGCGATCGCGTGCTGTTCGCCGACGCCGCCCTGCAGGTCAACCGCGGCGACCGCATCGGCCTCGTCGGCCCCAACGGCGCGGGCAAGACGACCCTGTTCTCGCTGATCCTCGGCGCGCAGCCGCCCGACGACGGTCGCATCACCAAGGAGCGCGATGCCAAGATCGGCTACCTGCCGCAGGAGAGTGCGCCGGTCGGCGACGAAACGGTGGTCGAAGTCGCCTGCGCGGTGACCCCGGACTTCGTCGAGTTGCTGCGCGCGGTGAAGGCCTGGGACCAGGGCCATCCCGAGGAGGCGCTGCATCCCGAAACGCTGCACGACGACGTGCACGAGCGCTTCCACGAACAGAACGGCTACGCGGTCGAAGCGAAGGCCCGGCAACTGCTCGCGGGACTCGGCTTCCGGCCCGAGCAGTTCGACAAGCCGGCGCGCGAGTTGTCCGGCGGCTGGGTGATGCGCGCGCACCTGGCGCGGCTGCTGACGCAGGAGCCCGACCTGCTGATGCTCGACGAACCGACCAACCACCTCGACCTCGAGACGCTGCTGTGGTTCCAGCAGTACCTGCAGGGTTACCCCGGCGCGATCCTGGTGATCTCGCACGACCGCGAGTTCCTGAACGAACTGGTCACCGCGATCGTCGAGATCCGCCAACGCAAGCTGGTGCGTTTCACCGGCAACTACGACCGCTACGTCGCGCAGCGCGAGGCCGCAGACGCCCAGCAACTCGCGGCGTTCAAGACGCAGCAGAAGGAGATCGCGCACCTGCAGGCGTTCGTCGACCGCTTCAAGGCCAAGGCCAGCAAGGCGACGCAGGCGCAGAGCAAGCTCAAGCAGATCGAGCGCATCGATCGCATCGAGGCCCCGGTCGCCGACGACAAGAAGGTCGGCTTCCGCTTCCCCCAGCCGATCCGCAGCGGGCAACGCGTCGTCTGGCTCGAGGGCGTGCACTTCGCCTACGGCGACAAGCCGGTCTACCGCGGCGTCGACTTCGAGGTCGAGCGCGGCGAACGCATCGTGCTGGTCGGCCCCAATGGCGCTGGCAAGTCGACGCTGCTGAAACTGCTGGCCGACAAGCTCACGCCGCAGCGCGGCGCACGCAGCCTCGGCCACAACGTGACGGCCGGCTACTACTCGCAGTACCGCGTCGAGATGCTGCAAGCCGAGCGCACCGTGCTCGCCGAGGCGCTCGACACCGAGAGCAAGGTCACCGAGCAGTTCGTGCGCACGCTGCTCGGCTCGTTCCTCTTCTCCGGCGACGCGGTGTTCAAGAAGGTCGGCGTGCTGAGCGGCGGCGAGAAGAGCCGCCTGGCGCTGGTGAAGCTGCTGCTGAACCCGCCGAACCTGCTGCTTATGGACGAGCCGACGACCCACCTCGACATGGGCAGCATCGACGCGCTGGTGCAGGCCTTGAAGCAGTTCGAAGGCACGCTGGTCTTCATCAGCCACGACGTCTGGTTCATCAAAGCCCTCGCCAACAAGGTCGTGCACGTCGACCGCGGTGTGCTGACGCCGTACCTCGGCGACTACGACTTCTATCTGCACAAGACGAAGGCGGCCTCGGCCCGCGCGGCGTTGACCGCGGCGAGCGGCGGCGACAGCAAGGCGTCTCGGCGTGAGCCGCCGCCGACCGCCAAGCAACCGCCGGCGAAGAACGACGTGCAGAAGCAGGTCAAGAAGCTGCAGCAGAGTGCGCAGCGACTCGAGCAGCAGATCGAGGCGGCCGAGGCGCAGAAGCAGGCTCTCGGCGAGCAACTCGCGGACCCCGCAGTCTGGCGCGACGGCCCACGCGCCGCCGGCTTGCAGCGCGAGTTCGAGGCCCTCGCCGCCCGCATCGCCGAACTCACCGCCGCCTGGGAACACGACGCGCTGCGCTTGCAGGAGCTGCAGTAGCGCTCCCCACGCGCGGGCCCCTCGCCCGGTTGCTCAGAGCATCGCGCCGGTGACCACGTTGCCCACGAATTCGATCAACGCCGTGAGCCAGGCTCCCGAGTCCGTCGCGCCTCGTCCGCCGCGACCGACCATCGCGACGCTGGTCCCCGGCAGCCAGTAGCCCTGGCACGAAGAGCAGCTCGCAGCGGAGACCCTGTCGAGCCACACCGGACCCAGGGACGGCCCCGCGCAGTGCGGGCAACGGCACGCCGGCCCCGTCCGCGGCTTCGCGACCACGGTCTGCACCGTCGCGTGGGCCGCGCGCCAGGCCGCGAGCTCGCCCCGGTCGAACCACATGCCGCCGCAGTCGCACGCGTCGACCACGACGTCCTGGTGGCGCAGTTCGCGCATCTCGCGCTTGCAGTCGGGGCAGTTCCTCGTCGGCATCGCCGCCATCATGCCGCCGGCCGCCGAAAGAACGACGCCCCCGGGTGACACTCGAACGCAGCGCGCGCATGATCCGCGACTTCGGTCGCCCCACCGCTGCCATGCCGCCGACGTCCCTGCTGTCCGGCCTGCTCCTCCTGCTCGCGTGTTCGCCGCTGGCGACTGCGCAAGAGTCCGCGCCGCGCTACGGCCGCGACGTGCGGCCGATCCTGTCCGACCGGTGCTTTCGCTGCCACGGTCCCGACGCCGGCACGCGCGAAGCGGGCCTGCGCCTCGACGTGCGCGACGACGCGCTGGCCGCTCGCGACGGCGGTGCGGCGATCGTGCCCGGCGATCCGGATCGGAGCATGCTGCTGCAGCGCGTCGCGCATCCGGACGTCAGCGAGCGCATGCCGCCGGTCACGAGCGGCAAGCCCGCCCTGACCAGCGACGAACAAGCCGTGCTGCGCCGCTGGATCGCCGCCGGCGCCGAGTACGAGGCGCACTGGTCGTTCGTGGCGCCGAAACCGCAGACCATTCCCGCGGTCGACGACGTTGCGCATCCGGTCGACCGGTTTTTGCAGGACGCGCGACGACGCGCCGGCATCACGCCGTCGCCGCGCGCCGATGCCGCGACGCAGGCCCGGCGCGCGTTCCTCGTGCTCACCGGCCTGCCGCCCACGCCCGCCGAACTCTCCGCCTTCACCGCCGACGACCGACCCGACGCCTACGAGCGCCTCGTCGAGCGCCTGCTCGGCGAAGAGCCCTACCGCACGCGGCACGCCGAGCACCTCGCTGGCCTCTGGCTCGACGCCGGTCGCTACGCCGACACCAGCGGCATCCACATGGACGCCGGCCGCCAGGCGTGGGCCTGGCGCGACTGGCTGATCGCCGCCTTGCGCGACGACAAGCCGTTCGACGAGTTCGTGCTCGAGCAGATCGCGGGCGACCTGCTGCCGGACGCGACGACCGCGCAGAAGATCGCCACCGGCTTCCTGCGCAACCACGTCACCACCGACGAAGGCGGCGCCATCGACGAGGAGTACCGCGTCGAGTACGCGGCCGAACGCACGGCCACGGTCGGCAGCGTGTTCCTCGGGCTCACGCTGCAGTGCGCGCGCTGCCACGACCACAAGTTCGACCCGATCAGCCAGCAGGACTACTTCCGGCTGTTCTCGTTCTTCAACAGCAACCAGGAACCCGGCCTCTACTCGCAGGTTCCGGACAGCAATCGGGCTCTCGAACCGTTCCTGATGGTGCCGACGTCCGCGCAGCAGACGCAGCAGCAGCAACTCGAGCAGCAGCTCGCCGCGGCCGAAGCCGAAGAACGCACCTGGACGCCGCCGGAGCTCGCCGCCTACGACGACTTCCAGCGCGTGCATGCATCTCGCGCGATCGCGTGGCGCTCGCCCGAAGTCACGGCCGCCGAGTCGAAGCACGGTGCCACACTGCGCATCGACGAAGGCGGCGTCGTCGTCGCCACCGGCAACAACCCGGACCGCGACGAGCACGTCGTCGTGCTGCGGGTCCCGGCGGGCCGCTTCCGCGCGCTCGCGCTGACCGCACTGCCGCACGCGGACCAACCCGACGGCAAGGTCGGCCGCGCGCCCAACGGCAACGCCGTGCTCCAGCACCTGCGGCTCGAGGTGCGCGCCGACGCGAATGCAACGTGGATACCCGTGCCTTTCGGCCACGCGCTCGCCGACGTCGAACAGCAGAACGGCGACTTCGTGGTCACCAACGTGTTCGCCGACGATCGCGTCGGCTGGGCGGTCGGTGCGCATCTGGCGGCGCCGCGGCCGGCGCGCGCCGTGCTGTTCGCGCGCGAACCGTTCGGCGGCGAGCAGCCGTTCGAACTGCGCGTCACGCTCGAGTACGACTCGCCCTACGCGCAGCACACCTTCGGCCGCGTCCAGTTCGCAATCGGCGACGTCCCCGAGGCCTTGCTGACGGCTTTGCCGATCGCCGCCAGCGGCTTCCACACCGTCGGCCCGTTCGCCGACGCAACCGCCGACCTCTACGCGCAGAACCACGGGCCCGAGGCCGTGGTCACGATCGACACCCGGCAACGCTGGGGCCAGCGCGCCTGGCGCTTCGACGACGACCTGCGGCACGATCGGCCGAACGCTCTCCCCGACGGCCGCAACGTCGTCTACGTGGCGCAGCGCGTGCACGCGCCCGACGCCCGGCGCGTCCAGGCGTCACTCGGCAGCGACGACGGCTTCCAGCTGTTCTGCAACGGCGCGCAGGTCGCCGAACGGCGCATCGACCGCGCCGTGGGCCCCGACCAGGACCAGGCCGAGTTCGACCTGCCGGCCGGGCCGAGCGTGCTCGTGCTCAAGGTCGTCAACACCGGCGGCCAGGGCGGCTTCGCGCTCCGCCACGTGCCCCGCACGGACGAACTGCACGGCGACCTGCGGCTGCTGGCGCTGCCGGACGCAGCTTCGGACGAAGCCCTGCGCGACCGCATCCGCGCGGCATGGCGGCTGCGCTTCTCCCCGCAGCAGCAAGCCCGGCAGGCGCGCGTCGCCGAACTCCGCCAGCAACTCGCCGCGCTCGCCGCGGCGATCCCGCGCGCGATGGTGATGCAGGAGGCGGCGCAGCCCCGGCCGACGTTCGTGCTCACGCGCGGCGAGTACGACAAGCCCGACCCGGCGCGCCCCGTCGCGCGCGAGTTGCCGGCGATCTTCGGCACGCTGCCGCCCGGGGCCGAGAGCAACCGGCTCGGGCTCGCGCGTTGGCTGGTGTCGGCGCAGAACCCGCTGCTGCTGCGCGTGCAGGCCAACCGCCTGTGGGAGTTCGTGTTCGGCCACGGCATCGTGCGCACCAGCGAGGACTTCGGCCTGCAGGGGGAATGGCCGAGCCATCCCGAACTGCTCGACTGGCTGGCGCTGCAACTGCGCGACAACGGCCACAGCGTGCGCAAGCTGCTCACCTTGTTGGTGACCAGCGAAGCGTTCCGCAGCACGAGCCGGATGCCGCCCGCCGCGGCGGCCAGCGATCCGCAGAACCGGCACCTGGCCTGGTTCCCGCGCCGGCGCCAGACCGCCGAGGCGATCCGCGACCAGGCGCTCTACGTCGGCGGCATCCTGGTCGAACGGTCGTTCGGTCCGAGCGTGAAGCCCTACCAGCCCGACGGGCTGTGGCAGGAGGTAGCGATGACGCAGTCGAACACGCGCGTCTTCGTGCGCGGCCAGGGCGACGAGCTCTGGCGCCGCAGCCTCTACACCTACTGGAAGCGCGCCTGCCCGCCGCCGAGCCTGCTGATGCTCGACGCACCGACCCGCGAGTTCTGCACCATCCGACGCTCCACGACGAACACGCCGCTGCAGGCGCTGGTGTTGTGGAACGACGAGCAGTTCGTCGAAGCGGCGCGCGCCCTGGCCCAACGAACGCTCGCGGCTCCTGGCGACGACGATGCGCGCTTGCAGGCCATGTTCACGGCATGCACGGGCGAACCGCTCGGCGCCGCCGCCCTCGCCGACGCCCGGACCTTGCTCGCGACGCTGCGCCAGCGCTACGGCGCAGCCCCCGCCGATGCCGAGGCCCTGCTCGCCGTCGGCGTCGCACCGCGCAGCGCGGCGGCGCCGGTCGAGACGGCCGCGTTCACGGTGATCGCCAGTGCGTTCCTCAACCTCGACGCCACCCTCTGCATCGACTGACATGGAACCGATCGACGACCCGATGGCGCTGACGCGCCGCCGTTTCCTGCATCGCTCGGCGACCGGTCTGTCGGCGATGCTCGGCACGACCGCGTTCGCGGCCGCGAACGCACCCGCCGCGCTGCGGGCAGTCGGCGACGATGCCCACCGCCGCGGCCCCCACTTCGCGCCGCGCGCCACGCGCGTCATCTACCTGCACATGGAAGGCGGGCCGAGCCAGCTCGACCTGTTCGACCACAAGCCCGACCTCGGCCGGTGGTACGACAAGGACCTGCCCGACTCGGTGCGCGGCGGCCAGCGGCTGACCGGCATGACCTCGGGCCAGCAGCGCTTCCCGATCGCGCCGTCGATGTTCCGCTTCACGCGCCACGACAACGGCGGTGACGGCGCCTGGATCAGCGAACTGATGCCGCACCTCGGCACCGTCGCGCACGAACTGTGCATCGTTCGCTCGATGCACACCGAGGCGATCAACCACGAACCGGCGATCACCTTCGTGCAGACCGGCCACCAGCAGCCGGGCCGTCCCAGCATCGGCTCCTGGGCCAGCTACGGCCTTGGCAGCGAGAACCGCGACCTGCCGGCCTTCGTGGTGTTGATCACGCAGGGCTTCGGCAACATGCAGGCGCTCGCGGCGCGGTTCTGGGGCAACGGCTTCCTGCCGAGCGAGCACCAGGGCTGCAAGCTGCGCAGCAGCGGCGACCCGGTGCTGTTCCTGCGCGATCCGCCGGGCGTGTCGCGCGCCGACCGCCGGGCGATGCTCGACCTGGTGACGTCGTTCGCACGCGCCGAGCACGCACGAGCGCTCGACCCCGAGATCGAAGCGCGCATCGCGCAGCAGGAACTCGCGTTCCGCATGCAGACCTCGGTGCCCGAACTGGTCGACCTGGGCAACGAACCCGCATCGACATGGGCGCTCTACGGCGACGAGGGCAAACAGCCGGGGACCTTCGCCAGCAGCTGCGTCCTGGCGCGTCGCCTCTGCGAACGGGGCGTGCGCTTCGTGCAGCTCTACATGCGCGGCTGGGACCAGCACGGCAACCTGCCCAAGGAGATGCGCGACCAGTGCCGCGCCGTCGACCGGCCGATCGCGGCGCTGCTGACCGACCTGCGGCAGCGCGGCATGCTCGAGGACACGCTGGTCGTCTGGGGCGGCGAGTTCGGCCGAACCGTCTACAGCCAGGGCGGGCTCGCCAAGGACAACTACGGCCGCGACCACCATCCACGCTGCTTCACGATGTGGATGGCCGGCGGCGGCGTGCGCGCGGGCACCGTGCACGGCGAGACCTGCGAACTCGGCTACAACATCGTGCGCGATCCGGTGTCGATGCACGACCTGCACGCGACGATGCTGCACTTGCTGGGCTTCGACCACCAACGCTTGGTGTTCCGCCACCAGGGCCGCGACTACCGGCTCACGGATGTGCACGGACACGTGGTGCGGCAACTGCTAGCCTGACGCCGTGCTGCTCCTCGACGATCCGTCGCCGTGGCTCGTGGTCTTCGGCCGGGCCCATCCGGTGCTGCTGCACGCCCCGCTCGGCATCCTGCCGGCGATCGCGGTGCTCGAGTTCGGCAGCGCGCTGCTGCGCCGGCCGACGCCGTGGGGCGCTGTGCTGACGCTGGCCTGGCTGTGCGCGCTGTCGGCGGCCGCGGCGACGGCATCGGGCCTCGTGCTCGCCGGCAACGGCGACTACCACGGCGAGACCGTCGGCCAGCACAAGATCGCCGGCATCGTGCTCGGCGCTCTGAGCGTGCTGGCGGCGATCCTCGCCTGCCTGTCGCGCCGCGCGCCGTTCCGCGTCGTGTTGCTGGCAGCGCTCGGCGTGATGGTGCCGGCCGGCCACCTCGGCGGCACGATGACGCACGGCCGCGACTTCCTGTTCGCACCGTTGCGCGAACTCGCGCCGAAGCCCGACGTCGCCGCGACGCCCGCCGTTCCCGCCAGCGAGTTCGAGCGCACGATCCGCCCCCTGCTCGAACGCACCTGCACGAGCTGCCACAACGAGGACAAGCAGAAGGGCGAACTGCTGCTGACCACCGTCGAAGGCATCCAGAAGGGCGGCGAGAACGGCGCCGTGCTGGTACCCGGCAAGCCCGACGAGAGTCCGCTGCTCGTGCGCTGCGAACTGCCGAGCGACCACGACGACCACATGCCGCCTGCGGAGAAGCCGCAGCCGACCGCCGCCGAACTGCAGGCCCTGCGCGCCTGGATCGCCGCCGGAGCGGCGTTCTGAGCGTGCCGACGAACCGCCTCGCGATCGCGTTCGCCGCGGCGTTCGCCGCCTGCCAGAACGCAGCACCGCCCCCACAGCCGGCGCCCGAAGTGCCGGTCGTCGTGCGCTGGCCGGAGGGCACGCGCTGCCGGGCCGTGCTCGCCCCCGCGAGCCCCGACGATGCCGAGACCCGGGCCGCCGCGATCTGGTGGCGCGAGGCGCTGCGGCAGAGCGTCGCGTTCGACGTCGCCGACGACGGCGCGGCGGACCTGCCGCGGCTCGAGCTCGCGATCGACCGCACGGCCAACGCTCTCGCCGCGTCGCTGCGCACGACCGACGGCATCCGCCTGCTCGCCGGCGCGCGCCTTGCCGGCGGCGACCTGCCCGCGGCGATCGACGATCTGGCGTGGCGCGCGCGGCTCGCGCTCGGCGAAGCGGTGCAGACGCCGCTGCCGATCGCGGACGGCACGTCGAGGTTGCCCAGCGTCCTGATCGCCGTCGACGATGCGCGCGCGCTGCTCGGCGACGGGGGCTTTGCGACCGCCGAACGTGCCCTGCGCGACGCGCGGGCTCGCGACGGCGGCGCGCCGTTCGTGCTCGAAGGGCTGGCCGCGACCGCGCTGCTGCGCGGCGACGCCGCCGCGGCGATCCGCATCGCGCGCGAAGCCCTCGGCTACACCGGCCGCCTGTTGCCGACGACCGCCCACCGCCTGGCGCGCACGCTGCTGCTGGCCCGCGCGGTCGCCGAACCCGCCGCCGCCGGCCAACGCGACGCCGAACTGCTGACGCTGGCCACCGTCGCGCGCCGCGAACGGCCGCACGATCCCGAGCCGGTGCTGTCGGCGGCGTTGGCGCACGACTTCCGCGGCGAGTTCGCGCTGGCGCGCCCGCTGCTCGAGGCGCTGCGCGAACGACTCCAAGGCCAACCGGTCGTCGACTACCACCTCGGCTGGGCATGCCTCGGCAGCGGGGACGCCGCCGCCGCCGGGCCGCCGTTCGCGCGCGCCGCCGCGCGGCTGCCGGCCGCCTGGGTGTTGCTGCCGCAGGCGATCGCGCTGCACGAGTCCGGCCAGGCCGCAGCCCTGCGGGAGCTGCTCGCGGAGCACGCCGCGCAGGCCGCCCCCGACGACGCACCGCTGCTCTACGACGTGCTGCGGCTGCAGGCCGCGCAGGCCCTGCTCGCCGGCGAAGCCGCCGCGGCGCGGGCCACGATCCTCGCGGCGCTGCAGTGGCTCGGACGCCACCCGCAGGCGCTGGCCGTGCGCGCGGGCGAGTTCGCCGAACAGGGCGACATGCTGATCCGCCTCGGCGGCGGCGACGACCTGCCGGGCCTGCTCGCCGCGGTGCAGACGCAGCACGCCGGCACACCGATCGCCGACGTCTGCACGTTCCTCGGCGGCATGCGCGACGTGCAGCGCACGCGCGAACGGCTGCCAGCGGTCGAACGCATGCTCGCCGGCGGCGGCGACAGCCCGTGGGCCCTGCTGCTCGCGGCGTTCGCGCACGAAGTGCGAGGCGAGCTCGCCGACCGCCAGCAGGCGCTGACGCGCGCCGCCCAGCTCGCCGACTCGCCGATGACCAAGGCGCTGCTGGCGCGAGGCCTTGCGGCCACGGGGGCCCGCGCCGAGGCGAACCAGTTGCTGCAGACGCTGCGCACCGAGATGCGCACGCTGCGCATGCGCGAGACCTGCCGCCACCCGCTGCGCGCGCCCGAGCTCGCGTGCGTGTTCGTCGACGACTGAGCGCCGCTACGGCAGCAGCAGCAGTCGGCAGCCGCCAACTTCCTGCATGCCAGCTCGTTCGTAGGCGGCACGAGCCGGCCGGTTGTGGCGGCCGACGTGCAGGATCGCGGGCCCGCGGATCTCGTGCAGCACGGTCGCCACGAGGTCCGTCGCCAGGCCCTGACCGCGGAACTGCGGGAAGGTGAACACGCCTTCGATCACCGTCCCGCCCGGCCCCACGCTGCCGAGGTCGAGCTTGCAGCGCACGGCCCCGGGCGCGCCGATCACGCGCGTCGCGTCGGCGGCGATGCGTTCGTCGATCGCGTCCCGCAACCAGCGCCGATCGACGCGCGCCGGATCCACGTTGAGGTCGGCCTGGTTGAGCTGCAGCGAGGCCTGGATCAGGCCATTGCGGTCCGCGGGCCCGGCACTGCGCACGTCGCCAGACCCCGGCGCGGCGCTCGCCGCGTCGCCTCGGTAGTAGACCTGGTCGCGGCAGGCCAGAGCCTTCACGGGCAGCCGTTCCCGCAGGCGATCGACGATGGCGGCCGGCCCCATCGCGATGCGCCAGGTCCAACGCGCATCGAGGATCGCCGCCACCCACTGCTCGGCGACGGCCGGCGTGGGCTCGGCGCCGGTGACCACCACGAGGTTGCCGCGCGGCCCTGCCCACGCGAGCCCCGCGTCGCGGCCCGCACGCCACAATCCCTGCCCCTCGTGCGCGGCCAGCGCGTTGTGCACGTAGACCCCGTGCGCGCCCGCGGCCACCACCAACGCGATCGCGTCGTCGTCGTCGAACGCCAGATCCCGCCAGGCAGTCTGCATCGCCGCTCAAGATCCCGGTGGCATTGGCCGAAGAGCACCCCGTCTCCCGCCCACGAGGTGCCGATGGATACCTACGACTTCCTCGCCGACCCGCGCGCGATCGGCCTCGCCGAACGCCGGTCCCTGCAGTCGCGGCTGCGCAACGAACAGGCTTGGTGGCTCGCTCGCCTGCAGCAGTTGACCGAACCGCCACAACCCGACCGCGACTTCCCGGCGTTCCTGCTGGCGACGCCGCCGTTCCGCGACCTCGCGCGCCAGCTCGCGCGAACGACCGAACGGAAGGCGCTGCCGATGGCCGTCGCCGACGAACTCGACTGGTTCGTGCGCGCGTTCCGCGACTACCTGCGCAGCGACGCCGGCGAGGATGCCTTCAGCGGTCATCGGCCTTCCCACGAGCACTGAGCCCACCGGCGAGCCGTGCCTGCAGGTCCACGACCTGCGCCGACGGCAACGGCGGGCCATCCAGACCCGCCACCTGCCCGACCTGGTCGGTCGGCACGAGGTGCACGTGCGCATGGCGCACCACCCAGCCGATGACGCTGACGCACACGCGGGCGCACGGCAGCCGTTCCCGCATCGTGCGCGCGACGTCGCGAACGAACGCCCACAACGCGGCGTGCTGCGCCGGCGGCAGGTCGAACACCGAGTCGACGACAGCCCGGGTCGCGACGATCACGTGCCCCGGACGCGCCGGCCGTTCGGCGAGCCAGGCGACGTGCCCCTCGTCCTGCGCGATCACCGCGACCGCGCGCGTGCCGGCGATCACGTCGGCGAAGGTCGGCGGCGGCGTCACCACGCAGCTCCGAGTGCGCCGACGTCGGTGACCGGCTTCTGGCAGGCGCCGCGGCGGCACACGTAGGCGGCGGGTGCGCCATCGACCGGCTGCTTGCCCACGAACACCGGCGACAGTTCCTCGAGGGCCCCCCGGTTCTTCTTGTGCACGAGCGCCACGACCTTCGGCCCCGGCAACGCCCACGCCGCGCGCAGCAACTCGCCGGTGCGCAGATCGTCGGGCTCGCCGGCGACGATCACTTCGCGCGGCCCACCGACGTGGAACTGCAGCACCGACACGAGGGCGGGCGCAGCGAGCGGCACGGTCGACAGCGTGCCGTGGTTGCTGCGCAAGGCCGCGACGCCGTGGTCGTAGAGCGCTTCGTCGCCGAGCAGCAGGCCGGCGCGCAGGAACGCTCCCGCGGCGAGCGCCGTTCCGGACGGCGTCGAGGCGTCCCACACGACCTTCGTGCGCACCGCCAACCCCGCCTGGTCGTCGGCAGTGAACCAGAGGCTGCCATCGGCGGCGCGGAAGCGCTTGGCCACGACGCCGAGCAGGTCGCGCGCGGCGAGCAGCCACCGCGGATCGGGGTCGATCTCGAACAGGGCCAGCAGGCCGTCGGCGACGGCGCCGTAGTCCTCGAGGCAGCCGGCATGGCGGGCGCGGCCGCCGTGGCTGGCGCGCAACAGGCGACCGTTCTCGACCATCGTGCGCAGCACGAAGTCCGCAGCGGCCCGCGCGGCGTCGCGGTAACGCTCGTCCCCGAGCATCCGGTAGCCGTTGGCGAGAGCGCGCAGGGCCAGCCCGTTCCACGCCGCCAGGATCTTGTCGTCGGTGGCCGGTCGCACCCGCTGCGAGCGCGCCGCGAACAGCTCCGCCCGTGCGCCGGTGATCTCGAGCCCGACCTCGCCCGGGTCGCGGTCGAACTGCTTGGCGAGGGCAACGTGGTCGAGGGCGACGGCGAGCACGTTGGTGCCCTCCCAGTTGCCGGCCGCAGTGACGCCGAAGTGCGCGCAGAGCAGCGCCGCCCGTTCGCGGAGCACCTGCTCGAGTTCGCGCTGCTGCCAGACGTAGAACTTGCCCTCGACGCCTTCGCTCTGCGCATCCTGGCTCGACCAGAAGCCGCCGCCGGGCGCCTGCATCTCGCGCACCAGCCAGTTCAGTGTGCCGATGCCGACCAGGGTCAACCGCGCGTCCTCGGTGCGCGCGCCGGCCTCGAGATAGAGCGGTGCCAGCAGCGCGTTGTCGTACAGCATCTTCTCGAAGTGCGGCACGCGCCACGCGCGGTCGACGGCGTAGCGGTGGAAGCCGCCGCCGAGTTGGTCGTAGACGCCGCCGCGCGCCATCGCGTGCAACGACTGCACGACGAGCGCCAGGGCGTCGTCGTCCTGCAGTCCGAGCAGGGCCTGCAGTTCGAGCGCGGACGGAAACTTCGGCGCCCAGTGCGGCGCCTGGCCGAACCCGCCGTGCTCGGAATCGAAGCGGGCTCGCGCCGCCGGCAGCAGGGCCGCGAGCAGGGCCGCAGTCGGCTCGCCGGCGGCGAGTTCCGGCGCCAGCACGCGCGCGAGGTGCGAGGTCAACTCGTCGGCGCCCTTCAGCACTTCGGGCCGCCGTTCGCGCCAGGCCTTGCCGAGCTGCTCGCACACGCGCCGGAAGCCCGGCAGCCCGTTCTTGTCGGCAGGCGGGAAGTAGGTGCCGCCGTAGAACGGCTTGCCCGCGGGCGTGAGCCAGACCGACAGCGGCCAACCACCCTGCTGGCCCATCGCCTGCACCGACGCCATGTAGATCTCGTCGACGTCGGGACGCTCCTCGCGGTCGACCTTGATGCAGACGAAGTTGCTGTTCATCACCTCCGCCACCTCGGCGTCGGCGAAGCTCTCTTTGGCCATCACGTGGCACCAGTGGCAGGCCGAGTAGCCGATGCTCAGGAAGATCGGCTTGTCCTCGCGCGCGGCGTGGGCCAGGGCCTCGCTCCCCCACGGCCACCAGTGCACCGGGTTGCCGGCGTGCTGCCGCAGGTACGGCGAAGCCTCGTTCGCGAGGCGGTTTCGAGGCTGGTCTTGTGCGGGCGGCACCGGCGGATCCTGGGCGACCGCATCGCCGATGGCAACGAGCAGCAGGGCCCCCAGAGGCAAGGCGAGCCGGGAGAACGTGCGCGCAGACCGCATCGCCGGATCCTCGCCGCACGGCCATCACGACGCGAGCCCTTCCGCCGTCCCCGGCCCGCGCTAGGCTCACGGGTCATGCCGCGCGCACGCCTCGCCTGCTGCCTGCTCGCCACGCTCGCCGCCTGCGGTGGCGGCGGAGGCGGCGGCAGCACGCCGCAACTGTCCGGCCCGGCCCGCGTCGTCGCCGGCCCCGCCGAGATCCCGCTCGGTGCGGCGAGCGTCGACGTGCTCGTCGAACTGGCGAACGTGCCCTCCCCACCACCGGCCCTGCTGCAGCTGGCGGTCGAAGTCCCCGCTGGCCTTGCGCTTTCGCCGACGAACCGGCTGCAGGCAGCGACGGACCTGGTGACGCTCGACGGCGACTTCGTCGGCGACCGCTTCGTCGTCGTGTGCGGCGACGCACGCAACGCCGCGGCTGCACTGCTGAAGGTCGGCCCGCTGTTCCGGCTGCGAGTGACGCCGGCGACGCCGCGGGTGCCCGGCACCCACCAGCTGCGTCTCAAGGAACTGATCGCGGCGTCGCGCGACGGTCAGACGCCGCTCGCGGTCGAGACGACGCCGGCCTTCGTCGACGTCGTGGTGCGGTAGGCGCGGGCGATCGTCAGGCACTTGCGATCGATCGCGGCACCCGCGCCGCCACCCCTCTCAAGGGGCCACGGCAACCGACTCACATCGCGCAACTCGCTGCACCGGACGCGGCAACTCGTCCCAGGTCCGGCCGTCCAGCAGACGTCCCGTGCGACTCTTCCAGACTCCGCCCCACTGCTTGAAGAAGAACGGCACGTTGGCCGCGGTGCACTGGTCACGCAGGTCACGAACCCAGTCCGCCTCCATCGGCCTGGCGCCCGGTCCGGACTCGCCGCCGACGATGACCCAGTCCATCCCTTCGAGGTCGAGATCGGCCAAAGGCCCGAGCAGCGGCTCCAGCGACAGGAACTTCACCGCCGCGGGCGTCTCGCGCAGACAGTCGATGCGCGCCCGCTGCCGCCCATCCTCGACACTCACCCCCATCCAGATGTTGGCCGGCCACGGCAAATGGGACGCCAGTTCCCGCAACCGCTCGGCCCGCTTGGTGAGCACTTGGAAGCGGTGCCAGTTGGCTGCCTGCATGGTCGCGAAAACACGCTGCAGGAACTCGAGCGGCACGTCGTGATGGAACAGGTCGCTCATCGAGTTCACGAATACGACCTGCGGCTTGCGCCAGCGCAACGGCAGATCGACGGCATGGTCGTGCACCGTCAGCTCGAACCCGTTCCGGTAGTTGTGCAGCCCCATCGCGTGCAGGCGCCGCGCCATGCGCTCGGCGTAGCAGTTCTTGCACCCCGCGCTGATCTTCGTGCAGCCCGTGACAGGGTTCCACGTCGCTTCGGTCCACTCGATCGAGGACTTGGCCATGGTCAGGATGTCCGGTTGGCGTGCTTGTGGAAGATGTCGGACACGATCCTCGCACCGGTCTGGTTCGGGCCCGCAAAGAACAGGTAGTAGACCACGGCCCCGCGCGTGTTGCGCATGGGCATCGGCTCGGGAACGAAGGTGAATCCAGCCACGTCTCGCAGTCGTCGCTGGAATGCGGCAACGACCGCCTCATTGCCTTGCTTCTCGCGGATGTCGGCGAACAGCCCTCGCTGCACCCTGTACGCAACCTGGCGCCACGATTCGTCGCCCCAGAACTGCGTCATGCGAGCAACTCCCTCCTCGCCGACCGAGTCCGGGTTCTTCCACAAGGCGTTCCGATTCATGTCCATGATCGGGAAGTTGAGGAAGATCTCGATCGCTCGCGACCGGCCCGCCATCGCGAGAACCTGCCAGTCGAGCTGCAACCCGTAGGGATCGAGAACGACGAGCCCGCGTCGGAACAGATCGTAGCGCAGCTCAGGCAGCACCTTCCCGAGGAGCAACTCGTTGCAGTCCCCCTCGAGGATATCCACGCGATCCGCATGCCTCGTCTTGCCAACTTGCTGACGTAAGTGCTCGACCTTCGCACCGTCCAGGTCGATCAGCACGTAGCGGTCGAATGGTGGGTCGACTAGCAGCGCATTGAGTGGACTGCCGGGCACCACGTCCGGCGACTGCTTCCGAAGGTGCTCGCCCGCACCGCTGAACCCATCGATGTAGACGTGGGACAGCCCACGCTGGTTCGCGAGGATGCGCGAGTAGGCCGAGCAATACTCGCGGATGATGTCGAGCTTCACTTCGGACCAGTAGCCGATCCGATCGAACTGCAGCGCCTTTGCCTTCTTCTTGGTCATCTCCCCTCCCTGCCGCCATCCCCGGCGGCGGCTCAGGACGCTAGCCCGGAACCCCAAGAGCACAACCCCCGGCACGCAAGTCGAACCAGCCGCCGCTGAAAAAAACGTCCCCGCTTCTCTCGGCAAACAGCGGGTCGAACAGAAAGAGCCAACTCTCAGTCGCGCTTGCCGTCGAGCTCACGCTGCAGCTCGACGAACGTCGAGGCGTGGATCTGCTTCACGCGCTCCTGCAGCGCCCCAAACCACCCGAACCACCGCAAGATCACGTTCGCGTAGCTGCCTTCGTCGCTCCAGCGCAGCCGGCAGCCGTCGCCGTCCTGACTCCAGGTGAACCGTCCGTGCCCCGGCGGCCCGCTGCCTTCGACCTCGAACGCAACCGTGTAGTCGAGGGAATCTGCAGTGACGCTGGTGACCGCGAGCACGGCACGGCCCCGCGCCCCGCTCCAGACGATGCGCTGGCCGACCGCGCCCGCTTCGCCGGTGATCTCGCGCGTCGTCTGCGGCCCGAGCTGGATGTCGAGCTTGCACCAGCGCGGCCACGTCGTGCAGTCGCGCACGAGCGCCGCGACGCGCTCGGTCGAGCCGAGCAGCCGCCGCTCGGTCACGACGCGCCAGTCCTTCCCGAGCAGTTGCCCGACTCCCATCACCACCAGCACGAGCCCGGCCAGGACGAAAACCAAGGCGCGAAAGACGATCCGGGTCGACGACATCGCGCGGCACGTTACCCGGCGCGCGGCCCGTTCCTACCGGCCGAGCAGCAGCGGCGTGAAGTAGCGGTAGTAGATCTCGAGGCAGAGCACGCACATCGCCGTCGTGTAGCTGCGATCGCGTCGGCTGTCGCCGGCGTACTCGGCGTAGACGTCGATCGGCGGGAACGAGCCGTCGTTCGCCTGCGCCGCGGGCAGCACGACCCGCAGCCGTTCGTTCCAGCGTTGCCACGACTCGCCACCCTGCAGGAACGCGGCGAGCGTGCCGTAGTACCAGAAGTAGACGTTGCCCTGGGCGCGCAGCACGAAGTCGTCGTCGTCGTAGCGCCGGTACGCTTCGGGCCGCCGCTCGACCGTGTAGTCGAGGGCGCGAACGACCATCGGGTCGTCCTTGCTCGCACCGAGCAGCAGCAAGCAGAACGCGCCGGCTGGCGTGCTCGCCGGCAGCGTCGGCCACGCCGAGTTCAGGCGACTGGGCTTGTGGTTGTAGCGGAACCAGCCGTTCGGCTGGTCGAACGAGAGTTCGAGGTACTCGCGCGCTGCCGGCAGCACCTTCTCGGGCAGTTCGATGCCCGAGAGCCGCGCCGACTCGAGCGCCATCACCATCCACGCTGACACCGAAACGCGCGCGTAGTCGTCTTCGGCGGGCAGCCCTGGCGAGAAGTACCCCCACCCGCCGCGGTTGCGCCGGTCGCGCCGCGGTCCCTGGTGGTCGAGGATCCAGGTCAGCGCGCGTTCGAGCGGCTGCCGCAGTTCGGACTGCCGCGTGATGCCGTAGCACTCGGCGAGCGCGTAGGTGGCGATGCCGTGCCCGTAGCACGAGCTCGCCCCGAAGGCACCGGTTTCGGCGTCCTGCAGCGACAGCAGATGCGCGGTGGCGCGCGCGACGACGCCCGAGTGCTCCGTGTTCGACTGCGCGGTGTGGCCGGCACCGAGGAACGCCAGCAAGCACAGCGCCGTCTTGCCGACGTACACGAGTCCGTACTTGTCGTCGAAGCGCGCGCGGTCGCCCCACGAGCCGTCGGCGTTCTGGATCCGCGCGAGGTAGCGCAGGCCGTTCCGCACCGCGCGTTCGGTGTCGTCGGTGCCGCCGAACTGCTCGAGCGCCTTGGCCTTCGCGGGCCCGAACCGGTTGCTGTAGGCAGCACTGGCGGCGGCGGGCATGGCCGCCGCGGTGGTCGGCACGCCGCGTGGCGCCGGCGCGAGTTGCGAAGGCGGTGGCGGCACGGGGATCGCCGCCACCGGGCTCGTGCCGGGCGACGAGGAACGGCTGGGGCGGGAACGCAACCCGACGGGCGGTGCTGCCGCGGGCAACGAGACTGCGGCGAGCGGTCGCGCCACCGCGGGATCGTTCGCCGACGACGGCGCCAGCGCCGACGCGGCGCCGTCCCCGCGCATCGCGGCGCGTGGGCGGCTGGCCACCGGTTGCCCGGCATCCCTGCCACCGCCGACGGAACCCGCGGCCGCGGCCGACACCTTCGCCGCACCGGGCGCCAGCGCGCTCTCACGCGCTTCATCGCGCTGTGCCTGCTGGCGGGCTACGTCTGGCTGGCGCTGGGGGGTGCGGTGATGGCGCTGGCCGGCTTGTGG
>CALFZH010000012.1:0-95597 GCA_937952215.1 uncultured bacterium
CGAAGCCCGGCACGTACCCCGGCTTCCGGTAGTCGCGGTAGAACGCTTCCCAGTCGGCGGCGCGCGGGGTGGGTGATGGAGTCTGCGACATCGGCCGGGGAGTGTAGGCGGCGGCGATCACCGGCGCGCTACGGCGCGGCCGCCCGAAGATTCTTGCCCGGGTGCGCTCGCCTCGCGAAACGCCCGGCAGGGCGTGGCCCCGGCCCAGGGGGTGCTGTGCCCTCAGGGCTGCGGATGCGGGCACGCGCACGGCGTCGCCCGGCAGCGTGGACAGCCAGCCGCATACTTCCGGCGGGAAGTCGCCTCGAGGTCGATGCCGTGGAGCGACGCCAGCGTCGCCAGCCAGGCGTGCACGTCGGCGAACTCCTCCTCGAGGTTCTGGCGCTCGCGACGCCGGATCGCCCGCACCAGCTCGCCGACCTCCTCGACGAACCACAGCAACGTGCCCGGCACGCCGCGCGCGTGGTCCCGATCGAAGTAGACGTCCTCGATCGCCCGTTGGAACGAACCCGGTGCGCCGCTGCGCTTCGCGGAGCTCATTCCTGCCCCGCCTTCTTGACGGTGATCAGCAGCACGTCTTCGCGCAGCCCGTCGTCGCCGGCGTCCTGCTCGAGGCCGCCGAGCACCATGTTCATGAACATGCGCGTGTGGCGCGGGCTGTGTTGGCGCAGCAGGTCGAGCAGTCCTTCGGCGCGCAGCAGCGCGTCGTTGCCGAGCACGAGCCGCGTGCCGGGACTCATCGCGATCTCCTGCGGCCGCAGCGACTTCTCGAACACCGGCCCGTCGTCGAGCCCGATCGCGATTCCCTCGGCGTTGAGTTCGAGCACGTCGCCGCGCTGGCAGATGAGCAGCGGCGTGCGCGCCCCGGCCTGGTAGAGCTTGCAGCCGTCGGCGGCAACCTGCAGCAGCGTCGCCTTGGCGCAACAGCCGGACGGCAGGCTGTTCTTGCAGACCTTGTTGGTGTGCGCGAGCGCCTTGCGCGGCGTCGCCCCCTGCAGCAGGGCCCGGTGCAGTTCGTCGCGTGCGAGCTTGCAGGCGTGGACCGCGAGGGCGCCGTGGCCTTCGGCCGTGACGACGTAGGCGACGGTCTGCGCGTTCTCGCCGGTCGTCGCCACCAGGTCGAAGTAGTCGAGCCCGCCGCGAGAACCCGCCGCGAGCTGGCCGTCGACTTCGTAGCCGGCGACTTCGGGCAGGTGTGCGGGCACCGTCTTGTCGCGGAGTTGCTTGACCAACGGGTCCATCGACACGTGCATGCCGCCGCCGGCCTTCTCCTGGTCGCGCAGCAGCGCCTGCAGGTCGTTGGCGAGGTACTGCACCGCCTTGCCGAGCGCCCCCACCTCGTCGTCGCCGCCGACGCGGACCTTCACCTCCGAGGTCCCGCGGCCGAGCTTGCTGACTGCGAGCCCGACGTCGGTGATGCGCGAACCGATCTTGCCGCCGAGCACCCACGCCGCCGTCGCCACGACCGCGCCAACCAGCACGGCGAGCCCGAGACCGATCATCCAGCCGCGGCGCACCACCTCGGCATCGGCGCTGCCGCCGAGGTTCTGCACCATGGCGACGGTCAGGAGCAGCCCACCAAGGCAGCCGGCGATGCCCGTGCCGAGGGCGAGACGGAGGGCGAGCCTGCCCGCGGAGTTGCTGCCTTTGCGCGCCATGGGGATGTGCCGCCGAATGCTGGCCGGCGGCGGGCGCGCATCATGGCGAACGGGCGCTACGGCGTCGACGTTCGTCGTCGCCCGCGCTCACCCGCCGAGCAGCGGCAACACGAGCCAGAGCGAGGCGCCCGCGTAGACGCCGGCCATCTGGTCGTCGGCCATGATGCCGAGCGCGCCGGGCAGGTCTTCGAGCTTCTTCGCCGGCTGGATCTTCAGGACGTCGAACGCGCGGAAGGCGAAGAACGCGCCGGCGTGCGCCAGCGGCGTCGGCGTCTTGCCGGCGAGCAGCGTGTAGACGAGCAGCGTCACCAGGTAGCCGACGACCTCGTCGAGCACGAAGTGGCCGGGATCCTCCTTCGGCCAGGTGCGCGCGACGAACGACGTCTGCGTGCAGCCAAACACGAACAGGGCCGCCGCGGCGATCCCCCATGCGAGCAGTTCATGGCCGGGACACGCGGCCTGCAGGACGACGCCGAGCACGACGCCGCCGAGGGTGCCGACCGTGCCCGGCGCCCATGGCGAACAGCCAAGCCCGCCGCTCGTGATCAGCAGCCATCGCCCACGATCGAGCGGACTCACTTCGCCCCCGCGAACAGCACGTCCTTGGCCTTCACGACGTAGTTGAGGCCGCTGGCGACGGTCAGCACGAGCGACACCCAGAAGCCCCACTCGGCCGCCCAGACGAACGTCGCAGAGCCGCCGACCATCGTCAGCAACGCGCCGACGGTCCAGCACTGCGCGACCATCTTCCACTTGCCGAGCCGGTCGGCCGGGAACGGCCGCCCCGAGGCCTCGACGACGCCGCGGATCGCAGTGACCAGGAATTCGCGCGCGATGACGACCACGACGTACCAGGTCGTCAGCACCGTCATCGCCGCCGGGAACTGCAGCAGCATGACCAGCGAGCCGGCGACGAGCACCTTGTCGGCGAACGGGTCGGCGACGCGGCCGAACGCGGTGACCATGCCCCACTTGCGGGCCAGGTAGCCGTCGAGGAAGTCGGTGAACGCGGCGACCAGGAACAGCACGAACGCAGTCCACGCCAACGTCGCGTCGACCCGGGCGACGTGCACGACGATCTCGCCGGTCGGCACCTGGACGCCCTCGCGAATCGGCGCCCACTCCAGGCACACGAACACGCCAGCCGTGATCAGGAGCCGGGCCAGCGTGATGAGGTTCGGGACGTTCATGCCCGGTTCGACGGGCCGCGGACGACGCCGGTGAGTTCGTAGTCGGCGGCGCCGGTGATCGTGACCTCGACCATCGCCCCGGGCTCGGCGGCGCCCTTCGGCAACAGCACGCGACCGTCGACCTCGGGCGCGTCGGCCCAGGTGCGGCCGACGACGCGCTTTGCATCGGCGTCGTAGCCGTCGACGAGCACCGGCAACACCTTGCCGACGAGGCTCTGGTGGAACGAGCGCATGACCGAACGCTGCAGGTCCATCAACTCGGCGACGCGCGCCTCGGCGACCTTCGCCGGCACCTGATCGGGCAGATCGAACGCGGGCGTGCCCTCCTCCTGCGAGTACGGGAACACCCCGAGCCGCTCGAAGCGGTAGCTGTTGACGAGTTCCTTCGCGGCGGCGAAGTCCGCTTCGCTCTCGCCCGGGAAGCCCGCGATCAACGTGCTGCGCACGGCGATGCCCGGCACTTCTTCGCGCAGCCGATCGAGGATGCCGCGCACCTGCTCGCCCGACACGCCGCGCTTCATCGCCTTCAGCATCGGACCGCTGATGTGCTGGATCGGGATGTCGAGGTACTTCACGGCCCGCGGGTGTTCGCGCAGGAACGTCGTCAGCTCCGGCAGGACGGTGTGCGGATACGCGTACATCAGCCGGATCCAGCGGATGCCTTCGACCTCGCCGAGCTTCTCGAGCAGGACGTGGATCTGGCGGCGCCGCGTCGTGTCGAGCCCGTAGGCGGTGCTGTCCTCGGCGACGACGACGAGTTCCTGCACGCCGGCGGCGGCGAGGTTCTTCGCCTCCTCGACGAGCACGTCGATCGGCTTGCTGCGGTTCCGGCCGCGCATCTTCGGGATCGCGCAGAAGGTGCACGTGTGATCGCAGCCTTCGCTGATGCGCAGGTAGGCGAAGCTCTTCGGCGTCAGCAGGAACCGCTTGGTGTCGCTGCGCGGCCCCTTGGGCTTGCCGCCGTCGACCGGCGCCACCCAGCGGCGCTTCGAACCGTTGACGATCTTGCGCACCACGTCCGGAACGCCGGAGTAGTCGGACAGGCCGAACACCGCGTCGAGTTCAGGCACCTGCTGGCGCAGCTCGTCGCCGTAGCGCTGCGCGAGGCAGCCGACGGCGATCACGCCCTTGAGTTCGCCTTCGTCCTTGAGCTTCGCGACCGACAGGATCGTGTCGATCGACTCCTGCTTCGCGGTCTCGATGAAGCCGCAGGTGTTGACGACGACGACGTCGGCCTCACCGGGCTCCTTGACGACCTGCAGCCCCTCCTCGACGACGTGACCCAGCAGCACCTCGGAGTCGACGAGGTTGCGGGCGCAGCCGAGGCTGATCAGGGAGACGCGGATCGCTTCGTTCACGAGGTCTCACGCATCAGGAACGCCGCGGCGAAGCCACGGCCGTTCCTGCCTGGAGGCCAGCGCCCGCGGCACGGGTGCTGGCATCGACGGGCGTCGCCTGCCGCGCAGGCGACGCGGTCACTGCGGCTTCTGTTGGACGACCCAGACCTTGACCGTCGCTTCGACCGTCGCGTGCAGGTGCACGACGACGTCGTAGACGCCGATCTCCTTCAGCGGGTTGTCGAGGCGCACCTGCTTGTCCTCGACGGCGAGGCCCTTCTCGCGCAGCGACTGCGCGATCTGCGCGCCGGTGACGGACCCGAACAGGTGACCCTCGGCGTTGGCTCGACCCTCGATCGTGACCGAGGCTTCGACGAGCTTGGCGGCGAGGTCCTTCATGCCGGCCACGCGCTTGTTCTCCTCGGCCACGGCCAAGGCGCGGGCGCGCTCGATCTCGGCGACGTTGGTCTTGGTGACCATCACCGCGAGTCCACGCGGCAACAGGAAGTTGCGCGCGTAACCCGGCTTGACCTTCACGACATCGCCGATGCGGCCGAGCTGGTCGACGTTCTGCTTGAGCAGGAGTTCCATGTCAGACCCTCCCGACGAACGGCATCAAGCCGATCAAACGCGCGCGCTTGATCGCCTCGGCGAGGGCGCGCTGGTTCTGACCCGAGAAGCCCGTGCGCTTGCGCGACTGGATGCGGCCGTTGGCCGACACGAACTTCGCCAGGTACGGGACGTTCTTGTAGTCGAGAGGTTCTTCGGGCAGCACCAGGCGGCGCCGCGCCCCGAACCGACTGAACTTGCCGCGGCGGCCGCCATCGCGCCCGCCACCATCACGGCTGCCGCCGTATCCACCACCGTTGCTGGTCATGCTCATGGCTCATCCCTCCGTGGTCGAGGTCTCGGGAGACGATGCAACGCCCATTGGCTCCTCCGGCGGTGCCGGCGGCGGCGGCGGCGGCGCGTCGTCGGCCGGGATCGCGTTCACGTCGAACGCTGCTTCCGGCTCGTAGGCGGTCTGCGGCACTTCCGCGCAGTCGACCAGCAGGAAGCGCATCACCGCTTCGTTGAACTGCAGGTCGCGGCGGATGGCAGCGACGCCCTGCGTGTCCACGGCGAAGTAGACGAGCAGGAACGTGCCGCGGTGCTGGCCACGCATCGCGTAGGCGAGGCGGCGCTCGTCCCACCGGCGGCTGCTGAGAATCTTGGCCCCGTGTTTCGTGAACAGGCCGGTGACCGCATCCTTCAGCGGCTGCCAGCCCTTGCGTACCTCTCGGTTGTCGAGGAGGCACATGCATTCGTACGTGCGCGTGCGTTGCAACTTCATGCTCCCGGGCGATTGCCCGAATCCGGACTGTTGTAGGTTCCCATCAGGGTTTGCAGATCCGCACCATCGAGCCATTCCTGCAAGCAGTCGGCAGCGCGGATCAGGACACGACCGAGAACCTCTCGTTCCTCCGGGAGGAATGGCGCGAGGACGTAGTCCGGCCAGCGTTCCGCGGCGAGCGGAACGGCAGTGGCCGCACGAGGTCCGACGGACTTGCCGCTGCCGGGCGACTTCGTGTCGCCGGCCGCGACCGGTCCGATACCGAGACGGAGACGGGGATAGCCGTCCGTGCCCAGAGCGTTCTGGATGGACGTGAGGCCATTGTGGCCTCCTGCACTCCCCGACGGCCGGATGCGCATCCGGCCCAGCGGTAGGTTCAGGTCATCGACGATCACAAAGAGCGAGTCCGGCGAGCGCCCCGCGGCCCGCAGCAGCGGACCCGCGACGTCGCCGGACAGATTCACATAGGTCTGCGGCTTCACCAGCAGGAACGAACGTCCCTTCCGGCGACCCTCGCAGACCTGCGCCTTCACCTTGCCGCCGAACCGCTTCGAACCATCGTCCGAATGCCGTTCGAGCCGGGTGAACGCGAGCCCCACGCGAGCGGCGAACTGGTCGAGCACCAGGAACCCGACGTTGTGTCGAGTCGCCTCGTATTCGGGCCCGGGGTTGCCGATGCCCAACGCGATGCGGTGCCAGCCCATGGCTGCCCGTGAGGGGCGAGCAGGCTAGGGCGCGCCCGGGTTCCGGGCAAGCCCGCGCCTGCCCGAGCGTCACTTCTTGTCCTTGCCACCAGCCGGCTTGTCGCCAGCCTTGGCACCCGCGGCCGGGGCCGCACCGGCAGCCGGAGCTGCACCGCCGGCCGGAGCCGCCGCCTTGTCGCCGGCAGGAGCCGCCGCACCCTCGGCCGCCGCGGCCGGAGCCGGAGCGACTTCCTGGACGACGATCTTCGCCACGTGGCAGACCGCCGTGTCCGCCGGCGTGACCAGGGTCACACCCGCGGGCAGCGCGAGCTGGCCGGCCTGCACGTAGTCGTCGATCTCGAGCTTGCTGACGTCGTGCGGCAGCGCGTCCGGGATCGCGGTCGGCAGGCAGCGCACCTTGACCTTGATGTGGTCCTTGATGAGCGTGCCGCCCTTGGCGAGACCAGCCGGGTGACCGCCCAATGCGACCTCGACCTCGGCCTCGATCGGCTTGTTCAGATCGATGCGCTTGAAGTCGGCGTGCAGCGGACGGTCGGTGGTCGCGTGCCAGGCGATCTCCTGCAGGAACGCCGCCTGGCTGTTCCCGCCGATGTCGAGCTGGAACACGCGGTGGTGCGCCTTCACGTGCTGCTCGAGCTCCCATTCGGAGATCGAGATCGACAGCGCTTCCTGGCCTTCGCCGTAGACGACGGCGGGCATCCAGCCCTGCGCGCGGAGAGCCTGGGTGCGGTTGCGACCGAGCGCCGTGCGGCGTTCGGCTTTCATGCGAGCGACTTGCATTGGACTACCTCTGGGGAATCGAAGTTCGGGTCGGGAGGGCGAACGGTCAGCGCTCGCTCTCGAAAAGCTTGGAGACGCTCTCGCTGCGATGGATGCGATCGATCGCACGCGCGAGCAACTGCGCCATCGAGCAGACCTCGAGGCGCTGGATCTTCTTGTCGTGCACCGGCACGGTGTCGGCGAACAGGATCTTCTCGACGTCGGCGCCGTTCAGGCGCTCGACCGCGTTGCCGCACAGCACCGCGTGGGTCGCGACGATGAACACCTTGCGCGCGCCCTTCTCCTTGACGATGCGTGCGGCGTCGACGATCGAGCCGCCCGTCGAGACCATGTCGTCGACGAGCACGACGTCGCGGTTCTTGACGTCGCCGATCACGTGTTCGATCACCGTCTGCTCGCCGCTGATGCGGCGCTTGTCGATGATCGCGAGGTCGCAGCCGAGGTCCTTGGCGTAGGCGCGCGCGAGCTTGGTGCCGCCGATGTCCGGCGACACGATCATCACGTCCTTGGTGTCGAGCTGACGGACGCGCTCGATCATCACCGGCCGCGCGTAGAGGTGGTCGACCGGGATGTCGAAGAAGCCCTGGATCTGTGCGGCGTGCAGGTCGACGGCGACGACGCGGTCGTAGCCCGCGGTCACCAGCAGGTTGGCGACGAGCTTGGCGTTGATCGGCACGCGCCCCTCGTCCTTCCGGTCCTTGCGCGCGTAGCCGAAGTACGGGATCACCGCGGTGATGCGGTCGGCGGACGCGCGGCGCAGGCAGTCGGCGAACGACAGCAGCTCGAACAGGTTCTCGTGCACGTTCGGGCACGTCGGCTGCACGACGAACACGTCGGCGCCGCGCACGTCGACCTCGATCTTGAGGTTGAGTTCGCCGTCCGGGAAACGCGCCAACGACGCCGCACCGAGCGGCACGCCCATGAAGGCGCAGATGTCCTGCGCCAACTTGGGGTGGGCCGTACCGGTGAACACCCGCAACCGTTCGCCGCGCATCCTCATGCCTTCTCCTTGTTGGCCGGCAGTTCGCGCGTCTTGAGCTTCCGGGCCGGCACGCCGACCCACACCTCGTTCGCCGGCACCTTGGTGCCGCGCGCAACCACCGCACCCGCGCCGGTCAGCGCCCCGTCGCCGATCTCGCTCGGCGCCACGACCACGGTGCCGCTGCCGAGGAACGCCCGCGCGCCGATCAGGGTCTGGTGCTTGTGCACGCCGTCGTAGTTGGCGGTGATCGTGCCAGCCCCGATGTTCGCCTTGCTGCCGATCGTCGCGTCGCCGAGGTAGGTCAGGTGCTTGGCCTTCGCGCCCGCCCCCACGTGCGTCTTCTTCGCCTCGACGAAGTTGCCGATCTCGGCACCGTCCTCGAGCACGGTGCCCGCGCGCAGGTGAGCGAACGGACCGACCTCGCAGTGCCGGCCGACGCGGCAACCCGCGCCGATCACGGTCGCCGGCAGGATCCTGGTGTCGGCGCCGATCTGCACGTCGTGGTCGATCCACGTCGTCGTCGGATCGACGATCAGCACGCCGGCGGCCAGGTGCTGCAGCAGGATGCGTTCCTGCATGCGCGAACGCGCGATCGCGAGATCGGCGAGGGTGTTGACGCCGGTGATCTCGCCCGCGTCGCCGGCCTCGAGCGTGGGCACGTCGGCGCCCTTGCCGACGAACGCACCCACCGCGTCGGTCAGGTACAGCTCCCCCTGGGCGTTGTTCGGGCGCAGCCCCTGCAGGGCCGGCCGCAGCGCTTCGCTGTCGAAGCAGTAGAAGCCCGCGTTGATCTCGTCGATCGCGAGCTCCTGCTCGCTGCAGTCCTTGTGCTCGCGAATGCCGGTGAAGCGCCCCTCGTCGTCGCGCAGGATGCGGCCGAGCCCGGACGGATCGTCGGGATACGCGGTCAGCACGCTGCACGGCGCCGCGCCGCGCAGCTCGCGCAGCGACTGCAGGGTGGTCGCCGTGATCAGCGGGCAATCGCCGTAGGTCACGAGCACGTCACCGCGGAAGTCCCCCAGCGTCTGCATCGCCACCTGCACCGCGTGGCCGGTGCCCTTGGGCGCCCCCTGGTCGACGAACTCGAGCCGCGAGAACATGCCCCCGCACGACTCCTGCAGCGACTTCTGCACCTTGTCCTTCTGGTGGTGCAGCACCACCACGACCCGCTCGGGCTGCAACGACGCCACCGCGGCCAGCGCCGACGCCGCGAGCGTGCGCCCGCACAGCGGCAGCAAGACCTTGGGCAAGCTCACGTTGGTGCGCTTGCCAAGGCCAGCGGCGAGGCAGATCACGGCCAGCGGGCGCGGCATCGGGACGGACGGGGGGCGGGGAGGGGGAAAGGGGGCGAGGATTGTGCGGACCTCCTCCACGAGGGTCAAGGCCGGCGTGGACCCGCAGTCGCGGGGTTCGACGGAGCATTCGCCCACGCCACGACGACCCGAACCGCAGAGCCGGCGCGGGAGGCGCGAGATCAGGTCCTAGAACCGCAGGGCCGCGCCGAAGGCGCGGGCCCAGGTCCTGGTCCGGTTTGCTGCGCGGGGCGCTCCGCGCCCCACGCAGCGACCCGGACTAGAACTGCCGCACTTCGCAGTTGGTGCGGAACCAGCCGGTGACGCCATCGAAGCCCACGGCCTGGAACTTCATCTGGTAGCCGGTCAGCAGCCCGGCCGGCACCGTGTAGAGCCAGGTCTTGTTCGGCGTGCCGGTGCTGCCCGAGCCCGACAGCGAGAGGCCACCGAACAGGCCGACACCGTCCTCGACCACGACCGTCATCGCGTAGCCGGGATCGGTGCAGATCGGGCCGAGGAACGTCGACAGGGTCGGCGAACCCGGGAACGACATCAGCAGCACGTAGGGCACGTTCGCGGGCACTGCCGTCGTGGTGTTGGTGATCGCCACGACCGCCAGGTTGCTCACCGCCGTCACCGTGAGCTTGCGCGCGAACAACGCGAACGTGCCGTTGGTCTGCGAGCCGGGCGTCGACGCCGTCACCGTGATCGCACCGCCGGTCGCCGTCGCCGTCACCGTGGTCTGCGCATAGCCGTTGGCATCCGCGATCACGGGGTTGGTCGTCGACAACGTCGCACCGCCGACCACCGCGAAGTTCACCGTGCCGCCCGGCAACGGGTTGCTGTTGGTGTCGAGCACGCGCGCGACAACGGGCGTCGCGAACACTTCGCTGATCGGGCCAACCTGGCCGCCACCGCTGATCGCGACGACGCTGTTGGTCGGGCCGAGCGGACGGATGCGCTTGAGGGTGCCGCCGGTCGACGGGTAGGTGCCCGCATGGTGGCTGACCCAGATGCCGCCATCCGGTCCCTGCCGGAAGCTCACGGCACCGACCCAGTTGTTGGACCAGTTCGTGGCGTTCGGTTGGCCCGGCACCGACGGGGCCGCGCTCCAGACGCCGCCGCTGTTGACCAGGCGCCGCACTTCGCCCGCGAAGTAGTCGAGGTAGAACGCGTTGCCTTCGTAGGAAGCGCCGAAGTTGTACACGCCGCCGGTCTGGTTGCGGTAACGCGGACCACCCATCACCGACCGCCAGCTCGTGCCGGATTGCAACACGGCGGCGATCGGCGCAACGACGGCCGGCATCGAACCGGAGCACGTCTGGTAGCTGTTGTTGCCCTCGCGCCACGGCCAGCCGAAGTTGACGAGCGGCAGCGGACCGACCGAGGGATAGACGTACTCGCTGTACTCCTCGACCGCGTTCTGTCCGACGTCGCCGATGTAGATGCTGCCGGTCGTCTGATCGATCTCCATGCGCACGGGATTGCGCAGGCCGTACGCGAGGACCAGCTGGCTGAAGTCGGCGTTGGCACTCAAGGGGTTGGTGCCCGGATCGAGCGACGAGTACGTCGGCGCCACGGTGCTGCCGCCGGCCGGCAGCGTGCTGACGTCCATCCGCAGGATGCAGCCCAACTGCGAGGTCAGGACCTGCGCCTGGCACTGGACCGCGTCATCGCCAATGCTCAGGTAGAGCATGCCGTCGGGGCCGAAGCGCGGGGAGCCGCCGTTGTGGTTGAAGTTGTTGTCCGGCACCACACCGAGGATTACGCGGCGGCTGCCCGACGCGAACGACACCAGCGTGCTGCTCGGGTTCGCCAGGTCGCCCGTGCAGGTGAACCGGTCGAGGTGCATGAACGCGTCGACCGAGCTCGAGTACCAGACGTAGATGTAGCCGTTGGTCGCGAAGTTCGGATCCGAGGCGATGCCGAGCAGGCCTCGCTCGGAGCCGGTCTCGACGTTCGGAACCGTGCCGACCGTGGCAGGCGTGCCACCGGCCCAGATCTGCACGAGGCCGCCGCGGTTGGCGAGAAGCACGCGGCCGTCGGCCAGGAAGCAGAAATCGTGCACGGCCTGCAGGCCGCTGCTGATCACGGTGTCGACGACGAATCCGGTCGGAACGGTCTGAGCCACGGCGGCGCCACTGGCAACCAACGCCGCGAGAAGGGAGACGGAACGCAACATGCGATGGACCTCGGAGAGACGTTCGCGGCGCGCGCGAACGGGCCTGGCAGGGCGCCGAAGTCTACCGAACGCCAGCGCCGACGCAGCAGCCAGTTCGCCCCTGGGACGACGGCACATCCCGCCGGGCGAAAACGAGCGGGTCAAGGCGCTTGCCGCAAAACGCCGATCCGAGCCGCCGGCGCCATGGGACACATCGTGCTCGGCGAACCGCGGCTCGACCGCTTCCACCTGCACGACCGGCTGCGGCGCGCCCTGCGGGACCGCGGCCACCGCGTCGTGGTCGCCTGCTCGACGCCCGCGCTGCGCACGTTCTGGCGGCACCAGGAGGGCGCGGAGGAAGTGCTCGGCGAACGCGCGCTGCCACACTTCTTCGCGGCAGCTCGGCCCGATCTGCTGCTGCTGCACCAGGACCGCACCAAAGCGAGCGAGGCGCTCGCTGCCGCCGCCGCGGGTGCCGGCACGCGAGTGCTGTGGAGCGGGGAAGGGCTGCTGCCGCACACGCTGCAACTCGACGAGGCCGGCACCGACGACCACGCCAGCTGGACGAGCCGCACCGCCCCGCAGTTCGAGGTGGTGCCCGTCGACGAGAACCTGCTGCAAACGAGCCTCGCGCATGCGCTCGCCGACGCCGATCCGGTGGCACTGCCGCGCGCACAGGTTCGGCCCCCACCTTGGGCGGAGCGGCTCGGCGACGCACTCGGCGCGTGGCGCAGCGGACCGGGCGCGATGCGCCGTGCGTTCACCGGGTGGCGGCAGGCTCTGCCGGGCCGCAGGAGCGACGCCCGACCCGTACGTCTGCCGGCACCGCCGTTCGTGGCGCTGCTGCTGCAACGCGACGACGATCCACGCCTCGCGGCCGCGAGCGAGCGGATCTCGGCCACGGCGCTGGTGCGAGCAACGGCGGCCGCGGTCGACCATGCGCTCCCGGGCACCAGCCTCGTCGTCGTGCTGCCCGCCGGCGCGAGCCCGCGCACGACGTTCGCCGGCCATCCCGCGGTGCCGGCGAGTGCTGGCCCGACCGCGGCAGCTACAGCAGCCGTGACGGTGACGGTCAACCACCCCCACGCGTGCGTGGCCCTGCTGGCCGGCACGCCCGTGGTCGCCACCGGCCGTTCGGCTTGGAGCCTGCCCGGGGTCGTGACGATGGCAACGCCGCCGACGCTGGCCCGCGGCCTCGCGCAGGCACTCGCGACGGGCCCGGATCCCCGGCTGCGGCACTTCCTGACCTGGCTGCTGCGGCACGGGCACGTTTGGTGTTCGCCGAGCATGCCCGACCACAACGGCATCACCGGCCTCGTGCAGGCGGTCGAGGCGCGCATGCTCCCCGCTGGCAAGGCCGGACTGCGGTATCGCAGTGGGCCGGCATGGCCGCTCATGCCCTGAGGCCGATCCGCACTCCACTCGGCGGCGCGCAACGGTCGATGACGCGGCGGTGACGCACACGATCGGACGCACGCTGCTGGCCCTGGGTGCTGGCATCGTGGTGCAGCGCGGCTGCCAGCTGGTGGCATTCGCGCTGGCCGGTCACGCGCTCGGGGTCTCGGGGCTCGGCGTGTTCGCGCAGGGCCTGGCGATGGCGGCCGTGATGACGGTGATCGCCGGTGCTGGCGTCAACAACCTCACCGCGCGCGCGCTCGCCGCCGAGCCCGGTGCCGCGCGCGGGCTGATCGCCGCCGCCGTGCGACGCCGCATGAACCTCGGCGTCGTGCTCGCGGGGTTGGTGATGCTGGTCACCGGCCTGTCGAGCGAACAGCCGCTGTTCTGGTGGCTGTGCGCGATGCACGTGCTGCCGGCAGCATTCGACGTGAAGCAGCTCGCCGACTCCGTCGGGCGGACCCGGCAGGAAGTGGCGCTCGAGACCGGCGCTTCGGTGCTGAACCTGTTCGCCGTGGCGATCGTCACGAGCCTCGGCGCCGCCAGCCTCGAATGGCTGGCCGGAATCTCGCTCGCCACACGCCTGGTGCACGCGGCCGGCGCCGCCATGGCCATGCGCCGGCTGCCCGGCAGCGACGAGGCCCCGACCGCGCCGGTGTGGCGGCTGCGGCCCGCGCTGGGCCAGATGGCGCACGAGGCCATGGCCATGGGCGACGTGTGGATCGTCGCTGCCCTGATCGGCGACGAAGCGGCCGGCTACTACGCCCTCGGATCGCGCTTCGCGGCGGCGGCCCTGCTGCCATCGATGCAACTCGCACGCCTGCTGCTGCCGCACGTGCTGCACGCCGGCGCCGACGGCAACGCGCCGCACACGCTGGCCACGGCGCTACGCGCCACCGCGTTCGCGACCCTGCCGATGCTCGCGGGCGCCATCGTGACGGCGCGCACGCTGTGCTGCATCTGCGGCGACCAGTTCGCCGCGGCGGCGCCAACGCTCTGCCTGCTGCTGCTGGCGGGCACCCTGCAACACATCGGCTGGCAGTGCAGCAACACGCTGCTCGCGCGCGGTTCCGATATCGCGTTCGCCCGGCTGTTCGGCTGGCCGGCACTGCTGCACGCGTTGCTGCTGGTGCTGTTCCCGACCATGGTCCCAGCGCGCGAAGCAGCCGGTGCGCTGCTCGCAGCGATCGCCGCGGTGCTCGCCCACGCGACGTACGCCGTGGTCGGCCTCGTCCTGCTGCGCCCACTCTGGCTGAATCGGCCCGGCCTGCTGCGCCGGCCGCTGCTGCTGGCGATCGGCACCGGCACCACCGCCGCATTGCCACTCACGTTCGGCGACGGCTGGCTGCTGCTGCCGGCACAACTGCTCACCGGCGCGTGCGGGTTCGTCATCGGACTGTGGCACCTCGAGCTTCGCGGCCGCTGGCGCACCATCGGCGACGGACTCGCCGCGGCGAGCGGCCTGCGCATCTGAACGCCGCCTCCGCCTCAACCACGGGCGCGGATCCGCCGATAGGAAGGGCGATGGCGTCCAAGCTGCGCAGCCTCGCTACTCGCGCCCGGCTGTTGCTGCGCGGGCTGCGTCATGCCCGGCTGCGGCCGCCGACCGCCGCCTCCCGCCTTCCCGAGGAGGCCCCGTGCCCCCCGCCGTTGCCGGTGTGAACACGCCGATGCCGTCTGCCGTCGGTACGCGCACGCCGCCAGCATGCGTCGCGGTCGTCGTCCACTACGTCGACGCCGCGAGCACCGTACGCTGCGTGCGTTCCCTGCACGCGCAGCCCGAACGGCCGCACGTGGTCGTGGTCGACAATGCCTCGCCCGACGGCTCCGGCCGCGAGGTGCGTGCGGCGTTCGCCGGCGACGACGCGGTCACCGTGTTGACCTCAGCGCACAACGGCGGCTTCGGTGCGGGCTGCAACCTCGGCATCGCCCATGCCCTGCAGCGCTGGCCGGCGCTCGGTCACGTGCTGCTGCTCAACCCCGACGCCGAACTGGCGCCGCAGGCGCTCGGCGAACTGCTCGCGACGGCGGGCGCCCATCCGCGTGCTGGCATCGTCGGCTGCCGCATCGACGACGGCCGCGGCCAGACATGGTTCGGCAGCGGCCGCATCCCGCGCTGGACGCTCGCCGGATTCCACACGCCCGCGCCGTCCTCGGCGGAGCACCGCGCGGACTTCATCACCGGCGCCTGCATGCTGCTCGCCGGCGACCTGCTGCGCGGCGGGCTGCGGTTCGACGAGCGCTACTTCCTCTACTGCGAGGACGCCGACCTCTGCGAAGCCGTGCGCGCAAGCGGGCGCGAACTGTGGATCACGCACCGGGCACGCGCCATCCACCACGCCGGCGGCAGCCAGCCCGGCAAGACCGTGCTCGGCGAGTTGACGGCATCGCGGCTCTACTGGCTCACGCGCGCGAAGGCGATCTTCGCGTCGCGGCGGCTCGGCATCGCGCAGCGATGCGTGTTCTGGCTCGTTGCGATGTTCGGCAAGCCGCTGCTGGGCGTGCTCCGCTCGCGTTCGGTGGCGTTCCTGTCCCCGTACTGGCGCGGCTTGCGCGACGGCGCGCTCGCCGTGCGCCACTCGCGGTAGCCCATGCACCGCAACAGCGAGCTGCTGTCGCGCGCCACGCGATCGAACTGGTCGCACGCCCGGCCAACGACCACGCCCCGGGTCGGCTCTACAAGCTGGCGCGCGCGGTCGGATGGCCGCTCGCGCGCAGCATCGATGCGATCACGATCGGCCGTCGGCCCGCTTGACGATCCGTCGGCTGGCGGCGGTCAGCCCTGGGCCATGTGCATCGCGCCCTTCAGCACGCTCTTCGCGACGGCCTTGGTGCGCGGCTTGCGCTGACCGAGCAGTTCGCGCGTGAGCAGCGCTTCGAGGTCCCGATCGCGTTGACGCGAAGCAGCCACCAGGCCGACTTCGAGTTCCTTCGCGGCCGTCGGGTTGGGGCACGTCATGCGCTGGGCCTGGGCGCTGGCGTCGAAGAAGCGGGCGTTGGGCTGCACCGCGGCGAGGCGGACGCCGTCATGGGTCGTCACGATCGCGCCCTCGGGCACTTCGAGCCAGCTGCCGCGGGCAACCACGCTGTCGCGCTGCGCCCAGCGATCGCGAACGGCGGGATCGATCGGCCGCTCGTCGTCGAGCAGGTAGGTCGGCGTGACGTCGTAGTGCTGGCACAGGGCCAGCAGCATTTCCAACGTCGGCAGCGAACGGCCTTGTTCGAGGTGGGACATCGTCGCCGGTCGGACCCCGAGGGTCCGGGCGGTCACGCCCTGGGCTTCACGCTTGAGACGGGTACGGAGGTAGAACAACTTGAGGTGCAGACGCCGCATGGGATAGTGAGGTTCGAGGGAGACCGGCGATGCCAGGTACTGCCGAGCGCCAGAGCGTTGGCGATCTGCGAAAGACTAGCATCGGAAGGCCGAATGCCGGTTTCGTGGCAACTCTGCGGTCTCCGGATGATTCGGGACGTGGGCGGGGGACCCGTGGCATTGGACGAGAGGGCGCGCCATTCTGTTCGCTGGTTCTGGCGTCCGCCGAACCGAACCGGAACTGCGCATGCCCCCTAGCCCACTGCGGCCCGAAGTAACCTTGGCACCGGGGGGCCGTGGCAGCGATGTTGCCGATGCCGCGCAATTTGGTGTCCGCCTCGCGCAGGAAATCGACTCGAGGGCGTGGCAGTTGGTCCGGGTCGGCGGGCGGCTCGACCTGCGGGCGCCGGGCGACAACCACGCGCTGCACCTCGACCTGCGGCAGGGGCCGCTCGCCCGCCGCCTGCGTAGCGCCCGGGTCGACGAACCGCTGCCGCGCGCCTGCGGGCTGCACCGTCGTACCGATGCGCCAACCGTTCTCGACGCGACCGCCGGACTGTGCCGCGATGCCATGGTACTGGCCCATCTGGGATGTCGGGTCACGGCCCTCGAACGGGTTCCCGCCCTGGCCTTGCTCGCCCACGAGGCGATCGCGGCGAGTTGGCTGGCCGAACGGCTGCGCGTCGTCTGCGCCGACGCCCTGACCTGGTTCGCCGGATCGCCGAAGGAGTCGCACGACATCGTCTGCCTCGACCCCATGTTCGAAGCGCCCGGCAAGGCGCAGGTGAAGAGGGACATGCAGATCTGCCGGCAACTCGCTGGCCCACCGGACGACGGCGGCGAACTGCTCGCCGCGGCACGGCGGCACGCGCGCGAGCGCGTCGTCGTCAAGCGCGCCGTCGACGGCGCACCGCTGCATCCCGACGTGTCGTTCTCGGTCAGCGGCGAACGCGTGCGCTTCGACGTCTACTTGACGGCGCCGCGGTAGCCCAGCGCGGTGAACGCGCCCTGCGTGCACCGATGCGCGACGGGCCGCGGCACCAGAGCAGCGACGGCCGCCACCTCGTGCTCGCGCATGCCGCTGAGCACCAGGGCGTGCGTTCCTCGCCATGCGGCCAACATCGCCGGCATCGCGGCGCGCAGTTCGTCGCCGGTCATGTTGGCGACCAAGCCGGCCACTGCGGGCATCGTCTCGGCCCCGCCAAGGTGCACGTCGGCGCCGGGCAACAGCTCGCGCGCCGCCGCGACGCAGGCCGCGTCGATGTCGCAGGCAACGACCACGCGACAGCCGCGCACCGCCGCGTAGAGGGCGAGGATGCCCGAGCCGGTGCCGACGTCGCCGAAGCTCGGCGGCGCATCCCACATCGTGTGCAGGCAGCGCAGGGCGGCCTGCGTGCTCGCGTGTTCGCCGCTGCCGAAGGCACCCCCGCGCGGCACCACGAGCTCGATGCCGGTGAACGTCGCGGGCCTCGCCACCCAGGGCGGCCGCACGAGCAGGTCGGGCGCGACGGGGATCGCCGCATCGTGCTCGAGTCCCGTGATCGGCGCGGCAGAACGATCGATCGCCACTTCGCGCCCGTGCACCGCCGGGAACGGCATGGGCGGCAGTTCGGCAGCGAGCCACACCACCAACACGTCGTCTGCCTCGTGCACGCCGAGCACGTCCGCGTGGACGTGCAGCCAGTCGAGCGCATCGGCGGCGTCGACGCCGCGCAGTTCGTAACAGCGGCCGCCGTTCATCGGCCGGCGAGCTGCAGCGCGCGCTCGACGATCGCGTCGGGCTCGACCATGCGGCCGATGGCGTCGTAGCCCTCGGCCAGGTGCCCGACGACCGGCCCGAGGAAGTGCACGCCCCGCGCGCGCAGCGCTTCGACGTTGCGCTGCACGACCACCGACTGCCACATCGCGTCGTTCATCGCCGGGCAGACGAGCAGCGGGCAGCGGCACGTCAGCGCGAGCAGCGTCACCGGATCGTCCGCGGCGCCGGCGGCGAGCTTCGCGAGCAGGTCGGCGGTCGCCGGCGCGATCACGAACACCTGCGCTGCGCGCGCGGCGTCGATGTGCGGCACGCGGCCATCGGCATCGACCTGGGTCGACGACAGGATCGGCTGCCGGCCCGTGAGCCCAGCGAACGTGAGCGGGCCGACGAACTCGGCGGCGTGCCGGGTCATCGCGACGCGCACGCGAACGCCGCGCTGCACGAGCCGGCTGGCCACGAACGCGAGCTTGTAGGCGGCGATGCCACCGCCGACGCCGAGCAGGACTTCGGTCACGGCCACAGCAGCCTCCGCACCGCGTCGATTGTGCGGTCGAGGTCGACGTTCTCGAGGATGACGTCGTAGATCGGGGTGCCGCCGACCGAGTCGCGCGCCGCCGCCAGTTCGTCCGCGGCGATGCGCACGCGCTGCTCGATCTCGGCCGCGTCGTTGCTGCCGCGCTTCTGCAGGCGATGCCGCAACTCGTCGATGCTCGGCGGAGCGATGAACAGGTAGAGGCCCGGGACGCCGCGTTCGCGCAGTTGGCGCGTCCCCTTGACCTCGATCTCGACCAGGAACGTGCGCCCACGCGCGAGCGCCTGGTCCATCGGCCACCGCGGCGTGCCGTAGAGGTTGCCGGCGTAGGTCGCCCACTCGAGGAACTGGTTCTCGGCGATGCGGCGCTGGAAGTCGTCGCGCGACAGGAAGTGGTAGTCGACGCCGTCGCGCTCGCCGAGCCGCGGCGCCCGCGTCGTCGCGCTGACCGAGAACTCGACCTCGGGATGCAGCTTGAGCGCGCGGCAGACGGAGGTCTTGCCGGCTCCCGACGGGCCCGAGATCACGACGAGCTGGCCGCGCGCGGTCATGCGAGGTTCGCGGCCTGTTCCTTCATCCGTTCGATGCAGGTCTTCATCGCGACGACGGTGTGCGCGATGACGACGTCCGGCGACTTCGATCCCGCGGTGTTGGTCTCGCGCAGCAGCTCCTGCAGCAGGAACTCGAGGCGCTTGCCGACCTCGCCCGGGCGCATCAGCGTGGCCCGCAGCTCGGCGGCATGCGCCCGCAGCCGTTGCAGCTCTTCGGCGATGTCGACGCGATCGGCGAAGGCCGCGACCTCGCGCACGAACTCGAACGCCGGCGGCGGCGACGGCAGCCAGGCCTTGGCGAGTTCCTGCACGCGTTGCTGCAGGCGGCGTTCGTGGTCGGCGACGAGCTGTGGCGAACGTTCGGCCAAGCGCGCGATCGCGGCCTCGACCTCGCCGAGGTGCTGCGCGATGGCGCGAGCCGTGCCCGCGCCCTCGGCGGCGCGATGCGCCAGCAAGGCGTCGAGCGCCTGCGCGAGCAGCGCCTGCAACCGGGCCGGCAGCGGGCGCGACGTCATCGGCTCCGGCCGGCCGGTGGCGGCGGCGGCGCGCAGCACGTCGGCCAACGTCGGCGGGGCGTGCCCCAGTTCGTCCGCGAGCGCGACGAGTTCGGCATCGACCGCGCGCAGCAGGCCGCGGTCGGGCAGTCCGGGGTCTCCCTTCGTGCGCTCGACGACGACCATCGCCGAGCCGCGCGTCAGCGCCGCGCGCACCTGGTCCTCCACGGCGGCCTCGAACGCCGCCATCGCCGCCGGCAGCCGCAGCTTGACCGCGAAACCGCGGCCGTTCGTGGTGCGCACCTCGATCCGCACGTCCCCGACCTCGCACGTCCCGGCCGCGAAGCCGACGCCGGTCATGCTGTGGGCGTGCACGGACATGGCAGCGAACGCGGCCGTCAGACGGTCCAGGTCGCGCTGATCAGGATCGCCGAGCCGCAGAAGATCGCGGCGAGCAGGAACGTGAAGCGGTTGATGCCGCCGGTCTTGACGCCGAACGTCTCAGCGCCGGTGCCGCCGAAGGCCTCGGCCAGGCCGCCACCCTTCGATTCCTGCAGGAGGACGACGATGGTCATGAGCACGGCCGACGCGAAGAACAGAATCCAACCCAGGTAGTGCAGGACGATCATGCGTGGAACCCGCACGCGGCGGGCAACGGTGAATGCGGATACAGTGGAAGCCGAAGGGAGAATTGCGGCCGCGCGGCCGCCGAGGGCAATCTGCGAGCGTGGATCCTGGTCGGTTTCACGGCTCTCAGCGGTCGAACTCGACGATCGGCAGGAAGGTCTCGGCCTGCAGGCTGGCGCCGCCGACGAGCAGACCGTCGACGTTCTCGATCGCCATCAGCTCCTTGGCGTTGTCGGGCTTGACGCTGCCGCCGTAGAGGATGCGGATCAGGCTCGCGGCATCCTCGCCGAGGCGCTGCACCAGCCACTTGCGGATCGCCTTGTGGGCGAGCGCCACCTGCTCGCCGGTCGCGGTCTCGCCGGTGCCGATCGCCCAGACCGGTTCGTAGGCGATCGTCATGCGGTGGGCATCTTCGGCGCGCACCTTCTCGAAGCCGCTCTCGAGCTGGCGCTTCAGCACGCGGTCGGTCTTGCTGCCCTTGCGCTCGTCGAGCGTCTCGCCGATGCAGTAGATCGGCAGCAGGTCGGCGTCGAGCGCGGCGCGCAGCTTGCGGCCCATCCACTCGTCGGGCTCGTTGAAGACATGGCGGCGCTCGCTGTGGCCGACCAGCACGCGGTCGGCGCCGACCTCGCGCAGCATGCGCGGCGCCAGTTCGCCGGTGAACGCGCCGTTCTGCTCGAACCAGAGGTTCTGCCCGCCGACGCCGAGCGGCGAACCCTGAGCCACGGCGGTGACGTCGGCGAGGTAGATCGCCGGCACGAAGAACGCGACCTCGCGGTCGCCGCCGTCGCCGAGCCGCCCCTTGATCGTCTTGATCAGGTCGAGCGAGCGCGCCCGGTCCAGGTTCATCTTCCAGTTGCCGGCGATGTACGGCTTGCGGGAGCGGTGCGTCACGGCGCGATCACCTCGTCGTCGAAACTGCCATGGGCAAGACCGGCTCGCCGACCGCGGCGGTCGTCGAGCGTGTCGGCGACACCACGCGGCCACCGTCGGCCGCACAGGGGCGCGAGCCGCCGCAGGTCCTGCATGAGCTGCGCGAACTCGGCCGGGCGCAGCGCCTGCTTGCCGTCGCACAACGCCTGCTCCGGTGCGGCGTGCACCTCGATCAGCAGGCCATCGGCGCCGGCGGCCAATGCCGCCTTCGCCATCGCCGGCACCAGGGTCGCGTCGCCCGTGCCATGGCTCGGGTCGACGACGATCGGCAGCCCCGTGCGCTGGCGCAGCACCGGCACGGCGGCGAGGTCGAGCACGTAGCGCGTCGTCGGATCGAAGCCGCGCACGCCACGTTCGCACAACGCCACCTGGTCGTTGCCTTCCTGGAGGATGTAGTCGGCGGCGAGCAGCAACTCGTCGAGCGTCGCTGCCGCACCACGCTTGAGCAGCACGGGCTTGCGCTGCCGGCCGACCTCGCGCAGCAGCGCGAAGTTCTGCATGTTGCGGCTGCCGATCTGCAGCATCGCCGCGTGCGCCGCGACGCGCTCGACGTCGCGTGGATCGAGCACCTCGGTGACCACCGGCAGGCCGGTGCGCTGCGACGCTTCGGCCAGTAGTGCCAAGCCCGGTTCGCCGAGACCCTGGAACGACTTCGGCGAGGTGCGCGGCTTGAAGGCACCGCCGCGCAGCATGCACGCACCGGCCGCCGCAACCGCTTCTGCCGCAGCCAGCAACAGCTCACGGCTCTCCACCGCGCATGGCCCGGCCATGACGAGGAACGACTCGCCGCCGAGTTGGAGCCCAGGAGCTAGGGAAACGGTCTTGCGCACGCGGCCCGGTCGACCCGCAGGAAGGGCGGAGGACGATAGGGCAGCGCCCGAAGGCGGTCAAATGCCGAACCCCGGACCCACCACGGTGGCGCGGCGGCCGACGACGACGGTTCGATGACGTCGGTGTCAGAGCCCGGCCTGGAGGCCGAGCGTCGCGAACGCCGTCGACGAAGTCACCATGTAGCTCGAGCCGAGGAAGTCGCAGTACGACCCGTCGACGCGCTGCGTCTCGATCAGCTTGGTGCGCAGTTGCCCGCGGAACGGCTCGCGTTCGGCGACCGGCAGCAGCTCGATCGCGAGCCCGCAGTAGTAGTGGCCGAAGTAGAAGAAGTAGCCCGCGTTCAGGTAGTAGGCCTCGTGCGGGATCGGCCGCATGCGCGCGACCGCGAGGAAGCGGTGGTGTTCGAAGAACTGCCGAAGGCCGGTGCGAACCACGTCGTCGGTGATCGCCGGATCGCCGGCCTTGCGCAGCGCCCAATTGCCGACCTGGATGCGGCCGAGGCTGCCCTTGACGTCGTTGATGTGCTCGCCGCCCGACATGCGCGGCACCGGTGAAAGGTCGTACTCGTAAGCGCCGTTGGGCAACCGGCAGCGGCGCACGTACTCGAGGGCGCGATCGCGCGTCGTGGTGTCGGGCAGCCAGCCGATTTCGTTCGCGAGACCGAGTGCGGGCACGACCAGCGCGGTCGAGAAGCTCGTGCCCCACTTCGGCCGGCGCGTGAACGGCGGGTCGTCGTAGTAGCCAAAGCCCCCGAGCGGCTCCTGGTTCTTCGCCAGCCAACCCGCGAACTCCCGGCCGCGGTGCGCGACCGGCCCACGCCATTCGTCGGTCTGGAACCGCGCATCTTGCGCGATCGCCGTGGTCGACACCGCGCCGTAGAGCCAGCCCCACACCGCGTCGTTGTCCCAGGTCGACCCGCGCAGCGTCATCCGGCAGTTGCACAGCCAGCGCACCGCGCGATCGAGCGCAGCGCGGCGCTGCGGCGTCTCCGGCGCCCGCAGCAGCGCCATCGTCGCGAGACCGTGCGCGGCGACGCTCCACGCGTAGTGGGTCTCGACCGCGAACACCATCTCCATCGTCGTCTCGCACGACGTCGAGCCCCAGCTGCCGTCGTGGTTCTGCGTCGACACGAAGAAGTCGAGCGCCCGGTCGACGGCGGCGCGCGCCGCGGCCGGCGTGCCGAGGTCGGCGGCGGCTGGCGAAGGGGCCTGCGCGGTGACGACGCCGAGCAGTGCCGCGGCCGCGAGCCGGCGGCTCACGAACCCTCCTTGGCGAGCTTCTCCTGCAGCTCGGCGATCTCCTCGGCGAGATCGGCGGCGCGGTCCTTCGCCTTCTTGTCGGCGAGGGCGACCTCGAGCTTGTACTTGTTGGCCTCGGTCTCGGCCTTCATGCGTTCCAGCTCCGCGTCGGTGATGCGCTGGCGCAACTGCCGCTCGCGCTCCGGCAACTGCACGCTCTCGAAGTGCACGATCTCGCGCTTCTGGATCGCGAGGTAACGCTCCGCCATCTCGAGGTCGCGGCGACCGCGCTTCAGCACCAGTTCCTTCGTCTTCCGCGCGAACTCATCGGCCTGGTACATCGCCTCGAGCTCCCCGTACTCGTCCTTGCTGTGTTCGGCCCGGTAGGTCGCCTGATCGAGGCCCATCTTCTTCTCCTCGATCTCACGCGGCCGCAGCTCCTTCATGAACAGCTCGAGCTCGCTGCGCGCGTGCGCCAGGTCGGCAGCGGTCTTCGCCAGCGACGCCTCGATCGACGCCTGCCGGACGCCCCGGTCGAGCTGGGCGACTTGCTGCTCGACCGCGAACGCGTCCTGCTCGCGCAGCTTGCCGCGCAGCTCCTTCTGCATCGCCTTCTTCGCGTCGGCCTTCGCCTTCGCCTCGTCGGCCTTCGCCTTTCCCTCGTCGGGCTTCGCGGGCTCCCCGGGCTTCGTCGTCTCGGCGACCGGGGCAGCTGCCGGGTTGGCCATCGCCGACGGCGCGGTTCCCTGGCAGGCAAACGTGGCGAACGAGCAGAGCAGAACGAGGGGACGCAAGCACTTCATCCCACGAGGTATACCCATCGCCCCGCGCCACTTCGTCGACGCAGGCCGCGGATTCCGTTGGCCACCCGGCGCCGAAAAGCGCCTTCTGCCTCACCAATGCACACCCTCCGCCTCCTCACGCTCCCGGCCCTGCTGACTGCGGCGAACCTCCCGGCCCAGTGGGTCGCCGCCACCCCACCGACCACGGTCGGCAACCGCGCCGGCCACTGCATGGCCGGCGATCTGGCCGGCAACGCCCTGCTGTTCGGCGGCGCGGCGACCTTCTCCCCGCTCGCACAGACGTGGACCTACGACGGCGCAACCTGGACGCAACTCGCGCCGACGACCACGCCGACCGGGCGCACCATGGCCGACATGGTCTACGACATCAGCCGCAACGTGTACGTGCTCTACGGCGGCTGGACGACGGCGATCAGCGTCGGCACCGGCAGCAACCAGACGTGGGAGTGGAACGGCACGAACTGGAACCAGGCGTCGCCGGCATCCAACCCGGGCGGCCTGTGGAAGCACTCGATGGCCTACGACTCGGCGCGCAGCCGCGTCGTGCTCTACGGCGGGTCGACGAATGGCTTCCCGATCGCCAACGCAGCGACGTGGGAATACGACGGCACGAACTGGACGCAGGTGCCCGGCGCCACCCAGCCCGGGCCGCGCGAACGCGCCGCGATGTGCTACGACGTCGGCAACGCCGTCACCGTTCTGTTCAGCGGCATCGATCCGCAGGTCGGCGGCAACACCACCACCTGGCTGTTCAACGGCACGACGTGGAGCGCCGCACCCGTGGTCGGCGCCACTCCGGCCGCGCGCACCGGCGCCCGCATGGTCTACGACCTCGTCCGCGGCGTCTGCGTGCTGGTCGGCGGCATGAACCCGACCAACGGTGCGGCCTTCAACGACACCTGGGAATGGAATGGCGTGACGTGGAACCAGGTGCCCACCGCGGCGACTCCGGGCCGCGACTTCGGGCTGGCGTTCGACGCCGCTCGCCGCCTCGTCGTGCGCCACGGCGGCATCGTCGGCTCGACGGTCAACGGCGTCACCGACGAGTACGGGGCGCGGGTGAAGTCGTTCGGGATCGGTTGCGTCGGCTCGGTCGGCGCCCCGCTGCTCGCCGCCAGCGATGCGCCGCGCATCGGCCAGCCGTGGCCGCTGGTGCTCAGCAACTGCAACCCGACGCAGCCGGTCGCGGTGTTCGCGCTCGGACTGTCAGCGCTCGGCGCGCTGCCGCTCGACTTCCTCGGCATGACGGGGTGCATCGGCTACGCCACGCCGGACCTGATCATCTACGCCCCCGCCGTCGCCGGCGCTGCCGGCTGGAGCCTCCCGTTGCCGGCCAACATCGGGCTGATGGGGATCCCGCTGTTCGCGCAGGGCGTCTCGGTCGATCCGGGCTTCAACCCGGCGGGCGCGGTGTCGTCGAACGCGATCGAGGCGCTGGTCGGAAACTGACTCACTTCTTGGCGGGCTTGCCGGGCTTGTCGCCGGTGAGCCCGTAGCGCTCGCGCATGCTCGCCAACGACGCCGCGCCGAACTTCGCGTCGCGGTAGTCGAGGCCCGAGCCTTCGTTGACGTTCATGATCTCGACCGGGTCGTCGGTGACGTGCCCGAGTCCGGCGAGGTGGCCGACCTCGTGCGCGAGCGTCAACGCCATCGAGCCGGCGTAGCCGTTGATCAGCGCGCGGATCAGCTCGCTGCGTTTGTCCTTCTCGTAGTCGCTGCTGAACCTGTACGTGCCGTCGAGGTACTCGCGGTCGGCAGCGGTCAACGCGGGAGCGAGCGCGTGCGGCTGGAAGATCGTGCGGCGGATGAACGAGCTGTAGACGCGGCAGAAGGTGCCGAACGCCTGTCCGCCCGCATCGGCGTGGTCGCCGCCGAACAGCGCCGGCCACGTGCGCAGCTTCTTCTTCTCGCGTTCGGGGACCGACAGGTGCATCACGAACGCGATGCGCAGGCTCTGCCCCACGATGCCGGCCCCCGTCGTGGTGCGGCCGTACTTCGTCGAGGTGATGGCGAGCACGCGCGCCATGATCTCCTCCTTGACGAGGTGGTCGACGAGCGGATCGGCCCCGGCGGTCGACAGCCCGAGCAGCTGCAGGTCGTCGCCGATCGTGCGGAAACCCCCGTCCTCGGCCCACTGGCAGACGACGAGCTGGGCGCCGTCCTCGGGCAGGAACTGGCGCGTGCGCCAGGTTCCGAACGGCTCGCCGACCTGTGCCTGCGGCTTGCGTTCTTCGGGTGCTGCGGTGCCGGCGGTGGCGCCGACGGCCTGCAGCGGCACGACGGTGGGCACGTACGGTTGCGGGCGATCGCCCGCTGCGATCCACACGCCGAGCGGCGGCGCGAACGCGCCGAGTGCCGGCGCGAACGTGTAGCGGCCGCGCACGCCCTCGAGCACGAGCGCACGCAACGCGGCATCGACGGCCGCCGTGTCGCGCGCGTTCGCCTGGTCGAACGCCTTCGCCAGCGCGTGCACGCCTTCATAGCCCTCGGCCGCCGAACAGCCGGGCACGCCGTGCGAGATCTCGTATTCGCTGCGGAAGCGACTCGTCGTCGGCACGCAGCCGGGCGACAGGCCGTGCAGCGCAAACACGCGGCGCCCCAGCGCCTTCGTCGCCGTGCCGAACGCGCGCGGCAGCAGCACGATCGGGGCTCGATCGTCGGCGAGGTTCTGTTGCACGAACTGCGCGGTCGCGGCGGGCTCGGCGTCGAAGACCCAGACCTCGGGACGGCCCTTCTCGAGGGCCTTCGCGAACACCTTCGGGCCAGCACCCAGTTCGTGTTCGAACAGCAACGTCGTCGGCGCGGTGAAGCCGGCCTTGGCGAGCTGCTTGCCGAACTCGACGGCCGGCTTGTGCTTGTCGCGCAGCAGCGCGACGCGGGTCATGCAAAAGGTCTTCTCGACCAGGCGATCGATCACCGGCACGCACGCGGCGTAGTCGTTGCGGAACGCAACGCACGGCAGCTTGCCGGCCGCTGCCGCGACGGCCGCGGCGGCGAGCGCTTCGTCCGGCGGTGCAACGATGCCGGCGACGCCCTCGGCCGCGAGCCTGGCGACTTCGGTCGCGACGGCGGCGGGCGTGGGTACGGGCGCGAAGAGCAGTTCGACCTTGGCGCCATCGATGCCGCCGGCGGCGGTGAGTTCTTCGGCGGCCTTCTTCACGCCGCGCACGAACACGACGTCGGGGCTGTCGGCGGCGTCGGCGACGAGGACCGCGAAGCGCAGGGGTTCCTGGGTCAGGGCCGGTGCGGCGGCGAGAGCGATGGCGAGGACAAACGCGCGCATGCCGCGATCGTCGCGCTTCGGCGTTGGCGCGCGCAAGGGCGAGCCCGGGATCGCGCGACCGCAGCCTCCCGGCGACGCGCGCTACGCCGCTGACGACAGTCCTTCTCGGAGTGTCCTAGCGAGGGGTCGCTCGCCGTTCGAATCAACTGCTGCGATCGCGCCGAAGTGCAGTCGCGCCCAGGATGCTCTGCCTCCCGAACTCATTCGCGTTGCGAAGCGCGGCAGCCAGGTCATCGGCGCGGGACGTGGCGCATGCGTCGGCGACCGGCGATGTCGCTATTCTGGATCAAGAACGGTCCGGAGTTCGGCGGCGATCGGCCGAAGTTCAACACGGGCACGCGAACGAACGCAACCTCCCGCCCGGCTACGACCGTGCTGATCGCGCGATGCTCAGTCGCGGTGGCGAATCACCACCACGTTGTGGACGACCCAGCGCGTGGTTCCACCTACTGAAATGCGATGTCGTTGTCGACTACGACTCGGATGCTCGGGAACGTCACACGCAGGTCCGATTCGATCGACTCTGGCTTGAGATCGCCATGCACGAGCACCAGCGCAGGCTGTGTGACGTCTCGCCCGACGCCATCGATGATGTTCCAGCAGAGACCCTTCGCCCAGATTCGTCCGCTGCCGTCACGCAACGAAATCCAAGCGGCAGACCGCTCAATGCTGACCCTCACTCCCGATCCTGGGCTCGACGCGTGCAGAGCCTTCGAGATGCTCTGGATGAGCGGGGAGTTTGTGCCCCCATGGGAACAGACAGCGTGATCGGGTGTCATTCGCTTGGCTTCCTGTCTCTCCGCGCATCTGGACACGACCCAGAGTCGGTTGCCACCACCGAGCATGCCATGGGAGGTCGGAGAGTATCGGCGCAGCCTCGCAGGGCACGCCTCGGCGATCGGTGGCTCACGATGCTTCGCGTTCCAGCCACTGCTCCGAGGCAGAGTACCCAACTTGCTCTGGCCCTGAGGACTCCGAAACAGCACCCGGCTCGACGACCAATACGATGTCGATCGTTGCGTTGGACGCCTTCAGCGCGACACCGTGCTTGGCGAGCAGATCTCGCAGCTTCACCCAGGATCGTCGTTCGGACAGTCCAATGTGGCAGACGGGCTCGAAGCAGCAGTACGAACGCCCGCTGAGAAACCGCAGGTGCAGCGATAGCTGATTCGCCCTGAGGTCAGCACTTGGCACCGACCACCCATACTCCACGAGCAGACCGGTCTGGGCTGATCGGTTCTGGCTGACGAACTCGCGAATCGCTGCCTCACAACCGACCTCAGGTCTCTGACTCACGGCGGATCGGTGTCCGGATTGGAGGATGCGTGCACCCCACCATACCGGCGTGCATCCGCCGACGCCCCCCTACCCCGCCGGCGCCTCCAGGATCGTGCTCGCGCGCACCGCCTTCAGCGGCACCTGCACGACCGGCACATCCATGGCCCGCGCCCCGTCCCTACTCGCCAGCGCCTGCAGCGACGGCCCGCAGATGCGCGCCTGGCACGGCCCCATCCCCGCGCGGCAGCCGACCTTGATCGCGCGCGCCGACGGCCCGTGCAGTGCTGCTGCCTGCTGCGCCACCGCCAGCGTCACGTCCTCGCAGCGGCACACAATCGTGTCGGGGCGCGCCAGTTCGTGCAGCCCGGGCAGCGGGGCGAACGCACCGAGCATCGCGTCCGACGAACGCCGTTCGCGCGCCGCCTTCGCCAAGGCCAGCAGCGGCACGTGCCCACCGCGCGCCGAAGCGACCACCGCATGGCCGGCGACTTTCCCTTCGGCCGCCGCGACTTCCGCGCCGCCGATGCCGCACGCTTCGCCCGCGGCCCACACGCCGGCGACGGACGTTCGTTGTTCGCGATCGACGACGAGGCAATGTCCACCGCGCGCGGCGTTCCACCGCGAAGTGCAGCCGAGGTGCAGCCCGAGTTCGATCGAGGGCACGAGCCCGAAGCCCGCGCCGACCACGTCGACCTCGAGCGTGCGTTCGCTGCCCGGGCGCGGCCGCCCCTCGCCGTCGACCCGCGCGATCGTCGCGCGCTGCACCCGGCCGTCGCCTTCGCAGCGCACGATCGTCCACCCCCACTGCAGCTTCACGCCAGCGCGCAGCAGTTGCCGCGCGTACCAGAACGCTTCGCGCAGGCGGGCGCCGTTGCCGAGCACGCCGGGCAGCGCGCGCAGAGCGCGCCAGCGCGAGCTCGCCTCGACCGCGCCGACGACTTCGACCCCGGCACTCAGCAGCGCGGTGACCGTCGGCAGCAGCAGCGGCCCCGAGCCAGCGACGAGTGCGCGCTTGCCGGGCACCACGCCAAAGCCCCGCACCATCACTTGCAGCGCACCGGCGGTCAGCACGCCGGGCAGCGTCCAGCCGGGGAACGGGATGCAGCGGTCGTAGGCACCGGGCGCCAGCACGATGCGTTCGCAGCGCAGCAGCCACGACGCGCCGTCCTGTTCGAACCAGAGCCGCCCCGGTTTGGCGTCCCACACCGTGGCCCCGCTGCGCAGCGCGACCTGGCTGTGCGAGAACGTCGTGAGCAGCTCGTGGCCGTGGTGATGGCTCGGCGGTTCGGCGATCGCCGTGCCTGATGCGCCCGGCGGCAGCTGACGGAAGATCTGGCCGCCCGCGCGGTGTCCTTCGTCGAGCACGACGACGGAGAGCCCGGCCAGGGCACAGACGTTGGCCGCCGCCATGCCGGCCGGGCCGGCGCCGACGATGCCGACGTCGGCAGTGAGCACGCGTTCGCTCACGGCTTGCCTCCGCGCTGCACGTTCATGCCGGGCTCGACGATCGTCGTGCAGGCACGCACCGTCTTGCCTTCGACGACGACGAGGCACTCGTAGCAGATCCCCATGTTGCACAGCACCCCGCGCGGCGCGCCGGCGGCACTGCTCGCGCGCAGCGCGCGCTCGCCCGCGGCCCACAGCGCCATCGCGATCGTGTCGCCGGCGAACGCACTCACGGTGCGGCCTGCGAACGTGAACTCCACCACCGGCCGATCGCCGGTGCCGGGAACGCGCGCGTCGTTGCTCACGAGAACCTCCCTGGCCGGTACGGCGTCGCGTCGAGTTCGGTCGGCACGCCGGCGATCTGCTGTGCCAGCAACAGCCCGGTGACCGGCGCGAGCGAGATGCCGAGACCTTCGTGACCGGCGGCGATCCAGAAGCCCGGCAGCGACGGCCACGGCCCGATCAGCGGATGCTGGTCGATGGAGTACGGCCGCAGTCCGACCCAGGTGCGCACGATCGGCGCCTCGCCGAGGCCGGGCGCGTAACGCCGCGCGCGGGCCAACGACCGGTGCAGCAGTTCGCGGTTCAGCGTGCGGTCCATGCCGCGGAACTGCCGCGTGCTGCCGACCAGACAACCGCCGTTGGTCTGCGGCTGCATGTTCACCGCGTGGCCGCCGGCATCGTCGGTGCGCGTCGGATCGACCTTGGCGGCGCCGTGCGCGAAGCGGATGTAGGCGATCTCGAGCAACTGCGTGCGGATCGGCGTGACGTGATGGCCGGTGATCGCGAGGTTGCCGGCGCGCGGGTGGATCGGCAGCCCCGGCAGGCCCGCGAGACGCGCGATCTCGGGTGCCCATACGCCCGAGCAGTTCACGACGATCGGCGCGTCGATCGGCCCGGCCGCGGTGTCGACGCCGGCGACGCGGCCGCCGGCGGTGCGCACGCCATGCACCGCGCTGAACGGCCGCACCACGACGTTGCGGTTGTGCCGCTTCGCCTCGCGCAGCATCGCGCCGCACGCGAGCATCGGCAGCACGACGCCGTCGCCGGGATAGAACAGAGCACCAGGCAGGTCGTGCGCGAGCCCCGGCTCGAGTTCGCGCAGCTGCTTCTGGTCGAGCACGTCCGCGCGATCGCCGTGGTCCGCGAACTGGCGACGCAGCACTTCGAACAGCTCGACGTCGCCGTCGCCGTCGGCGAGGTAGAGCGCGCCGGTCGGGTTGTAGTCGAAGCCGCCTTGCCGTTCGGCCAGCTCGCGCCACAGCCGCAGGCTCGTCGCCGAGAACGTGTACTCCTGCGCGTCGTCGGGCGTCACCATCAGGTGGCCCATGCAGGAGGCCGACGTGGCGCCGGCGATCGGGCCACGGTCGAGCAGCACGATGCGCGTTTCCGCCGGCAGCAGCCGCGCGCAGTGCTGCACGACGGCGCAGCCGACGATGCCGCCGCCGACGACGACCAGATCCGCGGTTTCGGCCATTTCGGGGCAGAGATGATGCCGAGCGGCCGGCCGTTTTCACGCCTGGCCTCGGCCGCCGCAAACCCGCTTCAGTCGAAGACCGCCGCGATCTGCTGCGAGTCCGTGTTCTCCTTGCCGGTGCGCAGCATGAAGTAGCACACCGCCGGCATGGTCGCCCCGAACGGCGCCAGCAACACGGTGAACGCCACTTCGAGCCACATCGGCGGCACCTCGTCGGTCGTCGTGACCGTCGCCAGTCCGAGCAGCATCCCGACCCCGATCATGACGATGGTGAACAGCACGACCGCGCCGAAGATCGGCCAGCGGTTGCCGCGGGTCAGGCCACTGCTGCGCTGCATCGCGCCGCCGACGCCCTTGCTCTCGAGCACGGCCGCCGGCAGTGCCACGTAGTAGACCGTCAGCAGGATCATGCCGGGCACGATCAGCAGCAGCGTGCCGCAGCCGACCAGCAGGCCGTAGACGATGCCGACCAGCAAGACGCGCAGGAACGACCGCACGCCGACGACGACGACGTCGCCGATCGCTGCCGGTTGCCCCCGCAGCTTCTGCACGACGCCGTAGGTCAGGGCCCCTGCCAACACCTGGCCGCCCAGTTGCTGCAGGATCGTTCCCGACCACAGCAGGGCCTGGGTCGGTGAGGATTCGAACGCGAACCGCACAGCGATCCACGGCGCATAGACCAGCACGGCCAGCAGCGTGAACGGCAGCAGATTGCCGAAGTAGATACCGAGGGACTTGGCGACGAGGCCGCCAACCGGCAAGCGATAGGCAGAGGTCATGGGGCGAGGGCTCTCCAGCCGACGAGGGCAAACGTGGCCTGTCGTTCTAGCAATCGAGGCAATGACCGCAACCACTGTCCCCGATTGCAACGTCCTCCGAGGGCGTTAGCGTGCCGCCATGGTGCAACTGCGGGGCGCCCTGCTGAGCCTCGCCTTGTGCCTCGCGGGGACGGCGCAGACCGACGTCGGCGAACGGGCGCGGAGCGTGCTGCGCGATGCCGACGTGCAGATGGCCTTGCCCGGGGACGACGGCGACCGGCACGGCAGCGCCAGCCCCTTGGGCCGCCGCTACGGCGCCCGCTCCGGCCCGCGCGAACGAACGCACCGCAGCCAGGCATGGCACCTCGTGCCCTGCGGACTCGCATCGATGGGACCGGTTGCGCTGTGGGTCGGCGTCGCGGTCGCAGGGGCGTTGCTGCTGGCGGCGATCCTCCGGGCGCGCACCGCTGGGGAAACCCCGCCGCCACGCGAGCCGAAGGTCGCCGGCCGGCGCGCGGCGGACGGCGTCCCCGAGCCTGCGATCGCCTTGCCCGACCACGAACGGCTCGCCGCTGCGGGCGACTACCACGGCGCCGTGCACGCGCTGCTGGCGCGTGCGTTCGCGGCGTGGACCTCGCGCGGCAACGTCCTGCCCCCGCACGCCACGGCGCGCGAAGGGCTGCGGCGCGCACGGGCCGGCATGCCCGCCGACCCGCTGGCCGCCTTGGTCGTCGCGGTCGAACGCGTGCACTTCGGCGGTGAGGCGGCCGATCGCGACGGCTACGAACACGCCCGTACCTGCTACCAACACTGGGAGGTCGCATGCCGCCCCCCGCAGTGACGCCGTTCGCGTCGCGATGGACCCGCGTCTACGGCATCGTGACCGCGCTGTCGTTGCTCGCCGCCTTGGCGTTGCTGGTGTCGCCGGGCAGCGACCCGTCGACGCCGACCTGTGGCGCCGACGGCTACAGCCGTTCCTCGCTCGGCCACCTGGGCTGGTTGCAGTGGCTGCGCGCGAACGGCGAAGTCGTCATGCAGGCGCGCGTGGTGCGCGGCCTCGGCCCGTGCGGCCTGCTGGTGGTCGCCGAGCCGCGCGAGATCGACGCCACCGACGACCTGCGCTTTCGCGCGCACGTGGCGCAGGCACCGGCGACGCTGGTGGTGCTGCCCAAGCGCATCGGCGAACCCGACCCCGAACAGCCGTCGTGGGTCGAGAGTGTCGGTCTGCTCGAACCGAGCGACGTCGACGACGTCGGCGAACACATCGGCGCGTGGACCGAGTCCGGGCTGCCCGGCATCGTGCGGCACCCACGCGCAGCGGCGTGGAGCGTGCCCGACGGCTGGCCGACGCCGACGCTGCGCGACCCCGTGCAACTGCTGCGGTCCCATGCCGACCTTGAGCCGATCATCACGTGCGAACACGGCGTGCTGCTCGGCACCTGGGACGGCGTGCACGTGCTGGCCGATCCCGACCTGATCGCCAACCACGGACTCCACCGCGGCGACAATCCGGCCCTGGTGCTGGCGATGGTCGCGGCGCTGAAGGGAGAAGGTGCGGTCGTGTTCGACGAAACGCTGCACGGACACGGCTTGTCGCCGAGCATCTGGCACGCCGCCGGCCGCTTCCCGTTCGTGCTGGTCACCGTGCACCTGCTGCTGCTGCTCGCAGTGATGGCGTGGATCGCCGCCGGGCGTTTCGGCCCACTGCAGCCAGCGGCGGCGGCGATCGGAGCCGGCAAGGCGTTCCTGCTCGACAACATCGCCGCGCTGCTGCGCGTCGCCGGCCCGCCCGGACCGTCACTGCGCCGCTACGGACGCCAACGGCTGCGCAGCGTGGCCGAAGCGCTGCAGGCTCCGCGCGGGCTCGACGACTCGGCCGTACGCGCGTTCGTTCTGGCGCGCATGCCGGCCGCCGACGGCGCCCGACTCACGGCACTGCTCACCCGCGACGCGGCGGCGATGCGGCCTGTCGAAGCCGTGACGACCGCCCGTGCCATCCGCCATCTGACCGAGGACCTGTTGCATGCTCGTATCGCAAATCGCTGACGTGACGAAGACGCTGCGCGAGTCGGTCGCGCGCGTCGTGATGGGCCACGACGAGAACGTCGACCTGCTGTTCGCGGCGTGGCTGGCCGCCGGCCACGTGCTGCTCGAGGGCGTGCCGGGCACCGCCAAGACGCTGCTCGCGCGCGTCGTCGCGCGCTGCCTGCGGCTCGAGTTCCGCCGCGTGCAGTTCACGCCCGACCTGATGCCGGCCGACGTCACCGGCACCAGCCTATTCGACTTCCAGAGCGGGCGCTTCACGCTGGTGCGCGGTCCGATCTTCACCGAGCTGCTGCTCGCCGACGAGATCAACCGGACGCCGCCGAAGACGCAGTCCGCGCTGCTCGAGGCGATGCAGGAACGTTCGGTGACTCTCGACGGCACCACGCACCGGCTCGGCGACGCCTTCTTCGTGATCGCGACGCAGAACCCGATCGAACAGGAAGGCACCTACCCCCTGCCGGAGGCGCAGCTCGACCGCTTCCTGCTCAAGCTGCGCATCGGCTACCCGAGCCGCGACGACGAGCTGCGCATGGCCAGCGTGCACGGGCGCGCGGTTCCCGACCTCGACGCGTTCGGCCTGGAGGCCAACGTGGGCACCGAGTTCCTGCATGCGGCGCGCGCGACCGTGCAGGGTGTGCGCCTCGAGGAGCCGGTTCGCGACTACCTCGTCGATCTGGTGCGCGCGACGCGAACCCACGGAGCGCTGCGTTGTGGCGCGTCGCCGCGGGCTGTCAACATGCTGGCCGCGGCGGCACGGGCGTTGGCGGCGGTGCAGGGCATGGACTTCGTCCTGCCCGACCACGTGCAGCAACTGGCCGTGCCGTTGCTCGCCCACCGCGTCGTGTTGACGCCGGCCGCGGAGATCGAAGGGCTCGCGGCGACGGCGGTGCTCGAACAGGTCGTGCAGCAGACCAAGGCCCCGCGCTGATGCGGCCGACCGGCCGATTCGCTGCGGTGTTCGGCGCCGGCCTCGCGGTCGCGGCGCTGCCGACGATCACCGAACTGCCGGCGGCGTGGCTGGCCTGGTCCGGCTGCCTCGTCGTGATCGGGTTGCTGCTGGCCGTCGAGCTGGCGGTGACCCCGACCCGGCGCGAGATGCGGATCGACGTGACGCCGCCGGATCTCGTGCACTTCGGGGATGCGGCGTCGGTCGAGGTGGTCGTGACCTCGTCGCGCCGCGTGCACGTCGAAGTCGTGGTCGAACTCGCCGGCGACGCCGCCCCGCTGCCGGACGCGAACTTGTTCGTTGCGCCCGACGCACCGGCGACGGCGGAGCTGCCGCTGCGCCCGCATCGACGCGGGACGCTGACCGTGATGCGCGTGCACGCGCGGTGGACCGGGCCGCTGGGCTGGCTGTGGCGGGAGATCGTGCAGCCGCTGCACGTACCGGTGCGGGTGATCGCCAACGTTCGCGCGGTGCGGGCGCGCGCCGCCCGGATGATCGACAACCGCGAGTTCACCACCGGTCTCAAGGTCGAGAAGTACGTCGGCGACGGCAGCGACTTCGAGTCGTTGCGCGAATTCGTCGCCGGCATGGACCGCCGCGCCATCGACTGGAAGGCGACGGCGCGCCATCGCCAGGTGCTCTGCCGCGAGTTCCGCGCCGAGCGCGATCATCCGGTAATGGTCTGCATCGACAGCGGGCGCCTCATGGGCGAACCGCTGCGCGGCATGCCGCGGCTCGACCACGCGATCCTCGCCGCGCTGCAACTCGCCTTCGTCTGCCTGCGGACCGGCGACCGCGTCGGACTGTTTCCGTTCGCCGCCAAGCCGAGCCCGGTGCTGTTGCCGCAGGCCGGCGTGCACGCGCTGGCGGCCATGCAGGAACGGCTGACGTCGCTCGACTATTCGAACGAGGAGACGAACTTCACGTTGGCGATGACCGAACTGCTGCGGCAGTTGCGTCGTCGCACGCTGGTGGTGCTGTTCACCGACTTCGTCGACGCCATCACCGCCGAGCTGATGCTGCGCAACGTCAGCTGGTTGGCGCAGAAGCACGTGCTGCTGTTCGTGGCGATGCGCGACCCGTTGCCGGCGGCGGCGGCGGCGCGCAACCTGCACGACGTCGACGACCTGCATCGCGCGGTGGTGGCCGAGGAGATCCGGCGCGATCGCCTGCTGGTGCTCGAACGCATCCGCGCCGCCGGCTCCCAGGTGCTCGACACCGATGTGGCGTCGCTCGACGCGGCACTGATCCAGCGCTACCTGCAGGTGAAGCGGAGGGAACTGCTGTGAGTCCGGACACCGTGCCGTGGTCGGTTCGCTTCCGCCGTGAACGGCAGGCTGCGTGGGTCGAACTCGAGGAGTTGCTCGCTCGCTGCGAACGCGGCGGCCCGAGCGCGCTCGGCGCCGAGAAGGTGGCGCGACTGCCGGTGCTCTACCGCGCCGCGCTGTCGTCGCTCGGCGTCGCCCGGTCGACCGTGCTCGACGACAACCTGCGCGACTACCTCGAGGCGCTGTGCGCGCGCGCCTATCTCGTCGTCTACGGACCCAAGCGCCGCCTGCTGGACGTCGCTCTCGCATTCGCGACTGCCGGCTTCCCGGCGGCGGTGCGTTCGATCGCCTGGTACGTCGCCGCCTCGGCGGCCCTGCTGCTGCTCGGCGCCGCCCTGGCCTGGGCGATGGTCGCGGCCGATGCGGACACCTTCTACCTGTTCGTCGATTCCGGCCTGGCCCAAGGCCGCGATCCGGCCGCATCGACCGAAGCGCTGCAGAAGACCCTGTTCGACGGCGGCGAGCACGACGGCCTGCTCGACTTCGCGACCTTCCTGTTCACGCACAACTCGTCGGTCGGGATCCTGGTCTACGGCCTGGGCTTCGTGTTCGGCATGCCGGTCATCCTGGCGATGCTCTACAACGGCATGATGATCGGCGCGATGAGCGCCCTGTTCCACGAACGCGGGCTCGGCGTCGAATGGTGGTCGTGGATCCTGCCGCACGGCGTCACCGAACTGACCGCGATCGTGCTGTGCGGCGCGGCCGGCCTCGCGATCGCGCAGCGCCTGGCGTTCCCCGGCCGGATGCCGCGGCTGCAGGCGCTGGCGGAAGTCGGCCGCCGCATGGGCGGCGTCGTCGCCGGCAGCGTCGTGATGCTGATGCTCGCCGCCCTGGTCGAAGGCGTGTTCCGGCAGATCGTCGTCCACGTGCCGACGCGCTACACGCTCGCCACCGCGTTCGCGCTGCTGTGGACGGTCTACTTCGTGCGGGCCGGGAGGCCGCGGCCGTGAGTGCGTTCGCCGACCAACCGCTGCCGCCGCAGGTGGTGCGCAGTCCGGAAGGCGTCGACCTGCAGTTCGGCGCCGCCACCGCGAGCGAGCGACTGGTCGCGCTTGCCTTCGACCTGTCGATCGTCGGCGTGATCTTCGTCGTCTGCGGCTTCCTGTTCGCGTTCACGCTCGGCTTCGGGCCGGTGCTGCTGACCATGTTCGTGCTGCGGCATGGCTACTTCCTGTGGTTCGAGGCGCGCGGCCGTGGCACCACTCCCGGCAAGCGCCGCTACCACCTGCGCGTCATCCGCGCCGACGGCGGCCCGCTCACCACCGAGATCCTGCTGGCGCGCAACCTCACGCGCGAGATCGAGCTGTTCCTGCCGCTGACGCTGTTGGTGGCGCCCGACGTGTTGTTCGCCGACCACACCGGAGTGCTGCGCACGGTGGCGACCCTGTGGGTGCTGGGGCTGCTGTTCTTCCCGCTCGGCAACGCGCAACGGCTGCGCATCGGCGATCTGCTCGCCGGCACCCGCGTCGTGCTGGCGCCGCCCGTTGGGTTGGCGCGCGACCTCGCCGACGGCGGTGCGCCGCCGAAGGTGGCGACGGGTGCTGCCGCCGAAGGAACGCCACCGCCACCGGCCGCCGAGTTCGTGTTCACGGCGGCCCAACTCGGCATCTACGGCGAACACGAACTGATCGTGCTCGAACAGGTGCTGCGCAAGGCGCGCCAGCCGGGCGCCGAGGAGACGCTGGCGGCAGTGACGGCCGCGATCTGCAAGCGCCTCGGTCTCGACGCAGCCGCGGTGCCGCAGAATCGCCGTGCGCGCTTCCTGCAAGCGTTCTACACCGCCCAGCGGGAGCACCTCGAACAGGGCCTGTTGCTCGGCAAGCGGCGCTTGCGCAAGGAGGCGGCGACGCCGCCGGCAAAGCGGCCGAAGGGTCCGCGCGGCTGGTGATTTCCCCGCCCGCCGTACGCCAAGGGAGCAGCAAAGTACTTCGCCGGTTCCCGCCGGGAGGCCCCCGTCGCTAGGATCCCGGCCGGTGCCGCCCGCCGCTTCCGGCGCGGCGATCCATCCGCACCTGATTCGATGACCAAGGAAAAGAAGAAGCCCAATCCCGCCCTCAGCCAGCCGGTGCAACCCGACGACGTCCTGGCGGCCGTCGTTGGCAAGGACCCGATCCCGCGCAGCGAGATCACCAAGCGCCTCTGGGACTACATCAAGAAGAACGGGCTGCAGGACGCCAAGGTGCGGACCAACGTCAACGCCGACGCCAAGCTCCTGCCGGTGTTCGGCGGCAAGAAGACGGTGACGATGTTCGAGATGACGAAGCTCGTCTCCGCGCACATCAAGAAGGTCTGACGCCCGGGAACGCCGCCCGCCCGGCTGGCGCGGGTCGGCCGCGGCCGGTAGTCGTAGCTGCCATGCGCTGCGTGCTCGCCGGCTGCCTCCTCGTTCCGTTCCTCGCCGCCCAGCAGGCGCTCACGCCCGAGCAGATCGCTCGCGCCGACGCGATCCACGCGCGCGTGCTCACGCTCGACACCCACAAGGACATCGAGCCGCAGCTCGCCCCCGACCAGCTGCCCGACGATCCGGCGACGCGCGAACGCTTCCGCGCGACCCACGACCCGTCGGTGCGCGGCAACCAGCAGGTCGACTTCCCGAAGATGCGCGAGGGCGGCTACGACTGCGCGTTCTTCATCGTCTACACAGCACAGCGCCGCCTCGACGAGCCCGGCTACCGGCGCTCGTTCGCCGAGGCGAAGGCCAAGTTCGACGCGATCGAGCGCATGGCGAAGAAGCACGGCGACACGATCGGGCTGGCGCTGTCCCCGGACGACGTCGAACGTCTGCACCGCGAGGGCAAGCTGATCGCCTGCATCGGCATCGAGAACGGCTACCCGATGGGGCTCGACGTCGGCAACGTCGCGGCGTTCCACGCGCGCGGCGCGCGCTACATGAGCATCACGCACAACGGCCACACGCAACTCGGCGACTCGCACACGCCGGCCGAAGGCATCCACGGCGGACTCAGCGACCTCGGTCGCGAGGCGATCGCAGCGATGAACCGCGTCGGCATCATGGTCGACGTCTCGCACGCCGCGAAGACGACGATGATGCAGGCGGTCGCCGCCAGCAAAGCCCCGGTGATCGCGTCGCACAGCGGCGCGCGCGCGGTCCACGACCACACGCGCAACCTCGACGACGAACAGTTGCGCGCCCTGGCCGCCAAGGGCGGCGTGGTGCAGTGCGTGGCGCTGGCCGACTTCGTCAAGGCTTCGGCAGCGCGCCGCGCGGCGGTCGCCAAGTGGCAGGCCGAGTGCGGCGTCGGCCAAGGTGCTTCGACGGAGGGGCTTTCCGAAGAGGCGCGGCAGGAGCGTTGGCAGAAGTTCGAGGCCGGCATGCCGGCGATCGACAAGGAGCACCCGCGTGCCAACGTCGCCGACTTCGTCGACCACATCGACCACGTGGTGAAGACCGTCGGCATCGCCCACGCCGGCATCAGTTCGGACTTCGACGGGGGCGGTGGCATCGACGGCTGGAAGGACGCCAGCGAGACGAAGAACGTCACCCGCGAACTGGTGCGTCGCGGCTACGACGAAGCGCAGATCGGTCTGCTCTGGAGCGGCAACCTGCTGCGCGTCTGGCGCGAGGTCGAGAAGGTCGCCGCGGCGAGCCGCTGAGCGGGCGGGTCACCGCATCGCCGGAACCTACTCCGCTTCGGGCACGTCCTCGGCGAGCGGCGCCAGCGGGTCGAGTTCGGCGAACGTCGGCGTGCTCGCCGAGTGTTCGTCGCCGTGCACGTCGACCCAGACCTCCTCGACGCCGAGGCACTCGCCCGCGCGCCAGCGTGTGCGCAGGAAGTAGCCGAGTTCGCCGCCGTGCTCGTCCTGCCGCACGCGCGGCACGTACGCAGCATTGAGGAACAACGTGTCGCCGGCGCGCACGAAGCGCGTGCGTTCGGCGCCGCGCGGATGCACGAGCTTGTGGTGCATGTGGCCAGCGATCACCGCGCGCACGCGCAAACCGAAGCCCTCGATGCGCTGCAGGGCCACGGCCAGATCGCGATCGCCCCAGTCGCCGCCGGGCTTGCCGAAGTCCTTGCCGCAGATGTCGCTGCTGTTCTCGCCGAGCCCGAGCGGCCCGTTGTGCGCGAGGATCACCAGGTCGCGGTGCTGCGCGTTGCGCGCCGCGTCGACGATCGCGGCCGCCGACTGCTTCATCGTGCGGATGCCGTAGATCTCGTCGTAGAGCTCGGGGCTGCGCAGGTTCGGGCCGCCCCACGAGAACGGTCGCGCTCCGACGACCGAGATGCCGGCGGCGGGCACTTCGCGCACCGCATAGGCGAGGTGGTCGTCGCCGAGCAAGGCCAGGATCTCGCGCAGCTTGGCCGTGCTGGTGCGGCGGCCGAAGCTCTGCCAGGCGTCGTGGTTGCCGAGCATGACCGCCTTCGGCACCGGCAGGCCGGCAACGGCGCGCGCGATCTCGACGTCCTCGTCGCCGAGGTCGCCGACGAACAGGGCGAGGTCCGGGCGCGTGCGTTCGAGATGGACCGCGTCGGCGGTGCGCCACCAACGGTGCACGTCGCCGACCGCGGTGAGGGTCGCCTCGGGAGACGTTCGGCGCGAGGACAAGGGTCGAGCAGGCTAGCGAGCGCGACGGTCCGCGCATCGCCCGTTCCGGTCAGTTCTCGAGCAGGCCGTGACGCACCAGCTTCTCGCGGTAGGTCGTGCGCGGCACGCCGAACAGCTCGGCGGCGCGCGTCAGGTTGCCAGCGGCGTCGGCGAGCGTGCGCTGCAACGCCGCCTTCTCCTGGGCCTCGAGGCGGTCCTTCCAGGTGGCGTTCGCGAGCCCGGCCGCAGCATCGCCCGCCCCCGCCGCCGCGGCGACGCGTTCGACCTGGCGGTCGAGGTCGAGATGCGTCGGCTGCAGATCGGCGCCGGCGGCGCGCAGCACGGCACCCTTCACGACGTGGCGCAGTTCGCGCACGTTGCCGCGCCACGGCTCGCCGAGCAGCCGCTCCTCGGCGGCCGCCGAGATCGCCGGCACCTGCGCGTAGCCGAGTTCCTCCGCCGCTTCGCGCACGAACGTGCGCGCGAGGTCGAGCAGGTCTTCGCGGCGTTCGCGCAGCGGCGGCAACACGATCTCGAGTTCGCGCAGACGGTAGTAGAGGTCTTCGCGGAAGCGGCCTTCGCGCACCATGCGCTCGAGATCCTGGTGCGTCGCGGCGACGATGCGCACGTCGACGCGCACCTGCCGCCGGCCGCCGATCGGCATCACGATCCGGTCCTGGAGCACACGCAGGATCTTCGCCTGCAGCTCGAGCGCCATGTCGCCGATCTCGTCGAGGAAGATCGTGCCGCCGTGCGCCTCCTCGAAGTGCCCGCGCCGGGTCTGCAGTGCCCCGGTGAACGCGCCCTTCTCGTGGCCGAACAGCATGCTCTCCATCAGTTCGGCGGGGATCGCCGCGCAGTTGACCGGCACGAACGGCCCCTTCTTGCGCCGCGACAGTTCGTGCATCGCCCGCGCGACGACTTCCTTGCCGGTGCCCGTCTCGCCGCGAACCAGCACGGTGTAGTCGGCCGGCGCGTAGAGCTTGACGCGGGCGATGAACTCGGCGCAAGCCGGGCTCTTCGACTCGAGCACCGCGGGCTGCGGCCCGGGGTTCTTCTGGTCGAGCAGGCTGCGGACCAGCACGCGGTTGCCGACGGCGGTCGCGAGGATGCGCGCGCAGAAGGCGACGCGCTGCAGGTCTTCGGCGGACAACACCGCACCGTCGCGCGTGCAGTCGGCGTAGATCACGCCAAGGTGCTTGCCGAGCGCCTGCACCGGCAGCGCCACCGCCGAGGAGATGCCTTCGCTGCGCACGCTGTGGAACGTGCGCGCCACGGGATCGCTGGCGGCGACCGGCACGTGCACGACGCGGCCCGACGCGCGCACCTGCTCGACCATCGAACGGCTGACGCGGAACTGCTTGCGATCCTCCGGCCGGCTCATGAAGTAGGCGTGCGTGCCGTCCTCGTCGTCGAGTTCGACGTGCACGCGGTCGGCGCCGGTCGCGCGCAGGATCGCCGACATCGCGGCCGGCACCATCTGCTCGTGGCTCTTCAGCCCTTCGAGGTGATCGGCCATCTCCATGAACGTGCGGTACCACGCCCCCACCGGCGAACCGGGAGCCGACGCGAGCACGCTCGGATCGAGCGCGTGCACGACGTCGCCGGTGGGCTCGGCGCGGAATCGCAGCTTCACCAGGGCCGGTCCGACGTTCAGCACGTCGCCGTCGAGGAAGGACTCGAACCGCGCGCCCACCGCTCCGGTCGCGCAACGGATCGGGAACGGCAGGCCGGGCTCGGCGCGCACGCGCAGGCGACCACGCTCGTCGCACGCCACCTCGACGATGCGTCCGACCACGCCCGCGAGGTCGAGTTCGACGTCGCACTGCGACCGTGGACCGCCGATCCAGAACGAGTCGCGGCCGACTTCGGCCTCGCGCGTGCCGGAACGGTCGGTGATTTCGAGGGCAACGGGCATCGCCGGTTCTCCGTCAGGTTCAGGGTCAGGGGCGCCATTGCCGTCGGAAACCCGCCGGGTCGGCCGCCCTGAGGTAGTTTCTGGTAGCCTGAGCTGCTGTCCAGCACCACCCCCCGGGGACTTGCGCCCCCTGGACTGCGGTCTGCCGTCGGCAGGCCGGCACCTGCATGCCTTCCACGTCTCCTTCCGCCGAGCGGCTGCTGCATTGCTCCGCCGCGCGCACCGTCGTCGCCAGGACCGACGCGGCTAGCGGTGCGCCCGTGGTCGTCAAGGTGTTCGTGGCCGGCAGCATGGCGGACGCCGAACGGGAATTCGCGATGGCGACCCTCGCCGCCGGGCCAGGCGTCGTCGAACACCGGAGCGTCGGCAACGACCCGGCGACCAAGCGCCCGTGCGTGACGACGACGCTGGTCTCTGGCCGCGACCTCGAGGCGTGGGTCGCCGAACGAGGGGCTCTGACTGCCGCCGAAGCGTGCGCGCTGCTGGCGCCCGTCGCGGCGACGCTGGCACGGCTCCATGCCTTGCGCGTCCCGGCGGCCCCCGCCGGCCTCTGCCATGGCGACGTCAAGCCGCGCAACCTGCTGGCCACGGCGTCGACGACGCTCCTGCTCGACTTCGAGCACGCGCACCCGATCACCGCCGGCGCCAGCGCCCCGCTCGCCCTGGGCACGCCCGGGTTCGTCGCCCCCGAAGCCGAGCCGCACGGCGTGCCCGCCGCCGCGATCGACGTCTTCGCCCTCGGCCGTACGTTGGCGTGGCTGCTCGGCGGCGGCGCATCGCTGCCGCCCCAGCACGACCGCGTCGAACAGCTGCTCGACGCCTGCACCCACCGGGATCCTCGGCAGCGACCGACGGCCGCCACGCTCGAGGCCACACTGCGTGACCTCGCGGCCGCGCTCGCGGACGACCCGCACGAAGCGCGGCTGCACGACGCCGCGACGGGGACGCTGCGGCAGGCCGCGCCGGCCGCCGGCGACGACTCGCGCCTCGCGCAGTGGTGGCGCGCGCGCCAGCGCCTGCTCTCGCGCCGATGGAACGTGTTGGCGATGACCCGCGCGGTGCCGGGCGAAGTCGGCCCGCTGCTCGCCGAGTTCCGGCGCGTGCAGCGCCTGCTCGATTGGTTCCCGCGACACCCCGGGTGCCTGCAGCACCGCCGCGACCTGCAGCGCAGCGTCGCGCAGCAGTTCGCCGGCGCAGCGGCGCACGTCGCCGCGTCGTGCCGCGGCGAGGCGTTCGCCGCCGCCGGCGAATGGGTGCGCGGCTTCGCGATCGTCGTGCATCGGGCTTCGAGCCTGCCGGGTGGGCTGCCGCTTCCCGACGACGAGGATCCGGCAGCAGTGCGGGCTCGCCACCACGATCCGGCGGCGTTCCTGCAGCGCCTCGCGCGCCAGGTCGAAGACGCCGCCGCCGAGTTGCAGGCCGATACCGCCCGCATCGCCGAGGCCGAGCAGCGCCTCGATCTGCGCGGCGCCGAGGCCGCGGTCGACGCGCTGGCGGCGCGACGCGGCGGCGCCTCGCCCTCGGTGGCGCGACAGCGCGACCGGGTGCATCGGCTCGCGTTCTACCTCGACCGCATCGCCAGGGCCGAGCCGAACGTCGAACGCATCGCGCCGTTGTGGGACCTGACGGCGCTGCTGCCGCTGCGCGAGTTCGTCGCCGCGGCAACGAGAGCCCGCGAACGCGGCGTCGGCGGCGACCCGGCATCCGGCGCCGTCGGCCTGCGCAGCCTGCAGCTGACGCTGGTCAACCTCGCCGAGGAGAACACGCACGTCGCGGCGGTGCCGCCCGCACTCGACGCGCTGACGCAGCTCCTGCAGCACGTCACCGACCAGGCCTGGCAGTTGCTCGCCGAGGCGCGCGCCGGACTCGCCACGGTGCCGGTTCCGGTGCGACCGCTGCAACTGACGCTGGGCCGCCTCGACACGTTCCGCGTGCTCGAAGCCTTCGTCGATCGACCCGAACGCCCACGCAGCCAGTTGCTCGACGACATCGAAGCGCTGCGCCTGCAACTCGAACAGGCGCGCGCGACTCGCGACCGCCTCGCCGAGAGCGCCGAGCACGCGCTGGCCCGCGGCCACTGGACCACCGGGCTGTTCGACATGGAACGCGCCGTCGCCGGCATCAGCGCCGCCGACGCGCAGGACGCCGCGGAGGCGACGCGCCTGCAGGAGCGGCTCGAACAGGCGCGGCGTCGCAAGCAGGAGATCGAGAGCGCCGTGCGCCGCAACGTCGAACTGGCGACGAGCTACGGCATGCTGCAGGACGAAGCGTCGAGCACGTTCGGCCAGCGCTTGCAGGTGCTCGAGGAGCGGCGCGACTGCCTGCTGTTCCTCAGCATGCACGTGCCGGCGGAGCGTTCGATGCTCTACGCCCGCGACCTGCGCGAGGTCGACACCCAGCTCGTGCTCGAACGTGCCGGGCTGGCCGAACACCAACTCGACGGCACCGTCGATGCCGACCAGCGGCTGGCGCTCGCGCGGGCGACGCGCGAACAGCTCGACGAGTTCGCCGCGCAACGCGAGCCCGACCACGACGTCCCGGGCCGCGTGCTGCGCGTGCTCGAACACTGGCGCACGGTCGCGGACCACTGCCAACGCGCGGTCGACGACGAACGCGCCGCCGCCGCGCACCGCACTCGCCAACGCACGCGCCTGCTCGCCCTGGCGATCGTCGTCGTCGTCGCCACGACGACGGCGGCCGTGCTCGCGGTGCGCCCCTGGTTGTTCGGCGAGCCCGCGAGCGCCGCCGGCCGCTGATCACGACCAGTCGAGGTCGTGACCGCGCACCGGATGCCGCGGCAGCCGGCCGAGATCGAACGACGGCAGCAGGTCGCGCGGCGTGCACTCGTCGGGAGCCGGCTGCCCGCACAGCCGCGCCAACGCACCGACCAGACGCTGCGGCGTCACGCCCCGTTCGCGGAACGCGCGCAGCGACGTGTCGCCGTGCCGTTTGGCGAGCCGGAGCCCGTCACCACCGACCACCAACGGCACGTGCACGAACTGCGGCGGCGTCAATCCGAGCGCGCGATACAGGATCAGTTGCCGCGGCGTGCTCGGCAGCAGGTCGTCGGCACGCAACACCTCGGTGACGCCTTGGGCCGCGTCGTCGACGACGACCGCCAGCTGGTACGCCGGACCGCCGTCCCGCTTCTGCACCACGAAGTCGCCGCGCACGACGCCAGCACACGGCCCGATGAAGCCGTCGACGAACGGCATGGCATCGACGTCGACGCGCTGCCGCAGGGCGGGCGCGCGACCACTCGCCGCGCGGGCCGCCGCCGGGTCGGCGAAGCGGCCGCGGCAGGTTCCGGGATACACCGGGCCGTCGTCGCCGGGTTCGTGCGGCGCCGACGCCGCGTCGTCGATCTCCGCACGCGTGCACACGCACGCATAGGCGTGGCCCGCCGCCAGCAGCCGTTCGGCGGCAGCGTGATGCGCGGGGAGCCGCGTGCTCTGCAGCAGGACGTCGCCGTCCCAGTCGAGGCCGAGCCAACGCAGGTCTTCGATCGTCTGCGCGACGGCCGAAGCCTTCACGCGCGGACCGTCGATGTCCTCGACGCGCAGCAGTAGAGTGCCGCCGCGCGAGCGGATCGACAGCCACGCCAGCAGGAACGTGCGGGCGTTGCCCAGGTGCAGGGCACCGGTCGGACTCGGCGCCAACCTGCCGACCACGCGCGCACTCGATGCCATCGTCATCGCCGATCGCCCTCGTTCTACGCATCGACGCGAAGGTCTGCCACGTCGAGGTCGAGGGCGAGCGACGCCTGCTGCCGCTCGCCGGCAAGCTGTTCGAGGCCCGATCCCACGAGCGCCGGCCGCTCGCGGTCGGTGATCGCGTCGTGCTCGACGCCACCGGCAAGGCGATCGACGCGGTGCTGCCGCGCTCGAGCCAGTTGCATCGGCGCGCCGCGAGCGAAGGCGAAGAGCAGGCGCAGGTGCTCGCCGCCAACCTCACGCACGTGCTGGCGGTCGCCAGCGTAGAAGCGCCGCCGTTCCAGCCCGAACTCGTCGACGGCATCCTCGCGGCCGCGCAACGCGAACGCATTCCGGCGACGCTGGTGCTGAGCAAGGTCGACCTCGATCCGGCTCTCGCCGCGCAGTGGCGCGCCGCCTACGCCCACGCCGGCGTGCACATCGTCGAGACCTGCACGGTGCCCGGTCGTTCGACCGAGACCTCGCTGCGCGAACTCGCAGCGCTGCTGCACCAGAACCGCAGCGTGGTCGTCGGCCTCTCGGGCGCGGGCAAGTCGTCGCTGCTCAACGCCGTCGTCCCCGGCGTGACGCTGCGCACCGGCGACCTCAACCACATCCGCCAGGGCCGGCACACCACGACGCACACCGAACTGATCCCGCTGCCGGGCGGCGGCCACGTGCTCGACACGCCGGGCATCCGCAACTTCCACCTGTTCTGCGTCGGCAGCCAGGAGCTGCAGTTCCTGTTCCCGGAGATCGCGGCGCTGCTGCCCGACTGCGAGTACCGGAGCTGCCTGCACGACGGCGAGGCGAACTGCGCGGTGAAGGCAGCACTCGCCAAGGGCGCGATCGCCGAGAGCCGCTACCGCTCGTACCGCACGATGCTGCTCGACGCGCTCGCGGCAGAACGGCCGGGCCCGAAGGACCAGCGCACGCCCGCGCGCGGCGGCGGCCGGCGGCGGCCGCGGCGCTGAGTCGCGGCGTCACGGATGGCGAATGCGCACCCGCGCTCGCCCGCGGTACGCGATGATGCCCGGATGCTGCGTATCGGAGCCACCGTGGCGGCTTTGCTCGTCCCCGTCCTCGCGCAGGGCAAGGTCGACTACCAGGCGGACGTGAAGTTCGCGATCGACGCCATCGCGACGCAGTGCACGACGCTGCTGGCCAGCAAGAAGATCGACTGGAAGAAGGTCACCGCACCGCTGCTCGCCGAGAGCAAGAAGACGAAGACGCCCGAAGCCCACCTGCTGCTGCTGTGGCGCCTGCTGGCGCGGCTTCAGGACGGACACGCCGAAGTGCGAGCGCTCGAAGCCGGCAAGAACGTCCGACTCGACGTGCCGGACCGCTCCGCGGCGCCGGGCCTGTTCCTGTGTCGCATCGCTGGTCGCGTGCACGTGAAGAACGCGTTCGGGGCCGCCGCGGGCGCCGGGCTCGCACCGGGCATGGAGGTGGTGACGATCGAGGGCAAGCCGGCCGAAGCATGGCTGCAGCAACGCGCCGCCGAGCTCGCCGACCTGATCTCGTTCTCGACGCCGCAGCAGGCGATGTTCTTCACCTGCCATCAGGGACTCGCGGACGTCGCCGGCACCCGCCTCGAACTCGAGTACCGCGATGGCGCGACCACGAGGCGCCGCACGATCGCGTTCGCCAAGGGCAACCAGACGCCGCCCGGCCCGGCGTTCCCGCCGGAGGGGCTGCAGTGCAAGCAGGACGTGTTCTTCGGCACGACGGCGACGGGTCTTGGCTACGTGCACGTGCGCCGCTGCCGCGACGACCTGCCGACCCAGATCGACGAAGCGCTCGCAGCACTCGGCGACGTGCCCGGCCTGATCCTCGACTTCCGCGGCAACAGCGGCGGCGGGTTCGACCACGAAGCGCTCTTCGGCCGCTTCCTGCCCACCGGCACGTCGTGGAGCGGCGGCGTGAAGTACACGAGTGCTGGACCACGGCCCTATGGCGGACCGCTCGTCGTCATCGTCGACGGCACGGTGCGCAGCGCGGGCGAGACCGCGGCGGGCATCTTCGGCGAGGACGGCCGCGCGTACACGATCGGCGAGAGTGCGACCGCAGGCATGTCGTCGCAGAAGACGACGATCGAGCTGCCGTCGAAGCTGTTCTCGCTCTACGTCGCGGTGGCGAGCAACAAGGCGCGCTTTCAGGGCGGCAAAGGCCTCGAGGGCGTGGGCTACGTGCCGATGGAGATCGTGGCGTTCGATCCCGCCGACCTGCGGGAGCAGCGGGACACGTTGATCCGGCGCGCCGAGGCGCTGCTGCAGGCGTTCCCGCAGGCGAAGGTGCGCTACGACCCGAAGCAGCACGGGTGGTCGGCGCGGCGGTAGCGGCGCCGATCGGCGATCACGGCGCAAGGCGCCGCTGCCGGATCGACTCGCGAGCGCGGCGCTAACACTCCGAACGTGCGCGGCGTCGCCTGCGCAATCCACAGGCCCAGGAGTTCCGTGAAGATCCGCCGCCCCGTCCTCGCCGCCTCCACCACCACCTGCCTCGCGATGCTCGCGGCTTGCGCCGCCGGACGCACGCCGGACGCGGTCGTGAACGCCACGGCCACCGGTTCGGCGGCGCCCGCGTGCGGCTGCACGGACGCGGACGGCATGCCCGCACCACCGCCGCTCAGGCTGTACGCAGGCGCCATCGACAAGTCGGCCGTGGAAGGCAAGCCTGCGGAAGCGCTCACCTGGTTGCGCCGCTCCTTCGCAGCGGGACACGAGCAGCCGTCGCGCGCGCTGGCCGAAGCGGCGTTCGCGCCGATCCGACGCGACGGCGCGCTGCGGATGCAACTGCACGCGCTGCTGCGCGAGTTCGCCTGCGAATCGAGCGCCGACATGGTGGCCGCGGACGAACCTGGCGAGCGGATCGTCATCCGCGGCATCGTCGTCGACGCTGGCGGAACTCCGGTCGGTGGCGCACGGGTCTACGCGTTCCACACGGATGCCACGGGCCACTACAGCGAACTCGGCCTGGACGAGAGCAACCCGCGCTTGTTCGTGTACCTGTGCACGGATGATGCGGGCCGGTTCGAGTTTCGGACCATCCGGCCCGGGCACTACCCGATACCGGCCAACCCCTCGCCGAACGAAGGGCGTGGCGCCGATGGAATCGAGCAGCATGTACACATGCACGTTGCCGCCGGCGGTTTCGTCGCGCGCGAGCATCGGCTCGGCTTCGCCGACGACCCGTTCTGGGCACGCACCCGCCAGCAGCCGCCCGCGTGGGCCGTCGCGGGCACGCGCAGCGGCCCCAACGCCGAGCTGCAGTTCGATCATCGGATCGTACTGCAACGGCGTTCGTGATCGAACCGTGTGCGCTGCGAGTGAAGTCCGCGCGGCGGCTGCCGATCATCGCGCGGTGAACGCGGCGACGAGGACGGCGCAGCCCTCGGCACCCACACGCAGCACCCCGTGCGTGGCGTCGTCGATCCGCAGCGCGTGGCGTTCGTCGACGGCGCCCACGCCATCGAGCGAGAAGCTGCCGCGCACGGCCAGCAGCAACCGCTGCGGAGCTGCGGACAGGTCGAGCGAAGCGCCCGGCGCCAACTCGTGAAGAGCCGCGTCCACTCGCACGCTGGAACGCGCCGCCATCACGTTCAGGTCCTCGCACGGCCCTGCGAGCAGCGTGCAGGCGATCGGCGTCTCGCCGGCGAAGTCGAAGCGCTGCATCCGGCGGTCGAGCACGACCTGGCGATCGCCGCAGTCTAGGCGCACGCCAGCGCCCGCGAGCAGCCAGGTCGACCGGTCGACGCCGGGCAGCACCGAGAACGGTCCGCCGCGGGCGACCGTCGCGATGCTGACGCGCCAACGGAAGCCCGTCGCCATCGACGCGCCCGGCGGATCGATCGCGACCTGGCGCGTGCTGCCGCCGCCGTTCGCCCACGGCATCACCGGCTGCTCGCCGAGCGGGATGCGGCGCACGTTCATGGCGAAGGCCACGTCAGCCACGTGTAGAGCCACGAGGCCAGCAGCAGCAGGAACCCGCCGCCGACGATCCGCCAGAACGGCCAGCGCACCAACACGTCGGCGAACGAACGCCCACGCAGCAGGCAGAGGATCGCGTGCACGCCGACCAGGATGCCGAGCGCAGCGAAGGCCGCGCCGAACGGCTGCGTCACGAACGCCTGCGCGATGCGCCCGTGCACGAGCAGACACGCCGCGGTCGTGCAGCCGCAGGTCGGACACGGGATGCCGTAGACGACGGGCCACGAGCAGGCATCCCAGCCGAGTTGTTCGTGCGTGCCGTGGCCGCGAGCATCGGGTTGCAGCCGCACGAGTGCACCAAAGCCCACGCTCGCGGCTCCACCGACGAGCGCTGCGAGCACCCGGTCGGCCCACGGCGACAGCGGGCCGTCGGCGACGGGAACGGTGAACGGCGCGCGCGGCGAACTCATCGACGGCGCCAGCGTAGGCCGGTCAGCCGTCGGCCGCGATCCCGAGCCAGCAGCTGCCGACGAGATACCTCACGGCATGGCGGCGGATCCTGCGGCGCTTCGGATCGATCGGCGCGTTCAGCCGAAGTCGTAGACGTAGGCCATGCGATCGCGGCGCAGGATCGCGTAGTCGAGTCCCTTCAGGATCGCGAGGTCCGCGTGCTGCAGATCGAAGCCACGAACGACCGGCTTCTGCATCACGAACCACTTCCGCCCACCCGGCTGCGACTCGTAGGCGCCCGGCTCGATCTGGCCCGCGACCTCGAACTGCGTCTGGCCGTTGTAGAAGGCGCGGATCCGCGTCGACTTCGCGGCCGGGCCGGCGAGACGACGCAGCGTCTCGTCGCCGGCGACGTCGACCAGTTCGTGCGCGAGCACCACTTCGTCGACGTTCACCATCACCGTCGCCGTGCGGATCACCTCGCGCGTGCGCAGCGAGACCAGCGTCGCATCGTGCACCGGCAGGAACCGCCGCGCGTGGTCCTCGAGCAGGTTGGTCAGCCGCTTCTGCTTGTTCGGCAGACGGCCCTTGATCAGGAAGACGTCGGTGAGGAACACGTCCTCGACGAACACGGGGGCGGGTGCGTTCGGCCGTGGCTCGGAAGGGGAAGTCATCGCTCGGGGGGAGGCACTGCGTCGACGAGGCGCCGGACTTCGCCGGCCAGGTAGAACGAACCGACGACGAGCCGCGGTCCCGGCCGCGCCCGCAGGCGCCGCAAGCCGGTCGCCGCGTCCGGCGCCACGTCGGCCGTCGTGCCGCACGAGGCGAGGAACGCGGCGATTGCCGCGGGATCCTCGCTGGTCGTGCCCGACACGGCGGTGACGACGAAGCCATCGGCAGTTGCGAGCAGTTCGCTCAAGGCCGGCTGCCACCGTTTGCCCGCGGCCGAGCCGAACAGCACCACCGGGCGCGACCGCGGCCAACGGCGGCGGACTTCGGCCGCCACCGCCCGCAGGGACTGCTCGGTGTGCGCGCCGTCGAGCACGAGCACTTCGCCGTCGGGTTCGGCGCGCACTTCGAACCGGCACGGCAACGTCGGCCGCGGGGCTGGGTCGAGCCGGAGCGGGTGGTCGGGCAGCACGTGTGCGAACGCCGCCGCGGCGAGCGCCAGCGCCGGCAGGTCGAACGCGGCGGCGTCGGGCAGTGCAAACGGCAGCGCGCGGCCGTCGGGCAACCACAGTTCGCCGCGCGCCGTCGCTCCATCCCACCGCACGCCGCGCACGCCGAAGTGCTCGCCGAGCACGCGCAGTTCGGCGCGGACCGAGGCGGCATGCGCGCGGATCACCGCGAGCGCTTCGCCGGTCGTGCCGGTGAAGCCGATGCCGCGCTCGCGGATCACCGGCGCCTTCTCGCCGGCGATCGCGGCGATCGTGTCGCCGAGCACGTCGGTGTGCTCGAGCTCGATCGTGGTGACGATGCTGGCGTCGACCGGCATCGCCGTCGTCGCGTCGAACCGGCCGCCGAGCCCGACTTCCCAGATCGCTAGGTCGACGCCCTGCTCGCAAAACCACTGCGCCGCCGCCGCCGTCATCGCTTCGAAGAACGTCGGCGCGCGTTCGGACGGCGCCGCCAGCAGCACCCGCAGCAGTCGTTCGAGCTCGACCACCGGGATGTCCGCGTCACCGACCCGGACGCGCTCGAGCAGCGTGGTGACGTGAGGCGAGGAATAGCAGCCGGCGCGACCGCCGGCGGCGTGCACGAGCCCGGCCAGGAACGCACACGTCGTGCCTTTGCCCTTGCTGCCGCCGACCTGGACGGCCGGCCGTGGTGCTGGTGGCGCGCCCTCGCGCGTGAGCAGCGCCCGCATCGTCGCCAGGTCCCACAGTCGCCGATCGGGGCGTGAGCGTTCGTAGTTCACGAGCTGGCCGAGCAGCGGTGCGAGGCGTTCGGCAGCGGGATCCACGGCGCTTTTCGGCTCGCCCCCTGGGCGAGCGCTGGTCGGCGCGCAACACTACCGCCAGCCCCCGGGTACCCGCATGCGCATCCGCTGCCTGCCGTTCGTCACGTTCTGCATCGCCGCATCACTCGCCGTCGCGCAGAACCCCGATCGCCCCCGCCGCGATCGCCGCGACGCAGCGCCCGCCGAATTGCAGCACTTGACCTTCAAGACCGAGCGCTTCCGCAGTGAGGCCTTGGCCCGCGACATCGAGATCGGCGTCTACCTGCCGAAGGCGTACGACGATCCGAAGCAGAAGGACGTCAAGTGGCCGCTGGTCGTCTGGCTGCACGGCATGCACGAGGACCACATGCGGTTCCACGAGCGCGGCGGCGCGGCGGTGCTCGACCGCTGCCTCGGCGACGGCCAACTGCCGCCGTGTGTGTTCGTGAGTGCGAACGGCGGCCGCACGTCGATGTACTTCAACCGCAAGGACCAGCGCTGGGAGGACCTGATCACGGTCGATCTGCTCGCCCACCTCGCGAAGACGTATCGCCTGAGCGAGAAGCGCGAACAGCGCGCGATCCTCGGCGTGAGCATGGGCGGCATGGCCGCGCTCCGCATCGCGTTCACGAAGCCCGAGTTGTTCGGCGCCGTCGGCGCGCACAGCGCGGCGGTGTTCGCCGAAGACCCGGACCAGTTGCCGGAACGGTTGAAGGGCTACGCCAGCCGGCTCGGCTTCGACGAGGTGTTCGGCAATCCGATCGAGAAGGAGCCGTGGCAGAAGGCCAACCCGCTGTGCATCGCCAACGCGGTCGACGCCAAGGTCCTCGGCACGCTGCGCATCTACTTCGACGCGGGCACGGCGGACCGCTACGGGTTCGCCGCGGGCAACCAGCTGCTCCACGACGCGCTGGACAAGAAGAAGGTCGCGCACACCTGGCGGCTGATCGAGGGCGGTGGCCACTCCTGGGGCTCGGGATTCCAGGACCAGACGCTGCCGCACAGCTTCGCCATGGTCGGCGGGATGTTCGCCGGCAAGCCGGCGACGAGCGGCACCGCCGATGCCAACGGCAAGACGCTGGAGAAGTCGGGCGACAAGGACTGAGCGGCCGCGGAAATCCGGGACCCGCAGCAGCCTCCCCGCAAACTCGGCCGATGAGCCCGACTAGAGGAGGGCGGGCGGCCATGTTCCAGCTCGAACATCGCGTGCGGGTCTTCGTGTTCCAGGTGCTCGACCGCCGCGTCGAGTTCCTGCTGCTACGCCACAAGCCGCGTCAGGAGTGGCCGCTCGGTCCCGTCGTCGGCGCGGTCAGCCCGGGCGAGAAGCTCGAGGACGCGATCCGCCGCGAAGTGCACGCCGAGACCGGGCTCCGCCGGCCGGTGCACCTGATCGAGCTGCAGGCACCCCAGAAGGACCTGTTCGGCGACGTCGGGCTGGTCGAGTGGCCCTACGCCTGGCAGGCGGGCACGCCGAGCGAACCCGTGATGCACCTGCGTCCTGGCCCGATGATCGGCGAGCTGCAGTGGCTGCCGTTCGACGCCGCCTTCCGCGAACTCGAACTGCCCGCCGATCGCGACGCACTGGTGCGGCTCCAGTTGTCGCTGCAATAATCGCAGCCGTTTCGCCCGCCGGGGCGTATACCGGCCGCCCCGCACGACTCATGAGCGACGATTCCAAGAAACCGGCCCCCGGCGACATCATGGCCGACGGCCGGCTCCCGAGTTCGGCAATGCGCAGCTACGCGCTGCTGACGCCGCATCTGAAGGAGCTCTACATGGGCTTCTACAAGGCGACCTACGGCAAGTCGAAGATCGACCTCAAGACGAAGGAGTACATCGCGATCGCGGCGTCGCTGGTCTCGGGCTGCAAGGGATGTCTCGAGGGACACCTCAAGAAGGCCAAGAAGGAGGGCGCCACGTCCGAGGAGATCGCCGAGGTGATCGCGATCACCCTGGGCGTCAACGCGGCGGCGATCGTCGACCGGTCGGACATCGCCAACTTCCACCTCGGCGGGTTGTTCGAGAAGCCCGAGCCCTGATGGTGCAGCGGCGAACCGTGATGCATCGCCGTGGCGTGCTCCCGGTGGCGGCCAGCGCCCCGACGCAGCGAGGCCAGAACCGGTCGGCTCGCACCCCGGCGGCCGTCTTTCGCAACGGCCGGCAAACCGCAGCCCGCACCGCACCGTTGCACGCAGGGTGACCGTGACCCACCAAGGCCCCATCCAGCTGCTGCCGCGGATCCCGCCATCGGCGCGGTTCGCGCTGGCGGCGATCGTCGTCGCGATGCTCGTGTACGTCATGGCGTCGCTCGAGCAGCCGCCGGTCGCACAACCTGACGACGATCCGGTGCCCACGATCGTGGCGGTGCCCGAACTCGACCGGCAGATCCTCGCCGGCGCCCAGGACGCGACGCGCGAGCAGCGGCTCGCGATCGAAGTCGAGCCGCTTCGCCACCTGCTGTCGAAGTCGATCGACGTCGGCCCTTCCGTCGCCAGCGCACTCGGCGCTCCCGACCGCCCCGTGCCCGTGGCCGAGGTCCGCGACAACCTCGCCACGATGCGGCTGCGCTGGCTCTGGTACGAAGGCGTCCTCGAGGAACTGAGCGGCCCTCGCGAAGGCCACCCGGTCCGCAACTACTCGATCTACGAAGCGACGGTTCGTCTCGCCGACGGCAACCACGTGTTGGCGACGTTCTCGATCCCGCCGCCCGAAGGCGTGAAGGCCGGCGACTGGGTCCGCGTCGATGGCTACCTGCTGAAGCTCCGCGACACGACCTACCCGCGGGCGATCGAACGGGCGCCAATGCTCGTCGGCCGCGCGATGCAACGCGACTACGAGGACTGGCCGCCGGTGACGGTGCTCGACCCGAACGTGTTCGCGAAGGTCGATGACCGCAGTGCGTTCCCGGGGGATCCGATGTGGCGAACGGTCGAGGAGGACCAGGACGTACCGCTCTGGCACCTCGCCGCGTACGCGCGCGACACCGCGGCCAGCCGAACCCTCGCCGACTGGCGCGCCTTCCCGGTGCTGAACGCCCACGACCACCACGAGAAGCTGAAGGACCACGAAGTGCCGCGAGGCACGCCGATCCGCATCGTCGGACCGCTGATCCAGCGCACGTCGATGGCCGCCCCGTCGAACCCCGCCGGCATCTCCTCGTGGACCGTGGCGTGGATCCAGGTGCGCGAGTTCGGCGGACACGTCATCCCCGTCTGGGTGCCCAAGCGCGTCGACATCGCCACGCGCGCCCAACTCGAGGTGCGGGGCTACTACTACCGGTGGCTCGCGTACGAGACGAACCGGAATCGCGGCTACCGCATTCCCTTGTTCGTCGCCGCCGACCTCGACCTCTACCAACTGGAGACCGGCGCCGCGATGCGTGAGATCGGCCTCTGGATCGGCGGCAGCCTGACCCTGTTCCTGGTGCTGCTGCTGTGGAGCCAACATCGCACCGCGCGATCCTCCCTCGAGCACAGTCGGGCCATGGACGCCCGCCGGCGCCGACGTCGGGAACGAACGTCGACGCGGAAGTCCCTGACGACGCCGAGTTCCTGACGAATCGGGCAGCGGACCTGCGCCGGTTCGCGGGGACTGATCCCCTGATTGTGCTCGTCAGGCCGAGGGCCCCCGCTCCGCAACTCGACCGCGAGATTCCCTGTCCACCCGGCCTCGTGGATCCAACCCGCATGCGTCGCACGACGACGCCGCACCGCGCAGGGAAGCTGCCGCAGCCCCAGCCCCGCCAGGGCCTTCCGCCCGAGCACAGCCAAGGGATCAGTCCCCGGGTCGTGTCCCACCGCTGCAATCCGCTCGGTGCTCCGGAACATGCGACGCCATCGGCTCGTCCTTGCGCCTCGGAGGATGCCCCCGATGTCCAATCGTTTCGAACTGGTGCTCGATCACGACAAGGTGAACTTCCAGCTCCGCGGCGACGGCGGCAGGACGCTGCTGGTCGGCCTGCCCGGCACGAGCAAGATCATGCTGCAGAACGCCATCCTGCACGTCCGCTCGGCCTTGCGCGACAGCCACAACCTGGTGCCGCACCGGAGCGCCGACGGCCGACACTTCCTGGCGGTCCGGGACAAGGACGGCAGCGTCCTCGCGAAGAGCCCGCACGTCGCCACCCCTGCCGAAGTGGAGGCAATGGCCCACACGATCCTCGCCGTCGCCGGCAAGGCACCGATCGTGGACATGACCAAGCACCCGGCGATGCACTGACCGCCACCGGGCACGATCGAGTGCCGCTGCCGGTCAGTCCCCGAGCGAGCCGGCAAGCGCCAACGCGCGCCCGAGGCCATTGGCCATCCGCACGCCGTGCCAGCAGAAGTCACGGCCATCGCAGACCAGGAGGCGCGCGCCCCCGAAGACGTTCGCGGCCGCCAGTTCGCGGCGCTGCGTTTCGTCGAACTCCCACGGCTCGCTGGCGAGCAGCACGCAATCGACGCCGCCGGCGCGAACGACGTCCGGATCGAACTCCGGATAGCGCACGGCCGCGTCGGCACAGACGTTCGTCAGGCCAACGGTCGCCAGCACGTCGTGTACGAACGTCGAGCGCGCGATGCTCATCCATGGTCGGCGCCAGATCACGTAGCAGACCCGCAGCAACGCGCGCCGCTGCCGCGCGGCTGCCGCCGCGACGAGCCACGACTCGATGCGAAGCAGCCAAGGAGCTGCGGCTGCGTCGCCGACGCCAAGACGCGTCGCCAGTTCGCGGAGCGCGTGCGTGGCTGCGACCACGTCGCAGGGCGTCTGCACCAGCACGGGAAAGCGGGCGCCGAGCCAGTCGAGATCCTCGGGCCGGTTCTCTTCGGCATTGCCCAACACCAGATCGGGCAGCAACGCGGCGATCGCCTCGCGGTCGGGGTTCTTGGTGCCGCCGATGCGTGGAACGTCGGCCAGCGCCTTCCCAGGCTCGGTGCACCACCGCGTGCAACCGACCAGACGATCGCCAGCGCCCAATGCATGCACACTCTCGGTCGTGCTGGGCACCAGGCTGACGATCCGACGCGGCGCCGTCATCCGCACGGACCGCCGCGCCAGGGCTTGGGCACGGCACGCCACGCGCCGAGCCCGAACCACCGCTGGAGGGTCGGCAACTCGAAGGTGTGACCGTGCACGCCATCCTGCGGGGAGTCGCGGTGTTCGGTGCCGAGCGGACACGCCGCGCGGGTCGCGCATTCGGATGCGCAGCCACCTCGATGGCGATGCGTTCCGCACGCCGCCAGGTCATGGTTGCCCATGCCATCACTGACGCTGGCCGGACACGCCGCGAGGCAGGGACGGGAACACGTGCAGCACGGCCGGAACGACTCGGCGATCGACGCGTCGGGAACGTCGCCGAACGGCTGGCCGTCGATCAAGAGGGCCGCCCGGACGCGCAACCAGGGACCGTACTGCGGGTGCAACAACAGCCCCGAGACCGGCGACACGGTGCCGAAGCCTGCTGCCTCGCCGAGTCGCGCGGCACACACGCGACCGCCGCCGTCGAATCGCAGCACGCGCACCACGATCCCGAGCGGGCGCAACGTCTCGGCCAGGGCTTCGGCGGCAAGCGACGTGGCGCCCGCCACCGAACTGCTGTCGCCGCGCGCGTCTTGGCCCTTGCTGGCCCACCATCGTCCGCCCGTACCGAGTACCACGATCGTACCGCAGCGGGGCGCGATGGCGGCGACGCGCCGTTCCTTCGGTTCGCTGGCATCGAAGCGGACCCGATCGACCGCACCGAGCAGGTTGAGTCCAGCCGCCGCACCGCGGAGACGCATCTGCTCGAGCTGGGCCGGGAGCATGGAACGGGTGGGCGGGGCGAAGCGACGTCGGCGACCGGAGCGGCGAGTTTGGCCGCGTGCACGAACCGCTGGCAAGCCCCAGGTGCTGGCGCGGACCACGATGTCCGCCCTCCAGGCGCGCCGCAGTGCTGGGCCAGCAGGGCGGTGGCGCGGACGGAATCGAGCCCGCCGAGGGCAGGCTGCCCACCGGCACATGATGTGCAGTGCGAAGTCGTTACAGCACCGATCGGGCGGCTCTGGACGCTCCTGTCCGTAACCTCGCCCCTTCTGCACCCGTTCCGCACCGCCCGCCCAATGCACCATCGAACCGTCACGCTCGTCATCGGCGTCTTGCTGCTGATCGCCGGAGGAGCCGTCGTCGCACCCTGGATCCTCGGCGGCGACGAAGCGCCGATCCTGCGGTGGAGCGCCACCGACGAGACGGAAGTGCCGCCGGAGCCGGGAGAGGTCGAGGCCGCGAACCTGGATGCCGGGGACGCGCGCACGGCAATCGAACTCGAGGGGAACGGCGGCGCCGCCGACGAGCGGGTCGAGGTCGTGCTGCGCGGACGCGTCGTCGACAAGTTCCGCAGCCCGGTGGCGGACGCGACCGTGTGGCTCGACTTCGGACGCGGCGGCCCGCGCGGCGGTGGCCAGGGCAACCGCCAGCGTCGGGTGCCCGACCCGGTGACGACGGATGCCGAGGGGCGCTTCGCATTCCAGGGCCAGACCTTCCGCAACTTGCGGGTGTGGCTGCAGGTCGCCCACCAACGGCACGCCGTCGGCGTGTTCGACCGCGACGTCGGCAATGTCACCACCGCCGTCGACCTCGGCGACCTGACGTTGATGGCGGGCGGCGAGGTGCGCGGCCGCGTCACGGACTTGGAGGGCAACGGCATCGCCGGCGCCGAACTGCGCCTGCAACCTGAGAACGGCAACACGCTGCGCCAGCTGCGCGACCGCGAGAAGTTGCTCCCGCCGTTCACGACCGACACGAACGGGTACTACCGCCGCCCGTACCTCGCCGCTGGCGACTGGTCGCTGACAGCGACGGCGAAGCGCCACACCGAAGGCCGATCGGGGACGTTCGCGGTCGAAGAAGACCAGGCGGCCGACGTCGACGACATCCGGCTCGGGCCGGGCTTCGAAGCGACCGGCATCGTCCGCAACCGCGAAGGCCAGCCGATCGCCAAGGCCGCCGTGTCGATGCAGAGCGAGCCGCGGCCGCGCAACGGCAACGACGGCCAGGAAGGGGCGCCGGGCGCGAACGGACGCCAGGGACCAGGGGGGCGGGGCGGGCCGGGAACGTGGTTCGGCGGCCGGGAACATCGCACCACCACCGACGACCAGGGACGGTTCTTCCTCGAGCACCTGCCCGGCGTCGCGATGCGCCTCGACGTCGACGCCGACGGCTACCTCGACTACCGACAGAACGGGATCGACCCGACGCTCGGCGTGCTCCTGCAAGTCACGATGCAGGACGGCCTGCGGATCGAAGGCAGGGTTCGCGACGCCGACGGCACTCCGGTGACCCTGTTCGCCATGCGCGCAGTGCGCTTGCGCGGACTGCCCACGCCGGGGCAAGGCAACCTCGACGTGAACGCCGTGATGAACCAGTTGCGGCAGGGCAACCTCGACGAGGCCACGCGAGCCAGCCTCCGTGCGCAGTTCGAAGGGCAAGCCGGCAACCTGCGCGAGATGTTCGGTCGCGAAGGTGGTCGCGGCGGCCGTGGCCCCGTCGGCCCCGGAGGCCCCGATGGCGGCCGCCAGAACCTGCGCGACCTCGGCAAGGCCGAACGTCATGACGACGGCCGGTTCGTAGCAACCGGCCTGCAGGAAGGCGTCTTCGAAGTGCACGTGCAGTCGCCGGACCACGCGCGGTACCGCTCGGCCGAAGTCGAGGTGCGAAGCGGCGGCAGCCCACCGGTGCTCGACGTGGTCGTCGACGGTGGCGTCTACCTCGCCGGCGTCGTGCTCGACGGCGCGGGCAACCCGATCGTCGACGCGCAGGTCGAACTGCGCGCACCGTCGGCCCTGGAAGGCGTCGGTCGACGAGGTGGTCGCGGCGGGCGCCCCGGCGGCGACGGCAGCGGCGGTGCTGGCAACACGGTGGACATCGACAGCATCACGCGAGAGTTCGCGCGAGTGTCCGCTTCGGCAGTGCCGGGGCTCGAGGTGCGGACCAACCGCGAGGGCCTGTTCGTGTTCAAGCATGCGACGCGCGGCACCTGGCGTGTGCACGCCGAGGCACGCGGCCATGCAGCCGCCAGCACCGACGCGTTCGAACTCACCGCCGATCGTTCGAACCTCGAGATCCGCCTCGCCGCCCTCGGCAGCATCCAGGGCGTCGTCGCCGGCCTCCGCAACGACGAGCACGGCGAAGCCCGGGTCGCCGCAGTGCCATTCGCCAGCAACACCGGCGGTGACGGCGCAGCCGCGCCGTTCGGCGGATTCGGTGCGTTGTTCGGACGAGGTCGCCCCGGCGGCGGTGGCGGCGGCGGTCCGTTCCAGAGCGTCGGCGTCGAACCCGACGGCAGCTACCGCATCCCCGACCTGGCGCCCGGCGAGTACCTGGTGCGCGCCTGGATCGGCTCGACGCAGGACCTGATGCGTGAACTCGCGCCCCGCTTCACCGACGGCACGCTGCGGGCCGACGTCGCGGTGCGCGCGAACGAGACCAGCAAGCTCGATGTGCCGATCACGCGCGCGGTCGTCGGTTCGGTCGCGGGCTCGGTGCTGCACAACCAAACTGCCGGCGCAGGCCTGCAAGTCGAGCTGCAGCGCAACGACGAGAACGGTGCCAGCGGCGCCCCGGGCGGCGGCCGCGGGCGCGGCGCGGGCGGCGGCTTCCCGGGCTTCGGCCGCACGTTCCAGGCGACCGTCGCGGCCTCGGGGCGCTTCACGATCGCCAATGTGCCGCCCGGCCTCTACCGGCTGCGGGTGCAGAACGCGCGCCGCGGCGGCACCCTGCACGAGGAGGTGTTGCAGGTCGTTGCCGACGTCGTGACCGAACGCACGATCGTCGTCCAGACGCACTCGCTGCGTGGGCGCATCACGCGCGACGACGGCGGCGATGCCACCGAGTTGGGCGGCCGCATCTCGCTGCTGCCGGGGTTGACCGAGTTGCCACCGAATCTCGGCGAGTGGCAGCGGACCAACCCTGGGCTCGACGCGCGCCTGCAGAACGGCGCCTTCACCTTCGACGCGGTGAAGCCCGGCGGGTACCTGCTCGTCGCCACGGTGCGCGGTCGCGAACGCACGCATCAGGCGATCGTCGTGCAGGGCGATCAGGAGATCCTGGTTGCGGCCGGCAAGCCAGCCGCGCCGCGGACCACCCCGGCACCAGGCCCGACCCCTCAGCCGGGCGGTCGCTGATCCCACCTCGGCCATAGGCACGGCGCGCGCCGGTCCGTACCCTGCACGGCTCGTCCCGGAGCCCAACGATCCGCTTCGTTCCTGCACTCGCCGCCGTCGTCCTGCTCGCATCCGGCATCGCGCTCGGCGGCTACTGCGCCGTGTTGGCGCTGCGCCGCGATCCGGTGCCGACGTTCGACAAGAGCCAACGGCCGCAGCGCGCCGCGGCGCTGGCGGCCCCGGCTGCGCTCGCGGCCGATGACGAGTTCGGCCGTGCGCTGCTCGCCCCGGTTCCGACCGGAGCGGCGGCGGCCTCGGCGCGCATCGAGGTGCTCGTGCGCAATCTGCCGGCGGACTGGCCGCGTGCCGCGGCCGGCCTTGCGATCCACACCGACGACCTCGCCTCGGGGCTGCATTGGCTGCCGATCAGCGCCGCCGTCGCGCACGATGGCGCCCTGCGGATCGCCCACGAACTGCCGCGGCGCGGGCGGTGGACGTTCGCCGTCGCCGCGCACCGCGAACACGCCCTGCACGGCTACCTCGTGCGTTCGAGCGCCGTCATCGGCGAGACCGCGGTCGTGATCCTCGATGCGACGGCGGTGGACGTGGAGTTCGTGCCCACCGACGCCCGAGCGCGCAGTACGCCGTGGCGCCTGCAACGACGCGACGATCCGCAGTGGCTGTCGATGCACACCCCCGCCGGGCTGGCCTTCGCGAACGGCGCGCCGGCTCGCGTGTGGCTCGGCACTGGCGACTACGACCTCGTCGACCCGCTCGGCCTCGGCGGCCCGAGGCCGTTCACCGTTCCCACCGACGCGCGCGTCACCGTCAGCGCCGAGTCGGCAGTGCCTCCAGGCCCGCTTCGCTGAGCCGGAACACGCGCGGCGACACCGGGTGCGGGCTGTCCGCGGCGATCTGCGCAGTCGTCGCCATCAGGCGCTCGAGATTCTGGCCCGCCTCCGGCCCGACCCACAGCGTGTCGCGGTCCGGGATCGCGACCAGCAGTCCATCGCGCGGCGGCAGCAGCAGCACCCGCGTGGCGTCGAAGCCATCGTTGGTCTGCACGACCACCGGCGCTTCGATCGGCGCTGCGGGCAACGGACTGCCCAGCCGGGCGAGGTTGGCCATCGCGAGGTTGTGCACGTCGACCACGTCCTTGCGCCAACGTCGCAGGTGTTCGCGGCAGACGAACACCATGCTGCTCTCGCCGTTGACGACGTAGACGACGACGACCCCGTCGGCCAGCGGCGTGTAGGCGAGACCATCCGTGCCGAACGTGCCCTGCGCTTGCAGCCACGCGCGGGAACGCACCTGCGGCAGCAGTTCCGTCGCGGCAACGGCGAAGTCCAGGTCGCCGACCCGGTCGAGCCCGACGTCGCGGATCTCGGCGATCAGGCTGGCGACGAGACGCGTGAACGCGTCGTCACCGGCATCGGCATGGCGCACCAGTTCGTGCATCGACACGACCGTTTCCTGCCGATCGACGCGAAGCAGGCAGGCAAAGCGATCGGGCAGCATGCCGAGGAACGCCACGTCGGGCTGCGTGCGCGCGAGTTCGGTCTCGAATCGCACCATGAACGCGGCGACCTCCGGCGCGATCGCCGGCACGCTGTGACGCAAGCGGCGGTGCACGACCACCGCCACGAGCGACGCTGCTGCCCAGCCGACGAGCCACCACCACATGCCCCGGCTATCGTCGCCCTGGCGGCAGCGGCTGGAGTGCGATGCCAGCGGGGCTGTGGTCACGGCCGGATCGGCCCGCCATGATCGCCGCATGCCAGGCAGCCGGACGCTCTACTTCGACCACGCGGCAACCACGCCCCCGCTGCCCGCCGCAGTGCGCGCGATGGCGGAGGCCGCCGAGGCAGCGTTCGGCAATCCGAGCAGCGCGCACGCCGCCGGCAGGGCGGCCAGGCGCGCCCTGGAGGACGCCCGCGAGTTCCTGCGCGGCACGCTGGGCGCCGCTCGCGTCGTGTTCACTTCGGGAGGCAGCGAAGCCGACTACCTCGGCATCATCGGCAGTGCCGCCGCACGGCCCCCGGGCCGCGTGCTGATGGCGCAGAGCGACCATCCAGCACTGCTGCAGTGCACCGGCCTGCTCGCGCGCTGGCGGCACCACGTCTCGACGCTGCCGGTGACGCGCGAAGGCGACCTCGCGCCGGAGACCCTGTTCGAGGCCCTGGGCCAGGACGTGCGCACCGTTGCGCTCATGTACGGCCACAACGAGCTCGGCACGCTGTGCCGCCTGCACGACCTCGTCGAACTGGTCCGGCGCACCGCCCCCGCGGCGCACGTGCACGTCGACCTGGTGCAGACGTACGGCAAGCTGCCGCTCGATCTCGACGAGTTCGACGTCGACTCGGTCGCCGTGTCGGGCCACAAGTTCCGCGGACCACGCGGCGCGGGCTTCCTCGCGCTGTCGAGCACCGCCGAACTGGCGCCGCTGCAGCTCGCCGGTGGCCAGGAAGGCGGCCTGCGCGGTGGCACCGAGAACGTGCCGGGCGCCGTCGGCCTGGCGATCGCCGCCGAGCACGCGCTCTCGCACCAGGCGGCGACCGCGTCGAGAACGGAAGAGTTCGCACAGACGGTCTTCGCCGCGTTGCGCGACGTGGTCCCGGGCATCGAACGACTCGGCCACGCCGACCGCAGGTTGCCGCACATCCTGTCGGTGCGCCTGCCCGGCATCGTCGGCCAGACGCTGGCGACGCGATGCGACGCGCGCGGGCTCGCGTTCTCCACGGGGTCGGCCTGCCACGGCGCCAACGACGACGGCACTGGCAAGCCGGCGGACAACCACGTGCTCGCCGCGATCGGCTTGGACCGGCGCGCCGCCCGAGAGGTCGTCCGCGTCTCGTTCGGCAGCGACAGCACCGCCGAGGACGTCGGCGCCGCGACGCGCATCCTGGTCGACGAGTGCGGGCGACTGCTCGATGCAGCCCCACGCGACCGTTCCCACGGCGGCGCCCGGCAATGAGCGATCCCGCGACGACGCCGGCCATGGCGCAGTACGCGACGTGGAAGCAACGCCACGCCGACGCGCTGCTGTTCTTCCGGATGGGCGACTTCTACGAGCTGTTCTTCGACGACGCGAAGACGGCCGCGAAGGCGCTGGGACTCACGCTGACGAGCCGCAGCAAGGGTGAGGGCGCGATCCCGATGGCCGGCGTGCCGGTGCGCGCGCTGGACGGCTACCTGCGGCGCCTGGTGCAGATGGGCCACAAGGTCGCCATCTGCGAACAGCTGCAGGATCCGAAGGACGCCAAGGGCGTCGTCGATCGCGCGGTCGTGCGCGTGGTCACGCCCGGCACGCTGACCGAGGACAGCCTGCTCGACGGCAAGCGCAACAACCACCTCGCCGCGGTGACGGTCGGGCGCGATCGCGCCGGCCTCGCCTGGGTCGATCTGTCGACCGGTGCGTTCTGCGTGCACGAATGCGCGCCGGAGCGCCTCGCCGACGAACTCGCGCGCATCGAACCCTCGGAACTGCTGCTGGCCGAAGACCAACGCGGCCAGTCGCGGACGTGGCAACCGCAGGACGGCGTGCCGACCACCTTCCGGCCGCCGTGGGACTTCGGCGTCGAGAGCGCGACGCGCACGCTGCTGCAGTTCTTCCGCGTCAGCACGCTGGGCGGGTTCGGCGTGCAGGACCTGCCGCTCGGTGTCGGCGCCGCCGGCGCGCTCGTCGCCTACCTGCAGTCGACGCAACTCTGCGCGCTGCCCCACCTGCGTGGCCTCGAGGTCTGGCACGACGGCGCGTTCATGCGCCTCGACCGCACGACGCGCGCGAGCCTCGAACTGGTGCAGACGATGCGCGACGGCGAAGGCACCTCGCTGCTCTCGGTCATCGACCGCACGGTCACGCCGATGGGCGCGCGGGCGCTGCGGTCGTGGCTGCTGGCGCCACTCGCCGACGTCGCCGCGATCACCCGCCGGCAGGATGCCGTCGCCGAACTGCACGACGACCACGCCCTGCTGCGGGACGTCGCCGAACCGCTGGCGATGGTGCTCGACCTCGAACGCCTGTCGTCGCGAGCGGCGTTCGGCCGCGCCAACGCTCGCGACCTGGTCGGCCTGCGCCAGAGCCTCGAACGCCTGCCGGCGATCCGCAGCCGGCTCGCGAGCGCCGCGAGCGAGATGCTGCGTGAACTCGCAGCGGCCATCGATCCGCTGCCCGACCTCGCCGGCGCGATCGCCGCGACGCTGGTCGACGAGCCGCCGCTGGCGCTCAAGGACGGCGGGATGATCCGGCCCGGCTGCAACGCCGATCTCGACGAGCTGCGCACGCTCGCTCGCGACAGCAACGAGTGGCTCGCCCGTTACCAGCAGCAGCTCGTCGAGAGCACCGGCATCGGCAGCCTCAAGGTCGGGTTCAACCGCGTCTTCGGCTACTACATCGAAGTCACGCACACGCACCGCGAGGTGGCACTGCCGCCGGCGTTCCAGCGCAAGCAGACGACCAAGAACGCCGAGCGCTACGTCACCGACGAGCTGCGCGCCTTCGAGAGCAAGGTGCTGAAGGCCGACGACAACAGCAAGGCCCTCGAGTACGAGTTGTTCACGGCGTTGCGCGAGCGCGTCGCCGCGGCCGTCGCGCGGCTGCATCGCACGGCCCACGCGATCGCCGAACTCGACGCCTGCGTGTCGCTGGCGACGGTCGCGCGCGATCGAGGCTATTGCCGTCCGGTCGTCGACGATTCGCTGGTGCTGGCTATCGAGGACGGCCGGCATCCGGTGATCGAGGCGACGCACGCGGCGGGCACGTTCGTCGCCAACGACACCGACCTCGATCCGCCGCAGCGGCGCCTGGTCCTGCTGACCGGCCCGAACATGGCCGGCAAGTCGACCTGGATCCGCCAGAACGCGCTGATCGTGGTGATGGCGCAGATCGGCGGCTTCGTGCCGTGCAAGCAGGCGCGCATCGGCGTCGTCGATCGCATCTTCACGCGCGTGGGCGGCGCCGACGACATCAGCCGGGGAGCCTCGACGTTCATGGTCGAGATGACGGAGACCGCCAACATCCTCAACAACTCCACCGCGCGCAGCCTGGTCGTGCTCGACGAAGTCGGACGCGGCACCAGCACCTACGACGGCATGTCGCTGGCGTGGGCGATCGCCGAAGACCTGCACGATCGCGTGCGCTGCCGCGCCCTGTTCGCGACGCACTACCACCAGCTGATGGACCTCGCCGGCGACGGCAAGGGCATCGTCAACTGCCGCGTCGCCGTGCGGGAATGGGGCGACGAGATCGTGTTCTTGCACCGCATCGAGACCGGCGGCACCGACCGCAGCTACGGCCTGCACGTCGCCCGCCTCGCCGGCATCCCGAAGTCCGTGATCGAACGGGCGCGCGCCGTGCTCACCCGGCTCGATGCCGATGACGACAGCCGACGCACGGCGATGGCGTCGCCCACCGACCGTGCGCGGCCCGGGCCGCGGCAACGCGACCTGTTCGCACCGCCGCCAGACCCCGTCATCGAGGAACTGCGGGCGCTCGGTCTCGACGACCTTACGCCGCGCCAGGCACTCGATCTGCTGCACCAGTGGCAGCAACGGCTGCGGGCCTCGCCGCGAACGCCGTGAGCCTGGCCAAGGCGCCCGACCCCGACAGCCGATAGCCTGCGCGACGATGGGCGACCCGATCACGATCCGGCCGTTCCGGCCCGGCGACGAACCCGGCCTGCTGGCGGGACATGCCCGGATCTTTGCGCCGCGGTCGCGCGCGCACTTCGACTGGAAGTTCCGCGACAACCCGACCGGCCAGGTGCACATCATGGTCGCCGACCACGCGACGGCCGGGATCGTCGGCGCCTACGTCACCCTGCCGGCGCACTACCTGATCGAGGGCCAACGCCGCATCGTCGGCCAGTGCGTCGATCTCTGGGTGCTGCCCGAACACCGGCGCGCCGGGCCGCGGCCCGGGCTGTTCGTGAACCTGGCGCTGGCGCACTACGAACTGTGGGGCGGCAAGGGCGACCACCAGAACTCGTTCCACCACGGCTGGCCGATCGCGACGTGGCGCATCGGCCAGAAGTACCTGCGCTACGAGATGGTCCGCGACTGGGACTTCCTGTTCCGCGAGCTGCCGCCCGGCGGTCTGCCCGCGCGGGCGACGGCGCCCGGACTCGAGGTCCGCAAGGTCGCGCGGTTCGACGCCGCGACCGATGCGCTGTGGGCCGCGTTCGCACCGACGACGCGCCTCGCCGCGATCCGCGACGCGCGCTACCTGAACTGGCGATACGCCGACGCCCACGACGCGAAGTACGACCTGTTCGAGTGCCGGGAACGCGCGACCGGCACGCTGCGCGGCGTCGCCGTCGTGAACGTCTGCGACTTCCTGGCGCCGAACACCTGCTACCTCGTCGACTGGCTCTGCCCGGCGGACGACCTCGACGCGACCACGGCGCTCGTTGCCGCCGCGGAACGGCGCGCGAACGAGGCCAAGGCCGCGGCGCTGGTGACGTTGTTCCAGCACCGCGACGCGCGCTTCCTGCAGTTCCAGCGGCTCGGCTTCCTCGTCTACGGCACCGTCTACTTCCAGGTCGTCATCCCGTTCGACCAGCACGAGACCGAGTTCTACAAGGAACAGTGGTACCACACGCTCGGCGACAGCGACCTGGTCTGACCGGCGACGGGTCCCGCGATCGTGCTCGTCGGGTCGACGGCGCCGCGCGCCCGTTCACCGCACGCCGAACCAGATCACCGCGCCGAGCCCGCCGACGACGATGACGAGAAACACCAGGATCTGCCAACCCGGGCGGCGGCGCTCGACGGGCGGATCCGGCGGAGTGCTCACGTTCGCGTGCTCCCGAACAGCACGACGCCGAGCGACCCGAACAGGATCGGCGGCACCCACGCCGCGACGATCGGATGCACGAACCCACGCGTGCCCAGACTCTGGCACGTGAGATCGACGAGCAGGTAGCCGCCGCACAGACCGATCGCCGCGAGCACGCGCCCGACGCGGCTCCGGCGCTCGAAGTTCACGGCGAGCGGCAGCGCGAGCAGCAGCAGCAGCACGTTCGCAAGGGGCCACGTGAAGTGGCGGTGCAGCGCCAGCGCCACCTTCGGTTCGTTGGGGCGATTGCGCGCGAGTTCGGCGAGGTCGGTGTACGAGAGGTGCTCCGGCTCGACGGTGTCGCGCGCCTGCCCCACCAGCACCGCCGGCGTCAGGTCGGGCCGCTCGAGCCAGCCGTGCGGGGTCGCGACGCGGGGGCGTTGCAGCCAGCCATCGACGAGCCGCCAGTCACGCCGCTCGTCGTCCCACACCGCTTCCTTGGCGCGCACGAGGTGGCTGTCGCCGGTCTGCGGCGACTCGACCAGCAGGTTGACGTGCAGCAGGGTGCGCGCGACCGGGTCGAAACGCTCGGCGTAGAACCGCTGCGTTTCCGCGCCGAGCTGTTCGTGCACGACGGCGCGGTAGGCCGTGTTGCCGGACCGCAGGAACGTCTCGTGCGTCACCAGTTCGGCTGCGAACGCGGGCACCACCCACTGCCAGCAGGCCGCCATCGCCAGGGCCGTGACAACCGCCAGCCCGAGCATCGGCCGCAGGATGCGCTGCGTACTGCGACCGACGAACAGCATCGGCACGATTTCGTTCGCGTGCTGCAGCCGTGCGATCGTGAACATGCACCCGATGACCAGCGCGAACGGCGCCACGGTCATGAACAGCACGGGAGTGAACCGCGCGTAGTGGAGCGCCAGGTAGAACGCGAGGTCGAGCCCGCCGTAGCCCAGCTCGTGCGCGCGTTCGGCGTAGCGGGCGACGTTGTTGAGCAGCTCGACCAGCACGCCGAGGAACAGGAAGAACACCAGCGCCGCGGCGAAGGCGCCGAGCGCGATGCGGCCGACGTAGCGATCGAGCAACGTCATCGCCGGAGCTGCCTCCAACACAGCGGCAGCCCGAACGCCAGCAGCAGCACGACCGGCAGGCATCCGTAGGCCGGATTGCTCGTCGACAGCAGCAGTCGTTGGCCGAGCACTTCGCCGAAGTAGAACAGCGCGAGCGGCACCAGGGCGGCGACCAGCGCCACCACGCGGCCGCGTTCCCGCGCCCACTCGGCGAGGCAGTAGCCGATCGGCGCCAGCAGGGCCGGCATCACCGAGAAACAGCAGCGGCGCACCAGCGTGTAGATCGCGTCGTGCGGATTGCGGTGCACCTCCCGCATGACCTCGGCGAGCAACTGGTCGCTGCGCAGGTCGTCGTCGCGATCTTCACGGCGATCGCGCGTCGCGACGTCGCCGATCGGCACCGAGAGCCGCGTCTCGCGAACCGGCGTCGACCCGCCGAGGGGGTCGGTGATGCCGTCGAGCACGATCGTGATCGCCTCGGCGCCTTCCTCGATCGGCGGGATCGCGACGCGTTCGACGAACAGGATCGGCGAGCGCAGCGGCGGGCGCGGCTCGGGCATGTAGATCGTGCAGTGGCGGTACTGCTCACCGTCCCGTTCGCGGAACGTCATCACGTAGTCCGAGCCGGGCAGGCGGATGCGGTCGGAGCCGAGGTTCATGCTCAAGAACGCGCTGCGCACGATGTCGGCGACCACGCGGTACTTGCGGAAGTGCACCTCGGGCACGAGATAGTGCACGGCGAACGAGCCGAGCACGGTGAGCACGAGACCGGCCAGCACGGCGGCGGCCATCGGCGTGCGCGGCGAGATGCCGGCAGCGCGGATCGCGACCAGTTCGCGGTCCTGGGCGGCACGCGTGAACGTCATCACCGTCGCCATCAGGAACGAGATCGTCAGCAGGTGCTGGAACGAATCGAGCGCGAAGAACACGGTGATCAGCAGCGCATCGAGTGGCCCCCCACCCTGCGAGCGCTGGATCCCGCGATAGACGCCCGACACCAGCACGACGGCGAACAACACCACGAAGGTGATCGCGGCGTTGACCGCGAGTTCCCTCAGGTAGTATCGGTGCAACCGCCACATCGGCGCCCATGGTTCCGCAACGCGCGACGCCGAGCAACGACCCGCTGCCGCATTCCCGTGCCGTGGAGCAGAACGGCGCGAGCGCCAGTGCCCTGCCGGCGATCGCCGAGGCGCTGACCGCGCTGCTCGCGCAGGACGTCGCCCATTGGCACGAGCACGGCTTCGTCGTCGTGAAGCAGCGCACGGTGCGCAGCGTGTTCCGCGGCTCGCTCGGGGGCGTGCCCGTCTACGTGAAGGTGTTCCGGCCCGACACGCTCGCCGATCGCTTGCGCGACCTGGTCCGCACGCCGCGGGGCACCACCGAGTGCCGCGCCCTGGTGGCACTGCGCTCGCTCGGGCTGCCCGCCGTCGAGCCGGTCGCCCACGGCCTCGCGAGCGCTGGCGCGTCGCGGTGCAGCTTCCTGGTCACGCGCGCGCTCGATGCTGCCCCATTCGCTTTCGCGACCGCGGGCACCGCCGGCGCCGAGCGCACCGGGGCCCTGCTGCGCAGCCTGCACGACCTCCGGCTGGCGATCGGCGATCTGCACCCCGGCAACCTGCTCCTGGATGCAGCCGGCACGCCGACCCTGGTCGACCCGTCGAAGGTGCGCCGGCGCGACGCGCTGTCCCTCGCCGAGCGCGCGAACGGCCTGGCGTTCTTTTGCCACGAACTGGACGGCGGCGCACTCGATCCGGCGGCACGCCCACTGCTGCGCGGGTATCTCGCGGCCGGCGACCTGCCCGCGTCGTTCCGCGCCGAACTCACGCTCGCGACGCGTCGGTTGCGTGCCGAGGCGTTGCCTGCCTTCGGCCGTCGCGCCACGCGGTCGTGCAAGCACACCGAGGTGCCACCGCGCCACCGGGCGACGCCGCGCTGGCACTGGCACCTGCCGGGGCTCGACGCGGCGATGCGAGCGCGATGCGAAGCGTTCGCCCTCGCACCGACGGCGCCGACCAAGACCGGTCGTCGGGGCTCGGTGTGGCTGCTCGACCAGCTGGTCGTCAAGGAACGCGACGCCGGCAAGGCGCAGAAGACCTGGCGCGCCGCGTACTGGCTGCTGTTCGCAGGCGTGCCGCAGGCGGCGCCGATCGCGCTGCGCCTGCATGCCGGCAAGGGCCTCGTGTTCAGCCAACGGCTGCCGAACGTCTGCCTGGCCGACGAGCTGCGCGCGCAGCGGCTCGGCCCGCCCGCCATCGCCGCGGCCGCGCACTCGCTGGGCGGCGCCGTCGGTCGCCTGCACGCGCACGGGCTCGGCAACCGCGACCTCAAGTTCGAGAACCTGGTGCGCGACCCCGCCACGGGCGAAATGGCCGTCGTCGATCTCGATGGCGTGCGGCGACGCGCTGCGAACGACTCGCGCGGGCGCGGCGCGGATCTCGGCCGGTTGCTGGCGGCGTTCCGGGCCGCGGGCGCACCGGGCGGCCGTGGCACGCTGGTCGCGTTCCTGCGCGCCTACCTGCGCGCGTGGCGCGCGCTGCTGCAGGATCCGCCGTTGCGGCGGCTGCTCCGACGCGCGGAGCAACGGGCCGGCGAGTGGGCTTCGGCCCACCGCTGACCGGCGTTCAGGCGAGTTGCAGCGTCGCGAGCCGGGTGCGCAGCCGTTCGCCGCCACCGCCGAGCACTTCGAACGTCGCCGCGTCGCGGTAGTGACGCTCGACGTGGTACTCGACCGTGTAGCCGAAGCCGCCGTGGATCTGGATCGCTTCGTCGGCGGCATGCAGCATCGCCTCGACAGCCGCGAGCCGCGCGGCGATCGCCGCCGCACCCGCGTCGTCGCCGCGGTCCGACAGTCGCGCCGCGTGCCAGACGAGCTGGCGCGCGCCGTCGACCTGACGCTTCGTCTCGACGAGCTTGCGGCGCACAGCCTCCTGCGCCAGCAGCGGCTTGCCGAACGCGATGCGTTCGGCCGCGTGCTTCTTCGCCGCCGCGATCGCACCGAAGCCGCCACCGACCGCGGCCCCGCCGACGCCGATCCAGCCGGCGATCTCGGCCCGTGCGATCGCCCCACGCGCGGCCTCGCCGGTCGCCACGACGGTCGCCGGCACGCCTTCGAACGTGAGCGCCGCACAGCCCGCACTGGCGAGACCGAGCGCGCGCAGCGGCGCGCGACCGATGCCGGTCGTGGCCACGACGAGCACGGGAGCCCCGTTCTCGGTCGCGGCGACGATGCAGGTGCCAGCGTGTTCGCCGGCCGGAACCACGCGTGCCCGCCCGTGCAACCGACCGCCAGCGAACGTCACGCCGTGCTCGGGTCCGACCCACGCCGCTGCAGCGCCGCCGACCACGTCGGCGAGCGGGCCGCCGCCGGCGGCCTCGAGCGCCAACACGCACTGCACCTGCCCGATCCACAGGCTCGCCAGCGAGCCGCCGTGCGCGCCGATCGCCTCGAGCGCCGCGACGAACGGCACGAGCCCCATGCCCGCCCCGCCCGACGACTCGCCCATCGACAAGCCGAACACCCCGAGTTCCGCGAGTCCGCCGAACGCCGCCTGCGCAAAGGTGCGGTGCTCGTCGAGTTCCTGCACGTCGGGGGCGACCACGTCCGCCGCGAACTTGCGGACCGTGTCGACGATCATCTCCTGGTCTTCGGTGAGCAGCAGGTTGTGCATGGCGCGAACGTCGGTCAGCGGCCGCCTTCCCAGTAGTAGAGGAAGCGCGGCCCGGTGGAGTGGGTCAGCAGGTGGCTCACGGCGCCATCGACGCCGGTCTTGCCCGCGACCATGCCGAAGAGCAGGTCGCCGAGGCCGGGGCGGCGGCGAGCCTCGACGATCGCGAGCTTGCTGCCGAGCTTCTGCTCGAACCAGCGCAGCGCATCGTCGTGGTCACCGAGGTCGTCGATCAGGCCGAGCGACTTGGCCTGCGATGCGGTGTAGATGCCGCCGTTGGCGGCCGTCAGCACCTGGTCGCGGTCGAGGCCCTCGCGCCCTTCGTCGACGACGTCGACGAACTGGTCGAACAGCTCGTCGACGATCGACGTCAACATCAGGTGCTCGGCCGGCTCGAGCGCGCGCGTCGGCGACAGCATGTCCTTGTACGGCGTGCGCGCGGACTTGATCGCGATCTGGTCGACGCCGAGCTTCTTTGCCGCCTCGGCGAAGTTCCACGCGCTCATGATGACGCCGATGCTGCCGGTGATCGACGTGCGCGGCGCCAGGATGCGTTCGGCGGCGACCGCGACGTAGTAGCCGCCGGAGGCCGCCATGTCGCCGAACAACGCGAGCACCGGCTTCTGCGGGTGCGCCTGGCGGAACGCGCGCACGGCTTGGTAGATCGTGTCGGAGTCGGTGACGCCGCCGCCCGGCGAGTCGATCAGCAACAGCACGCCGCGGATGCCCGCGTCGCTCCCGGCCAGGCGCAGCGCCCGCTTCACCTGCGAGACCGTGCCGCCGGCGGCGCCGAGCAGCGGAGCCGACGACTCGGCAATGGCGCCGCGGATGGCCACCTGCAGCACGCGTTCCGGGCTGCCGCGTTCGCCGACGATGTGCACCTCGTCGAACGGCACGCCATCGGCGTCGGCCCCGAGACCGGCCGTCGCGAAGCTGCCGACGCTCAGCAGCAACAACAGCACGTTGAGGCCCGCCGACGCGACCAGCAACAAACCGAGGAAGATCGCGACGAAGAACGCAACGCCGCGCGTCTCGCGCGGCGCCGGCGCGCCCGACCACTGCGGGGGCTGCGGCGGCACTCCCGGCGGTGGGGCTGGCGGCTGTGCGGTCGTCGTCATGCGGGCGCCACGAGGCCTCGAGCAACGACCAGCCGCTGGATGTCGGTCGCGCCCTCGTAGATCTCGGTGATGCGAGCGTCGCGCAGCAACCGCTCGGCGGCCGTGCTGCCGTCGATGCCGCTCTCGCCGAGGATCGACACCGCCGCGCGCGCGGCGCGGTTGGCGAGCCGCGACGCCGCCAGCTTGGCCATCGCCGCCTCGGTGCTGCACCGCACGCCTTGGTCACGCAGGATCGCCGCCCGCCAGGTCAGGAACCGGTAGGCGTCGAGATCGGCCGCCAGGTCGGCGAGCGTCCACTGGTCCGGCTGGGTCGCGGTCGGACGCCCCTTGGCGTCCACCTGGGCCGCGAGGTGCGCGCGAATCAGGTCGATCGCGGCGCGGGCGATGCCGAGCGACTGCGACGCGATGCCCAGGCGCCCACCATCGAGAGTGTCGAGCGCGATCGTGAAGCCCTGGCCTTCCTGCGCGATCAGGCAATCGGCCGGCACTTTGACGTTCTCGCAGACGATCTCGGTCGTCGGCGAGCCGCGCAGCCCGAGCTTGCGTTCCTTCTTGCCGACGCTGACGCCAGGCCAGTCGCGCTCGACGACGAACGCCGAGATGCCCTTCACGCGGTCGGGGCCGGTGCGCGCGAAGACCACGAACAACTTCGCCTCGCTGCCGGTCGTGATCCAGAGCTTGGCGCCGTTCATGATCCAGTGGTCGCCCTGCTGCTTCGCCTCGCAGCGCAGCGCCGCCGCATCACTGCCGGAGAACGCCTCACTGAGGCAGTAGGCGCCCAGCCACTCGCCGGTCACCAGCTTCGGGAACCAACGCCGCTTCTGCGCCTCGGTGCACCACTTGCCGAGCAGCGAGTTCACCAGCGAGTTGTGCACGCTGATCGTCACGCCGGTCGACACGCACACGGCGTTGATCTCCTCGAGCATCACGCAGCTCGCGAGGTTGCCCATCGCCGTGCCGCCGTGCTCCTTCGCCACCGTCGTGCGCAGCAGGCCGAGCTCGGCCGCCCGCTGCACCTGCGCGCGCGGGAACTTCACCTCCGCGTCGATCGCCGCCGCGTCGCCGAGGCTGCTCGTCGCGTAGTCGCGCACGAACGCACGGAACTGCTGCAGCTCCGGCGACAGCGCGAAATCAGGAACCTGCGGGGCCTTCAACACGGGGGTCGTCATCGCGGAAGCGCGGCTCACGGGTAGGTGTAGAAGCCCTTCTTGGTCTTGCGGCCGAGGTGGCCCGCCGCCACCAGGCGGCGCAGCAACGGACACGCGCGGTACTTGTCGTCGCCGAGCCCGTCCTTCAGCACGTCGAGGATCGACACGCAGACGTCGAGGCCGATGAAGTCGGCGAGCGTCAGCGGGCCCATCGGGTGGTTCATCCCGAGCTTCATGATCTCGTCGATCGCTTCGCGGGTGGCGACGCCCTCCATCAACGCGAACGCCGCCTCGTTGATCATCGGCATCAGGATCCGGTTGGCGACGAAGCCCGGGTAGTCGTTCGCGAGCACCGGGATCTTGCCGAGCGCCTTCGACCAGCCGTCGACGAGGGCGCACGTCGCGTCGGCCGTGTCGTTGCCGCGAATGACCTCGACCAGCTTCATCAGCGGGACCGGGTTCATGAAGTGCATGCCGATCACGCGGTCGGCGCGGCGAGTCCTGGCGGCGAGCGTCGTGATCGAGATCGACGACGTGTTGCTGGCGAGGATCGCGCCCGGCGGCAGTGCGGCGTCGGCGGCCTGGAAGACCTTGGTCTTGACGTCGAGGTTCTCGGTGACGGCCTCGACGCACAGATCGACCTTGCCGAGCACCGCCATGTCCGTGCCGGCGTGCAGGCGGGCCCGGGTCGCGCCGACCTGCTCGGCCGACAACGTGCCCTTCTCCTGGAACTTCGCGAGGCTCTTGTGGATCGTCGCAACGCCGCGCTCGACGAACTCCGCCTTGACGTCGACGAGATGCGTGGTCACGCCGCAGGTGGCGAACACCTGCGCGATGCCGTTGCCCATGGTGCCCGCGCCGATCACGGCGACCGCGGCGGGAAGGGATGGTGTGGTCATGGCGATTGGACGGTGCCGGAGGTCAGACGCATTCGACGGCGAGCGCGACGGCGTTGCCGCCGCCGAGGCAAAGGCCCGCCATGCCGCGCGCCTTGCCCGCCCGACGCAGCGCGTGCAGCAGCGTGACCAGGACGCGGGCACCGGAGCAGCCGATCGGGTGGCCGAGCGCCACGGCACCGCCGTGCACGTTCCACCGCGCCGGGTCGATCTCGAGCTGGCGCTGCAGCGCGACCATCTGCACCGAGAACGCTTCGTTCATCTCGACCAGGTCGAAGTCGCGCGGGCCGCAGTTCAGCAGCGCGCACAGCTTCTTCGTCGCGACTTCGGGGGCCATCATCACCCACTCGGGGGCGAGGCCGCCGGTGGCGTAGCCGGTGATGCGGGCGAGCGGGGCGAGTCCTTGGGCCTTCGCCCACTGCTCGTCGCAGACGACGAGGGCAGCGGCGCCATCGTTGATCGTGCTGGCGTTGCCCGCCGTGACCGTGCCGCCGTCGGGCTGGAACGCCGGCCGCAGCTTCGCGAGCGCCTCGGCCGTCGTGTCGGGGCGCGGTCCTTCGTCGGCCTTCACGACGATCGGGTCACCCTTCTTCTGCTTGATCTCGACCGGAACGATCTCGGCATCGAACGCGCCGCTCTTCTGGGCCGCCACCGCGCGGCGATGGCTCTCCGCGGCATAGGCGTCCTGCTGCGCGCGCGTCACGCCGTACTTCGCCGCCACGAGCTCGGCGGTGTTGCCCATGTGGAAGTCGTTGTAGTGGTCCCAGAGACCGTCCCACACGATGCCGTCGATGGCCTGCACGTGGCCGAGCCGCGCCCCGCCGCGCGCCGCGGGCAGGTAGTACGGCGTGTTGGACATCGACTCCATGCCGCCCGCGACGGCGACGCGCAGGTCCCCGGCCTTGATCGCCTGGGCTGCCAACATCACCGACTTGAGGCCCGAGCCGCAGACCTTGTTGATCGTCACCGCGGCCGCGGCGTCCGGGATGCCGGCGAGACGCAGGGCCTGGCGCGCCGGGTTCTGCCCCAAGCCCGCCTGCAGCACGTTCCCCATCAGCACTTCCTCGACCTGGTCCGCGGGCACGCGGCTCCGCTGCAGAGCGGCTGCGACCGCCAGGCCGCCGAGTCGCGGCGCCGAGAACGACGCCAAGGCGCCCTGGAACTTGCCAATTGCGGTGCGGCACGCGGCGACGATGACTGGACGACCCATCGGGATCTCTTCGGGGACAGGGGAACGTGGCGTCAACGCTGGTCAGACGCATGGAATGTCGTTCCAGGCCGGACCAACGGGCCGAAGATCCTAGGCATCCGCCACCGGACCCGCCATCGCGCCGTGCTGCGGAAGTGAGGCGGGGAGCCGCCGGAAAGGGCCACGGCCCGCCCGATCAGGTCGATCCGGCGGGCCGTGGTACTGGTGGAGTCGAGGGGAGTCGAACCCCTGACCTACGCATTGCGAACGCGTCGCTCTACCAACTGAGCTACGACCCCGCAGCAATCGGGCGCGACACGCTACCGAACCGGCACGGCGAGGTAAAGAGCCTGCTGGTCGGGCCAGTCCGTGAGTTCGCGCATGACGCCGAGTCGCGCCACCCCGTCGGTGACGAACCCGGCGACGAGCTCGTGCGTGGGGCGGTAGCGACGTTGGCCGGTCGCCGCGAGCGTGGCGCCGTGGCGCGTCGCAATGCCCCGCGTCGTGACGACCGGCCCGGCGACCACGCTCGGCGCCTCGACGCACACGCGGCCGGCCGCGAACACGCCGGCATCGCAGACGATCGGCGCGCCACCTGCCGCGCGCACGAAGTGCACCGCCCCCGCACCTTCGATCGGGCCGACGAACGGCGACCCGTTGAACGAGCGATCGCCGACGGACCAGCGGCCATTGCCGTCGACATCGTCGAACGCCGTGGTGCCCGGCTCGGCGAGCGCCGCGAGCAGCAACCGCCCCGGACCGGTGATCCGCACCGAGCGGCCGCAGTAGACGTTCCCGAGCACGGCGATCACGACGTCGGCGCCGAGTTCGAGTTCGAGTGGCGCGCTGCCGGGCTCGAGCCAGAGGTTGCCCGGCACGACGACGAGGCCAGCTGCGCCACCGGCGCCGAGTTGGTTCGCGGACGCCGCGAACACGTAGTCGTCCGCATCGGTTCCGGCCGCGAGGTGGCGCAGTGCGAGATCGACTTCGCGACGGAAGCTGCCGATCACGTCGCCGCGCAGCGCGACCGCCAACGCACGACGGTCCGGGACCGGCAGCGCGGCATCGCCCGACGCGGACGTCGCCGCCGCGCCATCCGTGAGTGCCTCGCCGAACGCCGCCGCGGATGCCCCCGGCAGCCGTTGGCCGGCGAACACGCGCCGCCGCCCTTCGCCACCGACCACCTCGACGATGGTCTCGTCGCCGTCGTGCAGGATCGCTGCGCGGCATCCCGCAACGTTCGGTTCGGCGACGCCGGCGATCGCCAACGCGGCAGCCCGCTGCATCGCCGCCGCCTCCGAGCATCGCGCCATGTGGCTCGACCGCTGCACGCAGCGCAGCGCATCGTGCACGGCACCGATGCCGACCGCGAACGCCACCATCGCCGCAAGGAACACCGGCGAACCACAGGTGCTCGCCAGCAGCCGGCTGCCGCACGCCAGCAGGGACGGCCTCATCGCTCCCCGCCCTCCCGCAGCGACAACGAGCCCACGTCGAGGTCGGTCTGCCAACGCGCAAGTTCCCGTTCCCGGGCGTCGAGGGCTGCCTCGGCGCGAGTGGCGGCATCGCGACACCACCATGCGACCACGAGGCTGGTCAGCAGCAGCAGGATCGCTGCGCGCCACTCCCCCGATTCGGATCGCAGGTCGCTCACGCCGACGTCCCCGGCCGACCGCGCGCCACGTCGACGATGTCGCCACCGGTGCGGGCGGCGTCAGGCGGGTTCTGGTTGAGCCAGTCGAGCAGTTCGTTGCACTCGCTGGCGAGTCCGTGCAGCAGGTCGCCGCGCCGCAGACTGATGCGGAATGCGACATCGCGGCTGCGGATTCGCTGCAGCGCCAGCCGCAACCGGAATTCCGGGCCGCTCACGCGCGAACCCAGGCGCCAGGTCACGAACAGGACGGCGAGCACGCTGGCGACGAGGAATCCGCCGATGGCGAGCCAGGTCGTGGCCGAGTCGGCGGCAACGGGCTCGCCTGCGGCCGCGGCGAGCATCAGGCCGCGGCAGTGCCACGCGAGCAACACCAGCGACACCGCCAGCAGCGCGCCCGGCGCGGCGACCGTGATGCCACGCAGGGTGCGGGATCGACCGGCGGCGGAACGCGCGACAAGGCTCGACGACATGGGTGCGACGACGTGGATGGTGCTTCGGCTCCATGACCTTCCGGAGCCGCCGCAAGCCGTGGATCGGACGCCTCCCGCCGACCGTTGAGCCGGGCGCACCGACATGGTCCCGCAGTTGGACGCAAGACGGCGAGGCCCAGATGCCGATGAGGCGCGTGTTCCCCACGAGGGGACAGCACGAACATGGGCGAGCAACCGAATCAGGCATCGGCGGGCAGGGCGACGATCTTCGCCGTGACCTCGGGCAAGGGCGGTGTCGGCAAGACGGCGCTGTCGGTGAACATCGCGTGCGAATTCGGCCGCCGTGGCTATCGCACGATCGTCGTCGACACCGACCTCGGCCTCGCCAACGCGCACATCCTCGCCGGCATCAAGCCCAAGCGCACGCTGACGGACTACATCGAGGGCAAGGCCCAGCTCGCCGAGATCGTCGAGAAGGGGCCGTGCAACGTGAAGTTCATCGGCGGCGGCAGCGGCGTGAAGGAGATGGCGAATCTCGACGACAACGGTCGCGCGCGCATCTGCCTGATGATCGAGGAGCTGCAGCCGTTCTGCGACGTGATCATCCTCGACACGGGCGCCGGCGTCGCCAAGGTCGTCACCGACTTCGTCAACCTCGCCGACCAGACGATCCTGGTGACCACCAGCAACTTCGCGGCGATCGCCGATGCCTACGGCATCATCAAGGTCGTCGTGCAGGACGGCTACAAGCGGCCGATCCACTGCGTCGTCAATCGCGTGCGCTCGCCGGAGGAAGCCGAGCAGGTGTTCGTGAAGCTGAAGGGCTGCACCGAGCGCTTCCTGGGCTTCGACCTCGATTGGCTCGGGCTGATGCCAGAGGACAGCACCGTCGAGAGCGCCGTGCTCAAGCGCACGCCGTTCAGCGAGGCGTTCCCGGGCAGCGTCGCCGCTCGCTACCTCACCAAGTTGGTCAACGGGCTCGAACGCTTCGTCTTGAACGGCAAGCCCGTGGCGGAGACCGCCAAGACCTGAACCGGATCACGAATGTCGAAGGGGACGCGGGCTCGCCCGCCACACGAGAAACCAAGGAACCAGGGGTAATCAGGATGAACCGTACGACGAAACAGGATGCGAGCGATCGCATGGACACGACTGCCAAGGTCACTGCCGCCGCCGAAGAGGCGTTCGGCCGGCAGGCGAACAAGGGCATTCTCGCCGACAAGGTCGCCGAGGAGCTCAACGTGCCGCGCCGCACCGCCGCGCGCGTGCTCGACGCCGTGCTCGACGCCGTCAGCGATCTGCTGCGCCATCGCGGCAAGGTCGCGGTCAAGGGCTTCGGTACCTTCGAGCGCCGCATCCGCAAGGGCCGCGCCTACAAGCACCCGCTGACCGGCGAGAGCATCGACGTCGCCAACAAGGAGACGATCATCTTCAAGCCGAGCGATCAGCTGATCGTCGAGACGCGCAGCAACGCCGCACCGCGACCGAAGAAGGCGCCCGGCCTGCCGACCGACGACATCCTGTTCCAGGGCTGAGCCACGGCGCCGTGACCGGGCGGCCCGCGCCCACTATCCTTGCGGGCCGTGACCGCCACTCCTGATCGCGACTTCGCCGCCGCGTGCGTGCAGTTCGACGTGCGTCCAGGCGACGTCGCGACGAACTGCGCATCGATGCGAGCTGGCGTCGAGGAGGCCGTGCTCGCCGGCGCGCGTCTGTGCGTGCTGCCGGAGCTGTGGTCGACTTCGTTCCTGCCGCAGTTCGACAGTGACGTCGTGCAGCAGGCCAGCGAGGCCGAGACCGAGCTCGCGGAGCTGTCGCGGGCGCACGGGCTGGTCGTCGTCGCCAGCACGATCGAGCCGGTCGGCGGCGTCGTGCACAACACCGCGCACGTCTACGACCACGGCCAGCGGGTCGCCGCCTACCGCAAGATCCACCTGTTCTCGCCGAATCTCGAGCACCGCCGGCATGCGCCCGGCGACCGGCCCTGCGTCGTCGACACCTCGCTCGGGCGGCTCGGCGTCCTCATCTGCTACGACCTGCGGTTCCCCGAGCTGTCGCGCTACTACTTCCACCGCGGCGTCGAGCTGTTGGCGATCCCCGGGCAGTGGCCGGAGGCGCGCGCCCAGCACTGGCGGACGCTGCTCCGCGCGCGCGCCATCGAGAACGAGATGTTCGTGATCGGCTGCAATCGCACCGGCCAGGAACCTTCGCAGCGGAACGGCGAGCCGATGACGTTCCCCGGCGACGGCCGCATCATCGACCCGACCGGCGAAGTGCTGGCATCGGGTTCCGGCGAAGCAGGGGCGATCGTCGCCACGATCGAGATGCGGAAGGTGCGCACGATGCGGCGCATCCTGCCGATCGAGCGCGACCAGCGGCCGACGGTCTACCGCGAGCTGTTCGCGGAGACGTGGCCGCTGATGATCGCACGCAGTCGCGACGCCGATCCGGCGAACGACGTCGACGACGAACCGGCGTGATCGCGTCCGATCACTCGACGAACGCCTGCAGCTGCTGAAGTCGCTGCGGGCGCTTGATGCGACCGAGCGCCGCGTTCTGCAGTTGGCGCACGCGCTCGGCGGTGATGCCGAGATCCGCAGCGATCTCACCGAGCGTCTCGGGCTCTTGGCCGTCGAGGCCGTAGCGACGGCGCAGGATGCGACGCTCGCGATCCGGCAAGTCGGCCATCACCTCGGCCAGCGCCTTCCGCAGGTCGCCCACGGGGACCGATTCGGGAACGGCGGGCGCCGCGTCGTCGACGAGCGACTGCGCGAGCGTCGAAGCCTCGTCATCGCCGCGCGGCGCGTCGATGCTGACGGCGTAGCGACGAGTGGCGAGGACCCAGCCGATCTTCTCTTCGGGCACGCCGAGCTTGGCCGCGAGTTCGCCGTGCGTGATCTCGCGACCGGCTCGGCGCGCCTCGTCCTGCGCCCGGCGGATCTTGCCGAGCAGCTTCTGCACCCAGATCGGCAGGCGAACCGTGCGCGAGCTGTTGTAGAGCATCTTCAGCACCGCCTGGTGCACCCAGAACTGCGCATAGGTCCGGAATCGAACGTCGCGCCGCCAATCGAAACCGTCGATCGCCTGGAACAGCGACGCGTTGCCTTCCTGGATCAGGTCCTGCGTGTCGACGCCCAGACCCCGGTAACGGCTCACCGTCGACAACACGATGTAGAGCGCGCCCTCGACGTAAGCCTGGCGCAGCGTCGCGAACTGATCGACCATGCGGACGAACCAGTCGCGATCGACGCCGCGCGGCAGGCGCAAGCCGAGCGCAACCCTGCGCACCTCGGCCGCAGCCTGCTTGCGCAGTTCGGTAGCCGCGGCCGCGGGCATGCCACTGCGCTCGAGCACGTTCTGCAGCAGCGTGGCGAGGAATTCATGGCGTCGCGCCATGCGGAATTCCTCCGCGCGATCCATCGGTACGATCCGCCGCAGATCCTGCTGGTAGTCGGGTTCGCGCACGTCCGGGAACGTCACTTCGGCGGTAGTCCGACCGCTGGGCTGCCGTTCTGACGGGAGTTCGTCGAGGTCGAGGGTGAGCCGCGCGCGCTGGAATCGCTTGATCAGTCGGTCGACCGTGGGGCCGAACCGGTCCGTGGTCACGTCGAGCAACGCGTCGAGTTCGGCGAGCTTCAGGCCAGGAGGAGACTCCGCAGGCCTCCGCACCACCGACGAGATCAGTCTGGCAAGCACCATGGCAACCTCACGAGTAACGTCGCCGCGCTGATACGACGGATGTCGGCGGCGTGACCTTCACGGTCGCAAACCGCACAGCGCGTGGACGGCCGCAGAGGACAAGTGCCGTGCCAACCCTGGTCCCCAGGCCAGGAGGGTCTGCTGCCGTCAGGCCGGCGGCCGCCCGTCGGCGCGCCGCCTACTTCCGGCGCACCAGCATCAGGATCACGACGAGGAGCAAGGCCCCGCCTCCCACCAACAGGAACGGCGGCAGGCCGTCTTCCTCGCCCGCCTTCGGCAGGCTCGCCGACGGCGACGGCGGCGGCACCGTCTCCTCACCAGCCGCCTTGTCCGGCACCAGCGCGTGGCCGGACACCGGGCCCGTAGCCGGAGTTGGGTCCCCGACGACACGACCCGTGGCCATTGGCGCGGGTGCGGGCACTTCGTTGGCAGCCGGGGTCGACGGCACGTTCGACGCGGCGCCTCCGACCGGCACCGGCGTCACGCCGACTTCGATCTCCGTCGTCGCGTGGTCGAGGAAGCGTCCAAAGACCGAAGTGCTGGTGCCGCTGTAGAGGTCGAACTTCATGTCGACCTTCACCTGGTACTTCCTGCCCATCTCGGCATCCGGTCCCATCGTCACCGGCATCTCGAGCACGACGTAGTTGTCGTAGACCGGACGACCGAGGTACCCCTTGGCGAGTTGGCCGTTCTCGGCCGGACGAATCGTGTGGGCACCGAGCGACACCGGCCCTTGCTGGGGACCGGACAGCACTTCGAGCGTCGCGGGCGAGGGGATCACGGCATCGCCCTGGAGCGACGCGACGATGCGCAACACGCCACTCTGGCCGGGCAGCAGGCGCGGCGGCGTCACCGATGCCTGGAACCGGCACATGGCCGACGCCCCGGTGACGATGTTCCGCTCGAGCCGCTGCTCCTCCGTGAGCATCTCGTCCTCGCCCTTCTGCCGCCCGCGGTTCTCCATCTTGGCGCGAGCCTCCGGGTCCTGTTCGCCAGGGTCGACACGCTCGACTCCTTCGTTCTGGCACGGCAGCAGGCTGGCGAAGCAGACGATCCCGAGGAGAAGGCGCATGTACATCGATTCGACGAAGCAGGGTGCCAAGGGGGCGGGCGATGCTAGCTCGCGACCGGGGGCCGGGAGCGCTAGACGCCAACCGGAGCCCCAGAATTCCGCGCGAAGGGACTCACCGCGAGACGAAGCGCTTGAACGGGCCCCATTCCAAGGCTACTTAGGCCCCCTGCCCATGGCCCCCCCGCTGACCGCGCCTTCCGAAGCAGTCGTTCTCGACGCCCTGCGCGCCGTACGGGACCCGGACCTCAACCAGGACATCGTCGCGCTGGGCTTCGTCAAGGACCTGCGCATCTGCGGCGGCACCGTGGCGTTCGCGATCGAACTCACGACGCCCGCCTGCCCGGTGAAGGACCTGATGAAGAGCCAGGCGGAACGCGCCGTGCGCGCGCTCGCCGGCGTCAACGACGTCGCCATCGAGATGACCGCGCGGGTCACGGCGAGCCGCCCCGTGCTCGGCAACAAGGGCGTGATCCCCGGCGTCAAGAACGTGCTCGCGGTGTCGTCCGGCAAGGGCGGCGTCGGCAAGTCGACGGTCGCGGTCAACCTCGCCTGCGCCCTGCAGCGCACCGGAGCCCGCGTCGGCATTCTCGACGCCGACGTCTACGGACCGAACGTGCCGCTGATGCTCGGCCTCAAGGGCCAACCCGCGGTCGACGCCAACAAGAAGATCGTGCCGTTCGAGCGCCACGGCCTGCAGGTGATGTCGATGGCGCTGCTGGTCGCCGACGACCAACCGGTGATCTGGCGCGGACCGATGCTCCACTCGGCGGTGCGCCAGTTCCTCTTCGACGTCGCCTGGAACGACCTCGACTACCTGGTCGTCGACCTGCCGCCGGGCACCGGCGACGCGCAGCTGTCGCTGAGCCAGCAGGCGCACCTGATGGGTGCGGTCATCGTCACCACGCCGCAGGACGTCTCCGTGCTCGACGTGAAGAAGGCGATCCGCATGTTCCAGACCGTCAACGTGCCGATCCTCGGCGTGGTCGAGAACATGGCGTGGTTCACGCCCCCGGGCTCGAACGAGCGCTACCTGCTGTTCGGCCAGGGCGGCGGCGCCTCGATCGAACGCGAGTTCGGCGTGCCATTGCTCGGCCAGATCCCGATCGAGATCGAAGTGCGCGAAGGTGGCGACAGCGGCAAGCCGATCGTGCTCGCCGCGCCGGACTCGGCGAGCGCCAAGGCCCTCGCCGCGGTCGCTGGCAAGGTCGCCCAACGAGTCAGCATCCTCAACGCCGAGTGATTTCCGAGAGACCCGAAAGAACTGCCATGACGAACCCGACCAACACTCCCAAGACGAGCCGCTTCACCATGCAGTCGACGATGCTCGAATGCCTGACCGCCGATCCGTCGCTCGGCATGGTGCTGATGCGCGACTTCCATCTCGGCGGCTGCCGCAACTGCGGTTTCAACCCGCACGACTCGATCGAGACCGTCGCCAGCCAGAACGGCATCCCGGCCGATCGGCTGCTCGCGGCGATGAACCGCCAAGGCTGAGGCGCAGTCGCCGAGCCTGGCTGTCGCCGACGCGCCGCACTTGCGCGGCGCGCGACGGCAGCCAACACTGCTCGCCCCGGCACGGCCGGCTTTCCACCCATGGTCACCGAACTCACCGACAAGAACTTCCAGAGCACCCTGCAGACCGCGAAGGTCCCCGTGCTCGTCGACTTCTCCGCCAGCTGGTGCCAGCCGTGCAAGGCGCTCGCCCCGACGATCGACAAGGTCGCCGGCGAGTACAAGGGGCGGATGGACGTCTACAAGATCGACATCGACAACGCCCAGGAGGTCGCGGCGAGCTTCGGCATCATGAGCGTGCCGACCTGCATCTTCTTCCGCGATGGCAAGGAGGTCGACCGCTTCCTGGGCAACGCCGACCTGCGCACGGTCAAGGGTCACGTCGACCGCGTGCTCGGCTGAAGCTCCACAACAGCGCGAGGCCGAGGGGAATCGAGCCGAGCGCCAGCGGCCACCGGCTGCTCGCCGGTCGCACCGTGAACGGCGCCAGCACCCGCACGCCGTCGATCGTCCCGACGACCACGTGCCGGCCCGCGTGAGTCGGCACGAACCGGCACTCGCCGTTCGCCGACGTCTCGCCGAACGCAACTTCGCCGCCGTCGGGCTGCATCATGCGCAGCGCGAGCCCGACGATGGGCTCGTCGCGACCGCGTCTTCCGGCACGGACGACGACCGGCTCCCCGACCGTCGCCGGGATCGGCGCCACCTCGAGTTGCGGCAGCGCCAGAACGCCGGCGAGAACGACCGCGAGTGGCATGCGCGGTAGTCTGCCGGCTTGCCCCCGGAAATCGAGCACCTCGGTCGAGCGCCGTTCGCCTCGGTGCTCGAGCACATGCGCGCCCTGCACGCCGCCGTGCACGCGGGCACGACGCCTGGGCGCGTGCTGTTCGTCGAACACGATCCGGTCTACACGGCCGGCCGCGCGACGCCACCCGGCGAACTGCGGCCCGGCATCGTGCCGATCGAGCGCGGCGGCAAGATCACGTTCCACGGTCCGGGGCAGCTCGTCGTCTACCCGATCGTGCGCCTGCCGCAGCGCGACGTGCGCGCTTGGCTGCGGCGGCTCGAGGCGTTCGGGCTGCGCATCGCTGCGGCGTTCGGCCTCGCTGCCGAGCCGTCGGTCGACGGCACGGGCGTGTTCGTGGCCGGGCGCAAGTTCGCGTCGATCGGCGTGCACGTGAAGCACTGGATCAACCTGCACGGCATCGCGATCAACGTGGCGATGGATCTCGAGGCCTGGCAGGCGGTGCGCCCGTGCGGCTTGTCGCCGGACGTGATGACCGATCTCACGAAGGCGTGCGGGCGACCGGTGACGATGGCCGAGGCCGTCGCCGCCGCCACGGCCGCGGTTTCGGTGCTGACCGCACCGCCAGCCCCCGGTACGAACGTGGGCCGATGAGTGGTTCCGTCGAACTCGCCACGGACGGTGCGCACCTGGTGATCCGGTTTCCGTACCGCGAAGACCTCGTGGCGATGGTCAAGGACCTGCCGGGGCGCCGCTGGGACCCGAAGCAGAAGGTCTGGCGCGTGCCCGCCGAGCACGTCGAGCAGGTCTACGCGGCCTGCTCGCGGCACCTGTTCGAGTTCGCGCCCGAGATCTCCTCGCTGCTCGCGGGCACGCTGCGCCCGGCCGCAGCGGCCGAAGTCCCGTCGACGCCCTCGCGCCGGGCGCCATCACCGTCTCCGTCGTCGCCACCACCACCGACCGACGGAGCGCCCGCCGCGCTCACCGTGTCGGCGCTGAACGCGGCGGTGCGCGACACGCTGCGGCGGCAGTTCGCCGAGGCTCTCTGGGTCAGCGGCGAGATCGTCGACTTCGACAAGAGTGCAGGCCGCGAGCATCGCTTCTTCCAACTGGTCGAGAAGGCGCGCGGCGAAGCGCGGCCGTTCGCCGCGGTCAACGTCGCGCTGTTCGGCAGTGTCGCCGAGCGGCTGCTGCCGGCCCTCGCCGCGCACGAGCCGCCGCTCGAGTTGCGCGACGGCCTCGAGGTACGCCTGCTGGTGCGCATCGATCTGTGGTCCACGACCGGCAACTACCAGGTCGTGGTCCAGGACATCGATCCCGACTTCACGCTCGGCAAGCTCGCGCTGACCAAGGAGCAGATCCTGCGCGAACTGGTCCGCCTCGGTCTCGCGGCGCGCAACCGTTCGCTCGGTTTCCCGGTGCCCGCCCGGCGCATCGGCGTGCTGACGAGCCCCGACGCCGATGGCTGGAACGACTTCCTGCGTCACGTCGAGGAGGCGGGCGTGGGCCTCGACCTCGCGCTGTTCCCGATCAAGGTGCAAGGCCGCGACCTGCGGCCATCGCTGCTCGCGGGGCTCGAGTGGTTCGCGGCGAACGCCGAGCAGTTCGACCTGCTGTGCATCGTGCGCGGCGGCGGCTCACGCGGCGACCTCGCCTGGTTCGACGATCGGCAGGTAGCACTCGCCGTCGCCCAACACCCGTTGAAGATCGTCGTCGGCATCGGCCACCAGCGCGACCAGTCCGTGCTCGATGCGATCGCGCACTCCGAGAAGACGCCGACCGCCGTCGCCGAACTGCTCGTGCGCGGCGTGCAGTCGCTGCGCGAGCACGTCCGCGAACTCGGCGAACAACTGCTCGCCACGACCGCCGACCGGCTCGAGACCGCGACGCGCGACCTCGTCGCGACCGCCACTGCCGTCGCGCGCGCCAGCGAACGGCGCCTCGCGCGCGCGCAGACGTCGCTCGGCAGCGCCGGCCATCGGCTCGCGACCCTGGCACGCCACCGGCTCGGCACGGAGGCTTCGCGCCTCGTGCGAACCGGCGACCGCGTCGCCGGCATGGCCCGGCGCCGCCTCGACCTGGCCGCTGCCGGAATCGAGCGGGCGGCCACCACGCTGCGACTGCTCGACCCGCAGCAGGTACTCTCGCGCGGCTACACGATCGTCCTCGGCGACGACGGGCGCGTTCGCCCGTCGATCGCCGGAGTCGCCACGAACGCCAGCGTGCGCATCCGGTGGCGCGACGGCGCCGCCGACGCCCGCATCGACCGCATCCAGAAGGACCCCCGATGAGCAAGGACAAGAAGTCACCCGCCGAGCCCGGCTATGCCGCCGCGAGCGCCGAACTCGCGCAGATCCTGCAGGAGATCGAGAGCGGCCAGATCGATCTCGACGTGCTCGCCGAGAAGGTCGAACGCGCCGCCGCCCTGCTGGGCGTGTGCCGCCAGCGCCTCGCCGCGACCGAGACCAAGGTGCGCCGCATCACCGCCGAACTCGAAGTCGGCAGCGACGGCACGACCGCCCAACCCGACCCCGGAGCCACGCCATGAACTGGGAGAACATCATCCTGTACTTCGGCGTGTTGACGATCAGCCTGACCGTGCACGAGGCCGGACACGCGCTGTTCGCCCTGCTCGGCGGCGACCGCACCGCCTACCTCGCGGGCCAAGTGACGCTGAATCCCGTGCCGCACATGCGTCGCGAACCGTTCGGCATGGTGCTGCTGCCGCTGCTGAGCCTCTACCTCAGCAACGGCAACATGTGCTTCGGCTACGCGCACGCGCCGATCGACCCGTACTGGGCAGCGCGCCACCCCAAGCGCGCCGCGTTGATGTCGTCGGCCGGCCCGCTCGGCAATCTGCTGCTCGCCGCGATCGCCTTCGCCGTCCTGTGGTTCGTCGGGCGACCGGACGGCAACGCCGACGAAGCCGTGGCCAAGATCGCGCACGCGTTCCTGCTGCTGAACCTGCTGCTCGCCCTGTTCAACCTGATCCCGCTGCCGCCGCTCGACGGCGCCGGCATCGTGCGCGGGCTGTATCCGCCGGCCGGCCGCCTGTTCGATGCGATCGCCAGCATCCCGCACGCGACGCTCGTCGTGCTGCTCCTGACCTCGCGCTACATCGGAGAGCTGTTCTGGCCGATCTACTCGACGGTGCGCGGCTGGCTGCCGTACCCGTTCTGAACGACGACGTCAGTGGGCGCCGAGCATCGTGCGCGCCCGCGCCAGCGCGTCGCGCGCTGCCGAAGCTGGCGCGTCCGCGGTCGCACGCTGCAGCGCCTCGAGGTAGTGCAACAGCACCTCGCGATCGCTCAGGTCGCGCAGCAGATCGCGCACCGGGTGATGCCCGTTGGCCCGCAGGTAGCGGGCGCAGTCGGCCTTGGTGATCGTGCGGCCGGCGTGGTACGGATCGACGAGCACCGGTCGCACGCCGTGCAGGCGCACCAGGAAGTGGTCGGGCAGGGCGACGCCGGCGACCGAGAGGCCCGCCTGGCGGGCGACCAGCAGGTAGACGAGCGACAGCGTCACGGGCGCCCCGACACGGCTCGCCAGCACCCGATCGATCGCGACGTGGTCCGGGTCACCGCTGCTGGCGTCGCCGCCGCGCAGACCGAGGTGATCGTGCAAGCGCTCCGCGAGCAGGCGCGCGCAGGTCGGCAGGCTGCGGCCGCCCAGCGACGGCCGCAGTGCTGCCGCCTCGCGCCGCAGCATCGCCGACAGTTCGTCGACCGACGGCACGAACGTGCGCACCAGCCGCGCGAGCAGCAGAGCCCCTTCGAGCAGCGGTGCGGCAGGACTGCGGCCGGTGCGGCCGAGCCGCAGCGTGCACAGCCGCAACAGGTCGCGCCGCATCTCGATCGCACGCAGCACGCCGCGGCATCGCGAACGGATGCGCAGTGACTCGGCTTCCGCGCCTTCGCGCAGCGGCCCGGTCGCCAGTTCTCCCCACTGCACCAGCCGTTCGCGCGCGGCCGCGGCGATCGGGACGTCGTCGTCGCCGAGCAAGCCGATCATCGCGACGATCTGCGCCGGCGTCGGACCGGTCGGAGTGCTGCCAGGGTCGTTCATCGGGCTTCGTGGTGCGCCCGCAGCATAACGACGCCGCCCTCCTGCGCGTCGTGATCGCTGCCACGACGCTTGCCACGACGACCGTCGCTCGGGAACGATGCGCAGAACCGCCGATCGCATGGCAGCTGCCGCACCGGCGCCCCGGAGTCCGTTGCCGATGCACACGCCGCCGTCACGTCTGTCGATGTCGCCCGAGGAGTTCCGGGCCCATGCACACGCGGTCGTCGACTGGATCGCCGACTACCGCGCGCGCGTCGCCAAGCTGCCTCTGCAGAGTCGTGTCGTGCCGGGCGAACTGCTCCGCGCGCTGCCCGAGTCGCCGCCCGAACAGCCCGAGGGCTTCGAAGCCGTGCTCGCCGACCTCGACGCGCTCGTGATGCCGGCACTCGCCCACTGGCAGCATCCACGCTTCTTCGCGTACTTCCCGTCGAACGGCGACCTGGCGTCGGTGCTCGGCGACTTCCTGAGCACGGGCCTCGGCGTGCTCGGTCTCAACTGGCAGGCAGCGCCGGCACTGACCGAACTCGAACAACGTGTCGTCGAATGGCTGACGTCGATGTTCGGGCTGTCGCGACAGTGGAAGGGCGTGATCCAGGACACCGCCTCGACCAGCACCCTGCTCGCCCTGATCTGCGCGCGAGAACGCACCAGCGGCCATGGCGCGACCGCCGGCGGCATGCAGCACGGCGGCCCGCCGATGGTCGTCTACACCAGCAGTGAGGCGCACAGCTCGGTCGTGAAGGCCGCGCTGCTCGCCGGGTTCGGCCGCGACCACGTGCGCAGCGTCGGCATCGACGCGCAACGTGCGATCGACCCCCGTGCCCTGGCTGCGGCGATCGCCGCCGACCGCCGCGTCGGTCTGCGGCCATGTGCGATCGTCGCCACCACCGGCACGACCGCGACCACCGCGATGGACCCGATCGACGCGTGCGCCGAGGTCGCGGCCGCGGCCGGCTCCTGGCTGCACGTCGACGCGGCGATGGCCGGTTCGGCGATGGTGCTGCCGGAGTGCCGCCGGCTGTGGCACGGCATCGAAGGCGCCGACTCGCTGGTCGTGAATCCGCACAAGTGGCTCGGCGCGGCGTTCGACTGTTCGGTGTTCTGGGTGCGCGACGAACCGCACCTCGTGCGCGTGATGAGCACCAACCCGAGCTACCTGCGCACCGCGGTCGACGACACCGTGCGCAACTACCGCGACTGGGGCATCGCGCTCGGCCGCCGCTTCCGCGCCCTCAAGCTCTGGAGCCTGATCCGCACGCACGGCGTCGAACGCCTGCGCGAACGGCTGCGCCGCGACCTCGAGAACGCGCGCTGGCTTGCCGACACGATCACCAAGACACCGCCGTGGCGCCTCGTCACGGCGGTGACCCTGCAGACCCTCGTCGTCCGCCACGAACCGCCAGGGGTCGCCGGCGACGAACTCGACCGCCACACGCAGCGCTGGCTCGACGCCGTGCACGCGTCGGGCGCCGGGTGGCTGACACCGACGCAGATCGACGGCCGCATGGTCGTCCGCATCTCGATCGGCGCCCTGGCGACCGAGCGTGCCGACGTCGAGGCCTTGTGGCAGGCCATGCAAGCCGCCGTTCGCTGACGGTCAGCCGGCGGCGACGAGCGCTGGCGCGCCGATCGGCAGGCGCACGCGGAACGTCGAGCCCTTGCCGACCTCGCTCACGATCTCGATGCGGCCGCCGTGCCGTTCGACCGCGTTCTTGGCCAGTGTCAGGCCGAGCCCGGTGCCATTCGCCTTGTCGGTGAGCTGGTCGCGCCCGACCTGCTCGAACGGCTCGAACACGCGGTCGAGGTCGACGGCGGCGATGCCGACTCCGTGGTCAGCTATCTCGACGACGATCTGGCCTCCGTCCGCCGTGACGCGCACTTCGATCGGCGTGCCGGCGGGACTGAACTTCACCGCGTTGTCGAGCAGCCGGCACCACGTCTCGCGCAGCCGTGGACCGTCACCCGTCACGCTCGGCAGTCCGGGCGCGATCTCGAGCTGGACCCGATCCCCGACCAGCGGTGCGACCGCGGCGAGCGCCTGGCGCACACTGGCGGCGACGTCCACGGGCTGCGAAGCCCACTCGCTGTTGGCCCCGAGTTCGACCACTTCGTCGATCAGACGCGCGAGCCGCCGGGCCCCGCGCAGCGCGATGCCGGAGAACTCGACGCGCGTCTCCTCGTCGCCGCCGTCGAATTGCCCCAGGATCTCAGTCGCGCTCAGCAGTTCCGTCATCGGCGTACGGAACTCGTGCGAGACGTTGGTGACGAACGCCGCCTTGGCCCGCGCCGCAGCGAGTGCCGCATCGCGCGATGCGACGAGGTCGCGTTCCGTCTGCTCGCGCTGCCGGATGTTCTCCTGCAGACGCGCGGTCATCGTGTTGAATGCCGTGCCGAGGTCGCCGAGTTCGTCGTGGCTGACGACGCGCACGCTCGCGCCGAGGTCGCCCGCCGCGACGCGGGCCGTTGCGGCATGCAGCTCGACGATCGGCTCGAGGGTCCGACGCACCTGCACCAGGCCGATGACGACCACGACCAGCAGCGTCGACAACGCCGTCATCGCGAACACCCAGGTGAACTCGCGCGCCACCGCGAAGGCCTGGCTCTGCGCGTGCGACTGCACGACGAACAGGTCGAAGCGGTACTGCGGCTGCAAGAACGCACGCCAGTAGCGGGCGAAGTGCTCCGCGCCCCCGACCGTCCACTCGACGGTGCCAGACGATCGCTGCGTAGCCGCCGCGCGCGCGAACGACGCCATGTCCGGGCGCGCGCCGAAGGTGTGGAACAGCGGCTGCCAGTGTTCGTCGAACGCACCGGCCGCGAAACCGCCGGTCTGCAGTTCGTCGCGGTCCCAGAACCAACGCGAACGGATGCTGACGGCGACGTCGCCGGCTTCGGGCCGCATCGGCTCGATGCTGCGGCGCATCGTGAGTTCGGGCGGATCGCCGACCGCGTGCACCAGCGGCTTGCCGCTCGCGAGGTGTTCGCGGTCCGCCGGCGTGAGCGGAGGCAATGCCCCTGTCTCGCCGAACAGCGGCGTCACCTCGTCACCACGCAGGATCCACGCCGCCCCGCAACGGTCCCCGACGTGCTGCTGCAGCGTGGCCAACGCGTCGCGATCGACGCCATCGGCGCGCGCGAGTTCGCGCACCAACGCCAGGTCGCCGGCGACCTGGCTGAATCGCGCCGCGATGCCCATGCCCGCCGTCTTGGCCGCGTTGTGCAGCGAGTTCGCGCGTTCCCCACGCATCTGGTCGTTGGTGCGTGTCACGACGAGCCACGCGAACACCAGCAGCGGCACCAGGGCGCACCCGGCGAACAACGCGACGAACCGACGCCCGATGCGCGACGTCAGGCTGCCGAACGCGCGAGTGCGCGAGTCCGTCATTGCGGAGCGCCCGGACCACCGGCGAGCGCGACCACGGGGGCGGCCGCGACGACGCTGCGGCGCTCGTCCCCGGTGTCGTGCGGCGTGAATGCGGCGAGCGCCTGCTCGAGATCGCGGCTGGCCGCGAGCAGCGGTCCCGCCGCCTGCGGCGAGCGGGCGGCGGCCGCCTGCGCCTCGTCGGCGAGAGCGACCTGGGCGCGGCGGATCACGGCGAGGCGTGCCTGGACGCCTTCGATCGCGGCGTTGAGGCAGGCGACCTCCTCTTGCAGGAAGTCCCCGGGCCGCGTGCGCAGCGGCGGCGCCAGCTTGCCGTCGGCGAGCAGACGCAGGTTGCGCTTGTAGCGCACGAGCGGCCCGGCGATCCGGTGGGACAGCTTGATCGCACTGAGCGCGACGATCGCCGCGCAGGCGAGCACCAGCCACCACAGGCGCTCGTGCATGTAGAGCATCACGATCGAGCGTTCCTCGAAGCCGGCCGATTGCGTGGCGCTCCCGAGGTCCCAGACCAGAGGCAGGAAGATCCCGGCCAGGATCGCCAGCAGCACGAAGCCGCCGTAGAGCAACCCGTGCAGGCAGATCGGTCCCTGCAGCTTCCAGTCGACGATGTAGCGACGCCGTGCGAAGTCCCGGTTCATGTCAGTAGTTGGAGGCGGTGCCGAAATAGCCGCCGTTGTTGGCGCGGATCACGTCGTCGAGTCCGACGCTCTCGCCGAGCGACACCGAAGTGCGACCGTCCGGTCCGAGACTGAACAGGTCGTAGTCCGTGTTCAGCGGGAACATGTAGCGGTCACGCCGGCGCGTGCTCTCGGTGTCGACGCCGGTGAACATCACGAAGTCGGGGTTCAAGGCGATGGCGCTCGCGAGCGCTTCGACCTCGACGACGCCGAGGTCGCGCTCGAGCACGTTCGTGATGCCCGTCGCGCGCACCTTGGCCTCGACGTAGTCGACGGTGGTACGCGTAGCGCTGACGAGGCCACCGCCCTGCGGGCGCCGTGGCGGCAACACCCCGGCGCGGCGTCCGATCAGGCCGCCGCCGCCGCCCGGCAACAGGCCGCCGCCGCCGCCCGGCAACAGGCCGCCGCCACCACCACCACCAC
>CALFZH010000013.1:0-16580 GCA_937952215.1 uncultured bacterium
GAGCCGACTCGTGCACCACGGCGGTTGCGCCGATGCCATCGTAGGCACCACGGGTCGGCCCGGGCTGGCGTCTCGTTCCACCGAGTGACGTTCGTACTTCCCGACCAGCGACGGCCAGTCGCCGTCCGAAAAGCCCGAGATCCGGAGCCTGCGCATGTTCCGCCGCAAGAACCCGACCCCCGACGCCGAGCCGCAGCCCGCCGGCAGCCTCGACGACATGATCGTCGTCGTCGACCGCTCGGTGAACCCGTTCCTGGTGCTCTTCCACGAGCCCGCCGGCTACCGCGCCGAACAGGTCCGCGCGCTGCGCAACCGCCTGGTGGCGATGAATCCGGACGGCGAGCCGAAGACGCTGGTCGTGACCTCGGCCGTGCGCGGCGAGGGCAAGACGGTGACGGCGCTGAACCTGGCGATGGCGCTCGCCGAACTCGAGCGCCAGCAGGTCGTGGTCGTCGACGCCGACCTGCGCCGCCCGAGCTGTGAGCAGTACCTGAACCTCAACGCCGAGCCCGGGCTCGCCGACGTGCTGCTCGGCCGGGCTCCGGTCGAGCGCGTGCTGCGTTCGGCAGGGCATCGCGGCCTCATGGTGCTGGGTGCCGGCACGCGCGTCACGAACCCGGCCGAGGTGCTCGGCACGTCGCGCCTCGAGGAGTTGCTGCGGCGGCTCAAGGAGCGCTTCCAGTACGTCGTGATCGACTCGCCGCCCGTGCTGTCGTCGACCGACGCCGGCGTGCTCTCGGCCCGCGCCGACGGCACGTTGCTGGTCGTGCGGCTCGAGCGCTCGCTGAAGAAGCAGTCGGCCGAGGCCGTGCGCGCGTTGCAGGACGTCGGCGGCAACGTGCTCGGCACGTTCGTGACCGAAGTGCGCGGTCGCGACCCCGAGAGTGACACACGGCTCGCCTATCCGCCGCCGGCGTCCGAGGAGTGAGCGTGGCGGGGTTCCGCGAGAGCTTGCGGGATGTGGTGCGCCAACTGTCGTTCCGTACGTCGGTCGACAGCCTGAAGAAGCGCGGCGTGCAGCAGGTCTCGGTGCTCGGGCTCGATCGCATCACGGCGCTGATCGAGGCCGCGGTGCACCGGAGCCTGAAGGCGCAACTGGTCGGCGTCGAACGCGCGGCCGTGGCCGACGCGACCAAAGCCGAGTTCCTGCGGCTGCTGCGCACCAACGAGGACTTGCAGCGACAGAAGACCGCCAGCGAGCAGTTGCGCGAACGGGCCGAGGAGGAGATCGACCAGCTGCGACGCGAGCTGCTGCAGCAACAGCAGGCGCTGCAGCAACGACTGGCTCCCGGCGAAGTCGCGGCGGCGAACCGCCACGGCCAGGAAGACGCGGCGATCGTGGCCAAGGTCGCCGACGTCGTGCGCTCGCTCGATGCCGGGACCGGCAGCCAGGCGATCGAGCAGCGATTGATCGAACTGGTGATGGACGTGGTCGCGGGCGAACGGCACGCCGCGGATGCCGCGCGCGCCGCGGCGGGGGATCGCGAGGTCGACCAGCTCCAGCGCCGCATCAAGAAGCTGACCGAGAACCTCGGTGCCACCGAGCAGCGGCTGCAGCAGCTCGCTGCCGCCGGCGCGATCGACGCGGGCATCTCGTCGATCTACCGCACCGTGCAGGGACTCGACGCGGCGGCGGCCCAGGTCGATCGCAAGAAGGAGCTGATGGCGGCGATCTTCCAGGCGAATCTCGAGCTGCAGAACAAAGGCGCCGACGGCACTGGCCGTCGCTAGCATCGACGACAAGAAACGAAATGAGCGAAACGAAGAAAGACGGCAGTGGCCCGAAGAAGGACCACGGCGTTCTCTACATCGGGATGGACCTCGGCACGTCGCGCACGTCGGTGTCGGCGAGCAACGGCGTGCGCGAAACCGTCTACTCGGTCGTCGGGTACCCGAAGGACGTGGTCAGCCAGAAGCTGCTGAAGAAGGACGTGCTGTTCGGCAAGGAGGCGCTCGAAAAGCGGCTCTCGCTGCGCATGTACAAGCCGCTCGAGAAGGGCGTCCTCAAGTACACGGGCGACGCCAAGATGGACGCCGAAGCGAAGGCGAACCTGAAGGCGGCCCAGGACCTGATCGGCGAGGCGATCCGGCTGGCGCGCCCGCGGCAGGACGAACTCGTCTACTGCGTGATCGGGGCGCCGGCCGAGGCTTCGGTCAAGAACCGCCAGGCGATCGTCGAGGCGGCCCGGGCGCACGTGGACTCGGTGATGCTGTGCAGCGAGCCGTTCTCGGTCGCCTACGGGCTCGACTGGCTCGAGGACGTGCTGGTGATCGACATCGGGGCCGGCACCACCGACCTCTGCCGCATGCACGGCACGATGCCGGAGGAGGCCGACCAGGTGATGTTCGACATCGCCGGCGATGCGGTCGACGCCGAGTTGTGCCGGCGCATCGAGCAAACCTGCCCCGGGGCGCAGTTCACGGTCAACATGGTGCGCGACATCAAGGAGCGTTACGGCTTCGTCGGTGACGCCGCCGAGCGCTGCATCGTCGAGCTGCCGGTGGACGGAAAGCCGACGCCGTTCGACCTCACCGATCAGGTTCGCGCCGCTTGCTCGATCCTGATCGACCCGATCGTCAAGGGCATCCACAAGCTCGTCGCCAGTTTCGACCCCGAGTTCCAGACCAAGCTGAAGAGCCGCGTGCTGCTCGCCGGTGGTGGGTCGATGGTCAAGGGCCTCGACACGGCGGTCGAGAAGGCCATGCGCGAGCGGCTCGGCAGCGGCAAGGTCGTGCGCATCGAAGAACCGATCTACGGCGGCGCCAACGGCGCCTTGAAGATCGCGCACGACATGCCAGCCGACTTCTGGGAACAGCTGCGGTGACCGGGCCGCGGCGGTCGCCAGGATGCTGGCGTCAGCCGACGCCGTAGTCGCTCTGCAGGATGCGGCGCAACTCGTAGAAGTCGCGGATCTCGTGCTTCGCGCGCGTCGCGCCCTCTTCGTGAGCGTGGCGACCGCTGCGGCGGATGCGCACGGTGGCCCAACCCTCCTGGTTGCACGGGTCGATGTCGTGCGTGGGGTTGTCGCCGACGTAGAGGCAGCGTGATGGCTGCAGCTTGAGCCGCTGCAGCACGCGTCGGTAGAGCTTGGGGTTGGGCTTGCTGAAGCCGACCTGGTCGGTGAAGAAGATCGCGGACGGCGTCAGGAACTCGAGGATCTCGAGCCGCACGACCTTCTCGGCCTGCTTGATGGTGATGCCCGCCGAGATGATGCCGCGCACGATGCCCGTGCCGGCCAGCCACTGCAGGACCTCGTAGACGTCGTCGTAGACCTTCAGCTCGCGCCACTTCGTCTCGTGGTAGGCGACGACGCCGGCGGCAACGATCACCGCGCGGTTGTGGCCTTCGAACGACTCCGGACCGAGCCGGTCCAGCACCTTGTCGAAGTGGCCGCTGTAGTTGCTCGAGAACTCGGCGATCACCTCGTCGAGTTCGCGCATCGCGTCGGCGCGGTCGGCCGACAGCCCGGCTCGGATCATCGCATCGACGGCGGCCCGGCGAGCCTTGTCGGCGAACACGGTGGTGGAGAACAGCGTGTCGTCGATGTCGAAGAAGACCGCATCGAGGGAGCGCGTCACGCCCATGTTGTCTGCCATCGGCATTCGCCTGGCAAGGCGCGAGTCGAACTCCGGCGGCGCTCCGCCGCCGTGTTCAGGGGCCCCGCCGCACCGTCGCGACGAGGCGGACGGCTGCTCACCGCATGTCCTGGACGATGTCGGTGATCTGCGCGCGCACCATCACCATCAGGCTGCGGTTCTCGTCGGCGGTGCCTTCCTGCTTGAACAGGAACGCGATCAGCGGCAAGCGAGCCAGCAGCGGCACTTCGGCGCGGCGTTCCTTGGTCAACACCTGGCGCAGGCCACCGAGCAGCACCGTGCCGCCGTCCGGCACCTTGACCGTCGTCGAGAAGTTCGTGACGGTCAGGTTGGGCAGCTGCAGCGTGACCGGCAGCGTCGAGCCGGCGAGCGACGTCGTGAACGTCGGGATCGGCCGCTGCAGTTCGGCGACCGTCGGGTTGAGGTTCAGGATGATGTACTTGCGGTCGTTCAGGATCGTCGGCGAGACGTCGAGCACGATGCCGTCCTGGATGACGTCGACCTTCGGGTCGGCGATGAACGCCGCCTGCGCCACTTCGACGTCGAAGTCGCGGACATAGGCCGTCTGGTTGATCACGGCGACGTGGCCGCGGCCCTTGTTGACGACCGACAGGATCTGGCTGTTGACGACCTCGCCGTCCTGCCGCTTCTCGACTGCGCGCAGGATCAAGTTGAGTTGCGTGTCGTCGATCAGGGTCCAGCCGGCGGTGAGGCCGCCGCTCGAGCTCAGCACGCGGCCGAGGTCGCTGGTGAAGTAGTTCTCGGTGCGCGCGCGGATGTCGCCGTCGCCGCCGTCGTTGTAGAAGGCGCCGGCGAGCGGGTTGGCCGCCGGGTCACCCGTGCCGGCGTTGTCGAGGCCGCGCGAGCTGTTGTTGACCAGGCCGTTGGTGACGTCGTCGAGGGTGACGACGCTGCCCTTGTTGCCCGAGCCGCCGAGCCCGCGGAAGTCGATGCCGATCTCCTGCAGGAAGTTGCGCGAGATGGTCAGGAACTTCGAGTCGACCGTCACGATCGGCGTCTGGTGCTGACGCATGTTCTTCAGCACCTCGGCCACGCGCGCCTGCATCTCGGGGCTCGCCTTGATCGACAGCAGGCCGCTGTCCTCGGGCCGCACCTCGACGCCTTCGGTCTCCCAGTACTTCGGATCGGTCGCTTCCTTCAGCGTCGTGACCAGGTCCGCGAGCTCGATGCCGGCGACCGGGTCGTCGCCTTCGCTGCCGGTGCGCGGCGTGTCGTCGGTGCCTTCACCGGGGATGTCGCGCACGCGCGGCGGCAGGAACTGGGTCTGCTTGAAGATGAGGTCCTTCACCGGCACGACCTTGGTCACGATGGTGCCGGCGGCCTGCGACTTGTTGCCGATGACCACCACGCCGTTCTTCACCGTCCAGGCGAGGTTGGCGCTCTTGTTGACCATGAAGTTCATGAAGTCCTTCAGGGTCAGCGAGGCGGCGAGTTCGATCACGACCTTCAGGCTTTCGGCCGTGATGATCTCGCGAGCTTCCGGCGTCGTGATGATCTGCACGCCGGTGATCAGGTTGAGGTTCTTGACGACCTCGTTGTAGTCGCCGGTCTCCTCGGTGTAGGTCAGGCGGCCGACCTGGGTGGTGCGGACCTGCTGCCAGACCGCTTCGTCCTGCGGGTCGAGGATCGTCGTGGCGCCGTCGGCGGCGACGCGGCCGTTGGCGCGTTCCCACGTCTGGGGATCCATCACCAGCACGTCGGTCTGCGGCACCTTGAGGTCGGCGTCCGCCTCCATCTTCTTGCGCAGCTCGAGCGCACGGGTCTTGATGTAGTCCTCGCTGCTGCTGTCGCGCGCGGCCTTGACCGCGGCGTTGTGCATCTCGTAGGCGATCGCGTTCTGCGGCTCGATCTCGAGCGCCTTCTGGGCGAGTTCCTGCGAACGCGCGAAGCGGCGCGCCTCGAAGGCGATCTGCGACTCCTGGATCAGGGTGTCGACGTGGGCGCGCTTGCGGGCCTCGTTCTCGGCGAACTGCTGGCGCAGTTGTTCGGCCTGCTTGGCGTTGAGTTCGGCCTGGGACTGGCGCTGCTGCTCCTCGGCGCCTTGTTCGGCCGCGGCCTTGGCGGCCGCCACCTGTTCGGGCAGGGCCTGCCAGTCGATGTCGTCCTTGACCTGGATCGTCAGCGCCGCGATGCGCAGCTCTTCGATCGCGCCGGCGAAGTTGCGCTGGGCCATCATCGACTGCGCCGCCTGCAACTGGCCCTGCACGGTCGTGCGGGCGCGCTCCTCGCCGATCTGGCGCAGGCGCATCTGCTCGTCGGCCCACGTGGTGACGCGGCCGGCGGGTTCGCCGAGCTCGTACTGCACGGCGGTCAGCAGCGAGAGGACCTCCTCGTTGGCCGGGGCGACTTCCTTCGCCTTCAGCAGTTCCATCTTGGCCGCGCCGAGGTCGCCATTGGCGCGCAGCGAACGGGCCGCCCGCAGGTAGGTGTCGAGCAGCGCCTTGGCCCGCTCGTCACGCACGCGGTCGGCGAGCGCCGGTCCTTGCGGATCCTGTTGGGGCGTCGGGTTCGCAGGCGGCGGGGCCTGGGGCGACTCCGTCGGCGTCGAGCAGGAGGCGCCGATCATGGCGGCGGTCAGAGAGGCAGCGAGGAGGCGCGAGTTTTCGAGAGCCATCGGTTCACGCTGGAAGCAATGCGACAATCTGCGCGGTTCCGCGGACACGGAACCCCGCTTGGACGCGCGGCTGCAAGCGATCGGGGGACCAAGCGATGCGAGAAGCACCGTCGCCAGGGAGAGGGACGATCCTCCTGGCGGCCGATCGAGAGGGACTTGTTGCCGGCGGCAGAGCGGATCCCCAGGAATGGCGCGGGAAACGCCATCCGAGGGGAGCGGCAACGTAGCCACGTTGTCCGGATCGTGCCAGCGCTTTTTCTCGGGCCGGACCGGGCACTTGTGGTCGGTCTCGACTGCGGGTTCGCGGTCCGCGGGAGGCGAACGTCGGGCCGGAAGGACGGGCGCCGCGTCGCGGCGCTCCGCAGGTCACTTCTTGGCGCCGAGACCGCCGCCGAAGTTGATCTCCTTGAAGCCGGCCTCGTGGCAAGCGTCCGCGGTCTTCGCCACGTCCTCGTAGAACGTGCCGACGTGGGCCTCGATGACGCAGCCCATCAGCTTCTTGCCGCCGGTGTCCTTGTCGGGAACCTGGCTGGCCGGGTCCTGCGCGATGCGCTTGAGCTCATTGGCGACATCCTGGATCGAGTAGAGGGGCTTGGGCCCGACGACCCACTTCACGCGGTGCCCCTCGAGCTTGAACCGGTACGGTCGGCCCGTGTTCTCGTTGGTGCCACCGGGCGTCTTGCCGTCCCAGTTCTTGATGCCTTCGGCCTCGACGTGGACCTGGACCGAGAGCTGCTCCTGCGGCTCGACCACGGTCGACTGGCTGCCCTTGTCCTTGGGCAGGTAGGCGGGCAGCTTCGACTCGAGGATTTTGAAGTCGATGCAGATGAAGAAAATGATCATCAAGAACACGACGTCGATCATCGGCGTCATGTCGGGCTTCACTTCTTCCTGGACGTCGTCGATCGCGCTCATGTCACTTCTTCCCCGTCAGCTTCGGGTTCTTCTCGCCGGTTTCCTTGTCCTGCTCTGACATCGCGAGTTCCACCTTCCAGAAGGCGATCTCGGGCTGGCTGCACTGCTTCATGATCTCGCCGATGAAGTGCCATTCGGTCCACTTGTCGGCGCGGACGAGGATCGGGTCGTCCATCAACGGCACCATCTTGCCGCCGATGTTTTCTTCCTTCTCCTTCAGCGTCTTGTCGGCCAGCCCCTTCCGCTTGATGTTGATCAACAGCTCCTTGATCGGGCGGTAGTCCTTGCCGTGCACCGCGGGGTCGTAGGCGACCACCTGGTTGTAGACCACCGAGCCATTCTGCAGCACGTTGATGATCGGCCGGTTCTCGGGCGGCTTGTCGTCCGGCTCCTGGAACACGGCGCGCGGCAGGATCAGGTCCTCGAGGTTCTTCTGGCTGAGGTCGATGACCAGCACGAAGAAGATCATCAGCAGGAACACGCAGTCGATCATGGGCGTCATGTCCATCTCGACGTTCTGCTTCACCAGCTTCGATACGTCCATTGCGTCGCGCTCTCGATGCGGGGCCGCGGCGCGCGCGGCCCCTCAGGCCTGGGATCGGGGGTCAACGGCGAACGGTCGTCCGCCGTTCACTGGTGACTACTTGCCGCGGAAGCGCTCGAAGAGGTCTTCAGTGATGGCGTTGATCTCGGTCGACGTCTTGATGACGCGATTGCGCAACGTGTAGAACGCGACGCCGACGGGGATCGCGACGGTGAGGCCGAAGATCGTGGTGATCAGCGCCATCTTGATGCCGCCTGCCAGCGTCGCCGGGCTGACCGAACCGCCGGCCGCCGCGATCGTGCTGAACGTAACGAACATGCCCGTCACCGTGCCGAACAGACCCATCATCGGCGCGATTGCGGAGATCAGGGACAGCCAGCCGATCTTCTGGAACAGCTTGACCGCTTCCTCGGTCTGCATCTCGCGGAGAGACGTCTGCATGGTCTCGAACGAGTGCCCGAGCTTGCTGAGACCGGCGCCGACCACGTTGGTCAGGTAGTTCTTCTCCTGCTCGCAGAGTTCGACGGCCTCCTGGAAGCTCTCGCCGTCGAACAGCGCCTCGAGCTCGTCGAGCACGTCGGGCGGCGCCAGCTTCTCGCGCTTGATGGTCATGAAGTTCTCGATGACCAGCGCCAGGGCCACGACCGACATCAAGACGATGATGTAGCCGATCATGCCGGCGTTCTCGTACTTGAAGATCTCCTCGAGCGTGCCGGACTTCTCGGCGGCGGCAGCAGGAGCCTGGGAGAGGGCGACTCCGGCGAGGAGCAGCGGCGTGGCGATGGCGGCCAACCGGACGAACGGAACGTGCTTCAGGATCATGGACGGAAGGCCCAGCACTCGGGCGGGGCGGGGGAGAGGGGCTGGTTCGAAAGGGGGAGCAGGAGTTTGCGCAGCGAGCCTGCGGCTGCAAGGCCCGTGGCGCAGAAAATCAGGGCGCGGGAATACCGCGCGAAGGCGTCATTTGCCGAGTTCGACCTTCGCCGGGCCGGCCCAGCGCGAGGTCGGGTAGCTCGAGATCACGGTCTGGAAGTAGGCGTTGGCGCGCTGCTTCCACGCATCGCCTTCGCGATCCTGGAGCTGCAGCACGCAGCGGCCGAGGTAGTAGTTCGCCTTGGCGCTGGCCTCGCCCGACTGCACGTCGAGCACGGCTGCCGTCGCGAAGGCGATCTGCGCCCGGCGCAGGTCTTCCGGGTTGTTGGCGCCGGCCGCGGCGAGGAACACCGCTTCGCCGACGCCGGCGTGGCCGGCGGCGACCAGTTCGGCCTGGTTGCTGCTGATCAGCGAACGGAAGAACGACTCCGCCTTGGCGAAGTCCTTGTCGGCCAGGAAGGTCTCGCCTTCGCCGACGCGCGCCATGGTCTTGAGCGCGCGCAGCTCGGCGTCATCGGCCGACGGCGTCTGCAGCGCGGAGTCGGCCGCGGACGCCGCCGACTGGAACGCCGTGCGCGCTTCGCCGGCCTTGCCGTCGGCGAGCAGCGTCAACGCCAGTTCGGACTTGGCGCGGGCATTCCAGATCGGGCCGAAGGCTTCGCGCGTCGCGCGTTCGTCGAGCTCGCGCAGCGATGCCGTCGCTGCACCGCCGGTGCCGGCCAGCCGCTCGGCGCGGCCCGCCAGCAGCATCGCTTCTGGCGTGCGCCAGTGGTTGGCATTGTCGGCGAGCCACTTCTTGGCGTGTTCGGCAGCAGTGGCGGCGGCAGCCTTGTCGTTGCCGATGCCGGCGATCGCGGCCTTGATCTTGAAGAACTCGGCGTCGACCTTGATCAGGGGGCGCTGCGTCTGGACGTCGCCGAACAGTTGGGCGGCCGTGCGGAAGTCGCCGCGATCGAGCGCGGCGCGTCCGGTCACGAAGGACTCGGGCGGGTCGCTCCATTCGACGGCGACGACCGTGTGGCCGGGCACCTCGAAGGCGTCGGCGCCGCGTTTGCCGCGCACGCCGGACAACAGGAACTCGGTGATCTCGACGCCGCGGACGCGGGAGCCGTCCTTCTTGACGACGACATCGTTGATCTTCTGGGCAGGGGCGAACGCCGCGAGCGGCAACGTCGCCAGCAGGAGGGAGAGGGTGCGCATCGTCGTGTCGATTCGTTCGGCGCCGGACATCAGCGGTTGGATTGGAAGTAGCGGAACAGCTTGAGGCCGTCGGCGCCGTGGCTCTTCAGGGTCGCGAAGTCGTCGGTGGCGCGCGCGATGCGGTACACCTTGTCGGCGATGTCCTTCATCTTGCCGTCCTTCTGGCCGGCCTGCTTCGCGAACCAGTACAGCTCCCATTGGAAGCGGTACCACTCGAGGCTGAATTGCGCGACTTCGGGGCGCAGCGCCCAGGTCCGGTACTCGGTGAAGTACTTGGTGTAAGCCTCCGCCGGACGGTCGAGGCCTGGGACCTTCACGCCCGTGCCCGTGGAGTTGAACTCGAACCAGCCGCCGAGCGCGCGGCAGATCTGCCGCTTGAGTTCCCACTGCGTCGGGTTGGCCTTCTCCGCCGCGATCAGCATGTCGTAGGCGTCCTGGAACTGGCGTTGCTGCAGCAGCGCCTCGCCGACCTTCGGCCGCACGATCTGGTCGACCACGCGTTTCGTCGCGTCGGTCGTGTCGGCGCCGTAGAGCTCGAGCGTCTTCTTGGCCACTTCGTCGACGCGCTTCCAGTCGCCGAGGTCCTCCCAGGCCGTCATCGTCGCGACCAGGATGCCGAGCTGCGCCTTGGGCGAGTTGGCGATGTAGTCCGTCCCGAGCGCGGTGAGCTTCTTGCGCACTGCGTCGATGTCGTTCGTCGCCTTGGTGATGGCGGCATCGAGCGCGCCCTTCTGGATCGCCGCCGACAGCTCGGTGGTCAGCGACTTCACCTGGGTCTGGTACTCCTTGAAGATCTCGGTGGCGAGGCGCGACGCACGAACGCCGTCCTTCGCCTTCAGCTGCGCGTAGGCGGCTTCGGCTTCGTCGAGTTTGGCGAGGTCGGTGTTCAGCCGGCCGAGGTACTCGAGGACGACCGGCAGGTAGCGTTCGCCGTCCTTCTGGAAGTTGGCGAGGAAGCCCTGCACCCTCTCGAGCGCGGCCGGGTACTTGGTCAGGTCGCGCGCGACCTTCGGTTCGTCGGTGCCGCGCGCCTCGACGTAGGCGATGCCGACTTCGGTGAAGGCGGCGTCGGCGATCGCGCTGACGCGCACCTGCTGCTTGCCGGTGTCGCTCGCGGCGAGCGTGGTCTTCTGCACGTAGTCCTGGAACGCGGCCAGGGCGGCCCGCGCGGCGGCGTAGTCGCCGGCAGCCGCGTAGGCGCGGCCGATGTTGACGAGCGACGCCTCGTAGTGCGTGAAGTCCGGCTTGATCTCGCGGTACTGCGCGATCGCTTCGGCGTACTTCTTCTGGTTGAACAGGTCGTTCGCCTGCTTCCAGAACAGCTTCGCGCCACCGCTCACCGAGAAGTCCTTCACCTGGCGCAGCGGCTCGGCGTAGAAGGCATCGAAGGCGGGGTCGTTCTTCACCACGCGCCGATGCGCACCGATCGCCCGGTCGAGGGCGTCGGCCGCGTCGCTGGCCTGGTCCTTGTTGGCGGCACCGTACTTGGTGAGGCCGTTCGTCAGCGCCACGATCGCCTCGAGGTGGCGGTCGCTCAGCACGAACGCCTGGCCGAGCATCTCGTGCGCCTCGAGGCCGAGCTTCTGCTGCTCCTCCGCCGTCATCGCCGGGATCGCGCGGCGCAGGCCCTTGATCGCCTCTTCGTAGTTCCTGTTCTGCAGTTCGCCCTTGGCGACCTCGAACAAGAGCCCGCCCGAGACCAGGTTGCGCTGCAGGCCGAGGATGTCGCGCAGAACGGCCTTGGCGCGCACGCCGACGTAGTCCGCCGGGTGCTTGTCGTTGATGCGCTGCGCCATCGCCAACGCGTCGGCGACCTTCTTCGCGTCGCCGGACTCGGCGAGGAATCGGCTCTCGGCGAGCAGCATCAGGTGCCCGAAGGTGTCGCTGACGACGTCGAACACGTCGGCGTCCTTCTCGCCGAACGTCGTCATGTGCTTGCGGAACTCGGCGAACAGCTCGGCCGTGCCCGCAGCGCCTTCGCGCACCATCACTTCGGCGGTGCGCACCGACACCTCCTGCAGCATCTCGAACAGGAATGCCTGCATCTCGCCGGTCAGGTCGATCTCGCCCTTCTGCGCCTGCGTGAGGGCCATCGCGATCTGGGCGACGGTCGTCTTGTAGCTGTCGATCGCCTCCGGCATCTTGCCGTCGACTTCCTTGCACTGCGCGATCTCGAACAGGCCGCGCAGCCCGATCGCAGTCTCTTCGCCGACCTCGAGCACCATCTCCTCGAGATCGCTGATGGAGCGGGCGACGAGCACGCCGCGGTTCTCCTTGTCGGCGCGGCCCTGCTCACGCGTGAGCACGGCCTTCTTCATCCACATCAGGTAGTACTCGGTGTTCTTCTGCTCGTCTTTGCGCTGGCTGCGCAGGGAGTCCATGACTTTGCCGCACGCCTCGATGCCGGCGCGGAACACCTGCGCTGCCTCGTCGGCGAGGTCCTTGACCTTGTCGGGGGCCTGCTCGCGCGCGATCTCGAGTTCCTCGGTCAGGAACTGGCCGAAGTCCTGCGAGGCGTTGGCGAGGGTCGCGCGCGCCTCGAGCTGCACCGCGGCGTTGGTCGACGCATCGATCAACTCCTTCGACTTGGAGACGGTCTCCTTGAACAGCGTGCGCTGTTGTGCGCGGTCGCTGCGCGAGCGCGCCCCGTAGTAGGCGATCTCGACCGCGAGCTGGGCGATCTTCTCCTGGTCGCCACCCGCGGTGTTCTTCTTCGCCAGCTCCTCGGCCTCGATGCGCGCGAGTTCGATGAAGCGCATGTCCTTGGCGAGCGCGCGCACGAACGAGATCTCGCGGTCGAGTTGCTGTTGTTGCGCGAACAGGGCCGGCGACAACGACGTCGCGGCGAGCGTCAGGGCCAACGTTGCGCCGATACGACGCGCAGGATTGCGTGCGATCACGAGCAGACTCCGCGGGAAGGAACCGGAAGGTGGGGGTGGACGTGGCCGCGCGCGCCAGGGCCGGCGCGGCGGCGGCTGGTGCCGACCGGGGAGGACGGTCGGTGCAGCAGAGGGGAACGGCGGACTATATCGAGGCGTTCAGAGGTTCCAACGGCCGCGTTCGTGCCGCGTCGGCCGGTCTGCCTGGAAACGACCGCGGGCGCCGCATCGGGGATGCGGCGCCCGCGGGGCGAGCAGCAGGTTCGGTGGTCCGATCAGCGCATCGTCAGGCCGGCGGCGTTCTTCATGGCCGGCATGTTCGGCTCCGACTCTTCCATCAGCACGATGCGGGCGCGGATCAGGATCAGGATCTTGCGGTTCTGCACCGACGTGCCGTTGCGGCTGAACAGCCACGACAGGCCCGGCAGGTTGCCGAGCAGCGGCACGGTCGACCGCAGGTTCTGGCGCTCGACCAGTCGCATGCCGCCCAGCATCATCGTGCCGCCGTCGGGCATGGTGACCGTGGTGCGCACGCGCTGCAGCGTGACTTCGGGCAACTGGATCGAGATCGGCTGGCCGACGCCGAGCGTCGTCGTGAACGTCGGGATCGGCAGCTGCAGCGTCATCACGGTGGGGCGCAGCTCCATCGTGATGAACTTCAGGTCGCTGTCGACCACCGGCCGCACGTCGAGCGCGACGCCGTCGTGCACGGTGCCGATCACCGGGTTCGCCACCGCCGCCGCCTGCGCGATTTCGACCTCGAAGTCGCGGATGTAGGCGATGTTGCGCAGGTAGTGCATCGACGCCCGCGTGTTGTTGTAGATCATCAGGCGCGGCGCCTCGATCTGCTCGCTGCGTTCCTGCTTGCTGACCGCGCGCAGCACGACCTCGACTTCGGTGTCGTCGAGGAACGCGTACTGGAGCGACAGGCCGCCTGCGTTCGTGAGCCCGCCGTTGCGGCCGCCGAGCGTCTGGCTGTAGAGGTTCTCGACGCGCGCCATGACGTCGCCGTCGGCGCCATCGTCGAAGAACACGCCCGGGCTGGTGCCGGTGCCGACGACGCCGGGCACGGCGGCGTTCTGCTGCTGGCGCGGGCCGAAGTCGTCGAAGCCGGCGTTCTGGCGGTCGCCCTTCTTCTCGAGACCGCGGCCGGTCAGGCCCTGGGCCGACTGGTTGCCGAGACCGCGCAGGTCGATGCCGACGTCCTCGAGGAAGCTGTCCTCGACCTTGAGGAAGCGCGCCTCGACGTCGACCTGGATACCGACGTGGCGGCGCAACTCGTTGATCAGGTTGTCGACTTCTGCGTGGGTCTCGGCATCGGCGCGCACGAAGAGCTGGCCCTGCAGCATGTTCATCGTGAACGGGCTGCCGTCCCACTTGTCGCTCGCGATCGTCGCCTTGATCAGCTCCTGCAGGCGGCCCTCGTCGACGACCGACGGCTGGGTCTCCTCTTCGGGCTCGGGGAACAGCGGGGTGTCGTCGCCGGGCACCGGCAGCCGGAGGTTGGCGCCGGGCTTGCCCTGCACGCCCTGCACCAGCTCACGCACGTTGTAGGGCTTGAGGATCAGGTTGCCGATCGCCTTGTCCGGCGTCGTCAACTGCACGAGGCCGTCGCGCACGCGGAACGCGACGCCGGTCTTCATCTGGATCGCCTTGAGGGCGTCGAGCACCGAGCGGCGCGGCAGCCGGAACTCGCTGAGCGTCGTCGTCTCGGCGGCCATGTCGCGCACTTCTTGCGTGACGAAGAACGTCACCTGCGTGACCTGGCTGTAGTAGTTCGCCCAGTCCTGCACGGTGGCGCTGGCGAAGTTGTGCTCGAGCACGGTGTCGTTCAGGATCTTCGACACGGCCTGGTTCTCGGGCGTCTCGAGTTCGGACTGCACCGAGAACGACGCGGGCTGGCGCTTGCTGACCTCGGCCCAGCGCGCCGGATCGAACACCACGGTGTCGGTCTGCGGCACCGTGCTCTGCTGCAGTTCGAGGAACGTCTTGTTCCACTCGGTGCGCCAACGTTCGCCGCTGGCGTCGAGCTGCGCGTTGTGGCGGGCGCGGTCGGCGAGGTCGCGCAGCGAGAGCGCCGTGGGATTCGTCGAATCGAGCAGCAGCGCCTGGTCGACCAGGTTGACGGTGCGCGCGTAGTTGCCGCCCTGGAACTGCACGTTCGCGGCTTCGAGCAGGCTCGCGACCTTCAGCTCCTTCGAGATCTCCTGGTCGCGGGCGATGCGGTCGAGTTCGGCCGCCGACGCGGTCTTCGCGCGATCGAGCGACTCCTGCTCCGCCTGCACCTTGGCATCGCGGGCGCCGGCGAGCAGCGCCTCGGCTTCCTTGCGCAGCGGATCGTTCGCCTGCACGTAGGTCGAGAAGCGCAGCGCCGTGACGGCGCGCTCGAAGCTGTCGATCGCGCGGCCGAAGCTGCGCTGGTCGAGGTGTGCGCGGCCCTGGCGCAGTTCGTTCTCGACCATCGTCCGCTCGCGCTCCTGGCGGATGCGGTCCTGGGTGATCAGGTCGGCCACCTGGCCGCGCAGCGGCACGCCGCTCTGGTCACCGAGGATCTGGTTGCAGCGGGCGAGGATGTCGCGCGCCTCCTGGTTCTGGCTGTCGAACTCGAGCACCCACGCGGCTTCGTTGCGCGCGTCCTCGAACAGGCGCAGGTCGAGCGACTTGCGGGCGTTCTCGAGCGTGCGCTTGACCAGCGCCGCGCGGTCGCGCGGATCCTGCGGGTCTTGCTTCGCCGGGGCGGCGGGCGCGCCGCCAGCGCGTTCCGCGACGAGCGGCGTGCCTTCGTTGTCGACCTTGCGGACTTCGACGGCTTCCGACGGAGAGCCCGAACATGCAGCCAGCGCGAGCAGGGAGGAGGCAACGAGGCCGCGCAAGCGCAGGGACTGAACCTTGATCATCGTGAGGGCCTGCAGTGGATAGCGGACGGGGAGAGGGGCGAGCCGCGGCGCCGTGTGCTTCGCCGGCGGGGGGAGCGGGCGGATGGCGGGCCGACGCTGTCCGTGCGCACTGCGGTGCGCCGGAGGATTGCGGGGCCGTTGCCAGAACGGGCGGACGCGGAGAGGGCGAGCTGGCAAAGAACACGATCACCCGCATCGAAACCGCACACGCCTTCGCACCTGCATGCCACAGGTACGCCGACGGAATGGCGGCAGACGCGGATGTCGAGGGGTTCCTGGGCCGTCGAGGGACGCTACCGGGCCGCAGGGTCGCGGGACCGTAGCGAGACAACTGGGGACGGTCAAGGTTGCTGCCCTGCCGCTCGCCGTGCGTCAGGTGCCGGGCTGCTTGGGCACTTCGGGGCGGCCGAGCAGCCGGTTGACGCGCTTGATGTCCTCCCACGTCTCGACCTTGCGGGAAGGCTCGCGGAGCAGGTAGGCCGGGTGCCACGTGACCACGACCGGAATGCCGTCGTACTCGAGTTCCTGGCCGCGCAAGGCGCGCATCGGCTCGTCGCGGCCGAGCAGGTTGTGGACCGCGGTGCGGCCAAGGCACACCAGGACCTTCGGCTGGACCTGGGCGACCTGGGCCCGCAGGTACGGCAGGCATGCCGCGACCTCGTCGGGTTCGGGCACGCGGTTGCCCGGCGGCCGGCACTTGTTGATGTTGGCGATGTAGACGTCGCTGCGCTGCAGGCCCATCGCCCCGGTGATGATGCGGTCGAGCAGTTGGCCGGCGGGGCCGACGAACGGGCGCCCGGTCTGGTCCTCGACGGCGCCGGGAGCCTCGCCGATGAACATCACCTCGGCGCGCGGGTTGCCTTCGCCGAACACGGCGTGGCGCCGTTCGCGGTGCAACTTGCATCGGGTGCAGCCGAGCACCTCGGCGCGCAGGGCATCCAGCGGGGAGTTGGCGGTCGGCGCCGCCGGTGCTGGCGCCGTCGCCGGCGGCGTCGCCACGGCGGGCGGCCGCGGCGGCGCAACGCCACGGGGCGGTGCCG
>CALFZH010000014.1:0-66357 GCA_937952215.1 uncultured bacterium
CTCTGGGGTTTGCGTTCCCTTCCCCCGGCACTTCACCTTTTTCTCTTTCCCACCGACCACGATGAATCGAATTGCCTTCGTCTCTTCACTCCTGCTCGCCGCGCATGTCGTCGCGCAGACCAGCCTGTTCTTGCCGCCCGAGTACGAGCGTGCGTGGGGCCGCGGCAGCACCGCGCTGCTCGGTGGCAACGCCACGCGAACGCAACTCGTCTACGCGGCGCCGTTCGCGCCCGGCACGGTCGTGACGGGCATCCGGTTCCGGCCGACGACGTCGAACCTGGACCGCGCTGCCTTCACCGCGAGCATCCAAATCAGCTGCTCGAGCGGGCCGAACGTCCCGGGCACCCTGTCGACGACCTTCGCGCTCAACCACGGCAACGACCTCGCCGTCGTGTTGCCGCAGCAGACCGTGAACATCCCCGCGATGCCCGCGAACCGCGGTACCGGCATCATGGCGACGATTCCGTTCGCGACGCCGTTTGTCTATGGCCTGAACGGCAACACCAATCTCGTGGTCGAGGTGCAGGTGTTCTCTCGCTCCGCGGGGGCGTCGTGGAGCACCGATCGCGCCTTTGCCTCCACCAACGGCCGTGTGGCCAACCACGGCATCGGCTGCGGCGCGGGGACGATCGGAGGGACCACGACGGCCGCGAGCTACGTCGCGGGCGGTACGTTCAACGTCACCTTGGCGAACGCTCCCGCGAACGCGCCGGCGCTGCTGGCGCCGTCGTTCGACCAGAAGGAGCTCCTCCCCGGCGTGCTGCTGGCGTTCAACCTCGGCCAGTTCGGCTTGGCCCCGAACTGCGACGCCCTTGTCGCCGGCGAGCTCGGTACGATCGGGTTCACCGCGGACGCGCTCGGCGCGGTGTCCGTCCCCGTTCCGATTCCCGCCACGGCCTCGCAGTTCGGCATCGGCTTCCAGTGGCTCTACCTGGTGCCGCCGACCGCGATCAACCCGCTAGGCGTCGAGATCACGGCGGCGCGATCGGCCTGGGTCGGCCCGGAGGTCTGCACGCCGTTCTACCAGTACGTCTGGGACCTCTCGAGTGCGACTGTCGCGACCGGCAATGCGACCACGAACTCGATCCCGGTCGCCGAGTTGATCCTGCAGTGATCCGATGACGTCGCGCGGCGCGGTGGATCTCACCGCGCGCGTTCGAACTCGTCGCCCGGCGTCCACGTTGGGCGGCCGTCGGCATTCGCGGTGCGCACCAGGCACTCGCGCAGCACTTCGAGGTCCTCGACTGCGCCATCGAGGTTCCACCACGGCGCGATCTCGTCGGTCGGCTGGTGGTAGTGCACCGTCGTGTAGCTGTTCTTCATGCGCCGGCGATCCTCGGGGCGGTCGAGGAAGTCCTTGCCGGCCTTGAAGTAGGCGGCCGGCACGCCGATGCGTGCGAAGTTGAAGTGGTCGCTGCGGTAGAAGAGCCCGAGGTCGGGGTTGCTGTCGGGCTCGATGCGGCGGCCGCGTTCTTTCGCCACGGCGTCGGCGAGCGCGGTGAGGCTGTTCTTGCCGTGGCCGATGAACTCGATGTCGTGCGAACGCCCCCAGACGTTGAGCCCGTCGATGTTGAAGTTCGCGACCATGCGGTCCTTCGGCACGGTGGGGTTGGCGGCGAAGAACTGCGAGCCGAGCAGGCCCGACTCCTCGGCGGTGACCGCGAGGAACAGCACGCTGCGGCGCAGCGGGGTCGCGGCAGCGCCCAGCGAACGCGCGAGCGCCAGCATGCCGGCACAGCCGGAGGCGTTGTCGACGGCGCCGTTGTAGATCGTGTCGTCGCCGCGCGGCTTGCCGATGCCGAGGTGATCCCAGTGCGCGGTCACCACGACGTACTCGTCGCGCAGCACCGGATCGCTGCCCGGCAGCACGCCGACGACGTTGCCGGACTGGATCTCGCGCACCGTGTTCTGGATCGCGAGGTCGAGCGTCACGCCGAGCGGCACCGGCGGTTGCCCGCCCTTCTTCGCCGCCGTGCGCAGCGCGTCGAGGTCGTGGCCACCGAGCGCGCACAGCTTCTTGGCGGCGTCCTCGCTGACCCACGACCGGATGCCGAGCGTCGGCGTGCCGGCCGCGAACGGGAGCCAGAAGTTCTCACGGCCGTGGTTGGCCTGGATCACCTGGAAGGGGTAGCCCGCCGACTCGTTGGTGTGGATGACGATCGCGCCGAGCGCGCCGCGCCGCGCCGCCTCTTCGTACTTGTAGCTCCAGCGACCGTAGTAGAGCCGCGTCTTGCCGGCGAAGCGCGCCGGGTCGTCGGACGGGTCGTCGTTCATCACCAGCAGCACCTTGCCCTTCACGTCGGCGTTGCCGAAGTCGTCCCACTGCTGCTCGGGGGCGGTGATGCCGAAGCCCACGAACACCAGCTCCGCCCCGCTCCAGGCTGCGAGCGCGTCGGGGTTGCCGGCGACGGCGGTGTAGTCGTCGGGCGCGGTGAACGATGCTGTGCCGCCCTTGCCGCGCGCGCCGAGCGGCGTCGTCACCGCCGAAGTGATGCCGAGGATCGGCACCGGCTGCGTCCACGATCCGTCGGCGCCGCCCGGCTTGCAGCCGGCGACCTGCAGCTGCGAGGCGAGGTAGTTGCGCGCGAGCACGTCGCCGCGCGTGCCCGGGCCGCGGCCCTCGAGCAAGTCGTCGGCGAGGAAGCGCACGTGCGCGAACAGGTCGTCCTTGCGAATCGACATGGCGCCGGGCGGCGCCGACGAGCAGGCGGCGATGGCCAGGAGCGGGAACAGCAGCGGAGTCGGCTTCATGGGGGAGGCGGGGTGCAGGTCAGGCGCGCAGCAGGAACGAGAGATCGCACGGCGGCACGTGCTCGACGGGCGCCTCGCCGCGGCGGAACAGCCGCGCGTTCGTGGTGCCCTTGAGCTCGGCGCGCGCGCCTTCGACGCGCAGCATGCAGCCTTCGCGCAGTCCGAGCACGGGGACGTCGTTCTCCTCGTGGAACTGTCGCAGCCGCTCCTCGCGCGTCTCGCCCATGTGCTTGCTGGTCGGATCCGGATCGAGGTAGTGCGGGTTGATCTGGAACGGCACCAGCTGCAGCGCGTCGAAGGACGGCGGCATGACGATCGGCATGTCGTTGGTGGTGCGGATCGACAGCGTCGCGACGTTGGTGCCCGCACTGCTGCCGACGTACGGCATGCCGCGCAGCGCGCGCCCCTGGATCGCCGGGAGCAGGTTGGTGCGGTACATCGCCGCGAGCAGCCGGAACGTGTTGCCGCCGCCGACGAACACCGCCGTGCAATGATCGAGCAGAAGCAGCGGCGGGCCTTCGTGCGCCGAGACGACGTCGTGCCCGAACGTGGCGAACGCCGCGCGCGCCTTCGCCGCGTAGCCCGCGTGGTCGGCGAGTGCATAGGGCACGAACAGCACACGCTGCCTGCCGCCGAGGAAGTCGCGGATCTCGGCGGCGCAGTGTTCGAGGTAGCCGCCACCGTGCATCGTCGAGTTGCTGATCAGCAACGCGCGCACGGAGCTGCGATCGAGCGTGGGCCCGGTCGCGAGCACCCGTGCGACGGCCGCGCGCAGCGAAGCACCGTCGAGGCCGGCCTCGGCCAGCGCGCGCGAGGCGAGGCTCGGTCCGTCGGCCATCGCCAGCAGCACGTGCTCGGTGCCGATCCGGTGGTGGCCGAGCGCGTAGGCGTGTTCGAGCGTGCGTTCGAGGACCTGTTTCGCCTCGGACGTGAACGGCAGCTGACCCTGCGTGACGGGACGCTCGCCGCGAGCGGCCAGCGCTTCGACCTTGCTGCGAAGGCCTCCGAGAGTGGCGCCCGCCGCGAGCAGCGCCTGCGCGCCGGCGCAGTCCGGCAGGGCGAGCAGCCCGAGCAGGATGTGCTCGGGCGCGATGGACTCGTGTTGCAGGTGGATCGCCGCGGCACGCGCCTGCGACATCAACTGCTTGGCATGGGTGCTGAAGCGGTCGAACATCGGGCGCGCAGCATACGTCGAGCCCGCGACCGATCAGCAGTCGTGCACGCTGTGGTTGCGGATGGCCACGCCGGCGACGTGACGCAGGGCCACGAACGCGGCGATGCAGCCAGCACCAACGAGGTTCAGCCCGAGCGACGGCGGGAAGACGAGCACGTAGCCGGCGTCCTTCACCAGCGCCGCGAAGCTCGAGACGCAGAAGGGCATCAGGAACAGGCGGAACACCGTCCAGCCGTCGCGCGCCACGGAGCCGTTCCCCGCCGGGGCGGTGCTCAGCAGCAGCGCCACGCCGATGATCGCCGACAGGCCGCAGGACGTGATCCACAGGCGCGGCGTGGCGTCGAAGTTCGCGACCACGTTGACGACGTACCAGATCGCGTAGCACCACAGGATCGTGCGGCCGGTGGGCAGGGTCGCGAGGTAGCGGACGAAACGGAGCATGGGCCCGACGATGCTGCCCGGTGGCGGCGAGTGCAAACCCGACAGGAACGCGAGCCGCCGATTGACCGCGGGGGGAGGCGACGTCACCCTCCGGCATGTCCACCGCGCAAAGAACCTCGGACGGCGACCCCGCCGCAGCGGCCGCTGCCGATCCGTTCGCTGCCGTTCCCGCCGCCCTGCGCGCCGCCCTCGTGCGCCGCGGCTTCGCGCAGTTGACGCGCGTGCAGGAGGCGGTGCTCGCGGCCGACGACGGCGTCCGCGATCTGCGCATCACTTCGCAGACCGGCTCGGGCAAGACCGTGGCGCTCGGCTTCGCGCTGGCGCGCACGGTTGCGCAGCAGGAACGGCAGGGTCCGACCACGCTGGTCATCGCGCCGACGCGCGAACTCGCGGCGCAGGTGCGCGAGGAACTCGCCTGGCTGTTCGAGGATCTGGTCGACGTGCGCTGCGGCGTCGTCACCGGCGGCACGTCGGTGACGCGGGAACAGGAGCGGCTGAAGAAGAAGCCCGCGGTGCTGGTCGGCACGCCGGGTCGCCTGCTCGATCATCTGCGCAGCGGCGCGCTGTCGCTCGCTTCGGTGCGGCAGCTCGTGCTCGACGAGGCCGACCAGATGCTCGACCTCGGCTTCAAGGACGAGCTCGACGCGATCCTCGAGGCCCTGCCGCAGGAACGGCGCACGCACCTCGTGTCGGCGACGTTCGCTCCGCAAGTGCGCGCGCTGGCCGATCGCTTCCAGCACGACGCGCTGTCGATCGCCGGCACCGCGATGGGGCAGCGCCACGAGGACATCGAGCACATCGCCCTCAAGGTCGGCGCGCGCGAACACTACGCCGTGCTCGTCAACCTGCTGCTGCTCGCCGGCGACGAACGCACGCTGGTGTTCGTGCGCACGCGCGAGGACACGCAGGGCCTCGCCGACAAGCTCGCGGGCGACGGCTTCCTGGCACTGCCGATCCACGGCGACCTCGCGCAGGCGCAGCGCACGCGCACGCTGTCTGCGTTCAAGCGTGGCGCGATCCACACGCTGATCGCCACCGACGTCGCTGCGCGTGGCCTCGACATCGCCGACGTGACGTCGGTCGTGCACTTCGACCCGCCGATCGACGCGGAGACCTACGTGCATCGCAGCGGGCGCACCGGGCGCGCTGGCCAGAAGGGGCGCAGCTATCTGCTGGTGACGAAGTCGCGCGCCGACCGCGCGCGGCGGCTCTACCAGCAGGCCGGCATCCGGGCGCGGCTGGAAGGCGCCCCGGGCGCTGCCGAAGTGCACGCCGTGCAGTTGCAGCGCGCGGCCGAGCGCACGCTCGAAGCGCTGGGCCGCGGTGCCGGCGGCAGCGAGGAAGCGCTCACGATCGCGGATCGCCTGCTCGCCGGCCGTCCTGCGCGCGAAGTCGTGGCGGCGATGGTCGCGAACCTCGCGCATGCGGTGCGCGAGGCATTCGAAGTCACCGCGGCGCGCGAGCCGGTGCTGGTGGTGGTCGAGCCGGCGAAGCCCGAGGCGGCCGTCGCCTTGCCCGCGGCGCCGGCGGCCGTGGCGCCGGTGGCGGCGACCTCGGCCCCGAAGGAACCGGTCCGTCCTCCGGCTGCACCGCCGTCGCCCGTGCCGCCGCCTCCGCCGCCGCCGGCCACGAAGAAGCTGTCGCCCCAGCAACGCGGCAAGCCGGGCGCGCGCCCGGCATGGCAGCGCGGCGACGACCGGGCGGCAGCGCGCAGCGGGCCACCGTTCGCGCGGTTCCGCATCAACTGGGGGCGTCGCGACGGCGCCGATCCGCGCCGCGTCATGGCCCACGTCTGCCGCCGCGGCGGCATCGAGAGCCATCAGGTCGGCGTGATCGACATCCACGTCGCGGCGACGACGTTCGAGGTGGCCAGCGAGGTCGCCGAGCGGTTCCTGCGCGCCGTGGCGAAGCCCGACCGGCGCGATCCGCACCTCGTCATCGTGCGCGAGCGCTTCGGCGAACGGCCGTGACGACCGGCCGCGGCGGCCGAGTCGGCGGACCGTTCGTCACTTCAACAGCCGCGCGAAGCGCCGATTGCTGTCGGGAACGTCGACGCCCATCGCGATCGCGACCATGAGACCGATGGCGGCACCGGCGATCGCAGCCGTTCCCGTGCTGCCGCCGACGAGCGGCCACGCGGACGGCAGGCACGTCAGCACCGCGCCGACGACCAGCGACAGCAGTGCGTACCACTGGTACTCGATGAGTCCGGCCCATCGCCGCGTCTGCGGCTCACCGCGGTACGCCTCCTCGACGAAGCGCCCGAGCCCTGCGAGAACGAAGTAGCACCCGGCGACGACGCTCGGCGGTTGGCCGAGTTGTGCTGCGCGCAGCAGGGCGACGCCGCACGGCACGTTCCAGAGGATCGAGTAGAGCGGTGTTGGGTGCAGCGGCACGCCGCCGGCGTGAGCGAGTCGCACGATGCGCGACCATGGGTGCGTGCAGACGATGCCGACATCGGCTGGTGCCGGGCGACCGTGGCAGCAACCCTGCACGAGGCAGCGCAACCGCCCGATCGCCTGCGCGAAGGGAGCCGCGATCGCCAGCCCACCGGCGATCGGCCAGATGTCGACGCCCGCGACCGCGAGGGCGGTCAGCGCTGCGATGCCGCCGAGCATCGCGCCGTAGTAGCCGAACGGCCGCAGCGACACGGCTGCACCTTCGATCCACTGCGCCCACGCGGCGGCGCCGACCACGGCCGCGACGCAGACGATCGCCGCGGCCCAGGCGTCGCCAGGAGCGGCCTGCCGCACGACGGTGAAGGCGACGACGAACGCGGCGGGCCCGGCATACGCCGCGTGCACGAACACGCGCAGTGGCCCGAGACGCCACCAACGCATGCTGTTGCCGAGCCGCTGCGCGCCCGCTCGCAGCCAGGCCCACACGCCACGACGATGGTGGACGAGGGTGAACGTCAGCGCGCCGGCGATCACGTCGGCGACCGCGTGCATGCCCGTAGCGCTGCAGCTCCAGGCGACGCCGACGGCCCACGCCGCCGCGAGCCATCGCAGGCGCGGGTACGAGCGTGCCGCGAGCACCGCCGTCAGCAGAGCCCACGTGGTGTGGAACGAGGGGAAGGCGGCAGCGCCGTTCGCTTCGTTCTGCCCTTCCCATGCCAGCCACTCGCCGAACAGCGTCGCCGGCTCGAACGCGCGCGGCGGCACCACGATCGGCACGACCAGATACAGGAACGTGTGCAGGGCGGTCGCGGCGAGGCCGGCGCGCGCGAAGTCGCCGAGCCGTTCGGCGCCGCGCGCCCAGAACGGCGCGAGGGCGGTGATCGGGTACGCGCTCGCATAGACGAGATAGCTGCCTTCGACCACCGGCCACGCGTCTTCGCCGGGCAGCCACACGGCCACGGCATCGCGCGTCGGCCCGATCGCGACGGCCCAGAGATAGAGCAGCAGCCAAGGCAGCAGGACCAGCAGCGCGACCGCGATGCGGCGTCCGACGTGCAGTTCGTCGTTCGCGCGCGGCAACGACAACCATGGCCGGTGCTGCAGGTCCGGGAAGCGCGCGCGCAGCGCCGGACCCTCGTGGCCGAGCACCAGCGCCACCGCCCCGAGCGCCACGACCGGCGTCACGAGGTAGAACGCGACCGCGCTGCCGGCAGCCAGGGCGGTGCCAGCCGTCATCGCCACGAAGCCGACGTAGATCGGATGGCCGACGATCGCGTAGGGGCCGCGCGTGACGAGGCGCGGCGGCGGGAACGCGTTCATCGGCAGGCCGCCGCCGTGCCGCCACAGCGCGTGCATCGCCGACAGCATCAGCAGCGCGCCGGCGGCGAGCAGCGCCACGCCGACCGTCGGCGGTGCCGGCAGCGGCCAATCGACGGCGACTCGTGCGTGCGCGGCCCAAGCCCACAACAACCCGGGCAGCACGACGCAGAAGAGCAGCGCGTAACCCACGCGCGCCGCGATCGCGCCCAGGCTCAGCCCCATCGCACGACCTCGTGCAAGGCGGTGCCCTCGATGGCGTCGTTGCCCGCGCCATGCAGCACACCGCTGGAGAGCCACTTCGTCTCGCGCATCGCGCGAATCGCTCGCGGCAGCGGCAGCCAGCGCAGCAGGCGACGCGTCAGCACGGTGCGTTCGATGTCGCCGTCGCGCAGCACGGTCGGCGTGCCGAGGGCGAGCCGACGTCCGTCGGCGAACGTGAAGCCGCAGTCCGTGATCGGTCCGCAGTCGACCGGCTCGCCGTCGAGCAGGCACAGGCGCAGCGGATGCGGGCCGCGCCATTCGATCCACACCAGCGAACGGTTCGCGCCGTGCCAGCGGCCCCAACGGAGCTCGTCGATCGGCAGATGCCACGGCGCCACATCGAGGGCCAGGTGTTCGACGTAGCCCCGGCCGCGCAGCGTGCGGCCCGCGAACGTCAGTTCGGCGGTGGCGTCGGGCAGGCGCAGTGACCACACGACCGCACCGCGCGGCGAGCGCCACAGTTCGCGATCGGCGAGTTGCGGCCGGCCGCGCCACTTCGCGTGCAGGCCGAGGCGCGGCTCGACGAGTTCGCACCCGTCGCTGCCCAGCGTCGGTGCCGGCGGCCGCCCGAGCAGCGTGCGGGTGTGCGTGCGACCGCCATGATGGTCGAGCAGAGCGGTGTAGCCGAGCCGCAGCAGGCCCCAGTGCAGCCGGGCCGCGTAGACGATCGCCGCGTCACCGTCCGGCGCAACACAGTCGAAGTACCACTTGTGCAGTCGGAACACGGGCGGCTCGTCGCTCGACCCTACGGCAGGATCGGCTTCAACTTCGCGGCGAGCTCGGCCTTGCCGGCCTTCTGCAGCGCGTCGGCGACGCGCCCCGCGATCGCGCGCGGCTTGCGCTGCAGGCCGTCGTTCTCGTCGAGGCTCTGCGGGCGCAGGTCGTTCGCACGCAGCAGGTCGGCGGCAGCGCCCTCGGCGTCGCCGTTGGCGCAGCGCAGCTCGGCGCGGCCCGCGAGGGCCTGCACGACGTGGTGGTGGGCGGAGTCGGAGTAGTCGGGATTGGCAGCGGCGCTCGAAGTGAAGCGGTCGATCGCCTCGCCGTACGCCGCGATCGCCAGCGCGGTGCGAGCATCGCGCGTGTGCTGGTCGCCGGCGACGAGCGAGGCATAACCGGAGAACCACGCAGCCGTGGGCTGGTCGGTGGCGGTGGCGAGCCAGGTGGCGTAGGCGGCGCGCAGGCCCTCGGCGCCGAGGTCGACGAGCAGCCGCGCGCGCCACCGTTCGTGCGCGCGCACGTCGCCGGGCAGGCGAGCGACTAGGTCGGCGAGCCGCTGCCGCGCTTCGGCGCGCAGGCCGCCGAACTCGAGCAGGCCGATACCGGCGAGCAGGGCGGCCGAACGTGGAGCACCCCGCTGCAGCAGCAGGTCCATCATCGCGCGGGCCCGATCGATCTCGGCGCGCTGGCTGCGCGTGCGGGCAGCCTCGGCATCGGCGAACACGCCGCTGGCGAGCGCTTGCAGGGCGACGTCGAGCACGCGCGCGGCGAGCTGCGGCGACACCTGGCGCGGGTTGCGCACCGCCGATTGCGCCTGCACGACAGCCTTGCCAGCCGCCTCGGCGTCGCCGGTCATCCACGACGCGTAGGCGATCACGCCCTGGGCCTCGGCCTGCAGCACCGGGCCGCGGATCTTGCGGGCGTTCGTCAGCGCATCGGTGAACCACAGCTCGGGACCGCTCTGGCCGTCGCGCACCAACAGGTCCGCGAGGGCGAGCTGGGCCGTGGCGAGACCGAGGCGCGCTTCTTCGATCGTCGCGTCCTTCTTCAGTTCGGCTTCCCAGTGGTCGAGCTGGCGTTCGATCGCGTCGCGATCGCCGTCGTCGAACGCCGCCTTGGCCCACGGATTCGACCACGGCGTGGCGATCGCGGCGGGCGGCGCGTCCTTGCGGAAGTGCAGCGCCAGGCGCGCCGCGCCAGGGTCGTTCGGCGCCAGCTCGGCGAGGCGCGCGACGAGGCGGTCCTGCAGCGCAGCATCGTCGACGCGCGCGAGCGCGTCCTCGAGGTCGATCACGGCGTCCTTGCCGCCGCGTTTCGCCAGCGCCAGCGCCGCCAGCGCGAACGTCTGCGCGTCGCGTTCGCGCAGGCCGGCGCGCAGCAGGTCGACCGGTTCGTTGGTCGCATCGGCGGCCGCCGCGAGCAGCGCGCGCTTCTGCAGCGCGTCGCCGAGCCGCCACTTCGCCTCGATCGCGCGTCGCGCCGCCGCATCGCGGCGCGTGAACAGAACCGCGGGGTCGTCGCTCGGCGCGGGCTGCTTGCCGGCGTCGCCGCGGTGCTTGGCGATCGCGTCGATCGCGGTCTGCATGCTCTGGTCGAGGAAGCGGTCGAACAGGATCTTGCCGTCCTTGCTCACGCCGATGTGCCGCGGGGCGACGCGCGTGTCGTTGAAGTACTTCGCGAACAGCTCGGGTTCGATGGCGCTGTGCTCGCTGCAGGTGCAGCCGCCAAAGCGTGGGCACTCGACGCGGTTGCCGTCGGCGTCGTAGTCGATCGGGGAGTGGCGGTCGTGGGATGCGATCACGCAGACGTAGCCACGCGTCGACTGCACGAACGCCGGGTCGAGGTAGGTCGTCTTGGCGAAGCGCTCGTTGAACACCTCGCCGTCCATGTTCACCGCGACCAGGAGCGGCAGGCCGGTCGCCTGCTGCACGGCGAGCGCGTCCGCCAGCGTTCGCTGCCACTCGATGCGCGGTGCTGCCGCCGGGGCCGAGGGTGCTGGCGGCGGATCCTGGATCGAGGCGGCCAGCAGGGAACAGAGCCACGGTGCTACGGCAGCGAGCATCGTGTGCGATCCTACGCCGTGGTGGTAGAACCCGCGAACGTGCCGCGCCCGCGGCAGGAGGTCGTGATGCGCTGGTCGTCCGTGTTGTTCGTCTGGCTGTCCTTGTTCGCCGCTGCCTGCCAGACCGGCGAAAGCGCCCTGAAGCCCGGGCTGATGCTCGAACAGGACGGGGCTGCGTCGGCTTCCGCCGAGAACCCAATGGCCGGCGCCTTCTACAACGACGGTAGTGACTCCGACATCCGCGCGCGCACCGAGAACTACTTCACTTCGGACAAGGGCGGAGTCGCGTCGCTCGACGACGTCACGGACGGGCGGCCAGCCACGCCGAACGCGCCGGCGCGGGCCGAGCGCATGCTCGTGCAGCGCGGCGAGGTCGCGGTCGAGGTCGCCCGTCCCGAAGAGTCGGCGCGCGCCTTCCTCGCGCAGATCGGGGAGTGGAACGGTTACTTGCAGAACCAGAGCGGCACCCGCTTCGTCGTGCGGCTGCCGGCGAAGCGCTTCGAGGAAGCGTTCGCCGCGGCTCGCGGACTCGGTCGGGTGCTGCGCGAATCCCGGGCTGCCGACGACGTCACCGAGGAGTTCGTCGACCTCGGCATCCGCCTCGACACGGCGCGCAAGTCGCGCGAGCGGCTGCTCGAAGTGCTGGCGAAGGCGGAGAAGGTCGAGGACATCCTCAGGGTCGAGGCCGAACTGCGGCGGCTGACCGAGGAGATCGAACGCATGGAAGGGCGGCGCAAGTTCCTCGCCGACCAGGTGGCGCTGGCGACGCTCGCGGTCGAGTTCGTCGCGACGAGCGCGCCGCCGCCGCCGAAGAAGCGCCCGCAACGCAGCCGCTTCGACTGGATCCAACGCGTCGGCGCCGAATCGATGATGGGGGGCTTCTGATGCGCGCCCTCCGCTCGTTGTTCCTGCTGCCGCTGCTGTTCATGGTGGCGTGTGCTTCGGCGCCGATGAAGCCGCCGGCCGACTTCGTGGTGCTGAAGGACCGCGGCGAGGGCTTCCGCGCGGTGACCGCCGACGACGCGCGGCTGCGCGTGCGCGACCTCGCCGAGCCGACCGAAGGCGGCATCGCGTTCTGGGCCGACACGCTGCGAGCCGATCTCGTGCAGCGCGGCTACGAGCTGATGGCGAGCGGCGAGGTGAAGAACGTCGCCGGCACCGCCGGTCAGTGGCACGAGTTCGCCGCCAACGTGCAGGGCGAACGCATCGGCTACCTGGTCGCGGTCTGGGTGATCGAACCGACCCTGCCGTGGCGGGACGACATCCTGCGCGTGGTCGAGTTCGCGGCGCGGGACGACGTGTTCAAGGCGCGCGTCGATGCGGTGCGCGCGGCGCTCACGACGGTCGAGGACTGAACCGTCAGGGCAGCGGGAACGCTTCGCAGAGGCCGCGCACGACCGCGCGGTGCCGCTCCGGATCGTCGCCGCGCACCAGCCCGACGATCACATCCGCGACCGCGGTGATCTGGTCCGTGCCGAAGCCGCGCGTCGTCACCGCGGCGGTGCCGAGCCGCAGCCCGGACGTGACCAGCGGCGGACGCTGGTCGCCGGGCACGGCGTTCTTGTTCACCGACAGCCCGGCGACGAGCGCGCGCTCTTCCACCCAGGCACCCGTGACGTCGGTCTTGCGCAGGTCGACGAGCACGATGTGGTTGTCGGTGCCGCCGGTGACGAGATCGAGCCCCGCCGCGAGCAAGCGCTCGGCCAGGTGCGCGGCGTTGGCCTTCACCTTCTGCTGGTAGACCTTGAACTCGGGCCGCAGCGCTTCGGCGAACGCGACCGCCTTGGCGGCGATCTGCTGCACCAGCGGCCCGCCTTGCGCGCCGGGGAACACCGAGCTGTTGATCGCCTTGGCGACGTCTTTCTTCGCCAGGATCATGCCGCCGCGTGGGCCGCGCAGCGTCTTGTGCGTCGTCATCGTCACCACGTCGGCGACGCCGATGGGGCCGGGCACGACGCCAGCGGCCATCAGGCCCGCCGGGTGCGCGATGTCGGCCAGCAGCGTCGCGCCGACTTCGCGGGCGATGCCGGCGAACGCCGGGTAGTCGATGTTGCGGCAGTAGCTGCTGCCGCCGGCGATCAGCACCTTCGGCTGGTGTTCGCGCACGATGCGCCGCACCTCGTCGAGGTCGATGCGGCCCGTGGCATCGACGCCGTACTGCCGCGCCTGGAACACCATGCCGGTGTGGCTCTTGTCGTGGCCGTGGCTCAGGTGTCCACCCGCCTTCAGCGCCATGCCGACGATGCGGCCGCCGGGGCCGGCCAGTGCCAGCAAGGCGGCGAGGTTGGCGGTCGTGCCCGAGTGCGGCTGCACGTTCGCTTCTTCAGCGCCCGCGAACAGTTGTACTGCTCGCTGCCGCGCCAGGTCCTCGATGGCGTCGGCGATCTCGCAGCCGCCGTAGTAGCGGCGGTGCGGGTAGCCCTCGGCGTACTTGTCGGTGATGCGGCTCTTGCTGGCTTCACGGACGGCGGTCGAACAGTGGTTCTCGGAGGCGATCAGCGTCAGCGTGTTCCGCTGGCGGTCGTCCTCGCGCTGGAGCAGGCCAGCGATCTCGGGATCGCGTTGCTGCAGCGGATTCGCTTTCGGATCGGCTTGGCTCACGGCGCGAACCTTACGCGTCGAGCGTGAAGACGACCAGGGACCCCTGGTCGCCCCGGTGCGCAAAAAAGGCGTCCGCCATCTGCATCTGCGCGGACGAACGTGGTTGAATCCCGCCCACGCGAATGCGTCCGACGCGCGCACCACGTGGCGTGGTGGCCGTTGCACGCCCGCGACACTGGAGTCTCCCGCTTTGAGTTCACCGCAGAAGGACCTTCGGGCCTGGACGATCCGCGACAGCGCCGAGCTCTACCAGCTCGCGGCATGGGGAGGCGACAGCTACGCGATCAGCGATCGCGGCGACCTGCTCGTGCAACCGATGGGCAAGGGCGGACCGAAGTTCTCGTTGCCCGAACTGGTCGAGGACCTGCGCAACCGCGGCATCGAGCTGCCGGTGCTGCTGCGCGTGTCCGACATCCTGCAGCTGCGCGTGCAAGCGCTCGGCGGCGCCTTCAAGAAGGCGATCGACGAATGCAGCTACAAGGGGCGCTACCGGCCGGTGTTCCCGATCAAGGTCAACCAGCAGCGCGACGTCGTCGAGGAGCTGGTCGACTTCGGCAAGGACCACGCGCTCGGTCTCGAAGCTGGCAGCAAGCCCGAACTGCTGGTCGTGCTCGCGCACATGACGAACCCCGAGGGGCTCGTCGTCTGCAACGGCTACAAGGACCAGAGCTTCATCGAGACGGCGATGCTGGCCCAGAAGATGGGGCTCTACACGATCATCGTCGTCGATCGTTTCGAGGAGCTCGAGACGGTGCTCGCGGTCAGCCGGCGTTTCGACCTGCGCCCGCACATCGGCGTGCGTGCCAAGCTCGCGAGTCGCGGTGCTGGCAAGTGGCAGGAGTCGGGCGGCGAGAAGTCGAAGTTCGGCCTCACCGCCGCCGAGATCGTGCAGGTGGTCGAGAAGCTGAAGGAGGTCAACATGCTCGACTGCCTCGAGCTGCTGCACTTCCACATCGGCAGCCAGATCACCGCGATCCGCGCGATCAAGGACGCGCTCAAGGAGGCGACGCGCTTCTACACCGAGCTGCACGACCTCGGCGCGGGCCTGAAGTTCCTCGACGTCGGCGGCGGCCTCGCCGTCGACTACGACGGCTCGCAGACCAACTTCCATTCGTCGGCGAACTACTCGCTCCAAGAGTACGCGAACGACGTCGTCTTCGCGGTGCAGCAGGCGTGCGACGAGAAGGGCATCGCGCACCCCGACATCATCAGCGAGTCGGGCCGGGCGCTCACGGCGCACCACGCGATCCTGGTCTACGACGTGCTGGGCGTCAGCAAGCAGAACGTCGACGTTCCGCCCGGCGCCGAGCGGCACGAGGACAGCACCATCGCCAACATGGTGCAGATCCTGAAGGACGTGTCGCTGAAGAACTTCCAGGAGAGCTACCACGACGCGCTGCAGCTCAAGGAAGAGGCGATCAGCCTGTTCAACCTCGGCTACCTCGACCTCAAGGGGCGCGCGATCGCCGAGAACCTGTTCTGGTGCATCTGCGACAAGATCCGCCTGATCGCCAACACGCTCGACTACGTGCCCGACGAGCTGCAGGGCCTCGAGCGTGCGCTCGCCGACACCTACTACTGCAACTTCTCGGTGTTCCAGTCGGCTCCCGACCACTGGGCGGTGAAGCAGCTGTTCCCGACGATGCCGATCCACCGCCTCGCCGAACGGCCGACGCGGCGCGCGATCCTGGCCGACCTGACGTGCGACAGCGACGGCAAGGTCGACAAGTTCATCGACTTGCGCGACGTCAAGAACGTGCTCGAGGTGCACCCGGTCACGCCCGGCAAGCCGTACTACCTCGCGATGTTCCTGGTCGGCGCCTACCAGGAGATCCTCGGCGATCTGCACAACCTGTTCGGCGACACCAACGCGATCCACATCTCGATGGACGAGCAGCACGGGTACCGCATCGAGCGCGTGATCGAGGGCGACTCGGTCACCGAGGTGCTCAGTTACGTCCAGTACGACAAGCAGGACCTGATCCGGCGCATGCGTGGCCGGCTCGAGCAAGCCGTGCGAACCGGCAAGGTCAACATGCGCGAGTCGGCGTTGCTGATGCGCCGCTACGAAGAAGGCCTCGCTGCCTACACCTACCTCGCCGACGACGACGCCGTGTTCGGCGCCGGCGACGTGATCGTGCCGCCGCTGTCGGCGGGCTTGTTGCTGCCGACGCCGCCGGCGACCGAGCCGGCACCGGCTCCCGTGCCCGACACGTCGGCCCCGCCGACGTGAGCCGCTACTCCGCACGCTGCCGTGCGGTCGAACACCTGCCGGGCGGCGACGCCGCCCGGGGACCCCGAACTGTGGTGACCGAACTGCAATGCATGCCGCCGTCTTCGTCGATTTCGAGAATCTGTTCCTGTCACTGAAGAACCGCGAGGAACTCACCGGCCAACGCATCCGCGATCTCTGCCTCGGCATCCTCGAGCGGCTGAAAGAACGGCTGCATGCCGACAAGGCGCCGATGGTGCTCGGTCGCAGCTACGCGGCGTTCGACACCTATCCGGGCATGGAGGTGGCGCACGACCTCGCCTTGATGGGCTTCGATCCGCAGTACGTGCTGACGGGGCACGGCGGCAAGAACTCGGCCGACGTGCAGCTCGCGTGCGACGTCTGCCGAGTGCTCTACCGGCGTCCCGACATCGACGCCGTGGTGATCGTCTCTGGCGACCGCGACTTCATCCCGATCGCGCGCCAGGTGCTCGAGGAGAACCGCGAACTGCGCGTCGTCGCGATTCCCGACAGCACGAGCGGCGACCTGCGCATGCGCGTCGGCGGCGAGCGCTTCTGGAACGCGCTCGACCTGATCGCGCCGGACCATCGCGGCAACGGCCACAAGCCGGCCGCCGCCGAAGCGTCGGCGGGCGCCGATCCGGCCCGCGCCGTTCCCGCGGCGAACGACCACGCTCCCAGCGCGAACGGCAACGGGCACGGCGAGCATGGCGGACCGCCGGCGTTGCACGACGGCGTGCGCGTCGATCGCACGCGCCCGGCGAAGGCCGCGATCGTCGGCCACATTCCCGTCACGTGGCGCACGGCCGACGAGCTGCCGCAGGACAGCCTGGTGCTCGAACGGTTGCAGCAGTGTCTCGACCTGATCCTGCGGTCGCAGGTCCGCCACGGCAGCCCGGAAGTCTGGCTGTCCCCGTTCCTGAAGGGGCCGATGAGCCAGCACTTCAGCGGCCTCGTCCACCCCGAGCGCCGCGCGCTCGTCAACGAACTGCGCCACCGCGGCGTCATCCGCATCGAAGAGCGCGCCAACCAGTACGCCGACCATCCCTACTCGGTGATCGTGCTCGACGAAGCCCACCCGATGGTCGTGGCGGCGCACGACCGGGCGAGGAAGCGCGAGGAGGTCCAATGAACCATGGCGTGATCGTCGGCTGCCTGTTCGTGCCCGCGCTCGCGGCGCAGTCGTTCATGGACTTGACCGAGTCGCGCAACGCGGCTTCGCCCTATTCGTCGGTCCTCCAGCTCGAGCTCGGCGCGATCGGCGCGTTCGCCGAGGATGCGGACGCCGATCGTGGGCTCGACGATGCGTTCGGTCCGGATGGCAAGGTCTGGTACCGCGACGAGGCGTTCGGCAGCCGGCGCGGCACGATCGAGGCCTACGCCGGTCGCGACGGCGTGCTCGTCAGCTACGCCGACGGCAAGTTGATCAGCGACGACACCGTCACGCGCTTCGAACTGCGGGCGCGGCCGTGGATGTTCTATCGCGACGGCTTCTACCGCGACGACCGGCTGATCAAGAACGGCTTCTACGAGGGCGACGACTACGAGGGCTACGTCGGTTTCGGCCGCGAGGCCCAGCCCGGCTTGTTCATCGAGTTCGGGCCGTTCTACAAGAAGCTCGACTTCGCGCGTTCGGAGCTGACGCCGACGACCTTCACGATCCCGACCGACTACTCCGCCTACGGCATTCGCGCGTACTTCGAGCAGTCGACGGTGCAGAACGACCGCCGCCGCGGCCTGCCGCGCGACGGCTACGTGCTGACCCTGATCGGCGAGCGCGAGTGGAACGACAGCGAGGGTGCCTTCGGCGCCGACGGGTTCACGACGGAACTCCCGTCGGCGGTCTGGCGCGCGCGCGGACGTCTCGAGTGGTACATCGCCGGCTCGGACGCTTCGTGCTGGGAGGTGTTCGCGAACGGCGGCTGGCACGACGAGAAGGACCGCCTGCAGAACACCGAGTCGCAGCGACCGCTCGGCAACCAGTGGGCGGACGCGCAACTGCGCCTCCGCCTGCACCTCGGTCGCTCGCTGACGTTGACGCCGTTCGTGCAGGCGCAGTACTCCCGGCTGCTGCGCGAGGACGGCTTCGCGTCGGACAAGGAGTTCTTCTTCGGAGCGGGCGCCGAGGCGTGGTGGCACCTCGGCTCGGCGTTGTCGCTGCACTCGTGGTACTCGTGGGTCGACAGCGAGAACCGGCCGTCGATCCGCATCGACGAGGACGTGCACGGCCAGCACATGGTCTTCGTCGGCATGGTGCTGCGCTTGGGTGCGACGCCGAAGTGAGGCGATCGCCGGCGCGCGAAGTCGCGCCGCTCAGCGCTCGAGAACCGGATCCCAACGCGTGAACACGGTCTCGACGCGATTCTGGCCGTCGTCCTGCGTGGTCAGTCGATGGAACGGCACGCGCAGGCCGCGCACCGTGCGGTAGTCGGACCACGCCTCGGACACGTGCATGACGGTGCCATCGGCCAGCGTCTCCCAGGACTCGACGGCGCGCACCAGGTTGGAGCCGGTGTCGACGTGGATGCGCAGGCGATCGAACCGGTCGCCCGCAGCTTCGAGCACCGCGACCGAGCGGTCGCCGACCTCGCGGCGCGCGATGGTGCGGAACTGCAGTTCGCCGCGCGCGTGCGCCGCGAGCAAGGCAAGCGGGTGGCGCTGCTGTTCGCGACGCAGCAGCTGCGCTTCGCGGGCGTCGAGCGTCCGCGTCGCCGTGCCGAGGAGTTCGGTCCACACCTGCTCCACGAGCGACGTCTCGATCGCCTGTCCGAGCAGGGAGCGCGTCCGGCGCAGCGTGCCGTTCCGGTGCCAGTTCGTGGTCTCGGCCATCGTCGGCGTCGACTCGCTGCCGATCGTCGCCGCGTAGGTCCAGCCGGCGAGGCGGCGCACGTCGTCGGCGGCGCCGATCGCGTCGATGGCGAGCACGAGCCAGGGCGAGGCGCCCGCTGGTGCCTGTTCGTTCGGGGTCGTCGTCACCGGCACCTCGCCACCGACCGGAGTCAAGGCGAAGCGGCGTGCCTGCGGCAGGTCGGCGGGAACCTGCCCGCCGACGACGATCATCGCGAACGGGAGTTCGAGGAACGCCGTCGCCGGCACGGCGATGCCCGTCGCGGGCATGCGCGCGATCTCGGCGGCGCGTCGCTCGATCGCGGCGAGATCCTTGCCGCCGAGTGCGAGCAGCGTCGCCTGCCGCAACCGCGCGCCGTCGCCCTGCGCGCCGAACGCAGCCTGCAGCGGGACGCGGCGCAGCGCCAACGCGAACTCCGAGGCGTTCGGCGGCACGTCGGTCAACGACGCGCGCGCGAGTTCGACGGCGCGCCACAGGTTGGCGACCTCGTTCGCGGCGATCTCGGTGGTCAGCAGCATCGCCGTCGCTTCGCCCGCGGTGACGACGTCGGACTGCCAACGAACGTGCGCGAGCCCACGGTCCTGCTGCACCTGTTCGAGGCGGCCGCCGACGCCTTCGAGCGAGAAGCACGAATGCAGCAACAGGGCCGCTGCCGGTTCGGGATGCTGGAAGGTCGGCAGGCCGATCATCAAGGCGACGCGGCAGCGATCGATCGACACTCCGGCGCCGTCGGCGGGGGACCACCAGAGGCCGGGAGCGAACGGTCGCTCGAGTACGGGGACCGCGCCGGGAAGTGGTGCTGGCGGTTGCCAGCCGCCGAGCGCGACCTTGCCGCCACGGGCGAGCGCCTGCCGGACTTCGGCCGGTGCGTCGGCGACTTCGATCGCGAACACCACGCGATCCGGCCGGTACAGATTCGACTGCAACAGGCCGATTTCGCCGGGGTCCCGGTCGAGCAGGCCGAGCAGATGCCCGCTGCCGCTGGTCTCGCCGAGCAGCAGCAGCCGGGCCATCGTCGCCAGCGGCGTGCCGCGAATCGCGGCCGTGCGGCGTTCGACGAAGTCGTCGCGCACACGTTCGATCTGGTTGCGCGAACGCGTCGGCATGGCCAGGGCGTCGCGCATCGCCGTCGCCGCCTGCTGCCAACGCGCCCGCGGCACCCGCACGTCGATCCAGGTCATCTTCAGGCCGGGTTCGATCCGCAGCGTGCCGCCCAGCTGGGCGATGGCCTGCGCCAGCGGCGGGCGTCCTTCGCTCGGGTCCGAGCCGTCGACGAGCACCTGCGCGGCCAGTTCCGAAGCGCCCGGCGCCAGGAACGTCGCGCCCGCCAGCAATCCGAGCTGCAACGTCGCGGTGTGCGTCTGGCTCGTTTCCTGGATCGCGGCGGTGACGCCGTTGTCGAGCTGGACGATTTGCAGCGGCGGGGTCGTCGTCGCTCGTGCGATCGGTGGTTGCGCGTCGGGAGGCGGCGCGACGGGGGGCGTCGTTGCCGGCGGTGCTGGCGTGGGCGTGACGGGTGGAGCGCCGCTGCACGCGGCGACGACCACGGCAGCGAACGACACGAAGCCGCGGCTCGAACTCATGGCGTCGCCTCCACGACGGCGGGATGCCCCGCGAACACGCGCTGCAGCAGCGTCTGGACGGCGCGGGCGTCGACGTTGCCGGGGTCGTCGGTCGCGATCGGCGCGGTCGGCCACTGCAGGATCCTGGCAGCGAGTTCGCACGCCTTGTCGCGGTCGTCGGGTGCTCTCGCACGGGCCTCGTGCTGCATCGTCGTCGTGACCGCCCGCAGGACCTGTTCGTCGGGTGGTTTGCCGGCCGCCTGCCCGCATGCGCGCAGCAGCAGATCCGCGAGTCCGACGCTGCCCGTCCGGTCGTTGCACTCGATCAGCAGCAGGCCCTGGCCGTCTGGTGATGGCGGCCACGGCGCCGTGCAGCGAACGACGGCCGCCGCGCGGCCGGCGCGTTGCAGTTCCTGGCCGAGCACGCTGTCCGGTCCACCAGCCAGCCAGCGAACGGCGACGGCGAGCTGGTCGCGGTCGACGCCGGCGGGCAGCGCCCAGGCCAGCGCTGCTGCTGGCGTCGCGGCGCCCGCGATCGTGGATCGGCGGGCATTGGCCAACGGCCGCACCGGCGGGCGCGAGGGTGGTGGTGCGGGCGGCAGCGCGGTCGTCGTGAACGCGGCGGCCAGCGCGTCGCGCACGGCCGCGGCGTCGAAGTTGCCGAGCAGAACGTGCACCGTGCGTTCGGGCCGTTGCGTCGCTGCCCAGGCGGCGAGCGCCTGGTCGCGTCGTGGCGAGGCGACCGTCGGCGTGCCGAGCCAAGTCGCCAGCGGATGGCCGGGCATCGTCAGCTCGAGCACTTCGGCGCGCACCGCCCCTGACGAGTCGTTGGTTCGCGTGGCGGCCAGGCAGGCCTCGTGGTCGCGCCAGGCCTCGGGCAAGCGCCGCAGGGGCTGCTGTTCGCGCCGTTCGACCAGCAGCCGCGCGACCTCGGCGATCGCTTCCGGGACGGTGGCCAGCGCGAACGTCGCCACGGCACCGTGGTTGCGCACTTCGGGACGCCACGCCGGCGCGGCGGCGAGCACGCGCGGGAACATGCGCAGGTCCGCCAGCGCCTCGGCGTCGCGTTGCGCGTCGCGCAGGGCCGCCTGATCGGCAGCCGTCGAAGTTGCCGCGGGTCGGGCGAGCGCGCGGTCGAGCGCCGCCAGGGCGTCTTGTTCGCGCGCGGCATCGAGCGAGCCGGTGCGCCAGGTGCCGTGCATGGACGAGACCACGGTCGCGAACGCGAGCCCGGCGAGACCGGGTGGATCGTCGGCGGGATCGGCCCAGGTGGCGACCGCCCACTGCACCTGCAGCAGCGCGCGGTCGACGACCAGCACGCAACGGCTGCCGTCGGGTGTCCGGAAGTCGACGGCCTCCTGCGCCGAGGCGAAGGCGGTCAGCGACGCCAGCAGCGCCACCCACGGTACTGGCCCGACAGCGCGTTCAGACGGCCGTCGAGACATCACCCTGGAGGTCGCCAGGCTCGTTGCGCTGCTGTCGTCCGGATCGTGGACTGCAGACGCCGCGTTTGCTGGCGGCGACGAAGTCGACGAGTTCGCGGCAGAGCGGATCGCGGTGCATCGCCGAGGCGCGCACGAACTCGAGGCGTTGATGCAGCGTGCCAGCACGCCAGAAGAGTAGGCGGAACACGCGCTTGACGAGAGCCTTCTGTTCGGCGGTGAAGCCGTTGCGGTGCATGCCGACGACGTTCACCGCGACCAGCTTGGCGCGGTCGCCCTGCACGATCGCGAACGGCGGGGCGTCGTGCGAGACCATCGCCCCAGCGCCGACCATCGCCATCTTGCCGACGCGCGCGAACTGGTGGATGCCGACCATTGCGCCGAGGATCGCCCGGTCGCCGATCGACGTGTGGCCTGCCGCCATCGCCCCGTTCGTGAACACGACATGGTTGCCGACGGTCGCGTCGTGGCCGATGTGCGCGCCGACCAGGATCATGTTGTGGTCGCCGATCGCCGTCATGCCGCCACCGAACGGCGTGCCGCCGTGGATCGTGACGTGTTCGCGGATGCGGTTGCCGTCGCCGATGCGCAGTCGGCCCGGCGTGTCGCCGGCCTTCAGCTTCTTGTCCTGCGGCGTCACGCCGATCACCGCGAACGGGAACACCTCGTTGTCGGCGCCGAGCGTCGTGTCGCCGTCGATCACGACATGGCTGACGAGGCGGGTGCGATCGCCGATGCGGACCCGTGGCCCGATGGTGCAGTAGGGCCCGACTTCGATGTCGCGGCCGAGTTCGGCGCCGGCGGCGACGATCGCGGTGGGGTGAACTCCCATCGAGCTGCTTCGAGGTGCGTGGCACGCGGACCACGCCGCGCGACGCGTTCTTCTACCCGAGCCGCGCGGACGACGCTACCGTTCGCTGCCGCTCGCGGCCGCGGCGGCAGGCTGCCCTGGGCGACAGCGTCCTTGTCGTCGGCGGTTCGGCTCGCCTGCTTCCGCGCGACCGCAGCGCGATTCTTCCCGCCGATGCACCCACCGTTCGCCGCACGTCCGTCGCCCGCGTCGCCGCCAGCCGGCTCGTCCGCCCGAGGTGTGTCGTGACCAGGGTGCGTGGCGAGTGCGTGGCGCCGGGGGTCGCGGTCGGGCCCGTGTTCCTCCGCGGTTTCGAGGGCACGTCGACCGGCAAGCGCATCGCCGCCGACGAAGTCGAAGCCGAGCTGAACCGGCTGCGCGAGGCGCTGCAGAAGAGCCGCGCGCAGATCGAGGAGATCAAGCAGAAGCAGGCCGATGCGCTCGGCGAGGCCGAACTGCGCATCTTCGACGCGCATCTCGCCTACCTCGGCGACGCGATGTTCGTCACCGAGATCGAGGCCCAGGTCATCAAGGAACGACTGCCTGTGCGCGAGGCGGTGCAGTTGGTGTTCGTGAAGTACGACCGCATCTTCCAGCTCGTCGAGAGCGACCTGCTGCGGCGCCGCGCCAGCGACTTGCGCGACGTGGCGACGCGGCTGCAGCGCAACCTCGAGGCCGAAGCCGTGCGTGGCGCCGTGGCGCCGACCGGTCCCTACATCCTCGCCGCGCGGCGGCTGACCACGGCGGACATGTTCGATCTCGCCAACGAGAAGGTGCAGGGCATCGTCGCCGAGGAGGGCGGCATGAGCTCGCACGCAGCGATCCTCGCGCGCGGCATGGGCATCCCGACGGTCACCGGCATTCGCGATCTGCCGCGCCTGCTGCGCGACGGCGACGTCGCCGTGCTCGATGCGACGGCCGGCGAACTCGACACCGCTCCCGACGACGCTGCGCTGACCGAGGCGACCGCGAGCGTCCAGAGATGGAAGGCGAGCCAGGCGCAGGCGTTGGCGCCCGCGGAGACGACCGGGCATCACACCCGCGATGGCGTGAGCGTGCGACTGCTCGGATCGTGCGGCAGCCCCGGCGAGTCCGACCTGGTGCGCACCTTCGGCATGGCCGGCATCGGCGTCTACCGCACCGAGCTGCAGTTCCTGGCCGCGAAGATGAAGCCGGCCGAGGAGACGCTGGTGGCGACCTACCGGCAGGTGGTCGAGGCGCACGCCGGCCGCACGATCGCCTTCCGGCTGCTCGACGTGCAGGCCTCGACGCGCGATCGCGAACTGCGCCATCAGGAACGCAACCCCACGCTCGGCCTGCGCGGCGTGCGCGGACTGCTCTCCGACCGCGACCTGTTGCGGCTGCAGTTGCGCGCGGTGTTGCGCGCGGCGACGGGTCACGACGGGGTCGCCGTGCTGGTCCCGTTCGTGACCGGGCTGTCGGATCTGCAGCGCGTGAAGGCTGCGCTGCTCGAGGAGCGGGTCGCGCTCAAGAAGGCCGGCGTGCCGTGCGCTTCCGAGTTGGCGCTCGCCCCGATCATCGAAGTGCCGGCGGCGGCGATGTCGCTCGGCTCGCTGCTCAACGAGAGCGACTTCGCGGTGGTGGCGGTGGACGACCTGCAGGCACACCTGCTGGCCGCCGACCGCGACAATGCCGCCGTGCGCGAGTACCACGAGATGGTGCACCCGGCCGTCTTCGAGACGCTGGCGCGCATGGCTCGCGATGCCGAGCGACGCGAGAAGCAGATCGTGCTGTTCGGTGAGAGCGCCGCCGATCCGGTGCGCATGCCGTTCTACCTCGGCGTCGGCTACCGCAGCTTCTCGATCGCGCCGGTGCGCCTGCGCGGCGTGCTGAAGGTGCTCGCGCGCTACTCGCTCGACGAGTGCCGGCGCATCGCCGCGCGCATCCTCGAGGCGCCGCGCACGCTCGACGTGCAGAAGGTGCTCGTCAACATCGAGACGGAGTGACGGCGCCGGCCGCGCCCCGGCCGCTCACCCGCCGCCGTTGCCGTTGCCGTTGCCGTTGCCGCTGCCCGGTGGCGTGCCGCCGCCTTCGGCCGGCGGCGGGGGCGGCGGTGGTTCTTCCATGCCGCCGTCGCCCTCTTCGCCTTCGTCGCCGAACGGTTCCTTGACGCTCGGCTCGATGCTGTCCACGTAGGCGTGGAACTCCTTCTCCATCGCCGCGAGGTCGAGGCCCTTGAAGGCGCGAGCCTGCACGTTCTGCCAGTTGGTGTCGTTGCAGAGCAGAGTGACGTAGTTCGGGATGATCTTCGCGTACTTGCCGCCCGCGCCGTGCAGCAGGAACTGGCAGAACGCCCAGCCTTGCGCGTAGCAGACGCTCGGGTTGGCGTAGTAGTCCTGCTGCAGCATCTTCAGGAACTGCTCGAGCGGCACCATCGCGCCCTGGCTCTTGGCGGCTTTGAGGATCATCAAGCGACCGTCGAAGATGTTGCCGAGGTTCGCCTTCTTGCCGCGGCCTTCGAGCGGTGACGCGGTGTAGAAGTAGTCGCCCATGCCCTCGTTGATCCACGACGGCAGCGCGACCCGCGACACGACCAGCCAGTGGTAGTACTGGTGCCAGCCCTCGTGGGCGGCGCAGCCGAGCAGGTCCATCTTCATCATGTCCTCGAACCTGCCGAGGCGGCGCGCCAGCCGATCACGCGCGGTCTCCGGGCCGGTGGTCGGAGCGGTCTCCTTGATGTCGCTCCACTTGCCGGTGTCGTAGCAGACCATCTCGCGGTCGCCCGCACTGTAGTACGCGGCGGCGCCCGGCGGGGCGCCGTAGGCGCGGAAGCTCGCGTCGTCCTTGAACAGCTTGATCGTCTGCAGCTTCACGCCGCCCTTGTCCGGCTTGAACATGCGCCGGTAGACCGCGTTCATCACTTCCATGTGGTCGCCGAGGCGCTTCGCCTTCTCGGGCCCCGCCTGCGACTGGATGTGGTAGTTCTTCGTGTTGTGGATCACCCAGCCGGCCGGGACCTTGCCGGCGGTCTGCCAGGGGCCGGCGCGAACTTCCGCCTGTGCAGTCAGGGCGGCGGCGGTGAGCGCGAGGAGCGATGCAAACAGGCAATGGCGCATGGTGGGCGTTCCGAAGGGGGCGACGCGCGACGGGGCGACAACGATCGCACGGTCGGCGAGGGGGCACAAGTGACCCATCGACGTCGAGATCCGTCGCTTGTTCCGGAAGGAAACGACTAGGCCAGGGCTGCCGGCGGGAGCGGCCGCGCCACCAGGGGTCGGTGCACCGGCCCGGACGGCCGTAGCTCACTGGCGTAGAGCACGAGTTGGGTCGGCGCGAACGGCTTCGTCTTCAGGTCCACTTCCAGCGCCGCCAAGGCGTCGACCAGGGCCAGCGCCCCGAATTCGCTCTTCACCCGTCCGATCGTGACGTGGGGGGCGAAGTCCCGGGCATCCCGCGGCACGCCGAGTTCGGCGGCCCGGGCCGCGAGCTCCTCGTGCAGGGCGACCACGGCGGCGTCGTCGCCGCCGAGTCCCGCCCAGAGCACGCGCGGCACGCCGCGTGGGGGAAAATGCCCGAACCCACGCAGGTGCAACCGCAGCGGCGGCAGCGCGACGGCGTGCACCGCCGCGGCGAGTCCGTCGACGACGTGGTCGTCGACATCGCCGGCGAACAGCAGCGTCAGGTGGAGTTGGTGGCGATCCACCATCCGTACCGGGAAGCGCCGCTGCAGCCGCTCGCCGAGGTTCGCCAGGTGGTTGCAGACCGGCTCTGGCAGATCGAGGGCGACGAAGCAGCGCACCCGCCCAGTCTAGACCGGCTACGTGGCGGCGTCTCGCCTCGCCGGTCGCGGCGCGATCAGTCGCCCGCAGTGACCGTGAGCAACGTCGAGCCGCTGATCGAGGACGCGGTGTGCGTCGCGGTGATCGTCGCGGTGCCCGCGGCGAGCAAGCTCGCGAGGCCGTGGGCGCCGATGGCGTTGCTGATCGTGGCGATCGGCGCGTTCGACGAACTCCACGTCACGTTGCTGGTGATGTCGACGGCCGTGTTGTCGCTGTAGGCGCCGAGCGCCGTGAACGCGAGCACCCCGTTGGCGGTCGCCGACGGATTCGCGGGCGTGACCGTGATCGACACCAGCTCCGCCGGCGTGATCGTGAACGTCGTCGACGCCGTGACGTTCGTCGACGGATCGGTAGCAGTCACCGTCGCGACACCGGTCGACACCGGCATGCCGAGGCCTTGGGACCCGCCCGCGTTGCTGACGAGCGCGATGCTCTCGTTGCTCGACGACCACGTCACCGTCGACGTGATGTTCTGCGTGCTGTTGTCGCTGAACGTGCCGGTCGCCGTGAACTGCTGGCTGTAACCGAGCGCGGTCGAGGGTGCGGCCGGCGTGATGGCGATCGAAGCCAGCGCCACGGCGGTCACCGTGAACTGCGTCGAGTCGCCGAGGCCCGAAGGCGCGTGCGTGGCGGTGATCGTGGTCGGGCCAACCGCGACGGTCGTCGCGAGACCTTGCGTGCCTGGCGCGTTGCTGATCGTCGCGGAGGCCGGCGTGTTCGAGGCCCACGTCACTGCCGTCGTCAGGTCCTGCGTGTTGTTGTCGCTGAACGTGCCGATCGCCGTGAACTGCTGGGTGTAGCCCAGCGCGCGCGACCAGTTGGTCGGCGTGATGGCGACCGACTCGAGCACCGCCGCGGAGACGGCGAGCGAGGTCGAACCCGAAATCGTCGTGCCGGCTCCGGTGGCGACGATCGTCGACGAGCCCGCGGCGAGGCCGGTGGCAAGGCCCTCGCTGCCGCCGGCGTTGCTGATGCTGACGATCGTCGGACTGCCCGCACTCCAGGTCACGCTGGTGGTGAGGTCCTGCGTGCTGGCGTCGCTGAACGTGCCCGTCGCGGTGAACTGTTGCGTGTAGCCGGCGACGACGGACTGGCCGCTCGGCGTGACGGCGATCGACAACAGCGTCGCCGGCGTCACCTGCATCACCGTCGAGCCGGCGAGTCCGCTGGGAGCGTGCGACGCGGTGATCTGGCACTGACCGACGCCGAGGCTGGTGGCGAGGCCATTGCTGCCGCCGCCGTTGCTGATCGTGGTGACGCCGACGTCCGAGGACGACCAGGTCACGGCCGCGGTGAGGTCCTGCGTCGTGTTGTCCGAGTAGTTGCCGGTCGCGCTGAACTGCCGCGTGTAGCCGAGAGCCGTCGCCGACCCGGCAGGCGTGACGGTGACTCCGGTCAGGGTCGCCGCCGTCACCGTGAACGCCGTCGTGGCGGTGATGCCGGTCGTCGTGTGCTGGGCCGTGATCGTCGAGCCGCCGATGCCGATGCACGAGCCTTCGCCGCGCGAGCCGGCTGTGTTGCTGACCACCAGCACGCCCGTCGCAGAGGACATCCACGACACCGACTGGGTGATGTCGAACGTGCTCGCGTCGGTGAAGGTGCCGACGGCGCGGAACTGCCGCAGGACGCCGAGCGGCGCCGACGATCCGGCCGGCGTGATGGCGATGCTCGCCAGCGCTGCCGAGGTGACCGTCAGCGTGACGGCCGAAGTGACGCCGGACGCGGCGTGGGTGGCCGTGATCTGCGCGGTGCCGGCGCCGACGCCGGTGACGCGGCCTTCGCTGCCGTCGGCGTTGCTGACGGTCGCGGTGCCCGTGCTGCTCGACGACCACTGCACGGCGTTGGTCAGATCGGCCGTGGTGGCGTTGCTGTAGGTGCCGGTCGCCATCAGGTTCTGCGTGAAGCCCGGCGCCACCGACGGCAGCGGCGGCGTGATCGCGATGCTGGTCAGCGTGACCGCTGAGCTCGGCTCGCTGGTGCTGCCGCTGTTGCACGCGCCGAGGGCGAGCATGCCGAGGGCGAGGATGCCGGCGATGGAACGGGCAGGACCGCGGAGCCAAGAGGGTGCGTTCATGCGACTCGGTGCGTAGGAGGTGGCGCGGCCCGGAAAAGGGGCTCGGCGGTTCCGCCATCGGCAGCGATCGCCCAGGCGCTTGAGCCGAGTCCGCGGTGCCACCGCTGGCAGCCGTCAACTGCCTTCGCCGTGCCAGTCGGCGGTGAGATCGAGCCACAGCGCCAACCCCTGGAACGGCGCCCACCGGGCGTAGCGGCGCTCCACCGCGCGGTCGCTTGGCGGCCGGCGCCGGCCGGCCAGCTCGGCGAGCCGGGCGCGGCACCAGCTGTCGAGCGCCAGCCGTTCGTAGTGCCCGCACAGCCGCATCGCCTGGCCGGCGGCGTAGGGGCCAAAGCCCCGCAGGGCCAGCAAGCGTCGCCAGAGATCGTCGGCCGGCTGCGGCTGCAGGAACAGGGCGTCGGTCAGGCGGCCGCCAGCGAACGCGCGCGCCAGGTCGCGGGCCGCGGCGGCGCGGTAGCCGGTCCGCACGACATCGCGGAAGAACTGCTCCGGCCGCAGGCATTGCTGCGGCGTCGGAAAGGCGCGCGCTCCGCTCGGGGCTTCGCTGCCCGCCGCCGCGACGAGGTTCCTCGTCATCGCTTCGGTGCCCGACCACGTGGTGTTCGTGGTGAAGAGCAGCTTCATCAGGTCCTCGAACACGCTCGCTGAGCGCAGCATCCGGCCAGCACCGCGCCGCGCGGCCCAGCGCAGGTCCACGTCGCGTTCGCAGCGGGCGTGGAACGCACTCAGGTCGTCGTCGAGCCGCAGCATGTGGCGGATCTGCTTCGCCGCGCGGGCGCCGTCGGCGGCAGTGAGCGCGCGGTGCCCGGTCAACCGGAGGCGCAGCCTGTTCGGCGCGACGGCGTCCAGTTCGGCGTCGACCGCATCGTGCGTGCCGTCGCCGAGCCGCAGCACGGTGTGCAGCGTCGTCGTCGCCTCGTCGAAGCGGTGCGGCGCCAGCGCGACCCAGCCGTGGCCGTGCAAGCACAGGCGCAGGTCGAACGGCGCTGGCGTGCGGACGCGGACGATGCGGCGGGCGGGCATGGCGTGAGGCGATCGACCGGACGTGCTGCGGATGGGATGCGATGTCGCGGCGTGATGGCGACGACGCCGGCGTGGCGCGAGTATGTTCGAGTCTGAGGTCGCCGCCATGAACGATGATCCCCGGGAACTCTGCTTCGTCTTGATGCCGTTCGGGCGCAAGCCGGACCAATCCGGGCGAGTGATCGACTTCGATGTCGTGTACGAGCAGCTGATCCGGCCGGCGATCGAGGACGCGGGACTGCGCCCGTTGCGCAGCGACGAGGAGACGCGCGGCGGCATCGTGCACAAGCAGATGTTCGAGCGGCTGCTGCTGTGTCCGTTCGCGGTCGCCGATCTCTCGACCGCGAACGCGAACGTCTACTACGAGGTCGGGGTCCGGCATGCGACGCGGCCGCGCACGACGATCCTGGTGTTCTCGCACGACACCGACCTGAAGTTCGACGTCAGCCTCGTCCGCAGCGTGCGCTACGACCTCGACGCGCAGGCGCGCCTCGGCAGTCTCGCGCGCGATCGCGAGGCGTTGGCGCATCGACTGCGCGAGGCGCGCAAGGTCGAACGCGACAGCCCGATCTTCGAGCTCTTCCGTGACTACCAGCCGCCGGCGTTGCCGCATTCGGCGACCGACACGTTCCGCGAGGTCGCGCAGTACTCGGAGCGGGCGAAGGAGCAACTGGCCGCGATGCGAGCGCGGCACCTGAAGGGCGATGACCTGCGTCGCCGCGACGGCGCGGCCGGCAAGGCGGCGATGGCCGCGGCGCGCGCCGAGATCGAGGCGTGGGTGGCAGCGCTCGGCGACCTGGAGCGGGTCGAAGTCGGCGTGCTCGTGGATGCGTTGCTGACGCTGCGCGCGGTCGAGCTGCATGACGCGATGGTGGCGTTCGTCGAACGCCTGCCGGAGCACGTCTTCCGGCAGCGTCTGATCCAGGAGCAGTACGGCTTCGCTCTCAACCGCTGCGAGCGCCGCGAAGAGGCCGAGCAGGTGCTGCGCAAGGTCATCCAGGTCTACGGGCCGAGCCCGGAGAACTGCGGTCTGATGGGGCGCATCCACAAGGACCGTTGGGTCGAGGCCGTCGCGAGCGGCGATTCGCACGCCGACGCGCAACTGCACAAGGCGATCGAGAGCTACTTGCGGGGGTTCCAGGCCGACTGGCGGGACTCGTATCCGGGCGTGAACGCGGTGACGCTGATGCAACTTGCCGACGACGGACGCTGGCGCGAGCTGCTGCCGGTCGTGCGCTACTCGGTCATGCGTCGGCTCGACTCGCTGCCGGACGAGCGTGAGGACTACTGGGACCACGCCACCATGCTCGAGCTCTCGGTGCTCGCATCGGACCCGAAGGCGGCGCACCGGTGGCTCGGCAGCGCACTCGCGCGGCGGCGTGAAACCTGGGAGAGCAAGACCACGGCCGACAACCTCGCGTTGGTGCGACGTCATCGGGAACGGCTGCGAGCCTCTGGCGCGCTGCCGGCCGATGCGCTGGCGCCCGAAGCGATCCTGGATCTCGAGGCGCGGCTGCGCGCATGACGACGTCCCCGCCGCGCCCGCCGCTCGCGTTCCGGCTCGGCATCGTCGGGCACCGGCCGGACCGGCTGCCTGAGGCCTCCGTCCGGCCGCTCGACTCGACGGTGTCGTCGATCGTCGCAGCCGTCGAACAAGCCGTTGGCGAAGTCGCGAAGAACGACTCCAGCGGCTACGCGCCGGGCGGCGCGGCGTTGCGCGCCGTCACGCCGCTCGCCGACGGGGCCGACCGTGCGCTTGCTCGCGCGATCGTAGCCCGGCCGACGTGGCAGCTCGTCGTGCCGATGCCGTTCCCGCAGGACGACTTCGAGAGCGACTTCACTCCGGCCTCGGTGGCCGAGTTCCGCGAGCTGCTTGGCGCGTGCGAGGGGCGCCGCACGTTGTTCGAGCTCGACGGCCGACGCGACGCTGCTGCGGCGGCGTACGCCGCTGCGACGCGCGTCGTGGTCAACCAGTCCGACCTGCTGATCGTCGTCTGGGACGGCGAGTGGCGCGGCCGATCGGGCGGTACCGAGTACGCGATCGAGCTTGCGGCGCGACGACGCGCGCGTGTGGTGTGGATCTACGCGAAGGACCCAGGGCGTTGGCAGGTGCTGGCGGCCGAGGCGATCCTCGCCCGCCGGCTCGGCGCCGGAGGCCCGCTGCAGCCGGCCGCTGGCCCAGCGGTGGACCAGGTCGCTGCGGCGGTGCGCGAACAGCTCGATCTGCCGGAGGCGTCGAATCCAGCGCGCCCAGGTTGGCTGCGCCGGGCGCTGCAGTGGTTCCGTGTCCTGCCGGTCGAGACGGCGGAATCGCCGTTCCGCGATCTGTTCCGCTACTACCGCGAACATCGACCGGCGCGCAGCTACGCGAAAGTGTGGCCGGTGTTCTTCTGGCTCGTCGGCGGCGCCAATCGTCCGGCGATCACGTGCGCGACGCGCGACTTCGAGGAGCAGGCTGCCGAGGACGGGTGGAGTGGCGATCCCTCGACGGTCGGCGGGAAGGTCGTGAACGCCCTGCGGCCGTTCTATGCATGGCCCAACGGGCTGTCCGGGCTCTATGCCACGCAGTACCGATCTGCGTTCCTGCTGGTCTACCTGCTCGGCGCAGCGGCGGTGGCTTTGGCGTTGGTGCCGTTCTGGTTCGGGCTCGATGCCGCCGAGCATCCCGCCACGGTCGCCGCGATCGCGGGGGCCGAGCTCGCATGCCTGCTCTGGATCGGGTTCCTGGTCGTGCGCGAACGTGCGCACAGCCGCCACGATCGTTTCCTCGACTGCCGCCTCGCCGCGGAGTTGGTCCGTCACCTGCGACTCGTGCTACCGCTCGGCGGCGCGCGGCCGTTCGCGCATGCCGCGGCGCATCTGTCTTCGTATGGCGAGCCGGCGGAAACGTGGATGGACTGGTTGGCGCGCGCCGTCGCGCGATCGTTCGACCTGCCGAACGGTCGCGTCAACCCGGCATGGCTCGGCGACTGCCTGGGCGAACTCGGCCGCGTGCTCGACAAACAGTGGAACTACCACGATGGGAACCGCGAGCGTTGCCACCGTGTCGAGTCCCGGATCCAGCTGGTGGGTGTCGTACTCCTCGTCGTGACCGGAGTCGCGTGCCTGACCCACGTGCTTCACCTGGTCGACGGCTCGGCCGGCCGGTTCGCCACGTTCTTGTGCGCGGTGTTGCCAGCACTCGGGGCGGCGCTGGCGGGCATCAACAACCAGGGCGAGTTCCGCCGGTTGGCGAAGCGCTCCCGTGCGATGACCGAGCACATTGCAGGCTTGCAGCGAGAACGCGTGCGACTCGCGAACGAAGTGGGGAAGGCGGCGCGCGCCATGGTGCCGGACGTCACCGCGTTCGCGGAACGCGCCGCCGACCTGCTGGTCGGTGAGGTGGTGGCGTGGCGCGTCGTGATCCTGGATCGGCCGCTCGAGCCGCCCGCCTGACCGCCGGGCGCGAGGCTTGGCGGCCGGGTGGTAGGATCGCCCCCTCGCCGGCCGATACGGCGAGCGCTACCGATGACGATCGCCCCTGCCGACCCCCGCGTGCTCGAGTCGTGGCCCGCCGAACTCGCTGCGTTGCCGTTCGGCAGCCCCGAGTTCAAGGCTGCCAACGAACGGCTCGCGGCCGAGGACGAAGCCGTGTGCGCGCCGTTCGCCCGGGCGATGCCGACGTGGATCAACCTCACGAGCACCACGGTCTGCAACCTGCAGTGCTTCATGTGCAACCAGTTCCTCGACCCGAATTCACCCAAGGTGATGATGGACGAGGACGTCTACGAGCGCGTCGTGCGCGAGCTGTATCCGTACGCGAAGACGATGCAGCTGTCGGCGTTCGGCGAGCCGCTGATGACGCCGAAGATGCAGCAGAAGCTCGACGACCTCGAGCGCTACGGCATGAAGCTCGAGATGGTCAGCAACGCCACGCTGATGATGAAGGAGTCGAAGTTCCGCGAGCAGCTGCTGCGCACGTTGGAGCTCGTGACCTTCTCGATGGATGGCGCCACCCGCGCGACCTACAACTCGATCCGCACTGGCGCCGAGTTCGACGAGGTGTTCGCGAACATCAGCCGCTTCGCCGAGAAGCGGCTCGAGATGCAGCGCGCGGCGCGGCCGCGCATGAACTTCAACTACATCCTGATGAAGCGCACGGTCGCGGAGGCGCCGGCGTTCGTGGAGATGGTGAAGAAGTGGGGCGGCGACGAGATCGTGTTCAACCACCTCGTCACCTTCCACCCGAGCCTGAAGGCCGAGTCGCTCAACTACTGCCGCGCCTACGCCAACGAATGGCAGGATCGCACGCGCGAGGTCGCGAAGGCGCTCGGCGTGAAGATCTCGATTCCGCCGAACTTCGGCGACACCCGGGACGAACCGCAGGTTGCGGCGGCGCCCGCGGCGGCTCCGGCCGCCGGGCCGGCGGTGGCGAAGGAAGCCCCCGCGCGTCCGTGCGGCCCCCCGCCGATCAAGTGCTGGTTCCTGTGGCGGCGCGTCTACATCGCGCCGTACGGCGACGTCGTGCCGTGCTGCCTCGCCGGCATGCCGGCGTTCGGCAACATGCAGAAGACGCCGTTCCACGAGATCTGGAACGGCGACACCTACCGGAGCTACCGGCAGCACGTGTTCACCGAGCGACCACTCGGCAAGTGCAAGACGTGCTACCTGATCTATCCCAACGCCGAGCTCGCCGGCGCCGAAGGGTTCGAGTACTGACCGGCGCGCTCAGCGCGGCGAGGAGGCATCGAGCAGGTCGAGCAGGCGCAGAGCCGCCTGCGGGATGACCGTGCCCGGGCCGAAGATCTCGGCGACGCCGGCGGTGCGCAGTGCGGGCCAGTCCGGTTCGGGGATCACGCCACCGGCGACGACCAGCACGTCGCCGCGGCCGGCGGCCTTCAGCATCGCGATCAGCTCGGGAACCAGCGTCTTGTGCGCACCGGCGAGCGTGCTGATGCCGCAGACGTGCACGTCGTTCTCGATCGCCTGCTTGCAGACCTCGGCCGGCGTCTGGAACAGCGGCCCGATGTCGACGTCGAAGCCCATGTCGGCGAACGCGCTGGCGATCACGCGCGCGCCGCGGTCGTGGCCGTCCTGGCCCATCTTGGCGATCAGGATGCGCGGCCGCCGGCCGTGGCGCTGCAGGAACGCCGCCGTGCGGGTCTGGGCTGTCCGCAGTTGGTCCATCGACTTGCCGGCCGCAGCATAGACTCCGGACACGGTGCGAGGGCTGGCGGTGTGGCGGCCGAACACGACCTCCATCGCCGTCGAGACCTCGCCGACGGTGGCGCCCGCATGCACCGCGTGCACCGCGAGTTCGAGCAGGTTCGTGGTGCCGCGCGCCCCGGCGGTCAGCGCCGCGAGCGCCTGCTGCACCTTGCTCGCGTCGCGGGATGCCTTCAAGGTCTCGAGGCGCGCGATCTGTGCCTCGCGCACCGCGGTGTTGTCGATCGACAGGATGTCGAGCGGCTCGTGTTGGGCGGGTCGGTACTTGTTGACGCCGACGATGGTCTCCTGGCCCGAGTCGATCGCGGCCTGGCGGCGCGCCGCCGACTCCTCGATGCGGAGCTTGGGCAGACCGGCCTCGATCGCCTTGGTCATGCCGCCCATGGCCTCGACTTCCTGGATCAGGGCCCAGGCCTTGCGCGCCAACTGGTCGGTCAGCCACTCGACGTAGTGCGATCCGGCGAGCGGATCGGCGACGTGCGTCACGTGGCTCTCCTCCTGCACGATCAGCTGCGTGTTGCGCGCGATGCGGGCCGAGAACGCACTCGGCAGCGCGATCGCCTCGTCGAGGGCGTTGGTGTGCAGCGACTGCGTGCCGCCGAGCACGGCAGCCAGCGCTTCGAGGCAGGTCCGCACGACGTTGTTGTAGGGATCCTGCGCCGCCAGCGACCAGCCCGAGGTCTGGCAGTGCGTGCGCAACGCGAGCGACTTCGGATCCTTCGCGCCGAACGCGTGCACGATCTTGCTCCAGAGCAGGCGCGCGGCGCGCAGCTTGGCGATCTCGGTGAAGAAGTTCATGCCGATCGCGAAGAAGAACGACATGCGCCCCGCGAGCTTGTCGACGTCGAGCCCGGCCGCGACACCGGTGCGCAGGTACTCGAGGCCGTCGGCGAGCGTGTAGGCGAGTTCGAGGTCGGCGGACGCGCCCGCTTCGTGGATGTGGTAGCCGCTGACGCTGATCGAGTTGAACTTCGGCATGCGCTCGCCGCAGTACGCGAAGATGTCGCGCACGATCCGCATGCTCGGTCCGGGTGGGTAGATGTAGGTGTTCCGGACCATGAACTCCTTCAGGATGTCGTTCTGGATGGTCCCGGACAGTTTGTTCGCGGCGACGCCCTGCTCGGCCGCGGCGGCGATGTAGAGCGCGAGGATCGGGATCACCGCCCCGTTCATGGTCATCGACACCGAGACCTTGTCGAGCGGGATGCCGGCGAACAGCACCCGCATGTCGGCGATCGAGTCGATGGCGACGCCGGCCATGCCGACATCGCCCGCGACGCGCGGGTGGTCGCTGTCGTAGCCGCGGTGCGTGGCGAGATCGAAGGCGACCGACAGCCCCTGCTGTCCGGCGGCGAGTGCCTGCCGGTAGAACGCGTTGGTCTGCTCGGCCGTCGAGAAGCCGGCGTACTGACGGATCGTCCACGGCTTCTGCGCGAACATCGTCGCGTAGGGTCCGCCAAGGAACGGCGGCACGCCGGGCACGCCGCCCTGGTGGGGCACGTTCGCATCGGCGGCGGTGTGTACGACGCGGTGCGCGATGCCTTCGGGCGACGTCCACGGCTCGGTGGGGCCGGCGGCGGCACGCCAGGTGTCGAGGGTGGGCGGCGGAAACTCGGCGAAGCCGTACGGGAGCCTGGTGAAGTCGGGCGTCGTCACGCGGCGCGGAATCTACTCGCGGCGGGTGCTGCTGCGTAACCGTCGGCGATTCCCGGGGACGGATCGTGCGTGGGGGCGATCGGTGCGCAGCGCCGGCGACGGCAGCCGAAGACGACGGTGCTCTGGCAACTGGGTGCTGGCGGAGTGGTCGACGTTCGTGCAGCGGGCAGAAGCTGGCGAACGGGAGGTGCCGCGCTTCTGCCGGCGCGAGGTGGAAGGGTGCCTGCGCTGCGGGATCCCGAGGGGTTCTCGCTGCGCGCGGCGGTGCGCGTGGAGGTCCACGATGTGCGAACGGGATCGGGTGTTCCCGTCGAGCCGAGTGCCTACGGGAGGATCAGCTCGATCTCGGCCCCGGACGACCCTGCACTCTCGCCGCGGACGAACACCTGGTCGCCGTGGGTGAACTCGGGCCACGACAGACCGACGAGCACGGACTTTCTGGGCGTCACGAACGTGATCGACCAGTGACCCGGTTGCTCGGGGCGTCGGATGACGACGCTGTCGATTGCTGTCGAAAACGTCAGAGCCAGCCAGTGGGTGCCGGCCTCCCCCTCGCACAGCGTGGCGGCAACGGTTGGGCCCTTGCTGCCGGGAGCGCTCTCGCCGTCGTTCCACCGGACCGACCCATGCTCCGCGGCAACGGGCGACCACGTGGGATCGTCGAGCAACGCCGTCGCCGCGCTGCGCACGGCGGTGATGTTCGCGTCGGCAACGCAAACGACGGCGCCGCTCTCACTCGTCGTCGACCGGGCGGTACCCGTGCAGATCTCGCCGTTCGCAGTGAACTGCAGCACGAGGTCGATCACGACGGTGGTCGCGCCGTTCGTCTCACTGGCGGTCAGATTGGCCGTCGTTCCCGTGAGCGTGCCGGCGAACGTCTGGGTGTCGATCGTGAGCGACAGGCTGCCGCTGTCCTGGACAACCGAGCCCTGCACGGTCAGCTGCTGGCCGACCACGGTTCCCGAGCACGTGCCCTGGACGTTCGTGACGAGGTAGGTGAACGCCCAGTCGCCGCTCAGGTTGACTCCCTGACCGAGAGCTGAGTCTGTTGAGCCGCCGCCAGAGCAACCTGCGGTGGCAACGACGAAGAGGGCTGGAACGAGCGTACGCGAGAACGGCTTGGCGACCATGACTCGGGTAGGAGCGACATCGCGGCGCCGATCTAACTCGTCGGATCGTGATTCCTCTGCCTCTCGCGATTTCGCCGGCGACGCGAGGCGCACCGCCCGGAAGGGGCTGCGCCTCTGGTGCCTCCTCATCGTGGTCGCGTCGCCCGAGGTGGGCGGTGTTGGGTGGGGCCCCGCGCGTCCACGTCGCCGCGGACTTCGGGGAGGCAGGCGCCCCGCGATCAGTGCGTCGCTCGCCGGACGCGCGGCACGAACGACTGCTCGATCGGGGCGCGCGCCACCAGCACGTCGTGCACGCCGGCGGCGCGTGCTTGCGCGAGTTGCGCCGCGACGTCGGCCTGCGCATTCCAGCCTTCGAGCACCGCGATCAGGGAACTGCCGGGCAGCTCGCGGCCGTGCCGTTCGTGCTCGCGCGTGCGCAGATGCTCGATCGCGAAACCCACCCAGCCCGCGGTCGCGCCGAAACGCGGCAGATCGCGGCGGAACGCCAGGTACGGCAGCAGCAGCGCCACCTGCGGCGTCACTGCGCGCAGCGGCGCCCACTGCCGGTCGAACTCGCGCCAGCACGCGCCGTGGTAACAACCGACGCCGTGGCACGCCCCGTCGGCGGTCGTGTCGGCCTCCTCACACTCGGTGACCCACACCGGGATCACGCGGCTCGCCGGCACCATCGCCTGCACTTCCTGAACGAAGCGCGCCGCCGCGTCGGCGCCGAGCGGTGTGGCGCTGCGCACCGGTTGGCGACCCCCGAGCGTGTAGTCGGTCGCCCAGCGACACAGGATGTTGCCGCAGCCGCAGGAGGCAGGCGGGCCCTGCAGGTCGTTCAGCAGCACGAAGTCCGCGGGCGGCAACGCGGCGAGGCGCGCGCGCACGCGTTCCCGATGGGCCGCGAACGCCTCCGCGTAGGCGACCGGCACCCAGGGCCAAACCTGCACGACTTCGCCGGCGCCGACCGCGTGCGCGCCGTGCTCGCGCTGCCACTCGTCGTGGCCTTGCAGGCTCGCCATCCACTCGGGGTGCGCGTTCGCCAACGCTTCGTCGCGACCGATCTCCAGCCAGTAGCCGAGCCGCCGGCCTTGGCTGCGCACGAGTTGCGCCGCGGCTGCGACCTCCACGTCCGCGTGGCCGCCGACCATCAGGACCACGGTCTCGGGTTCGGCAGCGGCCGGGTCACGGAACCAGGAACCGACCGCCGTCGGAGCCAGCAACTCGCCATGCCCGATCGACGGCGGTGCCCCGGCACAGGCGGCCAGCAGCGCCAGCGCGCAGAGCAGCAGCGCGGGCACGACTACTTCTTTGCCTCTTCCGGTGGCGGCGGCGCCACGTGCAGCGCGGTATCCGGGTGTTCGGCGACCCACGCGAACCACTTGCACTTCACGCTGTCGACCCACACCAGCTCCTCGCCGCGCAACAGGCCATCGATGCCACGTCCGGCGATCGACCAGCGGGTGCCGGTGTTCTTGTCCCGGAACGGCGCCGTCACCGGCGCGATCACGTCGACGGCGAAGTCGAGCCGCACGTCGCCCTTCACCGCGCGGAACGCCGTCGCCGCGCGCGCGACATCCTGCACGAACACGACCACGCTGACGCCGCCGACCTTGTCCTGCAGCACTTCGCGCGCCGGCAGATCGACGAGCGAGAACGCCATGCACTGGCCGTTGACGCGCACGCCGAGCACCGGCGCCTCGGCCGGCAGGCGCGGGTCGACCTTGCCGCGCGTCGCCACGCTGCGCGGGTCGGGTTCCTTCGGCAGCTCGACCACCGGGTAGTGCTTGCCGTCGAACAGGTCGTAGGCCGTCGACTCGGGATGCAGCAGCAGCCAGTGGCCCCAGGTCGTGGTCAGGCTCGGCGTGCGCGGCAGCTGCTGCCCCTGGCGCGGCCCTTCGATGCCGAGGCCCGACAGCGCGGAGAACAGCGTGCCGTCCTCGTGCTTCACCACCATCACGCCGCGCCGCCAGCCATGGAACGCGTAGCCGTAGGCCTTCTCGTACGCGGCGACGTAGCCGCCATCGGGGTCGTAGAAGAACAGCCCGTAGGTGTCGTTCACCACGCGCGGCCCGGACAGGAAGTGGCGCAGTGGGGCGGCGCCGCCGTTGTGGCGTGCGCGGATCCACGCGATCACCGGATCGTCGTCCTTCACCAGACCCTTCTGATGCTGCGTGATCACGTACGAGCACGGCGGCTCGTTCAGCGGCGCGCACGGCGGGCAGGGCGTGATGGCGCCGGGGTCCTGTGGCAGCAGCAGCGCGAACATCAGGGTCGTCAGCATGGGTCCTCGCGAGGCGGCGAAGCGTAGCTGCAACCAAGCCGGGAATGGCCCGGCGAGAGTTCGGCGCGCGCAGGCAGGCCTTGGCTCGCGGCGGTCGGATCCGCCGCGAAGCCGCCCGGCATCAGTTGAACTTCAGGATCGGCCCGTAGCCGGTCGGGACCATGCGGCCCGAGTCCGTTTCGTTCACGGTCGGTTGCGCCCCGTACTTCCAGATGGTGCGCCCGGTGCGCGGCGCAGCAGGCGGAGCCAGCGATCCGAGCGTGATCTCGATGCCGTCCGAGATCGTGCCCTGGAACGGCGCATTGATGCCGAGGTCGAGAAACACCCACTGGCTGTAGAGCTGCCCGCCGGCGATGTGCGGTTGGTTGGGCATCACGTACTGAACGACCGCGCGCGTGAACAGCACCGAGGGATTGGTGACTGGCACGGGGGTGATGACCAACGGGTCGACACGCAGCAGGCAACCTGCCGGCATGCCGAGCGGCCCTTGCAGGTCGACTGGCAAGGGGATCGTGCCCCACAACGTGTTCGAGAGGCCGATCGTGTGTACTGCCCAATCCTGCAGACTCGGCGTCGTGCCGCGCACGCCACCCTCGGCCTGGATCGTCAACATCGTGCCGGGGCGGTTGGTCTCGGGCAGTGCGTATTGGAACGCCGTGAACCCATGGCTGCCCGGGCAACCAGGCCCGAGCGTCCGGTACGTCCCCGGCATCGCCTCGGGCACCGTGAACCCATCGATGCGCCAGGACGAGCTTCCCGACGTCGGCGTCCACGTGATCTCGATCCCGAGCGGACCGCCGGTCCACGTGAACGTCGTCGTGAACGGGATCACGACATTGAACGGGGGCAGGCTGGCACCGGGTGCCGGTCCAGCGGGCACCGTGAACGGCGTGCTCGAGGTGGCGTTGAACACCTGGGTCGGCACCCCGTCCCACAGACGATGGAACCGCACGTCCTGCACGAGGTCGGGACCGACGAGCGTGCGGCCGATGCGGACGCGCAAGGCGCCGGTCGACGACGCGTACGGCGTCGTGGTGTAGCTCGCGTCGCGGCGCATCGACAGTTGCGAGAGCACCGTGCCCGTGCCGAACGGCAGCGTCGCCGGGTCGATCACGACCATGAACTTCGTCGATGTCGTCGGGTGGCCACTGCCGACCGTGAAGGGCGCGTTCATGACCGCATTGCCAGGAGTGGCCGAGTACGCCGCCGGCCAGACCAGTTGGGCCACGCTCGTCGCCGTCGTCGTGCCGAGCACGACCGCCGCGCGCAGCGCACGGAAGAAGGGTGTCATTGGACCTCCACGGTGAAGTCGTCGAACCAGACCGGCACGTTGGCCATGCCGAATACACTGACTCCGACGCGGGTGTAGATCGGGTTGACCGGCACGACGTACGTCACGTCGACGAACTGCCAGGTGCCGTTGCACGCGATCGGCCCGGAGAACACGTTCGGGGGCGCGACGACGAAGTAGTTCGGGCCGTTCCCGACGATGACCTGGATGTTCGCGCCGGCCGTCGACGTGCCGAGGACCCAGCCTCGCACCCGCACGGACTCGCCAGCGCGGAAGAAGGTCAGCACCTTGCCGATGTTGGCCGAGGGGTGCGTGGGCACGACCCGCAACGACTGGGACCCGGGGTTGGCACCCGGTCGCGTGACCGTCGGGTCGGGCTCGCTCCGCAGTTGGAACGCCGTCCAACCATCGGGCGCGCGCCAGTAGTCCGGGGCGAAACCGCGGTCGCGGCATTGCCCCTCGAAGTCCAGGTTGGCCAGGTTGTCCTGGTCCCACCAACTTCCCAGCACGACGCGGAAGTCGTCGAGCTGGACCACGGCGGGCGTGCCCGTCGCCTGCAACCGCAACGCCGCCGTGCCGGCAGCGGTCGTGGTCAGCAGCGGCACCTGGAAGCGCTGCCATGCGTTCACGATGCCGAGATTGAGCGCGGCGGACGGCGTGGCGGCGCCGTGGCTCATCGACGCGACGATCCCGCCGCTGCCGGGGGGCGTGAGGATGCGCGCCGCGCCGATCATCGTCAGGCTCGTCTCCGGGGGCAGCGTCAACTGCTTCTCCAGCGAGGCGCCGTTCGCCGTGGCCAGGAACTCGTAGGACGTGGTGCCCGGGGCGCCGGGCGCGGCGGTCGCCACGGCCGAACCCGTCACCGACGTGGCGGCCCAATACGGCGGCGTGTTGCCGGCCAGCAAGGGACTCGACTCGAAGCCGAGGTTCTGCCGGTCCCACGACTGCGTGGGCGTCGCCTGGGTGATCGTGACGACGCCGCCTCCCGCGGTGTCGACGATGACGTTCTCCGCGCCGAACAAGTTCGTCGCGCTGATCGCAGCGCTCGCGTTGGTCGTGCGGAACCGGACGTTCGCCACGCGACTGTTCGTGATCGTGCAGACCCCCTGGTTGTTGGCCTCGACGAGACCGATCAGGCTCGTGTTCTGGAAGTCACCGATCGCGGCGTTGGTGATCGTCAGGTTGGCACCCTGGTAGAGGCGGCACGTGTTGGCGCGAACGCCCATGTCGAAGCTGCCTGTTCCCGACAGGTTCATCGTGCCGCTCGTGAGTTGCAGCTCGGCGATCAGCGACGGGCCGCTGACGGTGAGGTTGGTGCCGGTGCCCGAGGCGTAGATGCCCCAGGAACGGATGCTGTTCCAGTCGCCCGGGTTGGGCCCCGACTCGTACTTGACGTTCGCAAGCTGGACCGAGCACCCGGGCGGCAGCGCGTGATGCCCCGGCTTCGCCGTCGACGGCAACCCAGGCAGGGTGGCGTAGTGGCTGGCCCAGGGCCCGGCCAGGATCGGTGAGCCGGTGAAGTTGGTGCCGCGGAAGTTGCAGATGACATCCTCGGCGTTCTGCAGGTGGACGGTCTGCAGGGGCAGCGCGCTGTTCGCGTTGACGGCGAACAACTGCCAGAGCGAGCTGCGGTGGTTGTTCAGCGACAGCCAGTACGGGTTGTTGGCGATCGCATTGGTCACGCCGGCGTGGATGAGCGGGTCGCCGTACGTGCGGGTCAGCGGCACGCGGCGATCGAGGTCGATCGTCGTCGTGGTCGGCACCGGCGAACCGGCCGCGTCCAGGTAGAGGGCGATGTTCATCGTGCCGTTGGTCAGGTGCACGTCGCCCATTCCGGTCATGTGCAGCGCATCGGCGCGGTCTCCCTCGTAGACGCCGAGCCCGAACAGCGAGCCGCCCTTGTGCAGGGGATTGCCGAACCAGCCGTTCCTGCCGTCGGCGATGATCAGCGCGAGGCACTGACACACCGTGTGGCGTGCGAGCCACGTCCCGCGCAGGTGCAGCATCCGGGTCAGGAACAGACTGGTGCCGACGTAGGAGCTGCCGATGCGCGCGCGTTCGGTGTGGACGAGGCCGCCCTCGACTCGCAAGTCGTACTGCTGCGAGAACGTCTGACGCAACAGCAGGTCGGAGTCGATCACCGTGAGCCGGCCGCCGTCCTCGAGCGTCACGCTGCCGACGACCTCGAGCTGGGAGCGCAACAGCCGGAGCTCGCCCGCCGCGGTGATGCGCAGCGGCGCGTTGAGCCGCAAGTTCTGGCCGGTGTAGGTGACCGGCGCCGAGATCACGTGCGTGCTGCCGTTCGGCGGGATCACGGACACCGTCAGCTGCGAGATGTCGAAGTCGAATTCGCCAGGCATCTGCGCCGGTGCCAGGGCAACGGCGAACCAAGCTGCAAGCGACACGGCGACGAAGCGTGTGACGAGCATTGCGAGTCTCCAGCCCCGCAAGGGGTCAATCGACCCTAGTGCGCCAACGCGTGGCTGTCCATGGGGCATTGCGGGAACTGGCCGCGCGGAGACCGGATCACGGCGTTGGCATTGCGCTGGCGTTCTCCACGCGCGGGGCGGGAGAACATCGCCGCCGGCGGGCACGGAGTCGCGGCCCCTGGGCCGCTACTTCAGCTTGCCCGCCAGCACTTCGCGGCAGAGGAATTCGACGATGCGATCCGCGGCGATCGCATGGCCGAGTTCGTTCGGGTGCCCGTCGGTCGGATGCACTTCCTGGATCTCCCACGGGAACGTGCGGAAGTCCTCGGCCAGGTCGAGGATCGGCACGCCCGTGTCCTTCAGTCCCTCGCGGATGGTCGTGCCCATCTTCTCGCTGTAGCCCACGTCGTTGGCACGCTGGAACACCACGACCACGAGGCGCGAGCCGCGCTGCCGGCAGAGTTCGTCGAGTTTCTTCAGTTCGACGACGCACCCTTCGTAGCCGACCTTCTCGTAGGTCTGGCTGAGCTGCTGCCAGTAGCGCACCAGGGCCGCCCCGGTCGGCGGCTCGTGGAAGCCGAGCCGCTTCTCGTCCTCGTACGAGAGGTTGTCGTTGTACACCATCGTCACGATGACGAGGTCGGGCTCGTACCGCGCAGCCGACTGCTCGTAGCAGGTGACCTCCTGCTGCGTGCAGTAGCCGCAAACGCCGAAGTTCATCGCTTCGGGCCGGTCCTGCATCCGCGTCGTGAGCGCACGCTCGACCCGCCGCACGAACGTGTCCTGTTCGTGCACGCCCTGACCGAAGGTGAACGAATCGCCGATCCACGCGATGCGGTAGGTGCCCGGTGCCTTCGCCAGCGGATGGTCGGTGTCGCGAAACCCCTCGGCGTTGAGCTGGTTGCTGACGGTGTAGCGCGGCGGGACGAGGACCGTGGGGCCAGGGTCGTGGCTCGCGAGATGGAACCCGTCGATGTCGATCGCCGCGGCGGCGTTGGCGGCGCGGACCGTGAACACCGGCTGCGCGGCGTCGCGCGGTGCCGTGAACCGCGCGCCGAACACCTTCCAGTCCTTGGTCAGGGCCAGCGGCGGGCCGAGGCCGAGCATCTGCGAAGGATCGGTGGCATCGAACACGCTTGCGGCCACTTGCTGGTCGACGTCGGCGCGTGCCCGCAGGGTGAACTCGTACTCGGCGCCCTGCGCCATCGGGAACAACTCGCGGTCCGCTCCCGCCGTGCGCGCCGGTCCGGGCACCAGCCGCACACCCGTAGCCGAGCGTTCGAGCGCCGTCGCCGGGTCCGCGGGGCGCCACCGGTCCGGCTGCATCGTCACCGCCTCGCGCGTGTGGGCCTGGATCGCGACCGCGGTGAGTTCGACGGCAACGGCGACGTGGCCGACGACGAACTGGAGGACGTTCTGATTCGACGTCCGCGTCGCGAGGAACACCGCCGAGTGGTCGCCCCACTCCTCCGAGAGCATGACCGTCTTCTCGAGGCCGGTGCGCGTGTTCTGTTCTGCCGGATCGAACGAGGCCAGGCGCAGCGGGCGCGGGCGGTCAGCGCGTGCGCGCCAGGTGACCGTGTAGCGCACTCCGGCGCGCACCGGCACCTGCAGGAACTCGACGCGGATGCGCCACGGGGCCTCCTTGTCGATCGTCGTCGGCTCGACGCGCACCGTGCCGGTCCGTTCACGCGTCGGGCGTATGGTTGCCTCGGCCTGCGACGAGACCCGCAGCAGTGCCCCGCGCATGTCCTGCGGTCCGTAGATCTGCTCGACGTCGAAGTAGCCGCGCGGGTTGTCGGGGTAGCAGCACTTCGTGACGGTGTTTCCCGGGTTCCGGTAGCCGACGCCGGGTGCGGGGATGGCGGTGGGACCGAGCCAGGTCTGCGTGTTCGGCACGAAGAACGCGCGTAGGTCCTCCGCCTGCCGCGCCTGCCCGTCGGCCCGCGGCTCCGCTCCGGGGGTGCTGCCCGTCGCACGCCATTCGAGGGCTGCTGCACCGACCGCGACCGTCGATGCGGCGGAGAACAGCAGCAGCGCGGCCCTGAGCGGGGACAGCAGGCGGACCCCCGCCAGCAGCGCGCCGAGGCCGAGGCCGATCGCGTAGGCGTCGACCACGAGCGTCAACACCCCGCTCCAGCCGCCCGGTGCCTGGGCGGCAGACCGGTGCAGCATCGCCGCGAGCAGCCCGGTCAGAACGACCGCTGCGACGAACGGTCGGGCCGTTCCGGCGCGCAGCGTGCGCAGCACGGCGAGCACCGTGAGCAGCGTCAGCGTCGCCGCACCGACCCGCGCGAGGGGGCTGTTCGACAGCGCCACCAGGCCGTTGCCCGACACGAGTCCTGCGACCAGGAGGAACGGACTCAGCGAACGCGGCGTGTTGCAGAGTTGCTCGAACCGGGATGGCGCGCGCTTGGCCGCGCGACCCGGCGACGTCACGGGTGGGGCAGAGGACATGGGCGAGGCGGCGGGATGCTACCGCGGGATCGCAGAGGGTGTGCGATCGTGGATCGCGTCGACATCTTCGTGCGGTTCGAGCCGGATCGGCGCGCCGAGGCGCGAACATGATGGCGACGCGTTGCCACCGCGAGGACCGGCGAAGGCGAACAACGCCAACGCGAGTTCAGGGACGCGGCGCCGCGATCGCTTCGCGCAACGCCATCGCGCCGAGCCAGCCAGGCGCCAGTTCCAAGGCGCGAGCGCACGCAACGGCCGCTTCGGCGAAGCGATGCGAGTAGAACAACGCCCAGCCCAGTTGCGTGTGCATTTCGGCATGTTCAGGCTGGAGTTCCACGGCTTTCTGCAGAGCAACCACTGCATTGGGCAGGTCACCGCTCCATCCGAGCGCGTGGCCGTACACGCTGAAGGCCGCCGCCATCACTTCGGGCTTGCCGTTCTGCGCGTTCTTCACCGCGAGTTCGGCATCGACCATGGCCTCGGCATGGCGCTGCTGGTCGAGCCAAAGCCATGCCCGCTCGACCAGCGCGGTCGGTCCGCGGCGGTGCAGCTCGATGGCTGCACCAAGGACACGTTCGGCGTCGGCGAACCGGCGCAAACGACGCAGCACGAGCCCCTCGAGACAGAGCCGGTCGTAGTGTCTCGCCGAGGTCGACGGCAGCTCGGCCAGCAACGCCAGAGCCGCGTCGAGTTCGCCTGCGTGCACCCGTTGCCAGGCGCGGGAGAGCGGATCCCGGTCGGACCTCGGCCTGCTTCATCTCCGCCAGGCGACTGCGTTGGTGCTCGTCGGCGTTCTTCCACAGCGCCTGAAGTCCGGACATGGCGGGTGTGGGTTTCGGGTGGTCCGGGGCGACGGCTTGAATCGGCTGCTGCCGCCGCTTGCCCAGGTCACGAGCCCGAGAAGAACGACCAGAACCTCGACTCGTAGCCCTCGACCTTCTCGCCCAGGCTCTGCCGCACCGCGAGCGGCAGCAGCTGCAGGACCTCCGGCGTCTTCTCTTCCTGCTGCAGCTGCCGGAGGGCCTTGGTGACGGCCGGCGAACGTTGGCCGCCGAGCGCCCAGACCGTGAGGCCGCGCACGTTCTGGTTGCGGCTCTTCAGCAGCGGCAGCAGGGCCGGCGGAATCGTCTCGTGGGTCGCGAGGCGGCCGAGGGCGACCAGCATGCTGCCTTGCAGCTGGTTGCTCGCCGAGCCCACCTTGGCGACGCAGAGCGCGCGCACTTCGGCGGAGTCGGGCGACGTCTTCGCCGCGGCCCGCACGATCGCGCCGAGCACGCGGTCGCGCTTCTCCTTCTTCATCGCGGTGACCAGTGCGGGCGTCGCCTGCGGCAACTGGATCGACTCGAGCGCCGAGGCAGCCGCGGCGAGGATCTGCGCGTTGGCCTCGGTGAGCAGCGGCGTGAGGTGTGCGATCGCGCGGTGGTTGCCCTTGACGCCCAACGCGCTGATCGCCGCGAGCCGCGTCGCGTCGTCGTGCTTCTTGTGCAGGCGTTCGATCACGGCCGGCAGCGCCCGCGGATCGTCGGCGTAGGCGAGGCCGCGGATCGCGCGTTCGCGCACCTCGAGGTTGCGGCTGGTCAGGTCGGCGAGCCAGGTCGTGACCCGCATCCGCTCGTCCGCCGAGGACGCGACTCCGCCGTCCTTGCCGAAGTCGACCTGCAGATTCGTGGTGTCGACGCCGCACGCATCGAGCGTCGCCAGCAGCGTGCGCGCCATCGTCGCTTTGTCGATCAGGAAGATCTTGCGGTGCAGGACGTTGCCCTGCGGATCGCAGAACAGGTGCTGCGGCGTGTTGACGAGGTCGCCGTCGAGCCAGCGATTGCGGGCGAGCTGCTCGATGGTGCTGTGGTGTTCGCAGGTGATCCCCGGAAAGCGCGCGCAGCCCTCGTCGCTGCCCGGGTGCGTGCCGAGGCTGCCGACCAGGCAGACGAAGCGCTCGAGCAGGCCGGTCAGGCGCGCGTCCTTGTAGTGATCGCGAACGGTCTGGTCGTTCGCCGGCTCGTCGTCCATCAGGAACGCCACGAACAGCGGCTTCTTCTCGGCTGCGGCACGCTGCAGGGCTGCTTCGAAGTCGCGTTCCCAGCGGATGAGCGGGGCAGCAGCGGGCGCGGCTGGCGTTGGCGCTGGCGCCGGTGGCGGCGTCTGCGTGGTGGCGAAGCCGGTCAGCAGCGAGCAGCCGAACACGAACAGGGCGGACAGCGCGGGGTGACGCATCGTTCCTCCTCTCCGTCTCGCGGAGGCGCGCCGATGGTAGCGCGCCGCCGCGAACCCTGCACCCGCCGGCGCTGGCCGACCTGGTCGATCAGCCGCCGCGAACCTGGATGCGCCGCGGTCGCGACTCGGGAGCTTTCGGCACGGTGACGGTCAGAACACCGTTCTTGTGGACCGCCTCGATGCCGGTGTTCGCCGCGTCGGTGGGCAGCGTGATGCTGCGGCGGAACTGCCCGTAGCGCTGCTCGAGCCGGTGCCAGCGCTTGCCGGACTGCTCGCGGCTGTCGCTGCGCTCGGCCGTGATCGTCAACGTCTGGTCCTGCACGTCGACATGGATGTCCTTCTCCTCGATGCCGGGCAGTTCGAACGCCAGCTCGTAGCCGGCCTCGGTCTCGGCGATGTCGGCGCGCGGGGCGCCGTGCACTTCGGGGAAGAAGTCCGGGACGGCGTCGCCGAACAGTCGGCCGAGCAGCGTCTGGAACGGATCGCGGGTCTGCGGAACGGAGACGGGTTGGTTGGTCTTCATGTTCAGGTTCCTCGGTAGGACGAGCGACGCCTGGCGCAAGGTGCGTGCCGATCGCGGCGACGCGCGTTCGCTCGCGCGACCATGCCGCGCTGCCGTTCGCGACTGTCGAGTTGACCCTACTGCGCCAAATTGGCGTCAGTCCTGGCGTCGCCGGCGAACTGGCGCCAGATGCGCTTGCGATCGAGCCGCGCGATCGCTCGTGAAGCGACCTTGCGGGCCTTGTTGGCGGCGGTCGTGTACTGGGCCGCGAGACCGCCGATGGCAGCGGCAGTCAGCGCTCCGTCGGGGCCTGCGGCCGCAGCGGGCCGCAGCCAATCGAGCAGCCGCGCTGCCGCTGCGTCGCGGTCACAGACATCTCCCGTCGCCTGCTGCAGGGTTGCCAGGCGGTCCAGGGCCTTGCCAACGTCGATGCCGGGAAGGTCGGCGAACTGCTCGGCGACGTAGCGCAGACGTTTGCTCGCGATGCGGAGTTCGTGCAGCGGGCCGAGCGGCAGGTCCGGCGGCAGCGCGCGCAGCAGCTTGCGCACGCGCGTGGCGGCGCGAGCGATCCGCAGCGGGGCGTCCTCGGCAACGGGAGCGTGGTTGTGCGGCGTGCTGCGATCGAGTGCCGCGAGGTCGCGCTCGACCCCGGCCTGCCGCCGCAGGCGATCGTCGCTGCGCAGCGCCGCTTGCAAGGCGACGCGCGCCGCCGCGCCTTCGCCGCGGATCCACGCGACGACCTGTTCGGCGGCGCCGCGCAACGCCGCGGGCAGGCGGGCGCTCGCTTCGGGAAGCGAGGCGAGCAGCACGTCGAAGTCGCGCACGGCCGCGAGTTCCCGGCTGCCATCGGCGAGTGCGGCGAGCAGACGTGCCGCCACCTCGTCGGGCCAGAGATCGCGGAACGCGCGCACGACGCTGCGCAGTCGCCGCGATGCGACCCGCATGCGGTGGAGATCTTCGGCCGAGTCGTCGGCGCGCACGCCGACCTCCGCGAGGCGCATCGCCGCGAGGTGTTGCGCGAGCAGGCCGGCCACCACGTCGGCGACGCTGCCCGCTGTGGCGCGATCGACGGGCGCGTCGTCGTTGGCGGCGAGGCCGAGCAGCCTCGCGGCATGGTCGGGCTTGTCGTCGGTCGCCGCGACGAGTGGCAAGGCCTGCTGTAGCGCCGCAGCCAACTGCCGACTGTCGGCGTCGTCGCCGCCGAACTCGATCTCCACCTCGTGGAACGAGGCGCGCCGGGCTCCGGCGGTCGCCTCGACTTCGTCGATGACGAGTTCGCACGGCTCGTCGCCGGCGGCTTCGATCCGGCGCGTGTCCCGGCGCGTCGCCAGGCGCACGGTCTCCCGCAGCGGTCGGTCGAGCACGAACGGCTCGGTCTGGTCACGAAGCGCCGGCGGCAGGTCGCGCGCGGTGCGCGGCGGCTCGGCAGCGGGCCAGTCGGCCGCGAGTTCGCGCCGCACGAACAGCCCGTCGACGGGATCGGCGCCGGCCTTGCTCTCGATGCGCGCGGCGCCGTCGCGGGTCCGCAGCCGCAGTCCGATGCGGGCTGCGCGCAGGCTGCCGAGCTCATCGTCCAGGTAGACGTCGACGTGGTGGTGAGGACCTTCGGCGTGGCACGTGACCCCGAGGTCGCGCAGGGCGCCATCGACGGCGGCGGTGGCGATCGGCAGCGTCGCGCGCAGCTTGAACTCGTTCTCGGTGTGGTTGGCCATGGCTCGGTCGGCGAGGCGGGTGCGCACGTCTACGGCGGCAGCAACGTCGGCACGCGACCGAACAGCTGCGCGAACATGGCGCCCTTCTCATCCACCGCCCTGGCCTCGAGCGTCAAGCGCGAGGATTCGCTGCCGGCCAGGATTGGCCGCAGATTCACGCGTTCTTCGCGGACCTCCACGCTGACGCCGCGCACCACGCCCGCGTGTTGGCGGTCGAGCGCGTCGGCGAGCCGCAGGATCGCCGCGAGTCGCTCGACCAGCGTGCGTTCGCGGCGGCGCAACGCCATGAACTCCTCGTGGTCGCGCATCGGCGGCGACTTGCGGTGGTAGCGGGCCAGCAGGCCGACGATCTGGCGTTCCTCGTCGGTCAGGCCGACCAGCTCGCTCGAGCAGATCAGGTACTGCGAGTGCTTGTGGTGGCCGTCGTTGTTGACGGCGACACCGACGTCGTGCAGCAGGGCCGCGGCTTCGAGCAGCACGCGCGCCCTGCCGCCGAGTCCGTGCAACTCGCGGGTCTGATCGAACAGCTGGCGCGCGAGCACCAGCACGGCTTCGGCGTGACCGGACTCGTAGTGAAAACGGCGACCCATCGCGCGGCAGGAACCGAGCACGACGTCGACGTGGTCCTCGGCGGCGAACGTGTCGATGTGCCCGCGCACGACCTCGACCAGCAGCCCGTCCTTGATGCCGACGCGCGGCACCGCGACGCGGGACACGCCGGCGAGCTCGCCGAGGCGCACGTAGACGATGCCGGCCGGGACGATCGTGTCGGCGCGGTCGGGTTTGAGGCCGCGCTTCTCGATGCGCTCGGCCACCGACATCCGCGCCAGGCCCAGCACTTCGCGCTGCAGGTCGGCCAACGGCCAGGTTTCGGCGCCATCCGCCTTGCGCGGCGACTCGCGGGCCGCGACCAGGTCGGCGAGGCTCTCGATGTTGCCGCCGACGGCGATGTAACGATCGATGCGGTGCTCGTCGAAGCGATCGGCGATGCGGTGCTCGAGGCTCTTCAGGTGCTTGTGCAGCAGATCGACGAAGTCGTCGCCGTTCTGTTCGCCATCGCGCAGCGCCTGCAGCATGCGCAGGGCGCCGAGCCGGTACGAATCGGCACTCGCGACCTGGCCGTCTTCGACCAGCACCATCTCGACCGAGCCGCCGCCGACGTCGACGAGCAACGATCGCCCTTTCTGCAGGTCGATCTTCGATTCGACCGCCAGCTTGAGCAGGTACGCCTCCTGCGTGCCGGAGATCACCTCGATCTCGATGTTGCTCGCGTCGCGGACGCGGTCGATCAGCAGGTCGCGGTTGCGAGCGTCGCGCATCGCCGACGTCGCGATCGCGCGAACGTGGCTGACGCCGTGGCGATCGCACGAGGCGCGGAATCGCCGGAACGCGTCGACGACCTCGGCCAACGCGGCCTCCGGCAGCTGCCCGGTCTGGAACACGTCGCGGCCCAGGCGCGCCGCCAGGCGATGGCTCTCGAGCACGCCGATGGCGCCGGCCGTGGCCTCGGCGATCACGAAGCGGATCGCGTTGGAGCCCATGTCGACGATGCCGATGCGCTGCGGCTGGATCACGCCGTCGAGGCTAGCGAGAGGCGCGGTCGCCGGAAACGTCGCATCGAGCGGCGGCGCGCCGTGCCATCGGCAGTTGCCGTCGGGTCGTCTCCGTCTGGGGCGAGTCCCCGGCGCGCAGCGCGGTGGTGGGGTTCTCTTGTCGGCAACCGCAAACGGCCCGACGGGCCTCGTCCGCGACCATTCCATGCGCATCACACTCGCTCCCCTCGTCGTTCTCGCCTCGGCTGCCATCGCGGTGGCCCAGGATCCGGTCGTACTCGGCAATGCCGCGGGCGCCCCGTTCGCCTTCGGCAGCGTCGGCTTCCCGATCGACCCGCCGATCCTCTACACGAACCCGATGGCGCTGGCGCCTGACGCGAGGATCTACGCGACGCTCGACGGCAGCCTGCCGAGCGGGCGCTATCGGTTCGACGTCGTCGACGTCAACTTCGTCGACATCTCGCAGTTGCCGGCCGTGGACCGCGTGTTCATCTGCGCCAACCAGGGCAACGGCACGTTCGCGATGGCGCGCGAGAGCACCACGCCGTCGCTGCCGGGTGTCGGCGTCGGCGCTGTCGGCGGCGACAGCATGCCGCTGTTCCCGTTCAACGCGCCGGCGGAGATCCCGACGCGTCCGGACCTCAAGTGCGTGCAGAAGGTGCTGATGTACCAGCTCGACGCAGCCGGCGTCGCGACGTTCGTCGGCTTCCGCCACTTCCGCGTCGGCGACGGCAGCCCGGGCTCGTTGTCGGGCGTGGTGTTCGAGGACACCAACCAGAACGGCCTGCGCGAGGCCACCGAGGGCGGCACGGGCGGCATCACGGTGAATCTGGTGTCGAACGGCAGCGGCCAGGTGGTGGCGAGCGCGGTCACCAACGCGCAGGGCGGCTACTCCTTCACCGGTCTCGGCCTCGACGACTGCAGCGTCGTCGTGCAGCTCAACACCCAGCTCTACGTCGCGACGACGCCGACCGACGTCCGGCTGTCGGCGTGCGGCTGCGGTGCGCAGGTCGTCGACTTCGGCAAGTTCTCGCTGCAGCTGCAGTGCGTCGGCCGCACGATCGGCTTCTGGCGCAACAACAACGGCATCGCGATCATCCAGAACGGCGGCTTCTGGGACGAGCTGGCGCTGCTCAACCTCGTGACGATGTCGGGTTCGTCGTTCAACCCGACCGGCAACACCGCCCAGTGGCGCTGCTGGCTCAAGGGCGCCAACTCCTGGAACATGTCCTACATGCTCTCGGCGCAGCTGGCGGCGATGCAGCTCAACGTCCTGTCGGGCACGGTGAACCCGAACTGCTGGGTGCAGACCTGCTCGGGCCCGACCACGATCCAGGCGCTGATGCAGGCCGCGAACGTCGCGCTCGGCCTCGACCCCTTCACGCCGCCGTGTGACAACAACCGCGAGTTGCAGCGCCGCCTGAAGAACGCGCTCGACGCGGCGAACAACAACCAGAACTGGCTCTGATCGAACGAGCCTGGACGAGATGCGCGTGGCCGACGGGGTGAAACCGTCGGCCACGCGCATTTTCATGTACGGCGACGGGCCCTTGCCATCGGGGGTTGCTGGGCCGGGATCCTGGATCGCGGCCGGGGGGGCTATCCACGCGAGAACGCTGCCGGTTTCATCCGCGACCGGTTCGGTGACCACGAAACCGTCTCGTCATCATCCGCAGCTCCTCACCTCATGAAGACCATCGTCCCTCTCCTCGTTTTCGCCTCGGCCACCATCGCGGTGGCCCAGGACCCGGTCGTGCTCGGCAATGCCGCGGGCGTACCGTTCGCCTTCGGCAGCGTCGGATTCCCGATCGAGCCGCCGATCCTCTACACGAACCCGATGGCGCTGGCGCCTGACGCGAGGATCTACGCGACGCTCGACGGCAGCCTGCCGAGCGGGCGCTATCGGTTCGACGTCGTCGACGTCAACTTCGTCGACATCTCGCAGTTGCCGGCCGTGGACCGCGTGTTCATCTGCGCCAACCAGGGCAACGGCACGTTCGCGATGGCGCGCGAGAGCACCACGCCGTCGCTGCCGGGTGTCGGCGTCGGCGCTGTCGGCGGCGACAGCATGCCGCTGTTCCCGTTCAACGCGCCGGCGGAGATCCCGACGCGTCCGGACCTCAAGTGCGTGCAGAAGGTGCTGATGTACCAGCTCGACGCAGCCGGCGTCGCGACGTTCGTCGGCTTCCGCCACTTCCGCGTCGGCGACGGCAGCCCGGGCTCGTTGTCGGGCGTGGTGTTCGAGGACACCAACCAGAACGGCCTGCGCGAGGCCACCGAGGGCGGCACGGGCGGCATCACGGTGAATCTGGTGTCGAACGGCAGCGGCCAGGTGGTGGCGAGCGCGGTCACCAACGCGCAGGGCGGCTACTCCTTCACCGGTCTCGGCCTCGACGACTGCAGCGTCGTCGTGCAGCTCAACACCCAGCTCTACGTCGCGACGACGCCGACCGACGTCCGGCTGTCGGCGTGCGGCTGCGGTGCGCAGGTCGTCGACTTCGGCAAGTTCTCGCTGCAGCTGCAGTGCGTCGGCCGCACGATCGGCTTCTGGCGCAACAACAACGGCATCGCGATCATCCAGAACGGCGGCTTCTGGGACGAGCTGGCGCTGCTCAACCTCGTGACGATGTCGGGTTCGTCGTTCAACCCGACCGGCAACACCGCCCAGTGGCGCTGCTGGCTCAAGGGCGCCAACTCCTGGAACATGTCCTACATGCTCTCGGCGCAGCTGGCGGCGATGCAGCTCAACGTCCTGTCGGGCACGGTGAACCCGAACTGCTGGGTGCAGACCTGCTCGGGCCCGACCACGATCCAGGCGCTGATGCAGGCCGCGAACGTCGCGCTCGGCCTCGACCCCTTCACGCCGCCGTGTGACAACAACCGCGAGTTGCAGCGCCGCCTGAAGAACGCGCTCGACGCGGCGAACAACAACCAGAACTGGCAGTGATCGCCGGGTGAGCGACACGCCGCGGGCCGGCCAGGGTGCCGGCCCGCGTCGTTTCAGCGCTGCGTATCGCCGACGCCGAGGTCGGCGAGCATGGCGTCGCAGCGGTCGAACATGCGCTGCCAGCGCCACTCGCGGCGGACCCACGCAGCGGCCGCCGCGCCGGCGGCGCGCGCGCCGCCCGGATCGTCGAACCACCGCAGGACGCCGGCGATCGTCGCTGCGGCGCCGTCGGCGACCGCCAGCGTGTCCGTCGGCACCGTGCCGAGGCCTTGCGCTGCCTGCGGCGAGGACACGACCGGCAGCGCCATGCTCATCGCCTCGAGCACCTTGTTCTGCACGCCGCGCGCGAGGCGCAGCGGCGCGATCGCGACGGCCGCCTCGTCGAACCACGGCGGCGTCGTCGGCACGCGTCCGGTGACGGTCACGCCGGGCAACCCCGCCAGCGCCGTCACGCGCGGCACTGGCTTGCTGCCGACGATCAGCAGGCGCGCATCCGGGTGGCGCGCGCGGATCGCGGGCCAGCACTCGGCGGCGAACCAGCACACGCCGTCGACGTTGGGTTCGTAGTCCATGACGCCGGTGAAGATGGCGGTGCGCGGATGGCGCCTGGCATCGCCGCCCGACGTGAAGTGCTCGACGTCGACGCCGTTCGGCAGCACGACCGGTTCGACGCCAGGGATGCGTTCGCGGAACAGCGTGCGTTCCACTTCGCTGACGACCGCCGATCGCGAGAACGTGCGCGCGACGCGATCCTCGAACGCGAGCAGCCGCTTCGCCTCGCGGCCGTAGAGCCAGCGGCCGAACGGTCCGCTCCGTGCCGCGAACTGCGCCCACTTGTCGGAGTCGAGTTCGGCGAACTGCATGACCTTCGCGCGGGCCGGCACGGCGAGCGCGTACTGCGCCATCGACGACGAGTAGACCCAGAGCAGGTCGGGTGGGGTCGGCGTGCACCAGGCGTCGACGGCGCGCGCGACGGCGTGGTCGCGGAAGAACGGCAGCGTCAGCGGCTCGCCGGTCAACAGGCCGCGCAGGCTCGTGATCTTGCGCCAGCGGCGCGAGAGCCCGGGTGCCACGACTTCGACGCCCTGCTCGCGGAGGAACGCCACGCCTTCCGCATCGCGCGCCTCTTCGCGGAAGCACCCGACCTGCACCCGGAACCCGCGCGCGAGGAAGTGCTGCAGGAAGTTCCAGGTCGTGATGCGGTCGCCGCGGTCGGGCGGCCATGGCACGCGCTGGCAAAGGAAGACGAGGCGCATGGCTGGCCGGGTCGGCGTCACGAGTGGTCGTCAAGCTCGCGGCGGGCCGCCCCCGATACAAGCCCGAGCCGTGACCGGGCGGCAGTCGCGCTGCGCCGGGCGACGCAGCGTCGGTAGCATCCGGCGTTCGATCGACGGGCGGTGCAGACCGAACTCATGCGCGCGAGACACACGTGAACTTCCGGCGGTGGGTGGTCTTCACCTTCCTGGTCCACGTCCTCGTCGTCGCGGTCGACAAGGGCGGCGGGCTCGTGCTGTACCTGCTGACGGCCGACCAGCCCGACCAGCACGGCCACGCCGGCATCGCCGCCTCGCTGCCGTTCATCCTCGGCGCGATCGCCAACCTCGGGCTCGCCACCGCACTCGTCTGGCTGGTGCGGCGAGGGCGCTGGCCGGCGCAGGTCGCCTTCGAGACGTCGATGGCGGTCGCGCTCGTCTGGGGCGGCATCGTCGCGGTCGTGGCGGCCCTGGTCAGCCTCTTCGTGCTGCCGCTGCTGCGCGCGGACTGGACGACCGATCCGTGGCTCGTGTTGCCGATCTGTGCGGCCGTGCCCTTGCTGCTGGTCGCCAGCTACGCCAACAGCACGCAGCTCGCGACCGAGAGGATCAAGGACTACGGCGTCGTGCACCTCGTCACGTCGCTCGCATTCCTGCCGGCGTTCTTCGCCTGCTTCTTCTGGTTCGGCGGTAGCGTCGCCAACGAACACGTACCGCTCGGCGTCGCGTGGGGGCGCCTGTGGTCGACGGCGGTGGTGGTCCTGGTGACGCTGTGGCTCGTGCGCAAGGTGGTCCAGCTGCGCGTGCGCATGCACCGCGGGTTCCTGGGCGAGGCGCTGCGGTTCGGGTGGAAGGCGAACCTCACGTCGACGCTCGTCTACCTGAACCACCGGCTCGATCTGGTCGTGCTCGGTGCGATCCTGATCACCACGTACGTCGCCAAGGGCAGCGACGAGCAGGCCGCGAAAGACCTCGCGTTCGCGCAGGTCGCCTTCTACTCGATGGCGGTCACCTGGGCCGAACTCGTGTGGCACTTCCCCGAGGCGATGCGCGACCTGTTCTTCTCGAAGGTCGCGGGCAGCACGCACGAGCAGGCGCGGACGATGACGCCGATCCTGTCGCGCTTCGGTCTCCTGCTGTCGGTCGTCGGCGCCGCCGCGATCCTGCTGCTGATCGATCCGGTGATGGGGTTCATCACCATGCTGGCGAAGGGCAGCGACCAGGTGTGGTTCGACGGCTGGAGTCCACACGTCGGTGCCGCACTGCTGGCACTGGCGCCGGGGACCGTCGCCTACACGGTCTCGAAGGTGCTGCAGGCCGATCTCGCGGCGCGCGATCGGCTGCAGACGTGTGTGAACGCGCAGCTCGTGGTGTTCGTCGCGATGCTCGCGCTCGACATCGCCTGGATCCCGTCGCACGGCGCGTTGGGCGCCGCCTGGGCCTCGTCGGTCGCCTACGTGCTCGGCTCGGCGTGGACGCTGGTCGCCTGGTCGCGGCAGACCGGCATCGCCGCCTGGCGCTGCGTCATCGTGCATCCGAGCGACTTCCGGTACATTCGCGACATCGTGGCGGCAGTCTTCGGCAAGTTGCGCAGGAGTCGTGGATGAACGGCACCGCGCCCGTGACGGTCGTGATTCCCGCCCACCAGGCCGCGCCGTACCTGCGGATCACGCTCGAGTCGCTGCAGCAGCAGTCGGTGTTGCCCGAGGCGATCGTCGTCGTCGACGACGGCTCGACCGACGACACCGGGCTCATCGCGCGCCAGTTCGGCGTGACGGTGGTCACGCAGGAGAAGCGGGGGCCCGGGGCCGCGCGCAACCGCGGCATCGATCTCGCGAAGACGGAGTTCGTCGCGTTCCTCGATGCCGACGACTGGTTCGCGCCGGACAAGCTCCAGCTCGCGATCAAGTGGCTCGAAGAACTGCAGGCCCTGTGCATCGGCACCGATGCGTGGATCGTGCGTGACGACCGCATCGAAGGCCGCAAGAACCAGAAGCGGGTCGTGCCGTCGGTGCTGACGCAGGAGGCGCTGCTGCGGGAGAATCCGATCATCTGCAGCACGGTCGTCGCGCGCACCGAGGCAGTCCGCGCGGCGGGTTGCTTCGACGAGCATCCGGACCTCGTCGCCACCGAGGACTTCGACCTCTGGCTGCGCATGAGCGTGCGCGAGCCGATCGCCTACCTGAACGAGCCGCTGACCTTCTACCGTGTGCACGGGGCCAGCCTGTCGGCGAACACCCGCTTCGTGCGCGGCATCGACCGCATCATGGAGCGCATCGTGGCGGCACAGCAGGGGGAGGCGCACTTCGTGACCCTGGCGCGACGCCGGCAAGCGGACGTGCGTCTCGACCTGGCCTGGGACCTGATGACGGCAGGGCGTCGTGCCGAAGCGCGCGAGCTGATCGCCGAGGCGTCGCGCTACGCCCGCAGCTGGAAGGCGTTGCGCATGCGGCTGCGCAGCCTGCTGCCCGCATGACGCCGCGGCCGTTGCTCGGCGTCGTGCACCTGCAGGCGTCGCCGTCGGCGAACCGGCACGGCTCGATGTCGTCGTTGTTGGACGCCGCGATCGCCGATGCGCGCGCCTACGCAGCGGGCGGCTTCGACGGGCTCGTGGTCGAGAACTTCGGCGATGCCCCGTTCCACAAAGGCACTGCGGACGATCCCGTGCCGCCCGACGTCGTCGCCACCCTGGCGATCGTCGCGCGCGCGGTCGTGGATGCGACCGGGCTGCCGGTCGGCATCAACTGCCTGCGCAACGACGGCGTGGCCGCGCTCGGCGTCGCGGCGGCGGTCGGCGCCCGCTGGATCCGCGTCAACGTGCTGGCGGGCGCGTATGCGACCGATCAGGGTGTGATCGCCGGCGAGGCCGCGCGGCTGTTCGCCTACCGCCGTCGCCTGCACTCGAAGGTCGACGTGCTCGCCGACTTCCTGGTCAAGCACGCCACGCCGCTGGCGCCGATCGACGTCGCCGCCGGGGCGCTCGATCTCGCCGAGCGCTCGGGCGCGACAGGCCTCGTGCTGTCGGGGCCGCGTACCGGCGAGGCCGTCGACGGAGCACTGCTCGCGCGCGTGCGTGCGGCGGTGGGGGCGTTCCCGATCTGGCTCGGCAGTGGGCTCACGGCCGGGAACGCGCCGACGCTCTGGCCGCGATGCGACGGCGCGATCGTCGGCACCGCCTGCAAGCGCGACGGCCAGGTGCTCGCGCCCGTCGACCCCGCTCGGGTGCGTGCGCTGCGCGCGGCCTGCCCGCCGGCAGCCGGCGCCTGAAGTGGACGCGGCCGCGTTGCCGATGCACGAGCCGTGAAGGTCCTGCTGCTGACGCCCGCGCCGACCCACCTGCATCTTGGCGGGATCGCCACGGTGACGCGGTGGCGCGATGGCCTGCAGGGGCGTGGACACCTGTGCGAGGTGTTCGGCAGCACGACGGAGGGCGGACTCAAGCAGTCGCTCGAAGGCACCATCGGTCGCTTCCGCCCCGACATCGTGCATGCCCACGACGCGCTGCGCACCGGCGTGCAGTTGCTCGGACTGCGCACGCCGTGGGTCGTCTCGCTGAGTGGCGAAGACCTGCACCACGACATGCTGGAGGACCGCGGCCCGATCGTCTGCGAGGTCGTGCGTCGCGCGCACCGGGTGCTGGTGCCGACGGCCGAAGCGGGCCGCCTCGTCGAAGAGCGCGTGCCGGACGCCGTCGGCAAGGTCGACGTCGTTCCGCGCGCCGCGGTCCGCCTGCCGACGACCGGCACCGACTTGCGGCGTTCGCTCGGCATCCCGCGCCAGCGATTCCTCATCTTCCTGCCCGGCGGCCTGCGCCCGATCAAGGGCCAGCACCGCGCGCTCGGGGTGGTCGGCAACCTGCGCACGTCGGGCGCCGACGTCGAGATGATCATCGCCGGTCCCGAACAGGACGCGACCTACGCCGCCGAGATGCGCGAACTCGGCCAGCAGCACCCGGGCGTGCGGCTGATGCCGACGCTCGCGCACGATCGCATGGGCGCTGCCTACACCGACGCCGACGTCGTGCTCAACACGTCGTTCAGCGAGGGGGCGTCGCCGACGATCCTCGAAGCCGGCATCCTCGGTCGCGCGGTCGTCGCCTCGAACGCTCCCGGCAACCGCGAGCTGATCCGGCACAAGGAGACCGGCCTGCTGTTCGACACCGAGGACGAACTGTGCCGGCAGATCCTCGCGCTCTATCGCAACCGCTCGGCGGCAGGCTCGCTCGGCGTTCGCGTCCGCGAGGACTTCCAGCGGCGCTTCGCGCCAGAAGCGGAGATCGGCGCCCTGCTGTCGGCCTACGCCGCGGCGTGACGCGTCACGGCTGGTCGGGCAGGGGCTTGGGCAGCGCCTTGCCGGTCGGGCGCGGCTTGTCGACCTTGGGCTTCGGGGCTTCGGCGGTGATCTCGCCGTAGGCGAGGAACAGGCTGTGGATGCGTTCGGCGGCCCACGTCAGGCTGGCGACGATCTCGGTGGCGACCTTGGCGCGGGTGACGGCCTTCACGCGCGGTGCCCAGGCCTTCTGCAGCGCCTCGAGCACCTCCTCTTCGCCGAAGGTGCCCAGGTCCTTGCCGCTGTCGTCGTCGAGCAGCGCTTTGACGCTGGCGCGCAGATCCTGGTGCGTTCGGACCTGCGGGTGGAACACGCCGTTGTCGAACAGCTGCATCAGGTCGAGGTGCTGGCGGCCGACGATGGCGCGCACGGACGCCTTCTGCGCCGGCAGGTCGTCGAGCAGCGACTCGAGGTTCTCGAGCGCATCGTCGTCCCAGACCACGATCGTGCCGCCGATCTCGAGGTGCTTGCCGAGCGACGTCGCGAAGTCCGGTCGCGGGTCGGTGCGTTCGGCGTGCGCGAACGACGCGACCTCGAGCCGGCCGTCGGGGTGCACGGTGCGCGCGGCCCACGCGTACGGCACCCGCCGCCAGGGCCGCTGGCCGTCGAACCGCGGCAGCGGATCGGTGATCGCGGCGATCGCAAGGAAGTGCAGGGGCTTCTGGCACTGGCGCAGTTCTTCGCGCACGAACGGCTCGACGATCGGCTTGCCCTGCTGCACGCACGCGAGCGTGCGCCGCTGGCGGAACGTCAGCCCCGGGCGCTCGACGTCGAGTCCGCTCAGGTCCTCGATGCCTTCCTTGTGCAGTTCGACCTCCTGCTGCCGCGTCAGCTCCGGCAGTTCGCGCAGCGGCAGCGCTGGCGCCTCCTTGCGGCAGCGCGCGAGGTGCGGGCAAGGGATCGGCACCGTGCAGAACGTGCCCATCGGCAGCGCCAGGGCGCCGTCGTCGGCGAGCGTCGCCCGGTACTGCTGCAGCCGTCGCCGCACGGGATCGAGCTGCTTCATCACCTTGGCGGTGATGTCGCCACTGCGCAGCAGCTGCATCGCCGGGAAGTCGGCGCCTTCCTTGTGCACGTACTTCGGACTCACGTGCAGCAGGTAGGCGGCGCGCACCTTGAGGCCGTTGGCGGCGAGCACGTGGGTCTGCAGCGCGAGGTCGTTGACGTAGCGGTGCTTGACCTTGACGCCCGACTTGACCTCGAACAGGTCGCATTGGCCGTCGCGATGCACGACCAGGATGTCGCAGCGGATCTCGACGCCGTCGGCGGTGAATGCGGCGTCGAACAGCACCGGCGCCTGCGCGGCCAGTCGTTCCTTGGTCTCGGCAGCCGCCTTCGTGGGATCCGTCGCCTCGACCGCCACGCCCTTCGGGAACGCCGTGCGCGCGAGCTGCCGCAACTGCACACCGGCGGCCGACATCGCCTGGCGCAGGGCGCCGGGCTTCTCGGCGACCGGCTCGTGGTAGTCGAGCCAGAGCCGCTTCTGGCACTGCTGGCCGGCCTCGTACAGGAACTTGTCGAGGTTGCGGGCCTTGGACGGCGGGACGTTCTTCTTCAAAGGCGGTGGATCGGAGGTTCGGGCGCCGGAAGGTCCTGCCGAGCTCGACCGCAGGGTCGTGGCCAAACCGCGCCGCGCGGGAGTCTAGCCGCGTTCGGCCGGCAAGTCTCCTGGGCCCGAATTCGACCGCGAGGTCGTCGATCCGCGCCGTCCGCGCGTGTGCTTGTAGAGCACCAGTAGCACGAGGGCGACGAGGCCGCCGGTGACGAGCGGGGTCCACAGCCGGTCGCCGAGGCTCTGCTGCGCGCGCGGCGGCCGTGCGAACTTCAAGCTCGCAAGCGAGCGCAAGAAGCCGGGCGCCGCAGCCGAGAAGTCCTCGGGCCGCGAGCACCAGACGAGCGTGATCTGCTGGCCGCCCGCCGGCGTGTGCACGTCGAGGCTCGCGACCGCGGGGCGCCCGTCGGGAGCGGTGTCGACGCGTTCGGCGATCACCGCGTCGATGCCCTGCACGCCGACCTTCTCCCGGCGGATCGCGGACAGCCTGTGGCGGTGTCCGGTCGCCTTGCCCTCGTTCTCCCACATGGCCTGCAGGTCTGCCGCAAAGTCGTCGCCGACGAACCACTCGTCCTGCTGTTCGACGACGTAGAGCCACGGGGCGGTGAAGTCGCCGGCGAGCCAGGCGTCGACCGGACCGACGGCGTAGAAGTGGCGCGGCTGCACGAGGCACAGGCGGGTCGGCGCCGCCGCGTTCTCGCCGATCGTGCGCGCTTCGTTCGGCGCCAACTGCCGCCAGTTCGCCGGCACTTCGAGCTGGAACGTGCCGTTGTGGTTGCGGAAGACCTGCGACGCCTGGCCGGTCGCCGTGCCCGTGACGGCGAGCGCGAGCAGCGGGGCGAGGCAGGGGCGCATCTCCCGATCATCGGGGCGCTGCCGTTCTTCGTCCACGTCGCGACCCGAGGGCCCCATGGGAGGCGGGTGGTGGAAGCCTGGATCGCGCGCGTCAGGCCGAAGGAGCCTTCTGCACGAGCGCAGCCAAGGGATCAGTCTCCGCTCTTGGAGTCTTCGTGGACTTCGGCAGGCGCGCCTGCTGGTGCTGCGGCAGGGGAGCGGCCGAGTCGCACGATGAGCTTGCCGATCAGCCACATCGAGGCGACGAACGCCAGCCCCAAGCCGATCTTCACGGGAGTGCTCAGCTGGTAACTCTCGGACAGGCGCGTGAGCTCGTTGCTGAAGTACCCGTAGATGAGCGTGACGAGCACGCCGCCGACCGTGACCGCCACGAACGAGGCTCGGCGGGTCAAGCCGACGATGCGCCCCACCAGCGAACCGCCGACCGTGCCGCTGCCGGGCATGGGCATCAGCACGAACAAGCCGACGCCGACGACGGCGAGGCGCCGGATCCAACGATGCTCCGCCAGGTTCACGGCCATTCGGGCGCGCGCGCGTTGCAGCACGGGGCCAAGGCGTGGCAGGCGCTCGAACAGGTCGAGGTTGTAGGTCCAGAAGAAGGCGGTGACGACCGTCATGAAGGCCGCGACCAGCACCAGGTGCCAGGTGTTGAGTTCCTGGAACACGTAGTCGCCCCCGACGGCTCGGCCGAGGATGATCGTGGGCCCGACGATGGTCAGGAAGGCTCCTGCCGTCAGCAGACACTCGCGCGCCACGGCAGCGCCGTAGAAGAGGTGGGTCAGCCACCACGCGAAGAACACCACCGCCGGCGGTCCGAGAAACAGCAGCAGACGGCGCCCGAACCCGCGGGGTGGTGGTTCGACGGCGTCAGCCTGGTTCGGGTCGTTCGGGCTCGTCACGGAGGCGTTCGGGGTGACGCACGCTATCCACTGGCCTCGGCGATGCGAGAGACACCGGGATCGCGCGGGAGGAATGCAGTGGCGTGGGCGTGTGCGCCGCGCCTTGGTCGGAGGAGCGACTGGACCGGCGTGCACGAACGCGTCAGGATGGCGCCGCGGGGTCCGGGTGTTCCGGGACCGCAGATGCGACGGCCCGCTCGCGATCCACCGACGCGGCGCTCGCGCCAGGACGCCATGCCCGACGCCCGTACTGCCCCTGCTGAAGCCGACGTGCGGCGTCGTCCGTCCGGTCGGGCGAAGGCGGTGCTCGTTGCGTGCGGGCTGGTCCTCGGTCTCGCGTTCGCGGAGGTCGCGGCGCGCTTCGTCTACGTGCGGCCGTGGCACGAAGCACTCGTCGACGAGCAGCTCTTCGCCCACACGCTGCCGTATCGACGCAACTCGTTCGGCCTGCGCGACGACGACTTCGCCCCCGAGAAGCCGGCCGGCGAACGGCGCGTGCTGGTCATCGGCGACTCGTTCACGTACGGCTTCGGCGTGGCGGACGAAGCCGCGGTGTTCCCCGAACGCCTCGAGCGCGCGCTCGACGCGACGGCGGGGCAGTTCGGCGCCCAGCGCATCCACCTGCTCAACGGCGGCGTGCCGGGCTCGTTGACCACGGACTGGATCGAGGGCTTCCGCGTGCTGGCGCCGATCTACCAGCCCGACCTCGTCGTCGTGGTGTTCTTCCTCCGCGATGGCACGCGCACGCACTCGATCCCCGAGTTCTTCGGCAAGATCCGCGAGGAGATCACCACCCGCAACCGCGACTCCTTCCTCTATGGCGTGTCGTGCCTGTATCGCCTCGTGCAGGATCGTCTCGACCGCGACCTGATCTCGTCGCGATACCTCGGCGCGTTCCAGCGCGCCTACTTCGGCACTGCGGAGGAGCAGGCCGAATGGACACTCGCGCGGCAGAACCTCGTGGCGCTGCGCGACGCAGCGCGCGCCCGCGGCGCCGAGGTCGGCCTGGTCGTGTTCCCGATCCTCGCCGATCTCGGCGACGACTACCCGTTCGCTGCGATCTGCACGGCGATCGAGTCGTGGGCACGCGAAGCGGGGTTCCCGACGCACTCGCTGCTCCCGGCGTTCCGCGGCATGAGCGGTCCCGAACTGTGGGTGTCTGGCGCCGACCAGCACCCGAACGCCAAGGGTCACGAGATCGCCGCGCGCGATCTGCAGCCGTTCTTCGCCGAACTGCTGCGCCGGGTCGCGCGGCCGCGCTGACGGGCGAGGCGTCGCCTCAGCGGCGCTGCGGCCGCATCGGCGCCTCGTAGTAGAGGCGCACCGTCGCGACGACGTGCAGGTCGCGCCGGCCGGGCAGGTCCGGGGACATCACGTCGAGGTCGGCATGCAGGCCGCGGTAGTAGACGAACGCGGGTCGCACGGCGTTCACGTGCGGCAAGCGGTTCCAGAAGGACTGGGTCGCTGCGTCGGAACGACTCACCTGCTCGTACAGCTGCTGCGGTTGCACGACCGTGGTCTGCTCGTGCACGTTGATCGGCGTTGGCGGGGTCGGGAACACCGCGAGCAGTACCTTGGCCTTGTCCTGCGCCGCACGCAGCGCGGCGGCCATCGCCTCGGCGCGCTTCGCCGCGATCTCCTCGCTCCAATAGTCGACGGCGATCAGGTCGATGCCGTCGGCGACGGTCACGACCTCGATCGCCACGAGCGCTGCTGCCTCGTCGGCGACCGCGACGTGGAGGTTGTATTGCGCGCGGGCTCCCGTACGGCGTTCGACGGCGACCTTCTGGTCGCCGGTCTCCTCGACCTTCCATTCATAGGCCGGCACGACGGCGATGAAGTCGATGTCGACGTCCGCGCTGCCGATGTTCTTTGCGGCGAGGCGCGCCTTGGTCTCGTCGACCAGTTTCCGGCAGGCGACGCTCGCAGCGCTCGCCGTAGCTTCCGTCGCATTGACGCCGAACACGACGCGAAGGCGCGTTGGCGGCAAACGAACTTCGGCCACACCTTCGATCGTGATGACACGTTCGGCGGTCGCGGCATCGGGCGCCTGGAGACGCGGTACCAGCGTTGGGAAGGACGTGCCGCCGGCAAGCCCCGGGGCCTGGGCGACGAGGAGCATCGGCGAGAACGACAAGGTTCCGAGGAGGAGCAGTGTGCGCATTGCGCCCATCTTGCCGAGTCCTCGGACTCCGCGGCAGTGTCGCCTACGCAGCGGTGACGAGCGGGATCGGGCAGTCCCACAACGTCGCGAGTGCGCGCAGCAGGTCGGCCTCGTCGGCGTCGAGCACGCCGTCGGTGCTGGCGGCCGCGGCGCAAGCGGTGAGCAGATTGCGCAGGCCGAGCGGCGACACCCGGGCGAGGGTGTGCACCGCCGTCTCGAGCGCCGGCACGCCGCAGCGATCGGGCGGCAGCAGGGTCACGTGTGCGGGCAGGCCAGCGGCCCGGTGCCCGCTGGCGAACGCCTGTGCTGCGCGGGTGCCGTCGCCGCGCGCGCCGGCGTGGGCGAGCGCCGACAGCACGACGGCGGCCTCGTCGGCGTGAGCGAG